>CAVUHR010000029.1:0-121921 GCA_963741245.1 Nitrospirota bacterium | reverse complement strand
GGATGGGCGAAGCAACCAGCGCATGGATACAACATCCTGTGGTGCGCCCGGCTGGAATCGAACCAGCGGCCCTCAGCTTAGAAGTTCGCTCCGGCCAAACGCCACATACGGAAGTTCAACGTCTTTTGGTGTGCAGGATGAGGCAGAATGTGACCGATTCATCCCCTCCCACGCACCACCGGCGCACTATTCTTTCACACTCCGTGACCCGTATTCCACTTAACTAGGGGTCAGCGGGAAACCCTTGGCCAACGCGCCTTCGCGAAGACAAGGTATTGGTTTCACCGCGAACCGGCGGCCTCCCGTGTCGCGTACCTTTCCGTCCAACCTGTCTACGCTTCCGTTCGGTTGAGCCGCGAGTGGACCAGGTAACTCCTTGATTTGTGGGTCCAGTGTGGACCGACCGCGGGTGTTGTTCTTGCTCCCCTCCCCATTGGCCAGAAATTGTCTCCGATGCCCGCGTGACGAATGGGAGGATTCAAGCATGGAACCACCGAAGTCCGCACTCGACCACTATGAGCGCGGTCGTGTGCTCAAGCAATCTCTCATGTTCGACGAGGCACGCGCAGAGTTCGAACACGCGGCCCTCAACCCGCAGTATGCCGGGAACGCCCATGTGCAGATCGCTATCTGCTTGCGGGCAACGGGGCGCTACGACGAATCCGTCGAAGAATTCCGCCAAGCCCTGGAGGTGGGCACGTTCTCCTCCAATGAAAAAGCGCACATTCTGTATTTCCTGGGACAGACGTTGGAGTCACTTGGCCGATATGCCGAAGCGCTGGAGGCCTATGGCTGGACTAGAAAAGAGGTCCCCGGGTTTCAGGACGTGGCGCAGCGGATTAAGCATCTGCTCGCCGGAGGACGCGGCCTGCTCCCCCGGCGTCGACCGGCCTCCCGTTCCGTGGTCGGAGACCTGCTCCGACTGGGGGAGCAACTCGCTCCTCAGGTGCTGAGTCTGCTGGGACAGACCTGGACCTCATTCGGCCAGTATGCGGACCGGTTGGGGCACCATAGAGGCGACGAACAACAGAGTCCCAGTGACGTGGGCTACTCGAGTGGCGAGCGAGTGGTCACGCCGACGCAATGCACTGCACCGGCATCCAGGGATCGGAAGAGCAACACACGTCGGCACGTTCGCGTCGCAGTCCGCTTGCAGAGCCACTTTTCATCAAAGGGTCGGAGGGTGACCGGTGAGGGGGAGCTGCGAGACCTCTCCCCTGGGGGCTGTCGCGTCGCAAGTCTCGTGGCCGTCCCCGTGGGAGCAGAGATGGAGTGTTGTATCTTCACGCAGGATGCAGGCAACCCATTCACCATCGATGGCGCAACGGTGCGCTGGAGCCGTCCTCAGGAATTCGGCCTGGCTTTCACCAAGGTACGTCCGGGCGTGCAGAGGCAGATCAGACAACTATGTCAAACACGGACACCGCTAGGGGTAGACGTGTAAGACCGTGCGCAGCGTTCGGCCTCGAGATGGTCTCTGGTTGCTGCGTCATGGAAGCCACAGCCCGGACACTCTTGCTGTATCGCCTCAAGGTGAGAAGCAGATAATCGACCAAGAAAAGCTAATAGAAAAATTAAAGGAGGCACTACGGAATAGACGAAAAAATAATGAACATTCGTCTGGAAAGTAACCAGGATTCTCACCGCTTCGTCCTCCCAACAACCGCAATCTGGCCTTTTACACGATAGTGCGAAAGGAGATGGTCTTAGTTAGCTCATCAACAAGGACTTCGAGCTCATCTCCCCCGGCATTGTATTTTCATGTTGGCGCTAGGCAAATCCACACACTACCTGCGCACAAATTGGTCTTTGGCATTTAAATAGAATCCTAAAAGTCATTGAAATTGCTGGTGCGCCCGGCTGGAATCGAACCAGCGACCCTCAGCTTAGAAGGCTGATGCTCTATCCAACTGAGCTACGGGCGCCTTCAGAAGAAGTTATAAGTTGTGAGTTATGAGTGCTGAGTTGTGGGCAGTGGTAATGGAAGAAGCCACAGGATCGATCGCGCACTATATCTTACAACTCAGCACTCCTCTGCGGTTTGGTCGGGGCGAGAGGATTTGAACCTCCGACATCCTGCTCCCAAAGCAGGCGCGCTACCGGGCTGCGCTACGCCCCGACATTGGAATGACAACCTCTTACACCTTGCCCCGATACTGCTGACGAGGCAAGTGTTATTACGGTGTGAGCCATATACTTCTGACGGTTCGCGGTGGCCTCGTGGAGGTCTTCCGACTGGATCGTATAATACCGTCGGTGCATCTGTTCGCTCTTGTGTCCAGTAAATTTCATGGCCGTCATCGTGTCGGCCCCTGCTCGTCTGAAATTGGTTGCCGTACAGCTTTCCCTTATACAGGAACACCCGTGGAGTGTCTAGGCGTCGCTCCTTATGTGTACTGCGAACCTCGGCTTGACATCTCCCCACGGAAGGCCTAGCCTTTCCGTCACCGATCTGATTGTGATGGATGCCATGGGAGGAAACCCATGAAATTGAAGCAACCGACCACATCGAAGACGAAACGTCAGAGCCCCGCCCCCCAAACGAAACCTGGTGCTCACACCCCATTCCGTGTCGGCAACTCTCCACGAACGGATCGCCGCACGGGCCTTCGAGAACTACGAACGACGAATCCGTCAAGGTCCTCTAGATGACTGGCTTCAGGCGGAACAGGAAATCCTCAAACAAAAGAACACACGACATGCTGAGATGCCACTTCGTGGTGGATACGCCAGTGAGGAGCAAGGCTCACCAAATCATCACCCAGGCGACCTCTGACACGATCAAGGAGCAGATTGCGGCGAGGCAAACCACTCAAATACCACCATTTGCCCCACTCAGCTCTTGCTCCTAGTTGGTGACCTACCTACAATACGCCTCCCGGCGAGACTCGCATGTCCTTCTTGGTTCGCCCTCACCGCCGCTTCCCCGTGCCATGCGCTGACGCATACCACGCGAGCCCGCTCCTTCCGCTGCCGCTGGCCTACTTCTCGGGTTCCTGGTTACTGATCACACTCCTGTTTCTGAGTAGTCTTCCAGCCTATGCGGAGTGGGTGGCGGTTGAGAAAGACTATCTCTTACCAGGACTCCAGACTGTGTACGTTGATCCAGACACCATTCGCCGAGAAGGAATCTGGTGACGCTGTAGCGATTAATTGACTTTAATCGGATGTAAGGAAATGCGGGGATGGGACCCCTCGGATTTGGACCCCACCGATTTTTAACGACGAAGACCCACAAGCAAATCGACTGCGCGGAAAAGCGCCTCCGGTTGCTTGCATTCACGGAGTTCTCACGCCCGTACGGACACCGGTATAGCGGCTAATGGATACGTAGACACAGGCAACTGGCTACCAGTTGAACCAGAGAGTATTAACCACGCTATGTGGGAAGTTGCCTGCGGCAAGGAATGATCGAGCAGCCGCAAGCAAGCTCCGACGTAGACAAGGTTACGCAATGAGCGCCGAAGAGGCAGTAGAATTTCCTGACTTTAGAGGCAAGTGGACAGTTCATCGACGCTACGCTGATGCCCGAAGGGGCTTGACCGAAGTTGTGGCTCGCCTGAACCCTGCCTGCTAGCTCCGTCCGGGACACAATGCAGATGTGAGGAGGTGACTGTGCCCAGCCCCCTTAAATCGATCCAGATCCTATGATAGGGTCTGACCAAAATTAGGGCCACATGCCACATCGTTCTGCACTGGACCTCCACGAGATGTATGCGAGGCTAGGCGGCGGATGCCCTTTGTAGGCCCCCACCCGCCGATCAATACCACCATTTTCCCCACGCCCTGCCTTGCGGTTTAATCGTCCTCCTCCTAGAATGGGCCTCCCTGCGAGGCCCCTATGCCCTTCACGACCTGCCTGTCATGTTCAAAGAGGTCTTGGGGCAAGCATCGTAGCGCAGTCGCTTGTCTCAGCCACGAGTGTCAGACAACGACATGATCTCTGCATGAGCGAGATGTGAGGACCACAGCATGCCTGGCACCACACTGTACACACAACCCAACCAAGGACATCACTGTATGACTCCGTACGCTCGGCTCCAACGGTGGTCTGCGTGTCTTACAATGGCCATCATCATGACCGTAGTTCTTTGGGGATGCGCCAACGTGCCGCGCGCCAACGTGCGGCTCGTCAACGTGCCGCGCCATTATGTGCGGATGGCAGAGCCTGGTGCTACGCTCACCGCGCTGACCGCCAATCCGGAGATGTACCGCGGGAAGGTGGTGCTGTTGGGGGGAACGATCATTGAAGAAGAAGAAAATGAGCAATACCTCTGGTTGCATCTCAAGAACCGGCCACTGGACCAAGATTATATACCTCAACTTCCCGCCGACATGTCTGGTCCTGAAGCTGGCTCCTACTGGGTGGTGGTGACAAAGCAACAATTCCCCCGCCAGTATCGGGAATGGGCACGAATGACGGTGGTCGGACAAGTAACGGGAACGCAGCGATACGAGACCGAGCAGGTACTGACGCTCCTCTACGTGCGAGGCTGGGGATTAGACGAGGCTCATCATGGGGTCTGGGAGCATGTTAATCCCAATTATATCCCCTCAACTCCGGGAGGTATCAAAAGGAATTAGGTGGGACTCTGCCTTAACCCACATCATTCATGACCGCTTCTGCTGCTATCGTCGATACGCCGCTACCACTGCCGGGCAACTCAAGGTATTCCCTGGCATTGGCAATGCCTACTAAAAGAAGAGTATCACGGGGCGACCGTATAAGCGGAGAGCTGAGCTGGTCCAGTAGAAAATCCTGTCCCGCGCCACGTATGAGCAGATCAAATACAGGATTGTGCGAAGCAGAAGTGCGATCAAGCGGGGCGGACACCACTAACCCTATTGCAAAGGGAGTTTTCAGCCATGACCTTACTTGACCGTATTATTGCTGGCTCTTTATCGCTTGGGATTTGGGTGTGGATACTCATGAGTGTGCTTACCCCAGTTTCGTTGCACGCTCTAGCTATTGATCCCAACGATGTGAAAGGGCTCAGGAGCTTCGTAGAGAAAGTCGTAGAAGAAGATTGCACTGTCTACGGGTTTAGTATCAGCTGTCGAAGTCCTGCACAACCACAGCACTGAACGTATCCGTCTCAAGGGCAGGGGGCGTATGCCCCCTGCACCCCAATCATCAAATCACTCCAATCATCGAATCCTCAATACACAGACTCGCTCATCGGACCGCGCACACACCAGGCGTGGGCGGTGGAGACCTTACCGATGGTCTCCACGGAGCCCTCCTGGAAGTTCACGACCAAAATGTTGGCGGTACCAAAAGAAGAACTAGTACTCGCACTCGTCGTCGCCGACCAATAGTTGGCCCCCGCGACAGTGGAGAACGGATGGCCCTGGCGTGAGGGTTGGGCCCGGTTCGCTCACGGAGGGATCGATTAGACTCGCCAGCTCTGGGATGGACGGCAACCGCCAGCCCTTCGTGCCCCCGACGGATTCTTATTCAAACATTAGAGGGTTGCTGCGTTCCACATTTCGCGGGGATGGTGGCATCCGGAGATCTGTTCCCACACCAGCCCGGTGTTGCTGTCCATTACAGCACGCGTTCCGAAGTCCGCCGATGGTAAAGCGCGATGCTAACGGATTGTGGGTATCCCACGATAGCGATTGATACCCGGCCCCGCCTCCGGTGGACGATGAGCGAGTACCGCCTCCACCGGTGTTGAGCTTCTCGATGATGATGTTGAGCTTGCTCAAGATTTGCTTGAAGGGGTTCTGATAACCCTTGAACGGATTCTGATAGCCGTTGTGCGCCTCTGCGGGCATGACTCCTCCACTGTAGTTCGCCAGGACCAGGCCTCCGATGAGGACCACGCCCCCGACTCCACTCAGCCATTTGCTCCATCTGCTTTGCATCATGATGCTCCTCCCCTTGGTAATGTGGTAGTTGCACCGACTGACTGTCTCTGGGCCCACGCGTCATCATGCGTGACGCGTCTCTCGTGAAGTGTCTTGTCTCTTGCCTTGCCTCTGCCTCCTTATCCCCTTATTCCCTCCTTCTCCCCTCCTTATTTCTCTGCCGCTGGTTCCGCCTCCTGCTCGATTGCCCACTGCTGTTCGATGATCTCCATCGCCTTTGTCCGCACGTCGTCGTCGTCGTCATCCAGTGCCACAACCAGCGGGTCCAATGGCGCCTGGTCTCCCTGCTGCGCCCACGTATCCAGGGCCTGGAGCCGCACGGAGACCTCCGGAGAATCCAGCGCCTGTGCGATCCAGCTGGGCAGGTCCAAATACTCCGGTAGCGGCGCCGGCTCTTCTTGGGCTGCTGGTGCTGGCGAGTAGTTCGATGCGGGAAACGCGGCCGGAGTGAATGGGTTGTTGCTTACTGACGGACTGTGCTGCGAGACTGGTTGCCATTCGGACGGCGCACCCAGGCTAGCGCTGGACTCCTGAGTTCGGCGCGTGGTCAGACGGCGCCGGCCCACAGCCGGACAGCCCGGCGAGGAGCATCAGGCCAGCGACGGTGAGATTGCAAGAATATAGCCCCGCAATCATTCCTGGGCGCACAATCATCGACGTCTTCATCCTAATGCCTCCGTACTGCTCTCGGCACGGTCTTGGTACCCATCCGTTCCTCCTGCAATAGCGCAATCGCCGTGCCACCATGCACCACGATCCGGCGTGGCTAATACCCACGACAATCCAGGAGAATGCGCTATTCGATGCCAAGAATTGCCAAGAAATGTCCCTACCCGAGCGGCAGAAGGACGGAAATTGACGCGGCAGAAAGACAGAAATTGGCGCGGCAGGACTGCCAAAGAAGTACGCTGCTATAGCTGACAAAATCGCCCCCACAGAACTGGCGGCCATCGCTATACGAGTCATCGATAAACATCACGCCCGACATTGAAAAAACCCCCTATGCCTTGAGCAATTGAGTGTGCCGCTTGCTCGGCTTCATGAGGAAGCACGTAGGTAGATCCTTATCCTGAGCTTCGACGACACTGACTCTCCCTTACTCCCTTCAGCCACCCTTATGAGCTGTGCTTTGAACTCAATTGACAGGCAATAACAAAATCACGGTCGTATGGATACGCTGCTGCCATTTCAAAACCTATGCGATTTCGTTCATTCTGGCATTCCTCAGACGTGGCATACGTATTTAGCACCATGACTTTATCGAGTCCCGGCACTATATTTAGTAGAACTATGATTAAGAACCACATAGGGCTCCTTTCAGCGCTCCAGCGGCGTAGAGCGCGACCTTGTGCAAATCCTTCATCCTTGCTGTCGCCGCAATCATTCCTGGGCGCACGATCATCAGCGTCTTCATCGTAATCCCTTAGTATCATTCGGCACGGCTTCGGTACCCATCCACTACTCCTGCAATGGCGCAATCGCCGTGCCACCATGCACCACGATCCGGCATGGCTATTACCCACGACAATCCAAGTGCTTGGCGCCTTCGATGCCAGGAATGGCCGGTGACTGCCCCTGCCCGAGCGGCACAAGGACAGAAATTGGCGTGGCGGAAGGAAGAAATTGGCACGTCAGGGCTGCCAAAGCAGTACGCTGCCATAGCAGACAAACTCGCCCAAAAAGAATTGGTGGTCATCGCTGCGCGAGTCATCGATAAACATCACGCCCGACATTAAGAACAAACCTGCAGGTAACAGCTGGAGTATTACGAATCTCGGATATCGCTGGATTCCCCTTGTCGAGCCACGCTGCGCTCAAGGATGCTGATGCCAAGGGTGAGGTACAGCTTGGCATTGAGTACACAGCCGCCGGTCATGAGGTGGATTATGTTGCGGAATGTGTGATGCCACTTTCTCGCGTTCTGCGCAGGCACCACGAGAGGCTAAACAGCGCATATAGAAAGGGGATTGCTGCTCCTATCAAGGACTTCAGCAATCCCCTTACTGTGATCTCAAAGCAGACGCGCTACCGGGCTGCGCTACGCCACGACATCGCTTACACAAAAATGATTGGTGTTGAATGGAGATGAAGAATCGATTCTTACCTCCCTTAGCAATTCAACATTCATCATTACACATTCACCATTGATGCACTTGATGCACTGAGCATCTCCCGCACCTTCGCAAACGCTTTGGCGCGATGACTGATCGTGTTTTTTTGATCCGCTGACAGTTGCGCCAAGGTCTTCCCTAATTTTGGAATGAGGAACACAGGATCATACCCGAATCCTAGCGTCCCACTCGCCTCTTCTGCAATCACTCCCTCCAAAGTTCCTTGTGCCACCCGTATTCCGTCTGAAGGCAGTGCGATCGCTGCGACGGTCAGAAAGCGAGCGGTTCGTTGTTCACGAGGCACGCCCGTCAACTCCCGCAGCAACTTTCGACAGTTGTCTTCGTAGGTCGCGTCTTCGCCGGCATAACGGGCTGCATAGACACCGGGCCGCCCACCAAGCGCATCTACTTCCAGCCCTGTATCGTCTGCCACAGCCGGCAAGCCCGTGGACTCTGCAATGGCACGCGCTTTCTTTACTGCGTTGGCCTCACAGGTGTCCCCGTCTTCGACCACGTCCGGGGCATCCGGGAATTCATCGAGTGTACGAATCGTGATGCCCAGATCGCCTAAGAGCGCAACGAGTTCTATTACTTTATCGTGATTGCGAGTCGCGAGCACTAATTCACGAATCATCGTCTCTTCCCTACTCCAACTCCCCGATCAGATCCTTCTGCAGTGCGGTGAGGATCTGAATCCCGCTCCATCCCATCGCCATGAATTCATCCATTTCCTGTTTGGCAAAGGGGGTCCGTTCCGCTGTGCCCTGGACTTCGACATAACGCCCTTGTCCGGTCATGACCACATTCATGTCGACATCGGCCATTGAGTCTTCTATATAGGCTAGATCAACGATAATTTCCCCACCCACTTTTCCTACACTAATGGCAGCAAGGTAGTCCGTCAAAGGACGTTTCTTGATCAGGCCTCGCTTCTTGAGGACTGTAAACGCGTCGGCTAGGGCAATAAACGCCCCTGTAATCGAAGCCGTTCTGGTCCCACCGTCGGCCTGGATAACGTCGCAGTCGAGCCAGATCGACCGCTCTCCCATCTGGCCCATATCTGTCACCGCACGGAGGGCTCGCCCTACAAGACGTTGAATCTCCAACGTCCTGCCACCTTGCTTCCCTTTGACGGCTTCACGCGGGGATCGCTCGTGAGTCGAACGGGGGAGCATCGAATACTCTGCCGTCACCCATCCTTGTCCTTTCCCCTTCAGAAAGGGAGGCACTTTCTCTTCAATCGAAGCCGCACAAATCACTTTGGTGTCGCCCATTTCGATCAGGACAGATCCTTCGGCATGCTTAATGAAATTCCGCGTCACCTTCACCGGACGAAGCTGATCTTTTCGTCGCCCATCGACACGCAATAGTCCCGCTGCACCACTCATTGCGGATTCCTGTTCATGATGCCCGGGATTATAGTGAAGGCCCTGCGAAAGCGCAATGAAGCTGGCCTGGTGCCCCATTCAGCTCTTGGAGGCTGCAGAGAATGACGCGTGCTTCGATTATTCCCGCCGATCAATATGTACAAAAGTACGCGGCGCAAATGACTAAATCTGTACGGGTATGTGCTCACTCCTGACGCTTGGCCCACTTGGACCTCGAACAATGATGCGACTGCCACCCATGAAAATACTGTCACAGCGCGGCATCCCACTGCTTCCCGGCTAAGAAGACGTCATCTGGTGAGAGGTCCACGACGTGTGGCTTTTCACAATATACTGGCACAAAAGGTGCACATGACCTTACAGTTCTCTCGAGACCTCTGAACATCGTGACACAAACTAACATTCACCGACCCTAGACAGTTCCCTTCTTCGTATATTTGTTAGATACGCGAACCTCACAAATCATGACGTTGCTTCTTGACCAATCTCCCAAGCAAGTCCTCCTTGAACTCAAGCGCGTTCTGATCATCGACGACGAAGAACCGATCCGTCGGTTGTTGGGATACATGCTTCAAACCCACGGGTATGAGACGGTCCTCGCGTCCGATGCGCGTGAGGCACGGACACGGCTAAATGAACAACCCTTTGCGTTGATGTTGTGCGATGTGAATATGCCCGGTGAGTCGGGTATGGATCTTGTCCGCAATACCCTCAATCAGTATCCCCACATCGCCGTCATCATGGTGACCGGTCTCGACAGCCCGGTGCTGGCGAACGCTGCGCTGGACATGGGCGCCTTTGGATACATCGTCAAGCCGTTCGAGTCTAGTGAAGTCATGATCGATGTGGCCAATGCGCTCCGCCGCCGCCGGCTTGAACTTGAAAATCGCCTGCACCGGGAGAACCTGGAAGATATTGTCAGAACCAGAACGATGGCTCTCCAGCAAGCGCTCGAGTGGCTCGAGCGAAGCGAAAAGGAGCTGCGTCTCTCACGAGAGGAAACGATTCAACGACTCGCGATCGCCGCCGAATACCGGGACAGTGCCACGGCACAGCATATTCAGCGCATGAGCCACTACTGTGAATTGCTCGCGAGGAAGTATGGGCTGTCCTCTGAACGGTGTGATTTGATCCGCACGGCCAGTCCGATGCACGACATTGGAAAAATTGGCACGCCGGATCATGTGCTCCTCAAGCCCGGCAAGTTCACGCCGGAAGAATTCAACGTCATTTCTCAACATGCGGAGATCGGCTACCGTATCCTCAGCGGATCGGATGCGGAGATCCTCAAAGTCGCGGCATCGATCGCCTGGACCCATCATGAGCGTTGGGATGGCAACGGATATCCGCGCAAGTTGAAAGGCGAAGCGATTCCCGTGGAAGGACGGATCGCCGCGATCGCCGATGCCTTCGATGCCCTCACCACACAACGGGTCTACAAGCCCGCCTTCTCCCTCGATCACGCTGTCGATCTCATGACCAAACATCGTGGGGAACATTTCGACCCAGAGCTCCTCGATGTCTTCTTCGCCTCGTTAAACGACATCAAGCACATCCATGACCAGTATGCCGACCAATCGCCGCGCAGAATGATTCGCGAGTCATAGCATCCTTTTCATCATTTCGTTGACCGGCTTTCCACCCGCCGATATACTTTACGCATCTCGTCAGATACAAACTCACGCACAGATTCTCAGGCCCTGTATCCACAATATTTCACGCTCGCGAAAGGATTGCCGATCATGGCAAAGAAGGCAACGGCGGCCCGCAAACAGGCGGCGACACGCAATTGGATCGCCTATCTGTGCGAATCTTTGGTCACGTCCGGTGTCATGCCGACCTGGGAGGCTGCGACCTATCTGACCGAGAACCTGTTTGGAGAAAAACCAAATCCCCGTCTCTTAAGTACGACCAACGCCTACGAGGTGACGTCCCAATTTCTTCAACGGCTATACCATCCCCTCGTTGAGGCCGCCTCTCGCGACATCACCTTGCCGAATGGGGCCATGCTGCACGTGTTTACGGATATCAGCCTCACCGGCAAATCTGCCGTACTCGTCGTCTATGTATCCGGGAATAATCACCCGCACCAGTTGCTGATGCTGGACGCCGCCAAAGCCTGGGAACTAGTCTTTACTGATTCAGAGGACGTGAATCGCTGGGCAGAAGAACGATATCGGTGGGTGAAGTCGGCACTGACCGCGGCGATCGGGAGGCCCGTCCAACACACCGTATTGGCAGAAGTCTCCTAGCAGGGTGCTGAAAAAGTCGCTCTGCTCACCCACCCGACCACGGCGTGCCGAGACGCGCCTTTTCCCATGCGGCGTTCTCGAAACCCGTGAAGCGTCGTTCGTTTCCGGATTCGTACGTTTCACGCTTCACGAACGACGAGGACGATTTTTTTGAGCATCCTGCGAGCGATCTCCCTTGTCCCAGCGCACAGGCCAGCGAAGTTGTGCTGTGCCGAAATGATTTCCAGTAGCCTGCTAGCGGGCCTCGTTGTCGAGAAGCTCGCTCATCCTGTGCGTTAGCCTCTTATCCTCCAGTAGGTTCATAGTTCAGGTTAGGCCCCAACCATCGCTCCAGCGCTGAAAGGGGCATCCCTTTTCGCCTTTGATAGTCGAGCACCTGGTCTTTTCCGATCTTCCCCACGGCAAAATACTTGGCCTCCGGATGAGCGAAATAGAGCCCGCTGACTGAGGCAGCAGGCCACATCGCGAAGCTTTCAGTCAGGGTGATTCCTGTGTGCTGTTCTGCAGACAAGAGATCGAAGAGCAACCGTTTTTCTGTATGGTCAGGGCAAGCCGGATACCCAGGCGCAGGACGAATGCCGCGATACTTTTCACGGATCAAGTCTTCAGTAGAGAGAGCCTCGCTCTTGCCATAACCACAGGCTTCGCGCGCCTGCTTATGAAGATACTCGGCAAAGGCTTCGGCCAAGCGGTCTGCTAACGCTTTGGCCATGATAGAATTGTAGTCGTCGTGGTCGCGCTCGAACTCCCGACATAAGATATCCACCCCGACTCCCGTCGTCACAGCAAAGGCTCCGACATAATCCGCGCGGCCGGACTCTCTTGGCGCCACAAAATCCGCCAGCGCGAAACTGCGCTGCCCTTGCGGCTTCTCCGATTGCTGGCGCAATGTATGGAACGTCGTCAAGATTGTCGTGCGACAGTCATCGGTATAAATTTCAATATCGTCACCCACGCTGTTGGCGTGGAAAAACCCATACACCCCATTGGCAGTGAATAACCGTTGATCCACAATCCTGCGGAGCAAGGTCAACGCATCGTCGTACAACTCCTTGGCCTTCGAGCCTACGACAGGATCTTCCAAAATGGTCGGGTAACGGCCGCGCAATTCCCACGTGTGAAAGAACGGCGACCAATCGATATAGGGAATCAGCTGATCCAACGGCTGCTGCGGTATCACCTTCACCCCAGTGAAGGCCGGTATGGGTATGTTGACCTCAGCCCAATTGGATTGGAATCGATTGGCCCGCACCTGCGCTAACGTCCAGAGTGACTTGCCCCCCCGGTCCTGATGGGTCTGGCGTATCTGATCATAGTCGGCGCGAACCTTCTTGGCAAAGTCAGCCCGCAAGTCGGCGTTCACCAGACTACCGACGACGCCCACCGCTCTGGAGGCGTCCAACACATGCACCACGGAATGGCTGTAGGCTGGGGCAATCTTGACGGCCGTATGGGCTTTGCTCGTGGTGGCTCCGCCAATCAGTAACGGCAGGTCAAAACCCTCGCGCGTCAGCTCACGTCCTACGTGCACCATCTCATCGAGCGAGGGGGTAATGAGTCCACTCAGCCCTATGATTTGTACCCCATGCTCGCGTGCAGCCGCCAAGATCTGTTCACAGGGCACCATCACCCCAAGATCGATCACCTCGTAGTTATTACATCCCAGGACAACCCCGACGATGTTCTTCCCGATGTCATGCACATCACCCTTGACGGTGGCGAGCAGGATTTTTCCGTGCGAGCTCGACGCACCGGATTGTTGCTTCTCAGCCTCCATGAATGGCATGAGGTAAGCCACGGCTTTCTTCATGACCCTGGCGCTTTTGACCACTTGAGGCAAAAACATCTTGCCGGACCCGAATAGGTCCCCCACGATGTTCATCCCGGCCATCAGTGGTCCCTCGATCACATGCAGTGGCTTGGCATACTTCTGCCGAGCTTCCTCGATGTCCTGCTCGATATAGTCGGTCACGCCTTTCACCAGTGCATGGGAGAGGCGTTCTTCGACTGTGCCCGAGCGCCACTCATCGTCTTTCACCGCCGCTTTGCCCTGTTGCTTGACGGTCTCGGCAAAAGTTACCAATCGTTCGGTCGCATCCGGTCGGCGATTCAGCAGCACATCTTCGACCAACGATAGAAGGTCCTTGGGGATCTCCTCGTACACCGCTAACTGTCCGGCGTTCACAATTCCCATGTCCAGACCGGCCTTGATGGCATGATAGAGGAATGCCGCGTGCATCGCCTCGCGCACGCGGTTGTTGCCGCGAAAGGAGAAGGAAATGTTGCTCACGCCGCCGCTGACTTTCGCCAGCGGAAGATGCTGCTTGATCCAGCGCGTGGCGTCGAGGAAGTTCACCGCGTAATTATTGTGCTCCTCGATACCAGTCGCCACCGTCAGGATGTTCGGATCGAAGATGATATCCTGGGCAGGAAAACCGATACGCTCCGTGAGGAGACGATAGGCGCGTTCACAGACCTCAATCTTACGCTCATACGTGTCGGCCTGGCCACGTTCATCGAAGGCCATCACCACCACTGCAGCCCCGTAGCGATGAACCAATTTGGCCTGCTGAAGAAACTTGACTTCGCCTTCTTTGAGGCTGATGCTATTGACGACAGGCTTGCCCTGAATTTCCTTAAGACCCGCCTCCAGTATGTCCCACTTCGAACTATCCACCATGATGGGGACGCGACAGATATCCGGTTCCGACGCCACCAATCGCAGGAATTTCTGCATGGCAGCCTGGGAGTCCAGCATGCCTTCGTCCATGTTGATGTCGATGATCTGGGCGCCCCCCTCAACCTGTTGTCGCGCCACGGAAAGCGCGGTTTCATAATCGCCTCCCAGAATCAGTTTGGCGAATGCCGGTGAACCAGTGACGTTGGTCCGTTCACCGATATTGACAAAGTTCGATTCCGGCCGAATCGTGACCGCTTCCAACCCGCTGAGCCTGGTATGAGGCTCGACGGACGGCGTGACGCGCGGAGGAAGATCTCGCACGGCCTCGGCAATTAATTTGATGTGTCTGGGTGTTGTCCCACAACAGCCACCTACGATATTCAACCAGCCATTCTGTGCCCATTCTTTCAATTGAGGTGCCAGGCTTTCAGGTGTCTCCGGAAATCCCGTCGGCAGCAACGGATTGGGCAGTCCGGCATTCGGATGGCAGCTCACAGAGATCGGGGCCAGGCGCGAGAGCTCTTCGATCAACGGACGCATTTCTTTTGGGCCTAACGCGCAGTTGATGCCGACGCTGAGCAAGGGCACATGGGAAATGGAGTTCCAGAATGCTTCGATCGTTTGACCCGTCACCCCACGATTGCTGCCGGCTTGAATAAACGTTACCGAGGCCATGAGGGGGAGCCTGATGTGGCGATCATCGAAATATTTATCAATCGCAAAGAACGCGGCTTTCGCATTGAGCGTATCGAAGATGGTCTCGACCAACAAGAGATCGACTCCGCCGTCGACCAAGCCACGGACCTGCTCGTAATAGACTGTCACCAGCTCGTCATAGGTAGTGCCGCGCGCCGCTGAATTGTTGACATCGGTCGAAATAGACGACGTCTTCGTCGTGGGTCCGATCGCACCGGCCACAAAGCACGACCGACCAGGCGCTGTAATTTTGACCTGTTCCGCAGCACGCCTGGCACATTCCGCTCCGGCTCTCGCGATCTCGTAGGCCAGTGACTCCATGCCGTAGTCGGCCAGGGAAATGGCTTGCGAGTTGAACGTGTTCGTCTCCACGATGTCGGCACCGGCCTCGAAGTACTGGCGATGGATCTCCTCGATGATGGCGGGCTGCGTGAGGTTCAGCAAATCGTTATGCCCTCTCTGATCTTTCTTCCAATCTTTGAACCGATCGCCTCGAAACGCGGCCTCGTCCAGCTTCTGCTGCTGGATCATAGTCCCCATGGCCCCGTCGAGGACCAGAATACGTTGTTGCAGTAAGGCGACTAACGATGCACTCATACGACCTGTCTCCGCGATCGAATCCGCCGTGATTGTGAAGGAAGTCGGGCCATCATAACTGACAGGTTCTTACACCGGCAAGCAATCCAGATCAGCAATCCAGATCGTTGCACCTTGACAGGAAGGGACACCGCCGATACGATTCCGCTACCAGCTGGAGAGAAACCGTGTTCCTGCGTCTTTCTATCCATACCATCTTCTCGTCTTTCCTGCTTCTCTTATCGACCATCGGCATTTGGCTCCAGCATTCTGCAGTCTTCGCAGCACCCTATTTTGAGGATGGGTACCTCGGGCTTACACAAGCGGAATTACATCAAGAACTCGGGATGCCGCAGGCGGTGCGCGATCGGAAGTCCGCGCTGCGCGTCTTTACTTACTACGCCATCACCGATTGGGAGAAGTATTTTCGGAAGCTCGTTTCGCCGGAAAATGGCGAGGATGTCTATACCTTTACACGTGATGGCATCGATGTCCGATACTCGTTCAGTTACACCGTCGACCCCAACGATGATACCGAGAATCGCACGTTATTCGTTCGGCTCGTCGATATCGAATTCTCCCCCGCCGTCCCACTTGCCCAGATCCCCGCACTTGTCCCTGAATTTCACCCTTCAGAGGACCCCGCGTCCCCTTCATTCCGATCGAATATTTGGGTATTGTTATTTAAGGGCGTCGCTTCACCACAGGCTCGATTTATTGTGAAAGAGGCAACCAGGGACAAGCTGGAGTGGACTCTGGCCTACCAGCTATTCTCTTTGCAAGGCCTGCCGGACCCGCTCACGACAAAGGCGCTTGTCGATCGAGTGGAAATCAGCACTCAAAGTATCGATCTTGTGAAGCAACGCCAGCGACACACCCATGACCCCATCCTGAATCCCTACTCGCGAGAATTCTCTCAGAAGGAGATCGCTCCTCAACTGCCCACGGCAAAGAAGATCCCTGTCCCCAAGTATGCGGACTAGCCGACTTTCATGATTGGTTTCGGGGATCTCTAAGAGGGGTTACGGAATCTGTTGGACACGGTTTTGCTGCTGTTTCTCGACTTGAGAGGCTTTGTACTTCATCATATCCATTGGGCCATCCTTCGACACGTACATCAAAACTGGAGTGGCAAGACCGAGCATGATCAAACACCACAAAGCCAGAAGGCGGACCGCTTGACCTTTACTCATGTACATGGCGACGAGTAGGACTATTGCCGCAAGACTAGCATAGGTCAGAATCTCCGACTGTGAAGGAGAGAGCCCGGAGATGTTGGGGACGGCTCCGGAAACCATACCTCGAAGCTGCCTCCCCAAGTTCGACAAGCGATCCTGAATGGTGCCAGCCGTTTGAGGAGCAGTCGATATCTGATCGGTCGTTCTGACCCTTGCACGGTACCGTTCAGGAATCGTGTTGAAATTATCTGTGATGACGGGCGTGCCTTGCTCATCGATATAGGAATACATCGTAGTCGCCAACGCTTCATTTGAAGCCAGTGGCATGACAAGGCTCACCGTTACGGCCAGGAGCCATATCGCAAGAAGCCATCGCCTCTGGTTATTTCTATGCTTCGATCCAGGAGTCATCACAACCTCTCCTGCGCACCACAGAGCTTGCACTCATCCAGTATAGCGCACTTCCTATATCGCGCTGATTAATAAGGAAAAACCAGGAGCTTCGCTTGACTCTCTTCAATTCACGTTGCTACGATGCGCCGCATCATGCATCAAACCACAGTGACTTTCCATGAATCCATGAATGTCTCTCCAACTGATCTGGAAGAACCGATCCCTTTCATCCGCCGCCGCCCAGTTCGTCTTATCATCTACGCAGGACTTGGCCTGTTTGTTCTCCTCATGGTGATCTGGCCGCTCATCGCACAACTCAGAGACCCGGACTTTCAAAAACATATCGTGGAACATCGGGTCATGGTCGGCATGTCAAAAGAGCAGGTGTTACAGGCCTGGGGAGGGCCACAAACAATCAACACGACGTTTACCAAAGAAGGCATCCGTCGCGAGGAATGGATTTTTGAAGATTGGGAAAGCGCCGCGGTGGTGAAACACCGCTATCTGTACTTTGAAGAAGGCATCCTCACGGGCGGATGGTTCCAAGGCTCAGGCGAACGGCTCCCCATTCAGTCCCCTTCCAATCCGCACAGCCCAAAACCGCCACGCTAGCATGCGTTTACGGCTGCGACGAGACATCACGCACTGCCAACCGCAGTCGGCTCAGCAGCACTTCCGCATGTACCTGATCGCACTCGTCGACCATGACACGCGAGTTGAGAATCGGGAGCCCGGGATACAAGCTACTCACATGTTCGTTCTGAACCATGTAGGCAATGCCACTGCCCTCCAGCAGACTTGTGATCATCGCCAATTCGCCCAAACTTTGTGGCTCAGTGAGACGGATCATCGACATGTGGCGCACTCCATACTCAAACTGGCCACTGGCAGTTGAACCCTATCGTTTCGTTGCTTTTCCTCTGCATCCCTCTTACACTCATCCACGGGCTAGGGGGTTTCTGTAATTTGTACGCGGCGCTCTTTGCCGGGACCGCCAGAAATGGTCAACACACGTTTCCATTCTCGGATCTGATATACCGCCCAAGCAGAAGATTGGCCTTTAAAATAGGCATCAGGGTCTTCCCCGCTGGCATTGAGAAAGATCGGCTCCGTGAAGCCTTCTTCTAACACATAGTCGAGGAGACATTCCGTCACAAAACCCGACCCTCGCAGGGACACCTCGGCCAGCATCGACAGAATGTCATCTGGATTTTGAACTGTCACGTGATTCATTGAAGCACCTCGCGCCGTCTAATTGTAACGAGCCGCTCATCAGGAAGGCAACAGACATGGCACGCCCCATGACGAAAAGCCGATTCCAAGAAGAACTCTTGCGTATTATGGACCGCAAGCATCATTGGGCCTGGCCGGCATTCGCCGACGGAACGGTCACCGTCGATCAACTCACACGCCACTTTCAACAAGAATACGGGGTGTACGTGCGTGACTTCCCTGTGCTCCTGGCACGCATTCACGGACAGAATCCCCCTGCCCCGGTCCGCCGGATGCTCGCCGATAATATTTACGAAGAAGACACCGGTGGGCTTTCGTTGGGAAAGTCGCACCCGGAATTGTTCCTGACCATGATGGCAGGCCTTGGATTGCCGGCGCGTGACTTTGACAGGGTACGCCTCTTACCGGCCAGTCGACGCTACCGCGCCTGGCTGGACCGTGTCTCGAATAACCGAGACTGGGTCATCGGAGCAGCGGCCCTGACTGTCTTCGTAGAAGGCAGCGTGAAGGATCGCGCCGAAATCGCCGACCCCTCCAAGCCCAAGACCGCCGAAGACATCGAAGCAATCGTCCAACGCCACCCACTAGTGAAGTATCACGGCCTGCCCCCCGATTCCATGGATCTAATTCGCGCGCACCAAATGGTCGAAGCAGGCCACCGCCATGATGCCTATGCCATGGTGGTGAACTACGCCACGACACACACCCAGCAACAGGCCGTACTAAGCTGCCTCAAGAAATGCCTGACGCTCTGGCAAGCGTATCGCGATGCGGTCGCCAAAACCTGTGGATTGAAAAGACCTAGCCCGCATTAGTCATGACGGTTCGTCGCGAGACTGGCGGAGTGCGCGCGGCAAGCGCAAAGAGCGAGACTCGCGTGACGTGTGAGCTCTGTCCCTACCAGCCGCGCATTACCCGCCAGTCTCGCTCGACTATCCCGCTCGACATCACCGGACCAGTAGATACTCAACCCGTTCGATCCGCACAACCGGCATGATGAGACCCAGGCCTTCTTCATCGTGAGAGAAGTCATAGACAAGGGACTCATCGGGAATGAGCCGCCCGACCATGGCGATCTCAATGTCGACTTTCTGCCCAGCCTCGAGTTGTCGGCGGAGGACGTCACGTGTGCTGGGCTCAGGAATCACGACGAGATTACTCGGAACTTCTTCGGGTTTGAATCGGACGACTCCCCACTTCGTCTGGGTGAAAATCGGCCCAATGGCCATGCCGAACCAGCCAGTCGTTGGATCGTAGTGCGAGAGTTCCGCCGACCACAGAAACACCACCGTCCACTGGAGCGGCTCCTTCCCGCCACGCTTCGCATCGCGCTCCCGGTTCAGCGTGAACAATCGCTCGTCTAGCGCAGGGTCGTGATGGCCATGGCCGTAGACCAGGCCCCAGTCCGGCGGGCTTCTATCCAGTGCATCAAGAAACTGTTCAATTGAGTGAGGATTGATTAGGATATGGCAGTCCGGCGGCAGGATGGTATGAAGATCCTTGCGCGCAATCGTCAGGAGAGGTCTCGTACCGATGGCGTCTTCAGCCAACCCATCTCCAACGGATCCTACGGTCAGGAACAGAGCGGCGATGACCCAGCGAGCCCACATGAGATGAGATCACTCCGTTGCGGCGGCGACGGCCCGCTCAAAACTCGTGCGAAGAGTAGTGACCGCCTGCTGCTCACCCGTCAGCACTCCACATTCGATCAGGATTGCCAGACGAGGATGTGGATCGATGCGGCGCAACGCCTGCCTGGTGAATCCGCCAGACTCAATAATTTTTTGATAAGTGCCTATCCACGAGTTGGTCACGGCACGCAGTCCAGCATCGGTGGGTTTCATCCGCCCAAGCTTTACCTGTTCAAGCAGCTTAGTAAGCGGATCGGACTGAGAGATGGTGGCAAT
This sequence comes from Nitrospirota bacterium, assembly GCA_963741245.1. GTDB lineage: Bacteria > Nitrospirota > Nitrospiria > Nitrospirales > Nitrospiraceae > Palsa-1315. The sequence continues at coordinate 101,633 of CAVUHR010000029.1, read as the reverse complement.
CGCACACTGTAGGGCCTGGTTGCCGGACTCCATGGTCAATTCGTGGAACAGGAGCCGGGGCCGCGTGGATCACCGCAACTTCCGCAAGCACCTCCACCATTACCTGGCAGCACCCAGCCATCCGTGCCACCAACCCCGAACGAAGAGATTTGTTTCTCCAACTTCGTGGTGTTGCACTTTGGACAGGCGGCTTCTGTTGAGCCATACACCAACAGCTCGAATCGATGATTGCATTCCCCGCAGACATATTCGAAGATAGGCATAGACTGTACTCCTTATTCTGAGGGGTATTATAAGATTGGATCGGCCACTTCGCAATCTGCCAGGAGCTGTATGTACCAAGAAGAAAAAGCCTTTACTTTTCGATTCAGTCTGGAGGCCTCGTTTCCCGACGACTATGAGGGCGATGAGGCGGACCATGCCTGGATGCGAGAGTGGGAAGCGCGAATCAAACCGGATCTGCTCAAGGTGCTCTTCGAATCATTGCGCCAACACCAGTCTTGGCAGGCGCACGTGCGCAATCGCGGGAAATCCCCTGCCGATGAAATTGAAATCGTCCTCGCACGGGACTTTTCCAAACCTCAAGGATTCAGCATTCTGTCATGACGCCCCCTCCCCTCGGTCTGTACCTCCACATCCCCTTCTGTCGGCAGCGATGCGACTTTTGCGCGTTTTACCTTGAAATCCATCGCGAGGGCCGCGCACAAGCCTTTGTCAGATCCCTCATTCATGAGATCGGACTGTCGGCGCGGCAACACGTATCTGCAGGCCGTCCCATCCAGTCCGTCTATGTTGGGGGCGGCACACCGACAGTGCTCGCCGCGACTCAGCTCATTGCGATCCTGTCCGAGATTCGCACGCATTTCGCCCTCGACTCAGACTGTGAAATCACCGTTGAAGCTCATCCCTCCACGATCTCCGGGCAGGGTCTCACACAACTGCTTCAAGCCGGCGTCACCCGCATGAGTTTCGGTGCGGAATCGATGGAGGATGGCGACCTTGCTCGGATCGGACGGCCCGGTACTGTCCATGAAACCGTCGATGCGGTGACTCAGGCTAGAGCCGCCGGATTCACAAACATCAATCTCGATTTGATGTATGGGCTCCCAGGCCAAAGCCTGGAGGGCTGGCAGCGGACACTTGTCCACTGCCTTACGCTGGAGCCCACGCATCTGTCCTGTTATGCCCTCACGGTCGAAGAGGATACGAGGCTCGCTTCCAACATCCAGCGCCGACGGAGTCCAGTTCCAGATGAAAGTCTTCAGATTGAGATGGACGAGGCCGCGCAACGCATACTTGGCGACGCCGGTTATGAACGGTATGAAGTGTCGAACTATTCCAAACCGGGATATGCCTGTCGGCACAATCTGCTCTATTGGACCAATGGCGAATACCTTGGATTGGGCCCGAGCGCACAGTCCTATCTGGAAGGAACAAGATTTGGCATCGCCGCCGACCTCGCGGCCTACGACACATCGCTCGCGGCAAATCGCCTCCCTATTGAAGATCGCACCAGGCTCTCGGAGCAGGAGCAACTCCGCGACACCGTGATTTTTGGCTTACGACTCATTCAAGGGATTCCCACACGCTGTCTTCACCAGCATGCCGCAAACTATGGACACGCAGCAGTCACCGCACAGTTACTCGCGCAACAGTTGATCGAAGAAGACGGTGAGCGCAGCAGACTATCGGCACAAGGCCGCCTGCAGGCCGACACCATCGCCGGCCAGTTGTACTAGCAGGCTGTTGAAAAAAGTCCGCCAGCTTCGTTCTCGCATCAATCAGAGGCTCAACCTTGGGAAGGGCTGGCCCGAAGGTCGGAGTGCCTGAAGGTGTTTATCCGTTCGCCAAGATCTATTGCAAGGGCGAACAGCCCACACGAAGTGCGGTATGTACCTACTCGGCCCTTCACTCGCTGCGGCCTTACTGGACAGCCTTTTTGAACAGCCTGCTAGAAGAGACACGCTTACCCTCGCTGGCGACCACTTACCTGATTGACTTTGTCCTTGGGTGGGGTGGAAACTGAACGCAGATCACAATGGAGTCGCCATGCCCGTCAATATGGATCCTGCCAAGAAGCGAAAAAGACAGCAGTCGCCACAGGAGACAGATTTGTCTCCGTCCGGGAAGAGAACGACTGTACCGACACAAGCGGCTCAGTTCGGTGAAGAGACGGAAGAGGATCGGGTGAAGGCGCTGGCGGATGCGGAGCAGAAGAACCTGTGGGAGGCCACAGAAGTCATCGACATGGATAAAGTCTGAGACGAGGATAGCCTCGTGAGCCGAGCCCGGTTTGTCTGGCCATCTTGTCTATTTGGTTTATCTCGCAGGATGCTCAAAAAGCCGGCAAGCAAGACCGCAGCCGATGAAAGCACCGGAGGCGTAGCCTCTTGGCTATGTTGAGGATGCTTTCGATGCGAAACGAAGCTGGGGAAAAGCGCGTCTCGGCGCGCAGGGGTTGGGCGGGTGAGAAAACCGGCTGTTTCAGCATCCTGTCAGGCGGGTAGGAAGAAAAAGGCGATGGCCAGCATCAGGTACACTCCGACCAACATTACGCCTTCCATCCAGTTTGATTCTCCGTCCACCGCCACGAATCCCACAATCAGGACCGAGATCGTCACCGCAGCTACCTCGAACGGTGTGAAGATCAGATCCAACGGCGTCCCGAAGAGATAACTGGCAAAGACGAGCAATGGTGCAACGAGCAACGCAATCTGCAGGCTAGACCCAACTGCGATACCATAGGCTAGGTCCATCTTGTTTTTCAGCGCCACCATCACCGCCGTGGAATGTTCGGCAGCATTGCCCACAAGTGCGACAAGAATGACGCCGACGAAGACTTGCGTGAGCCCAAGTTGATGCGCAGCCGGCTCCAGCGCTCCCACTAACATCTCGCTCATCAGGGCCACGAGACAGGCCACCACGGTGAGCACCGTAATCGAGGCGCCACGGGTCCAGGGTTGTTCACCGAGGTCCGAGGCATCATGGGCCTCTCCGGCAAACAGATGGCGATGAGTCTTTAAGGTAAACAATAGGGTTGCGACATAAATAGCTAATAGTATGAATGATATCGTGAGGCTCAACTCTCGCTCAATCCCGACATTACGATTGGCAGCCGTGAAATGGAAGAGAGCGGGAATGATGAGCCCCACAGCAGCCAAGAGCAGGAGACTGGCGCCCATTCCGGCAGCGGTCTGATTGAATTTCTGCCGTTCGTATTTCATCCCGCCGGCAAACAAGGAGACCCCGAGTACGAGTAAGATGTTGCCGATGATCGAGCCGGTGAGAGAGGCTTTGACGACATCGTGAAGGCCCTCGCGCAGAGCCACAAGTGCGATAATCAATTCCGCGGCATTGCCAAGCGAGGCATTGAGCAGCGCACCAATGCCGGCGCCGACATGGGTCGTCAAATGCTCGGTGGCTCGCCCCAACAGGCCTGCCAGAGGAATAATGGCAAGTCCAGCCGACACAAAGACCAACAGTGGATCGGCTCGAAGGACTTCGAGCGCGATAGTCGCCGGGACAAAGATGAGCAGGAAATCAAGCCACGACGTGAAGAGATATCGCACGCGCAAACCCTAGCATGACCGTGAAACTTTGTCGATGAATCGACCCCGAGTACCCCACGCGCTGTTCTACCCCTTTCATCTATGCCACCCAGATACCTTGGCACGGCTCCTGTCTCGCTTCGCCACCGTTCATTTTCGTGACTTCATGGCGCTGCAATTGACCTCCATGTCCGGGATGACGGCGTTCCAAGACCGGATGGGCATGAGCTTCCCGGACCTCATCAAGTCCGGACGCCTCGTGCAAGGCTATGACGTAAGTGGACCACTTCCCCCTGCTGTGGCAGTCGCCATCGATCGCGACCTTCACGATCCTCTTTGGCGCGCGCGCTTTCACACCGCGCTTCGCCGGGACCGGCGTGTCCAACGTGGACTATTCGAGCCGTCCCACAGTCTTCGTATCAGCGACAGTCTCGTGCCAGGCCCCGCCGCACTCTTGCGCCTCATGGACGACTCGTTCAGACTGCAAGCCTATGATCTCGGTCTGGTGAGAGAACTATCGAAGAAGAGCGTCACCCTTGAAGAGGGGTACCTCTATGAATATGGGCTCGCCCTCGTGAAGACATCCGCCTCACTCGTCTATACGCAAACCCTGGCGCTGGCACACCAGCTTCAACCAGTCACAGACTCCCCCGCTCATTTCGCTCTCTATGAGCAATCCTGTGTCCGCGAGAATTGGCTGAGAACCAACCACCTGCTCATACGGGTAGGCTATTAAAAGTCACAACCAAGTCTGTTAGAATTCGTCCCCATGGCAGGCACCAAAACCCCAACCCCCTTCGCCCCCCCTGTCCCGACAGAGATCACCAGCATCGACACAGGTGCTGGGGTCGATGCGCGTGTGATCGTGTTCAACTGCGAGTGTCATACCTATGAGCAAGTCATTGCGCTATTTTGCCAATACATTCCAGGCATGAACTCCACCAAAGCCTTTGAGCTCGCATGGAAGATTGACCATGAGGGGGAAGCCATCGTATTCGCAGGTACGCTGACAGAAGCGGAAGAGATCGCCGCGAAACTGGGGGGAGGGGGACTACGAGTGGCTGTACAATAATCGCAGCCTGGCTATTTCTTGCGTTTCTTTGCTGCGGCCTTGGCTGATCGAACTTTTACTTTTGCCTTTGGCTTAGCTTTTGACTTCGGGATGGCAGGACGCGACTTGGCTTTCGCTGTCGCGCGTTTCGCTGGAGCCGACTTCACATGTCTGCGTTTCATTGGAGCAGGCTTTGCAGGCGCAGTCTTCTTGCCGTGACTCCCCGACCCACCCTTCACTGGTTTCCCTTCCGCGAGCTGAGCCTGGAGTTTGTGTGTCGCGGATGTCTTATTCATTTTCGTCACCATATCGCCACTGTAGATCCGCACTTGATAGAGCTCTAAGAGCTTGCCAATGGCCTTCTGATCGCCTTTCTTCGCGGCATTCAGCAACCGGCGGCGATGGTTCATCTCTTCTTCTTCGGTATGGGAAGCAGCCCGTCGTTCCATGTCCGTCCTTTCTATACTAGGTACAGCAACGCGCCGCGCAGTATAGCGGAATTTGCGTAAATGCACCAGATGCCTTGCACAGGCTGGGTACCACTTGAGGCTATTTTCATCAGGGGGTTATAATCCCGCTCACATCATTCTTAGATGGAGACCATCAATGGAACATCAGAAACAGGATCAGCCCACGGTCGCCGACGATCCGAAGGCCCGCGAGGTGCTTCGGCAAGCGTTCGAAAAGACCGCGCGGTGGCAGAAAGACTTTAAGGGGTTCACGGCCGATCTGACAGTGAATGTGAACGGGAAGGAAACCAGCGGACCTGTCATGGTGAAAGGCTCTCGTGAAGTATCGGTCCAACTGGGAGAGGCCGACGTGCAGAAATGGGCACAGGAACAGCTCGGTATGATCGCGGTGCACCGTGGCCCGAGAAGCTTTGAAGAATCAGACGGCAAGTACTCATTGACGATGGAAGAAGACGGGCACCCGTTCGGCACAAAACTTATCATCCACGGGTCGAACTCGTTTTATCGCCTCAAAGACAATCGCATCACCCAGATCAATCGCAAGATGGCGCACCCAGGCATGACTCCCTTTGCCTTTACGATTAACGTGGAAGAGAGCGCGGTGACCCAAGACCAGAAGAATCTGACGACAAAGTACAGCGTGTACTACTATTCACCCACCGACGGGAAGCTGACCAACGTGGAAAGCTTGACCGACACCTACGTGCGCGTCGGATCGTCTGACCTGCCGGCCACCCGCCGAATCATTACATACGAAAACGGTGAAGTGATCGTGAAGAACTTGACGTTCACGAATCACAAGTTACTATGACAAGGGAGATGCGTTGGTCTTGGTTAACCAAACAAGCGAGCAAAGCAAATAACGGTCTTCTTCTGGTGGTAGGTTTTTCTACATTCTGCTATGGATCTACGGAAATCATTCCCCCGGAGCATGCGAGTCAAGCTAGCAGGCTATGTCCATCTGGCGCGAATGATCGATAAATGCCGCGCCGTGCTGGCCGGCACTGAAGGCGAATACATCTACCCCTGCCCCATGGATCACCGGCTCATGGAGTTCGCAGGCATCACGGCCGATCAGTTCACCGCAGCCGTCAAACCCAATCCATCAGACGAAGCCGTGGCGAAATGGTTCACCCAGACGGCGAAGGCGCATCCTCCAACCGAATTGGAAGCATGGAACCGAATGATGCTGAATCGCGGACCAAGCACGCCGGAGAAACAGGAATACTTCAACAAGCTCAGAGACGCAGTCGATCCCTCCCGCACCGACCTCACCCGCTGGGCTGACCTCCAAGATTTGGAAGAAGGCCTGGCAGTTCCACGTCGATCATAACCCACGCCAAAGCTTTCGGAGGCTCGCTCAAAAATTAGCCATGGCGGGGGCAAGCAGGCCTGAACTCTTCACCTGCACCTGCGTTCAGCGAGGCGGCTGGTGTGGCCTCCCACTGTGCGCATAGATGCTTACTCTCTCCCAGTTCATCACCCAACCAAGCAAAGGTGTGAGAAGCTTTTGACTGCGGCCGTCAAGCGAGTATATTCTGATCGTGCGCGTTGCTCCTCATCTCTCAGGGATGGAGACTGATTGATCTTCCACTGCGCGCGTCCAACGAGGGCCTTCGGAGGCCGCGCGTTGCGCGAGCACAGAAGATCGATCAGCCTCCATCCCACTCCCCCATTCTTCAAGAGGGATTCGGCGCCATGAACACTATGACTTTGAGACGCTGGCCTGTGTGATTCTTCACGCCATGCTCTTCCCCGGCCGGCGCCATGGTCCCCTGCCCTGGACCAAGCACCTGTTTCTCTGAGCCGACCTGGAACGTGCCCTGCCCTTCAAGCACGAGATAGACTTTATCCTGCTCGCTGTGGCTATGCCCCTTCTGTTCCTGCCCTGGCTCGAAGCAGTAGATGTCGCAGAAAAATCGTGGCGTCTGAAACATATTATTCTTCTTCATCTTCTCACTGCTAAACTGCTGATAATCTGAGAGGTTCACCACGTTCATTCGCCAGCTCCTTCAGAAAGGTTGCGAGGAGTTCGATGACGCTCAAGCGTCGCCAGAATGGAATCGACCGAGATCACATGATGCGAGAGCCCCAAGTCCTTGGCCGGAAGTCCCATCGCCAGACCAAGTAACTGCGGCACATGCAAGATCGGTAAGTGGAGATCGCGATTCACCGCACGACCAGCCCTATCCTGATAGATATCCAGACTCATATGACAGAGAGGACAAGGCGTCACCATAAAGTCCGCCCCCTGCTCCTTGGCCTCTTTCATGTGCGTCCCTGCCATGGCCACGGCAATGGCTTCCTTTTCGAGGATGATGGGAAACCCACAGCATTTAGTTCTTCCGGCATAGGCCACCGGTTCGCCACCGACAGCCTTGATGACGCGCTCGAGGGATTGGGGATTCTCAGGATCGTCAAACCCCAGATCCCACGACGGACGCAGGATGTAGCAACCGTAAAACGGGGCGATGCGGAAGTCTCGCATCGGCACGGAGACCAGGGCGCCCAGGCGAGCCAGCCCGATGTCTCGCACCACAATCCACAACAGATGTTTGACTTGGACATGACCGTGGTAGGCCAATCCTTCTGGTGCCAGAAGCGCATTGATGCGATCCAGATTCCCTGCCTCCGACTTCAATCGTCTATTGGCTGCACTCATTACACCCTGGCAAGTTCCGCAGATCGTCATAACATCCAGTCCGAGCGCCTCGGCTTGCGCAAACGTCCTGGCGTTAAGCGCCAGCGCCATATCGGGATTCGCCTCCGTCACAACCCCGGCGCCGCAACAGGCCGCGGCCGTGAGTTCGACGACCTCGATCCCCAATTGGCCGATGATCGCCCTCGTCGATTGATAGAGTTCCGGCGTCGCCCCTTGGGCCGCACAACCGGGGTAGAGGGCATATTTCATTGGTCTACCGTGACGGGAGATAAGACCGGGCCCGTGTGAGAGAATCACGAAGATCGTCCATCATAGCTTCCGTTTTCGATTTCGCCTGCTCCCAGGAAGAGGCCGTTGCGGAGTGAATGTCCTCCGCTTTTTTATTGGCCAAGTCCTTTTTCTTTTCTAATTCCTCGATCGCCTTTTGGATGTCCGCTCTTGCTTCCGCCGACGTATGCGTGACTTGCCCACGAAGCTGCGTGATAAGCACTTGCATCTCATCCAGCTCTGTTTGAACCTTTCGCCGAAATGCATCTTTCTGCTGAATCGTATAGTCCTTGGTGATCGTCACCGCCTCCTGCGTTTCCCGCATAACCGTGTCACCCGTCACCGGCTTATCTGGCGCTCCAGCCGCGACGACGACGGGTATGGTGAGCAACCCTATTCCCACGATCCCCCACAACCCTCTGACATAATTCTTCATAACAATCTTCTCCACCCCGTCGACATGCATGCACCTTTCGAAGTATAACTTCCGCCTTTCGGAAAGTCACCGTGCATGGACCGCGACGCGCGAACGCGAGAACCGGCAGGTTGCTCTGGTGTGTTTGGTTTGTCTCGTGTATCTGGTTGAGCCAGACTGACCCAGGTCTAGCCCGGATTATTCACGAATGCCTTCGCGAGGCGTTCGAAACCGAAGCCAGCCGGGGCTTTTCGCAAGCGAGGCCGACAAAGGCTTACATGCGAAATGGCTGCGGAGGGACTGCGTAAGGAACGCGCAATGCGCTAGGTACTGCCTTCTTTTTGCTGTTGCGCTTGCTCGTAGGGCTCCATTTCTATCTGCTTCACGGTGTGCTGGAGGCGGGCCCATTCTTCCGGAACCATTGTCTCAAACTCAAGACCGAATTGCCGCCCTCGGCTCCACCGAACAAACGCTTGCTGAATCTGAATTGGGGGTTCGTGCTCTATCGCCGCGATCCGAACCTCCAGAGAGGCTCCTGGCCGAACGTCGGTGGGACTTTCGATGCGACAACCCCTGATGGAGAGATCGACGACGCTGCCCTCTCCGCCGACCATGGCGATGGAAGAAAATGAACTGCGAAATTGGACGTGAAACCTGAGGTTCTTCCGTTGCTCCATCGTCACGTCTCGCAGATCGGTATACTGCTACCCCTTTATATTCCCGATCGGACGCAATTCCAACACCTTTTTTGTAATTCCCGCACGCTCAACCGATTCGACAACTTCAGATATATTTTTGTAGGCCAGGCCGGCCTCCTCCGCGAGGCCCGACATCGACACGGCCTTGACCAAAATGCCGCGCTTTTTCATCTGCTGCTGCAGCTGCTCGCCGCGAACCGTTCTCTTCGCTTGCGCGCGGGACATCGTTCACCCAGACCCGTGCATCGTCGACCCGAACGTGTCACACACCGCGCGATCTGTCCCCACAAGCAGGTACGAGCCGGTCTCCATCGAGCCCCCACAGATGACCGGCTGGCCTGTCTGTCGAAACATTTCTGGTAACTCCGGACTCCCCGGCCCAAATGCCCTGGTCGCTCCTTTGCGATGCACCACCAACTCCCCTTCTGCATACCGTTCTACCTTGGCGATGTTATGCGCGACGTCATACACCAACTCCATCCCCAATGACTCGGCGGACTGACCGAAGACCGTTGCGAAGGCTTCGCGAATCTGATGCGTGATGACTTGGCGATTGGCAAAGGCCGTGTTCGCGGCACAATTCATGGCGGAAAAATAATCCTGCCCCTCGGGAGATCGAAACGGCGCACAGGCCAACTGCTGATCCTTCACAGTGATGCCATAGCGGCGCATGGTCTTTTCAAACACCTTGAGATAGTCGCTCGCCACCTGATGGCCGAACCCACGCGAGCCGCAATGTACCATCACGGCGATCTGCTCGTGGCCGGTGATGCCGAGCGCCGCAGCCGTGACCGGATCGAATATCCGCTCGTTCGAGACAACCTGGACTTCAAGATAGTGATTGCCCGAACCCAAGGTCCCCAGCTGGTTGATGCCACGTTGGATCGCGTGGTTGGTCACGATCGACGGATCGGCCCCCTCGATGCAACCCCCTTCTTCCATTCGGACGAGATCCCGATGCCACCCGTATCCCCGCTCCACACACCACCTAGCCCCATGGGTCATCACTCGCTCAAATTCCTCCCCCGAGAGCCGAACGAATCCACTCGCCCCGACACCAGCCGGCACTTTCCGAAAGAGTTCGGTCATGAGCTTCTCTAGATATGGCTGCACGTCCGCCAGCGTCATATCTGTTCGAATCAGCCGCATGCCGCAATTAATATCGAATCCAATACCGCCAGGCGAGATGACGCCGCGCTCGACGTCGAACGCCGCGACACCTCCGATCGGAAATCCATAGCCCCAATGCCCATCTGGCATACAGAGCGCATACCGGCGAATGCCGGGCAGACAGGCGACATTGGTCACCTGATCGAACACTCCGGAATCCATGGCCTGAAGAATCCCCCTGGTTGCATAAATCCTGGCCGGCACCAGCATACCGGGTTTTTCAGACAGAGGGATTTCCCAAATCTCGTCCGTAATCCGATTGACCGTCATGTCAGTGTTGAGATTCATGTTAAAGAAGGTCAATTGTCATTAGTGAAAAGTTAATGGTCTAAATGCATCCTGTCGCTCTTCACTTCATCGATTGACCAGTGACTGTTGACCAATGACATCCCTCATCACCTGTTTCTTAGACGTCGAGCACCACGCGTACCTTCCAGCAACCGCCTGTGTGTTTGAGCTCGTAGAGATGTTTCGTGACCCCTTTCACATCAGCGTGGAGTTCTTGCGCCTGCTGATCCACCGGCGCGCCGATCAGATGTGCTCGCAACAGCCAGACGTCCCCCTCCCGCGTCAGGGTGAGCGGCGCCTCTCGGAAGACCACCCCTGCGGCGTCTTTCCAGTAGACCACATCCGACAACCAATCGAACAACAGCGCCGATGGGTCCACATCGCTCCGTTCAATCGCGCGCTCCCATCCCCCCAACACCGTGGCAGGGTTCGCCATACTTTCAAGGAGGGCCTGTGTCGCGCCGCGAAACACCTCCTCGACCGACTCCCCTTCGGCCTCGAATGCGACATCGGCCAGGGCAATCTCTTCAAGAAAGCGAAAGGTCCAGGCCATGGGTGTTAGGCTGGATGAGTGGTATGTCTCACTCGTCGTATGAGGGCCTGGACGTGGCTGAGCCCGGGGAGCGCAAGTCCGAGGGGATTGGGAATTTTCCCTTTGAATAACATCTTGATACCCAGGGGCAGGATGCGCAGCAATCCACACGGTGCGAACCCGACCACTTTCAGCGGCATGATCGCTTCGTTCAAACGCCCTTGCTGTTCGACCAGATCGGTAAAGCCAAGGATATGACGCGCGCCGCCGGTCGTCGTCAACCCATGTTCGAGCGAGGCCCGACGCAACCGGATGATCGCCTCCATGGGTTTGACATCTTTCGGGCAGACCTCCACGCAGAAGTTGCAGCGCGTACAGTCCCAGATCCCATGCTCGTCTTGGAGCGCCGAAAGCCTGGCCCTTGTCGATGAACGAGATTCTCGTGGGTCGGAGAGGAAGCGATCGGCCTTCGCCAAGGCTGCAGGGCCGGCAAACCCCTTCGAGACTTCATGCACGGTACAAGCCGCGACGCAGGCGCCGCACATGATACAGGCATCCACATTGTGAAACTGCGGATTGGCATGGTCCCGCGCCTGCGTCTGAGCAGGCATGCCCTCACGCAAAGGCCGGGCCGCCGACACCAGCCAGGGATGCACGTCGTGGATCTTCTCCCAGAACGACGCCATATCCACGACCAGGTCCTTGATCACCGGCAAGTTGCGGAGCGGCGCGACCATGATGTGCCCGTGTCGCTCAAGTTCTTTGCGGAGGGAGGTGCGGCAGGCCAGTTTCTCGCTGCCGTTGATCGTCATAGCACAGGAGCCGCAGATGGCGGAGCGGCAGGAATAGCGGAGTGCCAGACTCCCGTCGCACTCCTGCTTGATCCGAATGAGCGCGTCGAGGACGGTCATCCCGCGGCCGACCTCTAGCCGGATCTCTTGAGGATGGGGTATGGAATCGACCTCGGGATTGAATCGTTGGATCGTAAAGGTCAGGCGCATGGGCTAGTGCCGAGTCATGAGTGCTGAGGACCGAGTCTCGATGAAAGGACTGTTAGGAACTCAGCACTCATGTCTCAGCACTTCGGTCAGTCCAACTCGAACGTCTTGGGAGAGTTCGTCAGATTGCGACACCCGTCTTTCGTGACGAGCACCATGTCCTCGATGCGGACGGCCCCAAGACCAGGATAGTACAGGCCGGGCTCGACGGTGACGACGTGGCCTTCTTGGAGCAGTGACCCGGTGCGACTGATGCGCGGCATTTCATGGATGTCGAGTCCTACCCCGTGTCCGGTGCCGTGAAAGTAGCCCTGCATGCGCCCGTTTACCAAGCCTGTCTTGTACCCGGCTTTTTCAAACCGAGCGCAGATACCTTGATGAATCCTCTTCCCGTCCGCCCCGTCTTTGACTTTCGTGATGGCCTCTTCCTGTGCATCCAGGACAGTCTGGTAAAGCCGCTTCAGCTCGGGACTCGGGGTCCCACGTACCACGGTCCTGGACATGTCGGCGAAATACCGGTTGGTGGCCGAACGAGGAAACACATCGAAGATAATGCTGCGGTGAGCCGGCAAGGGCCCACTGCCTTCGTTGTGAGGATCGCAGGCCTGCTCTCCCCCGGCAACGATGGTATGCTGGGCGACACAGTCGCACTCCATCAAATTTACATTGATCAGCTTCTTCACTCGCTCCGACGTCAGCGGTATCCCATCAAACCACAGGCGATCCTTATTGATCGAGGCCTGACGCAGCATGTCGTGGGCGGCCGCGACCGCCTGTTCGGTCGCGCGCTGGGCTGCTTCGATATAGCGGACTTCTTCAGCAGTCTTCACCACACGCTGTTCGTAGAACGGGTCCCGCTTCGGTTGCAGCTGATACCCCAAGGACTGGAACTTGATGGCATGGCCAAAGGGAAAGTTCGTCGGGACCAGGATCTGCGTGACGCCGGCTTCCCGCAGAAGGATATGGACGACCTCGACCGAGCCTGGCTCGGCGATGCCTTGCGTCTTGGCTCGCCCTTCGACCTCCGAATACGAGAGCACCCGATCGACGGACGATTGGCTTTTCGCCCGATCCATTTCGAGATCGCTCATCACCAGAATCCGCTCCCCTTTAATTTCCAAATAGATAAAGGGGTCAGGCGCAATAAACTTTGTGGCGTAATACAAATTGGCGTCGGTCTCGCTGGCAGCGATAAAGACCGTAGCGCGTTGAGATTGCGGCGTGGATGAGGCCATAGTGAATGCAGGTCGGAATCTAGCACGGGGGGGGAGGTCGGTCAAGGCGCGGATGGAACCGGTTCAGGCGTGGGTATGGTGTCCTTGTCGGCAGCTTTCTCCTCATCAGGTGTCATCAGATCAATCGGCAGCATGACCGTGTTCTTCAAGATGTCGAAGGCAAGTTGCGCCAGGCCCGTCACGCCGGTGGCGAACGACTTCATCGGCAGATACGTCACCTCCGGATCCTCGATTGACCCTTTGACGGAGAACAGCGCAGTGGCAACGCCTTTGCGATCACCGGCAAAGATCCGTCCGAAGAGTGGAATCGTTTTCAGGAATTGCGAATACGACCCGAACGGGCTGACGGCCCAGACCATGTCGATTTGATCCGTCGGCAGATCATAGTTGCCGGCAGCGGTAATCTTGACGATCGGGCTATCGATGATCAGGTTCTCGGTCTCGAAGAGCCCGTTCCGCGCGAGAACTGTCGCCGAAATTTTATTATAGGGCAGCCCGTCTCTCTCCAAATCCACCTTCCCTTGGAGCACGGCCGGAAGATTCAAGATGCTGATGATTTTCCAGGTCACCCGTTCCGGCGATTTGAAGATGCGTCCGTTTTCAAGCAGCACATCCGCCTTGCCGTTCAACGTGGGATACATCCCGTGCGGGTTCATTCCATGGCCGCGGATCGTCCCCGCCACTCGAGCTTCCCCTGTGATTCCGCCTCCTTTCCCCCCCGCCAGTTTCAGCACATCTTCCACCAACAGACCCGTCGCCCGAACCGAGATCTCAGCGTCGGCTGGCTCCTTGCGCGGCAGTTGCACTACGATACGGCCGGCAACTTCTCCATTGGTCGATTGGCCGGACACACGATCCAGATCGAGCACGCCGTCTTGAATCATGATGCGGGCGGAGAGGCTCCCAAATTTGAGATGTTTGTAATGACCGCGCGCGATCGACGCGGTTGCCTGGACCTTGCTGGTGGCTGCTAGGGTTTCCAGAAATTCTCGAATCGGCGCCCGTTGGCCTTTCGGGATAAAGAGGTCGAGATCCATCTGATTGGACTCGATCTTGGCGGTAATTGTGGGTTTCGCCGCCCAGTTGCGGATCGTCCCTTCCAGCGCGACGTCGCTGTCGAGCAGGCGAAACGACAACCGCTTGATCTCCGCGCCGTTCTTCACGAAGTGGACCCGCACATACAGATCCTGGATGGGTCCCTCAGCCCCCTTGGCGTTCATCAGACCGTTGGTCAACGCGAGCCACCCGGTCGTCCTCCAGGTTTTCCAATCGAGACCCTTACCCTTCATGTCGAGCGACAATTCGATATTCCCCGCCTCAAACCCTCCCTTGGCAATCCATTCCGGCACGCGGGACAATAACAGCGTGCCGGTTGAAAGCGCCGCATCGATGGAGAATCGTTCACCCAGTTGAATCTTGCCCTTGACCGGCAGTCGGATCGGTGGCACGCTCAGCTCGAGCCGATCGAGCAAGACGCCGGAAGCCTGTGGAACCATGCCTTCAAATTCCACCGTGGCCTGGGCACCGATCGGTTTTTCGACCAGACCTGGAAGCGTCACTTTCGATTCGGTCAGGACGACCTCACCCCGTATGTGCGGCGACACGGTCGGCCCGGTCAACACTACAGCGCCGTTGACCAAACCCTCGATCATCCCGGCTGGAATAGCTTTCGAGGGTAGCAACTTGGCCATATGGTCCGCATCGCCATTGACTCGAATCAGGAAATCCTGAAAGGTGCTGCCACTGCCACCCGTGATGCCCCCACTGATCTGCAAGGCCATATCGCCCAAATGTCCCGTCACCTGATCGAACAGAGTCCCGCCATCCGACAGCACGAACCGGCCCTGCAGCGCCGTCAGACGCTCGGGCAACAACGGATGGGTCAGACTGACACGCTGAACGGTAATCTCTCCCCCGGCAAAGGTGACGCCACCGAGCGGTCCGACCATACGGAACGTGGGAGCGGCATTGCCTTCGACGTCACGCAAGGCGGCCAACATACGCGACAACTGTTCCGACTTGACGGTCTTCGCGAGATGCTGCACCAGGTCTGCGGCGGTCATCGTCCCGGTTATATCCCACTCAATCCAGGGCCCCGCCTCCAAAAATGAGACGAGCGCCTTGCTCTCATTCATGTGGATCGTGCCATAGAGTCCACTCAGATTCGACACCCTGAGGCGGCCGGCTTCGACCGATACCACCGCGGCCAAATCCTTGGCAGGGACATGGTTTGCTCCAATCAGGGCTTGCCCCTGTTTCACGCGGAATTCTCCCGTTAACGACAACTGAGGCCCTGCCACCGACGATCCCGTGACGGTTGCCGAGACAACCTCCAACAGCCCGTCGATCTCCCGCTCCTGAATGATCGCCGGCAGCCGTGGATGCACCCACTCGGCCGGCACGGTCGTGAGCAACTGACTTAATTGGATCGGGGGTGCCGCAAAGGTGAACGCGAACGTGGGCTGAGGCGTCAGCAGACCGGAGAGGCTCGCTTGGCCTGTGAGTTTCAGCTGTTCGAGACTCGCGGACAAATCGGACAAGACTACATCATAGCCCGCGACACCGGGCACAGCCCGAACATGACTGTGCATATTGACGGCGCCTTGCACGTGCTCCGGAACAGGGTGGGGCACAAAGAAGTCCGCCACCTCTCGAAGATTCAGATTGGCCACTTCGAGTGAGCCATCGAATTGGAGTGCGGCCTGCGAAGCAGAGGAATTGTCGATCGCCAAGGTCTGCCGCTGAGCGGTGCTGATCGTTCCGGCCAGGGAGATGGTAGAGAGGCCTTTGTCGCCCGCATGACCGGCAGAGACGTGCAGATCCGCCTGTCCCCGCTCCGCTCTGATGACCAGCGACGCCTCCACCGACTCCAATGTCATCGATCGTGTCCCGTCTGGACGTGTATCGTCGATGATGATCAGCTTCCCGTTTACCAACGTCGCTTCACGGATGCGGAAAATCCGGCTGATCGACTGCACGGTATCCTGATCGGCTGAGCCCCCCTGGACGACCTGATCAAGTAGATTCCAGTGCCCGGTGCGATTGCGCCTAAGCGTTAAGGTCGGTTCTTCGATGAGCAACCGCTTCCCCACCACCTGCTTGCGCAACAGCGGGAGAAACCGCAAAACCAAATCCAGCTTCTTGGCCGATAACAAAACGTCATCGGAATTCCGATCGTGAATCGCGACCTGTGTCAGTTCCAATCGGATGCGAGGGAACAGGACCAGCTTGATGCGATGGACGTCAATCTTGTGTCCGATACTCTGCTCCAGCTGCTGGAGGAAGAAATCTTTGAGATAATCATCGCCAGTTAAGTAGGGCGAGAAAACGAAAAAGGCTCCACCGCCGATCAGCAGAATGACAATCAGGGCGACAACAACACGGCTTCGGGCCACTCCTGCTCCCTGGATCGATCATCCTTGGTGGGTAAACCGCAACATTTCTGCTGGTGCGTCATCTTACCGAATCACCCGCATGAAATCTACTAAGCCTGTGTCTTGACAGGGAATTCTCCGCTTCTCACGTTCAATATTCGGCAGGATGAGGAAATCGTCCGCAACGAACGACGGGCAAGATAAGCGGGACTGGCAGGATGCTCAAATTGGTATGTTTTATTTATCTGGATCATCTGGTCTGTCTGGTTCAACCAAACAAACGAGACAAAACAAATAACCCAAATAACGGTCTTCTTACGCTGGCGGACTTTTTCAGCGTCCTGCTTGGGACGCGAGAGGGCCAGAGACGATGTTCGTAAGATCGATCACGAGTTCGTCATCGGTGTTGGCCAACAACGTATCCCAGAGGCTGTACCGTTGTGATATGGTTGCCTCACCAGGATCGAAGAACAAGGAAAATCCCTTGGCGGCCGTCGGTCGCATGGGATAGCGCCGATCGTAGATCATTCCATAGGTTGGAATGCCGTAGACGACCTGCCAATTCCCCAAAATGAAATGCAGTTCAGAGCCATGGATGTATAATCCGCCCGTGGTGATGACTCGCTTGACGGACGTTTGCGGTTGACTGAGGTAAAACGTCACGCGTTCGTCCGGTCGGGCCAGGGCGAAGGCCTCTGCGATTTGCTGAGACAAGAGGGCGAGTTCCTCAGGACGAAACGCCGGCGTCAGCGGTGCCTCGCCCTGCAGCCATTTCTGTAACCAGATCTGATGTTCTTTGACTGAGATGCCGCCGAGGATACGAGCAACGTCCTCGGCACGCATCGCTTTCGGATGCGCATGCGCGCTGGGAGGCCACTCCGGCAGGACGGCATCATCCACCTCCAGTCGAACATAGTTCACCGGATCTTCGTAGACCGCGCGATAGGGCACCATAGGAATGGCACACGCGGAAAGGAAAAGCAGTGCTGAGAGCTGAGTGCTGAGTGCTGAGTAGGAGATCAGTCTCGGCACCCATGATTTATTGTTTTCTCTTTTTTTGCACTCAGCACTCATTGCTCAGCACTCAGCACTTCAGTCCGTGATCGTGACTGTCATCTCCACACGCTCCAGCGGATTGTCCCGGCCATCCCGCTTCATGTTCACCACCTTGTCCGCCACGTCCATCCCGCTGACCACTTCACCGAATGCCGTGTACTGCCAATCGAGAAAATTGGCGTCCGCGACGCAGATGAAAAACTGCGAACCAGCGCTGTCCGGGTCGTTCGAGCGCGCCATGGAGAGCACTCCGCGCTTGTGGGGCTTGCTGTTGAACTCGGCCTTAACCTTGTGCCCCGGTCCGCCCATGCCATGCGCCGCACGGTCAGGATTCTTGCTGTTGGGATCGCCACCCTGGATCATGAAGCCGGGGATGACCCGATGAAAGGTCGTGCCGTTATAGAAGCCTTCTTGGGCCAACTTCGTAAAGTTCTTCACGTGACCTGGCGCCACATCATGAAACAATCGCAACACAATCTCGCCCAGCTGCGTCCCCTTGCTGCTGACGGAAATGGTGGCTCGTGTTTTCTCTGTAGGCTCTGACATCGTCCTCTACCCTTTCTTGGTTAGCGAAAACGGAAGGGTGCCGGAGCCTCCCCTCCCTCAAGGCCCTGATTAATGGGATTCCACGTCTGTCCGTCGTCGTCGCTTCGGAATGCCCCATCGCTCGTACCTGCATAGAGCACTCCGGCGCCGGACTCGATCAAGACTTGGATGGCCATACTCGTCAACCCCTTATTGAGCGGCACCCACTGACGCCCCTTGTCGGTCGTTTTGAAAATACCGTGCCCCGTCGCAACAAAAAGCCCCCGGCTGTTGAACAGAATCCCGCGAATCGAATCGTTCGGGAGCGCCCGGCTGATGGGCCGCCAGTTTACGCCCCCATCGGCACTGCAAAAGACTCCTCCGTCGAACGTGCCGGCATAGATGCCACCCTCGGGATCGATCGTCAACACTCGAATAAAGTTCTCCGTCATACCTTCATGATCTTTGAGTCCATTTTGCTGACGCACCCAGCCGGTCGATTGAGCCTTAAATCGCACGATACCTTTTCCAGAGGTTCCGGCAAACAGAGTCCCATCGGACGAGAGGGCCAAGGCATGAACCAGGATGTCGTCGAGACCGGCGGTGACCACCGACCAGCGGTCGGCGGCGGCGAGTCGATAGACCCCGTCGCCCGTACCTGCATACACCCCATCACCCACGGCAAGAAGGGCTTTGATTTCCAGGCGTTTGAGCCCGCTATTGATCGCCTGCCAGCTCTTCCCTCGATCGCGCGAACGAAAGACCCCGCCGCGAAAGGTTCCGGCATAGATCGCGTCATCTTTCCCTGTGGTGAGCGTCAGAATAAACGGATCGGTCACACCCAGGCCCGACTTCGTCCAGGTGGCGCCACGATCCTCGCTGCGAAATAGACCAAGGCCAAACGAGCCGGCATAGACCAGATCGTTCCCGACAGACGTGAGTGCCTGAATGCTCGTGGCCTGCTGACCAAAGGGATCGTATTGAAGCTGGCTTTCCCCATGGCCTGGGGCTTGCTGCGGGGATGGCGGGACCGGCGAGGGTGCCTGAGTGGCAGCCCCCAGTATCCCACCTGCACTCCATATACTCAGCGCAAGGACTGTAGGTATAAACCGAGCCCAAATCTTCATCTATCCAGTTACCCCCGCAGGATGCTCAAAAAGACCGTCCAGCAAGGCCGCAGCGAGCGAAGAGGCGATGCGTACTCTGTGCGGTACGTGGAGCCTCTGAGCGAAGCGAGAACGCCGCTAGCCGACTTTTTCAGCATCCTGCTATCGGACCCGCTGCCCGGCCGGCCCTATCGGTAGATCCGGATCCAACGGCAAGTTGACTTCGGTCGGGCCTCCCCGCCCAAAAATGCGTGCGCCAAGAATTCCGATCTCATACAGCACCATCAAGGGCACGGCCATCAAGAGCATGGTAAAGAGGGTCGCATCGGGCGTGACGATGGCCGACAGGATCAACGCGGCCATGATCGCGTGTTTCCGATACTTCGCTAACACCTGGGCCGAGACCACCCCGACCCGCGCCAGGATGGTGAGCACCAGCGGCAATTCAAACGCAAAGCCGAATATCAAGAGAAATTTGACGTTGAAATCGATGTAGGTGCCGACGCTCAATTGCGGAGTGACATCGTGATCCATGCCGAAGCTGACGAAGAAATCGATGACCAGCGGGAGAATGACGAGATTGCAAAAGATCAAACCAAAGGCAAAGAGCGCTCCCGCCAGCGCGAACAACGGAATGCCCCAGCGTTGCTCCTTGGGGAGTAGCGCTGGTTCAATAAACTTCCAACACTGATAGAAGATGACCGGCAGACTCGCCAGGATCGCCGCCAGAAAGGAGACTTTGATCGAGGCGAATAAGGCTTCCGTCGGTCCGTAGAACACCAGCTGGTTGGGAAACGGACGATTCAACCATGCGATCATTTCGCCGGAAAAGGCAAAGGCCACCATCAGGGCCACCAGAATCGTGGCCCCGATGATGATCAGACGCTTCTTGACGGTCCGGATATGTGCGGCAAGGGGATTGAGAATCTGTGCCATGACTCCGGTCCCGGTTGCAGGTTGACGCCAGCCCCACAACGATGCTTCTCACTGTGGAGCGGCCTGCAGCTCGTGGTCTCGCCAGACACGAATCAGCTCGGCCATCTTGTCTTTCTTCGCCAACTTCTCTTTGTGCAAATCCTTCATGGTCAGCTCTTCGGCCGGTGTCAGTACGTGGCGTTTCTGCAATTGGATCAATTCAAGGTCCAGACGGTGGTGAGCCTCTTCCAGTTCACGGAATTCGAGACTGGATTGGCGCAGCCGTTCCGCAATCATCGCAATCATACTGTCTGTCAGCATGTCGCACCTCCTGGCTATGAGATTACTGCAGCGGCCTGATACATCCTCCCTCGCAACCGACTTCGTGTGTTAATCGCTCCGGCTCCGACACAATCGGATCCAGTTCCATCAGCAACGCATCTTCTATGGGATTGGTATAGTACGTTGGCCGGGTCGTCACGTCGCGAAACCCAAGACTTCGGTAGAGTGCATGCGCGGCATGGTTCGAAGCCCGCACTTCGAGCACGGCGCGCATCGCCGCTTGTGCCAGCCCCACCTCCAGGGCCTGTATGACCAAGGCCTTGGCGATACCCTTGTGCCGCATCGACTCGATGACCGCCAGGTTCATCAGCCGTACTTCCTCGAAGACGACCCAGAAACAGAGATACCCGATAATCGAGATGGAACCAACTTCGCCAAGCGGCGACACCTGCTTTGCCAATAGAAAATGTGCAAAGGGATTGCCGCTCAGTTCCGCTTGCAACATTTTGCGCGTCCAGGGGGTCGAGAAGCAAGCTTCTTCGATCCGTAGAATGTCAGGCAGAGCCTCGATGGTCGCCGGCTCGATGATCCATCTGCCCATCACCAGTCCCTCCCTGGCAGGACGCTGAAAAGGGGAGGAGTGGCTGGAACGATCCCCGTGCTCGCGCAACGCGCGGCCTCAGAAGGATGCGAAGGAGCAGGCAGACCGTTCTTCTTGCTCGCAGAGCCCCCACGATAAAGCGGTGGTCGCTCGATGCGCGCAGTGAAGAACAATCTGCCTACTCCCTCTGGGGAAGTTGGGGAATCAGAAGGTCCTCGTCCCATGCGCGCAGTTGGGATCATCCCAGCCACCCCTAATAAAGTGATAGTTCGCTGCGGCCTTGCCGACAGCCCTTTTGAGCATCCTGCAGAATACCCCCCTCGCTACTCAAAGGCCTGGCCACGTTGTCATGACCTATCTCGTGTTCCGCCCTTGCTTTTTCCTCGCGCCACCCTCATACGAGCAGTCTGAGTCAGCACCCCCACCGCTCGCGCTTGCACTTTTCTTGCCACCCGTTTCTGACGCAGGGCCACCGGCGACAGGCCTCCGGACTCTTCGTACTTCAGTTCTGCAGAGGTGCGTTGCACATACAGCGGACTGACGCCAGTTCCTGCATACTCACCTCGTCGGAGCCGCTCAATCCCAGCCAATCCAATCGAGACGGCCGAGGGTTTCATTGCAGAGTCCGCCGCCTCGACGACCCTGGCGGAGGGAGGAACCGATGCACGGATGGCTGACGCTTCGACTGTCCAACCTTCGCCATATACGAGAACCGGTCCTGTGAGACTACTCCCCAGCATCGTGGCTGTACCTACCTGTTCTGACATCACTCGCTCCAACCGATTATCGCTGGTCCAGCGAAACAGCGCCCAGTAGAGTTCCCCACGCCGACTGTTGAGAATGGGACAGAACAGCATCGAGGTTCCTCTAAGATTCCAGGCCATACCCTCCAGTGTCGGCACCACCGCCAAGGGAAGCTGACTGATCGTCCGGAACCCGAGGAGCGTTGCCAGGCCGACGCGAAGTCCTGTGAAAGACCCGGGACCGATCGACACGACGAGCCCATCCAACTGTTTGAGTGTCAGACCCGTCTCACGAAACAACCGATCGATCGTAGGCAGCAACAGTTTGGCATGCGATCCAGCCGCCTCCTTGTCGTGACGGGCAAGGACGCGCGATTCATCAAGGATCGCCACACTCTGCCACGAGGTTGCGGTTTCAACGGCAAGGACTTTCATCGACCTACACGTGCCCGAGTTCGGATGCGCTAATCGGCTGATTCGGAATGATCTCGTGAAACGTCACCTGGACACTGCCCCGCCCTTTCCCGTCTTCCAAAGAAATCTTAAAGGGCCGCAGCAAGCGCACATCGCCGACTGCAGAACCACCATTGGCGTCCCCGATCGGACGAAAGTCTTCGTACTGAATCGTGGCCTCCACGTCGCCGGACATTCGAGAGCCGATCCTCCTGAACGACGAGCAACGTCTGCCGCTCGAACCAGAGTCGCCGCGAATCGACTGTACACCGTCCTGGGATGGACCGAATACCTCGAGCCGATATCGTTCGCCGTCCTCCACAAGCTGCACCGTCTCATTCGTCGCGACCGCACTGGTACCGAGCACGCCACCCATCGCCCATACACTCAATTGAAATGGTCGAGCGAAGCTTTCCCATCTCGCTCATGTCGGACGGACTGCCAGAGAGCACACGGCCCATCGTCGGTAATCGCAACGTGAACTGATCATCTGGCCTGCACGAATTCGAAGAGTTCACTCCCGATCGCGGTAAAACCTCGCAGGCGCATGGCATTCGGACGTCGATAGTACAATGCCCCTTCGACCGTGTCGCGATCGGAATGATCCCTCCTCGCACCTTCGCGCTGAAGAGACCTTTCATTGTCTGGATCGCCGCTTCCCGCTGACTCAGCAAAGCCGTCAGCTCCTCCACCGTCGCCTGCTTGAGCCGGGCTTCCTCGCGCGGCACAAACAGTGAACAACCAGATAAGAGGGTAAGGGCCAGTACAGTCACGGCAATGGTACTAACGAAAGAACGCCCCAAGTTCCCTCTTCTCCCCCCGCCCAACACAGTAAAAGGGACCGGTGGATGAGCCTCCACTGCGCGCGTCCAACGAGGGGAGTCCTCGACCGCGCGTTGCGGGAGCACAGAGGCTCGTCCACCCGTCCCTTTGCTAAGCCAATACCACATCCAATGCCTCTCCCACCTCACGGATCCCAATCAATTCTATCCCATCGATGGGTTCCAGCTTGGCCAAGTTCCGTTCCGGCAACAGACATCGTTTGAATCCCATCTTTGCCGCTTCACGAATCCTCATCTCGGCCTGACTGATTGCGCGTACTTCACCGCCGAGCCCCACTTCACCCAATACCAACAATCCCGGCTCAATCGGCACCTCGCGCAAACTTGATGTGACCGCCGCCACGATGCCCAAATCGATGGCCGGCTCGTCGATATGCATCCCACCGACGACGTTCACGTAGACGTCTTGTCCAGACAGATGCATACCCAGCCGCTTCTCCATGACCGCGAGCAACAGCGAAACCCGATTCTGCTCCACACCATTCGCCATTCGCTTCGGCATCGCATAGCTCGTGGAAGACACCAATGCTTGTAATTCCACCAGAATAGGCCGCGATCCTTCGAGACTGGATACCACCACCGATCCCGTCGTGCGCTGGGACCGTTCCGCTAGGAATAATTCAGAAGGATTACTCACTTCTTCCAACCCGGAATCTTTCATTTCGAACACGCCGATCTCGTTGGTCGAACCAAAGCGATTCTTCACCGCACGAAGAATACGAAAACTGTGGCCCTTATCTCCTTCAAAATAGAGCACCGTATCGACGATATGTTCCAACAGTCGCGGTCCGGCGATCGCTCCATCTTTGGTGACATGCCCGATGATGAAGACCGGCACGCTGCTGCGCTTCGCGTACCACATCAATTGGCCTGCCACTTCCTGCACCTGGCTGATGCTGCCAGGCGCGGACGTGATCTGTTCCGTGTAGACCGTTTGAATCGAATCGACAACCATCGCGGCAGGCTGGATCTCTTGCGCCGCTTTGAGAATTTGTTCGAGGGAAGTTTCCGCCAGGATTAAGAGATTCGGATGCTCGATGCCGAGCCGCTGCCCCCGCATCTTGATCTGCCTTGGAGATTCCTCTCCGGAGACATACAGCACCGGTTCTTCCTTGGAAGACAAGCGCGGGAGCGCCTGGAGTAACAGGGTGGTCTTCCCGATTCCGGGATCGCCGCCAATCAGGATGACCGAGCCAGGAATGACTCCGCCCCCAAGCACTCGGTCGAATTCGCCGATATGCGTCAGCCGTCGGTCTTCACCGACCACTTCGATGTCGGCAATCGGCGTGGCCTTTGCCTGCGCCATCTTCATCGCAGCAGGCCGCCCCTTGCCGGTCGGCGCCTGCCGTTCCTCTTTCATGGTGTTCCAGCCGCCGCAGTCCGGGCAGCGGCCAAGCCACCGTGGCGACTGATGGCCGCAAGCTTGGCAGGAAAAACT
The DNA here is from genome assembly GCA_963741245.1 of Nitrospirota bacterium. Classification (GTDB taxonomy): domain Bacteria; phylum Nitrospirota; class Nitrospiria; order Nitrospirales; family Nitrospiraceae; genus Palsa-1315. The sequence continues at coordinate 76,964 of CAVUHR010000029.1, read as the reverse complement.
AGTCTTCGCCCGCATTCAGAGAAGCCTCAAAAAGAAGGAAATCTGAACCCTATAGTAAAGGATAGGAAGGATGAATGGAAGCTACGGGTAGTCACGCAAAGGTATTGAGCCGAGGAGGTTTCCGGTAACACTTCGTAGAACCAGTTCGCCCATCACCGCTCAAAACGATGACCATACAGAGACTCCCCCGCCATGGCGGGAATACATTCGCCGTACGACTTGATTCCAGGCGACTGCGCCAGGTGGCACAAACCGAGATCGGGTACCTCGATAAGTCGAAACTCATGCCTAACCCCGTTTCCCTACAAGCTGCCGCGTAAGAGTCCGATTCAGACATAGGTATAATGCCCTGGTTCAGCGGCGGGCCAAGCACACAGCGCGAGGACCGGCCGCTGCAACCACTAGTTGAACCTCATAATCTCTCGGCTAGGCCGTCGGACACTAATTGATCGAGCAAGTCTGCTGGTGCTGCAGGCCAGACAGAAATACACTCCTCATGAAAGGAATCACCAGCCAGGAATGCCCTTTGTCCGTTGCGGTAAATCTGCATTGCTTCAATGCGCTCGGACCAATCTGGTGTGTCGAGCAGTGCTTCGAACAAAGACACAGCGGAGCCACGCTCTAGGCGAATGGCAACACAGTCGGGAGCCCCAGGAGATTCGCGCTCAAACATGGGCGGGAGCTGACACAGCGATTTTGGTGGGAGAGCTACCCACCCGAGCCTTCCTTCGAGCACTACCACGGCGTCTCCTTCCAGAGCAGCCAAAACGGATCGGACTAGGCGATTGCGGTCAAGTGGCCGAATCCAAACAGCTGATCCTTTCATGATATCCAACTATAATTAGACTGATCCGCATAAGATGCGGAGTTCTGATTTTCTCTCCATATAACACGCCTTGGGATTTCTTGTCGAAGGTCTGCTTGCCCGCATTATTCATGAACGCTTCTGCTGCAATCGCGGATTCGCCGGTACAACAAGCCTGGGCGGCTAGGGGACTTCTCCATTGCGCGTGTCGAACGAGCACTGTTTCATCGTGCGCGTTCCACGAGCAGTGGAGGTCAGCTCCCCATTTTCTCTCGTTCTTCTATCCTCTAGCGAAAGAAGGTGGATGGCTGTGGTGTTCCTCACTGCACCCATCGAGGGAGAACCGTTTCACCGTACGCACTCTGGGAGCAGTGAGGAGCACCCAGCCGTCGCACCATAATATTTCTTTCATGTTCTACTTTCTTCCTCCACCAAGAGCGGAAGTTTCCCGACAAGCGGGTGACCGGATTGCCCTTTACTGCGCGCGTCCAACGAGGGCCTTCTGAGGCCGCGCGTTGCGCGAGCAAGAAGGGCAACCGGTTACCCGCTACATCTTTTTGCGCACCTCTTTCCACTCCTTCGCCACCTTCGCTTTCCGTGGCGCATCGCCCTTGGCTGGCTCCGGCACCATCACGGCGTCGAGGCGCCGCTGCAGAAACGCTTCGGCAAAGGCCTTCGTGCGCCCCACACCTATTTTGAGCGTCTTCCACCCGGCGGCATGCATTTCATCGAGTTTCGCCCCAAACGCCTCCGGATCGGATGGCAGCACGAGAATGTGCCCGACCGGAAACTTCTGATTCTTGAGCCATTGTCTGGCTTGTTCATTCACCTGATCGTTGGTACCCATCGTCTTATCCCGCGTCACCACATAGAGCACGTTGTAGTAGAACTGCGTGAGCTTGCCGAGTTCGTTCGCGGCATCGGGCATCGGGCGTCTGCCTTCTGCCTCTTTCCCAGGCCAGATCACGGTTAGCCCCTGTTCGGCGGCGTCTTCCATGAGCGCCACCATTTCCACGGCCATGATTGGGTTGCGACGTTCCCACACGGCCAGATTCGCACCAGCCTCAGCTACGGCAACTCTCGGAGTGGTTCCGACGCGCACGGTGAAGGGGACCGCCCCTTTGGCCTTCGGGGTATACGACAAAAAGGCCCGCCCGTCGCCACCGGTCATCGCGGTTGCAACGACATTGCCGGCGACGAGAAGCTCGATGGGTTCTCCTCCCAAGCCGGTCTCCGTCAGGAGGCTTTTCCCTATGAGCGTCGCTTCGATGGTGGCCGGCTGGTTGGGCGAGGTGAGGCTATCGTGAACCGTCAAGGTTCCGGGAATCTGCTCCGCCGCAGAGAGGATTGTGGTCGCAGTCCAGAAGAGGAAGATAGTGAAGAGACCGGCTCTGAGGAAAAGAACACTCATAAGCCGCACAGCCATATAGGACACCAGAGAAGGCTAGGCTTTAACGACCGCTACCACGTCTTCCACATGGCTGCCGACCTTGACCTTGCGGAAGATCGCCTTCAACTTGCCGGCCTGGTCGATTACAAAGGTACTGCGTTCGATTCCCCAATACTTTCTGCCGTACATATTTTTCTCTTTATAGCAGCCGTAGGCTTTCGAGACGGTGGCCTCTTCATCACTCAGGAGAGTGAAGGGCAGGTCGAACTTCTTGATGAACTTTTGGTGAGACTCCTTGTCGTCCAAGCTCACACCAAGAATCACGGCCCCCGCCTTCTTGATTGGCGTGATGGCATCGCGAAAGTCGCACGATTCCTTAGTACAGCCAGGGGTATCGTCTTTGGGGTAAAAATAGAGGACGACCTGCTTGCCCATGAAATCTTTAAGGCTAACCGGTTCTCCCGATTGATCGGGAAGAGACAGGGCGGGAGCTTTATCACCGATTTTGAGTTCCTTTGCCATCTCAGCGTATTCCTTCTCCGGGTATTATCGCGGCCCACCGCCCATGCCCGGCATGCGAGCCCCCCCGCCTTGAAGCAGTGTGTTCTTTTTGGGAACCTCCGGGTCGCCGTAGGGACTAAGCGCGGGCGAATCCCAGATCACTTTGTCTCCCGGAGCCAGGTTGGCCGCTTCTATGAACTGTTGGTGCGCTTGCTCCGTGTCACCCATGGCATTTAATGCCAAGGCATAGTTATAGTGTGCGGGCCCTGACTGAGGAGCCGCAGCCACCGCTTGGGAAAAATAATTCTTCGCGTCGTCGAACTGCTTCGCTTGATAGGCCTGCGTCCCCTGTTCAGTCAGAGTCACCACTTGTGGCTTCACTCCGGGCTCGAGCGCCAGAGGGACCAACGGCTTCCCTTTGCTCTTAAAACAGGCTGCGGCCCCGACGAGCATGAAGACCGCTCCGAGTATAGACAGACATTTCATCGCACCTCCGCGCTCCATCGGCACCTCACGCCTTCGCATGTTTCCGCGTCTCTTCCTCGAACGCTTTCCGATAGAGCACGTCCCACTCAGCACTACCCTCGACGATCCCGCGCGAGTAGGAGGCCAACTTTGCCTTGACCTTTTGGTCGATGTCTTCTTCTTGCGCCAACTCGGATGCGAGTACCCGCTTGATCTCTTTCAGAACCCGCCCCTCGTCGGCCTGCACCGTCACCAGCGAGCTTTTCTTAACCACCTGAAGAATGATGTGGGAGAGATGGCTGATTTTGTCTTCACTCAACATCACACAACCGCATCAATGGTCATTGGTCAACAGTCACCGGTAAGGATGGGACCCGCAGTCTGCCAGATCTTACCATTGACGAATCACAATTGACCTCCTATAAGATAATGCCCCGATCCCGCACCAGCTTACTCTTCACCATCGTGAACATCCGCTGAAAGTCCACGTGTCCCCGCTCGATGTCTTGCTCGTAGGCTTTCAACAGCTGCCGCACTTCGGCGTTCAGGCGGTCTTCGACCGACAGTTCCTCGAGAATGGCATGATCGATCTGCTCGACGAACGATTTGCGATCCCCGACAATCGCCACCTGCCCCTCCTGCTGCAGCCTGGTGGCGAGCGACTCCGAGATGTGACGAATTCGTTCTTTCGACAGTCGCATAGCTAACGGGCAGCTGAAAAACGATGTTGGCACACAACAGGAAAATATTCCGGCAGGATGGTCAAAAAGGTCGTCCAGCAAGGCCGCAGCCGATGAAAGCACCGGAGGCGTAGCCTCTGGGCTACGTTGAGGATGCTTTCGAGGTGAGAACGATGCTGGCGGACTTTTTCAGCATCCTGTTAAATCCGTTCGATTCGGATGGTCGGCACGTCCATGACATGCCGCAGCACCGAGGCATCCCCGAGAATGCGGCCGATCACATTGACACGGTCGGCCGGGACCGGATCCTGCCCCATACTCATCGGCGTGCGTCCAAAGAAAATGGCAAGGACCTGCCCAGCCCCCCAGAAGGCGACATCGCCGACTTTGACGTGATTCGTCGCCGTCTCTCGATGGTCCTTCACCCCGGCCAGTTTACAATAGAACTCTTCGCCCCACGTGTTGATCGGACTTTCAACCGGTAATGCGGCATAGACTTCCTGCGCCGTCTTCGTCGGCTTGAGTTCCGCGTCGAGGTGCACAGAGCCGACGGTGATGCGAATTTTGTTGGGGAGATCAGCCATTGCGTTCCAATCACCTCCCGGCGACCATAAGATGAAAGCCCGCTCAGGCAGCGGACTTTAGCTTGTTTATTCGGTGAAATCAAGGCTACAATCCCGCGCTCACATGCTCACGTCATCCTTCGTTTTTCTCAAAGGTATCGGGCAAAGTTCCGAACGCCGTCTCTGGCAGGAGGGTATTCTGGATTGGACCGCGTTCCTCCGATCTTCAACCCTGCCCGGCATCTCCTCGACCAGAAAAGAGTGGTATGACCGGGATCTCACCACCGCTCAATCGCGCCTGGAAAAAGGCGATGCACACTTCTTCGGCACCTGCCTGAAGAGTCGGGAGCACTGGCGCCTCTTCGAGACGTTTCGCCATCGTACACTTTATCTGGACATCGAGACGACAGGGATGTCTGCGCGCGAGGGTCATGTGACGGTGGTCGGATTATATCGCAACGGGCATATGACAAGCCTGGTCCGCGGGGAAACGTTAACGGAGGACCGATTGCACGCAGAACTGGAGCAGACAGACCTGTTCATTACGTTTTTCGGCAGCGGATTTGACATTCCCTACTTGCAGGTGCAGTTCCCCCGGTTGAATTTCAAGAAACCGCACTTCGATCTGTGCTTTGCGGCACGCAGGCTCGGCATGCAGGGCGGGCTGAAACACATCGAGCACGAAGTCCAGATTGCACGCGAGACCGATGTGGTAGGACTCGACGGATGGGAAGCCGTTCGCCTGTGGCACCAGTGGTGCGCGGGAGACGAGGCCGCACGCGATCTGTTACTGAGATACAACACGGCCGATACCAAAAATCTCGAACCGCTCGCATCATTGCTCTACGACCAGATGGTCGCGCGGTTCGGCCCGCCTTCTGTGGGATTTCCACCAACCCGTCACCTAGAGCCGACCGAGGTCGCGCCGTGATACAGCCCCAGCAGTGGACCGGGGTCGGTCGAACCGAGACGGGTCATGTTCGAGCGTCGAACCAAGATGCGCTGGCCCTCCTGAATGACTGCGGCGTCTGGATCGTCGCAGATGGGATGGGTGGTCACCCGGCAGGGGATCTCGCGGCCCAAACCGCCGTGGCCGTGGCCACGCAGCGAGCGCGGGAACGAGCGGACTGGCTCCGCGAGCACCCGAGTTCTGCCGCCGAGTTCGTGGCAGACCTCGTGACGAGCGCCGACCGGCGAATCCATGATCTTATTCTGGCGAAACCATCCTTGAAAGGGATGGGCACGACTGTTGTCGCCTTGGCGATTACACCGGCGCCGATGCCGGTCGCCCATATCGCCCACCTGGGAGATAGCCGCGCCTACCTCTATCGAGCAGGACAGCTCAAGCAATTGACACGCGATCATACCCTCGTCGAGAAATTTGTGCAGCGTGGCCTGATTGATGCGGCCACGGCACTCACACATCCTGAGCGTCACATCTTAACCAAAGGCCTCGGCATGGGCGTCAGCATGAAACCGGATCTGACCTCGACGCCAGTGACCTCTCACGATTTGATCATGCTCTGCAGCGACGGGCTCATGAAAATGTTGGAGGACGCAGCCATCGCATCGATACTCTTCCGCGCGAACGGTGATCCATATCGAGCCTGCCACGACCTGATCGAGCAGGCGCTGAACAGAGGGGGAGAAGACAATGTGACCGTGATTGTCGTGGCGTGCATGGCGCCTGCCGTTGCGGTGTCTTAACCATTGACAAGACTCTATCAGCCCTGTAGCCTCAGCCTCTAGCCAGACAGTCTTTCCTCTCGTTTCCCTTGTGAACCAGGCAGGAGAATCATCATGCGTGTGTACGTGCTGTTTCGTCTCATCGTGTACATGGTCATCGGAGGAGCCTGCTGGGTTCCCGCAGCCATGAGCGTCGCCGCGGATGATACCGGACTCGAAACTACAGTTCGCGCCCTTGTGCGAGCCAATGCCGAGAAGGATTTGCCCGCCATGTCCAGACTTATGGCCCACGACGCCGATATCACCAGCTACACCATCGGAGGTCGGAAATACGTGGGATGGCCTGACCTTGAGCGAGATATCAAGGAGGAGTTTGCGAAAGTCGCAGCGCTTGATCTTCCCATTTCCGAACTCAAGGTGTGGTCGAAGGGAGATATTGGGTGGTATACAATGGAACTGGACTATGTGCGTATCCTCGGTCAGGGACCGGACCAGCAGAGAGCCGTCCTACCGTTACGAGAAACCGGTGTGCTTGAGCGTCGAAACGGCCGGTGGGTTCTTTTGTCCTGGCATGAATCCCTCCGCAATGCCAGCGGCGCGATGCCGGTTGATGATCGTTTGAACGATGCTGCACCACGCATCGTGGCTTCATCAACCGGCCAATCCGTCGTCCCTGACTTGAGCGGAGAATGGGAAATTCTCGAGGTGGAGGACGACAAGCGCTACAGGGCCACACTCGACAACACCGGCAACGGCCTTTATACTCAGCACGATGGACGGTTCGTTACAACGAAGTATGCCGACCGTCATTGGGAAGGCACCTGGCAACAGCCGGGCAATGATCGCGAAGGAGGATTTGAACTCCTCCTCTCCGAGGATGGGACCCAGGCCAAGGGCGTGTGGTGGTATTCGCGGGTCGGCACCCAGAAGAATATTCCCCCCCGAGAACATGGCGGGACCTATCTCTGGAAACGGTTGACTCCGCCACCGTCCACACGATGACACCTGCGTACCCCACAGGCTTGTGCGAGCATCACACCACATATTCACGTGCCACCTTTCATTCTTGGGAGTTTTTATGCGTCAGACACTCCTCACTCTGCTCGCCAGCATCTGTCTGGTAACCCCTGTTCTCGCGGACGGCGGTCACGATCACCATGCCGTCCCAACCCTTTCTCATCAAACCACGACGACGGTGACGTTCGAGGCCAATACAGTCACCCTCACGTTCGGTCCCATCGATCTTCCAGCCGGTCACGACGGAGACCTCGCGGCGTCGATGCCCAAGCATAACTTTCAGCTTCCCAAAGATATGTATATGGTGGGGTATAAAACCGCGGTCTTCACTAAAGAAGGGAAGCCCCTCCCCAAGAACTATCTCCATCACATCCTGATGCTCAACAACGACAAACCGAGCGTCTCTTGCGAGGGCGAACCGTTGTTCTTTGCGGGGGCAGGGTTGGAGATGACTGAGGCCCGTTTTCCGGCAGGCTATGGAGTCAAGCTCGCCAAGGGTGAGCACCTCATGTCGATTGTTGCGTTTTATCATAAGGCGCCGATCACCAAAGATGTGATGGCCACCTTCACCATGTATATGGCACCCGAAGGCGCCTCCGTCAAAGAAATGGACGTGTATCAGGTTGGAATTAATATTGTGTGCTTCAGCAAGTTCTCCCAGCGAGGCCCAGAACAGACAGACGAAGGAATTGAGATTACAACCGGAGTCCAGGTCCATCGCGCGCCACTCAAGTTCTCGATGGATGGCTGTGTGAAATTCGCTTACCCACATGGGCATGACGAACTCTTAATGATCGCGCTGGACAATAAGACGAAGAAACAGACCTTGCTGCGGACGGTTCCCGACGTCACCCAGGACGGGACCTTCCGCGAGTTTCTCCCGCACCAAGTCTATAAAGATAGTCAGGGGTTTCCTGTGACGAAGGCTGATGACTATGAGATGATCATGGTCCATCACCATCCCTTGCAGAAACGAGAGGCCCAATATGGAATGGGAAACTATTTGCTGTACATGACCCCTGGCGCCTGTCCGCCGACACCAGATATTTCACTCGCTGAGTAGAACCTCGCACGCATCCTGTACTCGCCGCACGATCTGAGGCGGGTGCCGCGATGCTCCTTCACGCATCCCTCACCCTGTTTCCCTCCAATTCCGTTCAATTTTGTTCATCATCGAAGTCCTTGAGGGCTCCCCCTACCAAAGAAGGAGTCCATTCCATCGCATGTAGACTGGGTTTCCCACCTCCGCCTGTGCTATTCACATCATCATTCTCAAACGCGTGCCCCGAGTCGCTTGCAGCAGAAGAAATAGGGGCTGGTGTGTCTCAGATCATGTAACGAGCGAACGTTGTGTTGTCGCTCTGGGCCTGGGCTTGCTCGGATTCCCCAGTAGCACAGGGATACCTAGATGCCGCAGAGTGAGCCAGTCACCATCCTGATTATCAGCGAACACGCTGAATCCATTAAACTCATCACCGTCAGTCTGCGTGGATTCTTTCCTGGCTGCCGCGTGGACGTCGCCTATTCCGCCGAAGAAGCCCGTGCATGGACGTTGTCGCACGAATGGACCCTCATCCTCATCGACGAACAGTGCCTCGCCGGGGACTACACCTCCCTACCCAGCGAGTTCAAACGCCGCGCACCGTACACAGCGAGTATTCTGCACAGCGACCGTACCGATTCAGCCTCAGCACTTCAGGCACTCCAAGCCGACGTTGATTTTTTCCTCTCGAAGAAATCTCCGGCCTTTCTCACGGAACTCCTGTTCTGTGCCAAGGAGGCCATCGAGAAACGTCATCTGAGAGTGGCCCTGGACCACGAGCACGAACGCCATCGTCAGCTCATTGAATCACTCAGCGACATCGCCTACGAACTGGATGCCAGCGGCTTTTTTGTGACGGTCAGTCCTGGCATCGTCACGCTATTAGGCTACTCACCCGACGAACTCATCGGATTGCCCTATACCATCCTCGTTCCTCCCGGCCAGGAATCGGTGGCTCGGTATCGCCTCAACGAACGCCGCTCAGGAGCGCGAGGCACCAGCCGCCTTGAATTGACCTTGCGAGGAAAACCCACTCAGGACTACAAGTCGCTGACTATTACGGCGGAGGTCAGCGCCAGAGGACTCTATGACACCCTTCGCCGATTTCTCGGCACGGTGGGACTGATCCGAGACCTTACCCAACCCAAACAACAAGACCGCACGATTCATCAACTTCGCCAGCAACTCCGGCATAGGGATGCACTACTCGCGCTGGTCCAGCGAGTCACGTTGTTGTCTCAACAGTTGCACGACCCTCTGGCCTCACTGTTGACACAGTCCCAGCAACTTCTCACCACTATTCGCAACGCACGTCTGGACGACCAGGCCGAAACACTCGCCAGCCAAGCTGCAGAAGCGACGAAACTCGGAGCACAGCTGGCGAAGGCCTTCCACGAGAGAGAGGAAGGCGCCTTAGGACACACGATCAACGACGTCTTTGACGACGTTCTCATTTCCACGACCCCGCCAATCGTGGATGGTGCAGGCATCATACGGCAGTTCTCCTCGCACCTTCCCCTCCTTGCCGGCGATTACGAACAGGTCACGAAGCTCGTTCACCATCTCCTGAACTACGCGCAGACCTATTTGCTGACGGTCGGCCGTGCGCACCGACTCACCGTGAGCACGCGCGCCGTGGGGCCTTCCTCCATCTCAGAAGACGCCCCTGCCCTCTTTCCTCTCGCCCCACCTGCCGAAATCGAAGTCGAGCTGCTCGAATCTGACATGGTGTGGTCGGTTGCATCTCCGGCTACTTCACCCCCGTCCGTTGATCTCCTCGCGTCGTATGAACTCGTCCGCCGACTGGATGGTACCTTGGATTTGTCGGCCCCGATGCAGGGGCCCCTTCGTATGATCCTCCGGCTGCCGGTTGCCTCTAACGCCCCCCTCGAGATACTCCCGCTGCCGATAGCCGACTCTACTGCCCCGCCCGCACTCACGCCTGAAATGAAAAGCGCCACGACGGCACCGGCTCCAGTAGCCGATTCCGACAGACCACCACAGGAACGGCGTCACTCACCTCGAATTCTAACCACCCTGCCTGCCACGATCACCGTCGGGTCAGCGACGTGGGATGGCACCATTTCCAACCTCAGCCTCGGAGGAACCTGCGTGACGCTCCCCGGCGACTTCCCCACCGTCCCGCTGCAAGACGCTTATGTCATAGTCAAGACGGCGGTGGGCATTCTCGAGTTGCAAGGTAGGGCACAGGTACGCTCTGTCTCACTCCAAACCAAAACACCTGCCTCTCAGTTGATTGTGACGTTTGAGCCTCCCAAGCGAGAAGAGGGTGCCGTGCTGGCCTCGTTGGTCCAGGCTGCGCAGGAACAGACTGTACCCATCTCCCTTGAAGTACTGCTTGCGGCAGAACCACCGGGCAATCTGACTGCCGGTAACCCCCTCGTACCAGGCGAGCGACAAGATTACGATCCGCGCGAGGCTGTCCGCGTGACCTTGCAGCTCCCAGTCCGGCTCGATGTCACAGATCCTGCCGGAAGAAGTTTCCGCCTCGAAGCGCTAACCACCAACCTCAGCCGAGACGGTGCTTGTCTTCACCTCAACGCTCGCCCTGAACTCCTGAATGGAATTGCCACGCTGCATTTCGCCGCCACACAGACCCAGAAACACCCCGGGACCCACGAGCCGGGCGCGCCGGACGCTGCACTGCCCGCTCGGATGATCTGGTCGGCTCTGGACCCTGCCGCGGCCAACGAATTTCGTCACCAAGGCTCCGACCCTGCCCTTCGGGTCGGGCTCCGCTTTCAGGGCCTCACACCCTACGCTGCGCGCGAAGTGAACCGTGTCGTCCGACAACATCTGACGTCCCCGGACGAATCGGAATCCTCCTCCCAGCAGGCATCGGTCGTCAGTATTCCACGAGAGTGTCGAAATCCACGCGGCCAGACGATCATGATCGCTGACGATCATCTTCGCCAGTCGCTTGCACCGAACACACCGGTCGTCATCATTGCTCCCGGCTATGGCCAGACCGCGTTGGATGCCAGTACCTTGTCGTACTACCTGGCGCATCACCGGCTCCGCGTCCTGCGTTACGACCACACCAACCACGTGGGGCTGAGCGACGGCGAGCTACAACAGACGACCTTACGGAGTATGCAAGCCGACCTCCTTAAAGTTGCGGAGTTTGTGCAGCATACGTGGCCGACCGCTCCCTTAATTGTCATGGCGAGCGACATGGCCGCACGCGTCGCCCTCAAAGTGGCGGTGCAATCCCGTCCCCTCGACCTGCTTCTCCTGATCAATCCTGTCGTCGATATTCAAGCCATGCTCATGACTGTCCATGGTCATGATCTCGTGGCCGACCACCGATACGGACTCCGACGCGGCATCGCGAATCTGCTCGGGCTCAACGTCAATGTCGATCGCTTTGTCGGCGATATCGTCGCAGGCCACTTTATTGATCTGGCCTCCACGATTGCTGATCTGCGCCTCCTTCGCTCTCCGTCAGCCATTCTCACGATACCCAGCAGCCCGTTCGGGCCGTTGCCTCCAGCTGACCTCCCGCAGGCGTTTCTCACCGCGCTGGGAGCCCATACCCGTTTAGCAACAGTCCCCGCACCGCTGCTCGGCCAGAATCTCCCGCTCAACGAACAACACCCCCCGGCCTTCAAAAAGATCCTGGAGCAGATCGCCGTAACCGTTTCGCTACCGACCATTCCAGTTGAATTCCGCGCACAGACCCGTCGCATGCTGGCCCGTCAACAGCGCATCGAGATGGAGCGCACCCGACTTCACCACAATCTCTCGCAAATCGCGCGTGAGGCCTTGAGGGTCGCGCACCTACAGCTGTCCCAACTTGGAAATCTCCATGAGCACTGGAAGCTCTTGGACGATCTCTACCGGCTGCTCAGCCCGCTCAATCCGGGCTCTATGCTTGTGGACGTGGGAGTCGGCCACGGCGATTTTGTCCGAGCCACGATGGTTAACCAGGCCTACCGCTCGCGACAGCGTGGGTGGAGTCCAGAGCGTCCCGTTCAGTTGATCGGCCTGGAACATTCTCAAGACTCGCTGACACAGGCTCGACAGAGTCTTCGTGCCTTGCATCGGGAACTCGACAGCGACTTCGGAGGCACCCTCACCATCCACCCCCCCCTGATCACCGAATGGATGCAAGCGGATTGGACGCAGAGCCTTCCGTTCAAAGACCATTCCCTCCATCGCATCGTCTGCAATCTGTCACTCCCGTTCGTCCCCTCTCCACTGGTCACAATTCGGGAGCTGTACCGCATGCTCCATCCGCAGGGGCGCCTGGTCCTCACGGTTTTCCACCCTGATACCGATCTCTCGGTGCTCTATCGCCAGCATCTCCGGAGAGCGAATCAGGATGAATTCAGTCCACAAGCCCAGATCGTCCTGCACTATCTGGGGCGACTCAGAGAGGCTATCCGGTATGGATTGCTGCACACATTCGACCGCTCCTCCCTGACTTCGTTCCTCCAGCAAGCCGGCATCCTCACATCCCGCATCCTTCCTGCGCTCGATGGACATGCCCTCGTCGCCGTCATCGAAAAAGATCAATCCTCTAGCTGAACGTGCCCGAGCCGTGTATACTCCCACTCGTACATCTTTGAACACATAAACGTTCCATGCTCAATCTGCATTGTCGCTGGCAGGTCACATGGCATCCCTGCGCTCCCAGTTCGTTATGACATCACGCCCATCGAATACCGCCATCGTGGCGCCATCCTCCAGCGAGCTACTGAACATCGTCACGCGGTTTGCGGCCGACCTGGGAACGATGACCGACCTGACGACACTCGGGAATCGCATTATCCAAGAACTCTGTCGCGCAGGTGCCACGAACCATGGGACGCTGTTCCTGTTGGATCGCGAGCACGAATGCTATCGCCGTGCCAGCATGGTTGGCTCGGTCGCCCCCACGCTTATCCCACCGACGCTGGCCGTGGACCATCCTCTACCCCACCACCTACTCGTGACCAACCGGATCATGACGCAGGCCGACTCGGCTGTAGACCTCAAAGAAACTGACTCAGGATCCGGCGCACGCGCAGCCATGGAATCCATGCAGGCCACACGCATCGTGCCACATCTCAATAAAGGCCGTCTTATCGCCTTCTCACTACTCGGCGCGGCAATACCTACAGCTGGAGAAAATGCGCTGAACAGATCCGTGCTCGCCGCACTGGCACAAACCGCCACGAATGCCCTCTACACCATTGTGCTGTACGAGGACCTCCTTCGCTCGCACCAGCTCATGAAGCGCACGGATCGGCTGAAATCTCTTGAGACGATCGCCGGCGGCTTCGCCCATGAAATCAGAAACCCCCTCACGTCGATTAAAACCTTTATCCAACTGGCCCCTGAACGAAAAGACGATCCCCAATTTATTCAAGAATTCAGCAAAGTGGTGCTCGACGATGTGTATCGGATCGAACGGCTGATCCAGGAAATTCTCGACTACGCCCGATACATGGAACCCAAGCTGACGGACGAGGACTTCAACGATGTTGTCGCCTCCTGCCTGTATTTCATTGATGTCAAGGCAGACAGCCATGGGATCAAGATTGAAAAGGATTTGGCGTCCGACTTGCCGCGTGTCATGCTGGACCGACAGCAGATCAAGCAGGTCCTGCTCAATCTTCTCCTCAATGCCATGGACTCGATGGCAGGAGCGGGTGGGCGCTTACGCGTTCAGACCCGCAAGCTGGTGAAGCCGGGAGGAAACGTCTGGGCCCACATCGAGATCGAGGATACCGGTGAGGGAATTCAGGATGCGAATCTCGAACACATTTTTGACCCGTTTTTCACGACGAAACACGAGAGCGGAGAACACGAAGGAACGGGACTTGGTCTGACGATCGTCCATCAGATTATTCAAGAGCATCACGGCGAGATCCGGGTGAAGAGCTCGGTCGGTGTCGGCACCACGTTTTTCGTGAGCCTGCCCGCGTTACCCGCTTAGCCGCCAACACCCTATGGACAACTGTATGAAAAAACGAGTGCTGTTGATCGATGATGAGGCCCGAGTTAGGGCCTCATTGAAAGCGGTGCTGGAGCCGACTTACGAAACGATCCAAGCCGCCGACGCCCAGGAGGGCCTCGAGCTGTTTCGTAAAGAAGCCCCCCACCTGGTCCTTCTGGATGTCATCCTGCCCGGCACCGACGGGCTGTCGGTACTCCAAACCATGCGCGCCGAGAACCGTACGGCACCGGTCATCATGCTGACAGGGACGAAATCAGTCAAAACCGCCGTCGATGCGATGAAGTTCGGCGCGGCCGACTATCTTTCAAAGCCCTTCGACGTGGAAGAACTCCGCATCATCGTCGAGCGAGCGCTCAATGACCAGGAACTCCAACAGGAGGTGAAACAACTCCGTGCGCAAGTCGTTCGGCGCTACGCCTTTCACAACCTGATCGGCAAGAGCCCGTCGATGCAGGACATCTACACCAAGATCGAACAAGTCGCCGACAGCCGCACGACTGTCCTGATCGCCGGCGAGAGCGGCACGGGGAAGGAACTGGTCGCCAAGGCACTCCACTATAATAGCGGCAGGCGCGAGCGCCCCTTCATCGCGCTGAACTGCGCAGCCCTTCCTGAAACGCTCATCGAGAGTGAGCTATTCGGCCATGAGAAAGGCTCGTTTACGGATGCCACGGCCCGTCGAGTCGGGCAATTTGAACTTGCCAATACCGGCACGCTCTTCCTCGACGAGATCGGCGACCTCAGCGCCATGACGCAAGCCAAGCTGCTGCGCGTTTTGCAAGAACGAGAATTCACCAGGGTCGGCGGGGTGCAATCCATCAAAGTGGATGTGCGCATTGTGACGGCGACGAACCAGAATCTCGAGGAACTCGTTCGCAAGGGGCAATTCCGCGAAGACCTCTACTACCGCATCAACGTCATTGCGCTGTATCTGCCCCCGCTCCGGGAACGTGGTGAAGACGTTCCGCTCCTCGCCAAACATTTTCTGGCTAAACGAATCGAAGAAGACAATCGGCCACCCCAAGAGTTCTCCAAAGATGCCGTCGATCTTCTGTCCCGCTATCCCTGGCCGGGCAATGTCCGAGAGATGGAGAACATCATCGAACAGGCGTTCATTTGGTCCAAGGGATCGGACACCATCACTCCCGAACATCTCCCGACCATTCTCAAGAACGACACCCGATCCTCTTCACTCCGCGACGACACCCTTGCCGGGCGACTATCGCTCGAAAAAGCTGTCATGGAATTCGAGCGCGAAATTATCTTGGATGCCCTAAAACGAACGAACTATATCCAAACCCATGCCGCCAACCTGCTGGGAATCAGCCGCCGGATGCTCAAGTACCGCATGGACACGCTAGGAATCGGCCGACCCGATCAGGAAGTCAGCACCGAACCTCCGGTCGTTGTGCAGGAATAGCACATCCACTCCCCCCACTGCGTCTTTTTTGCACAGTTGGGCATGGAATTTTCTTGCTGATGTACGTAGTGTTTCCTTCAAGAAAACTACATATGGGCCCCAATCATGAACCAGCCACACTCCGTTGAGACGGACATGCTAACTCACTGAAATGGAACAAGAATTGCTTTACAAGTGCGTAGTTAGCCATAGAGGACGCCGATGAATTTACCTGTGACTCCGGAGCTGGCAAAGAACAAGCCGACCTTGCTCGTGGTTGACGACGAGGCAGGACCTCGTGACGCCCTGAGCGTGATTCTCCGCCCCTTTTTCAATATCCGGACAGCGGAATCAGCCGGTGCAGCGATTGACGCGCTGAACTCCCAGCCGATCGACCTCATCACACTCGATCAGAAGCTTCCAGATCGCCAGGGCATCGATCTCCTTCAGGACATCAAGCATCACCACGCCGGCGTTGAGGTCATCATCATCACCGGGTACGGGAGCTTAAAGTCCGCCATGGAAGGGATACGCCGGGGTGCCGCTGGCTACCTGCTCAAACCTTTCAATGTCACGGAATTGCTTTCCCTCATCAACCAGACACTCGAAAAGAAACAACGGCTCGATTTTCTCAGGAATTGTCTCAAGACATCGACCGGTCTCTGGGGATCAGAAACAGAATGTGCGCAAGCGTGGAAGGAATTACTCGCGGGATACCAGGCGATCGGGAAACCGACGTCAGACCATGCGTCCAGCTCCGAATCCATGGCGGACCTTCTTCCTCTACTCTCGGACCTGCTTGAAGCCAAGGATCGCCTGTTGCTCAACCACTGCAGCCGTGTCAGTTTCTACTCCACACTCTTGGCCAACCGCATCAACCTCACACTCGCTGAGCAGAAATCGTTGGCGCTGGGGGCGTTCCTCCACGACATCGGCAAGATCGGGCCTGAGACCTATCAATTTGCCGACGATGAAATCGCTGTCACCGGAAAGGCTGTCGGCAATCGACACCACCCGGAGCAGGGTGCGAAACTCGTGTTACCGCTGGGACTTCCGGCTGAGGTAGGACAGATTATTGCCTATCACCATGAACAGTGGGATGGCTCAGGCTATCCATTCGGACTTCAGGGAGAAGGAATTCCCCAACTGGCCCGCATTGTCTGTTTAGCCCAAACGTTCGACCATCTGACCGCGGAACTTCCTGGCCGGACGCCCCTCTCGATTGATGACGCCTGCCAACGGATGCTTTCGTATGCCGGCACCCACTTCGAACCAAAGTTGACCGAACTCTTTGCGCGCGTGGTCCAGGAATGCAAGGCATCCCTTCCCGCCATGGCAATGGCGACTACTCCGACCGACCGATCCGACTCCTAACAGCCTGCTCGCTCATTCAGACCGCTTCCCCTTCGCCCCTGCAATGAGTTCCGCTGCCGTTTCACGAACTTTTTTCGTAATGGTCAGACCGCTCAACATTCGGGCGATTTCCTCTTCTCGCCCCATCCCCTTGAGCACTCTGACCGACGTGGATGTCCGTTGACTCTCCAGCCCCTTTTCCACAAGCAGATGGTGCTCCGCCTGGGACGCGACCTGAGGAAGATGGGTAATGCAAAACACTTGATGGAACGCCCCGAGCTTGCGCAGTCTCGTTCCCATGGCTGCAGCAACTGCCCCACCGACTCCCGTATCGATTTCGTCAAATACCAGGACCGGAACCTGGTCCATCTCGGCCAACACCGTTTTGAGCGCCAACATGATACGCGAGAGTTCCCCGCCTGACACCACCCGGCCCAAAGGTCTCGGCGGTTCACCCGGATTGCCTGAGAGAAGGAATTCCACTCGATCACGCCCCGCCGGTCCAAGCCCCTCGGCCGACTCATCGCTCGAGACCGTGACCTGAAAGATCGCCTGCTCCATTTTCAACGCTACCAACTCCGCTCCAACAAGCGTCGTCATTCGCTTGGCCGCGTCATTTCGCTTCTTAGACAGCTGCTGTGCCAGCGTGCGGAGACGGCGGGCCTCTTCGTCCAGCCGCGCGGTCAACTCCGCAGTTCTCTCTTCATGATTGTCCAATAACAGAAGCTCCTCCTGCACCAGACTGCCAGTCACTAATACCGCCTCAACCGACCCTCCATACTTTTTCTTCAACCGTTGGATCAGATCGAGTCGGTCCTCCACGACAGCCAGTCGATCAGGATCGGCCTCTAACTGTTGTGCATAGTCGCGAAGCCGCCCGGCAAGTTCTTTAAGTTGGATCGCCGACTCCGAAGCAACCTGTTCACAATCACCCATCGCCGGATCGGTCTGGGCCAACTCTGCAAGGGTTCGCCCGATCCGCCCCAGCCTGGGGAGGACAGCCTGCTCATCCGCTTGCAACTCGACATGAGCCTCGTGGGCCAATTCCCTGAGCCGATGCGTATGTACCAGTCGCTGCCGCTCGCTACGGAGTCGCTCTTCTTCATCAGGCAGTAGGCCAGCTTGTTCGATCTCCTGGGCCTGGAATCGCAGCATATCTTCACGTCTTGCACGATCGATGACGTTACTCTGCAAGGCCTCCAACTGCGTGCGGAGTTCCTTCCATCCCTGGTAGGCCTGCTCGTACCTCCCGCGTAGCTCGTAGAGACGTCCGAAGGCGTCGAGGGCGTCTAATTGTTTGGCAGTAGCCAACAGCGATTGCTGCTCATGCTGGCCATGGATATCGACGAGGGTGCCTCCAAGTTCTTCGAGCACACGCAGGGGGCACAGGCTGCCGTTGACGTATACTCGGTGGCGACCCGCTCGGGAGAGCACGCGCCGAAGAATCAGCTCAGACTCGTTCTGACCGATGATTTCGTGTAGCCGCAGGCGTTGAAGGAGTGGATGGGTGTCTGGGAGGTAAAAGGCTGCTTCGAGCTGGGCCTCGTCTTCTCCTGAACGGATCTGGTCGGTCGAGGCTCGCCCGCCGACCAACAAGGCGATGGCATCGATGAGGAGAGATTTACCGGCCCCGGTCTCCCCGGTCAGGACCGTAAACCCGGACTGGAATTGAAGACTGAGCTGCTCAATGAGCGCGAAATTGACAATGCGCAACTCGGCGAGCATTGCGGCAGGTGACTACAATCCTTAGGCTGAGCCGGCAGGTTGCGCCAGCAGCGAATCGATCATTTCCTTGAACTGCCGCTTCGGTCGCGCCCCAACGAGTTTCTCCACAACCTGCCCGTTTTTGAAAAACAGAATCGTCGGGATACTCATGACCTGATAGCGGCCTGCGATTTCAGGATTTTCATCAGTATTGAGCTTCCGTACCTTCACCTTCCCCGCATACTCTTTGCCCAATTCCTCGATGATCGGAGCGACCATTTGGCAAGGACCGCACCAGACTGCCCAGAAATCTACCATCACGAGTTGAGAGGCCTTCATGACCTCTGCGTCCCACGTTGCATCTTCGACCTTCAGTGCATCACCTGCCACGTCGCATTCCTCCTTCGCTGAGTACACGATACACATTGAAACCAGGACGGCATCGTATACCAGCCCTCTTCGAGGAGTCAAATCCATCGGACCTGCGCCTGACATGACCGGGTCAGCAGAATGGCCGAGCGAGACTGGCTGGACGGGGCGAGCGTTGATCTATTTCATCTGGTCTATCTGGTCTGTCTGGTTCAATCAAACAAACGAGACAGACCGAACAGACCAAATAAACAAGACAGGCTGGCGGACTTTTTCAGTATCCTGCTAGACTGAGCATCACACGAGCCATTCATTCAGACAATCAGTTCATCGTTCCATTCCCACCCATCTCAGGCTGGGGCATGGTCGATTGTGGCCTCCCGTACGGCCCTCCCGGCACAGCCCAGGGCAAACCTCTTTCCCCGATCAGCAGTGGACTGAGAATACTTTTGATGATGGCCGTTCCGTAGCTGTCGGTCCATCCGATTCCAGTCAGGCTCAACATGAAATTGTACTGAGCCCGATCGGGAAACTGCAAATAAAAGAGCCCCAGCGACCAACACTTGCAGGGATTCTGGTAGAGGGCGACGACATCATACTCCGGGCTCTTGCCGGTCTTCATATCGTAGTAGCCCTTCGTGCCGACCGTCCACCCCCACGGAGTGCGAAACGCCCCTCCCGCTGTGAGAAATTCAATCTCAGCGGTTGGGGCATAGACCTCGCTGAACGAAATCGGATTCCACACGTCTCCGCGACGTGGACGATTACCATCTTGCGTGAAACGCTGCCCCACTTGGAGATACCAGTAGTTGGACTGCTGAACCCGAAAGTCCGTGTTGAATTGACTCACCGACGGTCGGTAGGGATCGAAAAACGTATCGATGGTCAGATACTGGTTAATGGCAGGCTGCTGACCGTGGACGGCCCCGGCGTCTGGGCCAAACGCGGCATTCGCTAACTGAGCCTGCGTGAACTGAGGGGTCGTGTTGCCGATCACGACCCGCATCCAGAGGTCGGAAAATTTCTTGCCGTCAACGGCCACCATTGCCGGCTGCAGCGGCTGTGTCACGCTTCCGAACGGGGGAGTCACTCCAGGTGTGAAATTGCGCGCCTCCGTCTGCACAGCCCCGACCTGGTAGCTCTGAGCCAGCGTGAGGTCGAACCAATTAAGGCTGCGGTTGCCATCTTGTTCCAACAATCGGCTCCGGATCGCGTAGGTCAATAAGTTTTTTTTCGGCAGGTTGTCTACTTGATCGATCTGAGTCAATTGTGACTGATTCGTCGACGGAACATATTCATACATGGCGCTGGGCTCAATGGTATGCAGCAAGGTATTGCCCTCGCTCGTTCCGAACCGGCGGCTCAGCTTCGACGTCGCATCAAGCCCCGCCCAAAAGGTCTCGCGGTGCTGGTTTTCAGAATTCTGCACCCCTCGCGTGTAGTAGACCTCGCGCACTTTCACTTGGGGCGTCAGACCCACGATGTGGCCAAAATCCAGGACGTTGGTCGCCAGTCCCGGCAGAATATCGATTCGATTCTGGGTAAATCCCTGTTCACGATAAAAGTTCACGAAATTCGTATCCGCGCCCAGCAAGATCGGCGAATTGAACAATGAGAGGTTCGGCGTACTGTATCCGATTTCCGGCAGGCGCTGAAACGTATCCGTTCCTCCCGATCCCAACGGCTGCAGGTATTGACCGAGCAAATAGAGATTCCCATAGGGCAGCCGTTGCGTGGTAAACAAGTTTGACTCTTGGCTGGGCAAGGCCCGTTGCGTTCCCGAGTTGCTTAACTGTTGCAGAGAATTCCGGTCGGTCACCAAGTTGGCTTGGACACGAAGCAACAAGTCCGGCGTGAATTGCTGTGTATGTGTCCCTCTGATCAGAGCCCGCGCCTCCTTCGCATTTTGTCCCGTCTGGCTCACGCCAGACACATCCGGCAACTCTGTCTGCTGCAAGGCACTGACGAACCACTGCCCCCTCGACTTCCGGTCCAATATATAGCGATAGGCAAAATCGCTTCCGTAGCCGAGGTTGCCGTAATAGAAGGGAGAGATCGTCAGGTCCTGGCTAGGATTGATGGCCCAAAAGAAGCTTTCTTTGATGTGCACCCCAAAACGATTGTCCCAACCGACAGTGGGAACGAGGAACCCAGTGTGTCGCTTGGAGAGCGGATACGTCAACGTGGGGATAGGAATCACCGGGACATCGTTCACGCAGAGCCATCCACCCGTAAATGCCACGTTGTCACCGGCATTCAGGTCAAGATCCTTGAACTCAAACCGCCAGGCCGGCGTCTCACCTTTCTGCGCATCGCAGTTCGTAAACCGGCCCTCTTTCACCCGATAATGGTCCTCTGAAAACCGCTGAATGAGATGCCCTTCCACCGAGGTATTCGTGGATTTGAGATACACCTGTCCGTGCGTGACCACCCCAGCCTCGGTATTCACGTTGAGTTCCAACCGTTCGGACGCGAGATCGGCTTTGGGATCGGTGAGTCGGACGTGGCCCGTGGCAATCAATACGCCGGGCAAAGTTTGGATGGTCATGTGATCGGCCGTCAGACGCAGGGTGCCCTGGTAGACCACCACCGAGCCATCGGCTTCGTAGATTTCTTGTTCCTGTAAGTATTCAATTCGTTCGGCAGAGATGTCGAGCGGGAGCGCACCGGAGGATGTTGTCGTCGCTGCGGAACCTCCCTCACTCCCTGCAGCACCCCCTACAAACGGAAGCAACAGCCCCAACATCAACCAACCGACCAGGCACATCCACAGCCGCGTCGCGATGCCTGCCATGTCAGCCCCGAAGCGGCGAAAGCCCACAGCCACGGAACCATGCCTTGCACTCTCCCACGAGCATGAGCGATCCCGTGACACACACCAGACCGTCCGGAATCGCAAGCTGTCTGGCCAGCGCCATCGCGTCACTGAGCGACGGCACGACATGCGGGTGAGGCAGCAAACCTTCGAGCGAGGCTCGGAGTTCCTGCGCGGTTGCAGAGCGTGGGAGATCCGCCTGCGTCAACACCACTTCATCGACAAGGCCGCTGAGAGGTTCGACAAAACCTCGATGATCCTTGTCACGCATCATCCCAAGGACAAGAACCACAGGGCGGGACGGATGAGATCGATCAGAGCGCGTGAGGTAGTCGGCTAAGGCCGTGGCAGCAGCAGGATTATGCGCGCCATCCAGCAGGATCATGGGACGGCGATCGACCACTTCCAATCGTCCGGCCCAGTTGACCCCACGCAATGCCGCGCTCACCGCCTCAGCCGTGACAGCAATCCCCTGAGGGGCCGCCGCCCCCAACAGCGCCAGCGCACAGGCGGCGTTATCAAGTTGGTGACGACCATCCAGGGCACAGATCAGTCCGTCATATTGCATTCCCAGACCGCGATAGGAAAATTGCTGAGGCCCCTCTCCCTCTGTGCGAAAATCCTCATTTAGACGAAAGACCGGGGCCTGCCGTCCCCTTGCCACCTGTTCGATCGTCCGCCACGCGTCATCTTCGAGCCGTCCCAACACCACCGGCACCCCCGGTTTAATAATGCCGGCCTTCTCGAACGCGATCGATGAGAGTGTGGTCCCCAAATATTCCTGATGATCGAGGGAAATTGTCGTCACCGCACAGGCCACGGGCATGACCACGTTGGTGGCATCGAATCTTCCGCCCAATCCAACTTCCAACACCGCCACGTCAACCTCTGAATCGGCAAAGTGCTGAAACGCCATCGCCGTCGTATATTCGAAGAAGGTCGGCGACAGGTCCGGTTCGCAGAGGGTCTGAAGTTGTTCGGTCAATTGTGCCACCTGCGATTCAGCAACCATCTCGCCGTTCACGCGGATCCGTTCTCGGAACTCCACGAGATGGGGCGAGGTATAGAGTCCCACTCGATACCCTGCCGCCTGCAACACGGCGGCGGCCATCGCCGCGGTGGATCCCTTTCCATTCGTGCCGGCGATGTGCAGTGTACGGTACCTGGTCTGCGGCGTGCCGAGTCGCACCATCAACGCCGTCATCGTCTCAAGACCCAGTTTGATGCCATGCCTTTGCAGGCGATACAAATAGGCTACGGCAGAGGAATAGGTCATGGTGTAACCAGGCAGGAAGGAAGCTAACCAGGATTCTTCATGAAGGGTCCAGGCTTAAAAATGCGCGACGAGGGTGCTTAAGGTTTCTTTCAGCTGTTTGCGCTCCACAATCATATCGATCATGCCATGCTCCAACAGAAATTCCGCTCGCTGAAACTGATCCGGCAACTGCTGTTTAATGGTCTGCTCGATCACGCGGGGACCGGCAAAGCCGATCAGCGCTTTCGGTTCGGCCAGAATCACATCTCCCAACATCGCGACGCTGGCGGTGACGCCCCCGAACGTGGGATCGGCTAACAGACAAATAAATGGGAGTTTGGCCTCGCCCAGCTTAGCCACAGCGGCAGCAGTCTTGGCCATCTGCATCAGGGAGAGAATCCCCTCTTGCATCCGGGCTCCTCCGGAGGTCGTGACCAAAATGACCGGCAACCTGGCTTCCAGTGCGCGATCAATTGCCCGGCAGATCTTTTCCCCGACGACCGACCCCATGCTGCCACCCATAAAACTGAAGTCGAATACGCAGAACACCACACGCCGGCCGTTCATCATCCCTTCGCCGATCATCATGGCATCTTTTCGACCGGTCTTCCCCTGGTGCGCCTTCACACGATCCTTGTACGATTTCGTGTCCTGAAAGTTCAGCGGGTCCTGGGGGCCGAGCTCTGCATCCCACTCTTTGAACGTCCCAAGGTCGACCAAGAGCGCAATGCGCTCCATGACAGAAATCGGGAAATGGTAGTCGCATTTCGGGCAGACCTTATTATTACGCTCGACTTCTTTGCGATAAACGATTTCTCGACAGTGGTTGCACTTGAGCCACATCCCTTCCGAGATCTTGGATCGCTTTGGAGGTTCAGGCTCGGTCGTTTTTTGTTTTTTAAACCAGGCCATTGTGCGCTCTTCCTAGCCCACGAACGTGGCGCTCGCCACCCGTGAAGCGTGAAGCGTATCCTGTGGGAAGGCGGAGCTGATCGCTAATGGCGCAAGGCGTGGACAAAGACGATCCTGACCTTGCTCTACGTTCCGGCTATCAGCCATAAGCTCTTTTCTTCTGACGAGAGACGAACGACGCTTCACAAACGACGGACCATGAAGATCGCAGAATACCATAGCCGCCGTGATGACGCACGTAGATTTCCCGTCGATGAAAGTGACGATTGGGACGTCAGTAGAGTCAGCCCGCATTATTCACGAAGACTTCAACTGCAACCGCCGATACGAAAATCAGAACTCATTGCGGTATTTTTTCTTCGCGCCAAGATCATACAAAGGGCGCTCGACCTCGCAAGCGCGGTGGCGACGCACCTGGACGCGGGCGGGCTCACCGCTCAGTCGGTCAACATACTGTTTCAAGTATGCCTCCCTCCCTCGTGGGCTCGGCCCTGAAGCCTGCCTCGCCCACTCTTACAAGGGGGCCGGCCCCCTTGTAGAATCCCCACGAAGGGGGCACACCCCCTTCGGAACTCCCAGGCGGGGCAACGCCCCGCCTCGCGGTTCCGCGCGCCTGTCTCGCATGGCGTCTCGGCGGTTTCGTCACGAACTCTCGTAAATAATGCGGGCTAGTCGCCGAAGGCGATGTGGAACATCATGGTGAGTCCGACGGCAACGCTCCCAAGACTCGCCAGCCCCTGAACCGCGAGAAAGACGTGACGCCCGAGGGTCAGCGACCACAACACCGGAAGGCTCACGACCATCCCGACCAGCATCATCCCCATGATCGAGCCAACCCCGAACACCGCAATATACGTCAGTCCTTCCGACACCGATCGCGCAGACGACAACACGATCAACAACAACGCCGCTGACCCGGCCAGACCATGAGCCATGCCGATACAGAACGGTCGAACGGAATCACGCCACCAGTGTACATGTCCGTGATCCTCGACCAGCACATGACTATGCAGGTGCACGTGCCGTTCACCATCATGGTCGTGCGTATGCACATGCCAGCGTTCTCGGACCAATCGCACCCCGAGTATCCCGCCGAGGAGCACGAGCATGGCGCCGACACCAAACTCGGCCACCAACGCGAAGGGTTCAGGAATCGGCACGCGGAGCACCAACACCACCGCACCGACCAGCAACAATACCACCGTATGTCCGAGCCCCCAGCTGAATCCAATCATGCCGGAGGCACGGATCGAGGGCCGTTGCGCGAGCACCGTGGATACGGCAGCGACATGGTCCGTGTCCAAGGCGTGGCGAAGCCCCAGCACGAACCCGAGTCCTAAGATGGTCAGGAATTCAGTATCCAGCATGCCGGCATCAACAGGGAGTCCCCCTGTGGCACAGGTGTCGGCGGCAAGATGGGACCTCAGCCGCCTCGAACGTGCATTTCGAGATGTGGATTTTCGCGAAGTTTCTCAATACCGATGAGCCCCCCGACACGCAACCCGTCACGTTCAAGCGCCTTGCGCTCTTCTGCACCTCGGTCGCGGCGGCCTTCCCAGCCGACACGGATCAAGGCCCGCATCTCGTCCGCAGAGGCACCGGCACGGAGGGACTTGCGCAGATCCGTTCCCGTCGTCGCGTACAGACAGCGGTACCACATGCCATCGGCGGTCACCCGGCTTCGATCGCAGGTCGCACAGAACGGTGTGGTCGTCGAAGGAATAATCCCAAAGGTCGCCCCATCCGGCAACAGAAACCGCTGAGCCGGCGCAGCTCCCCGCTCAGGCATCGGCTCAATCGTCCCATAGTGCTC
Organism: Nitrospirota bacterium; assembly: GCA_963741245.1. Lineage (GTDB taxonomy): Bacteria > Nitrospirota > Nitrospiria > Nitrospirales > Nitrospiraceae > Palsa-1315. The sequence continues at coordinate 51,230 of CAVUHR010000029.1, read as the reverse complement.
GCTCAGCATCGTGAGCATCGCGGCTCGGGAGAGTACTTTTTCTTGAGACCACTCGTTCGCACCACCGACGTCCATATACTCGATAAACCGAACTTCCGCCTGCACCTGCTTGCCGAACTCGATCAGCGCGACCAACTCATCGTCATTGAACCCCCGAATCGCCACCGTATCGAGTTTTAAGTCGGTGAACCCCGCCCGAGCCACCGACTCAATCCCTTCCAACACGCGCGCAAACTCATCATGGCGGGTCAGTTGACGAAATCGTTCCGGTCTTAGCGTATCGAGGCTGACCGTAATGCGGTGAAGCCCTGCCTCATACAGCGCCTCAGCCTGGTCCGCCAGAAGAATGCCGTTCGTCGTGAGCGCGATGTCCATCACCCGCCGGTTTTGGAGCAACAGGCGAATCAGCCGAGGCAAATCGCGTCGAAGTAAAGGCTCTCCGCCGGTCAGCCTCACTCGATCCACGCCGAGGTCGGTGAAATAGCCAGTCAGGCCTGCCATTTCCTCATAGGTCAGTACATCTTCGCGCGGCAGCCAGACATAGTCCTCCTCCGGCATGCAGTACTTGCAGCGGAGATTGCATCGATCCGTCACGGACAAACGCAAACTGCGAAGCGGTCGGCCGTACATATCGCCGACTGGCACCACAGAATCGCTGGCTATTGCTGACTTCAACAGCGTCCCCCTTGCTTCAGAAAACGATTCACGCCTTACCCCTTACCCCTTACGCCTCACGTCCCTAAGGGTGTTCCTCCACCCAGACTTCGCCTTCCGGTGTGTGTTCGAGTTTCCAGATCGGCGTGATTTGTTTCAATTCATCGATTGCCCACTTGCAGGCGCGGAACGCCTCGGCCCGATGCTCAGCCCCCACGACAATCAGCACGATGTTTTCGCCGATGCCAATTTCGCCATACCGGTGGAGGATCGCGACCTCGATGATGTCAAAATCCTTCAACGCCCGCTCGCGGATTTCGCACAGCGTCTTTTGTGCCATCCCTTCGTAGTGCTCGAAGGTGATGCTGTCGACATCGCGCCCTTTGGAGCGATCACGTGCCGTCCCGAGAAAGATCGCAATGCCGCCGACCCGCGTCGACCGGCCTCGCACCCGATTGATCTCCGCATCAACGGAAAAATCCTCCCGTTGCATTCGGACAAACTGGGCATCGTTATTGGTAAACTGCTGCGCGCTCATCCTTGTTCCTCTTACCTAGCGAGATCCATGAAGAACGAGTACATGTCCAGTAGGATGTTCAAACAGGCTGTCCAGCAAGGCCGCAACAAGCGAAGAGGCGAGGCGTACGCTTCGGTACGTTGAGCCTCTGAGAGACGCGAGAACGAAGCTGGCGGGCTGTTTCAACATCCTACTGGTGTTCCACCAGCAAATGGTGGCAGCAACGCGATCTCGTCGCCGTCTCGAATTTGCGTTTCTTCGTGGGCAATTTCCTGGTTCACCGACACCAGAACCTTCTTTTTATGGATCAACTCCCCGATCGCTGGATACCCGGCATCCAGAAGACCGACTAAATCCTTCACTTGCTTTCCATTGTTCAATTCAAGCGACACAGACTCTTGATTCCCCGCCAGCGACTTCGTAATCCCAAAGAGCCTGATCGTGACCATAAACAAATCTTCTGCATTACACGAGCATTGATAGGTTAACGCCTTGTAAACGTTCCTGACTTTCCACCAGACTTAGAGAGCAAGGACACTTCACTGAAGCTCATCCCGCGATCAACCGCTTTACACATATCGTAAATCGTGAGCGCCGCAACAGAGGCCGCCGTCATCGCTTCCATCTCCACCCCAGTCGGCCCAGTCGTTTTAGCTGTCGCAGTGATGGTAATCGAACAGCGACCTTCGCGATCCGGCTGAGATTCTTCTTTGAATGAGATATCGACGCTGGTGAGGAGAATCGGATGGCACATGGGAATAAGGTCCGGGGTCTTCTTCGCCCCCATCACGCCGGCGATCTGCGCGACGGACAGGACATCGCCCTTGGCAATCTTGCCTCGCTGAATCTTTTCAAGAGTTTCGGGCTGGAGCAAGACTGTGGCCTGAGCTGTGGCGGTCCGCTCGGTCGAATTCTTGGCGCTGACATCGACCATCCGCGCCCGTCCCGACTCGTTGAAGTGCGTAAATTCTGCCATTTTTAGCCCGGAATATTCATGAATACCTGCTACGTCGTCCGATCCTCTCGCCCGGCGGGGCTTTTCTCGTTCGGCCTCCTCGACGGACTGCCGGTACGCCTGCGTCGGCCTTACTTGCGAGAAGCTCCGGCGGGCTTCGGTCTCGAGCGCCTCGCAACGGCATTCATGAATCATCCGGGCTATCTGAATCAGCCGGTTGTAGGAAGAAATGTGAAGAGATTATAGGAGCCGGTGGAAAGGGCAGTCAATAGAGGGGGGACGAGGGTAGCCTGTTGGTCTCCTGTGCTCGCGCAACGCGCGGCCTCAGAAGGCCCTCGTTGGACGCGCGCAGTGGGAGACCAAACAGACCACCCTCTATAGAGAATGAAGAGCAAGCTCGAACACATGAAAATGGAAGAGAAAGGGCTGCATGGATGGTCCCTTTCGCTCGCAGAGTGCGCACGATCAGAATGTGCTCCCTCGATGCGCGGGGTGAGGGACCAATCTAGGCCACCCTGCTAGGGGAAGAGATAAACACGGAAAGATGGGAAGAGAGAGCAGCCAGGCGTCCTTCTTGCTCGCAGAACGCGCACGATGAAACAGTGCTCGTTCGATGCGCGCAGTGAAGGCCAATCTGGCTACTCCCTTCTGGGACAAGGCTTGGTCGGGATACACGCTGGCCGATTGCTGAATAAACTGCAGGATTTGCAGTCTATCCCGGTCGGGGAACTAGACCAAACATTGAACAAGTGTTGGATGTTCAAGTAGACTTGCCGTCCACCAGAGTGTTCAGGCGACCGTGCCAGCTGCACGGCAGCTCGCAGCAGACTTAATAGTTAGAGCTCTAAATGTATCCGTACCGATTCTGGGTGACTCTCCGAGTGTGGCATCCAACTCGCAACCTTGCTTCAGCTACGAAGGCGTTTGGTATTCATCCTCACCGGTCATAGAAAGCAGGTCAACCGCGCCGGACCCCGAAAAGCACACCTCTACCTGGGGTCAATCGAGAAAGTTATTGGTATGCCGATCTGACAACGCGGAAAGGCGTATCGTCTAATCAAGGCCGCGTTGAAGACTTTCTGGCAAAAGCAATAAAGCGATTTGGGGATGCTCGCAGATTCATATTGCGCATTCGCGCAACCGGCGGTCGGGCTGAGTTGCTTGTGAGCTTGTTTGGGGAAAGGAACTATGCGGTCATTCTCGATCCAGAACTCCTCGCCTCTGCGGGTCGACTCGGTTTCAGGGTAAGCCTTGATGTTTATCCTGAGAATCAGGCGAGCTCTAACAGCGCGTTCGAGAGGGGACGAGCCCAAAAGCGGCGCTCCGCTCAACGCGAACGTTAGACAGCATGGAACGTACTTGCCCTAAGGCCTTAGGCTTCGCACTGCTTCTCACGCTGCTATCGTCCTGCACAATATCAGCCGACCTCGAGCTGTATAACAACACAGCCGTGCCAGTTACGGTCGTGATTGGAAAAGTCACGACCGTTATTGCTCGGGTCCCTATTGGGGTCGGGTCTTGCAATCTAACATCTCGCGGCGCGGGCGGGACTGCTTGTCGGTTCGTCGTTCGTCTCTCCCCTCTCATCGTTCGCAGACGATCGTGTTTCCTGGCTTGCGAGATACGTTTCACACTTCACGAACGACGGTTTCTTAGGTGGGAAGGGCATCAAGGACTTTCCATTGGCAAGTGGTAAGAGTGCCGGTATAATGGCGGCTATGGATTCGACAAAATACATCTACTGGCAGGACCAAGGTCTCTATCTCGGCTATCTGCAGGACTATCCCGATTATTGGTCTCAGGGACAGTCGCTCGAAGACTTGCAATCCCATCTGCGCGACCTATATCAAGACCTGACCAGCGGGGAGCTTCCAGGGGTCCGCAAGCTCGCTGAGCTGTCGCTTCGGTGAAGCGGAAAGACCTCATCCGGCAACTCGAAGCAGACGGCTGCGTGCTTGTTCGCCACGGCGGGAACACGACTGGTTTCACAACCCCACCACGAAGATATCCCAGCCCGTTCCTCGACACACCGACATCAATGAGCATCTCGCCCAGCGCATCCTGAAGATGTTGCGCAACCCTTAACAAGTCGAACAAAGGGGCGGGAATTGTTTCTCGTCGCAAACTTGGTGGCATTGCTGGGATATACTGCCAGCTGATAGCCGGGTTGACTGCGGATTTGCAGCCTATCCTGGTGGGTGGAACAGTTCGAAAGATTGAACAAGTGTTGGACGTTCAAGTAGACTTGTCTTCTACCAGAATGTTCAGGAGACCGTGCTATTATGATGCATGGCAACTCGCAGCAGATTGACTAGTTGGGAGACGGTGTAATGGCCTCTAGCTTGAATGACGATGACCAGATTCTGAGAGCGTATGCCGCCATCACCTCGATTCGGGCGAACGTTCCGGAGCGCCCCCAGATTGAAGAGAGATGGGTCAACGAGTTCAACACCGCGATCGAGAAACTTGAGAAGTCACTGGGCATTGATCTGAAGGAATTCAAGGTTCCGAAAGATGCGCTTAAACGATTTGTCGCTTAGTGTAACAGCTTGACGAGTGACGTGACGTATCTCGAAGGTCTGTGGTGCGAGCGGGCCATTCTAATGCAGAAGCTTGACTCGGTACTTGTGTACTTCACTGGCTTGCAAGACCGTGAAGACAATAAGATTGGTTTTCATCCATTTAAATAGGGGCAGTGAAAACCGAGGACGATGCTTAACCTTCTACCTGGCCTGCCTTTTATCGACCTGAGCAAGCAAGACCTGGGATGTTCTGAGTTTTCCTTTTTCTCCCCTTCATAGGTGGGTAACCGACCGAACTTTCACTGCTTGAAAGCTATCCACGCAGAACAAGCATGGTAACCAAAACACTGCGATCACATGATCGCGGCCGCTGGAATTCCAGAATGATTCCGCGAGGTCACGCCCTGAAAGCGTCACCCCGGGAGACGCGAGAGCCGATCCGCCTCCCCCTCGCGTACCCCACTAACGATATATTGACAGCCGGAAATCCAATACTTGAGAATGCTCCCATGGCAGGGAGGATTATCATCGAACGGCTGGAGTTTCAGGGGCGCTGCGGCGTGACTCCGGAGGAGCGACGACGGCCTCAACCGTTGGCGGTGGACCTGGAACTGGAGTGTCAGACTGAACCGGCGGCGACTTCGGATGACATCCTCAACACGGTCGACTATACGCAAGTGACAGATCGGGCTATCGAGATCGGCGCAACGCAGGATTGCGCACTGCTGGAAACATTCGCGGAACGGCTCCTCACCATGCTCTTTGCGGAATTTCCCATCGAACGGGCCAAGATTTGGCTGCGGAAGCTTGCGCCTCCGATGGAGCATGTGACCGGATCGGTGGGCGTGCAACTCGAACGATCACGCCTGGCTCACCAGATTCAGGATGCGGGACCAACTCCGGCTCGGTTTCTGACTCAGCAACTCCATCGCTTACCGAAAGGCAGGGCGCTCGACGTCGCGGCTGGGTCTGGACGTAACGCGCTCTATCTCGCCTCGCACGGCTTTCAAGTCGATGCGATAGATCGCGATGAACAGGCCATGGCCCAGCTCGCTGCCACGGCAATACAACGGAACATCCCAAATCTCACGGTCCGGACGGTGGACCTCGAACGAACAACCGATGAACGGCCGGAATTTCCGAAGCAGGAATATGACGTGATCGTCGCGTTCTTCTATCTCCATCGCGCACTGTTTCCCGCGCTCATCGAATCGCTGAAACCAAACGGGGTTTTGATCTACGAAACCTTCACCATCGACAACTACTTGCGCCATCGCCATCCGCGCCGATGGGAATTTTGCCTCGCGCACAATGAATTGCTCCGGCTCACGTCCAATCTCCGCGTGCTATCGTACGACGAAGGCGAACACGACGGCGGCCATGGACCCGGTTCTGTCTTCACCGCGCAACTCATCGCCCAACAAGCGGGCCTCAGCAGCCTGCCGCACGTGTCGACATGAGTCGCCTCGATCTCCATCTCCATACGACCCACTCCGATGGAAGTCTCTCGCCGGCTGAGGTGTTACAGCTCGCCCACAAAGCTAGGGTCACCGCGCTGGCCATTACGGACCACGATATTGTGTCCGGCATTCCCGACGCCATAGCAGCCGGGGCTGAACTGGGAATTGAAATCATTCCCGGCGTGGAAATCAGCTCCTGCTTTGGCAATAGTGAGCTCCATATCCTTGGCTATTGCATACAGTGGCAAGACCCGGAACTGAATCAACGCTTGGCTGCCTTGCGCGAGAGTCGGCATAGCCGCAACCCGCAGATCATCGAACGACTGCGCTCATTGGGGCTGGACGTGACCTATGAAGAGGTACGGGCTCTGGCCGGCACGGATTCGGTCGGCCGACCGCATATTGCGCGGCTCTTGATGGACAAGAAGTATGTCACGTCCGCCAAAGATGCCTTTGACCGATATCTGGCAGAGGGACGCCCAGCCTACGTGGCGCGTGAACTGCCCCAGCCGGCGGATGCCATTGCCTGGATCAGAGCCGCCGGAGGCGTGGCCGTGCTGGCCCATCCTACCTGGGCCAAGGTGTCTGGAGAAGGACTGAACACACTCCTGACGGCATTGAAAGCCGAAGGCCTCGGCGGCATCGAAGTCCACTACAGTACCCACACGAAGCGCCAGACGACGGAGTATCTCGACCTGGCCAAGCGGCTGAACGTGTTGGTAACCGGTGGAAGCGATTTCCACGGCATCACCAAGCCGGACATCGAAGTTGGTACGGGGCGGGGTGATTTGAAAGTTCCCGAGAGGCTGCTTGAGCCGCTCAAGAAAGCCGCCCTCTTCGTTGGTCATTCGTAACTCGTATCTCGTCGCTCGTATCTTGTCGTTCACCTCTCGAAGGTTTGAGGTCCGAGGCTTGAGGTCTGAGGCAGGAGCCTCCAACCTCGAACCTCCACCCTCTTACGCCCCCGATTCACGCTTCACGGGTGTCGAGAGCACCGCTGCGCATTTCTCCCAATTCGTTGACTCTCCTATCCCATCCGCTACACTTTGAGACGTTAAGAACATTCTCAAAGATTCCTATGTCGAAATCCTGGACTTGGATCGCTCCCTATACCTTTGCCATCTTGGCTATGCTCCTGGCCGGCCCCTTGCTGAGCAGCCTGGCATTGGTCCAAACTGTTTCGGTCCCGTATCTGCAGCTCAGTGGGCCTCACGCCATTCGATTGGTTGCAAACCTCCTCTCGCTCGCCATCCTCTGTGTCGTCGCCTTCGCTGCCTCTCAAAAAATCCCAGACAACGGCCGCGGTTCAAGCTTTCTCCGCAACCTCGTCCTTCCGCTCACGACCCTTGTCGTCATACTCTTCGCCAACAAAACCTTCAGGACCGTAGGCCTGCCATTGATCGAACAGATAGGCTCTTCTCGATTCGCCTGGGGCTATGCAATCGGCCTCGTCGGTTCCGGTATCTGGCTCACGGCAGCCTGGGTACTTAACCGGAGTTTGCTACGCGAAGCCTTCGCTCTCCCCAGACAGACACGGCGCCGCGAGGCGCAGGCGCTCTCCGAGGATGAGGACGCAGGACAAGAAGAAGAGGCAGAAGCTTCGTCAGAACCAACAAGTACGGCCGCAACGTCAACAATCAATGGCTACACCCCAGGCATGCTCGGGCGCTACAAGGTGTTGAAAGAACTCGGACGCGGCGCAATGGGACTTGTCTACCTGGGAAAGGATCCAACGATCCAGCGTTTCGTGGCCATCAAGACCATGCGACTCGATCACATCGACCACGATGACATGCTACAAGAGGTCAAGGCACGGTTTTTCCGCGAAGCAGAATCCACCGGGCGTCTCTCCCACCCCAACATCGTGACTATCTATGACGCAGGAGAAGAAGACGATTTAGGGTACATCGCGATGGAACTCATCGAGGGAACACCCCTAAAACAGTGGGCACGGAAACCCAACTTGATGCCGGTCAACGAGGTCCTCCTGACTGTGGCTACCGTCGCAGACGCCCTGGACTATGCCCATCAACAAGGCGTCGTCCATCGCGACATCAAGCCGGCTAACATCATGCTCACGAAGGATCGCATCGTGAAGGTCATGGATTTCGGTATTGCGAAGATGGCCTCGAGCAGCAAGTCACATTCGAATATTGTGGTGGGCACGCCGACGTACATGTCACCGGAACAAATCGCAGGCAAGAAAGTGGACGGTCGGTCGGACATCTTTTCACTCGGCATCGTGCTGTTCGAACTCCTCACGGGGCAGCTGCCGTTCACCGCCGACAACTTGTCGGCCGTGCTGTTCAGCATCGCTCATCATCCGCATCCCTCCATTCAGACTTTGAGGCCAGATCTTCCCCCGATGGTGCAGGAGATCGTAGATCGCGCGTTACAGAAAGAGTTGCCTCACCGCTATCGGCGCGCGGAAGAATTTGCGGACGAGCTCCGTGCCTGTCTGCAGAGTCTTGCGGCGTAAGGGAGGTGTCGTCTGGCCCTCGAACGATTGCATAGCGCCAAATCCGATACCGGCCTTAAACGGCCCCATAACGAGGATCGCTTTGTGGCTGACCCTTCGCTCGGACTCTATGTCGTCTGTGACGGCATGGGCGGCGGAAACGCCGGCGAGATTGCCAGCACCCTCGCAGTCGAGGCGATTCAGGCGCATCTGGCTGAGGCAGTCCGGCATGCAGACCTACCGCTGATCGGCCCCTTCAATGCCACGGTATCTGTACCGGCCAATCGTCTTGCCAGCGCGATTCGTGCAGCGAACGAAGTCGTTCATCGCGAGTCATGGAGCAGGCCTGACTATGCCGGGATGGGTACCACCGTGGTCGCCGCACTGCTTCGTGAGGAGGTGCTCGCCATCGCCCATGTTGGAGACAGCCGGCTCTATCTCGTTCGAAACGGGACAATCCAAGCCCTCACCACAGACCATTCCTGGGTCGCCGAACAGATCCTCAAGGGGCTTATCACTCAAGAAGAGGCTGAATGCTCCCCCCGCAGGAACATCGTAACCAAAGCCCTCGGCGTCGAGAGCAGCGTCGACGTGGAACTGACGGAGGTTCCGGTCAAGAGCGGAGACATGCTGTTGTTATGCTCAGACGGACTTACCCGTGGTGTCCACCAGAACGACATCCTTCACATCCTGAGTGGATCGGAAGACCTCCCTGCCATGTCCGATCGCCTCATCGTCATGGCGAATGAAGCCGGGGGCGACGATAACACGACCGTGGTCATCGTGGCCCTGCGGGATGAACTCCAAGTCGGACTGTGGGAGCGGCTGAAAAAACAATTCGTCGCGTAACGAATCACAAGGACCTTGCACAGGAGGGAACACCATGCCTGAGACTCTGCCACAACCAGCCACACTGCGCGTCAAACTTCACGGGCAAGGTGTGCGGCATATCGAACTGACCCTTGAGACATTGACGATCGGTCGGAAGGCCGACAATACCCTCGTGATCGAAGATCCCGCCGTCTCTGGGCATCATGCGCGGATTGTGAAGGTTCAGGCCGTCTTCTTTCTCGAAGACTTGAAGAGCACCAACGGCACCGCCATCAATGGCATGCCGATCACGCGCCACCAACTTCGTGACGCAGACGTGATCACCATCGGCCAACACCGGCTCGTCTTCCAAGAGAATGCGACATCCAGTACGACGGCGCCGGCTCCATTTGTCGATCTGGATCGAACCACGGTACTTAGAGGAACGGACCGTACACCCGACGGACCGCCACTCACTGCCAAGGTCCTGGTTGTTGCTGGGAAAACTGATCACTTGGAATACCCACTCACCAAACAAGTGAATGCCATTGGGTCACAAGACGGAGCGGTCATTCGGTTGACCGGTTGGTTTGCCCCAAAATTTGCAGCGACGATCGCCCGACGAGGCCACAGCTACTCCATCAGCCCTTCTCAGGGCGCGAAGTCTCTGCTCGTCAATGGAACGAACGTTGTGGGACAGCAGGACCTAAAGGATGGGGACCAGATCGAGGTGGCGGGCGTGAAGCTGACGTTCAGTCTACTCTCAGGAACCAAGAACACCGCTCGCTAACGCCCGCCCGACTATTTAAAGAAGAGCGTGCCCTTCGGAAGGGTCTGGTAGCACCGGTCGGAGACCTCCTGGCCATGCGATTGCAGGCACTGGAGGATCTGCCCACTCCCAGGTTTGACTACTCTGCAGAATCGTTTGACATCCTCGTCGCACGCCGCCATCAATCGACTTCGATCTTCCTTCCACTTCACAAATCGCTCTTGCAACTGGCTTTGGCACGGCGGCGGAAGTTGTTTGGCACGCTGTTGCAAACAGCGCGGGCGGGCAGAACCGTCCGGAGAGTCGGGGCACAATTGTTCGATCTCGGCTTCGCACTTCAGCCTGGTAGCCTGCAGCGCAAGAGGATCCAACCGCGTCACAACCGGAGCTTCAACACTTGAGTCGAGCGACCGATTATCGTCCGGCATCGACCTTGCTGCCTCTGAAGGCAGCGGAGGAGAGGTGGGAATGGTTAAGTCCAGCGTGGGTGGCGTAGACAGGGGAGGCGAAGGACGTGCTGCCTGACGAGTCTCGGCAGGCAGCGCAGCCGAAGACAACTCTTCTTGTGACGGTAAATTGGTGGCCACCGTCACCCACACGAGTCCAAGGCCAAAGAAGGTGATTGCGCCGGCAATGATCCCGCCCGAAGACTGCTGCTGAGCCATGATTGCTCCCTATCTGACGAGACACAGCATAGGATAAGCCGTCAAAAAAATCGACGAATTGTCCTGTTTCTACCTGAGGCCAGCCCGACATTAGCCGCATTATTCATGACGGTTCATCGCGAAATCGCTCGAAAGCCTGTTCCTCGTGACGCGTATCTCGTATCGCGCATGCGACGATACAGACACACTCTTTCCGTCCTGCGCTTCACGCGCAAAAGCCGCAAATCGACGATTGCAGCAGAAGCGCTCAGGGATAATGCAGGCTAGTTGTCTGGAGTTTCGACGATGTGGTTTTCAAACCTGGTGCAGCCTTCGGCGAGCAGCCGATTGGTGAGCATTTCTCCAGGCCATTCGATAGGCAAATCAGCCGTAAAGATCCACACATCAGGAGAGGTCCACACGGGACCATGGTCTTCAGGAAGTTCGGGATCAAACAGATCAGTCCAGACCGGCATGTACACACCGTTCCCACATTGCGTATGGAGATGCACGATCGTGCGGGCACGGACGAGCGGGTCCAAATCGCGCCAAACTGCCGCGGTCTCATCTGCGAGCCGATGGAGCCGCACGGCATTTTGCGCATCGAAAATGGCATAGGCGGCGTAGACTGGTGCTTCGATCATATCGGGAGCCAGCGCCAACTCAGGACATTGCGCCACGAGGCCTTCCAGGAGAGCCCGACGATGTCGGTCCTCCAGCGAATCGGGCAGTCCAGAGTCCGGCACACCGATCAATTCAAAGAAGAGAAAAGCGGTGCTCTCGACAGGCGGATAAAGCCGAGCGGCAATTGAAGTGGCCCGCTGGGAATCCGCCACCGTACTTAAATGATCATTTAAACCTTGGAGGCTGATCGGCTCCAGTGTCGAATCGGTTAATAGGCGTGACTCCACACGCACCACCGTCCCGGCAGAGAGCTGGAGATGTCGATGCAACAGATCCGCTGTCGCAACCGGGTCGATCTTCAACTTGAGTGGATGGACGAGATTTGCTTGGAGAGGAAGTTCCAAGGCCGCCATAATGGCATAGGACAATTTGTCATCGGCCGGCCCATCTATGAGCACGGAGCAGGATGCCTCCGCGAGAAGATCGAAGAGCCATTCCGCCATGTCCTCATCCAGCGCCGCTAGCACCGTTAGGAGATCATACTCTCTTCCCTGCTCCAAGAAGGCTTGCAGCGTATCGATCGCCGCATCGGTATCGCCATGGTCATGGCGCCGGGCATTGATCAAGTGAACGAGATCTCTTGTGAGAGGGTCAGGACGAGACCAACTCAACATATAGATAGACTCCTACCGTACAGCCGGGTATCACCGCGCTCCATGTTGCCAAACTTTCCCTGTGGTAGCAAGCGCTCCAACAGTTTATCCCCACAGTATTCGAGCCACCGATCGGATGACATCATGCTCACGATCCAATCACCTTCACCAACACGCGTTTGCGTCTCAGCCCGTCGAACTCCCCGTAAAAAATTTGCTCCCACGGACCGAAGTCCAACCGGCCTTCGGTAATCGCGACAACGACTTCTCGCCCCATCAGCTGGCGCTTGATGTGGGCGTCGCCGTTATCTTCTCCCGTCTCGTTGTGTTTATAGGTCGCGCCCTGAGGAACGAGCGTGTCTAAGAATCGGTCATAGTCCTTGAGTAAACCTGGTTCGTCGTCATTAATATAGACGCTAGCCGTGATATGCATGGCATTGACCAGCACAAGCCCCTCGTGGATGCCGCTCTTCTTGACCGCCGCCTCAACCTGCTGCGTGATGTTGAGGTAGGCGCGCCGCGTCTTCGTCTCGAACCAGAACTCTTCACGATAGGATTTCATGGTCGTCGGTCAGTGGGTGCTCATTCTGCCGAACTGAGCACTCAAGATGCAAGCTGCACCATCTCTCCCACACCATCAATAAAGCTCCTCGCAGCAAGTCGCGGAGTATTCGCCGAAGGAGAGTCAATCAGGCTGCTGCCGGTATATAATGGGGCTATGTCCATCAAGAAGGCGACCACGACCTCGCGCCCGCCGCTATCTCCACGACTTCGACTTTCAGCCCATGCCAAAATTGTCCTCCGTGGGCGCTATCTGGCCAAGAACAGTGCGGGAAAGATCATCGAAACACCGGCGCAACTATTCTGGCGCGTCGCGACCGATATCGCACAAGCCGAACGACTCTACCCTATCGCCGGCCGGCTGTCCCACGCGGCGCATCGCTGGTACGACTGCATGGCCCGCCTCGATTTTCTTCCCAATTCCCCCACACTAATGAATGCCGGGCGACGCCTCCAGCAACTCTCTGCCTGTTTCGTCCTCCCGGTCGAAGACTCCCTGGCCTCCATTTATGACATCCTGAAACATCAGGCGCTCATTCACCAATCGGGCGGCGGCACGGGATTCTCGTTTAGCCACGTACGCCCTCACAACGACCGGGTCGCGTCGTCAAGCGGGGTGGCATCCGGACCCATTTCCTTCATGCGCCTTTTCAACCTCTCGACAGACGTCATCAAGCAAGGCGGGACCAGACGCGGCGCGAATATGGGCATTCTGCGTATCGACCACCCAGACATCCTCGACTTCATCGCACTCAAACAGGTGCCAACCGAGATGACGAATTTTAATCTATCGGTCGGCATCACCGATTCCTTCATGCAGGCCCTCGCACGCCGCCGCGCCTATGCCCTGATCAATCCCCATACCAACAAAACGACGAGGCGGCTCCCGGCACAGCTCATCTTCGATCGGCTCGTCGAAGCGGCTTGGGCCAGCGGCGAGCCAGGCCTGGTGTTTCTAGACACAATCAATCGGGCCAATCCCACCCCTCGCCTTGGCACCATCGAGTCGACCAACCCCTGCGGTGAACAACCGCTTCTGGCCTATGAATCCTGTACCCTCGGCTCCATCAACATGGCCAACTTCGTCGCACGACCGGATGCACGCCCCACCATCGACTTTGTCCGATTGGCCGAAACCATTTCTCTCGCCGTACGCTTCCTCGATAATGTGCTCGATCGCAACCGGTTCCCGCTTCCTCTCATCGATCGCATGACAAAACATACGAGGAAGATTGGCCTGGGCATCATGGGCTTCGCCGATCTACTGATCGCCCTCAATATCCCCTACAACTCCGAAGCCGCACTCCACACAGCTTCGACTCTGATGGAATTCTTTCGATCTCGCGCCCACCTCGCGTCGACAGGGCTGGCCGCTGAACGTGGAGTCTTTCCTGCCTATCGAGGCAGCCGGCTCCAAACACTTCATCAGCGGCATCGAAACGCGACCGTGACCACCATTGCTCCGACTGGCAGCATCAGCATCATCGCCAACTGCTCACCTGGCATTGAACCGATATACGGCGTACAGGAAGTCCGTCGCGTCATGGACGGTGTCGTGCTCACCTCACTTCATCCAGCCTTCGTCCGTCGCGCGCGCACACTTGGTCTCGATCTCGTCTCACTCCAGCCCAACCTGGCGGCGCATCCTTCCATTCAACATTTGGCCCATATCCCCGAAGAGCTACGCCGACTGTTTGTCACGGCGCATGATGTCTCACCCGAGCATCATGTGCGTATGCAAGCTGTGTTTCAGCGATATAGCGACAGCGGAGTCTCAAAAACCATCAATTTGCCGGTCACGGCGACCAAAGCCGAGGTGGCCGCGGCCTTTCTGCTCGCATACCAACTCGGATGTAAAGGCCTCACCGTATTTCGTACGGGCAGTCGGGAACGACAAGTCTTTTCCTGCAGCCCCGATCATCCCTGTTGTACCTAGCTGCTCGTAGGCGCAATTCCTCAACAAAATTGACACCACTCGGCGATGGTGATAGGTATTTTCACAGATTAGCCCATGTGGGATCGAATCGCTCAGTAGGGAGGTGCTCGATGGCTGCGCTCGTTGGGAACCTGACATCGGTCTGGAATCCTGTTGATTGCACTCTCCTCTTCGCCCGCCAACCAGAACCGGATTTGGAATTCACGGAAGAGGAACTCGATCAAACGATCGCTACTAAGGCAAGGAAACCGCTGCCCCCCCACAAGAAACCCGGTGGGGGAAGCCCGATCCTCTGGATACTACTCTTAGCTCTTGTCGGCGGTATTGCCTATGTTTCGATGGAACCGGAGATGATTACAGAATGGCTGAGTCCCTACCTTGGTGAGAGCACCCCACCACCAATCGCCATGAAACCGAAACCGTTGGCCCCGGCACCCGTGGCACCACCGGCACCCGCGCCACAAGCCGCTCCCAGTCCGAGTGACGAGGCCCCAGCCCCCTTGGCTCCAGCAACCACTCCCGCCACTGCCGTCGCCCCTGCGGCCCCAGCAGTCGTTCCACCGTCCCAAACGGCAACGAGACCCGCTGCACCAGTCGTACCGCCTCTCGACCCGATGTTCAGCGAAGGACAGAAAGTGACCGTCACGGTAGACGACAAAGCTCCCGGCGGAAGCATTTCGTTGTTCTCAGATTCATCGAGCAGCAAGCCAGGGCTAATCGTTCGTCCAGGGACCTCACTGACCGTCATGGACGGTGATCTACAACCCAGCGGCTGGATGTATTTGGTACGCACCGACGAAGGTGCCAAGGGTTGGGTATCGGAGAAACGTCTTCGCTTGAAGTTCTGATCCTTCCGTTTTCTCTCACGCGAGTGGCCTGCGAACCAGACACATTCTCGCCTGTTCAGGCGATGCCCCTGTGCTATAATCCGCTCGTTTATATCCCGTAACCAAACCCACTGTATCGAGACGATTGCATGGCCACACTCACAGCGATTATCTTTGACTTTGATGGCGTAATCGCGGACACCGAACCCCTCCATTTCGCTGGTTTTCGTCAGACGCTGGCTGAAATCGGCATCAGCCTGACTGAATCCGATTACTACGCCAACTACTTGGGATACGACGATCGGGGCTGCTTTATTGCGGCACTCACCGAGAACCAACATCCCACTGACCCGTCCGCTCTCGCGCAACTGATGCAACGAAAAGCCCATGTCTATCTGGAATCGGTGAAGGATCATCTGGTTATTTTCCCTGGGGTGCGCGAGTTCGTGCGTGAGGCCGCCACCGCCTATCCATTGGCCATCGCGTCCGGCGCCCTCCGCCATGAAATCGAGATGATCCTTGTAGAGGCAGGACTCCGAAAAGATTTCCTTCACATCACCAGCGCGGAAGACGTGACCAGAGGAAAGCCCGATCCGCAACCCTTTCTCCAAGCCCTCAACGGGTTGAATCGACAATGTCGAAAGCAGGCCATCACCGCCGGATCCTGCTTGGTGATTGAGGATTCGATCCCGGGTATTCGCGGCGCGAAAACCGCCGGGATGAAAGTCCTCGCCGTGGCGAACACCCATACGATCCAAGATCTGCATGAAGCCCATGCGGTCGCCCAGAGCCTTTCACAGATTCGCCTCAGCGAACTCCGCGAACGCCTGTGGCCGGCCGCATAAGAACCGAGTGGTATGAGAATCTGCTCTCTGCTTCCCAGTGCGACTGAAGTGATTGCCTTGCTCGGCTTGAGCGATGAGTTGGTCGGGATCAGTCATGAGTGCGACTACCCGCCGTCGGTCAGAAGCGTGCCCATCATGGTTGAACCGATGATTCCTCCTCATGGACTGGCCAGCGCCGACATCGACAGACAAGTGAGGCAGCTTGTGGCGTCAGGACAACGGCTCTATCGGCTGAAAGACCATCTGCTGCGGCAGGCGCAACCCGATCTGATTTTATCCCAAGACCTCTGTCATGTCTGTGCCGTCACGCCGGATCAACTGCAGGACGCCCTTTGCTCTATGTCTCGGCAACCAACCGTCCTCACTTTGAACCCCAGTACGGTCCATGATGTGATCGATGATGTCATTCGGATCGGCGACGCTGCCGATCGGTCAGCGGAGGGCCATCGTGTCGCCGCACACTTGCGTGACCGACTCGAGGCTGTGCACCGCCGTGTCCAGAGGATCGCTCATCGTCCTCGCGTGGTCTGTATCGAATGGCTCTCCCCACTCTACGTCGCCGGTCACTGGGTTCCTGAAATGGTCCAGCTCGCCGGCGGCCAGGATGTCATGGCGCAGCCTGGGGGCCCCTCGCGGGTTGTGACGTGGAACGAGGTCCTGGCCGCGGCTCCGGACGTCCTCATCGTGATGCCCTGCGGTTTTTCCGTTGAACGGACCCAAGAAGAACTGTTCCAACTCATGCAGCAGCCGGGTCAATGGCACCTATCCTCTGACCTGGAACAACACACATTCTTGGTCGACGCCGCCTCCTATTTCAGCCGGCCAGGTCCTCGATTGATTGACGGCATCGAACTCTTGGCGGCTATCCTGCACCCGTCAGACCACGACCACGTTCACGAATCTGTGGCCTGCCGCCTTAGACCACTGCCGATTCACCAACGCCCATGACTTCACTCTCCGTCACTAACGCGCAAGCCTACTGCACGGCTCTCACCAAGAAGAGCGGAAGCAATTTCTACTACTCCTTCCTCTTCCTCCCGAGAAAACGGCGCGCTGCGATGTACACGGTGTATGCCTTCTGTAAGGAAGTCGACAATGCAGTCGATGAACCCCCGGCAGGAAGCAACCCCCAGGAGCAACTGCTCCGGTGGCGAACCGAGCTTGAAGCGGCCTACCGCGGCACGCCGACCTTCCCCGTGACCATCAGCCTGGCCAACCACGTGAGGCAACTGTCTATCCCTCAGGCCTATTTCGATGAGCTGATTAAAGGGGTTGAAATGGATCTCACTGCGTCACAGTACGCCTCCTTTCAAGACCTCTCGCTCTACTGCTATCGTGTCGCGTCGGTCGTGGGACTGATCTGCCTCCATATCTTCGGACCGACATCGGCCAGGGCACAAGACTATGCCGTCGATCTCGGGATGGCGTTCCAACTGACGAACATTCTACGGGACATCGGGACAGATGCAGCCCAAGGCCGCATCTACCTGCCGCAAGAAGACCTGAAGAAATTCGGTTGTACCGATCAGGCAATCCTCCAGCGACAAGAAAGCGAAGAGCTCCGCAAGTTGCTTCACTCCGAAACTGCAAGGGCCCATGAGTACTACGCAAAAGCACAGGACGCGTTCGAGGCCCTACCGGCACAAGACCGGCGGGCACTGACTGTCTCTGAAATCATGCGCGCCGTATATTTCCGCATTTTGAAAAAGATCGAGGAGCCGGGACATCAGATATTCGGCCCACGGGCCCGGCTCTCAACAAGTCGTCGACTGGCCGTGGCCGCCGGAGTTTGGCTTCGCTCCCGATTCTCGTGACAACCACCACCACTCAGTCCGTCGTGATTCTTGGTGGAGGCCCAGCCGGTCTCACCACCGCCTACCGCCTCACTCGTCTTGGCTATCGAGTCACGATCATCGATCGTCGCCCGCTGCTTGGAGGCGCTCGCATAAGCGAAGACCTTGGTGATACCCCTGAGCCCTTCACTATCCTAGGCTGCCATCACGCAATACAAGCCTTGCTGGATTCGCTGCATCCCGATCCACAGCAGCCGGCAGAGGCCGAGATCCCGCTAGAATTTCGTCTCTATGACGGTTCCCTCGTTCATTACCCGCGCACCAGTCTCCCTGCTCCTCTTCATACGTGGATGAACCTCCTGAGATTTGCCGGCATCCCCTGGAAAGAACGATGGCGACTGGCATCATGGGTGGAACAGCTGTGGGAAGGAGATGACCGGCTGCCTGAGGATCTGGAGCAACGCACCGCAGACGACTGGCTTACTTCAATCGGACAGAGCGCGCAGACACGCCGCATCGTCTGGAATCCTCTCGCACGATGGCTGACCGGCAATGATCTCTCCACGATGTCCGCCGATGCCTTCGTCACATCAATGAGGCCATTGTTCCTGAGCACTCGTTCAGATAGCCGCATCTCGGTTGTTCAGGACTCACTTCAGACCTGCTTCGTACAACCGATCACCGAAACACTGACCCAGGCCGGCGCGACAATTTTGAGGAATACTGAAGCCACACAGCTCTGTTATGAACGAGATTGCATCTCGGGCGTCCTGCTGCAGGATGGCTCCCTGCTGCAAGCTGATTGGTATGTGACAGCCCTACCCCCCCAGCAGCTCACGCCCTTACTTCCAGAGCGATGGCTGACCCGCTACGCCTATTTTCAACAACTCGCGGAATTGCTATCGGTGAACGGTACAATCATTCACGTGCATGCTGAGCAACCCTGTGCCACCCCTCGCCTCATCCTGCTGAATGACACATCATTTCACTCGGTACTCGCCACAAGGGCAACGCCTGATCACACCAGCTTCTCTCTCAGCACGACCGACAGTCAGTTCGCACAGGCTCGACCGGACTCAAACCTTGATATAGCTGTCTCTGATCTGCTCAGATCGTTGGGGCTCCTCATGCCTGAAAGCAGGATTGCATCAACCCGCCGTCGGACAATTCCAGGCGCCATCCTCTCACTGAGGCCCGGAACAAAATTACATCGACCCATCCAACGCAGTCCGATTGCCAATTTGCTTGTAGTAGGAGCCTGGACCGATACAGGATGGCCTCCCAACCTCGAAAGCGCCATTATCAGTGGCAACCGCTGCGCCGATGCCATAGCCTTCGCTAAACCAAGTATGATGATGACCGGATACCGCCGTTTCTACTCCATTGACAAGAAAAATCGGCCCGCCTAAAATCCTTTCAACTTTTCACCTGCTCTACTGCACCATCATGCCCCTCCTCGAACTCAGCAAGTCTCTGCATGACTGCCAACGTTGCAAGCTCTCGAAGATGGGCCGAACCCAAGTGGTGTTTGGTGTGGGGAATCCTCACGCGAGCGTGATGTTTGTGGGGGAAGCGCCGGGTTTCCATGAAGACCAGCAAGGGGAACCGTTTGTCGGGGCAGCGGGAAAACTCTTGAATGATCTCCTGCAATCGGCAGGATTGTCACGCAGCGACATCTACATCGCCAACGTGATCAAATGCCGCCCCCCGAACAACCGCGACCCGGAACCGGATGAAGTCGAGACGTGCAAACCGTTTCTGATGCAACAGATCGCGATGATCCACCCGAAACTGGTCTGCACGTTAGGGAATTGGGCGACGCAAACATTGCTGGAACGGAAAGTAGGAATTACAAAGGTTCGCGGCCAGGCGTTCTACTTGAAAGACTTTGTCCTCTTCCCCTTGCTGCATCCCGCCGCAGCCTTGCACCAAGGCAGCATGCTCGAACCGCTTCGTGAGGACTTCAAGAAGCTGAGAGAGTTTCTTGACCGCCAGGCGAAACCGGTCAAACCCACGGAAGCCACAACCACACCAGAAACCCCCACAATGCAAATCGACCCGCCTCAACCGGCCCAGATGGATTTGTTTGGGTCATAACTCGCACGTTTCCTTTCCATCACAAATAGCGACCCTTTTGTACTCAACAGCACGGAGGAAAGCCTCGGCTGACGAAGGGCAGGCAGCTCCGGCTTCGCCATGATGCGATGGAGCAAGACTGCAAATGGGTGTTTCGCTGTTGGCCGTGCGCCTTACCGGACCAGAAGAACGGCGCCACGGCACCTGGTTTGGCAACTAACTGGCATATGACGCCATGACGAAGGCCTCCGTGCCCATCCCTTCCATCCGAGGCAAAGTCGAGTCACTCATCCAGAGTGGACCCATCAAGCTCAGAATGTCCCCGTTTATCGTTCTCGCACAGTGCAGGAGCTGTTGGGCCACACCGATGTGAGGACGGCCATGTTCTACACATACGCCCTGAATCGAAGTGGCAAAGGGGTACGGAGCCCAGCCACATGATCCGCTCGACGGAGCCCGAAGGGGTCGCTCCGGGAGGTGTGGGGACGGTTGAGTCTCAGCATCGCGTCTGTTTCAACAAATCCTTCCAAGCTCGCTCGGTTTCTTCCTCAAAGTCGCTCGGGAGGATCGTTGCCGCCGATGACCGGATGAATCGGGACACAACTTGCCGCAGCGTGCGACCGTTGCTCTGCAGTCGCAACGGCGAAGTCTGTACTGTTCGAGGCTCGGCGAGTTTACAGGCTGAGAGCGCGTCAGGCGTAGTTGGGTGATTCAGGAGGTCTTGCGGCGGCACGCATCCTCCCGAACGACACTTCCCTGCTGGCAAAAGCGGCGGCAGCAGCGGGCGGCGATTCTAGACTTTCGCTTTGATGGTGGACGAGGGGTCTGAATCGGTGGACTCAGCAGCTTCTTCCTCAGCAGGTTTTACTTCTTCCGGCACATCGAACCAGGACACAAGCATCTCATCCCACCAGGCTTCATCGATCTCTTTCCCAGGATCGCTGCCAAGGAACGCAACATCATTCTTCGTGATGTCGGGACCGACCAGCTGAGGCTGGAACTTGGCTCGATCAATGACTTCCTTGGTCGCGTACCCTCCGATGATCCACGAGTCTGGGTCCGCACGGCGTGACTTGTAGCCCTTGAGCCCGATCTTGAGATACATGAAGATCTGCTGTTGCGCGGGATCCCCGACACCAGATTGAGGCAAACTCAAGGTCTTTTCAATCTTCTTGCGCCAATGCCGATCATCGTAGCGCGACGTGATCAGCTGAAGCATTTTCTTTCCGAGGTCGGCATCGAGCGGCATATCGCTTGTGACTCCGCTTACGATCCCAGGTGCTGCTTAAAAAACGCAATCGTGCGCACCCAAGCATCCTTCGCCGCCTCTGGACGATACACGCTCGGATCGTTGTCGCGAAAGAAGGCATGGGGAGCACCGGGATAGGTCTTAATCTCTCCGGGCTTATTGTACTTCTTCAGCGCCGCCGCAAGCCGCTGCACATCCGCCTTGGTAATCCAGCCATCGTCTTCGCCATAAATATAGAGAACCGGACCTGCAAGCTTCTGTAGTGGGGTGTCGGGATTGGGTACCTGTCCATAAAATGGCGCGGCTGCTTTGATGTCAGCATTGACGCAGGGCAACATCAAGGCATAGGACCCACCCATGCAGAATCCTGTGACGCCGATTCGTTTCGCGTCTACTTCCGGAACGGTCTTGAGATACGCCACTGTCGCATTCAAGTCCGCCAGTCCATCGTCTTGTTTGAGTGTATTCATCAACTTACCCGCTTCGCCTGGGTCCGTTGCAAGAGCATTACCCAAACGGGAGTAGAGATCCGGCGCAATGGCCACATAGCCCTCTGCCGCATAGCGCTTCGCAATGCCCTTGATATGGTCGGACAGCCCAAACCATTCCTGCACCACAATGATGGCCGGGCGCTTCTCCCTCGTCTGTGGCGCAGCTACATAGGAGCGAACGGTTACGTTCCCGCTCGGATATTGCACCATCGTTTCTCTGATTGAATCGGCCATAAGGCACTTCCTTACAGGTGCAAGTTTTGAGTTATAAGTTCTGAGTGCTGAGTTATAGATTCAAAAAGTTGTTTTTCTCGACCTTCGATTCTTTAACTCAGAACTCAACACTCAAGACTCAGAACTGGCAGCTAGCCGCTGATCGCGCTAGCTGCCTGCCACCATCATCTCTGCAATCTTCACGGTTGGACTGGCGATGCGCCCGCGAAACACGAGATCGCTGCCGACCATTTCGATTCCCGCAAACATGTCTTTCAGATTGCCCGCAATCGTGATCTCTTCCACGGGGTAAGCCAACTCGCCCCCTTCGATCCAAAATCCAGCAGCCCCCCGTGAATAATCACCGGTTACCATGTTGATGCCGAAGCCGATGAGGTCCGTGACATACAGACCCTGTTTCACCGTCTTGATAATGTCTTGTGCCGTCTTCGTCCCGGCCGCGAGATAGAAATTCGTGGGACCGACCGACGGATTTTCACCAACGCTGCGTGAGGCGTTACCGGTCGACGCCAGCCTAAGCTTCCTTCCTGAATAGGTATCGAGCAAGTAGCTCTTCAACACCCCTCGCTCCACCACTGTCGTCTTCCTGGTCGGCAGACCTTCACCATCGAACGGTCGAGAGCCCAGTCCTCCGACCACTCGCCCATCGTCATAGACCGTCACATACTCAGGGGCCAGCGGTTTGTCTAATTGGCCTGCCAAGAACGAAGCCCCTTTGTAGAGTGCGTAACCTGACACCGCGCTGCAGAGATTCCCCATGAGACTGCCAGCCGTTTCGGAGTCGAATACGACAGGAACTCGTTGGGTCGCAACTTTCCTCGCTCCGAGCTTTCGGACAGTCCGCCGCGCCGCTTCCAGTCCCACCGCCTCCGGGGAATCCAGCTTGGCGAATTTCCGTTGCACATCGTACCAGGAATCGCGCTGCATGGCTCCGGTCTCCGGATCGGTGGCGACGGGCGACACCGACATCGAGAAACTGGAACTCTGGTACTCCCCCAGGAATCCGTGACTGTTACCCAGCACCACGCGCCCCGAGGAGGAGTCGAAGTCGCCCCCTTCAGAATTCGTCACGCGCGCGTCCGTAGACATGGCGACAGCCTCTACACGTTTGGCCAATTCGATCTGCTGTTCCGTATTCAGTCGGGTGGGATCGTAGAGATCCAAATCCGGCCTCTCTCCCGCCATCTGATCCGCCGCCGGCAAGCCGGACACCTGATCTTCCACAACGGCCTTCGCCAAAATACAGGTCTCGGCGGCGAGTTGATTCAAGGAGTCCGCTGAGAAATCTGAGGTGGAGGTGCTGGCGGAACGTTTCCCAACGAACACACGCAAGCCGAGATGCTTCTCCCGCGCTTTCGTGAGGCGATCGACGGCACCCAACCGGACTTGTACCGAAAATGTTTCGCCGTCGGCGATAATGATATCCGCTTCCGTCGCCCCACTGCGCTTCGCCTTGGCCAAGAGATCTATGGCGAGCTGGCTATACCCATCGCGCTGCTGTATTTGCTGATTCATCGCTGCGTCCCACCCACGGTGATTTCATCGATTCGAATGGTCGGCAGGCCGACGCCCACTGGAACGGACTGCCCTTCTTTTCCGCAAGTACCAATGCCCTCATCGAGTTTGAGGTCGTGCCCGACCATCGAGACTTTGGTGAGGATATCCGGTCCGCTGCCGATCAAGGTCGCGCCCTTGACTGGCCTCGTCACCTTCCCACCCTCGATCAAGTACGCTTCGCTGGCGGAAAACACGAATTTACCGTTGGTGATATCCACCTGCCCGCCACCGAACGACACGGCATATAGCCCGCGATCGACCGAGCGGATGATCTCCTCAGGGTCCGATGTCCCGGCCAGCATAAACGTATTCGTCATTCGCGGCAGCACCACACTTTGGTAACTTTCTCGCCGCCCGTTGCCGGTCAGGGGAATGCCCATCAGCCGCGCATTTAATTTATCGGTAATGTAGCCGAGCAGAATCCCGCGTTCGATGAGCACCGTACGACCAGTCGAGGTCCCTTCATCGTCCATGTTGAGCGAACCCCGCCGGCCCGGCAATGTTCCATCATCGACGATCGTACAGACGTCGGACGCTACCCGTTTACCGAGGAGGTGAGAGAATGCTGAGGTTTTCTTGCGATTGAAGTCCGCTTCCAGGCCATGGCCAATGGCTTCATGCAGCAAAATCCCCGGCCAGCCTCCGCCCAGCACGACCGGCATGACACCGGCCGGCGCTTCGACGGCAGACAGGTTGAGAACCGCTTCACGTGCCGCTTCACGTGCATACCGCAGATACCGGGCGCCCTCGTGATAAAATTCAAATCCGACACGGCCACCCCCGCCGAACGAGCCGGCTTGGCGTTGGCCGTTCTCTTCGGCGATACAGGTGACTTGCAGCCTCGAAAGCGGCTGTACATCCCCTATCAGCGTGCCGTCCGAGGTGGCGACCATCACGACCTTATATTCCGTGTTAAACGAGGCCATGACATTCTTGATGCGTGGGTCGTATCGGCGCGCTTCGGCATCGATCGCATTCAATAAGGACACGCGATCCGCCGTGGCGACTTCGGCCTGTGCCCGTTCGATCGGGTAGAGATCCTTGGTGGGACGATGATGAACGGGAACCGGAACCGCGTGGGTCCCGCTCGGCGAATTGGCAATGTAACGGGCCGTATCAGCCGCTAGTTCGAGATCCTTCTTCGTCAGCTCATCGGAATAGGCAAAACCAGTTTTTTCCCCTGCCGTCGCTCGCACCCCCACGCCCTGCGACACACTCTTCGTCGCGCGCTTGACGAGGGATTCCTCCATCGAGACGGATTCGGACACACAGGACTCAAAGTAGAGATCGGCATAGTCGACATCGCGGACTTTGACCCGCCCGAGCGCCCCGAGCACCTCACCTTCGGTCAGACCAAAGGACGTCAACTGAACAAGTTCACCCATGGTTTGTGAATCCTCACGACGGTTGGCAGACGAATGGACGGGGAAGTATAGCTGATCCCTTTCCACGGGCGCAACGATAATTCATCCAACTCATCGCTTTTACAGGACTTTTACGAAAATTCGTTTGACATTCCCCTCCCTCACCAGTAGACTTTGCTCGCCTACCGCACGATCCTTGAGGGAAGGGATCTTTACCAACTGCACTCTATGGACACGAAAGACTCGACGACCGTGGACCAGCTATCTGTCGAAGAGCTTGCCGCAAAACTCGAACCCGACCTCTTACCCAAGCACGTCGCCATCATCATGGATGGCAATGGCCGCTGGGCAGAACTGAGAAGCTTCCCTCGCATTGCCGGTCATCGGGAAGGGATCAAGTCCGTCAGGGAAATGATTACGGTCTGCTTGGAACTGGGCATCCACGCCCTAACAATTTACGCGTTTTCACAGGAGAATTGGAACCGTCCCGTTCAGGAAATTTCCTCCCTCATGGGCTTGCTCGAATACTACCTTTCGACGGAACGAACGAAACTCATTGAGCAGGGTGTCCGGTTGCGCACGATCGGCCGAATCGACTCCCTCCCGGCCTCCGCCCTCCAGTGGGTCCGGGCCGCTGAACAGGAAACTGCCCATCTCGATAAACTGCATCTCACAGTCGCGCTCAGCTATGGTGGTCGCACTGAGATCGTGGACGCGGTGCGTGAACTTCTTCATGAAGCACAAGACGGAAAGCTGCAACCGGACGATGTGGATGAATCGCGTATCCAGCAATATCTCTACACCCATGAGCTGCCCGATCCAGACCTGTTGATTCGGACCAGCGGCGAAGCGCGAATCAGTAACTTTCTCCTCTGGCAGCTCGCCTACACCGAGCTGTATTTCACTCCGACCCTGTGGCCCGACTTCCGTCGCCGCGAATTCTTGCTGGCCTTGCTGGAATACCAGCGACGTGAGCGGCGATTCGGTCGCGTCCTCAGCACCATTTCTTCATAGTGGCCGATCTAAACCTCCACATGCAGGAATACAAAGCCACCGGCCAGCAGCAGGCTGAGCCAACGCCAGTGACGGCGTCCCGATTTGATCCCCGTCGGATCTATACCATTCTGGTCCTCGTTCCACTCTTGTATGCCGTCATTCGTTACTCCCCACCCCTCGCATTTTCTGGCGTCGTGATGCTGGCGGGGGGGCTCGCCCTCTTCGAGTTCTACCGATTATGTTTCGGCTCCCGCAGCCACTCCTGGCTGATAGGGATCGGCCTGACAGGATTCGCCGCCTTGATTCTCGGAACACACCGTCCGGACATCATCGTTCCAACCCTCCTGGCCACACTGGTCTGTATTATTTCAGTCCCGCTCCTCAGTCGCTCGCCCCTCGAACAGAGCCTGAGGGATGGTGCCATAACCTTGTTCGGCGTGCTCTACCTGGGCCTCACACTCGGCACTCTCTCGATGACGAGGCTCCTGCCTCTGGGTGAATGGCTGATCTTCTTTCTTCTACTGGTGACCTGGGCATCCGATACCGGCGCCTATCTTGTCGGCACACTGTGCGGGCGACATCGCTTGGCTCCCACGATCAGTCCAAAAAAAACTGTCGAGGGCTTGGTGGGTGGCTTGATTACTGCCATAATTGCCGGGTACGCAGCTCGTTGGTGGTTTCTCCCTGACTTGTCCGGTCTCGATTGTCTGATCTTGGCTACCCTGCTGACAATCACAGGTCTCTGGGGTGACCTGACCGAATCGGCCATGAAACGCAGCGTCGGCATGAAGGACTCCGGCGGGATACTACCGGGCCACGGGGGCATGCTCGACCGTCTGGATAGCCTCTTGTTCACCGCCCCCGTCTTCTACTACTATGTCACGATGGCGAGCCGGCTACGAGTCATTGAGTGAAGGAGCCCCTATGAAAACGATCGTCATCCTCGGCTCGACTGGGTCGATCGGCACCAGCACCTTAGATATCGTGGATTGGTTCCCCAAAGAATTCTGCGTGGCAGGACTGACTGCCGGCAGCAATGATGAAAAACTCGAGGAGCAGATCCGCCGGTTCAAGCCCCGCGTGGTGGCCCTATCGGATGCCTCTGCTGCCGCCAGGCTCCGGCAACGCTGTGCGGGACTGCCTGTCGAAATTTTGGCTGGGCAAGAAGGCTTGATTCAGGTCGCCACTGTGCCCGAAGCTGAACTCGTCATCTCCGCCATCGTCGGTGGGGCCGGTCTCGTACCCACCCTTGCGGCGATCCGAAACGGAAAGCAAATCGCCTTGGCCAATAAAGAGCCGATGGTCATGGCGGGGAAACTGATGCAGGACGAAGCGCGACGGCATGGCGTGCGTATCTTCCCAGTCGACAGCGAACACAGTGCGATCTTCCAGTCGATAGAAGGCCATCGCAAAGAGGATGTCCGCCGTCTGATCTTAACAGCGTCCGGCGGGGCCCTCTGGACCCTGAGCCGGGAGGAGTTGCAGGACGTCACACCCGAACAGGCACTCCAACATCCCAACTGGAAAATGGGCGCCAAAATCACGATCGATTCTGCCACCCTCATGAACAAAGGTCTCGAAATCGTCGAAGCCCGGTGGCTCTTCGACATCCCGGAAACCCAGATCGAGGTCATGATCCATCGGGAAAGCATCATTCATTCTCTGGTAGAATACAATGATCGTTCAATGATCGCACAATTGGGATTGCCGGATATGCGAACACCTATTTCCTATGCGATGAGATATCCAGGGCGCATGCCGCTGGATCTGCCTTCCTTGGATCTGACGGAGATCGCAAAGTTGACGTTTTGCAAGCCGGATCACGACCGGTTCCCCTGCTTGGGTCTCGGCTTTGAATCCCTGCGGATCGGCGGGACGATGCCGGCCACGATGAATGCCGCAAATGAAATCGCCGTCGAGGCATTCTTGAACGGGGGTATCCGGTTCACCGACATTGCAGAGATCATTCGCAGCACGATGGACCTCCATACCACCAAAGACGTCGAGACGTTGGAAGACGCGCTGGAGGCAGATCGCTGGGCCCGAGAGAAAGCCGAATCGTTGGTTGTGTCGTTGGCACGATAACCGGACGCTGAAAAGCCGGTGTTTTGTGCGATTCGGTGCGGTGATAGTGCCTGAATAGTGAGCAGGATGCTCAAAAAGGCCGTTCAGCAAGGCCGCAGCGAGTGAAGGGCCGAGGCGTACCCTCTGGGGTACGTTGAGGGTCTGAACGATGCGAGAACGAAGCTGACGGACTTTTTCAGTATCCTGCAAGTTTACACGAAGGAGCATACACCGTGTTCATGGCATTTACCTGGTCCCCCGATACCGTCTGGTTGTTCTTGCAGAAGGCATGGTGGTTCCTGGTCGTTCTGGGTGTGTTAGTCGCGTTCCATGAGCTCGGGCATTTCCTGGCCGCTCGCTGGGTCGGAGTCAAGGTCCTCAAGTTTTCTCTTGGATTCGGACCGAAGTTCTTCGGCCGGAAAATAGGTGAAACAGAATATCTTGTCTCGGCCATTCCGCTCGGTGGCTACGTGAAACTGTTCGGCGAAGATGAGACCGAGGCGACCACACAGGAGGATCGTGCGCGGTCGTTTGCGCACCAAGGATTGTGGAGCAAAGTTCTGATCGTCGCCGCAGGACCTGGGTTTAACTTCATTCTGGCTTATTTTATTTTTGCCGGATGGCTCGCGACCGGCGCGCCACTTCCTGTCCCGACGTTCCAGGATCTCACCCCCGATATCGAAGCGATCGCCCCCGGCTCTCCGGCCGACACAGCAGGCATCCAAATTGGAGACCGTGTCAGCCGAGTCAACGGGCGTGACATTTCGACTAGAGCAGAACTATTCGACGCCGTGGCGAAGAGCAAGGGGCAGGCGCTGACGATCGAGATCAAACGAGGTGAACAGGTCAAAACGCTGACGGTCGTGCCCACAACCGCCCACGGACCACAGGCCTCTGCACAAGAGCCAGGATACTACCTGGGCGTCGAAGAAACCCCGCCCTTCGTCACCTCTGTCGCGCAAAATTCTCCGGCAGCAAAAGCCGGACTTCAAGCCGGGGACCATGTGGTCACCATCGAGGGCCAGACGATTCATACCTGGTCCCAGATGACCGGTATTGTGAAAGAAAACCCCAACCGTCAGTTACAGGTAGAAGTCTTGCGGGAAGGGCATCGCATTGCACTGACCATGACGCCCACAGCTGAGAAGACGACGGTCAACGGCCAGTCAGTCGAAATCGGCAAGATCGGCATTTCAGGACCCGGCGGACGTTCGCTCATGCACTCTAACACCTCTCTGCTATCGCTCTATGACGGCTTGAGAGCTACATGGGGCTGGACCGAGCTGACTGCAATAGGTCTCTACAAGATAGTTGTGGGAGATATCTCCAGCAAAAACATCGGTGGCCCGCTGATGATCGCCAATATATCAGCAGAAGCCGGTGCGCAGGGGGCTTCAAGTGTGATCTTTCTCATTGCTATTCTGAGCATCAATTTAGGCCTCCTCAACTTGCTCCCCATTCCCATTCTCGACGGTGGCCATCTATTATTTTTCCTGATTGAGGGTATCATCCGAAGACCCCTCGGCGAACGCCAGAGAGAACTCGCGCAACAGGCCGGCCTTGTGCTATTGGTGGGCGTTATGGTCTTTGCGGTCTGGAATGATCTTGAACGAATGTTTTTACGATAGATCATGAGTCCGAAAGTCTGATTGTCGAACGTCGTCATGTCAGCAAAATAGTTCCTCCCTCACCGGCACTTCGGACTTGATGACGTTCGGGCTTGATGACTTGTTGACCTTTCTCACGGAATCATGCGGACCTCTCAAGTCTTAATCCCTACATTGCGAGAAGACCCGGGCGAAGCGGAAACCGTGAGCCATAAGCTCATGCTCCGAGCCGGTCTGATTCGCAAGGTGGCGGCCGGCATTTACACGTACCTCCCGCTCGGCCTTCGGGTCATCCGAAAAGTCGAGCAAATTATTCGAGAGGAGATGAACCGGGCCGGCGCTCAAGAACTCCTCATGCCCATTGCCTCCCCTGCAGAATTGTGGCAAGAAACAGGCCGATGGAGCTTCTACGGCAAAGAGCTGATGCGCTTTAAGGATCGCCACGAGCGCGAGTTCTGCTTGGGACCGACCCATGAGGAAGTAATCACCGACCTGTTCCGGCGCGAAGTTCGTTCCTATCGGCAGATGCCGCTGAACTTCTATCAGATTCAAACAAAGTTTCGCGACGAAATACGCCCTCGCTTCGGCCTCATGCGGGGGCGCGAGTTCATCATGAAGGACGCCTACAGCTTTGATCAGGACGAAGCGAGCGCCAGGCTCAGCTATGAGAAGATGTACGATGCCTACCATCGTATTTTCACACGCTGCGGCCTCACCTTCCGTGCCGTGGAAGCCGACACCGGCCTGATCGGCGGCAGCTCATCTCACGAGTTCATGGTGCTCGCCGATACGGGCGAGAACACCATCGTCTACAGCGATGCAGGCACCTACGCCGCCAACGTCGAACAGGCCGAAGTGCTTCCTCCTACTGATGTGGACACCGAAACCCCGCGCCCACTGCGTACCGTCCAGACCCCTCGCTGCCGGACAGTCGAAGAGGTCACGAGATTCTTGAACGTCTCCCCCACGCACCTCGTGAAGACGCTTCTCTACTCGACAGGAAAAGACACGGTCGCCGTGTTGGTACGGGGAGACCATGAAGCGAATGGGGTCAAGATTCAACGGCTCTTGCGGGTACCTGACCTTGAACTCGCAACTCCCACCGTCGTCGAGCAAGTCACTGGCGCACCAGTAGGGTTTGCCGGTCCTGTTGGCCTAAAACATGTTCGGATTATTGCCGACCACGCTGTTAAAACCTTGCGCAACGTGGTCGTCGGCGGCAATCAGAGTGATACGCACTATGTCGATGCGAATTGGGATCGTGATTTTCAGGTCGAGCAGTTTGCCGATCTCCGCAACGCCTGTGCAGGAGATCCGTCACCGAGAAAAGACGGGACATTGAAGGCGACGAAAGGCATCGAAGTCGGACATGTCTTTATGCTCGGCACCAAATACAGTGAAACCATGAAGGCCTCATTCCTGGATCTTCACGGCAAAGAGTGCCTCGCCGTCATGGGATGCTATGGCATCGGAATCGGACGCACTGCGGCTTCGGCGATCGAACAGAACCACGACGCTAAAGGCATTATCTGGCCCTTCCCAATCGCGCCGTTCCACGTGCATCTCCTTCCGCTCACCCAATCAGCCCAGACCTCCCAAGTCACCGCGCAGCTCTACGGCGAACTGCAGACAGCAGGGCTAGAAGTACTCTGGGATGATCGGGACGAACGAGCAGGCGTGAAGTTCAACGATGCGGACCTGATGGGAGCCCCGTTCCAACTTGTCGTCGGAGACAAGGGCCTTGCCGAAGGAGTCGTAGAGGTCAAAACTCGGAAGGACGGGGTCAAGCTCAAGCTGCCTCCTGCTCAAGTCGCCGCCCATCTGACTCGGGCACAGGCGAGATGAAAGCCATACCACCCGCCAGTAGCGTCATTCATGTTTCGCTTCCTTGACCGTAGCCAGTCTGAAACCGTCTTTTCCTTGCCTTCCATCCGTGATCCGCTAGACTGAATTTCGATCGCTGCCTCTAGGCATTTGTGGTCACGTGGATCGTACTCACTCTTCATTGAGCATACGAATCCGACGACGACCTTCCCAGTCGATGGTAGGAGCCCATAATAATGCAAGCCAAGCCCATCCCACAAAATCTTCAGGAACTTCAGCAGAAAGTGGCATTCGCCGAGAACGTCAAGCGCATCACGGACCAAATCCATGCGGCCAGCGATCTGGACCATATTCTCCTCGACTTGCGTAAAGAAATTCTTAGCATCTTCGATGCCGAGGACCTCACCATCTTCGCGTTCGATTCGGAGAAGAAAGAGATTTTCTCAAAAATCCCTCACATTGACAGCGTCGAGGAAATCCGCATTCCCATTACCGAACAAAGCCTGGCTGGGTTCTGCGCAAAGTATCTCCGCCCAGTGAGCATTGCCGATGCCTATAACATCGCCGAGCTGCAAGGCGTCCATCCCTCACTCGTCCATGACTCCTCCTACGACAAGCGGACCGGATTCAAGACGAAACAGGTCCTGACCTACCCGATCGTGGCAGACAACAAATATTTGATGGGCGTCTTCCAACTCCTCAACAAAAAAAGCGGTGTACGATTCACCAGAAAAGACGAAGAATCCGTCGCGGAGATTGCAAAGGCACTAGGCATCGCCTTCTTCAATCTCCGCAAGATCTCGAAGAAAAATCCAACCAAGTTCGATCGCCTGGTCACGAGCAACCGCATTACCCAGAACGAATTGGACCAGGCGATTGCCGAGTCCCGGAGAGGCGTGTCGGACTTCGAGAGCATCCTGATTGAAAGGTACAAGGTACCGAAACTCGAAATCGGCAAGTCGCTCGCCCAGTTTCACAAATGCCCCTACATCGAGTACAGCGATCGAACGATTGTCGATATCGAACTCCTGAAAAACCTGAACGTCGACTACCTCAAGAAAAACCACTGGATGCCCCTCAAGCGGGATCGGACCGCCATTGAAATCTTGACGGACGATCCGGGCGATCTCGATCGCGTGGCGGATATTAAGCGGACGTTCCCCGGCCTTAACATTCGCTTTGCGATCAGTCTCCGTCGTGATATCGCCCAGTTCCTCGGCTCCGCAACAGGACAGGGACAGGGAGATATCGGCAGCACACGAAAGTTAGATGAAAATGTCTCCGACATTCTCGGCGAACTCGTCAACGAAGCTCAAGAGGCGGCGGCGGAGGAAGCCGGAGGCGGGCTCGACGAAAATGACAATGCCATCGTACGACTAGCCAATCAGATCATCGCCGATGCCTATCGACAAGGCGCCTCCGATATTCACGTCGAACCCTATGGCGAAAAGCGTGAGACGCTTGTCCGCTTCCGGGTCGACGGAGACTGCTTCGAATACATGAAGATTCCGCAAAGCTATCGGCGCGCCATCGTGTCGCGTCTGAAGATTATGGCCAGCCTCGACATCGCGGAACGGCGCAAGCCCCAGGACGGCAAGATCAAATTTAAGCTGTCGGAGAACAAGGAAATCGAGTTGCGCGTCGCAACGATTCCGACCGCTGGATATAACGAAGACATAGTCATGCGTCTGCTCGCGGCCAGCGAGCCTTTGCCCCTCGACAAGATGGGGTTCTCGGACCGGAATCTCGCAGCAATCAAGGAGATCGCTACAAAACCCTACGGCATCATTCTCTGCGTCGGACCAACTGGCTCAGGAAAAACCACGACCCTGCACTCCGTCCTCGGCTTAATCAACACGCCCGACCTTAAGATCTGGACGGCGGAGGACCCCGTCGAAATCACACAATATGGGCTCCGGCAGGTTCAAGTTCTCCCAAAGATCAACTTCACATTTGCCGCTGCCATGCGCGCGTTTCTTCGGGCCGACCCAGACGTGATCATGGTCGGAGAAATGCGAGATAAAGAAACGGCTGAAATTGGCATTGAAGCCTCATTGACCGGACACCTCGTCCTAAGCACACTCCATACAAACAGCGCGGTGGAAACCGTCACTCGACTTCTCGATATGGGTTGCGATTCGTTTAGTTTTGCCGATGCGATGTTGGGAGTCCTCGCCCAGCGCCTCACTCGACGAATTTGCAAGGACTGTACGGAGCAGTACGTCGGAACACCGATAGAATACGAGGAAATCCGCCAGGGCTATGGACCGGAATATTGGGACAAGCTCGGCATCCCACAAGACAACACCTTCCGCCTAGCCCGCGGGAAGGGATGTGAAACCTGTAAGCACACTGGCTTTAAAGGACGCGTGGCCATCCATGAGCTGCTTCTGGGATCGGATAAACTCAAACGCATGATTCAGACGAAGGCGAGAACTGAAGAGATGCTAAAGGTTGCCATTGAAGAGGGTATGACCACCCTCATGCAGGATGGAGTTCAGAAGGCCCTTCTGGGCCACACCACGTTCAAGGAAGTCAAGGCAGTGGCCATCAAGTAATACGACTCAAAGAACACCGGTCCCGCCAGCCCACGGAGGGACGATTCAACCCATAGTTTCAATCTCGTGCGAAACAAGTCCGCTCGCCCCTTTACCTACATCCCTGAAACCGTGCGAACCTTGGCCTATCCACGCGATCGAAAGTACATCGTTCCTCCTCCGCACTACTGAGCACAACGCAGATGGTCGCGGATCGTTCGCCGCAGTAGAAAGGTCAATGTCGGACAGGCTCCTAGCACAGCACACCTCTTCAAGAGAGGCACGATGCGGCGGTAAGCGGTAAAATGGTGAAGAATTGACGGAAGGCTACGCGGCAGTCGTTGAAACGATAGCCACGTACTTTTTTAGACGATTCTGTGCAGCAGGGGATAATTCCGTGAAAACCAGGCCGAAGAATTGATCCTTCGCCCACTGCACGGTGGCAACGGCAATATCGGCAGGTTTGATTTGCTTGGGAAGACGTAGGCTCAACGTGACTTCATCCCCTGGCCTGATCTCAGCCTCCGTGCTGACTCGGGCGCCGCGTATCGAAAGATCGTAGACCACGCCCAAGTCGATACCAGGCCTCCTCAACCAACGACGAGGCCGGCAATGAGACAGGGCGCAGACAAATGGAGCAGAGATGCGGACGCGAGGATGCTGGCGAAACCTATTCAAGACAGAGGATCGACGTGAGGTCTGTTCCATAGAGCGTCCCTACCAAGTTTCTACCGTATATCATGAAGCTCTATTCACAAATATAATTCTTCAATCGTACCAATCCCTTGGCCTTGTCGATCGCGCTCCTGGCCATCCCACCAACAGGAAAACGTTGGGACACTACTGATATACCCTATTTGACTCTCGCCCTGGCTCATGTTATTGTGCGTCATCGTACGAGCCAGCACTACTCTTCGCGCAGCCCCATCTCATAGCGGTGTGTCAGCGCGATTGATCCTTTAGGACAGGCGGCTCATACGTTCCGTCTTTTCTGTGCGCGGGTGTCTAGCAGAAAGATGGACGGAATGATTTCGGCACTTCTATCCGACCCCTCATCTCCATCGTGCGTTTTCCACGTTGGAGATACTAGGTTCTATGTATAAAGGAGCACTATGAAGCTATCCACTGGGTGGCGAGCCGACAAGTCGAGAAAGAACAGGGCACGGGCGACGCGGAAACCAAAAATCCGATGGGAGGTGCTCGGCCTTCCAGGTCCTCTTGATACCAGTCTGACGACATCAATGGAAGACATCCGCCTGCAAGTGTCAAACATGGCAAGCCGTGGGTTCGGCCAGGGTACTCGCTCCCGCACGGCTGAACGAGAAGCAAAGACCACCAGCCATGCTCCTGACTCAAGCAGCAAGAGACGTCGCGGCGCGACGGAATCGCCGCAATCATAGCGGGGACAGGATCATATCCGGCAGGCAATTGGTGACTCAATCCGAGTTGCCAGGCAAAGGAGGGCACCATCGGACGAGCAGGAAAAACGACCATCGCAAAACGAGACCGCGAGAAAGCGAAGCAAATTCAGCGGCGCGAAAAAGACGCGCGCCGCGAACAGCGCAAGACCGAGAAGCCCGCTCGCCCCCTGAGCAGAGAGGGAGAGGATCCAGATTTGGCCGGGCTCCAGTGGGGTCCACAAGAGCCACTGTATTAGGGATAAGGTGATCCTACGCCGCTTTCACAAAGCGATCAGCGGCAAACACTTCTAGCAGCTGTTGGGTGATCACGCGGCGATACTCGCCCTTCTGTTTCACCATTAGCACTACGCCATCCGCATCAGTCAGGACCAGCAAATCATCCTCAATTCTTTGCCCGTCAGTAGATACGCGTCGATGACATCTCCCTAGCCGTTAGACTCTGTCCTAAGAAACCTAGACCCCCTCCGGTACGACGGGGGACTCGGCTGATGCTGACGTCGGTCCTCGCCTGGGCCCCCCCACCGCTGACGGTCACCTCTGGAACGTTCAGGCATCCTCGAGTGCGTACGATCACTAGGGTGGAGACTTCCCTCTGCCAACGGTACAGCATGCCCCAACAACGTTTCGATCGCGCGCAGCTGATCACGTTCCTCGAAGGTCACGAAACTGGTGGCTAGCCCAGTCATCTTCATCCGGGCTGTCCGTCCAATACGATGAATATAGTCCTCCGGACAATTCGGCAAATCGTAATTCACCACGTGGCCGATATTTGCCACGTCAATCCCGCGGGCTGCGATATCCGTCGCGACGAGAATTCTGACCTGTCCTCGTTTAAATCCATCGAGAGCACGGAGGCGCTGGGGCAAACTTCGGTCTCCGTGGATGACCGCAACGCGGTGACCGGCCTGTTCAAGCGCCTGACCGAGTCGATCGACTCGATTCTTTGTCCGAGCGAATACGAGGACGGTCCCTCGTTCCGCCCCCAGTAACGACACCAACAGATTCTGCTTTTCATGGGAGGTCGTATGATGCAAGGCCTGTGTCACACCTTCAGCCGTCGTCGAAGGAGGAGTCACCATCACATGAACGGCACCGTTCAGGCTCGCTTGAACCAGGCGGGTGACATCCGTCGGAATCGTGGCGGAAAAGAGTAACGTCTGTCGCTCCACCGGCAACGCGTCAAGAATCTGATTGATCTGTGGCGCAAATCCCATATCGAGCATCCGGTCGGCTTCATCGAGTACCAGAATTTTAATCGGGGCCAAATTGATTGTCCCGTTCCACATATGGTCTAGCAAACGCCCCGGTGTGGCAACCAGGATATCGGGCCGCTGGCGCAATCCTCTGATCTGCGCCTGCATATCGCTCCCTCCGACGATGACCGTGGCAGAGAGGTGGAGGCTTCGACCGAGCTTCTCGATTGAACCAAAAATCTGCAACGCCAATTCCCGCGTCGGTGCGAGAATCAACGCGTGCGGCTGACCTTTCGGCAGGACCGCAAGCCGTTCGATCATGGGGACAACAAACGCGGCCGTCTTCCCGGTACCGGTTTGTGCACAACCGATGACGTCCCGGCCCTCAAGCGCGGGTGGAATGGCCTGAGCTTGAATGGGAGTGGGAACCAGCAAGCCCGCTGCCGTCAAATCCCGCAAGAGCGGTTCAGACAAACCAAATGTATGAAAACTCGTGTGAACAGAGGTATGCAATGCACTATCCTTTCAGTGTGATCGCATTAAGACGGGATCAGAGAACCGAGGGGAGAGAAACCAGGAAGGCGTCAACTCCAACAGGACCTGGTCGCGATGCGATCGCGAAGTCCGTTATGGTGTATACAGCCGTGCCGCCGGACTACTGCGACAACGATGTAGGACGTATCGTACAGCAAGCCGCTTCTGGCGTCAACCCTCTTGAAAAAGAAAGGCCAAGTGGCGAGGGGAATAACTGACCTCTACTTTCAACATAATGGGCTATTATCACGTCATGAGAGATTGACACGTTCGCTAACCTAGCCAGACTGTGCTATGGTAGCTTCACATGAAGTCCGGTCACTACTCTATCCCTCGCGCCTTCATTCCCTCTGTCTAGATTCTGCGCGATCGATGCGCTAGTTTCCGCCCTGCTCCGCACACAGGTCGCTTCAGGGAGACCGCCGAACAGCACCAGTCCGTGCCGCACTCGACCCTGTCCGATAGCACGATCGGCAGACAACGAATGAGGTTGCAGACCTAGATCGAATCAAGATGCAGCGTATACTGGCGGCCTGAGGCCACAATACGAATACCCTGGATGAGAGGGCCAATGAGCCAAACGTCACAACAGCCCATGACTCTACGATCACCCACGTTGGCCATCACCCCCTCGGGTGTACCGATCCCGATCAGCCAGCGGCGCCATGCGGTCTGGACTGGCATACTCTTTTGCGCCATTGCCGTCGAAGACTCGCTCGCTCGGACGAACTAACACGTCACGAAAGGAATCTCGATGGGGAAGCGGGTCCTGTACGTGGGAGGACTCCCGGACACGATCTCGGACTGTGCACTACGTGGTCTCTTCACCTCCTACGGTCTGGTCGCCAGAGCCTATGTGGTCCGATTCAAACATACGGGAAAGTCCGCTGGATACGGATTCGTCGAAATGGGGTCCGGCGAACAGGCCTTGAACGCCGTGGTCGCACTTGAAGGAACCGAATGGGATGGACACCTCCTCAGGCTCTATGTAACCCCCTACGCAAACCAGGCCGTATAAGATCGTACACGTCACGGAAAAGGAGTACACATGGGCCGTACCAACTTGGACCCAATCATGACCTTTCCAGATGGATCGCACCTCTTGATCAGCACTGCCTGCTCAAAAGAAGGGAGCTTCTCTTGTGCCCTCTATATGGCGACCATCGCAGCGGATGATCAAGGGGCCTTCCGCGTCGTATCCAACCACCTCGCCGCAGCCACTTGTTTGGTTGCGCAAGAAGACGCCTTCAGCTATGCCCAACGTCTCTACCCACGTTCGGCTGAGACGATGAAAAAGCCACCCTACCTCATCTGGCCCGGCCCCGGTCCCACCGGAAATGCGGATGTGTAGGACGGTTGCCTGACCCTCTCGCACCAGATGGCAGCCTTGGTGGCGACGCGCTGGAACCCGATCATTCGGCCGTTCTATCAGTGCCTGCGCGCCACCAGCGAGCTCCGACGGTCGCCCTCGTGGCACGTGCGGACTATCGAAGCTCTTGCGTGTCAAAATTTTTCCAGTATCCTGCTAGACAGGAGAACCCAACACAGGTAAGATCGAAAACATTAGGGGTATATCTCACGCCATGGCTACAATTCTTGTTATCGACGACGAAGAGTCGATTCGGAGCCTCCTGAAGGAAGTCCTTGAGAGGGCCAACTACCATGTGCTCGTAGCCCACGATGGTCGGGAGGGCTTGACTCTCTACCAGCAGAACAAAGTAGACCTGGTCCTCATGGACATTCTGATGCCTGGAACCGACGGACTCGAAGCCACCTTACAACTGACGCGAGAATATCTCGACGCGAAGGTCATCGCCATGACCGGCGCGCAAGGGGATAAGAACTTCCTCGACGTGGCCAAACTCTTCGGCGCTCGTCGCGTCTTCGAAAAACCCTTCGATCTCGACAAACTCGTCCAAGCCATCAACGAAGAACTCGCCAAGTAGCGCGCTCCCTGCCGCGGTGCTGCCGGCAACCTGCCCAGTTTTGCCCTGGCTCGGCGTCGCGCGGCATTTTTGGCCATCTCGCGGCTCTCGTTTATATCCCGATCCACAACACCCTCACCGACCGCTGTTAATGGGCATTGGGATAGAGGGTGGTCTTCGCAAGGCACAGGCGGAAAGAAAAAGTTCAATAATAACAATAGGGAACAGTCGAAACATCACCCGCTCTCCTTCTTGATATTTATACATACGAGCACCGGGCACGAAATTAAATGCCGTATTGGCCGGTTGACGTCATCCCTCATCTTTTGCGATTATTCCAACATGGGATCTAATTCATTTCGCATTGTAGCGATCCCTGCGGTCTTGAAACCAAAGACAGGTTTGCTTTGGTTTTCGCTCGTAGTGCTCTGTCTCACCCCACTTTTCCCACTGAATAATTTTGTCGGGCACCCACACTGGGAAGCGATTCGTTGGATTCCCTTTCAAGATTTTTCACTCACCCTGAATATGCTCAAGGACATCATCGGCAATATCGGCTGGTTCATGATCATCGGATATCTCTTACATTACTTGAGGGGTGAGGACTCTTCCTCCTTGTGGTCTATCACGACAGTCGTCCTCATTGCAGCCGGCGTTTCTCTTTCGATCGAATTCTTCCAGGTCTTCTGCCACAATCGCACTCCCTCAATGACGGATGTCATTTGCAATACCATAGGCGGCTTCCTCGGTGCCTATTTTTCGGCACAGTACCGCTCCACAGTTTCCTCAGAACCGGTCTGCAACCTGGTAATTGAAGACGACGGTTCGAAAACTCTCCTCTAACAGCTCTGTTTAGGAACGGCACCGGTTGAATCAATCCGACAAGCAAACAATCCCCACGTCAGAAATCCGCCGACCTGGGGATACACAATCGGTCAGCAACTTGGTCATCGTCACCAAGGGAACCTCGTAACTTTCCGACAAAACTTTGTCATGCGCTGCCAGATCTTCCCGGAGCGTCATCGCGCAGGCCGTCACATTTCTCGGTGCGTCGAACTCAGAGTAGTCCTCAATGATGTTGTAGAGAATCGGCAGCTTCGGCTTCTCCACTTTCTTTCTGATCTTAAACATCGCTCCTCATCCCTCACACAGCCAACCCCTCACCCCTTACCCCTCACTTTTCACCCGTCAAGTGCCCATACGGAGGCAGCGTCATCAATCGTCGATCTTCAACCGGTCCGCCTATCGTGAAATGATAAAGCGATTGGAGGCTCAGCCCCTTCACCGCTGCGATCTCATGCACCGGGTCGTCGAAGAAACATCCGATCCCCGTGGCCCGCACCCCCGCAGCTTCCGCTTCCAGGTACAGAACCTGACCCAACAGACCCGATTCCCAGAACAAACGCGGATACCACCAAGCCCCTCCCTCTCGCAAGCGCCCTTCGAACTCGGCCAGCATGCCAAACGAGAATGCGCCGTCGCCAGCAATATCTTGGTGGCAACTCACCTGCACAGCCAATTTCTTCGCATCACCTTCAAGCAGCCAGTAGAGAGGCAGATCCTCCGGACAACCTGGCGCCGGAGTCCAGGTCAGCTCTGGATTCATGGACTCCTGGATGAACGTCAGCTTCTTGGATCCCGCACCAGGAAATAGAGACCTGGCTTCAGACCATCCACTCGATGCACGAATATTAACAGGTGAATTGCCGGCTCGTAGGGCCAGACATCCCAAGGCATCGGTCGATCCAATTGCGGCCGATCCGAACGAGGCATCACCAGCTGCATCATCCTAAAGAATGTCGCAGTGGAGATCGATGTCTTACCATCGAACGACACAGCACTCCGCCGCTGGCGAATGATCTGGCCAGCCAATGGGCATCGTGAGAGGTGAAAGGTGAAACGTGAGACGTGAACAGAAGTGGGAGCGACGACACGAAGTGTGTTCGTACGAGGTTTTCCAACTCGCTGCTGCAACCTCATCAATAATGTCCCACTGCACTCCATGCTCGCCGCTCAACCGATTGGCCTTCCCATACCATGTTGCCTTCGCGAGCTTTTGCACGATCTCTGAATCGAGAAACAATGGGATTGCAGGCTCCGTATCGCGTTTTACGTCTAACGTTTCACGTTTCACGTCCCTAAGAGGCCACATCACAGCCAGACAATCCGGATGCTCTGGTTCGACGCCTTGAAAGTCGTCCGTGCGATCGGTACCCAGAAACATCGCAGTAGTATGTTGCGCTAGGCCATCCAGCAGCGCCATGTTCCAACCCAGAGTCGCCGCTGCGATCCGAGCCGTTCCAATCGCATGGCCGGCATCGTGATTGCAGTAACGAAATGCCCGCTCCCCATACTTCCAGGCTTCCCGCCAGTGAACGGAGGTCAGACCGAAGAGAAATGAACCAGGAGGAAACGGAACCAGCAGACGAGCAATCAGCTCAGCGGGAAATTCAGCGCGTAATTCCAATCCATGCTCTTTGGGCGCGTAATGATAGAGACCAGGTTTGAGATTGAGCCCGTCGAATTGTGGCAAGGCGAGATAGCCTTCCGTCGGATGCAGATTGCCGGATGACGGATTGCTCCGCAGCGCCCACTCAGACTCCCCTGCCTTCTTCCACGCCGACAGTGCAAGGGCAAATTCGAAGAACCGGGAAAGCGATCGTGCGTTGACAGGTTGGCAGGCAACCGCTCCAGGCTGGTAGATGGCGTCATAGGTGGGCGATACCGGGTCCTCATCCGGCGTCAGAAGCGGTAGAGCGATAAGCGATGCGCCTTCAAATCGCCGAAATGGATCAGGCTGATTTGCCCAATCCAGATACCCAAGCGCCCGAGCATAACGGTTGAAATGATGCTTGGTCTGGACGTGATAGCGGATCACGCGATCGACGGGATCGGCCGAGACAGGCTCAGCTGGTGCGGCAGAAACTGGTTTTTCCGTACTCATTGTAAAGTACACCCAGTCTACAGAGCCGCAAGAAGGAAAGTAAACGCACGCATTGACCTCCATTTCTTCCTGCGCGTATGCTGCAATCAGCGTTGCCAAGGAGAGACCCATGCAATTCGACGCTGCGCTTGCTGCACAAGACACATTCCGACGAGCCGAAGCCGAGCTTGGCTCCGACTGGGATGCAGCTGTGGAGCTAGAAGACAGGTTCTCCTCTAACGCTGGAGCGACAGCGCGCGAGGCCTATGAAGGCTTGCTCGCTCTCGCAGCCCGCTATCCCAACGCGCATTCCTTCAAGGCCTTCTGTATCTTCATCACCTGGCAGCAGGTGACGGAAGAGACCATTGCGCATCACTTCCAGACCGGCCTCCGGCTCTGCGAAGCATTTCTGGCCTCTCCTGATGGCAAGCATCGAGCAGACGTCGAGCAGATCACGGAACTCTATGGGTCATTTCGCGATGGATTGGGGCTCGACGAGGAGGACGAAATTCAAGTCGAGTTTCGACGCGACACTCCTAAGGGCGGCGACTAGTTTTCAGAGTGCTGAGTTGAAAGTGCTGAGTGCTGAGTCTGGGAATGCAGAAAGCTGATCGCTGGCGACTGTTAGATCATGGCGGACGACGACAAACATCGCGCGCGAATTTTTCTCCACCGTGGCCAACTGGCGCAGGCCCAAGCAGCCTATGAACAGGCAGTCGCAGACGATCGTCTGGCCAAGGATTACCGTGCCCTCTCCGATTCGCTCGGCAATCTGGGCAACGTCTGCGCCCTCTCGGGCGACCTTGACCACGCAGAAGTCTGCTATAGGGAAGTACTCGCGATCCAACGTACGGAACGCAATCAACACGCCATCGCGCATACGCTGGTGAATCTCGGCAATCTCCACACCGGCGCCGATCATCCTGAGAAAGCCCGCCCCTACTATCTCGAAGCGTTGGATCTGCTGCGCGACCTACAAGACGATCGCGCGCTCGGCATTCTCCACAACAATCTGGCGTTGCAAGAAGCTCGTGAGGGACAGTGGGAACAGGCGGTCACGTCATTTAAACAGGCTCTCGACCATCACCGGGTCGTCGGGAATGAAGAAGGACTCGCCGTGACCTATAGCCAACTCGGCAAGTGCTTTCTCGACCAGGGCGACCTCACCAGAGCCGAACGCTGCCTCAACAACGCTTCGGAACATTACATCAAGCTCGGCAATGAGCCAGCTGAAGCTGCAGTCCTCCGGCTCCTTGCTACGATGTATGAGACCCGCCACGATCTCGTTTCAGCACGACGGTGTCTTGAACGAGTCGTCGCTCTTGACCTGCGATACAAGCTGGCCGAACTTCAAACCGATTCGGCCCGTCTCACAATCCTAAAGTAGTCCGATTAGTTTCCGTTCGCTCTCTACCTCTCCGAACAGCCTCCACCAACTGTCCAGCATTCTTTCACTTTCCACCAAGACGAATCCGGCATATTTCTGGACAGAACCTGACCCTCTGGTATCTTGGGAGCGTCACCCTG
Source organism: Nitrospirota bacterium (assembly GCA_963741245.1). Classification (GTDB taxonomy): domain Bacteria; phylum Nitrospirota; class Nitrospiria; order Nitrospirales; family Nitrospiraceae; genus Palsa-1315. The sequence goes on along the minus strand of CAVUHR010000029.1, from coordinate 7,680 downwards.
TTGCTTCAAGTTTCACCATGAAATATCCGACAGGATACTGACGTGGATATCGCATGCCATTCCTTGCTCGGGCACTCACAGCATTGGCTCTCGGGTCACTCATGACGACTACCTACGTGCACGCCGCCGACCCCACGCCCAAGATCACAGTGGGGACACAAGAAGTCGGCCTCTCGATAGGATATCTCTTGCCTCATCTTCTCACACAAGACCACACCACGAAGCAACAAGGCCCGGCCTTCATGCCCTACTGGATGATGACCCTGACCGATCCCATCGGCGGCAGTTGGTATCGGGGCCAGATCTCACTCGGCGCCGAAATGGTCTATATCCAATTTCAGGAGCCAATTCTTACGCACGGCGTCGGCTTCGCCCCGAAAATCAAATACACCTTCGTCGCACTTGACCGAATTCGACCCTATGCGGAATTCGCCGGAGGCCCCTTTTGGACCGACCTCGCCGGGAAAATCCCGGAAGAGTCCAGCCAGTTCAACTTCGTCTTGATGGCCGGATTTGGGGCCTCCTATTTCCTGACCGACCAAGTCGCACTCAACATCGGCTACCGCTTTCAACATATTTCCAACGCCGGCACGCAATACCCGAACCTGGGACTCAACGCCAGCCTGCCCTATGGCGGGTTTTCATTCTATTTTTAAGGAGAAGGGCAGCATGACACGGCATCTCTTTCACTGGACAATTCTGGGTCTCGTTGTCTTGACGACCAGCACGACAGTTGGATGCACCACGCGATGGATCGCTATCAACCCCTCGCCAACCACCCGGCAGGAGCCAGTCACACAGTCCATCCTCAACGATGAGCGGGTCCCGTTCATGATGGATGGGTTCCGCATGACGCAGAACGGCGCTTCCCAGAATCCTTCGACCGAGGTTGAACATCGCATCTTGAACACCGTGCAAGAGACACGCTTATTTTCGACGCTCATCCCGCTTGGAGGAAACGTCGCTTCGCTCGGCGATAAAGTGGTGACCGCCCGGATCACCTTTGATGAAACAATCGACTCTCATTCGGGAGAAACAGCGTGGAAGGGGTTTCTCATCGGAGCATCCATGTTTCTCCTCTCGCCGGTCATCGATCTTGACTACGACTATGCCGCGGAGGCGAGTCTCGAACTCGGACGCTGGGATGGTCAGATAAAGCGTTATACGGCACGCTCCGCGGGTACGGCTCACTATACTGTGTTCGCCGCCTCGCCGACGATGATCGGCGAACTCAAGGGACAGGTCACTGAAGCCTGTCTGATTGATCTTATGGATCAGCTCATTCGAGACACCAACTTCTATGTGGCAAGCAGCGCCCCCCTACCGGACTCGCCCATCGTCTCAGTCACCGTGAAGGCACGGAAATCCCTGCCTTCCCCTACTTCTCTTTCCGCTGTCCCCGTCTCAACCGCGCCGGCGCCGTAAACAGGAAATCCCCCCTGCCTCAACTGCCTCTGGCCGACCCTGCTCCCTCAATGCTATAGTGAGCTCTTTGCGAGGGAGCGCTGCATAATGGACATTGACGCGTTTCGGCAAATGGTCGACAAGAATCCGAAAGGATTTCTCGGACGTTATGGATTGGGTAACAAAATTCTCCAGCAAGGCAGCAATCTCGAAGAAGCGGTCGAGCACCTGACGGTCGCCACACAGCTGGACCCGACCCACGTTGCTTCGCACTTAGGCCTCGGGCGCGCCTTAGTCTCCTTGGGACGAAAGGACGAAGCGAAGCCCGTCTTACAAGCCGGCATCGACGCCGCACGCTCCGGTCGATCGAACGGAGGGGGGGACCTGGTCCCTGAGATGGACGCGTTGCTAGCCCGCATTGTTCACGAGGGTTCGTGACGAAACCGCCGAGACGCCAAGCGAGACGGGCGCGCGGAGCCGTGAGGGAGGGAGGCATACTTGAAACAGTATGTTGACCGACCGAGCGGCGAGCCCGCCCGCCGTCAGGCTTGTCGCAGCGGCGTATCGGCGGTTACAGTAGAAGCCTTCGTGAGTAATGCGGGCCAGACACCTTGGGATAACGAATTGGATCGTGATGGAGCGAGGAGCACCCCATGAAAATTGAAGAGGCCAGACAGCGAATCGAGTCGGCGATGACACAGTACGGGGCACAGGCCGGGGTGGCGATCGATCTTGTGATCAGCGAAGTGAAATCCGATCTCGGCGTTTCCACGGCCAACGAGTTAATCGACGAGTTCGACCTCGAATTACAATACAACATCGCCCCGATAGAACCTGGATTCTCCAGCAGCTAAGCCATGTGCTTACGGCCTAACGCATCTCAATTCAGGGTGCTCAAAAAGGTCATCGTTCTCACCCACCCAACCCCGGCGGCCACTTCACCCACCCGCCCTGAGTCTGCTGAGGCAGCCTCTTCGACCATGGACGCGCCTTATCCCATGATCCCATGCAAGGCCGCAGCGAACTATTGCTTGATAAGGGGTGGCTGGGATGATCCCAACTGCGCGCGTCCAACGAGGGTCTTCTTAGGCCGCGCGTTGCGCGAGCACGGGGATCGTCCCAGCTACCCCGCCCATTTTTTCAGCACCCTGCTATGCCTCTAATTTGGTGTGCGATCTCCGGACACGGCTACGGTCACGCTGCGCAAGTGGTCCCCGTACTCAATGCACTGGGCGTCCTCGTGCCAGGCCTGACCGCCATTCTCCGCACCACGGTCCCATCCTCGTTTTTCCGCGACCGCCTGGCGATCCAGTGGGAACTCAGTCCCGCGCAGCAGGACATCGGCTGTGTCCAAGACGGACCTCTCAAGATCGACATCGATGCCACCTGGGCGGCGCACCAGCGCTTTCACGAAACCTGGGAGGCACGCCTGTCCAACGAAGTCGCCGCCATGCAGGCGGCGTCACCCGCGCTGGTTATCGCCGACACACCCTACCTCGCCATAGAGGCCGGCTCCCTGGCACAGATACCCACCGTCGCCTTGGCGAGCTTTACCTGGGACCTCGTGCTCAAGGAATACTGCCACGCATCCGACAATTCACACCAGCAGTTGATTCAGTGCATCCGTGGCTCCTATGCGAAAGCCGACCTGGCCCTTCGCATCTCCCCTGCTCCCAGAATCAATGTCTTCTCCAACATGATCGATATAGGCCCGATAGCCAACCCCACCTCCCCTGAACGAGCCCGACTTGCCTCATCTCTCGCCCTCACGCCCAACGAACGGACCGTCTTGGTGGGATTTGGTGGTATTCCTCTAACGTCCCTGCCGCTTGAACAGATGGAACAGCTACGCCACTATCGCTTCCTCTTCGACGGCCCAGTCCCACCGGGCTATACCCGCATTCACTCCACTGAGACGCTCCCATTTTCCTTTAAGACTCTGCTTTCTTCTGTCGATGTCATCATGACCAAACCGGGTTACGGCACCATCGTTGAGGCGGTCGCGCTTCAACAGCCAGTTGTGTACGTCCGCCGATACAATTTTGCCGATGAACCGCCGCTGGTCGACTATCTGCATCGCTATGGACGCGGCGTCGAATTGTCGATCGACGACTTCACGCGAGGCCGGTGGGAGCAAACCTTACTGCAAACCTTGGCCTTACCGGTACCTTCGTTGCCGCAGCCTCCAACCGGTGCCGCGGAGGCTGCAGGATTGATCGTTCGATACTGTCAGCCTAACCCGCATTTTTCCTGAGCCATTCTGCTGCAATCGCCAATGTTCAGACGAGAGGCACGACCTGAAATACACATCCTTTTGGCCGTACCCTCCGTAGGATGCTATAGTCGTGGCGGACATGAGGTAATCCCGGCTTTCCCTCACTGCTCGCTCGCATTATGGATAAACCCTCACGACACGCCACCTCGATGATCGATCCAACCTTGCTGGCCCGCGTGGTCAAAGGCGATCAGCAGGCGTTCAGCCAGCTCTATGACCATTCGAGCACGCTCTTGTTCACGTTGGCAGTCAGGATCTTGGGGAATCACGAGGAGGCAGCGGAGCTCTTGCAGGATGTCTATGTGGAAGTCTGGCGGAAGGTCTCCCGCTATGACGTCGGGCGTGGAACCCCGATCGCATGGTTGGTCACCCTCACCAAAAGTCGGGCCATCGACCGGCTACGGGCCAGGGCCGCACGAGGCTATCGAGCCACGAGCTCGCTGGAAGCCGGTACTGCTGCGCAGGTGGTCGACCTGGGTCCAAGCCCGTTTGAGACGCAGGCCGATCAAGAACTGCGTATTGCGGTCGGGGCAGCGGTGGCTGGATTGCCCCAGGCGCAGCAACAAGCGATCGAACTCGCCTACTACGAAGGACTCTCCCATGCCGAGATTGCCACGCGACTGAACCAGCCGCTCGGGACCGTCAAGACACGGATCAAACTTGGGATGTCCAAACTCCGAAATGGCCTCCAACAGTGGTGGAACCATGGTGAGCTCCAATGACGCATGAAGAACTCGAAGAATCGGTTCCCTTGTATGCTGCTGGCGCGCTGGACCGGATCGAGCGACAGGCGCTGGAAGCCCACTTACTCTCCGGCTGCGCCTCCTGTCACAGTGCGCTGAAGGACTATCAATCCGTCGCCGCGCTCCTCCCGCTCAGTCTCAGTCCGACCAACCCTCCCCGCTCCCTCAAAGCCACGATCATGGCCGGACAAACCCTGCACCGATTCCTTTTTCGACACGCCACCTCGATGATCGATCCAACCTTGCTGGCCCGCGTGGTCAAAGGCGATCAGCAGGCGTTCAGCCAGCTCTATGACCATTCGAGCACGCTCTTGTTCACGTTGGCAGTCAGGATCTTGGGGAATCACGAGGAGGCAGCGGAGCTCTTGCAGGATGTCTATGTGGAAGTCTGGCGGAAGGTCTCCCGCTATGACGTCGGGCGTGGAACCCCGATCGCATGGTTGGTCACCCTCACCAAAAGTCGGGCCATCGACCGGCTACGGGCCAGGGCCGCACGAGGCTATCGAGCCACGAGCTCGCTGGAAGCCGGTACTGCTGCGCAGGTGGTCGACCTGGGTCCAAGCCCGTTTGAGACGCAGGCCGATCAAGAACTGCGTATTGCGGTCGGAGCAGCGGTGGCTGGATTGCCCCAGGCGCAGCAACAAGCGATCGAACTCGCCTACTACGAAGGACTCTCCCATGCCGAGATTGCCACGCGACTGAACCAGCCGCTCGGGACCGTCAAGACACGGATCAAACTTGGGATGTCCAAACTCCGAAATGGCCTCCAACAGTGGTGGAACCATGGTGAGCTCCAATGACGCATGAAGAACTCGAAGAATCGGTTCCCTTGTATGCTGCTGGCGCGCTGGACCGGATCGAGCGACAGGCGCTGGAAGCCCACTTACTCTCCGGCTGCGCCTCCTGTCACAGTGCGCTGAAGGACTATCAATCCGTCGCCGCTCTCCTCCCGCTCAGTCTCAGTCCGACCAACCCTCCCCGCTCCCTCAAAGCCACGATCATGGCCGGACGAAACCCCGCACCGATTCCAGCTGAAGCGGCATCGAACGAACCGGCCCGGCCGAGTCTGGAACCGGGCGAATGGATGAACCATCTCTTTCCTCCTGTCGCCCCTGCCCGATCGTCGTCACTACCCTGGGCCCTTGGCTTGGCCGCACTCCTGATCGTGGCGGTCGGCGGATATTTCGCGTGGAATGTGTCGACACAACGTTCCATCGACGCATCGAACATTAAGCGGCTCGAAGCATCGCTCCAGGAAAAGTCGGCGACGCTTGCCGGTTTGCATCGTGAGGTCGGCGACCAAGCCAAAGCCCTTGCCGAATTACGCAACGACATACAGCAACGAACGAACGAGACAGCGGAAGCCAAGGAACAGCTGGCCCAGCGTGAAGCTGAACTGGAGGACACGCGTGTTCAACTAAGCCAGCAAAGCAGTATGAGAACCGTCAGACCTCCGCAAGACGAATTGGCCACACTCCTTCGAATTCCCAACGTCAGGGTCGTCTCCCTCACCGGATCGGACATGGCGAAACGGGCCGCGGGATTCCTGCTGTACGATTCTCAAACCCAAAAAGTCTGGCTCTATTCCGTGAACCTGCCGGAATGTCCCGCTGCCATGACCTATCAACTGTGGGCCATTTACGACAGACCCCTGAGTATCGGGACCTTTCACATGGATCGCGGAGAAACCGCTCACCTACTGGTCAAGAAGGTACCAAGCTTCACGAATGCAAAGACCTTTGCCGTCAGCCTTGAGCCCTCAGGAGGCCGCCCGCAACCAACCGGACCGATGTATCTCTTGAGCCGATCTTAGCCCGGTCTATCTGGTTTCTCTGGGCTGTCTGGTTTGTTTTGTTGATCTGGTTGATTTGGTTCATCTGGTTAATTTCGTTCAACCAAAAAACCAGACAAACCAGACAAACCAAATAACGATCCTCTAGGGAGCCAACCGTGCCAGGAGACCAGCGCGCACAGGACCTCATGTTTATGCGGATGGCCCTGGAAGAAGCGTCCCGGGCGCCGGCCGTCGGCGAAGTACCGATCGCCGCCTTGATCGTTCAAAACAGCCAGGTTCTGGCGCAGACACACAATTATCGCGAACTCTGGCAGGACCCCACGGCCCATGCGGAGGTCATTGCAATCCGCGCTGCAGCGACCGCACTGGGCACGTGGCGATTGACCGACACGACCCTCTACGTGACCGTGGAGCCCTGCTCGATGTGTATCGGTGCGATTATTCTAGCGAGGATTTCCCGAGTCGTCTTTGGGGCATGGGATCCAAAAGCCGGCGCCTGCGGATCGGTGTTCGATTTCACAAACGAACCGCGGTTGAATCACCGCGTTGAGATTCTCGGCGGGCTACTGGAACTGGAAAGCCAAGCCTTGATCCAGCAATTTTTCCGTCAGTTGCGAACATGATGAAGCAGGCGGAGACACTCCGCTACGAGGACGGTCCGTCGTTTATGCGCTCGTCTTAATACGGATAGCCCAGTCGCTGCCGTGAGCCGACACCGCTCCTACCCATCCAGATCCACAGTCTAGCCAGTGGACCATCCATCCAGGCTGCATGGCTGCTCCTTCCGACAACTTGACCTTTGCCCTCGGGGAATCATCTGAAGTGAGAATCTCGCACTGCTGTAATGACCGTAACCCAACCGCCTGGCCTTTCAATACTGCTTCTTTAGCGACCCAATAACGGTAAAACTGCTGGGCCTGGCCTGGACCTGACAGGTTTATCACCCTCTCGCGCTCAGCTGGCGTATAAAATCGTTCGGCCAGCTTGGCAGCTTGGACCTTGGCGCGAATCTGTTCAAGATCGACTCCGATGTCCTGCTTATTTGAAATTGCCATGAGCATACGCCCGCGGGAATGGGAAAGATTGAACTCCAGTGGATGCTGAGGGACACGCCCATTGAGAAGCGCCGGTTTCCCGGTTAAGCCCAGTTGAAACATCAGGGCCGACGGATCGAGGCCGGTGTAACGGGCGAGCACCACTCTGAGCCCTCCATGCGCAAGCACGAATCGGACATGATCTTGTTGGCGGATGAACCGGGCCGCCCTCCCGCATTCATCTTCGCTCAACCAGGAACGGCACTGCTCCACGAAAGACGGACTTCCGTCGAGTGAGAAGCCCCAGACATGTATGGTCCGATCCTCCATCTCGATCGGCGCCGACCAGCCGGCTGTTGCAATCACCTCAATGGACGGAAAGACCATGACTGGCTCAGCTGTACCAGGATTCACCAGTACCCTCCCCTG
>CAVUHR010000028.1:0-542191 GCA_963741245.1 Nitrospirota bacterium | reverse complement strand
ACCAACCAGATAGACAGGCCCCGCAGAGGTTGTGAGTCCTGGACATTCAAAGGAATCCCGCGTAGATTTTCCCGCCGTGGCCGCCACTCCTCCTAAACACTTCTCAATGATCCGCGAGTTTCACCTGGCCGACTTTCTGACGCTGGCCAATGCCGCCTGCGGGCTCGCGGCCCTGTTCTTCAGCCTGCGCTACATGAGCAGCCAGTCGCCGGCCCATTTTTTTGCTGCCGCGGCCTTTACGCCGCCGGCCCTGCTCTTCGACTGGCTCGATGGCCGTGTCGCCCGTTGGCGGCATGAGCAGTCGGCGCTCGGGCGCGAGTTGGATTCGCTGGCGGACATCATCTCGTTCGGGGTCGCTCCGGCGGCACTCGGATTCGCCGCCGGCATGAGAGGAGGGTGGGACTGGATCGCGCTGATGTATTTCGTCTGCTGCGGGGTCAGCCGACTGGCCCGGTACAACGTGACCGCGGAGTGCCTCTCGGATGGCGGGGACAAGGTGGCCTACTTCGAAGGCACCCCCATTCCCACGACCATGCTGTTGACCGGCGTGCTAGCCTTCGCCGCCTGGCAGGGCCGGCTGGGCGAAAACCTATACTGGGGCGCATGGACAGTCGGGCCTTGCGACCTGCACCCGCTATCCTTGCTGTTCGTCCTATCCGGAACCTTGATGGTCAGTAAAACATTACACATTCCCAAAATGTAAGAATGTAAGAAGGGTAGCCTGGTCGTCCTCCTGCTCGCGGAACAGAGGAGGGGATGGAGCCTGATGATCTTCTGTGCTCGCGCAACGCGCGGTCGCGGACTCCCCTCGTTGGACGCGCGCAGTGGAAGATCAATCAGCCCCCATCCCTGAAAGGGATAACGAGCGAGCTTGGAGTGATGGGAAGGAGTGGCCAGGTGCCCTTCTTGCTCGCGGAACGCGCGCCCTCTGAAGGGCCTCGTTCGACGCGCGCAGTGAAGGGCAGCCTCGGCCTCTCCCTAAATAGAGAAGTGTAGAGAATCGGAAAGCCTTCGCTCGGTTAATGGTACGCTCGTCCGTCCCTATATAACCACATCAACCAACCGACCTGCCTGCATTGACGATTTTCGATAATCTCGTGATTTCTACGCAATTGCAGGATATTCTGGCCGCAACGAGACGGCGGATTGGGCGCAGCCGTCTGAGCGATTGCATAGAGGTCAACACAGCGAGGTTAGTCATGAAAATTCATACCGCAACAGCCGTGATGCTCTGTCTCATGGTCCTCACCACCGGCGCCTGTGTATCGCGAAGCAAGCACAACGCCGCTGTCGCCGACCTCCAAGCGATAAAGGCCGAAATCTCCAGCACGGAAACCGAATCGCAGGCGTTCACGGAGCAAGTGAGCGAACTCCAACAGCACAAGCTCGACGTCGCAAAGCAATTGGACGCCGTCACGTTGGCGTATCGACGGGCTGCGCAGCAGAGGGAAGCCGAGCGCGTCGCTTGGCAACGGCTGAACAAACTCGGCCGTATGGTCAGTCAGCTAGCGGCCCAACAGAACAGCCTGAAGTATGCCCTCCAACGTGAAAACAAAGTGCAGGTCAAGCTGCAAGCAAGCGTAGAACAGTATAAGTCTGAATTGGATGAGGCCGCCCGTGGACCCGCAGCTCCGGTATCTCATCCGCTGATCAACCGCAACGACCAAGCGGTCGAGACATCCCCACCGGAACAAGTGGCAGCTCAAACAGATCCTGCGCCCAAGCCGGCAGTAGTGGCCCAGGCAGCACCGGCAACTCCGCCCGCCGCAAACCCGGTACCGAAGCCACCGGTGAACCAGCCGCCTCCCGTACCAGTCGAGCAGGACTGGCTGTCTTGGTTCCAGGAGTGGGTGATGTCCCTCCTAGCATCGATTTTTCCCTAGCCCTGGCAGGATGCTGATAATGCCGCTCTTCTCACCCGCCCAACCCCAGCGCGCCAGTCCCGCGTGGCCAGAATATGTGCTTTCCTTCCTTATCCTGTGACTCAGCACTCAGCACCGAGAACTCAGCACTTCCCCTAAAGAGTGGGGTGCCTTCGTGCTTCGCTCCCAGACCTCCCAGAGCAGGGAACAAGTGACCGAGTGCGGCTCGCTCCGTCGCCTCTCGTGGCACCCCTTCCACGGCGGTCTGAGCGGAAACCTTCTGGAATTCCCTTAGTCACGGTTGTGCCAACCGTGATTCTTCAGTCAGTTCCAGCGTTCCTTCTCAGGACGCCGGGTGGGGACCCCGCCACTACGGCGAATGTCGCGGAGCGCACTCGCTCACCTGAAAGAGAAAACGAGTTCAGCCTCGGCGGATACCTCGCTCCTCCGGTCATGTTCGCGAAGCCCAAAGGCATCCCTGTGGAGAGGCGTGATTTCTCGCGGGGAAAGGGGTATTCTGCGGCGCGTTTACGAGCGGAAGGATGAATCCTGACGATAACATCCACGCCATGAGTAATCACTCGTCATTGGAACGATTGTTTGTGCGGAGGTTGACACTATGTCAGATATGACATATAGTCCTGGAAAGAAACGGATCCTTGGGTGAGGAAATCCACGAGGGACAAACCACTCGTCTGGCTCCGGGGCGAGATCAAGACGCCGCCGTTTTCACAAGCCGCGCGACTCGAAGCGGGATATTTGCTCAGGTTGTTGCAGCAGGGCGAATCTCTTGGGCTCCCGCACTCACGGCCCATGGCGGCCATTGGACCACGGTGCCACGAGTTGCGGATCAACGATGAAGCCGGCACGTTTCGCGTCATATACAGGGCAGATACTGACGCGGTGGTCATTCTCGATGTGTTTCTGAAGAAGACACAGCAAACGCCACAATCGGTTATCGCATCCTGCAAGCGCAGGTTGCGTGAATACGACAGAATCGATGAGGCAGGGGAGTAGCCATGAGAAAAAGTAAACGCGCCAGATTGGAAGCGGCCGGCTGGGTTGTCGGGTCTGTGAAGGAGTTTCTCGGGCTGTCGGAAGCGGATGCGGTCCTCATTGAAATGAAGCTGGCGCTCAGCCAAAGTCTCCGGGACCGTCGGAAGAAACAGGGCCTGTCACAAGTCCAGCTCGCCGAACGACTCCAATCTAGCCAATCCCGAGTGGCTAAAATGGAAGCCGGCGATCCGTCGGTGTCGATGGATCTCTTGGTCAGTTCACTCTTACAACTTGGGGCCAGTTCCACCGATCTTGCCAACGCCATTCGAGGAGGAGAAAAGAGGAAAGGCCCTCACGCCGCCTAGGACTTGTCTGTCAGCTGATTGACTGTCTGGTCTTTCTGGTCTCTCTGGTCGCTTTATTCGGATGAACGGAATTGACCAGATAGACGAGATAGACCGAATAGACCAGACAGACCAGTTCCATCCCGCTCTTCGCGCGCGTCTTGCCCTCTGCCCCCCGCTATCCGCTCTTCGCGTTCCCTGCGAAGCAACAGTGTTTGTATTTCTTGCCGCTGCCGCAAGGACAGGGCGAGTTGCGGCCGATCCCCTGGCGGCGCTGGGGCACCAAAGGGAGCAGCGACCCCGTGTCTTGGTGAAACATGTCCCGCAGCATGGCGTACAAAACGGGATCGCGACGTTTCAACAGCTCGGGCGACGTGAAGAAATACTCGGCCAGCACCGCGAAGAATTCGTGTTCATTCGTGTAGGCATAGGCGCTGATGTGGGCGCCATGTTTCGACGGCCGAGCCAATTCCCGGGCCACGTACCGCACCCACTGCCGGACCACCATCCAGGGGACTTCCGGGGGGAGCCCATACTCGCTTGCTTCCTTCTCGACCAGGTGCGCAAACTCATGCACCCCCACATTATGGTTGCCTGATTGATGGTTGAATCCCGCCAAGAGAGCCGGTTTGGAGAGAATCATTACCCCGCTCAGATGATGCAGCCCGACCATCCCAAGAATAGTTTCGTCGGACCCTCCATGGCTCTGATACGCGTCGTCGAACGCATCCGGATAGATCAGCACCTCACGCAGCCGATGGTATTCCCAGTCGTGAAACCCGAAGATCGGGATCGCCGCACTCGCAGCCACCAGCACCCGAATCGTCTCGTCCACCTCCGTGCGAATGCCCGTGATCCGGACCTCGTCGAGAAAGATCTGCACCAGCTGCCGGAACCGCGCCTTCCCCACCTCGTCGAGCGCCTCGAAGAACGCCACGTGTGCTCGAAGAATGTGCTCCCAGCTGTCAGGAAACGGCTGCCGCATCACCGCCACCCGTCGGAAACACCGTCGCCGCACCCACCAGTAACTAAATGGACTCAGTCCCAACAGGAACCACAGAGGAGGGGAGAGCCAGACCAACAATCCCGCAGCCCAGGCCACCAGGCCAGCGGCCACGAGCGCCTGCCGCCGATTCCGAGCATTGGCCTCCGCCGTCACGATCATCGCTGTAGTCTCCCGGGTGAAGCTGCTGCCAGTGGCAGGATTCTACTCCGGACGAGCCTCTGCATGTCGCGCTTGTTCATCTGGTCTGTCTGGTCTCTTTGGTTTCTCTGGTTTCTTTGGTTCTCCCGGTGGGTGCGCCGGTCCGGCCAACAAGGCAGACCAAATAGACCAGATAAACCTCCTCCCCCCCTCGCCCCGTGCCCCTTGCCTTTTCCATCGCCATCAGCTCGTTGCCGCTCCTTCATCGGTGAGGGGAGGCTTGACAGTATGGCTGGACTGAGGTAATTACAACGTAGTCACGCGGGTGGTCGGAAGGAACGGAGCAGACATGAAAGTAAACGTGGTTCGCATCGGCAACTCACGGGGGATACGTATCCCCAAAACGATCTTGAATCAGTGCCGGGTCACGGATGCGATGGAATTAGAAGTTCAAGGGAATCAACTACTCCTCCGCCCCGCGACAGATCCGCGAGCTGGATGGGATGACGCTTTCCGCCGGATGCGCGCCCACGGGGACGACCAACTCCTCGATCAGGACGCCGGGGGCACCACAGGCTGGGCTCGCTCGGAATGGCAGTGGTAGTCTCCCGGTTTGAGGTGTACCTCGTCCGCCTCGATCCGACCCAGGGTCACGAAATCCGCAAGACGCGTCCCGCTCTCATCATCTCGCCCGATGAGATGAATCGGCACATCGAAACCGTGATTGTGGCCCCCATGACCACCAAGGGACGGCCCTATCCGACCCGTGTTCCGGTCAAGTTTCAGGGAAAAAGCGGACAGGTGGTGCTCGACCAGCTTCGTACAGTGGACAAATCCCGGTTGGTCAAGCGACTGGGGCGGCTGAACCAGACGACCACCACGCGTGTCCTTGCGCTCCTTGCCGAGATGTTTGCCCGATAGCCATCAGCTCCTGCTCGTCTTTCACCTGATGGTCTGTCTTGTCTTTCTACTCTCTCTGGTTCCGTTGGTCCGATCGGTGAACTAAACAAACCAGAGGAACCAGATAGACCGGACAGACCAGACAAACCCGTTTCGCGCCAGTCCCGCTCGTCGCTCGGATGTCTATCTGGTTAGTCTTGTCTGTTTCGTTTCTCTAGTTCATCGCACCAGATAAACCAAATAGACCAGAAAGACCAGCCAGACCGCCCTCCGCCCTTCTCCTGCATCTCAGTAAACTCAGAACCCAGAACTCATAACTCAGAACTCATAACTCAGCACTTCCCCTAAAGAGTGGGATGCCTTCGTGCTTCGCTCCCAGACCTCCCGGAGCGATCCGTGCGGGCTTCGCCTGGCGGAAACCTTCTGGAATTCTCGCGGCCACGGTCTGGCGACCGTGGTACCTTGGTCAGTTCCAGCTTTCCTTCCCGGCTCAGCCTCGGCGGATTCCTCGCTCCTCCGGTCATGTTCGCGAAACGCAAAGGCATCCTTGTGGAGAGGCGTGATTTCTCGTGGGGAAATGGTTATCCTTCAGCGCTATTGAGCTTGGAATAGCTGCACGATGAAATTTTAACCACGAAGGTGCAAAGTAATGCGATTTTCGAAACGGTTCAGGCTCAAGTATTCACAGCCAGAGCTTGACTTCGTCGATATCGATACGGAACGAGATATTCGTCTTTACATAGATCCGTATAGCTTCACTCGAAGAAACGATGAGTGGTCGGTTTTGTGCCACAACACCATCGTGTCATTCTTCCAGACAGCTATCGACTTCATCAGAGACGGTAGCGAGGAGAGGGCAAAGCAGCTGCTATCCAACTTACATGAGCCAAATGAAACATGCTTCGGTGTTTCAAAGAGAAAGCCACGCGGTCGGGGAGTAAGTGGTAAGCAAGCGCTGGATCTTTACAGCGCACTTGCTGAAAGCGAGGCAGTTCATACAGGAATGATTTCTGAAATCTCAGACTGTGAATTGCTAATACCTGGAATCGGTCCGGATAAGATATCAGATGTGACAACAAATTTGGTGAGGAGGTACCTGATTGAATATACGCAGAATCAGTGCAATCTTCACAGAATTCCACTGACAGGAAATGTGACTTCGGGCCCTTTATGGTATCCAGCAACGCTAAGCTGGGAAGAAGAATACGTTCACCTTCCCGTTGTGAATGAGCGACGGATCTTGTTGGTGCCTAAAGCATGCGTAAGACGAGGAATAGTTTTCTCTCATCAAAAGTACTACAACGATTTCGTGCTGAACTATCTTCAAACAGAGCACTTGAATAACCTTTCCTCACACCTCATCCAGGTTTTGAGAAATGGGACACGCCGTGTGACAAAGAAATCTTTGAAAGAGGAAAGTCCCATTTCTAAAAGGTTTCTTTACACATTTACAAAGCATCATCCAGAGGTGTTGCGACAATATAAGGAGAGCTTGAATCAGACCCAACCTCCATTAGCAAATGTGATTGATGAGGATTTCGATGAGTCGATGTTTGCGGAAACTCTAATTGCCCGCCTAAGGTCGATTTCTCCTGGGGATGAGGAGGCAACGGATTTCCACCATCTCATGATTGGGACACTCGAATTCATTTTTTATCCCGCGCTCATAAATCCTAGAAAAGAACATCCAATCCACGATGGCAGAAAACGAATTGATATTACCTATACAAATGCAGCCACCTCCGGCCTCTTCTACAGGATTCCGGTTGCGCGGCGAATAGTCGCAGTAAAACTTATGGTTGAATGCAAAAATTACAAAAATGATCCCGGGAATCCCGAGTTGGATCAGTTGTCAGGTAGATTCGGTAGAGATCAAGGGTGGGTTGGGATTCTTGTTGCTCGGAGCTTCAATAATCGCTCACTATTTATTGCTAGATGTCGAGACACAGCGAGGTCAGGCAGGGGATACATTCTTCCACTTGTTGACAAGGATATCGAGAGAATGCTGGACCTGATAAGCGAGGGAAGGCGCGAAGAAGTAGACCGCTTCATCGATGGCATTTTTGATGAAGTGATCAGCTAAGCATTCCCCATCCGGGGTACCTTAGAGTGCTTCGCTGGATCTGTTCCTTCATCTATTCAATCTGTGTAGAATGCCCCCGCATTCGCAATGCGGTGGATGATTCTTCTTTCAGGGGCCATGCGCGAAATGAGGTCGTAAAATGCGTGAGATCTTAGAAAAGATTCGAACATTTCGAGATGAGCGGGATTGGATGAAGTTTCATGATCCAAAAAACTTGGCCGTCTCGATTACTATTGAGGCAGCTGAACTTCTTGAACATTTCCAGTGGAAGGATGAGAGGGCAGTGCAACAGTATGTAATCAATAACCGAGACGATATCGCTGACGAGATCGCTGATGTAGCGATGTATTTGGTAGAGCTTGCTGACAATCTAGGTATTGATTTAATTAAGGCGATGGAAGCCAAGTTGGAAAAGAACGAGAAAAAGTATCCGGTGGAAAAGGCCAAAGGGGTAGCCACCAAGTATGACAAGTTGTAGGTAATGCGCCTCTACGAAGGTACAGTTGCGGACTTTAACTCCGCAGTAGTCAAAAATGTTCTTGCGGACAAGCTCGCTGAAAACTACCGAAGCTACTATCGTCGATCGGCAGGAGAATCTGAACACCGCGCCTGGCAGCACTCTTCCCAATACCTCAAGAACTCTTTTGAAGCTTCTTCTCTAACAGACAATAAGCTCCTCCTTGAATATGAGTTGCCCTATTCTTCCCGCAGAATCGACGCACTTCTTTTCGGTAGTGACTCTACAATGAAGAACTCCGTTGTCCTCATTGAGCTAAAGCAGTGGTCAAACGAAAATGTTCGCGATGCTGCTGCAGAAGGCAATATCAACGTCGACTATGGACGATTTATTAAAGAAGTTGCCCATCCCTCCTTGCAGGTGGAAGGTTACCACTTCGACTTAAAGGACTTTTTAAAAATCTTCGAAGATGAAGATCCACCCAGGCTCAGCTCAGCTGCTTACTGTCACAACTATGCACGCTTGAAAGAGCCTCGTATCCTGTTTTCAGAAAAGTTTGTAGCACTACTCGAAAAGTTTCCTATCTTTGCCAAGGAAGACACTGCCGCACTTGGGAACTATCTTCGCGAGAGGTTGGCAAATGGATCTGGGGTCGAGGTATTCGGTCGTTTCATTACAAGTCCAGTGCGACCATCGAAGAAGCTACTCGAGCATACGGGAGAGATGGTCAACAAGCAGCAAGTGTTTACGCTCATTGATGACCAGATTGCTGCATACAATGCAATAATGCACAGAGTCAAAGCCCTGGCCAAAGTGAAGAAGAAATCAGTCGTCATTGTTAAAGGTGGCCCAGGAACAGGGAAATCTGTAATTGCGCTTGAAGTTATGGGCGAACTCCTCCGGCAGGAGAAAACTGTTGTCCACGCAACAGGATCTTCCGCCTTCACGAATACCCTACGGAAACTTGTAGGAAATCGGGCAAAGAGCCTTTTCAAGTTCTTTAACAGTTTTGTGGCTGGGGAAGAGAATGCTTTCGATGTTCTCATTGCTGATGAAGCTCATCGTATTCGTGAGACGAGTAGCTCAGGATGGCCACGCCCAATTAGGTCCGATGTCCCTCAAGTCGATGAATTGCTCAAGGTGGCACTCCTCTCTGTTTTCTTTATTGATGAGAAGCAGATTGTGAGGCCTAACGAGACTGGTAGCGTCCAACTAATCAAAGATGCGGCGACAAAGTTTGGTATAGAGGCAAGCGAGATACCTGAGTACGAACTGCACACGCAGTTCCGCTGCTCCGGATCTGATGCATATCTGCAATGGCTTGATGATGTTCTAGGGATTTGCCAGGCCGAGGTATCTCGTTTTGATGAGCGAATGCAATTTAGAATTTTTGATAGTCCAAGCGAGATGATGGACGAAGTGAGGGCAAGAAATCGCGAGAAGAAGAATTCCGCACGCATCGCGGCTGGATTCTGTTGGCGTTGGAGCAAGCCCAGGGCCGACGGTTCACTTGTGAATGATGTAAAGATCGGTACATTTGAAATGCCCTGGGAGAAGAAAGATACTTTTTGGAAATGGGCTACAGATGATTCAGGGATGGAGCAGGTTGGAACAGTCTATACAGCCCAAGGTTTTGAGTTTGACTATATTGCAGTGATCTTTGGGAGTGATTTGGTTTATGACAGAACAACTCGTTCCTGGAAAGATGTTCCGACGGCCTCTTTCGATAGCCAGGTAGCACGTGGAAATCCTGATCTTGCCGAGCATCTCAAGAGTGTCTACCGCGTTCTTCTCTCCCGTGCACACAAAGGTGTGTATGTATACTTCATGGATCAAGGCACTCGGCAATACTTCGAAGCTCAACTTGGGCTTAGCACTGAGATAAACAAAGACACCGAGGAAGAGAGCTCTTTAGGCGCTTCTAAGCTCGCAGTTCTGCCCGATGTTTCGGAAGGAAATCGGTTCAAGACCCATCTTCCTCTATATTCTCTTGCTGCGGCGGCCAGTGGTTTTAGTGAGGCCCACGAAGTTCATCCCCTGGGCTGGGTTCAAGCCTCAATCGGTCGACCATTAAATAAAGACATGTTTGTTGCACGAGTACATGGGCGATCCATGGAACCCACAATCCAAGACGGAGCCTATTGCGTTTTTAAATTTGAACAGGGAGGAAGCCGGAACGAAAAGGTTGTTCTCGTCCAGAGCAGACATTTAGACGATCCCGAGAGTGGCGGCCAATACACGGTTAAGCGTTATTTCAGCGAGAAGGAGTTTTCAGAAGATGGAACATGGCGTCACAAAAGGATAACCCTTGTCCCTGATAATTTCAGATTTAAGGAGATTGTGCTTGAGGCTATTGATCCAGCTGAGTTCAAGGCAGTCGCCGAATTTGTTACTTGTCTGCCGTAGGATAATGACTGGGAGAGACACACCGAGCTCCTTTATTGGGGAAGAAAAATGGGGACAGGCTACTTTGTTACGGGCCTTACGGGGCCGACCGCGAGTAAGAAGAAAATGGTGTCAGGAACAGTTTTTCTTATCTCTTGCTTTTGTCCTCATCGCCCAAGAAATCGTCGACGACCTCGAAGCAGCGCTCGAACAGTTCCGGCTGATTGCGAATGACCTTAGCAGTGATACTTCAGAGAAAGTGACCTGACGCGCGCTTCCTTCCCCCTGGCTGCATTGCTGGTCTTCTTCGGGGCTCGATTCCATCCACATCGGAGAACGGGATGATTATCAAAGATACCGAGTCGGTTGATATCGACACCTCCACTGGGCCTATGCGCACGTATCTCTTTCGGCCGGCGACTGAAGCGCGGTATCCGGGCTTGCTGTTGAAAAACGGTTCCTATACTGGAACAAAGGGCAAAGCGATACGTCTACTGAGGCTAACCAGACTACACGCTGATTAACATTCAGCGGGCTCACGTGACCATGACATAAAACGTCACCAACACAAGCCCGACGATGGCGGTTAACACGACCCACTTGAACGATTTGTTGACTTCGGCCTCCATGTCCTGTCTAGCCTTATCAAATAAATCCATAAAGCACCTCCTAGTCTATGGTGCGGGAGCGGGCTCCCTACAATTCATTAAACCACAGTTCCGTTCTCGATGTAGTACGCCGGCAAAACCCTTCAAGTTAATATATCAGTTCTTCGTTACATGTACCTCGATCGGACTTTCGTTTTTATCCATCACTGAAGAAATAAAGGTGTCAGGACCCATTTCCCGTAGATCATACCTAACATCATCGCCCAAGAAATCGTCGACGATCTCGAAGCAGCGCTGGAACAATTCCGGCTGATTGCAAATGACCTTGGCTGTGACACTTCAGAGAAAGTGACCTGATGCGCGCTTCCTTCCCTCCAAGGCCGCAACGAGTGATCATCAACTACCATCACCGTGGCTCGCCTGGATGAGTCCCCAACTGCGCACGTCCTCCCAATCCCCTACTTCATTTTCAAGGGTGGCCTGGTCGATCCTCGATTGCGCGCGTCGAACCAGCTCCAGAGGCCATATCTACACTGATCTGTAATGACCTCTGATAAATGCATCCAGTAGTGTGGTCGTTTGCCCCCCCGATGGCGGGATGCTTTCTCGCAGGGAAAGGGGTACGCTGCGACGGCAATAGTTGACTGGAAACCTGGCCTGTCTTGAGCTGCCTTGGGTGGATCAAGCAGGGAGGTCGGTGATCTCCAGGTGAATGTATGATGGCACGACCTGCCCCCGGTGTTTTCGGAATATCATCACGGCGATCATGCCACGCGTTCCTCATACTGACGGGACTCGTGGCCATCGGCTGCGCTCTGAGCCCGAGCCCGAGCCCGCGGAAAATGTATGAAGGGCCGCCGCTCCCCAAGGAGCAGATAGGGATCCTGCGTAGTGGATGCTTCGCGGGGAGCGGGCTGACTATCATGACGACGCAGATTGACGGCAAGGACATTGCCGACGGCTGTGCCGATTTCGCTTTGTCGCCGGGTGAACATCATATCGAGCTGAGCGCCAAGCAACTGTCCCCGAAATTGGAGCCCTACATGGTGACCCCGGGAAGCCTCCCGGGGCGGGCTCCGATAGGTGCCCGGCCGGAGCAAGATTCTCAAGTCATCTGGGCATCCACCTCGCCGCTGCGAATCACCTGCACGGTCCAGGCCGGACAGGAAATCATCATCGTCGGAACCAAGGGAGAGGGGGAGGACTGGTTGGCACGATGTCAGGAACAAACACGATAGTGCATCCACGCCGGAACACAGGCGCCTCGGATCGCAGCTGAAAATCATTGGAGATTGAGGTGCCCCCAATTACTGTGAGTAGCTATTTATGTGTAGGCATGCTAGAGTGTCGGTGTTTCATGGCGGCGGGCCTCGCGTGAAACATCAAATTGAACGGCCCATTTCGGATGTTGTTGTTACCGAGAATCTGATCGGAAGTCTGACCTAAGTCGCCTCGTTGTTTGCGTCTTCGGCCCTCTCCTTCCCCTCGTGAAGCTGTTCTCGCGTTCCCCACAATATCAATTTTCAGAAGGAGGACCCCCATGGGTTCAAAACTTTATGTTGGCGGGTTGCCCTATGCGGCAACTGAATCGCAGTTAACCACCTTGTTCGCAGCACACGGGACTGTCGAGTCCGCGCGTGTGATCACCGACAAGTTTACGGGACAATCGCGAGGCTTCGGCTTCGTCGAAATGTCCACGCAGGATGAAGGTAAGGCGGCGATTACCGCCTTGAACGGCACACAGATGGACGGACGCCCGTTGACTGTGAACGAAGCCAAGCCACAAGAACCCCGCACCGGCGGCGGTGGTGGCGGCGGACGTGGCGGCAACGATTTCGGCAATCGCAGCCGGTTCTAAGCACTACGCAACGCAACGAGCGGGGCGTCTCATCCGAGGCGCCCCGCCTTCACCCCGAGGATCACCCATGCCACAGTCTCAGCAGCCAGTATCGTCGCGTAAAAAGGCCACCATTAATTATCTGACCACGGTCCTGTTCGGTCTCGTGGCTTGTGGCGCGCTGATTGGAGTCCCAGCCTTTGCCTACACGTATGGGTTCACATGGCTGGACTGGACCATGTTCGCCGTGCTGTATGTCGTGACCGGTTTGGGCATTACCGTTGGCTATCACCGTCTGCTGGCGCACCGCAGCTTCGATTGCCTTCGTTGGGTGAAAGCAGGATTTCTCATCGCCGGTGGATGGGCGCTCGAAAACTCGGCGCTGAAGTGGGCCGCGGACCATATCCGCCACCATGCGAACTGCGACCAGGAGGCCGATCCGTACAACGCCCAGCGGGGATTCTGGTACAGCCACTGCGGATGGCTGTTCATTAAGGATACCCATGCGGATGACAAATACGCGTCGCGTTTGCGACAAGACCCCATCGTGATGTGGCAGCACCACTACTACCTGCCCATCGTTCTCTCAGGTTTGGCGCTCCCGTTCGTGGTGGGATTTCTGTACAATGGCTGGATCGGGGGGCTGGGGTGTTTCCTGCTTGCCGGCGTCGGACGAACCTTTGCCGTACTCAATTCGACGTTTTGCATTAATTCGGTCTGCCATCTCTGGGGACGCCAACCACATGGTCAGGCTGATTCCAGCCGGGATAGCTGGTTGGTCTCGCTCCTGACCTTTGGCGAAGGCTACCATAACTATCACCATAGCTATCAAAGCGATTACCGCAATGGCCCACGCTGGTACAACTTCGATCCGTCGAAATGGCTGATCTTCACGCTCTCCCTCCTCGGCCTGACCAACTCGTTACGTATGGCCTCCAACGACAACAAGTAGGGGCTGGCTTTCACGAAGGGAGGAGAAAATGTGTCAGGAAAATTTTCTCACCCGCTTGCGATGATCTCTAGGCGGGGAGTAGGGTCGGAGAAAAGAGCGGTGCCAGCCACCATCTCTTTGTTACATCTAGTGCTTTTTCAGAGCTAGCCTGTTTCTCCTCTTAATTGTGGCCTGGTTTGGTCCCTGCCTGCGCATGTCGAACGAGGCCCATCCCATTCTCTATTCCGGGAGCACAGGACCAACGCGGGTGTCATCCCCACCCCCATCTCGTTATCGGCCCCGGCCCCGGCGGGGACACCCTGTGCTATAAGCTGGCGCCGTGGAGAGGAAAAATCTGTTTACTTGAGCAGAGAGCAGAGATTGTATCTGGGGCTGGCAGCAAGTTTGGGGAAACAATGGGCACAGTACTTCAAAAATTGACGGCCGGCACATCTAAGACCTGATCAGGTTGTTGATCCCGTTCAAAGATGTTGTGAAAGCTGAGATCCATCCTCTTCAGCACATCAGGGGTGAAGTATTTCTCTCCACACTGCAGGCACACACCAGCCGGCACATTCCGCAGTACCAGCAAGTGATCACGGCGGCGATAGTCGTAATTGATGTGTCGTTCCTCTACCTCACCGCCACAGAATGTACAGTCTGCATAGGTCCTCATCGCTTGGCTCCTCTTGTTCGAAGGTCCGTCCATTTCGGAGGCTGCGGGATATACACAGTGATCACCCTAAGGATGGGCTCTACTTGGCTTTTTACTCTGGCCTATCCTAACACAACATGGATTGGTTTGGCTCCTGTAAGGCCACCTACGAGACAACTTGGACCGCGGGGATCGGTCGGATAATCTTCGATAAGCTCCCCCTGGAGGACAGCCGATTCGATCTCCTCGATATCCAGGTCATCCTCTAGTCGCTCCTGCTGTGCGTGGATACTGACCTCATATCGGCCTTCGCGAATCAATTGCTTTATCTCATCAATGCTCATCCGATTCTCGACTCAGCTATAGACGGGGCGGGGTCTCATCTCCTGAGGGTTGCAGGGTAGAGATCTGTCATTCAAAAGGCAAGACTGCGCGTTGCAAGAGCACGGCTATCAAAAATAATCAAAGAGGTCGAGAGTCTTTTCTCGCCGCACGGTCCACCACTTCTTGCCTGAGTGACACACTCGCTCCACCGCTGTGCGCGTCCAGGGACTATGACGCGAGACAGGCCAAACGGGGAGGGCCTGGTAGATTTCCCCCTGCGCGCGTCGAACGAGCACCTTCCTGATGTGATCCCTCCAAGCTTGCTCGCTTCACCTCTCTGGGAATGGCACCCGTAGTGGTCCAACTGCGCCCGTCGAGCGAGCACATTCTGATCGTGCGCGTTCCGGGAGCACAGGACCAACGTGGGTGTCGGTCCATTCCTCCCGCTTGCGCTGATCTCCAGTCGGGAGTAGGCTTCGAGAAAAGAGCGGTGCCAGCCACCATCCCTTTGTTACATCAAATGGTCCATCCAAGCTCGCTCGTTATTTCTCTCCTATGGACTGATTGCATCCCATGCGCGCGTCCCACGAGGGAGTCCGCGCCGCCGTCGAACGAGCACAGGAGATCAACATCCCGATCCGTGCGCGTTCCGGGAGCACAGGACCAACATGGGTGGCAGTCCAAGCCCTTCGGAGGCTCGCCATGATTAATGTGAATCCGTTCGGTGGCGGGAATCCCCTCTCGCCTAACAGCGTGACGAATCCCTTCAGTCCTACGGTATGGAGGTGAGCAATGGCTGAAATGATCAATTTCGACAAAGTCACCACGCTGCTCTTGCAGCATGGCGAGTGGTATGAGGTCGACCCTGGGACGCTTACTTCTATTCCCGCAGCTAACTTTTTGTCCGGTCACTCTGGAACCAATGCATTTGCTTGGGAAAGCCACGGTGCCCGGTTAGCTTGCCCATGCAGTGCGGTCGTGCTCGTCCGATATTCAACGTGAACGAGAAAACAACAGGGCCATTCTCCATTTCTTGAGCCGTTTGAGAAGAAATAAAGGTGTCAGGCGCCTTTTCTATAGATCGTACTCGACATCATCGCCCAAGAAATCGTCGACGACCTGGAAGCGGCGCTCGAACAATTCCGGCTGATTGCGAATGACCTTGGCAGTGACACCTCAGAGAAAGTGACCTGATGCGCGCTTCCTTCCCCCTAATAACTTCCGAAATTTAAGTGGGACACAACAAAAGCGCTTGGCGAGGAAGGTATAGGAGAAGTCACAACCGGCCTGAATCATTGAACTATCACAGACCCGATAATACCGCTTGACTACGCTGCCCTTCACGCGCAGCATGAATGACAGACGTTTCAGCCCCGCTGGCTGTCCCATCCCTCGCGTTCCCTGGTCCTTCCTCGCGCGACCGATTCTCCAGTCTCAGCCGCTCCAACGCCAGACTTTCTCGTAAGCACTCCTTCCGCACTCATTGTATCGCGTTGACACAGCAGAACGGCGTCGTTCGTATATCGGAGGACGAGGTTCAAATGGGCGGGGTCCTGGCCGTCTGCCATTGCTTCGTGGAGGGTGTAGGCGTCGGTAGGGTGTGCCGACACCGTGAGCTGTGTCGAGCCCCGGAGTCAACTCATGAACTGCCTTCGTTGTCATGGTTTGATGGTGACCATCCGATTGGAGGATGCGGGAAGCTCGTCACTCTGCTTCTCCGGCTGGCAATGCCTGATCTGTGGTGAGGTGATCGATTCGGTGATCAAAATGAATCGGAAAGAGCTCCACGGACCGACGGGGAGGCGGGGTCGTATTCGATACGGCGTGTCGCTGGTGCAGTGATGAGAACCTATCTGTCCATAAGGCGCACGGTCATCCTCATATCGCTGGCGCTGATCTGCGGGCTCCCTGCACTGTCAACACAGGCGGCGGATTTTTGCCTGGAGCGGGCATTCCTGAATTCATGGGAGGGCAGCCCGCCTCTGGCCACAGCGTACCGACAACAGTGGTTGCTCCGGCTCAGGCCACTTGGGTGGACGACATCGCGAACGCACTGGACTCCTACTTCAAAGCGCACTATCCCACGTCCGATTTTACCTCTGCCCTGAAAAAGTTGACCCTGGTACGGGACGCCGAGTGTTGTGCCCCACTTAAATTGTGGACAGGTCACTTAGTCAGCTGGATGCCGGAAACCCACTGAACTTATTCAAAACCCATCGGAGCGGAAGACAGCCGAAGCCCTCTCAACAGAATACCGACCGAGTGCACCCGGATGTCTCTTGAGAAATGGAGAATTGAAGAGGGCTGGATTCTCTGCAAAATGGATGGTTTGCAATGTTCAATAAACTGTCCACAATTTAAGCGGGGCATAACAGCTTTAAGATTTGCGCCTGGCAATTTGTCGATCTCTTCCTGATTCATCCTCTTTTCACCACAGGGCACTGATGGGATGCATGCACGAACTGAGCTGTTTTGAACAGACTTCGACATCACGGAAATGAGAAGATTTCTGTCAGAACCATTTTAGAACCAATTGCGAGTGAGACGGAGTCTTCAGTACGTTTCATCCGGAAATCGTGCCGTTCAAGCCGCGCAGCCAGCAGCAGAAGAGCGACACCGGGCGCGCGAAAGACAATCGGGCAAGAGGAAAGCGCAATGCGTATCATCTCCTCCATTCGTTCGCCTGTTCGTATTCATACTGCCGGTCATGTCGGCGGCATCCCTACGGGCAAATCGGCTAAGAAGGTCTGTGCCGGTCCGCCTCGTTATTCGTGGTCACCTGCACCATTGCGCTAGGCAGGTGATTCCCGATCGAGACAGGGGCAGTGCATGATGAGGTGCTGAAGCCGGTCAATCAACATTTGAGCGATCATCGACCACAAATTCACACACGAAGGAGAGATGATCATGAAGAGCACAACTGCTGTGAAAGATCCTGTGTGCGGTATGGACATAGAAACGGCATCCGCAGCTGGACGAACCGAGCACAACGGGCAGACGTATTACTTCTGTGGCTTCAAGTGCAAAGAGAAGTTCGATCTTAATCCGGAGCAATACGTGGGCAAGTCTGCGGGAACGCCCAAGAGCGGCCAGGGCTGCTGCAGTTAAATCCCACAACGCCGCAGATGAACGCCATGCCTACTGTTGACCCTAGCTTCCGCCAGGCGTGGCTCCTGTAGGCGAGTGTCTTTCCGGTGTCGTGGACTGCGCTCTGTGTCGAGTGGCCGGCGTTACGGCGGATCATGCTCTAGGCCAGTGCGCTACGGCTTGCGGCAGAGGGGATTTGCGAACGGCTGGCTATGAGGAGATCGCGAAACGATGTCTGATCTGTTGATGCACGGTCGTATTCTTCGAATCTTGGCTGTGGGCCTGCGGCCGCTACTCCAACGAAGAAGGCACGACCTCGACCCTGTCGAACAGTGGCAACCGTGTAACGAGGCCGGTCTCACGTCCGTCCAATCCGGGCGCGGCCCTCCGTGCCGCTCCAGTGCCCACGTTGTCCGGGACAGGTCATTCGCACCACTCATTACTAATAGAAATTGGAGGGTTACGCCATGATGAACTACAGAACCGTTACACTCGCAGTTGTTGGGCTCTTCTTGTCCGTGTCATTTCTTGCTTCCTCCGTTGTGGCCGCTGAGAAGGATGGCGTCACGATGAAGGATGGCAAGATGACGAGGATGCAGGATGGGAAGGAGATTGGCCGGATGGATCGCGAGACAACCATGTCCAACGGCACGAAGGTCATGATGAACGGCAAGATGATGATGAAGGGCGGGAAAGAAATGCAGTTGAAGGAGGGCCAGACAGTGATGATGGACGGGAAGATGATGGAGGATGACAAGGACGTGAAGATGGAGAAGATGGACAAGTAGCTTCTCAGATTGCAAACATGGTTCACAAGATTTGGTCATCGCAAGAGTCAGGTGCAACACTCGCATGAGTGAGACATCGAATTATCGCTAGGCGTCATCCATTCACAACAACCCAGGGAGGGAATCATGTCTTTTACTGATCAAGACAAACATGCCTTATCTGACATCGTAACGGGCTTTACTCTTGCTATCGTTGGAGTGTGTCGTGCGCTGGAACAGCAGAAGCAACTTATGCCAGGACCGATCGCTGAGGCAATACATACTGAAATGGGAAAATTGCCGGTTGGTTCAAGTGGTCAAACTGTAACAGCAAAAGACATTCTCACGAATATCTCCAAAGGATTGAAGGGGGAACAGCTCACTAAGGTTCGCTTTCCGTAACAGGTCACGGAATGCTTCCTGTACGTTAGCGGGCAGTATCACGCATGGTGACAAGCCGCGAGTCGGGAAACTCAGGCCCGGGCAAACCCATGTAAAGAGTTTTCACTCTCCTGGCCTGCCTTGCTCTTGATAACAGCTGTTGTCAAGAGCAAGGTCGCGCCATGAGAGAAATAAAGGTGGTAGGAACCGTTTTCCTTAGATCATACCTAACATCATCGCCCCAGAAATCGTCGACGACCTCGAAGCGGCGCTCGAACAATTCCGGCTGATCGTTCCCCCTGGCTGCATCGCTGGTCTTCTTCGGGGCAGCCCAGGCTGAGTGTGGCTTTGATGAAAATCATTCACGCGGCTCACAATGATTTGGTGTCAGCAACTGTGACTGAAGGAAAGTCAGGGAGGCGAGCCCTTGACGGCGCAGGGCTCGGGGAATAGAGTAATCACATGGTACGCGCTGTCGCGATAGTGTTTTTCTTGATGTTTACGGCCGGTCCGGTGTGGGCGACCGAGGCTGAACCGTTCAACCCGGATGCACCCTTCCAACAGGGGTTGACCACAAATCTGCTCCGTTCACTTCTCAACCAAGCAATCGATGGACTTGAAGACCACCTCGAAATCATGGGAAAGCTCGATTCCGATGATGTGAAAGGCGATCGGCAGGGACGTTTACTGTTTAAGTTCTATCCAGAAGGCAAGTCCAAATCAGACCAACATCTCGGCGCAGAAGGCTGGTTCCACGTCACACCTGAAGGCGGACAACAGGATTGGCATTTCAAGTTCACGCTGCCGAAAGATCGAAAGAACTCTCCGCTCCAGTTTGAGGAACCGCTGTAGACCCTCTCCCATTTTGCTTCTGCCACACATCCCGAAATACAAAAAGGTATCAGAGGATAAAGAAAAGATACCGGCTCCGCACCTTCCGTCCCGCACAGCTGACGGTGTAGACTCACCTCGTTGTCTCCTGCCTTCGTACTGGAGGTGCCATGCGCGACGTGTTCAGCAATTTCGGAATGAGATTATTTCGCTACGCCAAGAACGCTCAGGCTCAAGGAGGTCCCATGTCCATTGTGGTGGCGGTAGTTCTTTCCATGCTCTTGCTCACCGTGACCGGCTGCGCGACCTCTGGCGATCCTTCCGCCGCGAAGCAGGAGAAGCTCAAAAACAAGTCCACCGTAAAACCCGCCAAACATGATGAGGGGAGGTCTATGAATGAGGAAAGCCAGGAAGCCGTTCGCTAGGACATGAAAGGCTGACGCGAGACGTGCGAGACCCGACTGGTCTCTCTTGTTTATCTAGTCTATTTGGTTGAAGTCGTCGACTGCGGTCACGCAGTTAGGTGTTGAACCCGATTCGTTTGACCTTGGGCTCTGGCTCCGCCATGAGTTCACGAATGGCCTCAAAGACGACCCGAAACTGGGTATCGTACTCCTTCTCCATCTCATTGAGGCGTCGGGCAAGCTCCTTGTTCGAGCCGATCATCTCTCGAAGTTGAACGAACGCTCGCATAATGGCGATGTTTACTTGGATTGCCCGTTCACTATGGAGCACGCTTGAGAGCATGGCTACGCCTTGCTCTGTGAAGGCGTAGGGGCGGTATTTTCTGTGTTGCCCCCGACCTGGTTTTAAGGTCGCAAATTGCGACCTTAAACGTTCGACCTCTTCAGCCGTCAACTGGAACATAAAATCGGAGGGAAATCTCTTCTTGTTTCGCATGACTTGTTCATTGAGCCGTTTTGTCGGCACACCGTAGAGGATTGCCAGATGTGTATCCAGCATCACTCGATGTCCACGGATAAGCAGAATGTTCCGCTCAACGTGTTCGGTCAGTATTGGCAAGGCCATGCGTGTTCTTTCACGATAGGAAAATGCGTCTTCTGACGACAGAGAAATATCGCTTCTGATTTAGAAAATCAACGGGCAAAGCGATGAAATGGAAGTATTTGCGAGGATTTGCAAAGGACAATTGTGAAAAAATGGTCGGGGGTTTTTCCCGCCTGAGCAACCACTGCTCTTCTGTCGTCTTCTCTGGGGGCAGGCTAGAGGGGCTTCCACTGCGCGCAGCTTTCTCACCCACCCGCCCACTGGCAGATATTTTTCACCCGCCCCACCCTCCGATTGCTTCACAATCGATTTCCCGGGACGTGCCATTAGCCCGGGCGAGGGCCTTCCGATCCCACTTCCGGGGATGCCGAGGCTGTCCTTTACTGCGCGCATCGAACGAGCATTCATCTCCTCTGGAGGAGTGGCCGGCTGCCCTCTCCTGCGCGCGTCGAGCGAGAGTCACTCGATGCATCCCTCCAAGCTTGCTCGTTCCTCTCTTAGGCACGCGCGTTGCGCGAGCACAGGAGTCAACAGGGTCCATCCTCTCCTCTGCTCCGGGAGCAAGAGATCAGCACGGGTGTCATTCCACCTCTTTCATCGTGGGGGCTCTGCGAGCAGAAGGGCACCTGGCCGCTCCTCCCTCATCCTTCCAGCCGCTGAACCGCTGCCGCTGACAGCGTGTCGGTCAGCAAGAATTGTGATTATTCGCCCCCTCCGCTATAGTGCGGGCACACCCTGAATGATCACGCTAGACGAGATACGTCAACGCCTTGTCGCTGGAACGTTCGAGTTCAGTCGCCATGCCTTCAAACGTGTTGTTGAGCGAAATATCAGCGAGCGAGATATTCGTGAGGCAGGCCAGCACGCCTCCATTATCGAGAATTATCCGGACGATAAGTATGCACCGAGTTGTCTGCTCTTAGGTTTTACGGATGCAGGACGTCCCTTGCACATCCAGGTGTCGTACATCGAATCAGATATGCTGAAGATCATTACGATCTATCAGCCGGATCCTCAAGAGTGGTATGATTACTCCCGACGGAGGTAGAGATGTTTCACTGTCATGTCTGCGGAAAAACTGAGACGCGTCAGGAGCTGGTCAGCGAAGTGTTTGACATCGACGGGAAGCCGGTTCGCGTCGAAGCAATTCCTGCCACGGTCTGTACGAACTGCGGTGAGGCCACCTTTAGCCGCGAAACAACTGAACGGGTGCGTCGCATGGTCCATGGGGAGGCCAAGCCCGTGAAATCCGTCCAGATGGATGTGTTCGCCTATACGAAGTAAGGAATGGAGGCGTGGCCTCTGCTTCGATTCCGGTAGTCCGGCAAATCCAACCCACCCCGACGCACCCACTTTTCCCATACACTCTTTTGTCAGCGAGGCGGCTGGCATAGTCCCCACTGCGCGCATCGAGCGATATTAATGGTCCTTCCAAGCTCGCTCGTGTCTCTCTTCATAGGGCAGCCTGGTTGATCCTCAATTGCGCGCGTCGAACGAGCGCCTTCCTGATGTGATCCCTCCAAGCTTGCTCGTTCTCTCTTTCAGGGATGGGGGCTGATTGATCTCCCACTGCGCGCGTCCAACGAGGGGAGTCCGCGACCGCGCGTTGCGCGAGCACAGAAGATCATCAGGCTCCATCCCCTCCTCTGTTCCGCGAGCAGGAGGACGACCAGGCTGCCCATCCCACGCTGGGTCGTGTCTGATTACCGCCTCTTTCCTATGGTGTCTTGCAAGAGTTTCTTCCACTCGTCCCGGCTGACGGCGGGCATGGTGGTGATCTGGATGTGTCCGAGCGACGCATTGAGCACGGCGGCTTTCATGGCCGTCTTGTTGTCTGGAAATTCCCAGACCGCGACGACGTCGTACTCGCCGAGGCAGTAGTAGGCCTGGAGGAGTTTCCCCCCGAGGCCCTTGACGTTCTGCTTCACCATTTCGGCCCGCTCGATGCCTTTCTCTTTCATGGTTTGAAGCCCGTGCTGCGTGAACTTCACGAGGCTGACGTAGGTCTGCATAACGACCTCCTGGGTGGGAGTGGAGTAGGTGAGACGCTGAAGCAATTCTAGGCTACTTGGTGGGGAAGTCACAAGGAGGGCGAGACCGGCGCCACACGGAACTGCACTAGCTATCTGTAACCGGTCTCAAAAACCTATTCTCATCCACTTGCGATGATCTCCAGGCGGGGAGTAGGCTGAAACAAAGAGCGGTGGCAGCCACTATCTCTTTGTTCCATTTAATGGTCCTTCCAAGCTTGCTCGATACCTTTCAGGGAGGGGGGCGGTTTGATCTCCCACTGCGCGCAGCGTTCTCACCCACCCGCCCACTGGCAGATATTTTTCACCCGCCCCACCCTCCGATTGCTTCGCAATCGATTTCCCGGGACGTGCCATGAGCCCGGGCGAGGGTCTTCGGAGACCGCGCGTTGCGCGAGCACAGGAGATCAACAGGCTCCGTCCCACTCTTTTCGGAGGTCCGCCATGGGGGTTGCCTTCCTCCTTCTCCTGTCGCTGCTCTTCTCCGTCACACCGGCGCTTGCCGAACCCGGCTTCTCTGAGAAATACGAGCGCGACTACAATATCTTCAACCCCCTCAACCAGTACCGTGCCGATAATCCGCTGAATCCGATCAACGCCTACGATCCGAAGAATCCGTTGAACCCGATCAATCAGTACGATCCCGGCAACCCCGCGAATCCGATGAACCAGTACAACCCGAGCAACCCCTACAATCCCCTCAACCAATATAATCCCAAGAACCCACTGAAC
The DNA here is from genome assembly GCA_963741245.1 of Nitrospirota bacterium. Classification (GTDB taxonomy): domain Bacteria; phylum Nitrospirota; class Nitrospiria; order Nitrospirales; family Nitrospiraceae; genus Palsa-1315. The sequence goes on along the minus strand of CAVUHR010000028.1, from coordinate 518,829 downwards.
CCGATCAACGAATACAATCCTTCTACGCCTTTCCAGCCGCTCAACCGCTAACGATCATCAGATTTATTTGCGCAACATTGCGAGAAAGTTGGTTAAGGAAATCATCTCGCTGTCGGCATGGCGTTTGAGCGTCAAGAGATGGCGATCTCCTGAGACGACGAACTCGGCTTGTGCGGCGATGGTGCACTCTAGGATGCGATTGTCCGGTTCGTCTTCGAGGAGGTGGAGGGTGGGGCGTGGGCGCAGAACCGTCGCCGTCTGACTGATGTCCTGGATCGCTTCCCTGACTTTGTCTTCCGACCAATCAAACTTTGTTTGGAGTACTCTGGCAGTTTCGGTGAGAATGGCGACTGAGGTGAACAGCTCGAACGTTCCACGGATGGCTTCGAGATAGGCCTCTTCAGCATTTCCTCCCGGAATGGCAAGAGCTGAGATGTATATGTTGGTGTCGAAGACGACGCGCACGATCAGCGGCCTTGAAACACTAACTTCTCCACGTCGGCCTCTGTCAGAATACCCTTCTTCCTGGCTTTCTTCACGCCATACCGTTGGAGTTCATGAAATCGTTCTTCCCGACGGCGTCGCTCGTAGACGGTGAGCATCTCCCGGAAGAGCTGGCTTTTGTTTTTCGATTCGGCTTTCGCCAGCTTCTCGAAGTTCTCCGCAAGGTTCGAGGGAAGGGACACGGTAATCGGCACGCGGGTTCGTTTCATCGAGCGCCTCCTGTATGACAAAATCATACAAGGCCGAAATGGCCGAGTCAATGTCTGGCGCACCCTTCACTGCGCGCATCGAGCGATATACATGTTCCTTCCAAGCTCGCTCGTGCCTCTCTTCATAGGGTGGCCTGGTTGATCCTCGATTGCGCGCGTCGAACGAGGCCCTTCTGAGGGCGCGCGTTCCGCGAGCAGGAGGACGACCAGGCTGCCCCGCCCCCACCTCGCCACTCCTCTCTCATCCTTCCAGCCGCTCAACCGCTCCCGCTGACAGCGCATCGGTCAGGCAGCGTTGGAAAGCGGACAACGTGCCAGGGAGCCTGTCTGACTCTTTGGGTGGAGGCAAGAGACCATTGCCGTGGGGCTACGCGGCGCTCTTTTTTACACGCACTTCCGCGCGATAGCCTGTGGCAGCCAGTACCCGGATGAGCACATCGGTCGACACTCCCTGGGTGTTCCCGTTCGCAATGGCCGTCACTCGGGTTCTTGATGTTCCGGCACGTTTGGCGATTTCTGCGTGCGTGAGGCGTCCGGATTGAATGATCTTTGCGAGCGAGACGGTGAGGTCCGAGCGAAATTCCATTTCAGCTGTGTCGGCCGTCGACAGGCCTAATGCGCGGCCGAGGTCCTCGGCGGTCCGAACGGTCACCAGCTTGCGTGCTTTAGACGTTGCCATGCAGCACCTCTTTCAGTCGTTGTTGGCCGAGGGCCATTTCCCGTTTGGGGGTCTTTTGCGTCTTCTTCTGGAACGCGTGAAACACCAGAATCGCATCAGCCAGCTTGACGAAGTAGAACACCCGGACGGCGGATGTTTTGCCCGTCACCCTGAGTTCATGAGCCCCTGATGCCACGTCAGGCATTGGCCTGCTGAGCGGCATGCCCAGAGGGAAGCCTTTCTGAAGATCACGGAGTGCTTCGCCGATCTCCCGCCTGATCGTTGGATCTTCCCCACGAATAAACTCCAGCGCTGTGGGGTGAAATATGATCGGCTTCACGTCGCCAGTATGTCCTAAATTCGAGACATTCGCAAGGGGGTCAGGACGGAGGAGTTGGTTCATTTGGTCTATTTGGTCTGTCTGGTTGATCTCGTTACTTGAACCAGAGAAACCAAAAGAACCGAATAAACAAGAGAGACGAGCTCTTTCGTTCTCTCTCAGGGATGGGGACTGATTGATCTTCCACTGCGCGCGACTTTCTCACCCGCCCACCCACTGGCAGATATTTTTCACCCGCCCCACCCTCCGATTGCTTCGCAATTGATTTCCCGGGACGTGCCATGAGCCCGGGCGAGGGCCTTCCGATTTTCCCACTTTGGCCTTGAGGGGAACAGCCAGACTGTCCTTCACTGCGCGCATCGGACGAGCACAGTTTCATCGTGCGCGTTCTGCGAGCAAGAAGGATGGTCTGGCTGTTCCCCTCCCACCTTCTCAGGCCGCGCGTTGCGCGAGCACAGGAGATCAACAGGCTCCATCCTCTCCTCTGCTCCGGGAGCACGGGACCACGCGGGTGTCGTTCCCGCTCATCTTATCGTGCGCGTTCCGGGAGCAAGGAATTAGCATGGGTGTCATTCCTCTTATCGCTTCCATTTGATGCTGCAGCCAATGCTGGCCTTCTGGTTGCTGTCGACCGGCTTCCCGGCGAGCACGGCATCGATCGCGGCGCGCAGATCGCGGCCGGTCACCGGCTTGTTGCCGCCGGGGCGACTGTCGTCGAGTTGCCCGCGGTAGACCAGCTTCCGTTCCCGGTCGAAGAGATAGAAGTCGGGGGTGCAGGCTGCCCGATAGGCCTTCGCCACATCCTGGGTCTCATCAAAACAGAAGGGAAAGGTGAAGCCCAGGCGCTCGGCCATCTCCTTCAGCCGCGGCGGCGCGTCGTCCGGATACTGCACCGGATCGTTACTGCTGATGCCGATGATGCCGAGCCCTTTGTCCCTGTAGTCCCGTCCCATCTTCGCGATCTCGTGCTCGACGTGCACCACATAGGGACAGTGACGGCAGATGAACATGACCAGCAAGGCGGTCTTACCAGCAAAGGAGTCGAGTGAGTAGATCTGGCCGCTCACGACATCGCGCAACGCAAACGGGGGAGCGGGCGTGCCGAGCAAAAGCATGACGGATGCCATGGCCATGGTGCCTCCTTCTCGATCTTTTTTCGAGATACTGTGGAGGATGCCGCACCGTAATCACTTCGTCAAGAGGCGCGACGGTGTCCTGTGTCGCTCAAGCGAGGCTCGCCCTTCTAGTCATCGTCTCCCTGAAAGTATTGGCGATAGCGCTCGATCACCGAAACCTGCTGTTCGTTTCGTGCGATGCGTTCCCACACATCTCCCGCGCCGACTTCGCCTTCGCGCAGGACGGCCAGATAAAAACCGCAGCGACCGCTAGCATGAAAACGTTTCGGCATGTCAGGACGCGCGAATCGTACGCCGAGTTTGTAGCAAGGCATGCGCGGCTGCGTCACCTCGACCACCGCTCCGCCAATGCGGAACTGATCGCCGATGTGGACGGACCGTTCGTCCAGCCCCTTTGTGGTAAAGTTTTCGCCGAACATGCCGTACGACAACGGCATGTCAGGAAATTCTGCCTGCCAGATCGGATAATGCTCAGAGGGATAGACATACACCGCCTTATCCTGCCCTCCGTGAACGGTCAGGTCTGCTTGCTGGTCGCCGTCGAGATTGAGCCGATGCAACATGATGCGGCCGGCCACCGGCTCTTTATAGATACCGGTGGACACAGCCTTTCCGTGCCACCGCACCGTGCGCGGACGGCCGACTTGCACTGACACGAGTTTCATATCTTCCCCCTCCTGACGAACGGGAGCACCGTTCCTCTTCGTGACACGGCCGGCCTGTTCGACGTCTCACGAACCTACACTCACTTCGTGACTGCAATCCAGGCCGCCTCCGACAGAGTGCCACACAGTGGTGCCTAACAGACGAACGCACCGCTCGGCTATTGTATCCGTCTCAGTACTTATTTCCAGGCGATGCGCCCCTTCCTTAGGTAGAGACGGGGCTCGACTGTATTGTGGTTAAAAACTCGACAATCTTCGCTCCGATTTCGGCACTATGCGTTTCGAGTGCGAAATGCCCGGTGTCGAAGAACTCGACTTGCGCGCTCGGATTGTCCCTCTTGAAGGCTTCGGCCCCGGCCGGGAGAAAGAACGGATCGCTTTTGCCCCAGACGGCGAGCGTCGGCGGCCGGTGGGTGCGGAAGTATTTCTGGAACTGGGGATACAACTTAACGTTGCTCGCGTAGTCGAGAAACAGGTCCAGCTGAATCTCCTCATTGCCGGGGCGCGCCAACAGGGCGGAGTCGAGCGCATAGGACTCTGGGGCCACGCGCGACTCATCAGCCCCGTGCGTGTACTGCCACTTTGTGGACTCCGGGGCCAGGAAGGCCTTCAGCGCAGTCCGGTTTTCAGGACTGGGGTCAGCCCAGTACTTTTGGATCGGGTTCCAGCCAGCGCTAAGCCCGTCCTCGTACGCATTTCCATTCTGCGAGACCATCGCGGTGATCCGTTCCGGATGCCGCATGGCCAACCGGAGCCCCACCGGGGCACCATAGTCGAAGATATAGAGAGCGAAGCGGCTGAGACCGAGCCTCTCCGTAAACCGCTCGATGACGTCGGCCAGGTGCTCAAAGGTGTAGGTAAAGCGCGAGGTGCTTGGCGCATCAGAGAATCCAAATCCCGGAAGGTCGGGAGCGATCACGCGGAAATGCGGCGCGAGCAGGGGAATCAAGTCGCGGAACATGTGCGACGACGTTGGAAACCCGTGCAGGAGCAGGACGGCTGGGGCTGCCAGCGCGCCCGCTTCGCGATAGAAAACCTTGAGTCCGTCCACGTCTTGGGTGCGATAGTGCGTTGCGGTGCCATGATGAGTCATGCTGCCCTCCTTTGAATGTTCTGCCGGCGATCAAGCCGACCGATTGTGTGATGTAAGAGGTATCGTTGCCGCATTGTCGGGCTAACCTACTAAATGTTATATTGACGGTTATATACATTTTAGGCTAACCTGTCAAGTGCTAATTTGCTGGTAAGGTCATCATTCGGACTTTGGAGGCTGAGTCGCCATGGGTGAGCCGAGGCCCCAGATCCCCTTCCTCTTCGTTGCCAACCAGCTCTGTCTGGATTTCATCAACACGAAGTTCGTGTTGAACGGACAGCAAGTGGATCTGTTGTCCACGTTCTCGGATTTGGTGGCGTGGCTTCTGGAAGTGCATCTGCTGACCGGGGATGAAGCGAAGAAGATAGAACGGCAATGGGGAAGACAGGCGCAGGGGACACAGACCCTCGAACAGGCGCGGGCGTTTCGGGCCACGCTACGGGAGATGGTCGAGCGGATTGCCGCAGGACGGCCCGTCCCGCAGGCCGCGATCGAGGCCATCAACGAAATGCTGCGCTATCGTATCGGCTATCCCCAATTGATACGCCGCAGCGGAACATTTGAGCGGGGGTATCAGGCGGAGTCCCAGGACGCGAATCAGCTGCTCGGGTTGCTCGCCGAGGCTGCGACTAACCTCTTATGCACGTGCGATCTGTCGCTGATCAAGAAATGTCAGAACCCTGCGTGTGTGCTCTTTTTTTATGACACGACCAAGAACCATGCTCGTCATTGGTGCAGCATGACTATCTGTGGTAATCGAAGCAAAGTGGCAGCGCATTATCGTAGACATCGGAGCGGGTGAACATTGTGAACAAAGCTAGCATACTGGTGTCTGAATTCTAGTCGGCGGAGAACGGCCGCGCTGCGTAATTGCTGAGACCGCGGCTGTCCCACGTTGCGCCTCCTACCATCGAGGCATAAAATATGACCATGTCCGCTCGGAATCGTGAACTGCCCATGGGATGGTTGGTTCAGCACCTGGTTATCGGCCTTCTTTTCTGCTCACTCCCTGCATGTTTCTCTGCCGGCCATGTTCCGCAGCCCATCCTCCAGCGTGGCGACCGTGCCTCGCTGACTGGAGACTCGACCGCTTCGCAGGATCTCCGCACCTGTCAGACCGATGTGCGTGCGGCGGCGCCGGTGAGCATCCAACCCCGGTGGCTTCCGCCCCTCGGCGCAACGAGAAATGGCGTGGTGCTCGGGACGGTTGATGTGCCGCATCCCGTTTGGCCGTCACGCAAGGCCTATCGACAGGCGATCGAGGCTTGTCTGACGGCGCGCGGCTATGAAATCAGCGGCTGGCAGTAGCCTTCACATCACTCATCGTTCCAATGGTCGCGTCTCCCTCGCTGAACGGCCTTTCTGACCATCCTGCGCCGACCCTGAGGCCATTGTCGCTGCGCTCAAGTAGTCGATCGAAGACATTGAAGAGGAGGAGTGTGTAGAATATCTCAGTATCGCGTGTAATCAAGGGATCTTGCTCATGCAATACGTCCATCTCGGTCGGTCGGGAGTGAAAGTCAGCCGACTCTGTCTCGGCACGATGAACTTCGGCCCGGAGACGAGCGAGGCGGACAGTTTCGCCATCATGGATCGGGCGCTGGAGCTGGGCCTCAACTTTTTCGACACGGCGAACGTCTATGGCTGGAAGGTGGGCGAAGGGTGGACGGAGCAGATCGTGGGGCGTTGGTTCGCCCAGGGCGGGGGACGGCGTGAGAAAGTCGTCCTGGCAACGAAGGTGTTCGGCCGGATGGGCGAGTGGCCGAATCAGTCTCGCTTGTCGGCCCTGCACATCAAGCGGGCCTGCGAGGCGAGCCTGCGGCGCCTTCAGACTGACTGTATCGACCTGTATCAGATGCATCACGTCGATCGGGAGACGCTGTGGGAAGAAATCTGGCAGGCGATGGAGCAGTTGGTCCAGGAAGGCAAGATTCTGTATGCTGGCAGCAGCAATTTTGCCGGCTGGCACCTGGCCCAGGCGCAAGAATTAGCCCGCAGCCGCCACTTCCTCGGCCTCGTGTCCGAACAGAGTCTCTACAATCTGAATGAGCGCACCATTGAACTGGAAGTGATTCCGGCCTGCGAAGCCTATGGCATCGGCCTGATCCCCTGGAGTCCGCTCGCGCGCGGGCTGTTAGCCGGGGCATTAGAACCAGCGAAGGTCGGTCGACGCGCGAACGAAGATCTGAAGAAAGACATCGAGAAGTATCGTCCCAGGCTGGAAGCTTACGATGCGCTGTGCACACAACTCGGCGAGCGCCCGGCCGATGTGGCGCTCGCCTGGCTGCTGCACCAGAAGGCCGTCACGTCGCCGATTATCGGACCGCGCACGATGGAGCAATTAAACGGCACGATGCGCGTCCTGAGTCTCACATTGAGCCAGGATACACTGAAACGGCTCGACGAGATCTTCCCCGGCCCAGGCGGGCCTGCACCGGAAGCCTACGCCTGGTGACAACGGCCCAGCTTGCCACGAACTGTACACGTTGCGATCCCGGGGTCATTGCTGGATCTTGCATCCTCGATTTCGGTCCTCCTAGAATACTCCCCACTGCGAGACCTCTATGCCCTTCACGATTCGTCCTTACCGTCGCGTTCCTGTGCCATGCTCTGTGATCAACAAAGCTGGTTCATTCCCCAAGCTGCTTTTGGCCTACCTTTTGGGGTTCTGGTTACTGATCACGCTCCTGGTGTTGAGTAGTGGAGCAGTGTATGCGGGGTGGGTGTTGACGAGTGGCGACGACGAAGCAGGACTCACTGTGTATGTCGATCCAGACTCCATTCGCCAAAAGGGGAATCTGGCGAAGATGTGGCAATTGTACGACTACAAGACTGTACAAACCGTGGCGGGGGATTCGCTTTTGTCTTTCAAGCGATACAACGAATACGATTGTACGGAAGCGCGCACACGTATGCTTGCGTATACGTGGTTCTCGGGCAACATGGGAAGTGGTCACGTGGTTTACAGTACCCCAGACGAGCAACAGTGGGAACCGGTTGTACCGCGTAGCATCAATCAAGCTCTGTGGAAAGTGGCGTGCAGTAAGAAGTGATCCTGCCTGAGGGCACTACCGTCAATCACAGGCTAGTTAAAGACGGTTGCTGCAGAGACGGACTGTCCTTCACTGCGCGCATCGGACGAGCACCGTTTCATCGTGCGCGTTCTGCGAGCAAGAAGGGAACCTGGCCGCTCCCTTCCCATCCTTCTCAGGGCGCGCGTTCCGCGAGCAAGAAGGGCACCTCGCCGCTCCTCCCCCCATCCTGCTATGATGCTGACCCCATGAGCACTCGTTCTGAATCGGGCCAGACCAACCTCCCTGCCATTGCGGTCCTCGTCGGTGTCGTAATTGCCGGCGTCTGGGTATGGAAACGTCTGTCGCTCGATACACAGGAATATGTGATCGATCAAGCCGTTCCCATGGCGTTTGCTGGTCTGGTGATCGCGGCGGGGCTGTGGATGTTGGTCCGGGCGTTCAACCGACGCAGGGCGCAACGGCGTGAACGTGCGAAGTTATTGGCCGAGTTCGAACGGGCCACGGTACAGGAGAAGAAGCTGGAAATCGCCTTTGCACTGATTGATCTGAATGGGTACCGGGCCGAGGGGTTGGAATCCGTGACGCCCGCGTTACGAGACCTCTTTGCGACGACGTTGCAGAGGGCGTTGGGTGACAAGCAGCACCGAATTCGCGGGATGGCGGCCAGTTACCTTGGCGTCTTGAACGATAGGACCGTGATTCCCCTTCTGCTGAAGGCGCTGGAAGATGACCACGCCTATGTCCGTTCCAGCGCGGCGTTGGGATTGGGCCGGATGCGCGCCAGTGAGGCGAAGGAGAAGCTAACGGCTGTCATGAAGGAGGATTGGGATCAAACCGTCAGGAGCCGATCGAAGGAAGCGCTGGAGCGGATCAAATAATCTGGCGTACTGTGGGTTGCGTCCCTTCGTCTACCCATTCAATGCAGGCGATTTCCGGTGTGCAATTCAAACGCAGGGGAAGAAACGACCATCCGAGCCCACGATTGACATAGAGCCGGCGGCTTGGCTCTCCGTGATGTCCCTCGATCCGGCCGTTGCAGCCTGGCGGGAGCCAGAACGTCGGTACGCCGGGTATGCGCCATTGGCCTCCGTGGCTATGTCCGCAGAGGATCAGATCGACGGCGTGGTGGTCCTCCAACTGATCGAGGATGTTCGGCGCATGGGCCAGCAAGAGGATGAAGCGATCCTGTGCGCGCGGTGGTAGACAGCTCAAGTCGGCCCGATGCAGCGAGGGATCGTCGACGCCGACAATGGCGATCTCGCCACAGTCCGTAGGAATGAAGGTGGCCTGATTGATCAAGAGAGTGATCTTGTGGCGATCGGCGAGTTCGCAATACTGATCGATCGGCACGCCACTGTAGTGATCATGGTTGCCCAACGTGACGAAGACCGGCGCAATCTCCCGCAAGCCGGCGAGAAATCGAAACACATGCGGCAGTCCCTCCGACACGTTGAGCAGGTCGCCGGTGATAAAGATCCAGTCGGGGCGGAGTTTGCCGATGGCGGCGACGATGAGATCATGCCGTGGCTGATAACGGTCGAGATGCAGATCGCTCAGATGCACGGCCCGCCGGCCGGCCAATGGGCCGTGCACATAGGTGAGCTGGGAAATCTCGTGTGTGGACAGTCCGAATTCCCAGTGGGGAACGAGACCAAAGAGCTGATAGAGCGGTTCGCTCAGACAATGTCCAATGAAGGAACGGGCTCGATCGGGCCAGGACCTTGTGCGTCGTGTCATCCCATCACCCGATCCAGCTCGACGCGATCGGAGGGAGTCACGCGATAGCCTCGTTCATAGAGATCGCTCATGCCTTGCATCAAGGCGTCCATGTTGCGGCTGTGGTACAAGCTGTCAAACCGCTCCGTGAGTGCCGTGAGCTGCGTCGGGGTCGGCGCTCCGTCACTGTACGAGAGAGTGAGGGAGCGGAGCAAATCTTGAAGTTCGGTGGGACTGTAGGCCGCATCATCATTCCGGTCGGCGACCAAGGCGAATTCGTAGAAGGTCAAACTGACCGAGAGCAACGACTGTGTCTTGGCAAAATCAGCTCGCGCATCGTCTATCCCGCCTGGATAGTCGTGACGGCAATCCACTTGGGGCTGGGATGAAGGAGTCATGTTCCAGCTGATTCCCTGCACGGCCGGGGGAGGCGTCTTTTTCGCTTTATAAAACCATGAGACACAGTTGTTCGCCTGCGAAAATGCCTGTTTGTCTCTGTGGATCTGCCTGCCGATGTGCTGGGTGAACTGTTGAAAGATCGTGTTCTCTCTACCCGACGAGTCCCCTGGGAACAGACCACACATCAGAACGGTGAGGAATACCCCTGCCGCTAACAGGCGCACCTCAGGCCGTTGAACTAGGAGCCTGTCAGACATTGCCGTTCGTGACGAGGCGGAGGAGGTGCGGCTAGATGCGAGGCCGCAGGCCCGGAATAACCGGAGGTGTATTCGCTGGAATACATTGAGGATTGTTTCGGGCCGAGAACGACGCAGATGGTCGCAGATCATTCGCCGTAGTAGAACGGTCCAGATCGCTGGGTCGGAAGCTGAGCGAAAAGACATGGGGGAAGTATATCATGGGGGTCATCTCACCCATCATCGAGATTGATCGGGTGGTGAGGGCAATCGCATGCGAATGAAGAAGTGGACTAGTGCATCATGACCATGCCTTTTTTGACAGCAATATTGCCGGGTATCGGCGGACAGATGCGGACTCTTCCGGAAGACTTCCAGGTCGAGGAACATCCGCTCTATCTTCCTTGTGGAGAGGGTGAGCATCTTTACGTCAAGATCAGAAAACGCCTGCTCTCGACTCCGGATCTCGTCCTGCGACTATCTTCGCTCCTGGGTGTGAAAGCGCAAGCGATCGGAGTGGCGGGCCTCAAAGACGCCCGGGCCGTGACCACACAGATGGTCTCGCTTTTAGGCGTCACGCCTGAACGGCTGGATCGACTGAAATTAGACGAGCAGCTATTGTCTGTGGAGGTGCTGGGTCGGCATCGCAATCGCTTGCGTCCTGGGCATCATGCAGGCAATCACTTTCGGTTGGTGATTCGGGATGTCGCCACGCATGCCAGCGAGACGGTGCCCCTGGTCACGGAAATGCTGGTGCGACGAGGCGTGCCGAACTATTTCGGCCCGCAACGGCAAGGGCGGAGCGGACAGAATTACCAAATCGGAGCCGAACTACTGGCGGACCCTGCTCGCCGAAACAGGCTGAGCCGGTCCAAGCGCATGTGGTACCTCAACGCCTATCAATCGCATTTTTTTAATGACATGTTGGCCAGACGACTGGATCGACTCGATCGTGTGTTGGTTGGAGACTGGGCCATGAAAATGGAGAATGGCGCCTGTTTTCTGGTCGAGGATGCCACGAAGGAACAGCCACGGGCCGACCGGTTCGAGATCAGTCCCACCGGCATCTTGTTCGGATCGCGCGTTTCGTGGGCCGGCGGAGAGCCGGGCGAGATCGAACGGGCCGTGGTCGCTGAGAGCGGGGCCACGCCGGAGAGTCTCACCGAAGCCGCGAAGGCCTGCGGGTTTCGTGGTGAACGGCGCTCGCTGCGAATCCCTCTTGCCGATTTGCAGTGGGTTTTGGAGGGCACAGTGCTCACTCTCTCCTTCTCACTTCCACCTGGTGCTTATGCGACGAGTGTACTTCGCGAACTCATGAAAACCGACTTGCGGGCGGCTGAAAAAGTGGCGGGGTAACTGGGGTGATCCCTGTGCTCGCAGACCGCGCACGATAAGATGAGCGGGAACGACACCCGCGTGGTCCCGTGCTCCCGGAGCAGAGGAGAGGATGGAGCCTGTTGATCTCCTGTGCTCGCGCAACGCGCGGCCTGAGAAGGCCCTCGTTGGACGCGCGCAGTGGGAGATCAATCAGCCCCCATCCCCGAAGCGATAACAAGCGAGCTCGGATGGACCAACTGTAACCTCGCTCGACGGGCGCAGTTGGACCACTACGGGTGCCATTCCCAGAGAGGTGAAGCGAGCAAGCTTGGAGGGATGGGAAGGAGTGGTGAAGTGCCCTTCTTGCTCGCGGAACGCGCGCCCTCTGAAGGGCCTCGTTCGACGCGCGCAGTGAAGGGCAGCCTCGGCCACTCCTTTAGAGAGAGATGTAGAGAATTAGGAAACGCTCGTTGGATGCGCGCAGTGGGGATCATCCCAGCCACCCCTTAAGAAGAAGTGAAGGCAAGGGACATATTTGGGATGATGAGCCTCGGCGCGCAGTCAGGATCTGATCTGCGCCTGTTGATCTGGTGGTAGAATCTGTGCAGATCCTACCAGGGTGGGAGTTTGACCCATGATGTATGACCAAGAAACCGTCCTGCTCCAAGGCCATATCATCGATTCGTTGATCCTGGCAAAGGTTTTGGACCGGATTCTGATGATGGGTGGAACATTCGACCTTCAAGATATGCAGATCGGCAAAACCCGCGAGGAGCCGTCGCTCGCAAGAATCATCGTGCGGGCCTCCTCGGCGAAACTGCTCAGCGAGATTCTCCATGCCATTCAACCCCACGGCGCGTCGGTCGAGAGTGAACGGGATTGCCGGCTGAGTGCGGCGCCGGCGGACGGTATCTTTCCCGACGAGTTTTACGCGACAACCCATTTATCCACGCAGGTGCGAGTGCGTGACCAGTGGGTAGAGGTGGAGGGGATCGAAATGGACCTAGGAATTCTCGTGGATCCGGCTCCTCCGACTGCCAGGACTGTTCCGATGGGAGAGGTGAAGCGGGGAGATCTGATTGTGACAGGTCGAGAGGGCGTACGGGTCATGCCGCTCCAACGGCCACGTGACCGCGATGTGTTCAGCTTCATGGAATCGCAGGTCTCGGCTGAGCGCCCCCACGGGCATATTATTGGCGACATCGCCAAGCGTCTCGTGCAGTTGCGAACAGGATTCCGAGAGGGGAAAGCGGGCAGCAGGGTGCTGCTGGCGGGAGGTCCGGCGATTGTTCACGCCGGAGGGCGCGAGGCGCTGACATGGCTCATTGATGAAGAATTCATCCATGTCTTGTTCTGCGGAAATGCGCTGCCCGCTCATGATATGGAAGTCGATCTCTATGGAACGTCCCTCGGCTATGGGCATGCGGCTGGTCTCGTCGTGCCGCATGGGCATGAACACCATCTGCGAACCATTAATCGGATCAGGGCCATCGGCAGCATCGAAGCAGCGGTTAGGTTGGGAGTCGTCAAGACCGGAATTATGGCGGCCTGCGTCAGGCGGGGTGCCCACGTCGTTATGGCCGGCACGATCCGCGATGACGGTCCGTTGCCCGGCGTGATCACGGATTCGCTGGAAGCCCAGGCAGCCATGCGTGCGGCAATCCCCGGTATCGGACTGGCCCTGCTCGTCGCCTCGACGCTGCACGCGGTGGCGACAGGCAATTTGTTGCCTGCCACGGTCCCATCCGTCTGCGTCGATGTTAATCCGGCCGTTCCGACGAAACTCGCGGATCGAGGAAGTTTTCAGGCTGTCGGGCTCGTCATGGACGCCGCGTCGTTTCTGCGCGAGCTGGCGCGCGAGCTGGGAGCCCGTCTGTGATTTCAGGATGTTCAAAAAGGCCAGACTTCTCACCCGCCCAACCCTGGCGCGCCGAGACGCGCCTTCTCCCAAACAAGGCCGCAGCTCCGCAGCTAACCTTCGTTTCACGTTTCACGCCTCACGTTTCACGGTTCCTGAGAACGAAGCTGGGGGACTTTTTCAACATCCTGCTGGGGTGGAGGCCATGAGTCGCCTATTAGTCTGCCCGCCGGATTATTTCAGTATCGAATATGAGATTAATCCGTGGATGCGCCGTTCGAACGCCGTTAATTCAGATCAGGCTGTCCGCCAGTGGCATCACCTCATGCAGGTGCTCGAACAGGATGTGGGCGCGGTCCTGGAACGGATGAAGCCGGTGCCGGGACTGCCCGACCTTGTGTTCACGGCGAATGCCGGTATTGTCGTTGGAGGCAAAGCGGTGCCGAGCCGTTTTCGCTATGCCGAACGACAGAAGGAAGAGGCGTATTTTGAGGACTGGTTTCGTGGGCAGGGATACGAAGTCGTCACGCTGGACCAGGGCCGCTTCTTCGAGGGGGCCGGGGACCTCTTGGGATTTCCCGACACCTGGTTCGGTGGCTATCGACAACGATCGGAAATCGGTGTGTTCCCGACGCTCAGCAACTGGTTTCACCGAGAGATCATTCCACTCGAACTGGTTGACAAGCGATTCTATCACCTCGACACCTGCTTGTGCCCCTTAAGCGGCGATGAACTCCTGTATTTCCCTCCTGCCTTCGATCGCTATGGGCAAGAGGCTCTTGCCGAACGGATCGCTCCTTCCAGACGTCTCGTGGTGCCGGTAGCTGAGGCTCTCAGGTTTGCCTGCAATGCCGTTTGTGTCGGGAAACACGTCGTGCTGCCCGCAGGCTGTCCGGAAACAGAATCACTGTTGACCTCGCGCGGCTATCTCCCTCATCCGGTTCCCCTCGATGAATTCATGAAATCTGGCGGCTCGGCCAAGTGCCTGACGCTGGCGTTCGACTGAGCAGAGTCACTGGTCATCAGTCAATAGTCACTGGTCAATGGCTGAGGACGCCCCGCTGTCTTTTCACCTACCAATGACTATTGACCATTGACCCGCTAGCAGGCTTCGGAACAATTCTGCGCAGGATGCTCAAAAAGCCCGTTCAGCAAGGCCGCAGCGAGTGAAGGACCGAGGCGTACCCTCTGGGGTACGTTGAGGGTCTGAACGATGCGAGAACGATGCTGGCGGGCTTTTTCAGCATCCTGCTAGGGTTTTTGCCGGAAGAGGAAAGATCCATACAGCCCGGCGATGGCGATGGTGACGAGTTCGATCGTCAGCAGCAGTCGGCTTACAATGGCATCGGGCGTCGGTGGGTTCAAGATAAAATGCAGGCCGAGGAATTCGGGAGCCTGTGAAGATGGGGTTTCCCAGGGTGGGAAGATGATCGCGAGAGACAGCGTAGCCACCATGCCATACAGCACTTCGACATTCAGCCGATTCGCCGGTGGTTCGACGCGCCGCGGCGGTGGCGGGGGAGGCTCAACGGCGTCTGCATGAAGCCGTTGACCGCACTGCGAGCAGTAGCGGCTAATCTCCGGGAGTTCCTGTCGACATGCAGGACAGAGTTTCATGGGCGGTTCCGTGCCGAGGAGCCTGTCCGACAATAACCATTCTATTGCGGCGAACGATCTGCGACCATCTGCATCGTTCACGACCCGGAAAACAATCCTCAATGTATTCCAGCGAACACACCTCAGGTTTTTTCGGGCCTGCGGCCTCGCATCTGGCCGCACCTCCTTCGTCTCGTCACGAAGGCAATGTCGGACAGGCTCCTAGGCTACATGGAACTGCGTCGGTTTGCTAGATGTAAGCGGGAGTGGGTGGTTTATCGGTCAGAAGTGGTAGCTGATGCCGAGGCTGAATGTGAGGGGGGTGTACGTTGCTCGAAATGCGAAAGGGTCCGCATTCGGATCGCTATCGTTTGAAGAGTAGTTTATGCGTGCGTAGTTGTATTTTCCTTCTCCGAACAAAGCCCAGCTACGGGTAATGTAGTAACGCAGCCCGATTTCAGCATTGAACCCGAACGCGGTGGCGGATTGTCCCGGCGGTGCATCAGGACCATTTAATGAGGCAAAGTAAACGGAGGGTCCGATCCCAATGTATGGTTGAAGGCGAAAACGAGGATACCGGAAAATGATGCTATTATCCCACGTAATCATGCGCTGGTGAACGCCCGGTAAGATTGGTGAAGTCAACGACCCACCGGGACCCGAGAATACAAGAGATCCTTCTTTGATATGCGGAGTGGAGTAGTATGCTCCAGTCTCGATACCTATCCAGCGGGCTCTTGTGAAAAAGTGGCCGAGTTTTACTCCTGCACTGAGTGTGTTCTGCATCGGCTGATCAGAAACATTGAGTCCGCTAATTTGGGTTTGGGTGACTTCCCCATTGCTCAAATCCAGTGGTTCAACAAACCCGATTTGCCCAGCCACGTATGATTCTGCATACGCCTGAGGCGCAAAGAGAACGATCGGCACCATGAGTGTCAGCAGAATCGTAATCACGAAACGCCTTGCCCATCCTGTGGTTTTCATTACCATATCCCTCACTTTCACCTGTAACGATGCCCTAATTCATACTATTCATACTAATTGTCCGGTGCGTCCGGACGAAGGAAATTGTGAAATCGTACAAAGAGGGAGCAAGGCATGTGCCACTTCAGCCCTCCCGACCCTGTTTTGGCAGGGCCTTGGAGCCTAGCTGTACTTGACAAATTTCAAAGACCGTCTCTCATTCATTGACAGGTGAAAGAACCGCTTCCTATAATCCGCGTGGTTCGCAAACTCTGTTGATGTCACTCCTTCCGTCATAATCACTTTTCAATCATGTCATCCATCCATCGCATAGGAGTTATCGGAGCCGGTGCTTGGGGTACTGCCCTGGCGAAACATCTGGCGGAGAAAGGTCTCGAAACTCGGCTCTGGGCCTATGAACGAGAGGTTGTGGATGCGATCAATGGGAAACACGAGAATCCAGTCTTTCTGCCCGGTGTCGCGCTCCCCCCATCACTCGTCGCTACCGAATCGTTGGCGGATCTCACCGAGCAGAGCGAGGGGCTGCTTTTTGTGGTGCCGTCCCACGTCGCACGTCCTGTGCTGCGCGAGCTGGTCCGGTCCCTTTCCACCCCGTTGCCGTTCATCAGCGCGACAAAGGGAGTTGAAGAAGATACGTTGAATTTGATGACTCAGGTCATGACCGACGTACTTCCTCCTGCCATGCAACGGGACCTCATGGTGTTGTCAGGTCCGAGCTTCGCGACAGAAGTCAGCGTAGGGAAACCGGCGGCGCTCTGTTTAGCCGGGAGCAACAAGGAACTGGTCAAGACATTCCAGGCCGCGTTGATGACACCAGCCTTTCGGGTGTACGCCGACAGCGATGTGCTGGGCGTCCAGCTCGGCGGCTCGCTCAAGAACGTAATGGCGCTCGCAGCCGGCGTGGTGGATGGATTGGATCTCGGTCATAATACGCGGGCCGCGTTGATTACGAGAGGATTAGCTGAAATGGTGCGGTTGGGCGTCGCGATGGGTGCGGATCCACGAACGTTCTACGGACTGTCCGGCGTCGGCGACTTGGTGTTGACCTGCACCGGAGCCTTGAGTCGGAATCACACGGTCGGCGTGAGACTGGGGAAGGGCGAGCGGCTGGAGAGGATCGTCGGAAGCATGCAGGCCGTGGCCGAAGGTGTACGGACGGCGAAGGCGGCGTTAGGATTAGCGCGACGTCATCGTGTCGACATGCCGATCGTGCAAGAGATCAACGCGGTGTTGTTCGAAGGCAAGTCGTGCCGCAAGGCGGTGACTGATCTGATGGAGCGCGACGCAAAGCCGGAGAAAGGGCAGCCGTGAATCCCGAGGCGATTGAACGGCTGCTGACCAAGGTGCGAACGGGCACTCTGTCTGTGGCGACGGCGATTGGACAGCTCCGCACGTTACCCTATGAAGATCTCGGATTTGCCTCGGTCGATCACCACCGGTCGTTACGGCAGGGATTCCCCGAAGTCATTTTCTGCGAGGGGAAGACGTCGGCCCAGATTCGCGCCATTGCGAAGGCGCTGTTGAAACATCATCGCCCGTTGTTGGCGACACGCGCGACTCGCCAGGTGGCCACCCTCATTAAACGGCTTGATCGTCGAGCGGTCTATCATGACGAGGCGCGCATCGTGTCGATCGGTGACCCCAAGAGACGACAACGGGGACATGTGTTGGTGATTACAGCCGGCACCTCGGATATTCCTGTCGCGGAAGAAGCGAAAGTGACGGCGGAGGTGATGGGGAGTCTGGTTGAGACGCTCTATGACGTGGGCGTGGCCGGCATTCATCGATTGCTGGAGCGTCAGAGCCGACTGATGCAAGCCCGGGTGGTCGTGGCGGTCGCAGGGATGGACGGAGTCTTACCAAGCGTGGTCGGCGGGTTGGTTCCCTGTCCAGTCATTGCCGTGCCGACAAGTCGGGGCTACGGCGCGAGTTTTGGCGGACTTGCCGCGTTGTTGACGATGCTGAACTCCTGCGCGGCGGGGGTTGGCGTGATGAACATCGACAACGGGTTTGGGGCCGGTTGCCTCGCGCACCGGATTAACATGCTGGGAGAAGGCTCACGTAAGGGGTAAGCCTTCTCCCTTACGGCTCGTTATCTCACTTCTACCGTTCCTCGTTTCGGCCAGGCAACCATCTGCGTCCTGGGACCCTTCTCGCCGTTTGCCAGCAACTTGGCTCGCACTTCGAATTGATAGAGCCCTGCTCCCGACGGGAGTTTCTTCTGGTCCAACCCGTCCCATGTCAGGAGGACAGAGATTTGTGGTGCGGCGGCGCCGTCGGTCGAGGCGGCGTGCGGCTCCAGAGGGGTACGAGTAGTTAGAAAACGGAGCGAATTTTTCGACGGCGACGTGATGAATGCAGACACTTCCAGCAGAGTTGCGCCGTTCAGTTCCTTGGGTAGCTGGACTAAGGCGGAAAACTGCAGCGAGCCTGACGAGATTGTATAGGGGTTGGGGGAGACGTTCAGGTCGAGAATTTTGAGCTCCGGTTCGGGGCGCGGGGCCTGGTGGGGTTTCGATTTTGCCGAGACGGCAAGCGGGGTCCAGAGCAGCAGCGCGGCGAAGAGCAGCGTCCAGGCGACCTGACCACTCCACGATTCGAATAACTCCGAGCAGAGCGTGATCAAGGACCGGCAGATCGTCATAGGGCTATTATGTGTTACCAAACTGTTGTGACGAAGCGCCTTGTCGGTGGGCGAGTCCAACCCGCATAATTCATGAGCGCTTCTGCTGCAATCGCCGATCCACTGCTGCGACCAGCCTTCGGCCGGCGGGCTCGCCCCTCGGACCCTCACCGTACTGCACGAGTACGCATCGGGTCCTCACGGCTCCACGCGCCGGTCTCGCGACGCGGCTCAGCGATTTCGCGACGAACCGTCATGAATCATGCGGGCTAGTGTGGATAACACAGCGTTGGTAGGCTGTCAATGTTCCGAGCCGGTAAAGCGCGTTACAAGCGAGAGGAGCGTGACAGGCGTGACATGAAGGCTGAAGGTCGGGGTTCGGAGTTCCGAACTCTGCAGCCTTCAGCCTACTAGACTTCTGAACTAATTGCCGTTCGCCCGCGCCTTGGGTAAGATGGCGCGGTTTGAAGGGAGCAGAGAAAGGACGCACATGGGCGCGCATCTCCATTTTGATTGTTATTCCGGCATCAGCGGCGACATGATCCTTGGCGCGCTCGTGGATGTGGGAGTCCCGTTTCCCGACTTGGTAAGCGGGCTGAAGCGACTCCGACTTTCAGGGTTCAAGCTACGGAAGCGGCGGGTGCATCGAGGGGCGATCCATGCCACGAAAGTGGACGTCGTGATCATGTCAGGATTGCGCAAGCCTCTCTCGCTTCATCGGATCCACGCCATCCTCTCCGCGAGTCGAATTCCCGACAAGATTAAGCAGCAAAGCCGATCGGTGTTCGATCGATTGGCCGAAGCGGAAGGGCATGCCCATCGTGTGGCCAAGGATCACGTCCATTTCCATGAAGTGGGGGTCCTGGATTCATTCGTCGATATCGTCGGCGGGCTGATCGGCTGTGATTTGTTAGGTGTGACACGTGTGACGGCCTCCCCAGTCAATGTTGGAGCGGGGACGTTGCAATCGGCTCACGGGATCCTGCCGGTGCCTGGTCCGGCGGTCGCCATTCTGGCGAAAGGGATTCCGATTTACAGTGCCGGCCCTCTCCGTGAGCTCACCACGCCGACCGGCATGGCGCTGTTGCGCACGCTGACATCGGAATTCGGCTCCATGCCGGTGGTGACGCCGACGGCCATCGGCTATGGAGCGGGCGATGCTGATCCCGACGGATGGCCGAATGCCTTGCGTGTGTTTCTCGCGCGACCGTCATCCCGAGGAGCGCGCGAAGGGGATACCGTGCTGCAGGTTGAAACCAACCTCGACGATGTGAACCCGCAAACGTATGAGTATGTGATGGAACAGTTATTCGCACGTGGGGCGCTCGATGTGACGCTCGCACCGGTCATCATGAAACGTGGACGACCCGGCATCGTCCTGACCTGTCTTGCGGCTCCGGCACAGCTGGATCAGATTCTCGACGTCTTGTTTAAGGAAACGACGGCATTGGGAGTCCGGATTCGTGAGGTCCTGCGACAGATCCTTCCACGGAGGTTTATCTCGGTGAAGGTGCGTGGGGGAGTCGTCCGGATGAAGATCGCCGATGTGAGCGCGACGACGGCCAAGGCTGCTCCGGAATATCTTGATTGCAAGCGGATAGCCGAACGAACGGGCCGTCCCGTAAAGGAGGTGCTCGAAGACGCGGCCCTTGCCTATGCCAAACAGCGGGTGGCTCAGCCGACGGGCCGTGGATGACGGTCCTACTCTACAGCCTCCTGTTCCTCGTATCCGTCGCGGTAACGTTGGGAGCTTGCACACTATTTACGAACGCCATTGAGTGGGTGGGCAAGCGATTCAATCTGTCTGAAGGCGCGATCGGCGGTGTGTTGGCGGCCATCGGCACCACACTTCCTGAAACGTCGATCCCCATCATCGCCATTTTCTTCGGGGACAGCCGTGCTGAAGCGGAGGTGGGGTTGGGCGCGATCCTCGGCGCTCCCTTCATGCTGAGCACCCTGGTGATCCCCATCTTGGCCATCTTGCTGGTGGTCTACGCCGGACTGGGGAAGCGAACCGCCGCTTTCCGATTGAACTATCACGATGTGAAGGGCGATCTCTCCTTCTTTGTGGTGGCCTACAGCGTCGCGCTGGCCTGCGCGTTTGTCCCTTCTCGACCGATGCACGTCATAGCCGCCGTCGGGTTGATGAGCCTCTATCTCTATTACGTAAAGCTGAAGTTCAGTGAGTCGGGTGAGGAGGGGGGCGAGGGTGGGCTTGAGCCTCTGCTCTTTGCCAGAAAGGCGGCAACCCCGTCGTTTGGACTTATCGGACTTCAAGGAGTCCTTGGCTTGGCTGGGCTCGCGCTCGGAGCGCATCTCTTCGTGCTCGCCGCAGAAACGATTGCGGGAGTCTTGTCGATTTCTCCATTAATCCTGGCCCTCCTCGTCGCGCCCCTGGCGACCGAGTTGCCCGAGATGTCGAACAGTTTTCTCTGGCTCTACCGAAAGAAAGATCGGTTGGCTGTAGGGAATGTCACCGGCGCGATGGTCTTTCAGGGTACAATTCCAGTCTCGATCGGGCTCCTGGGCACGGACTGGACGCTGGCACCGACGGCATTGATCACCATGGTGCTCGCTGTGGCTGCGGCCACCTTCTTATTGGTGCAGGCTGTGTGGGGCGGTCTCTGGCGACCCTGGTTGCTGAGCGGGAGTGCCCTCCTTTACATCGGGTATGTAGTCTATCTGTACTGGATCTAAGGAAGTGATGCGTGATGAGTACTAAGAAGAGCGCCGCACAGGTGAAGGGCAAGCCCCTTCTTGGAATTACCATGGGAGATCCGGCCGGGATCGGTCCCGAGGTGATTGCGAAGGCCTTGGCTGGAACTAAGGTCCAACGACTCTGCCGTCCGCTGGTCATCGGCTCGTTTCCGGTTATGCAGCAGGCGGTCAAGAGCCTGAACCTTAAGATGAACGTGATTCGCGTGGAGGGTCACGAGGCGGTATCTCCACGGGGGAATCATCTCGCCGTGCTGGACCCGCTCGATCATGCCCTTGGGCGGTTCCCGCGTGGAGTCGCGGCGTCTGAAACTGGAGCGGCGTCCGTGCAGTTCATCAAGAAAGCTGTGGAGCTTGCGCAGCTTGGTTGTATCGACGGCATCGTCACTGCACCGATCAACAAAGAAGCGATCAACATGGCCGGCTGTCATTTCCCCGGCCATACGGAACTGCTGGCAGACCTGACCAAGACACAGGAATCCGGCATGATGATTATCGGCGGACCGCTCCGAATCATGTTTGTGACGACCCACGTCTCGATCAAAGAATTGCCGTCACTCCTTACCCAGGCTAAGATCGAAAAAGCCATCAGACTGGCTCATCTGGCGTTGAGGGATCTGTTCGGAATTAAGAAACCGAGAGTCGGCGTCGCCGCGTTGAACCCTCATGCTGGAGAACATGGGCTGTTTGGGGACGAAGAGGCGCGGGTCATTCTCCCGGCGGCTCGTGCGGCGCAGGCCCAGGGCATTCGTGCCAGCGATCCCCTGCCGGCTGATACGCTGTTTGGCAAGGCGGCGAAGGGTGAATACGATGGTGTTGTGGCCCTGTACCACGATCAGGGGTTAATTCCCTTAAAGCTTGTCGCGTTCGGCACCTGCGTGAACCTGACGGTGGGGCTGCCGATTATTCGCACCTCGGTCGATCACGGGACAGCGTTTGATATTGTAGGGAAGGGCATCGCAGACCCTGGCAGTCTGGTCGAGGCGATCACGCTGGCCGCCAAGCTAGCCAAGAGACGGTAAGGGGTTTATTTGGTTGAATGAAATTCCAACGAGACAAATCAAATAAACAAAACAAACCAGATAAACCAGACAGACCAGACAAACCAAATAGACCAGAAAAGCAGGAGCCTATTCATGACTAACCAATCGGGCGCGGCCGGTACCATGCTTCAGAAGCAGTTGAAGGAATTGGACACAATTTTCCAAGAGACAATGGAGACGCTCAACACCGTCGCCGGAGCCGAACGAGTGGCAAAATGGAAAGCCAGGACGAGTGCGCTCATCACTGAATCCCTGGGACAGCAAGAAGGGCAGAGGTTTGCCGCCCTGCAGCCGGGGCCCTCTTTCACCAACGACCTGGTGGAAGAGTTTACCGATCTCATCGAATATTTCAGAACCCCGCTGGCCGATCTGGTGAAACAGGCGGCGCAAGCTACTCTTCGTCCTACCGGCGGGAATTGACCTGTGTCCATCCTCGACCTCCCTCCGCCGAACAAACGGCTCGGCCAAAACTTTCTGATCGATCCCAATATCGTGCGCAACATCGTCGCGTTGGCGGAACTGGGACCCAGTGACCACGTATTGGAAATCGGGCCAGGCCGCGGCATCCTGACAGAGGCGTTGTGCCACGCAGCCGGTCGTGTGACGGCGGTCGAGGTGGATCCACGGCTCCATGCCTATCTCGAAACCAGACAGGCGGAGCTTCCGAATGTGGAGCTGGTCTGTGAAGACGCGCTGGCCTATCCGGTTGAGAGTCTGCCGATCGGGACGGTCGTCGTGGCTAATCTGCCCTACTATATTTCAACTCCGTTGCTCTTTCGATTACTCGACCAGCGTGGCCGGTTCCCCCGCATGGTGCTCATGTTGCAGGCCGAAGTGGCCGATCGACTCGTGGCAAGCCCTGGCGGCTCGGACTATGGTGTGCTCTCAGTCATGGCGCAGTACGCAGCCGAGATCACCAAGTCGTTTCGTGTCTCAGCCCAGTGTTTCCGTCCCAGACCGGAGGTGGCCTCGGCGGTGCTGCTGCTGCGCACGAAAGAACGCACGAGGCTCAGCCGGCAGGAAGAAGTCGCATTTCGCGCGCTCGTAAAGGCGGCCTTTGCTCATCGAAGGAAAACGCTCGTCAATTCCCTGCGAGACGAAGGCTATGAACTTCATCCTGTTGCCGAGACATTGCAGCGATTGGATATTGCTCCGACTCGCCGGGCAGAGACGTTATCGGTTGAGGACTTCCTCCAGCTCGCTCTTGCACTCGGCTGACGAGGTGCGAGGATATTAGGAGGTGTTCTGGATTGTCCCCCACTGCGGCCGTTAAGCGATCGCCGTCCATATAAATGATCCCTCCACGCTCGCTCGTTATCTCTCAGGGATGGGGGCTGATTGATCTTCTACTGCGCGCGTTCTTTTGATTCCCCACTACATTTCAAGGGTAGCCTGGTCGATCCTCGATTGCGCGCGTCGAACGAGCACATTCCTATCGTGCGCGTTCCGCGAGCAGGAGGACGACTAGGCTACCCCTCTCATCCTTCTGAGGCCGCGCGTTGCGCGAGCACAGGAGACCATCTAGTCTGCCCTCGCATGCTCCCTCCAAGCTTGCTCGTTTCTCTCTCATGGAATGACACCCGTGTTGGTCCCACTGCGCCCGTCGAACGAGCACATTCTGATCGTGCGCGTTCCGGGAGCAAGGGATCGACACGGGTGTCATTCCACTCCTCCGTCTCCACTCGTTTGAAATGACCGATTCCCTGTGCTAGCATCGCGATCATGGCTGTCACCACTTCGGCCAAGCGGGGCGAGGCCCGCGGCGCCGCTTCCCCCTCTTCACACATCAAACGAGAAGTGATCGGAGTCGTCCTGATCGCGTTGGCGCTATTGACACTTCTCAGCCTGCTATCCTTTGTTCCAGGGGAGCTCAAGGCCGGGATCGCTGCGACGCCTCCGCCCAGAAACCTCATCGGTGCGGCCGGTGCGTTCTTCGCATCTACCTTATTCTGGTCGATCGGCGGGGCTTCCTACCTGTTTCCCATTCTCCTCGGTCTCATGGGTGCCCGCTGTTTTACTCAGAGCGACCTGTCGATCCGTCTGCGGAACGCAGGCGCCTCGCTGGCCGCATTGTTGTTTCTCAGTGGCCTGTTCCATCTTGAAATTATGGCGGTTCCGACCGTCTCTAGCGGCTTGATTTACCGAGGGATGGCGGGAGGCTTTCTCGGGCAAGTATTGGCCGAAAGTTTACGAGCCTATTTTGCGAGTACCGGCGCCCACATTCTCATCATAGCGGGACTAATGGTCTCGCTCCTCTTCACGGCGCCCATCTCTCTGTCGGCGATAGCTCAGCGGCTTCCTGGTTTGGGCAACTGGATGTTCAACAGGGCGCGTACGTTGATCCCGGAACGACCGGTGGAAGAGTCCGATTCTGAGTCTCCGCGGAAAGCCAAACAGAAATCGTCGAAATCCATCCGTGCGGTGATTGAGGAGGCGCTGCCTGAGGCGGCTGCGGATCCGGAATTGGATTGGCCGGTCATTCAACCATCACGACAACCGACTCCCGAACCGACTGAGCCGATTGAATCCGAGCCGGACCAACAGATAGTAGCCGCCAAAGCGAAGCCGGGGGACTATATCTTGCCGGATCCGGCCGTGCTCTTGAGCGAACCTTCAGGTCCCCTAGGGCGCGTCACGGAAGAAGAAATCAAGGCGCAATCCGATGTGTTGACCCGCGCCCTGCTCAGTTTCGGTATTGCAGGGAAGGTGACGGAAGTTCGTCCTGGACCAGTCGTGACGATGTACGAGTTCGAGCCGGCGCCGGGAACTAAAGTCGCGCGCATTGTGAATCTTGCCGATGATCTGGCGCTGGCGCTGAAGGCAATCAGTCTCCGGATCGTCGCGCCGATTCCGGGAAAGTCTGTGGTAGGGATCGAGGTGCCGAACCTCTATCGCGAGACGGTGTCGATGAAGGAAGTGATGATGAGCGAGGTGTTTTCACGCGCCAGATCGAAGCTCACCTTGGCCCTGGGGAAGGACATTTTTGGAGCCCCCACGATCGCCGATCTGAAAACGATGCCGCACTTGCTGGTAGCCGGTGCCACAGGGGCCGGGAAAAGCGTCAGTCTCAATACGATGCTCATGAGCCTGTTGTTTTCCGCGCGACCCGATGAGGTCAAGCTGCTACTGATCGACCCCAAGATGCTCGAATTTCAAACGTACGACGGCATTCCTCATCTGTTACGGCCGGTCATCACCGATCCCAAGTCGGCGGCGCGGGGGCTCAGCTGGGTTGTGGCTGAAATGGAGCGACGCTATAAATTGCTTGCTGAGGCAGGGGTGCGAAACATCGATGCCTATAATCGAAAGGTCGGCGGCGCGCAGGGTGTGCCGGAGGCGGAATCATCGGCCAAGTTGGACCAGCCGGAATTGCCCATCCAGTTTCTGTCTGAAGAGGAGCGGCTCTCTGCCGGAGAGACAGTGCTTCCGGATGGCAGCCCCGGATCATTCTTGCCGCCGCCGACTCCGCCTGAACCCTTGCCCTATATCGTTGTGATGATCGATGAATTGGCGGATTTGATGATGGTGGCGCCGAGGGAAGTGGAAGACAAGATTGCGCGCTTGGCGCAGATGGCTCGCGCATCAGGCATCCATCTCGTGCTGGCGACGCAGCGTCCGTCGGTGGATGTGCTGACCGGTTTGATCAAGGCGAACTTCCCGGCCCGCATTGCCTTTCAAGTGTCGTCGAAGACCGATTCACGCACCATCCTGGATGCGAACGGTGCGGAAGCGCTCCTTGGTCGCGGGGACATGCTCTATCTGGCTTCGGGGACCGGACGGGTCATGCGGCTGCACGGGTCGTTTGTGTCGGATGACGACGTCCGCCGCGTGGTCGAGTTCGTGAAGGATCAAGCCAGGCCCACCTATAATCAGGAGTTGCTGGTCGCGCTGAAACAGGAAGGGGCGAAAGAGGAAGAGTCGCTGGGCGAAGTATACGAGCAGGCTAAAGAGTTGGTCCTGTCTACCGGTCAAGCTTCTGCGTCGCTGATTCAGCGCCGGCTGCGGGTGGGCTATCCTCGGGCGGCTCGGATGATCGAGCAAATGGAGGCAGATGGCCTCGTGGGCGCGGCTGGCCGCGATGGACGGAGAGAGGTCGTTGGGCGGCGTGGGCCGGTGGGAGCAGAGGAAGTATGAGGGGAGTGACCAGGTGCCCTTCTTGCTCGCAGAACGCGCACGATAAGATGAGCGGGGAACGACACCCGCGTGGTCCCGTGCTCCCGGAGCGCGCACGATCAGAATGTGCTCGCTCGACGGGCGCAGTTGGACCACTACGGGTGCCATTCCCAGAGAGGTGAAGCGAGCAAGTTTGGAGGGATCACATCAGGAAGGTGCTCGTCCGATGCGCGCAGTAAAGGGCAGCCTTGGCCACTCCCTTAACGAGACATGAAAAGAATTGGAGGCTCTCGCCCGGGCTCATGGCACGTCCCGGGAAATCGATTGCGAAGCAATCGGAGGGTGGGGCGGGTGAACAATATCTGCCAGTGGGTGGGCGGGTGAGAAAGTCGCGCGCAGTGGAAGATCAATCAGCCCCCATCCCTGAAGGGATAACGAGCGAGCTTGGATGGACCAACTGTAGCCTCGCTCGACGGCCGCAATGGGACCAGCATGGACGCCATTCCCCAGGAGAGGAAACCGGAGAGCTATGATGAAACATCATAGGAACGTGGTCGTTCGTTGCGCGCAATTGCAGTAACCCTCCACCCCCTCGCTTTTGGTATGATGAAGAAATTGAATTGGACATGTATTGTAGGAGGTGTGAGAGTATATGGGGTGGCTAAGGCGCTCTCTGTGCTCGCGCAACGCGCGGCCTCCGAAGGCCCTTGTTGGACGCGCGCAGTAGAGAGTACCTCAGCCACCCCATCTAGTCTGGTGAGGGTGGGACTTGCATTTATTTGTACTTGGGCTTTATTGCCAGTGCCGTTCCTCGGCGCTGAAGAGAGTGATGAGAAAGCGTTGAAGGAAGTGCGGGAGGTGGTCAAGCAGCTCCAGGCGCGGTATGAGAAAACGAAAGATCTCCAGGCGGACTTTACGCAGAAGACCACGATCGAGGGGTTCGAGAGGCCCATCACGTCCTCGGGGAAGGTCTATATTAAAAAGCCTGGCCGGTTACGGTGGAATTATCTCGACCCTTCCGTCGAGGACATCTATGTCAATCGGGATGATATCAAAGTGTATGTGCCGGAGCACAAGCAAGTGTTGGTAGGGAAGCTCACACAAATGGCGGCCTCCAAGGCCCCGTTGGAACTCTTGCAGGGGGCGGCCAAGCTGGAGGAGTCGTTCGACATTGAGCCGACACCGGGAATGGGACGTGGGGTGGGAGGAGTCCGGTTACTCACTCTCCTGCCTAAGGCGCGTGAAGGTGAGGCGGGGAGATCGTTACAACGGATCGTGCTAGAAGTGTTTCCCAAGACCTACTTCATTCGGACGATCTCTCTCTACGAAGTCAGCGGCAATGTCGCGAGTTTTGAATTTTCGTCGCCCCAATCCAACATGGGTCTCGGCGACTCACTCTTCGATCTGAAGTTGCCGGCTGATGTGGAAGTGGTGAGGGCTCCGGTGCTGAATGGACCGTAGGCATGGATGTCAATGGTCAGTAGTCAATACTCGTTCGCCCGGCCGAGATGTCTTGGCAGCCGTTTTACTAATGACTGATGACCGTTGACTGATGACCCCCGTGCTTGACCGTTGACCAATGACTCCTGAGCGGATAACTGGGAGGATGAATACTGATGACAAGTTTGACAATCGATGTGACGGAAGCCGTCGAGCGGGCGGTGAACACCCTGGATTTCGAGCGCCGGCACCGTGAGTATTGGGACCAGAACGAGTTCCTGGTCATTCCACAGTTTCTCTCACGGTCGGTGGTGGAAGAACATCTCGTTCCTCAGGCGCAAGGGGTGAAGAGCGAGCTGAATCGCAACTACATTCCCGGCCACAAAAAAGGCGGGAGCGTGAGCTACTACACGGTGATGGAGAAGGCCCCGCGCTTTCTCGATCTGTATCGATCCGGCGCCTTCATCGATTTTTTGAGCCGTCTGGTGCAGGCCAAGCTCAGTCTATGCCCTGAGAACGATCCCCATTCCTGTGCGCTCTACTACTATACGGAGCCGGGGGACCATATCGGGTTTCACTATGACACGTCCTACTATAAGGGGGCTCGCTATACCATTCTGATGGGGCTCGTTGATAGGTCTACGCAATGCAAACTGGTCTGCGAGCTGTTTAAGGACGACCCTGTGAAATCTCCTCGGCATCTGGAGCTCATCACGGAACCGGGGGATCTTGTCATTTTCAACGGAGATAAGCTGTGGCATGCGGTGACTCCACTTGGCGAGGGGGAAGAACGGATCGCCTTAACGATGGAATACGTCACCAACCCGGACATGGGAACCTTCAAGCGGCTGTATTCCAACCTCAAAGATTCCGTTGCCTATTTCGGCCTCCGCACGGTGTTCAAGCAGGCCCTCACTGGTTCGAATCGACATCGCTCGTAGGCGCTGACTTGTTCATTTGGTCTGTTCGGTCTGTGTGGTCTATCTCGTTTAATTGGTTTGTTTGGTTTGTCTTGTTTATTTGGTTGAACCAGACCAACTCGATGAACTAAACAAACCAGATGAACCAGATAAACCAAATGAACAAGGCAGGTCGGCTGACCGTGAATCGCTTCCTCCTGCATAGCGCCATTGTGTTATTCGCCCTGTGCCCGGCTGTAATTTCTCCTCTTGTCACGGTTCTGGCGGCGAATGAGCAACCGGATGCCGCGCAGCGTTACTACGAGCGAGGCACCGCGCTGCTGCGAAAAGGTGACCTTGCTGCGGCATCCGAGGCTGCCAGAAAAGCCATCGAGTTGAATCCCTCCTCAGCTGAAGCGCACCATCTGCTCGGCATGATCTATTTCAAACAGAAGAAGCCTGCTCAAGCTGTCGATGCTTTCACCCACGCGATCAAGCTGAAGCCGGCCTATCCCGATGCCTTGAACGATCTGGCCGAGGTCTATCGGATCCAAGGAAAGTCGGCCGAAGCGGAGCAGGCCCTGAGGCGGGCGATTGAGATCGATCCTCGCCATGCCGATTCGTACGTCGACTTAGCGAAGCTGTATGAACAACGTCGTGATTTCGCGGCCGCCACCAAGACCTATCAAGCCTTGCTGGCCGTCCATCCGAACCACCGTGACGGCCTGTACAATCTCGCATTGCTGTATGAGGCGCAGGGAGACAGTCGCGCGGCGCGAGAGACGGTAGGCCGGCTGCTCAAGCTCGATCCCAAGTATGCCGACGCCTGGTACCTCGCCGGGCGGATGGCAGAGAAGAACAACGATCTCGCGGAAGCCGCAGATTCGTACAGACAGGCCATCGCGGCGAAGCCTTCGTTAGTGGACGCGCACTATAACCTCGCGTTTATTTATCGGAGTCAAGGCAAGCCATTGGAGGCGGAACGAGAACTTCTCGAAGTCTTGCGTTACCGCCCGGAATATGCCGAAGCGCATATGAACCTGGGTGTGATCTATACCGAGCTGAATAGGCTTGACGAAGCGGAGCAGTCCTACGAGCGAGCCGTCGAGTTGAAGCCGGACTATGCTGAAGCGCACTACAACTTGGGTGTCTTCTATGAGTTGCATCGGAAAGATCTGCCGAAAGCACTGGCCCAATATCAGAAATATCTCAACCTCGGTGGGCGCGACGATCGTGTCGCACGGATCGTTGGGACGTCGGGACGATAAACGGGAAGGCTGAGGTTCAGGTTAAGGCTGAGAACACAAGTCAGCAACTTTCCAAAAAAGTCCGAATTTCCTTTTCCTCTACCGTAACCTCGGCCTCAACCTCTTACCAATACGGCCAGGGTCGCCAATACGGGCTCCAGTAAGGCCCCCAATAGGGACCTGGCCCCATATAATAATAAGGGTTGGTACGGCAGGCGACATCTTCCGGTCCTGCCCAAACTTGGACGCGCTTGATGTCGATGACGGGATAGGTATAGTCCGTTTCATCCAATGGTAGTGTCATGGAGCCGGACACTATGCCGGTCACAGTGATTCTGGTCCCCGGTGGGAGGGTCGCGGGATCGAGGAATTCTCGCTGCTGAGCGATGAAGCGGCCCAGTGACTGGGTCAAATCGTATCCGGGACGCCCCGATTGATCGAGCGGCAACTGTAAGATCTCGATCTTCGTGCTGTCTTTCTGTCGCCGGGCCGTCAATACTTTGCCGCCGAAGACCACCGATTGACCTTTAAACGAATCCGGCGCTGCCTTGACTTGAAGGAAGGTGAGAGCCTGTCTGCTCTCCGGCTCTTGCGTCGAGGCACAGCCTGCAAGCGTCACGAGCAAGGCCAGGGCGGAGAGTAGCGTACGTGCCAGGAGCCTGTCCGACATTGCCATTCGTGACGAGGCGAACGAGGGGCAGGCAGATGCGCGGCCGCAGGCCCCGAAAAACTGGAGGCGTATTCGCTGGAATACGGTGAGGATTTTTCGGGGCCGAGAACAAAGTAGATGCCTGACCATCATTCGCCGCAGTAGAACGGTCACTGTCGGACAGGCTCCTGGCATGGCCACAGTATAACAAAGAGTAAGTTCGCAGTACTTTCGATATAATGAACGATCGGTGTCGATCCAAGAAAGGAGTTGCTATGGTGAACAGACAGTGTACGCAATGGGCCTCGGTGGTCAGTGCGATTGTATGGAGTGTCGTCGTCCTATGGGGCTCACCGGCCACCGCCTTGCCCCTCGCGTTGAAGGGCAAGTTCGAAGTCCTGACGGGTGAGGTGTCCACGCATACGCCCGGCAAGGTGAAGTTGATCGAGTTCGCCGACTTCTATTGCCCGCATTGTCACCACTTCGATGAAACAGGATTGCCGCTGCTTGTGAAAGAGTTCGGCAACAAGTTGGAGATCACGATGGTCGGGTTCCCGGTGATTGCTGGGAAGTTGCCGACCCCGTTCGATATGTATGAGCAGGCGAAGATGATGGGAAAGGGGAATGAAATGAAAGCCGTCCTCTTTCGCACCATCCATAAAGATAAGATCACCGGAGTGCTGGATCGCTCGCTAAGGGAAGTCCTGATCAAGGAGGTCGGACTCGATCCGAAAGTTTTTGAAGAAGGGATGGCTAGCGGGAAGCCAGCCAAGCTATTCGAAGAGGGGCGCAAATGGGGCGAGCGCATCAAAGTTCATTCTACCCCGACTGTGCTCATCGACGGGAATATTAAGGCGGAGAGTATCGATCCAGAGGGGAATATTAAGTCGGAGATCGACCCAGAGAATCTCAAGTTGATCATCCAGAGCATTCTGGATGCCGATGCAAAAAAGTAAACTCGAAAGTGCTGAGTGCTGAGTTCTGAGTGTTGAATTACGGTGAGTCCGAAAACTCAGGACTCAGGACTCCTTCTGAGGAGAGATGGCGATCGATCCAACTAAGCCGACCACAAGAAGACCCCTTCCGATGATGCAGTCTGCCCAGGCCGTGACGGGGGATGCGGCTATCGATCCCGTGTGCGGGATGACGGTGCAACCGGCCACGGCAGCTGGTTCCTATGAGTATCAAGGGAAGACCTACTACTTCTGTGCGACGAGTTGCCTCACCAAGTTTCGCGCTGAACCGATTCACTATCTGACTCCTCCTGAGCAGAGCATTCCTCGCGTCATGCCGATTCCATCCGGTGGAGTGGTCGAGTACATCTGTCCGATGGACCCGGAGGTGCT
Organism: Nitrospirota bacterium; assembly: GCA_963741245.1. Taxonomy (GTDB): domain Bacteria; phylum Nitrospirota; class Nitrospiria; order Nitrospirales; family Nitrospiraceae; genus Palsa-1315. Next base: position 487,008 of record CAVUHR010000028.1, on the reverse strand, counting down.
TGAGACCAAACCAGGGGCTTGCCGGATTTGCGGGATGGCTCTCGAACCCAAAGTCGTCTCGCTCGAAGATGAGCGGAATCCCGAGCTCGAGGACATGACTAGGCGGTTCTGGATCTGTCTCGGGCCTTCTCTCTTGGTTATGCTTTTGGCCATGGCCGATATGATTCCCGGCTGGGCACTTCCGCAGGCCTTCACCGGCTCGACGAGGAACTGGGTTCAATGGCTGCTGGCGACGCCGGTGGTGCTCTGGGGCGGCTGGCCATTTTTCCAGCGAGGGTGGACCTCGGTGGTGAACCGGGCTCCCAACATGTTCACGCTCATTGCCATGGGAACGGGAGCGGCCTATGGCTACAGCACTGTTGCTACCGTCGCACCGACGCTGCTTCCCAGTTCATTCCGACTGCATGATGGCTCGATCGCGGTCTATTTCGAGGCTGCAGCCGTTATTACGGTCCTCGTCCTGCTCGGCCAAGTTCTTGAGCTGAAGGCTCGGAGTCAGACAAGCTCCGCGATTCGTTCCTTGCTCAAACTTGCGCCAAAGACAGCCAGGCTGATCAAGCCGGACGGACGGGAAGAAGATGTGCCACTGGAGCACATTCAAGTGGGCCATCGATTGCGCGTCAGGCCAGGAGAGCGAGTGCCGGTCGATGGGATGGTCCAAGAAGGTACGACCGCCGTGGATGAATCCATGATCACGGGGGAATCGATCCCTGTCGAAAAAACAGTTGGGGCACGGGTGACCGGGGGGACCATCAACGGCACAGGCGGGATTGTGATGGTCGCAGAACGAGTCGGGCGAGACACGATGCTCGCTCGGATCGTGCAGATGGTCAGTGAGGCGCAACGGAGCCGGGCTCCGATCCAACGTCTCGCCGATGTGACTGCGGCGTATTTTGTCCCGCTGGTTGTGGCTGCTGCGCTGATCACGGCAGTGGCCTGGGCGATCTGGGGCCCAGAGCCGAAGTTGGCCTATGCGCTGGTCAACGCTGTGGCGGTCCTGATTATCGCCTGCCCCTGCGCGTTGGGATTGGCGACCCCGATGTCGATCATGGTTGGGACTGGTCGTGGGGCGACAGTTGGTGTCTTGGTGAAGAAGGCTGAAGCGCTGGAGGTATTCGGCAAGGTGAATACGCTCGTGATTGATAAGACCGGGACGCTCACGGAGGGCAAACCGAAACTGCTATCGGTGCTGGTTGTGCCGCCTTGGTCTGAAGTCGATCTGTTGGGCTTCGCCGCAAGTCTTGAACGGAGCAGCGAACATCCGCTGGCTGCCGCGGTGGTGGCGGGAGCAGAAGGGCGAGGGATCGCACGTATCCCGGCCGAGCAGTTTCGTTCAGTGACGGGGAAGGGTGTGGTCGGGACGGTCGCGGGCCGTCGTGTCGCCATCGGGACAGCCGCCTTCTTGCGAAATGAGATTGGGGTATCCAGCCAGAGCTTCATGCAGTTGGACGAAAAGGCAGTCGCGCTTCGTCGTGAAGGGCAGACGACCCTGTTTGTCGCCATCGATGAACAGGCTGGGGGGCTACTCGGCGTGGCAGATCCGATCAAGGCATCTACTCGTGACGCAGTGCAGGAGCTCAAGGGCGAAGGCATTCGCATCGTCATGGTGACGGGAGATCATCGCGATACGGCAGAAGCAGTGGCCCGGCAACTTGGTATTGAGGAAGTCATGGCTGAAGTTTTGCCTGACCAAAAGGCACAGATCATTGCCCGCCTCAAGTCGCAAGGCCGAGTGGTCGCGATGGCCGGGGACGGCGTGAATGATGCCCCTCCCCTTGCGTTGGCCGATGTCGGGATCGCCATGGGAACGGGAGCGGACACTGCCATTGCGAGCGCGGGGATTACGCTGGTGAAAGGGGATCTGCGCGGGCTGCTCCGTGCGCGGAGGCTGAGTCAAGCCACGATGCGGAATATTCGGCAAAATCTCTTGTTTGCCTTTCTTTATAACGTGATCGGGGTGCCGGTCGCGGCCGGCCTGCTCTATCCGGTTTGGGGGATACTCTTGAGCCCCATGATTGCCAGTGCCGCCATGACCTTCAGTTCTGTGTCCGTCATCTCCAATGCCCTCCGCCTGCGTCATGTGGAATTGTAAGTGCGCCTCCGACGCTCGCATGCTAGGCTACAATTGTTTGCTGTCAGTCTGTTGGGGACTCTTTTGGTCAGGCTGCTCAAAAAGGCCGTCCAGTAAGGCCGCAGCGAGTGAAGGGCCGAGGCGTACTCTCTGGGGCGCACGGTGCGACGAATAAGGAGCACCAAGTCTGTGCGCGCCGCCGAGTTGGTGAGGCGGCCGGGTCCCCGTTGAGGGTCTGAACGATGCGAGAACGCAGCTGGCGGACTTTTTCAGCAGCCTGTTAGAAAGGACCGTGGCGTGTTTCGACCCAATTTTATATTGCGAATCGTGATCGGGTTCTGTGTGGGGAGCTCGCTCGTCGGTGGAACAGCGCCGGCTGAGAATCGTGTGACTCCCCCTATGGCGGTCGGGGGTGAACTCCAGGCGCAGGTCAAGGCGACCGCGACCAAAGTGATCCCCGCTGTCGTCAGCATTGCCTCCACGGTGATGGTCCGCGATCAAGCGTTCAGCGACGAAGCGCTGCCGTTCGGATTGTTCAAGGATGTCCCGTCGCGGCGGCAATATGGTCAGGGCTCCGGTGTCATTGTGTCGCCTGATGGCTACATTATGACGAACAACCATGTCATTGCCGATGCGGTCGATGTGGAAGTGATTCTCGCCGACCGGCGGCAATACAAAGGACGAGTGGTGGCCACCGATCCGAAGACCGACGTGGCCGTGGTGAAAATTCAGGCGACCAATCTGCCGACGGTGACGTGGGGGGATTCGAGCGCGCTCGCCGTCGGTGAATTTGTGCTCGCGATCGGGAACCCGCTTGGCTTGAGTCGCAGTGTGACGTTCGGCATAGTCAGTGCCGTCGGTCGTGCCGATGTCGGTGTTGCCGACTTCGAAGATTTCATTCAAACCGATGCCCCCATCAATCCAGGCAACTCCGGCGGGGCCTTGGTAACCATCAATGGAGAATTGGTGGGAATCAATACTGCCATCGCCAGTCCGACCGGCGGGAGCGTCGGCGTGGGCTTCGCTATTCCGAGCAATATGGCCAGGTCCGCCATGCAGAGCTTGCTCAAGACCGGTCATGTTGTCCGAGGGCTCCTCGGCGCCTCGACACAAGATGTCACGCCCCTGTTAGGCAAGGTCTTTCGTCTCCCCGATGTGAAAGGCGCAATCGTGACCGACGTGCATGCGAAAGGGTCCGCCGAGAAAGCCGGACTCAAGCGCGGCGATGTGGTCGTGCGATTCGACGGCCGCGACGTGATGGACAGCGGACATCTTCGGAACCTCGTAGCCGCGTCCACGATCGGGAGTAAGCACCGACTGGATCTCGTGCGAGAGAGCAAGCCGTACCAGGCTGAACTGGTTGTGCAGGAGGCGCCGCGTGAACGGACCAAGAAGAGCCAAGCCGCATCGGCCTCAGCCGCCACGGCTCATCCCCTCGCCGGCGTTGTCTTCGACGATGTGACCGCGCCGTTGGCTCGGCAGATGGATCTGTCTGTCACCAGTGGAGTGGTGGTGACGGACATTGAAGAAGGCAGTCTGGCCGAATCCTCCGGTCTCCAGCCGGGTGACGTGGTGTTGGAACTCAATCGTCAGCCTGTTTCCAACTTCGCCATGTTTCAGCGACTGGCCGATCCAATCAAGCCATCCGATCTGGCGCTCCTGCTGGTCAATCGGCAGGGGAATGCCCTCTACATTCCGATTCAAGGCGAATAGAAGTAGCGGGGCAGAGCGCGCGGGTGTCTCGCGTGCTCGCGCAACGCGCGGCTTCAGAAGATTGAGGGGAGCGGCCAGGTGCCCTTCTTGCTCGCAGAGCCCCCACGGTGAAGCAGTGGTCGCTCGATGCGCGCAGTGAAGGGCAGCCTCGGCCACTCCCCTAAAGAAAGGCAAAGTGAAATAGAGAATTGAAATGCCCTCGTTGGACGCGCGCAGTGGAAGATCACTCAGCCCCCATCCCTGGAAAGCGAACAAGCAAGCTTGGAGGGAGCATGTATATTCGCTCGATGCGCGCAGTGAAGGGCAGCCTCGGCCACCCCGCTTTGAGAGAGAGTAGATTCCAAATGCAAGGCGCACTCTTACCTACAAAGGGAGTTAAGGTTCAGGCGCAGGTTGAGCAAGGATCAATCCAACCCGGCGTCTACTCGACCCTCAACCTCGACCTTTGCCTTGACCTTCCGTTGGGATGCCCGCAGTCTGAATTAGCCCCCGCCCCAGTCTGTTGAAAGCTTAGATTCCAGTCGAGTGTGTTCCCTGTTTGATTGTGACGACGATGTGTTGATTTGCGTCTCGCAGAGTGCTACGTTTAGCAAAATCGTGCTACTCCGAGGCGGCAATGAAGAAGCTTATTCGATTCGGCGTGTCGCTCGACCATCATCTGCTAGATGATTTCGATCTGCACATCAAGAAGCGCAAGTATACGAACCGCTCGGAGGCGTTACGGGATTTGATCCGGGACAACCTGGTCGGGCAGGAGTGGGACGACAACAAAGAAACGGTCGGGACGATCACGTTTGTGTATGACCATCATGTGCGCGACTTGACAAGAAAACTGACCCATATCCAGCACGATTTTCAAGGCCACATCATGGCCGGTATGCATGTCCATCTTGACCACGACCATTGTCTTGAGGTCTTGGTGGTGAAAGGCAAAGGGGCTGAGATCAGAAAGGTGGCGGACGCTCTGGTATCGGTCAAGGGCGTGAAGCACGGCAAACTCACCATGACGACGACCGGTAAGGGTCTGGTGTAGGCGGTGCGCGTGTGTGTCATTGACGGGCGGGGCGGAGGTCTTGGGAAGCGGTTGATTCAGGGTTTGCTGGTTCATGTTGGCGAGTCGCACGAGATTATCGCGCTCGGCACGAATGAAGCGGCGACCAAGGCGATGAAACAAGCGGGGGCGAGCCAGAGCGGGACTGGGGAGCAGCGCATCAAGCAGACGGTCCCCACGGTAGACGTCATCCTCGCGTCGCTCAACCTGGTGCTGCCGGGGGCCATGTTAGGAGAAGTGACGCCCGGCATCGCCCACGCCATTCTGGGCGCACCAGGGCGCAAACTGTTGCTGCCGCTCAATCGTGCCAGGGTGGAGGTTGTGGGAGCCGAAGCTCTCACGCTCGAGAATTTGATCGGCCGTACCATGCGTCGAGTCCAGGTGCTCCTCCAGTCGTCCGCGCTCGACTGAGATCGTCAAGTTATCTTGCAATCATGAACAGCCAGGCCACGAGGGTCTGCGCCAGCCGATGAGTGGCTGTCGAAAGATCACCGTGGGCGTCTCATCCGTCCACACTCTTTAGAGAGTGAGGATAGTTGACCGTGCGGAGTCTCTGGCTGTTTCTGGTGATCCTAGCCGCCGCCATGGCTGTCTACGAGTCTGCACAGGCCCACGATCCTGACGCGGAGATACTGGAAATTCCCGAGGTGTCGGTTGTGGGCGACCGTCCCGTCGCCGCCTCGTCGCAACAGTTCATCCCGGACAAAGAAATCCTGCTCCAGCCTCAAGGCCGCCCCGCCCAGGTTCTGCGTTTGATCCCCGGTTTCATCACCGCTGAGCATTCAGGCGGCGCCGGAAAGGCGGACCAGTACTTCTTGAGAGGATTTGATGCAGATCATGGAACGGACGTGGCCTTCTTTATCGACAACATGCCGATCAATTTACGTACCCACGGGCATGGTCAGGGGTACACTGACCTCAATTTCATCATTCCGGAGACGATTCAGGGCATCGACGTGGTGAAGGGGACCTATCACGTCGAATTCGGCGATTTCAATACGGCCGGCGCCGTCCGATTCAAGACTCGCGAGATGTTGCAAGAAAACGTGGTGCAAGGCGCCTATGGGCAGTTCGATACACAGCGTTATCTGTTGATGTTGTCGCCCACAAAGGACAAGGTGCGAACGTTGTTTGCCGCGGAGGGCTATTACACGAACGGACCGTTTGAGCATGACAATCGTTATTTTCGCTTCAATTTCATGGGCAAGGCGACTCTCAACCCGACGGTTCGGTCGGAATTCAGTGTCACAGGGAGCTATCAGAATTCGAACTGGAATGCCTCAGGAGAAATTCCCCTCCGTGCCGTCATGGACGGCACGATCGACCGCTTCGGCGCAATCGATCCCTCTGAGGGAGGCAAGACGCAGCGTGCGACCGGCCGAATGCAATACCACTACGATACGCCCTCTGGTGGACAGTTCTTTGCCGATGCCTACCTGATGTATTACAAGCTGGACCTCTGGACTAATTTCACGTTTTTTCTGGATGACCCGGTCAATGGCGACGGCATCAACCAACATGATCAGCGGTACATGTATGGCGGGAATCTGGGATACCGCCAGGCAGGAGAGCTGTTCGGCATTCACAGTGCCGCGACGGTGGGGTTGCAGGTCCGCAACGACGACATTTCCAATATCCGACTCGGAACGCAGACGAAGCGTACGGCGACTGGGACCATTGTGGAAAGCGCGGTGGAGGAAGCCTCCTATTCGCCTTATGTAAAGCTGGAGCTGCAGCCGATGCCGTGGATGCGGTTGGCCGGCGGTGTGCGCGTCGACTACTTCACGTTTGATGTCCGCAATCTCTGCGATACCTGCCCTGAGCAACCGGCCGGCAGGAAGGACTCAGGCCAGGTCAGTCCGAAGGCTAACCTGATACTTGGTCCCTGGTTCAAAACGGAGTTCTTCGCGAACTATGGCACCGGGTTCCACAGCAACGACGCGCGGTCCACAATAGTGGGTGGAAGCACGCCTCTCGCCAGGGCACAGGGCGTAGAAGTCGGGCTTCGTTCCAAACCCTGGGGCCCGGATCGAACGGAATTGATAGCGACGTTCTGGGGGCTGGATTTGAACTCCGAACTCGTGTTCGTGGGAGATGCAGGAACCACCGAAGCCCGTGGGCCCACTAGACGCTACGGCGTGGAGGTAGGCGCACGCGGGCAGGTCTACGGACCGTTCTACATTAACGGCAGCTTCACCTGGACCCATGCCGAATTCAAGGACGGGCTAGCCATTCCGTTGGCGCCTGACTTAACCGCGTACTCGGCATTGATCATGCGATGGCCGGAAGGGCTCTCCTCGCAGGTGCAAATGACCTATCTCGGAGTGAGGAATCTGACAGAGGATCGTACGGTCAAAGCACCGTCGTGGCTCGTCTTTGATTTGACCGAACGGTATCAGCTGCCGATCAAGCTCTCTCATGGGCGCCTTGAGGCCTTTCTGTTCGTCCAGAACCTTTTCGATACCACCTGGGAGGGGGCCACGTTTGCATTCACCTCTCGTCTGCCCAACGAGCCGGCTGGCGGAGTTCAGGACATCCATTTCGTGCCGGGAAATCCCCGCTTTGTCATGGGCGGCGTCGCATGGTACTTTTAGCAGCCGCTGAAAATGACCACCAGCAGCGTTCTCGTCTCGAAAGCATCCTCAACGGGGACCCGGCCGCCTCACCACTCGGCGGCGCGCACAGACTTGGTGCTCCTTATTCGTCGCACCGTGCGCCCCAGAGGGTACGCTTCCGGGTTTCGGGACGCCTGTGGCCTTGCTGGATGCCCATTTTGAGCGGCTGCTCATTCACTGAAACGATCTCCAACTATGTGCTTGATTTGAAAACATCTTCCCCGTACCCCACCGGGAAAGAGCTGCTCTTGCAGCTCGGGGTTGGGTGGGTGAGAATACCTATGCCTCCGGTGCTTTCTTCGCCTGCGGCCTTGCCTGGGGCAAGGCCGCGTCTCGGCGCGCCAGGGTTGGGTGGGTGAGAAGGAAAATCGTTATGAGCGGTCTATAGTGAAGCCATATGAAGACCAAGCCCAGAATTCTTCCTCGCATCTATTTCAATCGCCCGACGCTTACGGTAGCACGATCGTTGATCGGCAAGTATGTCGTTCGAGAGATTGATGGTCGTATACTCGCGGGTAAGATCCTCGAAGTGGAGGCCTATGTCGGTCCACAGGATAAGGCCTGCCATGCGTCGAAAGGCAGAACGCGGCGGACCGAGGTGCTTTTTGGTCCACCAGGGGTCGCCTACGTCTACCTCATCTACGGGATGTACCATTGTCTGAACGTGGTGACGGAACGGGAGGAGTTTCCCTCAGCCGTATTGATCAGGGCGATTGAAATCAATGGGGAATTGATCGATGGACCGGGGCGGCTCTGTCGCGAGTTGGAGATTGATCGCCGTCTCAACCGTCTGGATCTTACGGCCGGTGAGTCCCTCTGGTTCGAGGATCGAGAGACCTTGGTAAAGAAAGCAGATGTAGGGGTACACCCTCGAATCGGTGTCGACTATGCGGGTGAGTGGGCCAAGAAGCCTTGGCGATTCCGGCTGCGTACGGTCACAGCCTCCACTCGGACGCGACACATAAAAAAACAGGGAGGCGCCGGATAAGTCCGGCACCCCCCTGTTGTATCCTACTGAAGGGCTCGACTAATCGATCTTCCGGTCGCCGCTGATCTTTGTGGCGGAGGTGACGGGAGGAGCGATCTTGATCTGTGGCCCCTGCACGGTCGGGAGCTGATTCGCTCCCTGGCCTGTGGTGATCCGCTCATTGTCCGACTTCATGAGATTTTGCTGGACATGTTTATCGTCGGACGCGGCGGCCTTGAGTTCGGCTTTCTCACCACTTGCATTGGTTTGGCCTGGATCGTTGGCGGTTGGCTGGCCCGTCACAGGGCTCCCGCTGTTCTTCATCGGGTAGCCTTCATGCTTGGGGAGGAGAGATGGATTCGCCGAGGCCATCGACAGCGCAAATAGGACACCGGAGACAGTCGCAACAAAGGCGATTACGAGCTTCATACGCCTACTCCTTTGAATAATGGTCACTGGAGATATTATGTTCTCATTTTTTAGGTCGATCAAGTGGCGAGAATCATAGCCAGGAGGGGGGTGCCTCTGTCAAAGAAGAGGAAGGAGGATGGAGACTCACGATAGTCCTGTGCTCCCGGAACGCGCGCCCTCAGAAGGATAGGAAGGGCAGCCTGGTCGTCCTCCTGCTCGCGGAACGCGCACGATAGGAATGTGCTCGTTCGACGCGCGCAATCGAGGATCGACCAGGCTACCCTTGAAAATGTAATGGGGAATTGTGAAAGAACGCGCGCAGTGAAGGGCAGCCTCGGCCACTTCCCTAAAGAGAGACAGAGGGAAGGATCTCCCTGACTTGCACAGTGACGTGAAGACAACGATGAAGTATATTCATGTCCTCAACTGCAGCCTGTCAGACGTTCGCAGTCCGCTGGATGGACTTTGAACCCCATTACGGAGGTGCTGTTATGCGGATCCGCCTAAATTGTCTGTATTGTTGGCGGGCACATATGACTCGGCACGAGTTGATGATTCGTGGCGTTTGGACGCTGGTAATTTCCCTAGTCTGCTTTCCCGCCGCGCTCGTCTTCTCCAGCGGACACTTCGGCGATGGACTCAACGTCGTTGTGGTGATCGTGGCCGCCATCTTCGTAACAATCTTCCTCCTGCCCTCAATTGCAGCTTGGCTCATGGTCGAACCGTGGGCCGGCTCAGTCGCAGGCGGCCTCGCCGTTGCAGCTGCCGGATTGGCTTGGGTGTTCTTCCTGGTCTCAGTTGTCAGGCGTAAGTTGGCCGGAAGGAGTCATCCCGTATGAGCACGGTGCCAGCTAACAACGCGCTCCAGATGCGGGGCTCGGGCCGCGCCTGAGCGCGAGCGTTAGCTGTCGTGAGCCATATTGTCGGCAAGATTCAACAATACTTACAGGCACATCCTGTCGGGCAAGGACCGACCGGGTTCAAGTTTCATATGTCTCCGCCTTGCAAGCCCAGGCTCCGCGCGCCGCTCTCGCTACGAACCGTCATGAATAATGCGGGCTAGGACTTCGATGGCTCACACGAGTGGCACAACAGGAAGGCACTTCCCCCAGGATGCTCAAAAAGCCCGTCCAGCAAGGCCGCAGCGAGTGAAGATCCGAGGCGTACCCTTGGGGTACGTTGAGGGTCTGAACGATGCGAGAACGCCGCTGGCGGGATTTTTCAGCATCCTGTGATGTCAGGCCTGGCGGCGTGCAGCTGGACGACGGCGCCCGCGTCTGCGATAGGACGGACCAGGGCTGAGACCGGGGAGGCGGATGGTGACGGTGGTCCCTTCGCCAGGCGCGCTGCCGATGGCAATCGAGCCGCCATGTTCCTCGACGATCTTCTTGACCGTGGCGAGACCCAGACCGGTGCCGGCCCGCTTCGTGGTGAAAAACGGCTCAAAGACCTTATCGACGATTTCTGCCGGAATAGGAGCTCCGTCGTTCTTGATGAGGATTTGATCTTCCACGCCGCGCCCCGCGCGATGCTGGGTGACCTGAATATGGAGATGCCCACCGGGGTTCATCGCTTCACACGCGTTTTTGAAAATACTGAGAAAGACTTGCTGGAGCTTGGCTTCGTCGCCGCGGACCGGCGCGATCATCGTCGCATAGTCCTTGGTCACCTGTATTCTTGTGACTTCGAGGTCGGTCGCGACAACCGTGAGCGCGCTCTCGATCACTTCGGGGATGCGGAGGAGCCGTCGGATCAGCTCGAGTGGTTTGGCAAAGTCCAAGATCTCGTTCAGGATGGCTTCGATACGGATCAAATCGCGCATCGCGTTCTCGACGCGGGTCTGCGGGTCGAAGTCGAGGATGCCTTCACCCGTGACTTCCTCCAATTGGGCACGGATCGAGGCGAGCGGCTCACGCACTTCTGTTGCCAGGAACATGCTGAACTCGCCGATCGCGGCCTGCCGCTCTTGTTTTCTGATGATGGGCTCCGAGGGACCTGGGACTAATGCTGTCCCGGGGGCGCCAGCTGGTCCAATAGCGGGAGGCTGGCTGGTTGGTGCCGGTGCCGGAGCCTGGAGAATATCCGCGATCTTCACAATAGTCGGCTCAAGCGTGCGGGCATCCGTCTGTTGGTAGCGTCCGGCTTCTTTCGAGGCCAGGGTGATGGTCCCACCCACTTGTCCCCGGACGAAGAACGGCACGACGAGCGAGGAGAGAAGCCGGTCCTTGAACAGATATTTGTGATCGAGGAATCGCCCCTGTGTGGAGGCGAGATCATGGTCCACGCGTGGCTTACGATGGCGGACCGCCCATCCGGAGGCTGAGCTGTCGAGTGTGAGGCGGTGGCCCGGCTTCAGATCTTTCTTCCCGTCCTTCTGTTCGCTCTTCAGATCACCGGCCAATCCCAGGACTTCGACATTGCCTGCGAGGGGATCATAGCGGCAGGCCCAGATGCGATCGTAGGCGACGTATTGGTTGGCATCCGTCAAGAAGGCGATAATCTTGTCTTGGAGTTCCGGTGTGAGCTGCGACATCGGCGCCGCGAACATCTCTGCCGGAGAGGCTGGCGGAGGGACCGGTTCGTGCGCGACAAACGGCCGGCTGAGTACGACATTCATATCGAACAGGCCTTCGCGGTCCAGTGCTTTCGTGACTTCGTCGCTGGCCTGCTCTATCAAGCTCTTCTCTTTTTTCGCGAATGTGGCGCTCTCCTTTCGCCCGATGACGAGGAAGCCGTACGTCCGATTCCGATGCAGAAGGGAAACCCCGAGCAACGACTTCGTGCCCGGCGTAATCAAGCGGAGGCGAATGGTGCGTCCGCTCTCCTGGTCAGTCGCGGGGGACGATGCAGCGATGGCGGGGGCCGAAAGTGTCCGGAGGATGGCTTGAATATCACGAGGTGTGAAGCCTCGTGCGGCATGGCTGACCAGCGGGCCTTGGTCACGGTGGAACACGGCGGCGAGCGCCGCGTCAACCGGCAGCTCATTGAGCACGGACGTCAAGGTCCGCTGGAGATGCGTCTCGGGAATTGGTTTGCTGTGTGGAGCTGTGGGTGCCATTCGTGAGTTAGGGTAGCCAGGCGGGCGCATTGTAACAACGCAGGGCGAGCAATTCAATGAAAAGGAATAGGGCTCGTTATTCCTCGGGATTGATAATCTTAGGTGGGCGTTGGGGGAACTCGCGACGTTCCGTCGGGCGGTGGTCAGAAGTCCATGCGTTGAGGATCATGGTGACCAGACTGATCACGACCGCGCCGCCGACTGCCGGCCAGAACCCCGTGACCGAGAATCCTCTGACCAGGTATGCGGTAAGCTCCAGAAGGAGCGCGTTGACCACAATGAGAAAGAGCCCCAATGTGAGGACGATCAAGGGAAGGGTCAGCACAAAGAGAATGGGCCGGACCAATAGGTTCAGAAAGGTGAGCACCAGGACCGCGGCGACTCCGGCGCGGAGCGAGTCGACTTCAAGGCCGGGCACGATCATGACCGCCAGAAATACCGCGATGCCCGTGATCAGGACTCGAATGACAGCCGCGCGAATCCCGCCACTAAAAAAATAGTTCTTGATCTCCCGTGTGATGCGAAGCGGCGGCATCGATCACCCTAGCAGGCTGTTGAAAAAGTCCGCCAGCGTTGTTCTCGCGTCGCTTAGAGGTTCAACGTACCGAAGCGTACGCCTCACCTCTTCGCTCGCTGCGGCCGCGCTGGACTGCCTTTTTGACCAGCCTGCACCCGATTCTGAACCTGTCGGTGACCGTTGGCTGTCATACCTTTCGACAGGGCAACAGTCGTTTGTCTATAACCTGCTACTGAACCGGAACCGGCTGCATGGGGACCGGTACGCGCTTGGCCGCGGAAAAATGGATTTCGGTGGCGAGCAACACTTTGTCGTCCTTTGTGGCCTTGATGATGACACGATCTCCCACCTCGGGCACGTTGGCGCCTTTCGGATTGCTCTCGTCCTTGTACTGGGTCTTTTTGTTGACCCGCACGTCCACCGACTGGCCCTTGGGCGTTTTGATTTCGACGTGGGTCGCGCTAATGGTCATAATTGTGCCGAGCACATGTTGGTCGGTGCCGTGGGCGAAGCTTGGAGCCGAAATGAAGAGGCACGTGAGAGTCACAATCAGACGTAACCACATGATGGATCCAATCTCCTATTACCGCCGTCGATGAATTAGTGATGATGACCGCTATCGGTTCGCGCTGCCGCTGCATCGTCTCCCTGCAGGAACTGGCCGAAGGCGGCTTCTTCTTCCAGGTCTTTCTTCGTCTTGGGATTGAGCGCCTTCATCTGATCGAGTTCATCCGGCGTCAGTTGTGGGAGATGGCGAATGAAATGGACCAGCTTCCAACTGGCTTTGTCCTGCGCTGGGTCACCTTCTCCCCAGGCCGGCATCGCGGTAAAGCGAATGCCGTGGTGAATGACCCAGAAGATCTCACCGTCCGACATCGACTGGGTGTCGGCCAATCGTAAGTCGGGTGCCTTCGGGTACACGTTCTTGCCGATGGGTGTCTGGCCGCTCCCGTCGTTGGCATGGCAGGTGGTGCAGTGATCGGCAAAATGCGCCAACGACTCTTTCATCACGTCGGGGCTCAACGGGATCGGATTCTGCGCGTTTCGCTTCTCGATCGGGATGGCCAGACGACGGATTTGCCGTGCCATCCAGACCTCCAGACCATGCGGCTCTGTCTTGGCACTAAATCCGGTCGTGAATAATTGATACCCCACCCACCCGAAGGCGCCGACAATCCCGAGGCTCACCACGAAGATGAAGACGATCAGTTTCGTTCCCATAGCTACTGCCATGACTATACAAAGTCTTCTGTCTGATTGCCACCGGGTTAACCAGACGGAGAGACGTCACGCGGTCCTGCAAGGCGAAACATCAGCAGCGCGATGACGGGGAGATGCATCAGCAGCCCGCTCATTCCCATGAACGATTCGCCGATCCAGAACGTCACGCTGAGATTGAAGGCCAAGACGCCATAGTAAAGGCCGACTCCTAGCAGGAGTTGAGGTGTGACCGATGGAGGCAGCGAGAGCGCAGGGAGTCGTCGCTCGAGTGGAAAATAGATGGCGAGGGAGATGAGCCCGACGACGGCCCAACCGACATAATTCGTAAGGGGCACGCCGAAGTGTATGCCTGGGTCGGGATAATAATAAATCTTACCCAAGAACCAGCGGTCGCCTCGGAGTGCCAGCGGATCGACGACCATATCGATAAAGGCAAACAAAAAGGCGGTCAGCAAGTACACGGACCAACTCGTTCGTGCGTCCACATCAAGTTGTAGCGGTTTGAGCATTGGGTGAGTGGAAGCAGGGGACGGCCTGATTGGAAGAACGAGACAAAGCGCGACGCAGTAGGCCGCGTAGAGCAGAAAACTGAACGAGATCGAGTCCATGAACGGGACGTTGGAGAAGTATAACTCCTGGCCCAAGGTCGAGCCATTGTAGTGGTACCACCCGAAGGGAATGCCGTTTCGGGTAGAGGAAAATTCACAGACGAAGGCTGTGGCCCAGCTAATCAGCCAGAACCGCCAGGTCCTGGGCCAGCCGATCAGCTTGATCGCGGCGAACAAGAATGCGGCCAGAAAGACGAAGACGTAGGGGCGGAAGAGGATGGTCTTATAAAGCAGAATGATCGGGTCCATCAGTTCTGAGATTTGAGTTCTGAGTTAGCGAAGTCTCACAAGGCGAATTTAGCGCGGTCTTGAGGGTCAGAATGTTGATTTAATTGTTGCATCGCACTCAGAACTTGAGTCGCGTGCTTTGAGGTTGCTATTTTTCCGGCAACTCCAAACTCAGAACTCCTAACTCAGAACTTTCATGGTTACACATAACCGTGAGAGCGGAACCAGCGTACCGCTTTTTCAAGCGCAATCTCTGGAGGTGTTTGCGGGAGGCCGAGTTCCCTGATCGCTTTGCCGCAATCGTAGTGCATTTTGTACTTGGCCATCTTCACGCCTTCAAGTGGGATGCGTGGCGGGTGGCCCGTGAGATTCGCGATCCATTGATTGGCATAGGCTAACGGAAGGACTACTAATCTGGGCAGCTTGATCGAAGGAGCCTTCACGCCGGTCAGGCGACTCAAGATCTCAAACACCTCACACAGCATCAAGTTCTTGTTGCCCAGTATGTATCGCTCGCCGACCCGACCCTTCTGCATCGCGAGCAGATGGCCGGTGGCCACGTCATCGACGTCTACGATATTCATCCCGGTTTCGATATAGGCCGGCATGCGGCCTTTCATGAAATCCACGATGACCTGC
Source organism: Nitrospirota bacterium (assembly GCA_963741245.1). Taxonomy (GTDB): domain Bacteria; phylum Nitrospirota; class Nitrospiria; order Nitrospirales; family Nitrospiraceae; genus Palsa-1315. The sequence continues at coordinate 471,909 of CAVUHR010000028.1, read as the reverse complement.
CCCGTTGGAGTCGGCTTCACATCGCCTGTGCCGACCGGGGCACTGGGGTTCACAATGACAACCGGCAGCCCTGCCTTCGCGAGTTTCAAAACCTCTTGCTCAGCCAGGTACTTCGACCGTTTGTAGTGGCCGGCCATCTGTTCGAGCGAGACGGGCGTCTCTTCCGTGCCGAGCCCTCCGCCGGGCGGAAGGCCGATCGCGCCGATGGTGCTGCAGTAGACGATCCGTTCGGTGCCGACCTCGCGGGCCGCTTCCAGCAGATTCTTCGTGCCGGTGACGTTGACGTCGTAAAAGATTGCCGGATCCTTGGCCCAGAGCGCATAGTATGCCGCCACATGGTAGAGCTGTCGGCAGCCGTGGAGCGCGTTGTGCAACGAGGCCTGATCGCGCAGATCGCCTTCGACCCGCTCGACGGTCAGCTCCTGAATATTTTGGAGGTCTGCTCCGGCGCGGGTCAGGACGCGGACGTCGATGCCACGGTTGACCAGTGCGCGTACCACTGCGCCGCCGACGAATCCGGTTGCGCCAGTGACGAGAGCCTTCATGGGAAGTGCTGAGTAACGAGTGCTGAGTGGTGAGTGAGGAGTGTCAAGACATGGTTGCAGGCTGAACAGCGTATCAGGATATCTAGTCCCGTTTTTGTCTCAGCACTCATTGCTCAGCACTCAGCACTAGTTTTTCCGGGAGGTGATGTAGCGCGCCAGTTCGCGGAGCGGGTCGGCGGCCTGACCGAACGAGGAGAGGCGCGCGATCGCGCGGGCCACGCAGTCGTCCGCCAGTTTTCTGGCTCCCTCGGCCCCGTAGAACGTCGGGTAGGTTTTCTTTCCGCGTTCCGCGTCGGTGTTGGGATTCTTGCCCAGTTCCTCGCGCGTTCCCGTCACGTTGAGCACATCATCCGCGATTTGAAAGGCCAGTCCGACATCCTCGGCATAGCTCGTGAGGTCATCCAGTTGGCGATCCTGTGCGCCGGCGGCAATGGCGCCCATCCGCACCGCTGCGCGAATCAACATGCCGGTCTTGTGCTTGTGGATGTTCTGGAGCGTCGAAAGATCAATGTCCTTGTTTTCAGCCTGAATATCGAAGACCTGACCGCCCACCATTCCCATGTTCCCCGAGCCGTATGCCAGTTCTCGAATCAGCCTCACTTGGCGGGCCGGGTCGCAGCCTTTCATGAGATCCGGACGGCTGCAGAGATCGAATGCCATCGTCAGCAACGCATCGCCGGCCAGGATCGCCATTGCGTCGCCGTACACCTTGTGATTCGTCGGCTTCCCGCGCCGAAAGTCGTCGTTGTCCATCGCGGGCAGGTCGTCGTGAATCAAGGAGTAGGTGTGGATCAGTTCCAACGAACAGGCGATCGGCATCAATCCCGGCGCGGGCTGCCCAACCGCTTCTGCCGCGGCAATGGCCAGGATCGGGCGGACTCGCTTCCCTCCCGCCATAAGACTGTACCGCATGCTTTCGTGGAGCGTGGTGGGCGCCGCTGTGGAGCTGGGCATGACGAAATCGAGGAACCGATCCACGTCGTCCCGCTTCTGTTCGAGGTAGTCCTTGATGTTCATGGGGTAAATTACGTGTGCCGCGACAGGCGCTGGACCGGCGCGGAGCGTAACAAATGGCCTGGAGGCTGTCAAACAGAGTGGAGAGGGCAGGCTAGTGGCCTCCTGTGCTCGTGCGACGCGCGATCTCAGAAGGTGGGAGGGGAACAGTCAGACCATCCTTCTTGCTCGCGGAACGCGCACGATAAGATGAGCGGGGAACGACACCCGCGTGGTCCCGTGCTCCCGGAGCGCGCACGATCAGAATGTGCTCGCTCGACGGGCGCAGTTGGACCACTACGGGTGCCATTCCCAGAGAGGTGAAGCGAGCAAGCTTGGAGGGATCACATCAGGAAAGTGCTCGTTCGATGCGCGTAGTAAAGGGCAGCCTCTGCCACTCCCCTAAAGCGAGGTATAGGGAATCGGAAGTTCCTCGCCCGGGCTAAGCGGGAGGCCACCTAGCCCGCCCTCATGGAGGAGGAAGATAAAAGAGTGAGGTCGCCTGAGGCGTGCGGTGGAATCAATCACGGGCGCCGACCCAAAGGGTAAGGGGGGAGGGGGAAGATGTGCCAGAGACCGTCAGCTGGATTGGCAGATCCGGTGCCCCGCACTCCTTCCTCCATGCCCCTCGCCCCCTTGCCTCTCGCCTCTCGCCTTCGCTATACTCCGCGGCATGAGTATCCGACAAGGCGGCGGGACCTGGGAGCCGATGCTGTTGGGGATTGAGCCTCGGAACTGCAAGGTCTGCAAGGAAGGGCTCTACCGTAACAGGACATTTTTCACCGGCGGGTGGTCTCGCTGCTCCTTGTGTGAGGAGTTCGTCCATTACAGCTGCCTGGCCACCGGCAAAGTCTCGTTCTTGAAAGTCCGCCCCCGCGTGTGCAAGACCTGCCGTGCTGCCCAAGAGGGCGCTCCTTCACCTTCGCCCAAGGCAGCGACTCCGGTGGCCGTCGGGTCGTGACTCCCAACTCACAATCAAGCCCAGTGGAAGCCCGTCCGGGCTGGCATGCCTTTTTTTCCGACACAGTCCGGTTCGTCCTGGCGCCGCTGGTTCTCCTCTTCAGTGGTTTTTTCACGGCGAACTTCATCATCAGCGGCGCCTACACCTGGCCGCGGACAAGTCGGACGTTGGCGCTGACGCTCACGGTGCTGATTCTCTCCCGTGAATTCGTCTACAAGGAGCAACTGTCGCGCAACGCAGCGCCGGGCCGTGCGTGGTCGGCACTGCTCTATTCTTGTGCGCTCCCCTATGTGATCGGCTGGTTGGTGATGCTGGCCATTTGGGCGCTCTAAGAAGATCGTTGTTTGGTTTGTCTGGTTTGTCTGGTTTTTTTGGTTGAACGAAACATGAACCAAACAAACCAATAAACAAAACAAATCAGATCAACCAGATGGACCGGACAGACTAGGCTAACAGGCTGCTTTGGTGCGAGGACTGTCGATGGCAGAGATTATCCGCAGCGGAGCCTTTCTCCAACAATGTTGGTCGGTGCATCCGCTCTGTCTGACGGTCAAGCGGGTCGAGTCGGAGCGCATTGTGGTGCTTACTTGCAGTTCCTGCCGCATGGTGCATCGGGTGACCACCGGCGCGATCACCCGGCAGGCATCGGCTGTGGATTCCACCTCGCCTGAATCGGGGCTTGCGCAGCAGGATGGACTCGTGGCGCTCAAGACCTGTTTGGGCACCCATGCTCCTGCCCTGTCGGTTCGGGAGATGGATGTGTTTCAAGATGCGGTGTGGGTCCGCTGTGCAGAATGTCGGGCGCAGTACGACCTGACGGTCTTCCAGTTCGAAACACATCAGAAATAGCCGGTACCCTTCGCGCCGGTCGTCCAGCCGATTGATGATCATGCCACCACAGTTTACAAACGAAGAAGCGGCCTTAATGGCCGATCAGCACTTCTTTCTCGCTAAGGCGCAGATTATGGCCAAGGTGCGCCGCTTGCTCGCGGCCACGCATGCGGCGTTGAAAGAGGAAGTTGGGTCGGCTTCGCTTGTGACCCCGCCGGATTTCGATCCCACCAACTATCATATTGTGAAGGGAGAGTCTCTCGAATTCTTCCCTTACCAATATCTGGACTTTCCGAAACACTTTCACGACTCGAACGCCTTTGCCTTTCGGACGCTCTTTTGGTGGGGGCACCACCTCGTGTGCGCCTTGATGCTGGAGGGGGAGGGGATCAAGCAGCACAAGGCACGGATCGTGGACCGGTTTCATCAGCTCGCCGGGCAGGGGCTGGAACTTTCGTTGGCGCCGACGTTGTGGGAATGGAAACGTGGCGAGGGGTATACGTTGCCGATTACCCACGATCGCAAGGCGCAGATTGCCGCCGTGGTGGCCGAACGGTCCATTTTGAAGATCGTCCGCTTCCTGCCGTTCACCGATCCGCGGATTCAGTCGGGTCAGATGCCGGAATTCAGCCGCGAGACCTTTCAGGCCATCCTACCGATCGTCACCCCCTAGCTTCGGTATTTGTCTCTGATCAGCAACTTGGGTACACTGGGTCCCCTACAACGGTGGGGCGGCCAATCGCAAGGAGGATGATATCGTGAAACAGACAAGGGGACGACTGGGCGTCGGTATGGTTCTCACGGCAAGCCTGCTGATGGGAGCGGGCTGTGCAGGTACCGGGAAGACGGTGTATCTGGATGTTCAGCAGAAACAAGCGGCAGCGCAGTACATGGAGCCGGAACCAGTCAGGATCGTCATCGAATCCTTCGAGGATCGGCGACTGGAGAAGAATCGGCTCGGTCTGCGGACCCATTTGTGGGGCGGGGTGACCTACTTCAATGTGGTGGGGGAGCGGCCAGGAGACGTGATTGCCCAGGCCCTCGTGGATCGTCTGAATACGCGCGGATGGAAGGATCGGGCCTGGACGGTGCGGTTGGCTTCCAGCGGGGCAGTGACAAATCTGAACGATGCCGACATCGTCATCAGCGGGCAACTGCTCGATTTTTCAGCCAATGCCAAGAGCCGACTCTTCTCGACGGTGGTGAACACGAGCAGCAAGATGGTGATCACCGCACGGAACATTGGCGACCAGAGCTCGACGATCAGAGGTGTCGAGGGGGCACAACGTGATACCGTGGTCTGGTTCAGCGAAGACGATGTGCAACAGTTGCTGGCGGCGACCCTAAAGGACGGTATCGATCGGTACCTCGCCGATACGACGATCGAGGACAAGGCGTTGCGACCGGCACGTTGATGGGCCGGGGGAAGAGATGACCCACTGTGCGTGAACGTCGTTGGGAAACGACGACCCCGTTGAGCTTCGGTCAAGTGCTCGCCGTGGGCGAACGGCTGGCTGCGGTTGGGTTGAAGCCGGCGGTGCCTGCGAAGGATGTCATCTGTTATGTCGAAGAATGGACGGTCGAGTCTCCTGAGGATTTCGACCAGTTGGACGCGTGGTCCACGGAAGATGTGACCCTGATCCACGTCCGAGAGGGTTGGCGCGGCGACTTCTTTCTCCTGACCGGGGCCTATCACACCATCTATCAACGCCATCAGGACGTCGGCACCTACTGCTCGATCAGCCATCCCTGGCGTCTCCACGAGACGCTGCGGCTTCATGAGCAACGCAGTATGCTCTGGCTCGGGTTTCGGCACGCCCACTCGTTCATTCGCATCCGTCTTCAGACCCAGGAGGTCATCACGCCGGGCGAAACGCGCGGCGATGCCGAACGGATGCGTTGGTTGGATGAGCGGCGCGCGGCGTTCCTCGAAGCCATTGCTACGCTGGAGTTGCCGATTGAGACTCATGTCGAGAAGGATGCCGTAGTGCTACGGCCGTCTGATCCCACAATCCCGTTCTTCTGCTCTTGGCCCGACGCGTTCGGCCCCTGCCAGTTCGAGTACAACACCTCCGATGCGTTTGAGTTCTTAGTGCCGGCCAGCAAGCTCGTCGCGACGTTTGCGCCGGAGCCGGCCGGGGTCCGAGCCTACCTCACCGGATTTTCCGAAGAAGCCTTGACTGAGTTCCAAGCGATCGAATCGGGAGTGCGCTTGGCATATCGCTGCTCGGTCCATTGTCCCCTCGACGATCTGCCCGAGGTGCTGGAAACGATTCAGCCTGACGGTCGTCTCTATGCCACGCAGTGCGAGTTTCAGACGCGGGAACTGTTGCCGGAAAGCGACGACGCCTCGGCCATCATCGGCATTGTCGGGTTCAATGGACAGTTCCAGATCGAGGCTCGCCTAAACCTAGCACCACTCAAAGAAGAAGCCATGGCTGGGTGGTTAGAACGGCTGATCGGCTATCCGGTCGTGTACGCGCCTCTCCCTCCCTTCGTCTAGCAGGATGCTGAAAAAGCCGCTTTTCTCACCCGCCCGACCCTGGCGCGCCGAGACGCGCCTTTTCCCACGCAGCGTTCTCCCCTCGAAAGCATCCTCAACGTAGCCCACTCGGAGAACAAGCTGTCTTGGCAGCTTGGGGTGGGCGGGTGAGAAGAGCTACGCCTCCGGTGCTTTCATCGGCTGTGGCCTTGCTGGACGGACTTTTTGAGCATCCTGCGGGCTATCCACTTGCGTCATACGTGTGGACTATCGAAGGTCTCGCGTGCCGCAACAGTATTTGAGCCGTCCGTTTTCTCCCGTTCATTTGACAATCTTAAGAATATCCTGAAGTTTAGGCACATGCTTTCCTCCTCCACAGTCAGGACCGTTCTGGCAAAGCCCTTCATGTCGGCCCTGTTCTTTGCTTCAGGCGTCACCTACGACACCTTGACTCTGACGCGCATCGATCGCCTGCAAGACAATCTGATTCTCCTCCTCTACCTCGCGGCGCTCGGTTTTCTCATCGTTCTCACCGGTCGTCTTGGCGTGGCCGCAGTGGAGCCGGCCGCAATCGAACCTCAAGGCTCGTCGTTCGCCAGATTCCTGATCAAGGCTCGGCCCTACTATCCGATGGTGATGCAGTTTCTCCTGGGTGGGCTCTTCAGCGCCTATGCCGTCTTTTACTCGCGCAGTGCGACGCTTACACGCACCGGGGTCTTCCTAGGCGTGCTTGTCCTGCTGCTGATGGCCAACGAATTCTTGCGCGACCGCCTCTCGAACCTGCGCCTGCTCGTTGCGCTTTACGCCCTGGCCAGCTTCAGCTTCTTCACGTTTTTCCTGCCCGTTATGGTCGGGACCATCGGAACATGGGTGTTCCTGCTCGGAGCCGCGCTGAGCGTGGGAGTGACGCTGCGCGTGGTCCAGTTGATCTATCAACGCAATCCAGAACGGTCGCAGAAGGAAACGATATTAGTCGGAGGACCAGCGATTGCCCTCATTGGCCTCCTGGTCGGGTTCTATTTCTTGAATTGGATTCCGCCCGTGCCGCTCTCGATGAAATTCGGCGGCATGTATCGCGAGGTGCAGAAGCAGGACGACCGGTTTATGCTCAGCTTCGATCGCGAATGGTATCAAGTATGGAAGCGCTCGCAGAATCCGTATCCAGCCGATGAGCCCATCTACTGTTTCACCGCCGTCTTCGCCCCGGTGGCGCTGAATACCACTGTCTACCACCATTGGTACTCCCGAACGAACAGGGACAAGCCCTTCACCCATGCCGACAAGATTCCGATCAAGATTGCCGGCGGTCGGGAAGGCGGGTACCGAGCTTATACGTTCAAGCAGCGGCTCGATCCGGGGGACTGGCGCGTGGATGTTGAAACCGAAGACGGGAGAGTTGTCGGGCGAGTGTCGGTCGTGGTGGCAGAGAGGGGAGAAATAGGGGCGACACCCAGAACGCTCTTGTACTAATCCGACGAAACGACTCAGCGGCTTCAAGCTCCTTGAAGAACGAGAAGGCGAAGGGACGCCTGCGGAAAAAGGCGACCGCGTCGTCTACAACATGAGGATGTTTCTCAACCAAGGCGAAGTGGTGTCCCTTAATGCAAAGCAGGCAGAGCACCTTCCAAGGGAGATGGTTCGAGCCGAAGGAGCCATCACCTTCATCGATCACACCATCGTGCTGGGTTTCATCTCAATTCTCCTAACGCGGTCTTGATTTCTAAGATCTGGTTACGCAACAGTACTGGCTCGTCATCAGTTGAATTATTACCAGGAGTCACATGAACCCTCGCGCCCTGGCACCTTGCCCGAGCAGTCCCAATTGCGTCTCGACGCAGGCGCCGGATAAGGGCCATGCCATCGCGCCATTTCGCTATCGCAAGTCGCGGGCAGAGGCGAAGGAGGCACTCAAGGAAGTCATCCGTTCCTTGCCCCGCACCAAGCTCGTCGAAGAAGACGAGTCGTACCTGCATTACGAATTCACCAGCCTGCTGCTGCGCTTTGTCGACGACGTCGAGTTTCTCTTCGACGACGAGACGAAGACCATCCACTTCCGTTCCGCCTCCCGCACCGGCTACGGCGACTTGGGCGTCAATCGCACGCGCATGGAGCAGGTGCGTGCCCTCGTTGGGGAGAAGCCGTAGTTCCATTTGGCAATTTCCTTTTGAGTTGTGCGGCCGCTTGCTATGATTGCGAAAACAGGAGGCCGGAGCCGATGGGGTTCAAGCGAAAAGGGTCACGTATCGAGGTAAGCAGGGGCGGCCGTCTCCAGCGGGGGGCTCTCTCGGCGCCGTGCAAGGTTCTGGATGTCAGCGAGACAGGCGTCCGGATTGAGAGCCGCTTGTTCGTGAAGAGCGGCGATTCGCTCCAGCTCGTGATCGAGCTTGAGCAAGGGAGAACCTTGACCTGTTGGCTGCAAGTCATCCACGTGCGTTCCCCTAAGTTCGGAGGGAAGATCACCTCGATCAGTCCGGAGGACAAGGTGCGACTAGCCCACATCTTCGACGATCACGTACAGACCAGTTACTCACGTCGGTAGCCCTTTCCCGTCATATTGCCTGATAAGCTGAGCTTGGCCTCATCTCCCTGTCCCTCGCCTGAAAACTCGTTCTTCAATTAGTAGATCAAGCCCATCAGATACCCAAGGGACCACGCTTTTGATTTCCGGACTACTGACCGGAAGGGGATTTAGTAGGCTGTTCAAAAAGGCCGATCAGCAAGGCCGCAGCCGATGAAAACACCGGAGGCGTAGCCTCTGGGCTACGTTGAGGATGCTTTCGAGGCGAGAACGACGCTGGCGGACTATTTCAACAGCCTATTAGTATGCGGGGCTGGGTGGTTTCGGACCGAGCCTGGTTGTGTGCTGAAAGACGCACTTCGGGCAGGTGTAGTGGACGAACTGCTTGCCGCCGACGAGACGCTTCTTCATCGGCACCTGGCACCAAGTGCAGAGGCGATCGGGGAGGTCGGCTGAGGGCGGAGTCGGGTTCGGTTTTGATGGAGTGACATTGGCCATGCGCGGCATTCTCTCCGACCGCCGAGAACCTTGTCAATCGATCGAGTGGCCCCTGAACGCCTCGGTGTGAAAAAAAAGTTTCTCCATCCTCCCTGATCTGAAAAGTTTCGTGGTATAGTCCGAAACAACGGTCTATCGTCACAGTTTTTCACCCTCCTAACAGAAAGGTGTACAACTCTATGAGTAGCTCGCCTGAATCCGAGTCCGCAATCTTTCCATCCGAGTCCCCAGTAGCTGCTTCCATTGCCCCCCAGGAGATGGTGGGTGAGGGGAAGGCGTGGGGACTCTGTACCGCCATCGACCTCCAAGATTGTCATCCCGACCTGATTCGAAATGCCGACCATATCCGTCGCTATGTCGTCGAACTGTGCGAGCTCATCGACATGAAGCGTTTTGGCGAGTGCCAGGTCGTCGATTTCGGCTCAGGCCGCGTGGCCGGCTATTCCATGGTGCAGCTGATCTCGACCTCGTTGATCAGCGGCCATTTTGCGAACGATACGAACAACGCCTACCTCGACGTTTTCAGCTGCAAGGGCTATGACCCTGCCGTCGTTGAGACGTTCTCCAAAGACTTTTTCGGCGCGCGTCGCAGTACCGCGACGGTCACGCTCCGTTACTAGGAAGGGACCGGGGGCCGTGGCACTGCGGCTCCCGGTATCGATCCGAGAGGCCCTCGCCTTCCGATGAGCCATGAACCCTACCACTGTCAAAGAGTTTTTTCAGCTTCTCCCAGGTCGGCTCGATTCAGATGCCGCCGAAGATCTTGATGCGGTCTACCAATTCGATCTGAGCGGTGTGCAGGGCGGGCAATACATTCTCACGATCCGGGAAGGGGCTTGTCAGGTCGCGGAGGGGATGCATGCGGACCCGCACGTAGTGCTCTCGATGGCGGGAGAGGATTGCATCAAGATTCTGAAGGGCCAGTTGAGTGGACCAGCCGTCGTCATGACGGGCCGGCTCAAGATCAGCGGGGACATTGGCTTGGCGATGCAGCTGAAAGCGCTCTTTCCAACTATCAGGTGACCAACCAGTTCCGCTAAACAGGCTAAGGTCGAGGTCAAGGTTGCGTCTAGTTCAGGCCTTTTCCTCTCCGCTTTAACCTGAGCCTCAACGATCCACCATCCTGCTATCACCCAGTCGGTGCTTGTCCCGGTTCTTCCGGTATCCAGTCGACATCTTGTGGCGTCTTGTCCGCATGGCGGGGGAACCGTTCCTCTAAGATCACATAGATCGTGGGGACGAGAAAGAGCGTGAGGGTTGTCGAGACGCTGAGTCCTCCGACGACCGCGCGCGCCAAAGGGGCGTTCGTTTCGCCGCCGGTTCCCCAGCCGATGGCCATGGGGAGCAGTCCAAGGACAGTGGCGAGGGAGGTCATCAGAATGGGCCGGAGGCGCGTTCGCGCAGCGGTGACCGCCGCGTCGTGTAACGCCCGCCCTCGCCGCCGCAGCACGTTCGTATAATCGACCAGCAGGACACCGTTTGAGACCACGATGCCCAGCATCATGATGATGCCCATCATCGACGTGGTGGAGAGGGTTGTATCGGTCAAGAAGAGGATTAGGATCACGCCCGGGAAGCCCATCGGGACCGAAAACATGATGACGAAGGGATCGATCAACGATTTGAACTGGGCGGCCATCACCATATAGACAAGGACCAGCGCCAGGATCGTCGCAAACAGTAACCCCTCAAACGTCTCTCTCTGTTGTTGAATCTGGCCGGCCAACCGGATGCTGAAGCCGGTGGGGAGCTGGATCTTGGCAAAGCCCGCCTCGAGGTCGACCGCCAAGGCGCCGAGATCCCGGTCCACAGGGTTGGCGGTGAGATGGACCACCCGCTGAAAGTATTTGCGGTCGATCTTCACCGGACCGGCATTGAGCTTGAGCGAGGCGACGTTTTTGAGGAGGACTGGCTCTCCGGTTCGTGCGGTCAAAATGATATTCTCGATGTCTGTGAGATCCTTCCGGTGTTCTTCCGCTAACCAGGCGCTGATGTAGTACTCATTCCCGTTTTGAGGGTCGGTGTAGATGATGGGGTCGGTTGGGCCGTTGCCGTTGAGCGAGAAGAGCACGGCGTTGGCTACGTCCGTTTCGCTGATGCCGAGGAGGGCAGCCTTCTCTCGATCCACCACCACGTTGACCTCGGGATAGTTCTCCTCGCGGCTGACTTCGATGTCGGCCAGGCCTGGTATTTGGTGCATCATGCTTTCGACTTGCCGGATGACATCCCGCGCTTTCTCGAAATCGTAGCCGTAAATTTCCACGTCGATGGATTTTTGCGACCCAAAGCTGGTGACTCGTTTGATGAGCCCGCCCGGATCGAAAAACATCGCGACGCCCGGAAAGAGTTTTAAAACTTTGGGCCTCACGTCGTTCATGATTTGCACTTGGTTTCGTGTCCGTTTGTCCGGCGTGACGAGATGGACGGAGATGCTCGACGTATGGGGACCGGTATTCGGGTTGAACAGGGAGGACCGGCCCTGGGCTAACACGCCGGTACTGGAGACGATGGTTTCCAGCTCCTCGGCAGGGATCTGTGCCCGCAGCACCTGTTCGATCTCGGCCACTTGCTGCTCAGTTTTCTCCACTCGCTGACCGACCGGTCCGCGTAGGACGATGCGGAACTGGCTTTCATCCGACACCGGCAAAAACTCCGTACCGATCTTGGGTACCAACGCGAGCGAGGCGGCGAAGAGCAGCAGGATACCGGTGATGAAGCGCCGGCGATGGGCCAAGACCCAGCGGAGCGATTCCTCGTAGCCTTTGTCCAATGACTCGTACCGTTCGCGGCTCCAATCCATCAGGCGCACGAACCATGCCGGCATCGAACGGTGAGACTCCTGTTCCGGCTTAAGAAATTTGTAGCAGAGCGCCGGGGTCACCGTGCGGGAGACAAAGAAGGAGGTGAAGAGCGAGATCGCGATCGTGATGGTCAGGGGAATCAGGAGCAAGCGGGCAATCCCGGCGACGAAGAAAATCGGGAGGAAGACGACGACCGTGGTGATCGTCGAGGCGAGAATGGGCATCGCCACCTCGCGGGCCGCTTCCAGGATCGCGTCCCAGCGGCGGGGCGTGGTGTTGAGATGGCGTTGAATGTTCTCGAGTTCCACAATGGAATCGTCGACGAGCCTGCCGATCCCGAGGGCCAAGCCTCCCAGGGTGAACACGTTCAGGGTTTGTCCGGAGAAGTACAGCACGATGAAGGTCACCATGATCGAGAGGGGAATGGCAACGGAAATGATCAGCGTGCTTGTAAAATTACGGAGGAAAATCAAGATGACTACTGCGGCCAGTATCGATCCGTGCAGCCCCTGCTCGATGAGGTTGTTGATCGACTGGCGGATGTAGACCGATTGGTCAAAAGAAATGCCGAGCTTCACGCTGGGCGGAATGCCGACCATCGTCGGCAGGGCCTTGCGTAGCGCATCTACCACCTCCACGGTGTTGGCGATGGGCTGTTTATTGACGCGTAAGTACACGGCTCTGGCCCCGTCCGTCCTGACGATGTTCGTCTGTATATCCGACGAATCGGTCACGGTTCCGACATCCCGCACGCGAACGGGGTTGCCCTGCGGGTTGACCTTCACGATCACGTCCTGAATCGGGTCGACCGTGCGAAACTGGTTATTGGTGAAAACGTTGTAGTCCAGATTGCCGGCTTTGATGTCGCCCGAAGGGAGGATGAGGTTGGCGGCCTTTACGGACTTGACGACGTCGAGGATCGAGAGACTCCGGGCGTTCAACAGTGCCGGGTCGAGGTTGATGTTGATCTGGCGGATCTTCCCGCCTTCCACGGTGGCAGCGGCGACGTTGGCGATCTGTTCGATCTGCGGCGCAACCGTATTAGAGGCCAGGTCGTACAGGGCCCGTTCGTCAAGATCGTCGCTGGAGACCGTCACGAGGGCGACAGGGATATTGGAGACGTCGAACTTGACGATAAAGGGTTGCAGGATGCCGGGTGGGAGGCTGTTGAGAATTTGAGTGATGCGTTGCATCACCTCCATCTGGCCGACGTTAATGTCCGCGCCCCAGTTGAACCAGATCTGCACCGCGCCGATGCCTTGTTTTGCGAACGACTCGACATGCTCGACGTTCGACGCAGAACTGACGGCTTTTTCGATGGGATAGACGACACTCTGTTCGATGTCGAGCGGCGGCGCGCCTTTATAGATGACGCCGACGAAGGCGACGGGCACTTGAATCTGAGGAAAGAGATCAACCGGTAGCCGCTGCACGGAGGTGGCGCCCAGGATCACCATAGCCAAGGACAGCATCAGGATGCCGATGCGATTGCGAAGTGCGAGGAGGGTTAGCCACATGATGAAGACGTGAAACGTGAAACGGGAAACATGAGACGTGAAATGTGAGGCGTGAGGCGTAAGGCGTAAGGCGTAAAACGTGAAATGTTAGACGTGAAACGTATGGAGTAAGATGTCAAAGTGGGAAGTCGTTTCACCTTTCACCTTTTACGATTCACGTTTGACGGGTTCTGGTGATTGGGTCTGCACGGGGGTGCCATCGTGCACGAGGTCTTTCCCGGAGACGATCACCTGCTCCGATCCGTCCAAGCCCTTGGTGATCTCAACCCGGTTCTCGTCGCGGGCTCCGATTTCCACCGGTACCCGCTGGGCCTTTCCTTCTCGCACAATGTAGACATATTGGGCTTCTTCCAATCGACTCACTGCGTCAATGGGGATCTGAATCGTGTTTCGATGGGTGCCGACCAGGACCTCTACGCGGGCGAACATGCCGCCTTTCAAGACATGATCCTGGTTGGGGAGATCTACCTCGATCGTCATCGTGCGGGTGGCTCGGTTCAGCGCCTGGACGACACGGGTGACCGTGCCCTCGAAGACGCGATTGGGATAGGCCTCGGCGCGAACTTCTGCTTTTTGACCCACCTGGATGAGAGGGACATCTTTCTCGACGACCTCGATCAGAATGCGGACCGTCTGGATCTCATGGAGGGTGAGAATCCCTCGCGAGATGGTGGAGGTGCCGGCGGTTGTCCCGCTGACATAGGAGCCGAGATCAAGGTTGCGCTCGGCCACGTAGCCAGCGAAGGGTGCTCGGATATACGAGTAGGCCAGGTTTGTCTCGGCCTGTGCCAGGGCGACCTCCATCTGCTGGACCTGCGCGCGGAGTGAGTCGAGCGCCGCCGCTGCCGCGTCGTACGCAACCTGGGCGTTATCCAGATCTTGCTGCGAGACAAACTGGTCTTTGATCAGCGCCCGCATCCGATTGAGTGTGAGGGTGGTGTTGCGGACACTGGCGTTCTGCTGCGCGACTCTCGCTCTGGCAGCAGCCAGGTTTGCCTTGGCCTGGTTGACCGCATGCTGATAATCTGTGTGATCGATCTCGATCAGAAGCTGGTTGGCTTTGACCAGGTCACCTATATCGACGTAAATCTTGGCAATGTAGCCGTCAACCCGTGAGAACAGATTGACCGATTGGTTGGGGGTGATGTCGGCCGTATAGGTGAGTCGAATGTCGAGGTCCTGTTTGAGCGGCGTCACGGTTGCAACGGTGATGATGCGAGTCTTGTGGGCATCGCTCTTGGCGCCGCTGCTGAGGCGAAATACGACGAGGGCCGTGATCGCAAAGAAAATAATGACCCCCAGTGTGACAATCGGATGTTGTTTCAGAGGATTCATCGCGAACGTCTCCCAGGCGTCTTACGGCTGGCCGGTTGCTTGATCAGTCCGGTGAGGAAGAGGTCGACGTAGGTTGCCACCGTGTCCTCATGGGATTGATGCATCGGGACTCCGAAGATCTCATGGAGCAGACGGTGATGGACGACCATGCCGATGAACGAGCGGGCTGCCAGGAGGGGATCGACCGGGCGAAACGCGCCATCATCAATCCTCGTGCGAATGTACGCGGCGAGGTGATCGTAGAACACTTTGTGGTGCTTGCCGAAGAACATCTCGGATAGTTCGTGCCCTTCCAGCGCACTGAACAAGAGAAGTCGCAAGAGCGTCGAATCGACGCCGGGGCGAATACGATAACTCGCAATCATCGTAAACACACGATGGTCGTCGTGTTTTTTGGCCGCCGCCTCCACCGCATCGAGCAGTTCGTTGACGGTCACTTTTTCTGCCAGGATTGCGGCGTAGAGCGTCCGTTTCGTCGGAAAGTATTTGAAGACCAAGGCCTCGCTCACGCCCGCCGCTTTGGCAATTTCTCTTGTTGTAGTGCCGTTGAACCCTTTCGCGGCGAAGAGCGAAGCAGCGGCCACGATGAGGCTGGCCTGACGATCGCGCGCAGAAGCCCGCTGCCCGTTCCCGTTCGTGGTCTGTTTGGTCCGCTTCTTCATGGTAAGTAAGTGCTTACTCACCAAAATCCTAGCACGCAGCGCTTCAAAGGGGCAAGCATTGGATAGGAACCGCAAGGGAGTGTTTCAGGTAGGGCTTGTACGGGCCGCATCCATTGTGCCCGGTTTCTGCCGTCCTCATGATCGGCAAAGAAAATGGAAGGATTGTTCAAGCCTCCTCCTTAGGATGCACTTGACAGAGAAAACCAATTTGCGTATAAGCCAGATTCCTCGCGAGGTGGCTCTAGAGCAATCCTAGGCTGGACATCGCGCTATAGAGGGTTGCCCACATGGATCTCGCCGACGTTCAACGGTTGACGTGCTCCCTGCCGGCGGTCTCCTTTTTGTCCTCACTCACGCAGAGCTCGACACCTAACCGTCCAGCCGTCATTTTTTCGTCTGGTGGGCTGGTCCGTCTCGGACCGGCAGCTAGAGCGCTTCAGCAACGGCACCCTCACACAAACCGTTCCCGTTCCAGCCTCGACCACGTCACCTGAATGGACGGAGGATACGCATTCATCGCGACCGTAAGTGCGTCTGCTGGGTTCGCACCTGGCGCTGCTCCTGAACCTAGTGCTCCTCCAAAGGGGGGAGCAGTTCTCAGGAGCGCAGAGGGCTGAGCAGCAGTCAGTGTCATATCAACACAACCAACAAGGAGGGAGTGATGAAGAGACGACGGTTTCTAGCAGTGAATGTGGGCACGCTCGTACTTGGAGGGCTAATCCTGGCGAGCGGTGGCCCAATGGTCGCGCTCGCTGGGGCGCAGAATCCAACTCCGCAGCAGCAACAGTTTAGGCAGATTTCGGACAAGCTCGATCAGATCCTGGCGGCCACTAAGAGCGGCAGTGGAAGTGGAGAGAGCACTAAGAGCGGTGGTGCCGAGGACAACCACACGCAGCGGTGGGATCAGGCGCTGCCGGCTGCGCAGCGGTTCGTCATCCTGATGGCCTTCAACAGCGACGCGGTGTTGGATAAAGAAACTGGCTTGGTCTGGGAAAGGTCCCCGCAGACGACTGCGGTATCCTCGTCAAACGTCCGCTTGACCTGCGCCAATAAAGCCGTCGGAGGCAGAAAAGGCTGGCGCCTGCCGTCCCTCCCGGAGCTGGCCAGTCTGGTGGATCCGTCCGTGGCCTCTCCGGGCCCGACTTTGTCATCCGGCCATCCGTTTCTGAATGTCCAGTCGACCAACTATTGGTCAGCGTCGGCACATGCGGAGAATCCGGCCCTCATGTGGGGTGTGGGCTTCGGCAATGGCGCCGTGCTCAGCCTCAGTAAGGCTTTCGACCAGCGCGCCTGGTGTGTTCGTGGTGGAATGAATGCGGAATAGCATTAAGGCGAGGGTGATTGGAATGATGTGATTATTAGGGCGACGGAGATCACCGAAGGAGAACGGTCGATGCTGGACTAGGGGAGGGATTTAAGTTGTGGTCGTCGTGGGCTCGAATGGTCAACGAGGGTAAACAAGGGAGGCCCACCTCTGAGTGTGGAGCGGTTCATATGCTTCCAGATGAAATGGCGTAGCCGGGTCAGTTCTCGCGCCGTGACGCGAAGAAATTCGATTCCGTAATCGTTTTCCGCGGCCCAGATCACCCGAACCTCCGAGATGAGAACAGGACGGGACGTCTCAGGGATTGTCAGGTAGAGATCCCAGAAACTTCCTACGGGCAACACCAGTTCGCTGTAGAGTTTGCACCCGCTCTCGGACAGGTCAAGGGCCACCCCATCGCCAACATGTTGGAAGCTATCTGTTGCTGAAAAGCGAACTATGATCTGAACAGGGACCCGCTGAGCCGCCCTGCGGTCAGTGACCTGAACTGGTGAGTGGGTCATCACTCCTTTGCCTGTCCGTCGTCGTCCGGTCATTGGGTTTTCCATGCAGCAGGCGGTCAGTCTAATTGGAATGCGCGAGATTCGAGTACAAGAAGTAACGGAGTCGGGTTCGTTCCCGTAGGTTCATCTTGAGGATTTCGACTCCGAACCGACGTCCTGAGGTCCAAGCCACCCTCGCTTCCATCACGAACAGCGGGTCTTGGCCGTCGGGGAGGTAGAGAAAAATCGTGAGTTCCATCCCCGGCGTAACCGAGGCGTTGCCGCGAATGCCCAATCCCGTAGGCGAGAGATCCGTGACCATGCCGTCGCCCATGAGGATCTCGCCGGAACTGTCTTGGGCTGAGTACATCAATCCAAATTCTACCGGGGGCCGTGGGGCTTGCCTCCGATTCACCGCTTCCGCCACAGACTGAAGCCTGCTTCCAGATGCGACCTGTTCTCGTTTCATGAGGACACCTCCTTAGTCCCTGCTACGGTCTCAGATGCCGCCGTCGCGGCCTGAGGGTGTGACGCAATCCCACAAGAAGAATCCCAGATGATTCTTCTCCTCCAACTTCAGAGTCCCGAGCTCCACTCCAAATCGACGTCCCTCGACCCAGGAGACCCGGCTCTGGGCAATGCACAGTGGCTCCTCCACTCCAGGAAGGTCAACAAAGAGGGCCACCTCCATGCCGGGTGTGACCGATCGATCCCCGCTAATTCCGATCCCGCTCGATGAAAGGTTGGTGACGACGCCGTTACCCATCAGCATCTGGCCAGAATCCATGCCGGAATAGAGTATGCTGAGGATTGTCGGGGTACGGACGCCGTGCCGTCGTTCGGATTGGCGGGGGCCTTCAGCTACTGCGGTGACGGGAGCGGCGATGTGAGTAAGCATGCTTCCCTCGTGGCGTTGGATTGACGCCTAAATAATGCGGAATGCCGTCCTTTGATCGTCCAGAGACGACAGGCTGATATTTTTGAAGATAACTTCTTGCAGCCGCTTCCGTTCTTCCGGTGACAACTTGGGGAATCTGACGGCAAACGAGTCTCTGGCGATCCAGGAGACGAGGACGTCGGTGAGACGCATGGGGGCTTGCCCATCTTCAAGGTCTAGGATCAGAGTGATGCGGCTACCCAACGAGCTCGTGGTCGCGCCCAAAATCTTGCAGCCAGTCTTGGAGAGGTCTTTCAAGGCTCCCTCTCCTGTGACGATTCGTGCGCCTTCTTCTCCGAAGTAAGTGATTCGGTGCCGAATCGGAACCCGTTCGGCATAGCGCCGATCCAAGAGCGAATGAGCTTTCTGAGTGTTGACCTTGAGAACGGGGTGGTCCAGCTTCATCAGCGCCTCCACGGTTCCTCTGTCCCTCGTGACAGTTTGAGAATACCGCATACGGGAATCTCGACCATCCCTCAAGAGAGGGGACGGAGGCCCCTCCAGATGGGGGGGTAGTTGGGCGCTGGGGAACAATTGGAGCGGGTTTCCAGGAAGTATGCTGAAAAAGTCGCTCTTCTCACCCGCCCGACCCCGGCGCGCCGAGACGCGCCTTTTCCCATGCGTCGTTCTCGCCTCGATAGCATCCTCAACGTAGCCCACTCGGAGAGCAAGCTGCCTTGGCAGCTTGGGGTGGGCGGGTGAGAAGAGTTACGCCTCCGGTGCTTTCATCGGCTGCGGCCTTGCTGGCAGACTATTTCAGCATCCTGCGAAAAGCTTCGGACGGTTTGGCAAGGGGAATTTGTTAAAACACGGTGGCTGAATTGCCTTCGGTGATTTTGTGGCGGAGTTCCTGGCTCTCGAAAAAAATGATGCCGCGATCGGTGCCGGTCTCGTATCGGAGGTTCACATCGGTCTCGAAACCAGTCCAGCTACAGAATTTAACAGGGCCGCCGGCGATCTGTCCCGGCGTGCGGTCGAGCGAGCCATAGAGGGATTGGAGATAGGCAAGAATCTGATCGTGGGTCGCCTTGCCTTGGTAGCGGACGGTGACACGCGCGAATTTGCCTTCGGAGGTCACGAATCGCATGGAGTCGACCTTTACATTGCCAAGCGAAGGAGCCCCGGTCTTCAGTTCATAGGTTTGAGACCAACCGGTGTCCTCGACTTTCCTGAAGGTGTCGGTTTCCGAAAATGTTGCGCCCCAGGGGATCCCCTCGAACCCGTTTGGATCGTTCTGCATCGGCACGGCAAATGCCAGGCCGCCCTGTAGGATGATCGAGAAGAGGAGGCAGACGAGGGAGGTGCGACGGATCCAAGGGTCTGTGTGGGGACAGCGAGGCATGTTACTCCGCTGAATCAGTAATATGGTCGTTGAACCGAGGGGCCAGTGTACGGCTGTCGATAAAAATAAATCCACGCTCCGTGTTCGCATGGTAGGTCAAGTTAATCTCGGTATCGGTCCCGCGCCAATTATACTGCTGATTGAGGCCCCGCATCATCTGCCCGGGGATGCGCTCAAGGGGGCCGAACTGTTGTTCCAGATAGGTGAGGATCTGCTTGTGCCGATCGTCACCCTGGTAGCGGATTGTCACGCGGGCGAATTTTTCATCGACCGACAAGAAGCGGACGCTCTCGACCGGGATTCCGGCAAACAACGGCTGGCTATCCCTCAATTGGAACTCGTTCACGTGCGGGCCTACCTTGGTGACTTCCAAGTCCGGCGTCGTGGTCAGGGTAACGCCCCAGGCCAGGTTTTGAAAACCGTTCGGATCGTTCACCATCGGCCCCGCATGGGCGAGAAAGGGGCGGCTCATACAGAGCAGGAGCCCCAGTAGCACAAGCTGTCGGCCCACATGATTTCTCTGCCGTCCGATCATGTCAGGACGCTACCATGGCCGATCATATGGCGCAACTCCCTCAGTTTTGTTGAGAATGCCTTGAGGCATAGCTTATAATGCGCGCGTTTTTCCATGTGCGTAGCGGCGAGGAACCGACAGGATGATTGAAAGCGATGCGTTCGTCCAAGCGCTACAAGATATTGGGGTGGATTTCTTTACGGGGGTCCCGGATTCGGTCCTGGGCGGCATTATTGCCGAGTTGATGGAGCGGCGTCTCTACACTCCGGCCGTTCGGGAAGATGAAGCGGTTGCCATGGCTGCCGGGGCCTATATGTCCGGCAAGATCCCCGCCGTGCTCATGCAGAATTCTGGACTGGGTACGTCCCTCAACGCTCTCATTTCGTTGAATGTGATTTACTGCCAGCCCTGTCTTCTGATTGTGTCCTGGCGCGGCTATCAAGGCAAAGATGCACCGGAACATCTGGTGATGGGCGAAGTGATGCCGCAGTTTCTCGACACGATGAAGATTCCCCATCGCACCCTATCGGAAAAGACGGCGATTGACGATCTGAAATGGCTGGCGGAAACGTTCATGAAGCAGCGCATCCCCGTCGCCCTCTTGATGACGAAAGGTGTTGTGAAAGGGTTGCACCCATGACGGACGTGAAGCGTGAGGACAACCCATGAGGCCTGAGCAGGGGACCATGCAGAGTCGGGCGATGGCCATGGCAACTTTGTTGGAACTACTCACTGATCAGCCGGTGATCATTTGCAACGGGTTTCCCTCGCGTGAGGCCTACAAAATCGCCGATCGTCCGACCCATTTTTATATGATCGGGTCCATGGGCTCGGCGTCGGCGATTGGGCTGGGTGTGGCGCTGGCCAAGCCGAAAAAGCAAGTCGTAATATTCGACGGTGATGGGAATGTGTTGATGGGGATGGGCACCTTGGCCACGGTCGGCGCGCTCAAGCCGAAGAATTTTATTCATGTGGTGTTCGACAACGAGGTCTACGGGAGTACCGGCAATCAGCCGACGATTTCCAATGTGGTCCCACTTGAGAAGGTGGCGAAGGCGGCCGGGTATGTGAATGTCGAACGGGTGCGGGAACGCGAAGACCTCGTCTACGAGTTCAAAGACATGCTGAAGAAAGACGGGCCGAGCATGTTGCTGGTGAAAGTCAACGAAATGGTGGAAGATGTCGGGCGGGTGATGCTCGATCCACCGGACATTACGAAACGGTTCATGAAAGCGATAGAATAGAAAAGGAGCGGTCGGACTGCCCTTCATGCTCGCAGAGCGCGCACGCTCAGAAGGTGCTCGCTCGATGCGCGCAGTGAAGGGCAATCTGACCACTCCTTGGTGAGAGGGGGACAAGTAGAAAGATATGGTCCTATTGAATCCAGGACCGGTGAATGTCTCGGAGCGAGTGCGGCAGGCACTGTTGCGTCCGGATGTCTGCCATCGGGAGTCGGAATTTATCGAACTCTTGCACGGGATTCAGGCGAAGCTGCTGAGGCTCTTCGTGCCGGGGGCGGAAGCTGATTATGCCGCTGTGGTGCTGACTGGATCAGGAACTGCGGCGGTAGAGTCCGCCGTCATGTCGTCGCTCCCGCACGGAAAACGGATGCTGGTGCTCAACAACGGCGTGTACGGCGAGCGCATTTCCCAGATGCTGGGTCTGTACCGCCTGGGCGTGTCCGAACTCAAATACGATTGGACGGCAAGGCCAGATCCTGAACAGTTGCGGCTCGCGCTGCGACAACATCCGGAAGCGCATGCTGTCGGCATGGTTCACCATGAGACGACCACCGGGCTCATCAATCCGGTCAAGGAGATTGCGGATGTCGTCGACAGCCAGAACCGAGTGTTCATTCTTGACGCAGTCAGTGCCTTGGCGGGGGAGCCGCTGGATATCGCCGGGTCCCACATCTATATGGTGGCGGGCACAGCTGGAAAATGTATTCAGGGATTCCCAGGCCTGTCCTTCGTGCTCGTCCGCAAGGGATTTCTGGAGCGGATGCGTGCCTACCCCAGACGGTCGATCTATCTCCACATCACTCAATATGTGGATGACCAGGGCCGCGGGACGATTCCGTTCACGCCAGCTGTGCAGGTCTATTACGCGTTCGACGAAGCCTTGAACGAACTCATGGAGGAAGGGGTCGCCAAGCGGATTCAGCGGTATAAGAAAGTTGCGACCTTAATCCGAGACCGCATGGCGAAACTCGGCGTGAAGCCGCTCCTGACTCCTGACAAACAGTCCAACACGATCACCGCCTATCATCTTCCCGAGGGCGTGACCTATCAGTCGTTGCACGATCGGCTGAAAGAGCAGGGCTACGTGATATATGCGGGCCAAGGCCAACTTGAAAGCAAGGTTTTCCGCGTGGCGAACATGGGTTCCCTCACGGAAGCGCAGTTGGTCGGATTCCTCGAGGCATTTGAACGGATCTGCGGCACAGTATGAAAGCCATCATCCTCGCAGCCGGGGTCGGGAAGCGCCTGTGGCAGGTCACGCAACATCGCCCGAAGTGCCTCATCGAGATCGGAGGGCAGACCCTCTTGCATCGTTACCTCACGTCGCTTCGGGGCGTCGGTATTCACTGTGCCGACATGGTTGTGGGATACAAGGCGGAGATGATTCGAGCGGCTGTGGCAGCGAACTCTTGTGGCGTGCGGGTGAATTTCCTCGTGAACGATCAGTTCCATCGCGGCAGCATTTCCTCGCTCTGGATCGCGCGCACGGCATTGGATGACGACGCGGTCGTCATGGATGCAGACGTGCTCTTCCATCAAGAGATCTTGCGCCGCTTGGTGCAATCACCCTACGAAAATGCGCTGCTCATGGACGAAACCGTCAAGCAGACCGGGGAGGAGTGCATGGTCGTGATCGAAGGTGGGCGTGTGATTGCGCTGACCAAGAAGATGCCATTACACTATGACTATGCCGGAGAAGGCGTGGGGTTCCTCAAGGTCCGGCAGGGCGATACGCCTCACGTGGTTGCATCGCTCAGGACCCATGTGGATCGCGAGGCCTGGCAGATGGAATACGAGGATGCGCTTGTGGGCTTTTTTCGTGACGTCAAAGTCGGGCATGAGAAGATCGGTGGACTCCCCTGGACCGAAATCGATTTTGTGGAAGATGTGACGAAAGCGGAACGGGATGTGCTGCCGAAACTGTAGTAAGAGGATGCCAATGGTCAACGGTCTTTGGTGAGGGAGATTGCAACGAGGTTCTTGCCATTGACTCATGACCAATGACATTTGACGGTATTTCAAAATGAGCGAGAGCACAGTTCAGAAACAGACAGACCTCCAGGGATTGAGCACGGCGATTCTCTTGCCGTCGGTGAGTCTGTTCGGCGAGCCGGCCGGACTGTATGCCGATGAGGTGGGTCCTCTCACCAGCGTGGTGGGCATTGGCCTTTTTCAGCGGACGGTGTTGACACTGCAGCGCGCCGGTATTCGACAGCTCATGGTGTTGGTCGGGCCGGAGGAGGATCAGCTCAAACAGGCGTTGGGCAAGGGGCCACGCCTGACGATCCCCGTGCGCTGGATGCCGATTCGTGAGTTTCCGCTGGATGATCCCCGCACCTGGGAATCGCTTGCCGCTGAAGTTCGCGGCTTCTGTCTCCTGTCCGGCGTGCAGGGGGTGTTTGCGGGCCCCTTGATCGAGAGCCTGCGCCATGAGGTGCAGGAGGGGCATGCGATCGTTGTGGCACGGGCCGATCGCGAACGAGATCGACAGCCACGCCGGTCGAATTTGCGCCTGAAGGTGCAGGCTGGACGGCTCCGCTCGATTACATCGAGACAGGACGACGCGGCGCTGGTGGCGACAGACCTGGTGGTGCTTCCGGCCAGTTTCATGAGCGTTGCCGTTCAAGTCGACGTGGAAACCGGCACGGTGCCGATTCGTCGATGGCTCGAAAGGGCCGCGGTTGACGGGCATGTGCGGGTGCTGTCTACGGAAACGAACCGGTCCCACTGGTATCAGGACGTGCGCGATGCTGCCGACGTGCAGGCCGCTGAGAAGAAACTCTTCAATTCCCTCAAGGGCGAGTTCGAGGGCTTCGTCGACCGGTTCTTCAATCGGAAGGTCTCCCGCTGGTTCACACGTATCTTTCTTGCCGCAGGTCTCTCGCCCAATACCATTACGATCCTGGCGACCTTGATTGGGTTGGTCGCGGCGGCCGGCTTTGGCGTCGGGACCTACAGCGCCGGCATCATTGCCGCGCTATTGTTCCAACTGGCGGCGATCATCGATTGCTGCGATGGTGAAGTGGCCAGGCTCACGTTCACCGAATCGCCGTTCGGGGCCTGGCTCGATATTGTGATGGACAATGTGGTGCATATGGCGATCTTTGCCGGCATTGCCGTGGGGTCCTACCTGCGCGTGGCTGGGAGCGACGGTGCGTGGGTACCTCTTGCCCTGGGTTCGGCAGCGGTCCTTGGAAATGGGCTTTCGTTCTGGCTCGTCACCCGGGCTCAAAAGATTAAGTCCGCGAGTGGATGGAAGACACCGGTGCAGACTGCCTGGTCGGACTTCATGCTCAAAAACGTCGCGAGCCGAGATTTCTCCGTCATCGTGCTGATTTTTGCTGTGTTCGGCAAGCTCGACTGGTTTCTCTGGATAGCCGCGATCGGATCTGCGGTGTTCTCGCTCCTGCTGTTCTGGGTAATCAGACCTTCCGCCACTACCCGTGGTTAAGCTCTTCCTTCTCTGTGCCGGCCTCCTAGCCCTCGGTTTCATCGTATGGCATATCGGTCCTGAACGCATCTACGACGTGGCCGCGCGACTCGGGCCGGTCGCACTCCTTGTCATGCTGATTCCCTCTGTCATCATGTACGTCGTCGAAGCGTACGGATGGAAAGTTACGCTTGGCCCGTCAGCGAAGGATCTTCCGTTCTGGCGTGTACTCGCGATCAAGACCGCCGGTGAAGTGGTGAACATGACCACGCCGGCCGGCTACCTCGGCGGCGAGCCACTCAAAGCCTATCTGCTCACGAAATATCATGTGCCGTCGGTGGAAGCGTTCGCCTCGGTCGTCATAGCGAAAACGGCGAAGACGATTGCAGAAGTGCTCTTCATCCTCTTGGGCGTCATGCTCACGTTCTGGACGCTCAGCGGCGACGGCTCAACCGGACAGAAGGTCCTCGCGGCTTGGCTGAGTGTCGGCCTACTGCTGTTTGGGACTGCCGCATTCGTGTTCGTGCAGCGGCTAGGACTCTTTACGGGGGTATTGGAGTTTTTGCGGAAGATCGGACTGAAGATTGGTTATCTCGAAGCGCGTGAGGAAAAGTTACGGTCGCTGGATCGAATGATCTTGGAATTCTATCGCCATAACCGTCCGGCCGTGTATTCCTCCACCGGGCTGTTCTTTCTTAGTTGGATGGCAGAAGCGGTGGAAGTGTACGTCTTCATCTGGTATCTGGGGGGGCCTGCCCTGGCTCTCCCCGCCATCTCTATTGCCGCCCTCTCCGTCTTTATCAAGGGCACCACCTTCTTCATCCCTGGCAGCCTTGGCGCCCAAGACATCGGGAACTTGTTCTTACTGCAAGATTTCGGGTACTCTGAGGTCGCCGGTATCACCTTTGCTCTGCTGAGGAGATTCCGGGAGATGGTATGGATCGGGACCGGGCTACTATGTCTAGCGGTGCTGCGTGGGCGTGCGGTGGAAATTCAGGAAAGTCGCACTGTTGACTCTGGAAATGGCTCCTGACGCCATTTCTCTCCCCTTCCTCATCCATGACAGCCGCAGCCAAAAGATGGCGGGAATGTGCTATTGTATTAGAAAGAGTCTATGGAAATTCCGAATAGCTTTTTCTTTCCCGAAAGGTCCTGTCCCCTATGACCTGTTTGCTTTTTTCCGTTCACCGTGGATCCATGGCGTAACATGCTAAGACTATTATTACTCGTCGTCGGTCTCCTCACCCTCGGTTTCATCGTTTGGCATATCGGTCCAGAGAACATCTACGATGCGGCGGCTCAACTCGGACCGGTCGCACTCCTCGTTATGCTGATTCCCTCCGCCATCATGTACGTCGTCGAAGCGTACGGATGGAAAGTCACACTCGGCCCGTCGGCAAAGGGGATTCCGTTCTGGCGTGTGCTCCTGATCCGGACTGCCGGTGAAGCGGTGAACATGACCACGCCGGCCGGCTACGTCGGCGGCGAGCCGCTCAAGGCCCATCTGCTCAGGAAGCATCATGTGCCGATGGAGGAAGCGTTCACCTCGGTCATCATTGCGAAAACGACCATGACGATTGCCGAAGTGTTATTCATTCTGCTCGGCATCGCACTGTGGGTGTGGCTGCTAGGCGGGAGCGAGTCATCCGGTCAGACCCTGCCTGCTGCACTCTTGAGCGTGGGCCTGCTGGCCTTTGTGACTGCCGGCTTGGTGTTTGTGCAGCGGCAAGGACTCTTTACCTGGCTCTTGGATGTTTTGAAAAGGATCGGTCTGAAGATTGCCTATCTCGAAGCGCGTGCGGAACGATTAAGGTCGCTGGATCGAGCGGTCTGGGGATTCTACCGCCACAAACGTCCAGCCTTTTGTGCCTCCACCGGGCTGTTCTTCCTTGGTTGGATAGCGGAGGCGTTGGAAGTGTACGTCATCATCTGGTATCTGGGGGGGCCTGCTATGGCCCTCTCCGCTATCTCCATCGGCGCCCTCTCCGTCTTTATCAAAAGCAGCACCTTCTTCATCCCCGGCAGCCTCGGTGCCCAAGACGGCGGGAATTTGTTGTTGCTCAATGCCTTCGGCTATAGTGACGTCACCGGTATCACCTTCGCATTGCTCCGGCGGTTCCGCGAGTTGGTCTGGATCGGAATCGGGCTGTTGTGCTTGGCTCTTTTAGGAGGGCGGCAGCGGGAATTCAGGAAAGTCGCACACACGACTCAGGAATTGGTTCCCGACACCTTTTCACTTCCCCCTCTTGATTCCGCTGAAGTTGCCTGCACTCCTGTCTTGCGTAAGGCCCATTTCTGGCAGCGGAACGCACGGGTCTCTCTCAATGAACGCCAGAGGAATATGCTCAATAGAGTTCTCGATGGCTTCAAGGATAACCTTACGGCTGGCAAGTGGGCTGTCATCGCGAAGTGCTCTATCCCCACTGCGCAGCGGGATATTAAAGAACTGATTGACCAAGGTTTGCTCGTTCCCAATGAAGGCGAGAGTGAGAATACGAGCTATAGTATCGCCGCACAATAAACGGAAGGGATAGGATGTAACCAATAGCCAAATGGCTATAACCTTGGATGCTTTTCCTGAATTTGATCCAGAGTGCTGGAGATTCTTTCCAATATTCTCCCAACATAATCTTGGGTGACGACAGCGTCGGCCACTCCTCTTAAAGAGAGCTAAAGAGAATTGGGAAGCCCTCGCTTGGGCTAATGGCACGTCTCGGCCTGCCAGTGGGCGGGTGGGTGAGAAAGCTGCGCGCAGTGAAAGATCAATCAGCCCCCATCCCTGAAGAGAGGATGAGCAAGCTCGGAGGGGGCATCTGTAACCTCGTTCGACGGCCGCACATAGACCAACATGGGTGGCCTTCCAAGTGAGGAAAGCGAGCGAGCTTGGAAGCTTGCTCGTTGTCCCTTTAGGAAGGGCGCCCTTTGTCGGTCTGACTGCGGCCGTCGAACAAAATATGATGGTCCTTCCGAGCTAGCTTGACGTCCTCCCAGCGAGAGTGACCAGGCATGCCCTTGACTGCGCGCGTCGAACGAGCCTACGGATGATCCCTCCAAGCTTGCGCGTTGTCCCTTTAGGAAGGGCACCCCTGTCGGTCCGACTGCGGCCGTCGAGCGAGCACATTCTGATCGTGCGCGCTCCGGGAGCAAGGGACCGACAGGGGTGTCCTTCCGTCCGTTTATGCTAGGATGCCGCGCATGTCGGCGTTAAAGCTGGTGCTTTGGGGATTCCTCGCCGTTCTTGGCTCGGTTGCGCTCGCCTTTGTTGTCGGTCTCGTGAATCCACAGGAAAAAGTGAATGGGCTTTGGCTGGTCGTGGCGGCGGCCTGTATTTATGTGCTTGCCTTTCGTTTCTACGGCCGCTGGATTTCGCGGCGTGTTGTTGAGCTGAACGATCAGCGTGTGACGCCGGCGGTGCGGTTGAATGACGGCGTCAATTTTCATCCCACCAATAAATATGTGTTGTTCGGCCATCACTTTGCGGCGATTGCTGGAGCAGGGCCGCTGCTTGGGCCAGTGTTGGCAGCGCAGTTCGGATTCTTGCCCGGTTTTCTCTGGCTGGTAATCGGCGCGGTGTTGGCGGGGGCGGTGCAGGATTTCATCATCTTGGTTGCATCGATGCGGCGGAATGGCCGCTCACTTCCTGAAATCGCGCAGGATGAACTTGGCCTGGTCACCGGCACTGCAACGGCGGTGGCGGTGCTGTTTATCGTGGTGGTGGCGTTGGCCGGGCTGGGTTTTGCCGTCGTGAATGCGCTCTATCGCAATGCCTGGGGCACCTTCACGATTGCGATGACGATTCCCATTGGCTGCATCATGGGCTTCTATCTTCAAAAGTTCCGGCCTGGTCAGGTGGCGGAAGTCTCCCTGCTCGGTGTGGTGCTGTTGGTCGCGGCTGTGATCTTCGGGCGGGTGGTCGCGCAGTCTTCGGTTGCGGGGTGGTTCGAGTTCGAACGAGCGACGCTGGTGTGGGCACTGGCCGGCTATGGGTTTCTCGCTTCTGTGTTGCCTGGCTGGATGCTCCTGGTGCCGCGCGGGTATCTTTCCACCTTCATGAAGCTTGGCGTGGTGGCGTTGCTGGGGATGGGGGTGATTCTCATGGCGCCGACGATCGAGATGCCGCGCATCACGATATTCGCAAGCGGAGGCGGACCGATTATTCCTGGCACGCTGTTCCCCTTTCTCTTTATCACCATTGCCTGCGGAGCCGTGTCAGGCTTTCACTCGCTGGTCTCTTCTGGGACGACGCCGAAGATGATCGAACAGGAGTCCCAGGCTACGGTTGGCTATGGGGCGATGTTGCTGGAAAGCTTTGTGGGTGTGATGGCCTTGATTGCGGCCTCGGTGTTGATCCCCGGTGATTATCTGGCGATCAATACCATGCTCATGCCCGATGAGCTGGCAGCGATGGGCTTTCCTGTCTCGCGGATTCAGGAACTCTCGCAATTCGTCGAGACGAATGTGGCGGGCAGGCCGGGTGGGGCCGTGTCGCTCGCGGTTGGCATGGCGTCTATTTTTTCCGCGCTCCCTGGCATGGCCGGGTTGATGGCCTACTGGTATCAGTTTGCATTGGTGTTCGAGGCGTTGTTTATTTTGACGACGATTGATACAGGCACGCGCGTGGGCCGCTATCTCATCCAGGAGATGGGCGGGCGCTTCTACCCTCCGTTGCGGCGGATGAATTGGTGGCCAGGTGTAGCGGTGAGCAGCGGGCTGATCGTGGGAGCCTGGGGCTATCTCATCGGCACCGGCAGTATCTCGACGCTCTGGCCGATGTTCGGCGCAGCGAATCAGTTACTCGGCACGTTGGCCCTCTGCATCGGCACGACGGTGCTCATTAAGATGCGGAAGGCGCAATATTTGTGGATCACAGCGCTGCCGATGTTGTTTGTCGGCACCGTCACGTTGATCGGGTCCTATGAAATGTTTGGGATGTTTGTGACCAAGGCCTCGTCTATTGCCGATGGCGGACAGGCATTTGCGTTGTACCTGGATGCGGGGCTGGTGGCTGTGGTGGCCTTGCTCGCGGTGATCGTCTTAGGCGATAGTATGATGCAGTGGTATGGCTATGTGGTCTTGAAGCGCCCGTTCACCAGCAGCGAAGTGGTGGTGATGGCTGGTGGAGGCTCGCCGGGAAGATTGCGGGCGACGATTCGTTATGATGAGGAGAAGCGCTTGCAGTTGCCCGGTGGGGGGTGCTGCTAGGGGGGCGAGAGTGGCCAGGTGCCCTTGTTGCTCGCAGAGCCCCCACGATGAAAGGGATGGAATGACACCCGTGCTGATCCCTTGCTCCCGGAGCGCGCACGATCAGAATGTGCTCGCTCGACGGCCGCAGTGGGACCAACACGGATGCCATTCCAAGAGAGAGAAGCAAGTGGACTTGGAGGGAGCATTTATATTTCAGTAATCGTTCAACGCGCGTATTCGAGGCTCGACCAGGCTACCCCTTGGAATGACGAAGAGAGTTTCCTGTAAGAAGTATAATGGGTGAAATTAGGAGAGGAGGGGATCGTGGCTGAGCAGTTTTCGTTCGATGTGGTCTCGGAAGTGAACATGCAAGAGATGAAGAATGTCGTCGATCAGGCGACGAAGGAGATCAAGCAGCGCTTCGACTTCAAAGACTCGAAGACGGAGATTACGTTGAAGGAGAAGGAAAAGGAGCTGGTCCTGGTCTCCGACGATGAGTATAAGCTCAATGCGGTGAACGATATTATCAAGACCAAGTGCGTGAAGCGCGGGGTTTCGTTGAAGGCGTTTACCTATGGGACCGTGGAGCCGGCGCTGAGTGGGACGGTGCGCCAGGTGGCGAAGATTCAAAGTGGCATCGCGGCGGACAAGGCGAAAGAAGTGACGAAGGCCATCAAGGAATCAAAATTGAAAGTGCAAGCGCAGATTCAAGGCGAGCAAGTGCGCGTGCTGAGCAAGAGCAAGGATGAGCTGCAGGCGGCCATGGCTTTTCTCAGGGGGCAGGATTTTGGGATTGATCTGCAGTTCACCAACTACCGCTAGGGGGATGGTGAGGGAGCGGCCAGGTGCCCTTCTTGCTCGCAGAGCCCCCACGATGAAACAGTGGTCGCTCGATGCACGCAGTAAAGGGCAGCCTCGGCCACTCCCTTAATAAGAAATATAGAGAATTGGGAGGACCTCGCTCGACGCGCGCAGTCGGACCGATCACGGGTGCCATACTCAGAAACAGGAACAAGCGAGCTTGGAGGGATCATTTATTGAGTAGTGCATAATAGACTGATGCAGTTGGGAGTGCCCCAGCCCCTTCGCACCCGAACATCGCTTCAAGCTGAATTCATGAAACGACTTGCCTTCCTATTTCTGCTCCTACTTGGCCTTCCCCTCCTTGGCTGCAATCGCAGCGATGCCATCGTCGTCATCCAGCTTCATCCGAAGAATCCTGACATCATCTACGTCGCGACGAACGACTACATCTATAAGACGCGCGATGGGGGCCAGACCTGGACGAATTTGTCACATGGCATGAGCCACTCGCGCGTGATTTCGATGGCGATTGATCCGGCCTACCCGGCCACGGTGTACGCGGGCACGAAGGGCGATGCGGTGTACAAGAGTTACGATGGAGGACAGCGTTGGGTCTCGCAGCGAGCTGGGTTGGACGATGTGACTGTCTCCTCCGTGGTCAATCAATTAGTTTTTGATCCGGCGGACAACCAGCATTTGTTCGCCGCTACGACGATGGGCGTGTTTGAAACCACGAATGCCGGCGATAGTTGGGCGAAACGAATGGACGGCATGAAAGAAGTTCTGATGGTGGTGACACTCGGCTTGGACCCCACGAGGCCTGCGATCCTCTATGCGGGCACGAGCGGCGGTGTCTATAAATCAGTCGATCAAGCGGGGCATTGGGAAAAAGTGAATAACGGACTCGTGTCCCCGACCATCATCAAATCGTCACGCGCGCTGAATGTCACGGCGGTTCTGGTCGATCCCCATGAGCCGGACACGGTGTATGCCGCGACGCTGGAAGGGCTCTATAAGTCGACGGATGCGGCGGCGGCGTGGGTGCGCATTGGCCAGTCCCTGCAGGACCAGATGTTGTTTTCGATGGTCTTGGATCGGACGACAAAGGGCGTGATTTATCTGGGTGGCCGCGAAGGCATCCACCGGAGTGAAGACGGTGGGAACACATGGACCACGCTGAGTAAGGGGTTGGCCTCGCTGAACGTGCGCTCCCTCGCGCAGAGTGCCACCGATCCGAAGCTGTTTTATCTTGGGACGAACGGGAGCGGATTGTATCGCAGCAAGGATGCAGGCGAGACGTGGGAGCCGATGCCGCCTGTCGTGGCAGCCAATTAGTGAATGGGTCGATGCTGGTGGAGTGTCGACCCTACTGCTGAGGGCCGGTGCCTCGTTCTTGGATGGTCGAACCAACTGAAGACGACCCAAACGACGAGCCAACACCCGACTCTCCGAGGCTTGAGCCCACGCTAGATCCGCCGAAGCTCGATCCTACCGTCGAATCCGACAGGCTAGACCCCACTGTGGAACGTTGCAGTGATGAGCCAACCGCCGAAGACGATTCGCTGTTGATGGTGGACTCTCCGATTGAAGGGCCCGCACGGCCTGTGGCGCCGATCCCAAACCCTGCTGGGCCTGAGCTGCCGATGTCGTGGCTATTTTTCGATGACGCCCCGATGTCTTGGCCGGTGACGCCTTCCGCGCCGATCGCGTTACCGGTCTTCGGAGTTTTTCCGATACTCGGCCCTGCTGCTGGTGCATTGCCGATACTGGCGCCTGTCTTTGGCCCTGTCGACTGCTTCGGTGCACGGAAGTCTCTCCCAATCGATTCTTCCATTTCGCGAATCGCGTGGGCTTCCCGACCTGAGGCCTCAAAGTCTCCTGAATCGCGGGTGTTAGTCGAGGTGCTGATGCGTTCAAGCGTCGCGCGCAGTTTCTTCAGATCAGCGCGGGCCCTGGCGACAGTCGGGATCATTTCACGGAGCATGATGCCGCGCGAGGCCATCGAATAATTCGACATATTAGCCTGGGTGGATTTGAGTAAATCTCCGACTTCGTCTCCCATTTCTTCGACTTGCTGAAGTTCCGAGATATCGGTCTTGCAGCAATCGAGGAAGTCGCGATACTTATTCAGGAATGTCGATACGTCGCCCTGCAGATTCTCGATCTTGAAATCCCGTGGCTGCTTGTCGTTCGTGGGTGTCTCCGCTTCTTGCTCCGTTGCCTGGGCTTCTTTCTTCTCAACAAGCGGCACGCACCCAGGCCCTTGCGTCGCTGAATATTGCCGATCAGTTTTTTGATCGGGGCACCAATAGAGCGGTGATGCCGCTGACGCCGTGGCGACGGTGATACCGCTGAACGTGAGGGTGACTCCCCCCATGAAGACGGTCACGCAGAGTGCCTTGGCTGTCGTGAGTAAACACATAAAACCATTCTCAACCCGACTCGAACCCTTGTCAATGAAACTCGCCAACTCCGTGCGCATGACGGATTGTTCAATTGGCTTTCCCTATCTTTTTCATCAATCAATTTGAATAGGTTGGTGTCAAATAGCTCACAGCTAACGCGATAATGCCTGAGAGATTGCGATAATTCGAAAAAGGTCTCGCCAGTAATTCTTGGCATGTCGTAGAAGTCCAAATCCCACGAAGGGAGTCATTCATTACCCCCTTCCATCCCATATGGTGGGGGTGGTAGGTCCTCTCTATACCCTTGCTTGGACTTATTTGAAAACTGGGGACCGCCTCCCAAATCGGAGGCACTATGTCAACGGGACAAGACCCCTTGCAGGCTTCATAAGTCCATGAATTTTCTATTGACAAGTCTTTGAGTGAGTGTATACTGCGCGCCTTAGTGGGAGAAAGTGGGTGAATTTGGTTATTAATGACTTATGAGGATTCTCGACATCTCCCAGTCATGGCAGAAGAAGTGCTGTTTTGGCTCGTTCAAAAGGATAGCCGAACCTATCTTGACTGTACGGTGGGTTATAGTGGGCATGCCGAAAAACTTCTTACGGCGAGCGGCCCTGCCAGCAGGCTTATCGGGCTTGACCGCGATGCGGTGGCCATTGCAGCCAGTCGAGAAAGGCTCGCACAATTTGGCGACCGCGTAGTCCTTATCCATGGTCATTTTATGGATCTGAAACAGCATCTTGCTGCCAGTGGCATTGGTCTGGTCGATGGAATTCTGTTTGATCTTGGAGTTTCATCTCCGCAGTTGGAAGAATCTGCTCGTGGCTTTAGCTTTCAAGGGGATGGTCCGTTGGACATGCGTATGGATCAATCGATGCACGGGACCGCCGCTGACCTGATCAATCGATGGCCGGAAACGCAGTTGGCCGACGCGATTTTTCAGTTCGGCGAGGAACGGTTTTCTCGACGAATTGCGCGTGCCATTGTCCGCGCGCGAGAACGCCATCCGTTGGCGACGACGAAAGAGTTGGTCTCAGTGATCGAGGGGGCTGTTCCGGCGACTTATCGGCATGGTCGTCTCCACTGTGCCACCCGCACGTTCCAAGCCGTTCGCATTGCAGTGAATCAGGAGCTTGACTGTCTCGAACCGGCATTGCGCGATGCAGTAGATCTCTTGTCTCCCGGCGGCCGCCTCTGTGTGATTTCATTCCATTCGCTCGAAGATCGCATAGTGAAGCACACGTTTCGGTCGCTCTCCGGCAAGGACGATCCTGCAGTGGTGGTGCTCACCAAGAAGCCGCAGGTTCCTAGCAGGGAAGAATCGAACCGGAATCCTCGATCCCGCAGTGCCAAGTTGCGGGCTGCCCAACGGGTATCCAAGGAGGGTCATTCATGAAGATGTTGTCGATTGTTGCCGGTGTGCTGTTGGTCTTCGTGTTTGTGTGGGAACGTGTCGATGTCGTTCGTTTGGGTTATCAGATCGAACGATTGAAGACCCAGAAAGTATTGCTGGAACGTGAGCGGGATCAATTGCAAGTGAAATTTTCTGCGCTGATGGCTCCGGAGCGGATCGCGAAGGTTGCGACGGAAAAGTTGGGGCTGGTTCCACCGCAGCAGGGGCAAGTGCTGATGGTGCATCAGCCGCGTGATATTCCGGGCCTGTCGCTTCCGCCCGTGGAGCAAGTCCGTCTGGCGAGACATGTCTCAACCGGGAGGGTGAGCGAGTGACTGCCGGCCCTTCTCGAGGTCGTCGCTATGTGATGCTGTTCCTGCTCCTTTGTGGGTTCAGCGTCATTCTATTTCGGCTGGTCACGCTCCAAGTGCTTCAAGCAGCAGAACTCACGGCCAAGGCCGATCGGCAACATCAAAAGACCGTGTCCTTCGAGGGAGCCAGAGGCATGGTGTCGGATCGGCATGGCAAAGTGCTCGCGATGAATGTGGAGGTGCCATCCGTGTTCGGCGTACCGACGTCGCTGGAAAGCCCGTCGACCGTCGCCCGTCATCTTTCCCCGGTGCTCCATATTCGAAGCGATGAGCTTGTGAGAAAGCTTCAACAAGACAAGAGCTTCGTGTGGTTGGCGCGAAAGGTCGAGCCTGAGCAAGGCCGTCGGCTGGAGCAGTTGTCGTTGGACGGCATCGGCGTGGTGATGGAGGGGCGGCGGTTTTATCCCAAGGGCCCGTTGCTGGCCCATGTCCTTGGATTTTCCGGGATGGATGGGCAAGGGCTTGAGGGACTCGAGCGCCGATACGATTCGCACCTGCATGGAGAAAAGCGCGTCACCGTTTTACAGCGCGATGCGTTAGGCCGCACGGTTTTTCCCAAGGGTTTGGCGGAACAAGTGCCTACGCCGGGACATGCCCTCACGCTGACCGTCGACGAGGTCATCCAATACATTGCAGAAAAAGAACTCGAAGAGGCCGTCACTCATACCCGTGCCAAGTCCGGGACAATCATCGTCGTGGAGCCGCAATCGGGTGCGATTCTTGCGATGGCCGTCAGTCCACGATTCGATCCGAATGTTGTCGCCGCGTTGACGCCCGATCGGTGGCGCAATCGTGCTCTGACGGATACGTACGAGCCTGGGTCGACCATGAAAATGGTGGTTGCGGCCGCGGCGCTTGAAGAAAAAGTGATGACACCCGACTCCATGGTCTTCGGTGAAAACGGCCATATGGTGATTGCGAATACGACAATTCACGACCATGACAAACTGGGGTGGATGACGTTCTCTGAGGTGATTCAAAAATCCAGCAACATCGGCGCGGCCAAGACCGGAATGGCTCTCGGAGAGCAGCGGCTTTATCGCTATCTCCAAGCGTTCGGATTCGGCGAACGTACTGAGATCGACCTGCCGGGTGAAGTGAGCGGACTCCTGAAGGCTCCCAAAGACTGGGGCCGTCGATCGCTCGCGTCGATTTCGATGGGACAGGAGGTTGGGGTGACACCCCTCCAGATGGTGTCAGCAGTGGCGACTCTCGCCAATGGGGGCGTGATGATGAAGCCCTATGTGGTGTCCGAAGTACGCGATCAGAAAGGCCGTTTGCTTAAGGAAGTACTACCACAAGTGAAGCGGCGAATCGTGTCACAGGACACGGCCCGGACGATGACGACGATGCTGGAAGGTGTCGTGACGAATGGGACGGGAACGAAGGCGGCCATTCCGGGTTTCCGCGTGGCGGGTAAAACCGGGACCGCGCAAAAAATCGATTCGCGAACCGGCGCCTATTCCTCCACGCAGTTTGTCGGCTCGTTTGTCGGGTATGTTCCGGCAGAATCTCCGCGGCTGGCGATGATCGTGGTCCTCGATGAACCTCAAGGTGAAGCCTGGGGCGGGGCCGTGGCGGCGCCCGTCTTCCGGCGGGTTGGTGAGCAGGTGCTCAACTATCTTGGTGTGTCCAGAGAGGACACTGTGAAAATCGCACTGGCGATGAAGGACCACTAAGAAGCCATGGCGCGCGATCCCATCACCCTCACGCAGTTGCTCTTGGCGCTCCGTGGGCAGGTCGAGGTTCTGGAGCAGCGCGGCGATGTGAGTTGTCCGGTGCATGCGATCACGGACGATTCGCGGACCGTGAGGGGCGGGAGCCTGTTTGTTGCCGTCAAGGGCGAGCGCGTTGATGGTCATGGATTTGTCGAGCAGGCCATCAAGGACGGAGCGGTTGCGGTGGTCGCGCAGGCGCCTGTGGCATCAGGGCCATTACCGCTTGTGTTGGTGGCTGATTCGCGCAAGGCGCTCGGTCTTCTCGGCAGCCGGTTTCACGGGGATCCATCCGCCCGTCTCAAGATGATTGGCGTGACGGGTACGAATGGAAAGACGACGACGACGTATCTCTGCAAAGCGTTACTGGAAGGGATCGGCCGACGGGTGGGGTTGATCGGCACGGTGGGGTACCAGATCGGGCAAGAGACCCTTCCAGCCACTCACACGACGCCGGGTGCACTCGATCTTCAAGCACTCTTGGCGAAGATGGTCGAAGGTGGACTCACCACCGCAGTGATGGAGGTGTCGTCCCACGCCCTCGCGTTAGACCGGACATCTGGCTGCGAGTATGACGTGGCAGTCTTCACGAACCTCACGCAGGATCACCTCGATTTTCATCACACGATGGAGGAGTACTTCGAGGCGAAGTTGCGACTGTTTGCCAGATTGGCCGGGGGGCAGAAGCCCGGGAAGCGCGCCCTCGTCAATTTGGACGATTCTCGAGGAGCCACGATCCGGGCGGCCTGTCCTGTGCCGGTCTGGGGTTATGCCATTCAGAACCAGGCCGATCTCAAGGCGGAACGAGTGTGTCTCTCGCTAACCGGTACCACTTTTACTGCGGCAACTCCCGCAGGCTCGTTTATCGTCGAGAGCCGGCTGGTCGGGGAGCACAACGTCTACAACTTGCTGGGGGCAATCGGGGTGGCGCTGCACGACGGGGCGACGTCCGATCAGATCTGCGAAGCGACCGCCCATATTACCAATGTCCCAGGTCGTTTCGAGCGGGTCTCTTCCGGGCAGGATTTTACCGTCGTCGTCGATTATGCCCATACCGAAGATGCGCTCCTCCGGTTGCTGACGGCAGCCCAGGCGTTGAAGACCGGGCGGATCATTACAGTGTTCGGCTGCGGTGGTGATCGGGATCGAGGGAAACGGCCCAAGATGGGACGCGCTGCCGTGGAATACAGTGACGTGGTGGTCTTAACATCCGATAACCCTCGAACCGAGGACCCGATGGCGATCCTTCATGAAGTAGAGATCGGCGTGCGCGATGCGCTGGAGCGCCGCAGTCATGTGCAGTATCACTTGGTGCCGGACCGCCGTGAGGCGATTGGCGTCGCCATCCGCGAGGCGCACCGCGGCGATATGGTGCTCATTGCCGGCAAAGGGCATGAAGATTATCAAATCATCGGCACCAAGAAGTTTCATTTTGACGATCGTGAGGTGGCTCGCGAGGCGATTCAGCAATTGCGGGACTGCGCGTGAAAGTCCAGGCCACGGTTGGGATCACGCAGGATGAGGAATCGATGGGACTCTTTACGGTCGAGGAGTTACGAGAAGTCATCAGCGTGAAAGTTCTCGCGGGGCAGGACTCGTTATCGGGGAAGCACCGGATCAGACAGATCAGCACGGACTCCCGATCGGTTCGCCGCGGTGATCTGTTTGTGGCACTCAGGGGCGATCGGTACGACGGGCATGAGTTTGTGCCGGCCGTACTTGCACAGGGCGCAATAGGAGCCATCGTTCACGATGAATACCGCCTTCCTTCAGGCTCCGCAGCGGTACGCCGAATCGAAGGTCGGCCTGCGCCCTTTCTCTTCGGAGTGCGTGATCCGCTGTTTGCCTACCAACAGTTGGCGACGCATCATCGCAGTCGGTTCCATATTCCCGTCGTGGCGGTGACTGGGAGCAACGGCAAGACGACGACGAAAGAGATGGTCGCGGCGGTGTTGGCTCAGCGGTGGCCGGTGTTGAAGACCGAAGGGAATTTCAATAATCGGATCGGCGTGCCGTATACCCTATTTCGGCTCACGGCTCGCCATCAAGCCGCCGTCATTGAGATGGGGGTGGATCAGCACGGGCAGACGACCAGGCTCTGTGAGATGGTCAGGCCCACGATTGGGTTGATTACCAATATTGGCCCCGATCATCTCGAGTTCTTCGGTAGCATGGAAGGATCGGCGCAAGCCAAGGCGGAATTGTTGGACCTGCTTCCGGCAGATGGGACGGCGGTTTTGAATGCCGACGATCCCTACTTTGACTATCTCGCCGCGCGTGCGCAATGCCGCGTCATGTCGTTCGGATTTTCGGAGATGGCCGATGTCCGCGCGAGCGGGGTCACGTCCGATGTTCGCCAAGGAACGACCTTTCGCTTGCACCTCCCTGGAAAGAGCCGTCCCACGATTGTTCGAATCAAGGTGCATGGTACCCACAACGTCATGAATGCGCTCGCCGCGGCGGCGGTGGGTGCTGTTTTGAACCTGTCCGGTTCGATGATTGCCCAAGGGCTGGGCCGATTTCGTCCTGCCGCAATGCGGTCGCAAGTGGTGACCCATCACGGCGTCCATATCATCAACG
The DNA here is from genome assembly GCA_963741245.1 of Nitrospirota bacterium. Lineage (GTDB taxonomy): Bacteria > Nitrospirota > Nitrospiria > Nitrospirales > Nitrospiraceae > Palsa-1315. Next base: position 433,041 of record CAVUHR010000028.1, on the reverse strand, counting down.
ATTGCTACAACGCCAACCCTGCGTCGATGAAAGCGGCGCTCCAATTGCTGGCACAGTGGACTCCTGCACGCGAACGGATTGCCGTGCTGGGAGACATGTTAGAGCTCGGCTCTGAGACCGGCCTAATGCACCGGGACGTTGGACAGTTTCTTGCCGCGCAGGGGCTGTCGCGGCTGATCGTCTGCGGGGCGTTGGGGCGGGACATTGCGGAAGGAGCCCGGCAGGGAGGGTTGGCAGGTTCGCAGATCGACGAAGTGCTCGATGCGGCTGCCGCGGCTGATTGCCTCAAGAGGATCGTGCGGCAAGGTGACGTGGTGTTGGTGAAGGCCTCTCGCGGCATGAAAATGGAACAGGTAGTACAGGTTCTGACAGGGATGAGGGCAGGCATCAGGCAGGCATCGTAAGGAATCGGCGTCAATCCAAGGCTAGGGTCGGTCAGGCGGACAAGCTTATTTTTTAGGTACAGACGCATGCTCTACAACTGGCTGTATCCGTTTCATACGGAATATTCGTTCCTGAATGTCTTTCGGTATTTGAGTTTCCGGATCATCTATGCGGCCGTGACGGCGTTCTTGATTGCCTTTGTGCTGGCCCCGCGAGTGATCAGGGAGTTACAAGACATGAAGCTGGGTCAGCAGATTCGCGGCGACGGTCCTCAACATCACCTGGCGAAGAGCGGCACGCCCACCATGGGCGGGATCCTCATTCTCTTTGCCGTGGTCCTCTCAACGTTACTCTGGGCTGACATCGGGAAGCCCTACGTCTGGCTTGTGCTCGCTGCCACGTTGGGGTTCGGGGCGATTGGATTCGCCGACGACTATCTTAAGTTTATCAAGGCCCAATCCAAGGGATTGTCGGCGGGGCAGAAATTCACGGCACAAGTGGTGCTGGCTTTGGCGATTGCGCTGGTCCTCTATTTCCTGCCCGGCTATACGACCAAGCTTAGCATTCCGTTTTTTAAGAATGTTGTTCCGGATCTCGGCTGGATGTATGTCGCCTTTGCCGTACTGGTTATTGTCGGGAGTTCCAATGCCGTCAATCTGACCGATGGTCTCGATGGGTTAGCGATCGGACCGGTCATGATCGCGGCATTGGCCTATACGATTGTGGCCTATGTCGTCGGCCATCGACTCATGTCGGACTATCTGCTCATTCAGCACATCGAAGGCGCGGGTGAACTCGCGGTGTTCACTGCAGCTATCCTGGGGGCGAGTCTGGGATTTCTGTGGTTCAACACCTATCCGGCTTCCGTGTTCATGGGGGATGTGGGCTCGCTTCCGCTGGGAGCGGCGTTGGGCACGGTTGCAGTGATCAGCAAGCACGAGCTGCTGCTTCTGATGGTCGGCGGAGTGTTTGTGATTGAAGCGGTCTCGGTCATTTTTCAGGTTGTCTCGTTCAAGTCGCGCGGAAAACGCATTTTTCTCATGGCGCCCATCCATCATCACTTTGAGATGAAAGGGTGGGAGGAGCCCAAGGTCGTTGTGCGCTTGTGGATCATCGCCATTCTGCTGGCCTTGTTGAGTCTGAGTACCTTAAAGCTTCGGTGATGGCATGGTGGGAGAAGCGGCTGTGGAACTCGCGGGAGCACGTGTCACGGTGATGGGACTTGCCAGAAGCGGTGTGGCGGCTTGCCGGTTGCTTCAGGCGGCGGGAGCACGGGTCACGGTAGCCGACCGGAAGGAATCGGCGGAACTGACATCGGTCCTCGGCGGCATCGACCGCGATCACGTTGGCGTGACCGTCGGGGCCCGGTACGAATCGTCGCTCGACGAGGCGGACCTGGTGGTGATCAGCCCCGGAGTGCCCTATCGACTAGCCCCGCTCGAAGCGGTGCGTCGGCGCGGCGTGAAGGTGATCAGCGAATTGGAGCTCGCCTCGCAGTTCTTCCGGAGCCCACTCCTTGCAATCACTGGTACCAACGGTAAAAGCACGACCGTGACCCTGATCGGCAAGTTTCTTGCCGAGAGCGGCCGGCGGGTGTTTGTCGGCGGCAATTTGGGCACCGCCTTGAGCGAAGCCGCGGTGGAAGACCTTCGCGCCAGCCAGGTAGGGAAGCCGAGTCCGTACGACTATCTCGTCGTGGAGGTCTCCAGTTTTCAGCTTGAAACGATCGATCGATTCCATCCCTGGATCGCCGCCCTGCTCAACGTGACGGTCGATCACCAGGACCGTTATGAGTCGCTGGATGAATATGTCGCGGCTAAACAGCGGATCTTCGAGAACCAAACCGCGTCTGATTTCGCCCTGTTCAATCTTGACGATGACCGTGTGGCCGCGCTGCGACAGAGGGTTCGTGCGAAACGCCTGGGGTTTACGACCGCGACGACGATCAGCACTGATTTGTCTGGGGGAACCTACCTCGAAGATGATGTGATCGTGACGACGGTTACCGGGGTACGGCAGGAGATTTGCCGTCGAAGTGAGATCCGAATCATCGGCAACCACAACGTGGAGAACGTCATGGCAGCCGCGACCTATGCCGTGCTGTGCGGCTGTCCTCTCGACGCGATTCGTCGCGTCCTCGCGACGTTTCCCGGACTCGAACATGCCCTTGAAATCGTCTGCGAGCGTCGGGGGGTCCGATTTGTGAACGATTCGAAGGGTACGAATGTCGATGCCACGCTCAAAGCGCTGGAGAGTATCGATCAACCGATTTGGCTCATTGCCGGCGGACGGGATAAGGGTGGCGACTTCTCGCGACTCGCTCAGGCGGTCAGTCGGCGGGTCACGCGCGTGATTCTGATCGGAGAAGCGGCGCCGCTTCTCCGACAGGCTTGGGAGGGTGTCGCCACGATGACCGAAGCGGCCACCTTGCGGGACGCCGTGGATCTTGCGGCGCAAGGGGCATCGCCGGGTGACGTCGTGTTGTTGTCCCCGGCCTGTGCCAGCTTCGACATGTTTGCGGACTATCAAGACCGTGGTCGTCAATTCAAGGCATTGGTTCATGCCTTACCGGCGTGACGTGCAAGACGAGGGAGGGGCGGTTCTGAGCAATGGCGCATCGATCAGCGGGGACTCTGGCGCTCCCATGGTCCCAGACCAGCCAACGATCGGGCCAGCAACCGGTGGCGGCGGACCACACGCTCCTGGCGGTCACCATGACCCTGGCGTTGGTGGGACTCGTCATGGTGTTCAGCGCGAGTGCCATCGTGGCGGGCAACCGGTTTCAGGATCCTGGGTTTTTTCTGAAGCGGCAGATCGCCTGGCTCGCGTTCGGCTTTCTATTAATGCATCTTACGTCGCGTATCGATTACACGTTCTGGAAGAAGCTCTCCGTTCCAATATTGGCCTGCATGTTGCTGCTGCTCGTCATGGTGCTGGTGCCGTCAATCGGTGTGGCGGCCAAGGGGGCGCGGCGATGGTTGCGGTTGGGGCCCCTCTCGGTTCAGCCGGCGGAAATGGTCAAGCTCGTGGCTGTCATCTATATGGCGGCGTATCTGACCAAAAAAGGGGACAAGATCACGTTGTTTCGCGATGGTCTTCTGCCGGCCCTGATCGTGATCGGACTTGTGAGCGGGCTGGTGTTGCTGGAGCCGGATCTAGGGACGGTCGTGGTGCTTGGACTGGTGACGGTCGGGATGTGTTTTCTCGCTGGGGCGCGCATCTCCCATCTCTTGGCCTTAGGACTCTGCGCGATTCCGATCGTGCTGGCGCTGGTCCTTGGTTCGAGTTATCGACGCCAACGGCTCATGACGTTTCTTGCTCCATGGAAGGATGCGTCGGACGCCGGGTTCCAAATCACGCAATCCTTCTTGGCCTTCGGCAGCGGCGGTCCGTTCGGGGTGGGATTGGGCGAGGGCAAACAGAAGCTCTACTTTCTCCCGGAAGCGCATACAGATTTTGTCCTGGCGCTGGTCGGCGAAGAACTGGGGCTTATCGGGACCGCCACCGTGACCCTGCTGTTTGCATTTTTTGTCTGGCGGGGGTTTCAGATCGCAGCGCGTGCGCGGGTGCCGTTCGGCCGCTATCTGGGCATGGGCATTACCTTGTTGATCGGCGGCCAGGCGCTGGTGAATGCAGCGGTGGTGACAGGGCTCTTACCGACGAAAGGGCTCACCCTACCATTCATCAGCTACGGAGGGTCGTCGCTGGTGGTGAGTCTGATCGGCGTGGGGATCTTACTCAGTATTTCTCGCGACCGGCATGCCGGCGGGTCTCGCGGTGGACGTGGTGGGTTGGATCACGGATGACGATCGTCATAGCAGCAGGTGGAACCGGTGGCCATCTCTATCCGGCTGTGGCGTTGGCGCGAGAGTTTCTCCGGCGCGATCCCGCGACCAAGGTGTTCTTCGTGGGGACGGCGCGTGGACTTGAGTCGAACGTGCTTGCCCACGAGGGATTCGACCTGGCTTTGATCAGTGCCAAGCCGGTGATGGGCAAGGGTCTGTTCGGGGCGGTGGCAGGCTTGTGCGCCATGCCGGTCAGTCTGTGGCAGTGTCTTCGAATCCTGCGAGCCAGACGGGCGGATCTGGTGATCGGGGTCGGCGGGTATACGAGTCCAATGATGCTTCTTGCTGCAGCAGTGACCGGGGTGGCGCGCGTGATTCTTGAGCCGAATGCGAATCCCGGTATGGCGAACAAGGCGGTGGGGCCGTTCGCCCAGCGTATCTTTCTCGCATTCGAGTCGGCGACTGACTCGTTCAATCGTTCCAAGGTGCGCGTGGTGGGGACCCCGATTCGTAAAGCGTTCCTGGACGGCGTGCAGCAGAGCCGGGAGAAATCGGGACCGCCACATCTGCTGATTTTCGGGGGGAGCCAGGGTGCGAAGGCGCTGAATGCTGCGGTGATGGAAGGATTGCCCGATCTGATGACGCAGCTGCCACATCTTACTGTGACCCATCAGACCGGCGAGTCCGACCATGCGCGGGTGGCCGAGGCCTATCGTCGCGCTGGCATCGAGCCACAAGTCATGCCGTTTATCTATGACATGCCTGCGGCACTGCGGGAGGCGGATCTGGTCGTGTCGAGAGCTGGCGCCATGACGGTGGCGGAACTCACGGCGTGCGGAAAGCCGGCCATCCTCATTCCGCTGCCGTCCGCCATCTACGACCACCAGACGCGGAATGCCAAGGTGATGGAAGCAGCCGGGGCCGCCGTGGTGCTCCCTCAATCTGTGCTCACAGGACCCCTGTTGGTCCGCACGGTGGCGACCATTCTCAGGGATCCGGAGCGATTGCGGGTGATGGGCGAAGCCAGTCTATCGCTACGGCGAATTGATGCGGCCGAGGTAATTGTCCGCGAATGCTACGCACTTATGGGGGGTCATCATGATGTCAACCACTCTGTCGGAGCGGCAGGAGTCTAATGTTATTGGGCAACGCGGGCAGGGATCACAGTCGTATCCACCGGTTGGTGGAGTGAGGCGCGCGCCGATGTTTCGCAAGACGCAACAGATTCACTTAGTCGGAATCGGGGGATCGGGGATGAGCGGTATCGCCGAGGTGCTGTTGACGATGGGGTACAAAGTGACGGGCTCGGACCTGCAGGTCTCCGATACGACGCGGAGATTGGAAGAACTCGGCGGGCGCATCTTTGTCGGCCATCAGGAATCGAATGTGGGGGAGGCCCAAGTGGTGGTCATCTCTTCCGCCGTGTCGGCACAGAATCCCGAGGTCGTGGCGGCCAAGGCGAAGCAGATTCCCGTGATTCCTCGGGCCGAGATGTTAGCGGAGCTGATGCGACTGAAATTCGGGGTCGCCATTGCCGGCGCTCACGGAAAAACCACGACGACGTCGATGGTGGCCAACGTGTTGGCGCAGGGCGGGTTGGATCCGACGATGGTGATCGGGGGCAAAGTGAATGCGCTTGGGAGCCATGCCCGCCTTGGTCGAGGCGATCTCCTCGTGGCGGAAGCCGATGAGAGCGACGGGTCGTTTCTCCGTCTGTCTCCGACCATCGTCGCAGTCACAAATCTCGACCGGGAACATCTCGATCACTACGGCAGCATGGAGCGCATCAACGAGTGCTTCCTCGAGTTTATCAATAAGGTGCCGTTCTATGGGTTGGCCGTGTTGTGTGCCGACGATGATCGGCTCAGGGCGCTCTTCCCGAACATCGTGAAGCGCTATCAGACCTATGGGCTCAGTGAGCGTGAGGGAGTCACGCCGGACTTCTTTGCGACAGAGATCAACTTGAACCAATGGGGCGGCGAGTTTCGGGCGCAGTACCGTGGGCGCAGTTTGGGCCCGTTCCGCCTGGCGGTGCCCGGCCGACACAATGTCTCCAACGCGCTCGTGGCGATTGCGATCGGGATCGAATTGGATGTGCCGGTGGACCTCATCAGGAAAGCTCTGGCGGCTTATACCGGGGTAGAGCGCCGCTTTCATCTGCGAGGGGAAGCTAAGGGGATCATGGTCGTGGACGATTATGGGCATCATCCGACCGAGATCAAGGCCACCCTGGCCGCAGCCAAGCAAGGCTGGGGGGGTCGGCGGCTGGTGGTGCTGTTTCAGCCGCATCGCTATACCAGAACGCGAGATTTGCTGGAGGATTTTGCGAAGGCGTTCGACCAATCGGACGTGTTGTTCTTGACGGAAATCTATGCAGCAGGCGAGCAGCCGATTCCCGGGGTGTCCGGAACCAAGTTGGCCGACATTGTTCGTGTGGCCGGCCATCCGTCTGTGACCTTTGTAGAACAGAAGGACACATTGGTGGATCAGGTGCTGCCCCATCTGAAATCGGGGGATCTGGTCATCACATTAGGGGCGGGGGATATTTGGAAGACGGGGCTTGGACTCTTGGCCCGATTGATCCCCACCGCATGATGCAATGAAGCAAGGAGGTCGGCGTGTCACGACAACGGCGAGAGGGCATGCGCGATTCACGCAAGCAGATGTGCGGGCTGCAGTGGCAGGCCTTCGGGGATCTGTGTCCTTCCAGGCTCCGTTGCGAGAGTACACCTCGTTCAAGATCGGAGGGCCGGCGGATGTCGTGGTTGAACCGGCTGATATTGAGGATGTCTGTCTGGTGGTCCAGCAGGCGCGCGCACGCAAGATTCCGTTGTTCGTCCTGGGTGGGACGAATCTGCTCATCCGGGATGGCGGTATCCGCGGCATCGTGGTCAGCCTGGTGCGGTTACGGGCGATCAAAGAAGCACCGGGGTCCGTTCTCTATGCCGAAGGAGGAGTCGGGATGCCGACGTTGATCGGGTACGCCATCCGCCATTCCCTCGCGGGATTGGAATGGGCGGCGGGAATTCCCGGGACTGTGGCCGGCTGTGTGGTGATGAATGCTGGGACGAAGCTCGGGGAAATGAAGGATTCGGTCAAGGCTGTTCGTATGGTCAACATGAAAGGCCAGGTCGTGGACGTGGAAGCAGCCCAGGTGAGGTTCGAGTATCGACAGGCCTTGCTGCCACGCGGCATCGTCGTCGGAGTATGGGTTCAGCTGAAGCAAGGGGTCCGATCTGAGATTGAGCGAGTGGTCAAGGACTACCTCCACTTTCGACGGGACACGCAGCCGCTCGCGATGCCGAGCGCGGGCTGTGTGTTCAAGAACCCTCCGAATGGTTCTGCAGGCCGATTGATCGAGGCGGCCGGCCTCAAAGGTGCGCGAGTCGGCGATGCGGAAGTATCGATGAAGCATGCCAACTTCATGGTGAACCGGGGGCAGGCGCGTGCGGCGGACGTGATGGCGCTGATTGGGAAGGTCCGCAGCGCGATTCGCCGTCAGGCGGGTGTGCGGTTAGATCTTGAACTCAAAATCGTAGGAAAGACGTAGCGTATGAGCGAGTCTCGCCCGACAGAGCGACCCCTTTTGACCCACGCCCGCATTGGGGTACTGATGGGTGGGCAATCGGCCGAGCGCGATGTGTCGCTCCGGACGGGTGCCGCGGTGCATCGGTCGCTGGCCCGTCGCGGCTATAACGCAGTGACTATCGATGTCGGACCGACGCTCTCACAGGATTTACACGACCAGAAGATCGACCTGGTGTTTCTCGCGTTGCACGGACCAGGTGGTGAAGATGGCGCGATTCAAGGATTCCTGGAAACCCTGGGAATCCCCTACACCGGATCCGGCATCCAGGCCAGTGCGATCGGCATGCATAAAGTCGCCGCGAAAACTCTTTTGGTCTCTGCGCGCATTCCTGTGCCGGCAGGCGCAGTTGTGAGGCGCGGGGAGAAGGTCTCGCGCACCACCGTGATGCGGGCGGCGAAATTGCGCTGGCCCGTCGTGGTGAAGCCTGCGTCGCAAGGATCCACGATCGGCGTCACGATCGTGCGGAAGCCGGCGCAATGGCGTGACGCCCTGGCCCTAGCCCATCGCTACGACGTGGATGCGATGGTCGAGGCCTACATTCCGGGACATGAGGTCACGGTGTCGATCATCGGGAGGCACCATGCTTCTCCATTGGTGCTCCCTGCCGTGGAAATTGTTGCGCCGGGCGGGTTCTACGATTTTGCGGCGAAGTACGAAAAGGGGAACACGCAGTATCTCTGTCCTGCGCCCTTGACCGCGGCGGTGACCCGGCAGATTCGTGACGTTGGCGCTGCGCACCTATGAGGTGCTGGGTTGTGAAGGTGCGGCCCGGGTCGATTTCCGTATTACCCCGCGTGGCCGTCCTGTTGTGTTGGAGATTAATACGGCGCCGGGCATGACCGAAACGAGTTTGCTGCCGATGGCGGCGGCGCGGGCCGAGATTGACTATGACGAGCTGACCGAACGGATTCTCGAGTCCGCCCTCGTTCGCGCAGCCGCCTCGACCGTTCGTCAGGGGAAGGGAGCATGCCATGAAGGTGTTTTTGCGAAAGAGAGCATGCCTGCAATCGGCCCTCGGCTGAACCAATGGAAGGGCGCGCGTGCCAGTCAGATCTTGGATCAGCGGCAACAGGCGCGTCGGGAGAAGACTCGTCTCGCGGTGGACGACGTGCGCTGTGCGTGGGGCAATGGATTGTCGGTCTTGCGGTGTTGGCTTGGGGGCTGACCATGGTCACGCGAGAGATGGGGCCGGTTCTTCAGGGCTGGCTGGAAATCCGCGAGGTGGAGGTTGAGGGCATTCACCGCGTGACGAAACCGGAAGTGTTGGAGCGGCTCGTCTTGAATCCCGGCATGGGGCTCCATCAAGTCAGCACAGCGTTTCTTGCCGAGCGAGTGCGGACGCATGCCTGGATCAAGGAGGCGACGGTCGAACGCAGGCCACCGCATCTGCTGCATGTCACCGTATTGGAACGCACGCCGGCTGCCATTATTCGGACGGGTGCGGACCATTGGTTGAGCGATGAGAGCGGATATCTCCTTGCCAAGTTGGGTAGGCAGGATGACCAGACGCTGCCATTGCTGACCGGGCTGGAGCCTCAGGCCCTTCAGCGAGGCGAGGCACGTGTCCGCAATGCGGTTCAGTCTGGGGTCGTGCTGGCCAAGCTCATCGCCAATACCCTCGACGGGCGGGTTGAAGATCGATCTCGCGAATCCCTCGAATGTGGTGGCGTCAGCCAATGGGGTGCGATTCCAGTTTGGTGGCGATTCTCTGGTTGATCAGTGGGAGCGGTTCCGGAAAGTGAACCCGTCATTCAAAACTGCCTCATCCGATGGTCGGAAGCGCGAGGTGAGCGAGATCGATCTGCGTTACGACAACCGTGTCATTGTGCGGGAAAGGGTGTGAGGGCTGTGCCGAAGCGTGATCAAATTCTTGTGGGGTTGGACATCGGGACTACGAAGATCTGCGCCATAGTTTCGGAAGTCACCGATGAGGAGGCCCTCATCATCATCGGGGTCGGATCCAGCCCGTCGCGAGGGCTCCGCAAAGGCGTCGTGGTTGATATAGAGAGTACCGTGGAATCGATCAAGAAGGCGGTCGAGGAAGCCGAGCTGATGGCGGCGGTCCAGATCAATTCCGTCTATACCGGCATCGCCGGCAGCCATATCTCCGCGGAGAATTGCAAGGGGGTTGTGGCGCTCAAAAAGGCAGAAGTCACGCGGGAGGATATCCAGCGTGCGATCGAGAGCGCGCGGACTCTGGCGGTCATCCCCCATGAACGACGGATTCTTCATGTGCTGCCTCGTGAATTCATGGTGGACGGGCAAGAGGGGGTTCGGGAGCCGTTGGGTCTGTCCGGAAACCGTCTCGAAGTCAACGTGCATGTGATTACCGGCGCCGTGACTTCAGCGCAGAACATCATCAAGTGTGTGAATCGCGCGGGGCTCGATGTCGTGGATATGGTGCTACAGCCATTGGCTTCCAGTGAGGCCGTCCTCAGCCAGGAAGAGCGCGACCTGGGGGTCGTCATGGTCGATCTCGGTGGTGGGACGACCGACCTTGCGATTTTTCTCGAAGGGAGTATTCGGCACTCCGCGGTCTTGCCGATCGGCGGGCAGAACCTGACGAAGGATCTCGCAATCGGGTTACTGACCTCTCAGACCGAAGCGGAGAAGATCAAGTTGCAGCGTGGGATCGCCCGAACAGGATTGGTGCAGGGCCATGAAACGGTGGAGGTCCCGTCGGTCGGGGACCGTCCCGCACGGACGTTTTCGCGTCGTGACATTGCCGAGATTCTTGAGCCGCGGGTCGAAGAAATATTCGAGCTGGTTCGTCGGGAAATCATGCGCGCCGGCTATGAGGGCATGCTGGGGGCAGGGGCGGTGATTACAGGTGGAACGTCATTATTGGAAGGGATGCCTGATGCGGCAGAGCAGGTCTTGAATCTTCCGGCTCGCCGCGGCGCGCCCAGTGGGATCGGAGGGCTTCGTGACATCGTCAGTAATCCCATGCATGCCACCGGTGTCGGCCTGCTACTCCATGCCCGGCACCATGTTGAGGAGATGGCCACGGCTGGTCTGCGCAGCGGACGGCCGTTGCATAAGGTATTCGATCGTATGAAGTCCTGGATGTTCGAGTTCTTTTAACCATCGCGCGAAGCGGGCGGCCGCTACGCGGATTCTATAAAGGGAGGTGTCCTGATGTTTTCATTTGAAGAGGATGTCGTGTCCCCCGTTCGGATCAAAGTGATCGGTGTCGGTGGCGCCGGGTGCAACGCCCTCAACACCATGATCATGTCCGGATTGGCGCGGGTAGATTTCATCGCTGCGAATACCGATCTGCAGGCGTTGGATCGGTCGCGGGCGTCGTATAAGGTTCAACTGGGTCCTCAGCGGACCAGGGGACTCGGCGCCGGGGCGAAGCCGGAAGTCGGAAAAGACTCGGCGTTAGAAAGCAAAGATCAGATTCGGGAGTGTCTTGAGGGTGCCGACATGGTGTTCGTAACTGCCGGGATGGGTGGTGGAACCGGGACGGGTGCCGCGCCGATCGTGGCGAGCATCGCGCGCGAACTCGGTATCTTGACGGTCGGGGTCGTGACGAAGCCTTTTTCATACGAAGGTCATCGCCGGATGATTTATGCGGATGAGGGGATTCGCGATCTCCGTCGCCACGTAGATACCTTGCTTGTGATTCCGAATCAGCGACTACTCGGCATCGTCGACAAAGCGACGCCGCTGCTCGAAGCCTTCAAGGTGGCCGATGACGTCCTCCGGCAGGCCATTCAAGGGATTGCGGATGTGATCACGACCACCGGCCATGTGAACGTGGACTTTGCCGATGTCCGCACTGTGATGTCGCATACGGGTCGCGCCGTGATGGGCATGGGGGTAGCGCGCGGGACGAATCGGGCGATCGAAGCGGCGCAAAAGGCGATTTGCAGTCCGTTGTTGGAGGAAGGCAGCGTGGAAGGCGCGCGTGGTGTGTTATTGAATATCACCGGCGGGCCCAACATGTCGCTGCACGAGATCGAGGAAGCGGCCACGATTGTCCAACAGACAGCCGATCCTGAAGCCAATATCATTGTCGGGCAGGTGATCAACCCCGATATGGGAGACGACCTGGTCGTGACGGTGATTGCCACCGGATTTGAACGGGAGGAGCAGTCCGCTCCGGTTCCCGTGGCTGCGGGTCGGACTTCCCGCACCGGACAACAGACGATGACCGGTGCCGGCCAGACGATGGGAGAACGATCGTATGCGGAGCGGCCCTTCAAAGATCTCGACCGTCCGACCTTCTTGCGGCGGATGGGAGATGCAAGCGTGTCGATGGAGCGAACTGCGGCGGTCACTGATGATGAGTGGGATGTGCCCACGTTCCTGCGCAAGCAGGTCGACTGAGCCAACAGGTTTGTAGGGGTGAGTAGCCTTAGCGGAGTATGGCCATGAGCGCAGCGGTCATCACGGTTCCTGCATTCGCGTCCGCTCGCGACGGCGTCCGACATTTTTTTGGCACGCGCGGTCATGCAGACTCACTGGCACTCGATGTAGGAGTGCCTGCTCGTCAGTCCGGGACGCAGGGGCATGGTTGGCTGCTGTCCGTCAAGCAAGTGCATGGGACCGATGCCTTGGTGGTGGATCGTCCACTCACCGAATCGGATCAGTTCCCCGGCGGGTGGGACGCGCTGGTGACCGATCAACCCGGCGTGACGGTGGCGGTGCGCACGGCGGATTGTGTCCCCGTGCTCGTGCATGACCCACGTCGGCGTGTCGTGGCGGCGATTCATGTCGGTTGGCGGGGCGCTGTCGCTGGGATTGTTTCGAAGACCATCACGCTGATGGCGACCAGATTTGTGTCGACGCGGTCGGATCTGAGAGTCAGTATTGGACCCTCGGCCGGTCCCTGCTGCTATGAAGTAGACGATCCGGTGCTCGACCGCCTTCGAGTGGGCTTGCCCGATTGGCAGTCAGTTGTGCGGGACTATCAAGGGCACAAGGCTCGGCTGGATCTCAAGGCCCTGATCCGTCGGCAAGTGGAAGAAGAGGGTGTGTCCGCACCCTCAGTTTCGTCGGTGAATCTCTGTACGATCTGCCATGATCAGCTCTTTTATTCCTATCGACGGGAAGGCCGGGTGAACGGGACGATGGTGAGCGGGATCACCTTGCTCTCTCACCGATAGGAGCTAGCAGGATGCTGAAAAAGTCCGCCAGCAGGGGAGGGATGGCCCGGTGAGTCCCCTGTGCTCGCGCAACGCGCGGTCTCAGAAGACCCTCGTTGGACGCGCGCAGCGGGGGACTCATCCGGGCCATCCTGTGGACAACGTACACGAGCAAGGTTGGAAGGATCATCTTTGGTCACTCGCTGCGGCCTGGTTTGGGATAAGGCGTGTCCTGGGGCAAAGAGGCTGTCTTGGCAGACTCAGGGCGGGAGGGTGAAAAAACCGCCGGGGTTGGGTGGGTGAGAAGTCTGGCCTTTTTGAGCATCCTGCGCGCGGTTCTCCTGTTGTCCTTTACGTGCGGGCCATTGAATTTTCACCGCGCCACAATAGTATTTCCGCAGACTCCTAGTCTGGGTGCACGCGCTGACATTTGCCCAGCGGTTTCTGTACAATACTTCAGAACTTCCGAGTGACGGCGTTTCAGCTGTGGCTGATCAGATGAGCTGGATCTACGGGGGTAAGGACCACCTCCAAGAGGCGCTTCCATAAATCGAAGGACTGCGGGGAGGGGGGACCCGATCCAGTGGCATGTTATTCTCCTTCGCCGAATACCCCTCTTTGAACGAACGCTCAAAGGATATGTCGAACGATTATCACGTTGCAGTCGAAGAGGGGGCCACGATGATACGAGTCGACAGGGCTTTGGGGGGAGCGCAGCATGCCTAGTCCAACGATCAACAGCAAGATCACGTTCATCGGGGGTGGCCAGATGGCTGAGGCCATGATCGGCGGTCTCCTCTCAGGACAGGTCTGTTCAGCTGAGTCGATATGGGCGACGGATCCCGTTGCCGAGCGTCGCGATCGTTTAAAAAGTCAATTCGGTATTCGGGTTGGTCCCTCCAACCGTGAGGCTGTCGCCTGGGCTGATGTGGTCGTCCTGGCGGTGAAACCTCAGACGATTCCTGCTGTGCTCAGTGAGCTTGGCCCGATCCTGGCCCATGCCCTTTTGATTTCTATTGTGGCAGGGGTGACGATTCAGACAATTGCAGAACAGACGGACGGGGCGACGAGAGTGGTTCGTGCGATGCCGAATACTCCGGCATTAGTCCGGGAAGGTATGACCGCTCTTGCGACGGGGGCCGGGGTTTCCAACGATGACGTTCGGCTGGTTCGAACAATGTTCGAAGCTGTCGGCCTGGTGGTGCTGGTTGAAGAACGATTGATGGATGCCGTGACTGGACTGAGTGGCAGTGGGCCGGCCTATGTATTTCAGGCCATTGAAGCGCTGGCGGATGGGGGTGTTATGATGGGCTTGCCTCGGCAGACTGCCGAGCTTCTTGCCGCCCAGACGGTGCTCGGCGCAGCTCGCTTGGTGCTGGAATCAGGGGTGCATCCCGCTCAATTAAAAGATCGGGTGGCGTCTCCCGGAGGCACGACCATCGCCGGGCTTCATCAGCTCGAACAGGGGGGATTCCGTGCCACGCTGATGGCGGCGGTCGAAGCGGCCACCACACGATCGAAGGAGTTGGGACGCTGATGTTTGTCATAGGCAATACCCTGAGCGCATTGGCAACGGTCATCTATTATGTTTTAGAAATCTATATATATGTTGTAGTTGCTCGCGCGCTCATCTCGTGGGTCAATCCTGACCCATGGAACCCTATTGTGCAGTTTCTGGTAAAGGTTACTGAGCCAGCATTGGCTCCAATTCGCCGAATAATTGGGACGCGTTTAGGATTTGATCTCTCTTCTTTCGTTCTCATCCTGATTCTGATATTTCTTCAGAGGGCCGTCGTACCTTCGCTACTTCAGATCGCAGTAGCCATGGACGGACATAGTATTGGGGAGGCACCATGAAAATTACACCGCTCGATATTCAACAGATGGTATTCAACGTCAGCTTTCGCGGGTACGACAAGGAAGAGGTCAATCGCTTCCTTGAAGAACTGGCGCAGACAGTCGAATCGTTGAATCGAGACCATGCGGTTCAGCAAGAAAAGATCATATTTCTGGAACAGCAGCTCGCTGAACTGAAGCGGACGGAAGCGACATTGTCGAACACTCTCCTGTCTGCTCAATCGTTGGCAGATGATGTGAAGCGGAATGCTCAACGGGAGGCGGATCTCGTCATCAAGGAGGCTGAACTGAAGGCCGGCGAGTTGATCCGTCAGGCCAGGGTCGCACTTGCCGATACGCAGCACGACCTCTCGTCGCTCCAGAAACAGCGACTGCTCATGATTGAACGGTTGCGCGCGTCGTTGCGGATGTTCGAGCGTCTGTTTGAAGCGGAAGAACAGGAAGCACTTCATGACGCCGCGACCGCATCGGAGGAGAAGCTCGAAGGACAATCGAGCCCCGCGTTGTGATGTGTTAGACCTGGTCGATCCTTGCGCACTGATGCGGTCCTTGGTTTGCCTCGAGCCGCCCACCAGCAGCAGATTCCCCCGTTCATGACAGGTGTCTCGCCCATGGCTACCCATCACGTCATTCAGGCGGCACTGCAATCGGCCGTTGACGACGGTGTCTTTCCCGGTGCCCAGTTGGCGGTGCGTCTGCGTGGCGAACTGCAATGTGTGGCTGTAGCCGGGAGATTGTCGTCAGAGCCTCCGGGCCTTCCCGTACAACCCGCTACTATCTATGACCTCGCCTCTCTCACGAAACCGCTGGCGACGGTTACATCAGTATTGCTTCTGATTCAACGCGGCAAGGTTGGGCTCGGGGATCGCGTGCAAGAGGTGTTAGCCGAGCTTGAAGGGGCGCCGATCGGTCAGGCAACGGTGCGAGAGCTCTTGACCCATCGCTCGGGCTTGCCCGGGTGGCGACCGTTATACGAGCGGCTTGACGCAAGAGGTATTGCCCCGGAGCACTCTGAAGGGGATCAGCCCGTCAAACAACATGTGTTGAAGATGATTCGTGAAGAACCGTTGATCTGTGCAGGCGGAGAGCGAAGTGTCTACAGCGACCTTGGATTCATGTTGCTAGGATTTCTCGTGGAGCGTCTCAGTGGAATGGCACTGGATCTCTGGTGCGAAGAGGCCATCGTCCGACCGCTACGGGCCGACCCACTGATGTTTTGCCCTACGACAGGGCGCGCGCACCTCAATGTTGTACGCCCAATGGTTGATGTATCACGCATAGCCCCGACCGAACAGGACGAATGGCGCAATCGATTGTTATGTGGGGAGGTGCACGACGAGAATGCCGCGGCGATGGGTGGTGTCGCGGGCCATGCAGGGTTATTCGGGACTGCCGAATCGGTGCTGGCTGTTTCCGGAGCCTGGCTCCGCGGCTATCATGGAAGAGAGTCGACTCTGGATGGGGAACTTGTCAGGCAGTTTACGACCCGTCAAGAATCTGACGCGCGATCGAGTTGGGCGTTGGGATGGGACACTCCGTCGGCGCCGTCCTCATCGGGGTCCCATTTTTCCGAGCGGTCGTTCGGACATCTTGGCTACACTGGGACGTCGTTGTGGATTGATCCACTGTGCGAATTGGAAGTGGTGCTGTTATCCAACCGGGTTCATCCGAGCCGGAGGAACGAGAAGATTAAGGTCTTCCGCCCGTGTATTCACGACCTGGTATATCGAGAGTTTGTGTCTGCGTGATAGTCAGGGCTACGCCGAGTCCTGGTAATCGACCCAGGTTTCTTTTTCGGCGAGATACTTCGTGCCTTTGAAATTGGCGCGAGTTCTCATTCTGCTGAAGCCGAATCCCTGCATCGCTTCGATGAGTTCTTGTACCGCAGCGGCTATGGTCGGATGCGAGTGCCCTTCGACAGTCAGAGCTTCATACATGACCTTGGCGGCGTAGCCTGAGGGTGTTCGATTGACCAGGACTGTGCGATTGAAATACCGATCGCTCGGGTCGACTCCTTCAACCTGGTGCTTTTCAATCAGTCCGTCTTTTTTGAAGAGCAGCGGGAGCGAACTCATTACGACCTCCATAACACTCAAATGGATTGTTCCACGGCTCGATTATAGGGAGGGGCCGTGCCGACTGCAAGCCGTTGACAACCGCTTAACGCCCTCCTATCATTTCTCCCCGCTGTCGTAGCCCGTTGTGTTCCGGAAGATATGAATATCCCCAACAGCTTGACCATCCTCCGTATTCTCCTGATTCCCTGCTACATCGGGTTACTTATCTACGGCAGATTTACTTTCGCGCTTATCGTGCTTATCGTGGCCGGACTCACTGATGCGCTCGATGGGGCGATCGCCCGCGTGAAGAATCAGTATACTCGGCTTGGGGCCGTGTTGGACCCTCTGGCCGATAAGCTGCTCCTCACCTCCGGGTTCATCACGCTCTCGATGATTCATTTGATTCCGTCGTGGGTCACCATCCTAGTGGTCAGCCGAGACTTGATACTGCTGTTGGGAACGGCGGTGGCGCACTTCACAGATTTTCGCGTGGATCTTACTCCCACCTTTTTGGGCAAGGGCACCACGTTTCTCCAGCTGTCCTATGTCGTGATGGTGATATTTTTGAGTTCCCGTCACATCGATCTCACCGTCTTACTGCCTCTCTTGTTCGGTATGATCTCCTTCACGCTATTGTCCGGGCTGCACTATCTCTACCGAGGCTATCGGCACTCGAGTGCGATCAGCAGCTAATTCGCATTTTTCATGACAGTTCGTCGCGAAATCGCGCAGTCGCCAAGCGAGACAGGCGAGCGCGAGCCCGCCTGCCTGGACGCGACGTCCGCCGCGTCCAGGCTTGTCGCAGCGGCGAATCCGCGATGGCAGCAGAAGCAGTCATGAATAATGCGGGTTAAGGCTCTGTATTGCTTGAGCCTGCATGCCTATTAGCCCGCGCAGAGATTGTGCATTTGTTTGACAGGTCCGGGGGTGGCCAGTAGACTCGCCTGGTAGGTATTCACCTCAGTTTACAACAGGCCAGGGCGATGGCCACATCGAAGGGTGAGTGTTGTGTATGGCTACCTTTGCGTATGTCGGACGAAGCAGATCGGGTGCCGTCAAGAAGGGCGAACTGAGCGCAAAAACCCGAGATGAGGCGGTGGATCAACTCCGCAAGCAAAGCGTCGTCGTCACCAGCCTTGAAGAAAAGAAGAGTCGCGCGGGCGGATTCAACCTGAGTTTTGGGTCTGGTCTAACCGATAAAGACCTGGTTGTATTTACGCGACAATTTGGCACGATGATCAATGCGGGTCTTCCCTTGGTGCAGTGTCTCGAAATCCTCTCGACCCAGTCTGAGAATAAAGTGCTGCGAGAAACGATCGGGGAAGTGAAGACTCAGGTGGAAGCAGGTTCGACCTTTTCGGACGCCTTGCGGCGCCATCCTAAAATCTTCGACGATCTGTACGTCAACTTGGTGCATGCTGGCGAGGTGGGTGGCCTCCTCGATACGATTTTGACGCGTCTCGCCAAATACATCGAGAAAGCGATGAAACTCAAAGGGCAGATCAAGTCTGCCATGGTCTATCCTGCCACGATCATGGGAGTTGCCGTTGTTGTAATCACTATTCTCATGCTTTTTGTCATTCCAATCTTTGCAAAGATGTTTCTTGAACTGTCTGGCGGGAAAGTGGCATTGCCCGGTCCTACGCAATTAGTCATCGACCTCAGTAACTTCTTTATAGCGTACTGGTATGTCATTCTCGGGGGCATTGTGGGGATCCTTGTTAGCATTAAAAAATACTATGGCACCGTTCAAGGGCGGATGGTCATTGATAAGTTGCTACTCAAGTTGCCAGTGATTGGAGACCTAATCAGAAAAGCCTCGGTTGCCAAGTTCACCCGTACGCTCGGGACTTTGCTCGCTAGCGGGGTCCCATTACTCGATGGTATGACCATCTGTGCAAAGACCTCGGGTAATAAGGTTATTGAAGAAACGTTGATCAATGCTCGCGTCAGTATCAGTGGCGGAAAAACCATCGCGGATCCCTTGGCAGCAAGCGGGGTCTTTCCGAAGATGGTTACGCATATGATCGCAGTCGGTGAGTCAACTGGCGCGCTGGACGCTATGTTGGGGAAAATTGCAGACTTTTACGAAGACGAAGTTGACCAGGCAGTTGCTTCGTTGACGGCACTACTTGAGCCAGCGATGATGGTGTTCCTGGGGGTTGTGATTGGGTTTATCGTGATTGCGATGTACCTCCCGATTTTCAAAATGGCGTCTGCAATCGGATAGAGGCTAGCGTTTCGTCCGTTCCCCTCACGGAGCTGGGCCTAGCTCCCAGCATGAAGGCTCAAAGCCTTTCCGGCTCAACCACTCGGTGCCCCTTCGGATATGCGATGACACGGTTTCTGGCCCCAAATCGAGGAGAATGAACAAGGCACATCTCTCTTCATGCCCCGCCGATCTCCTTCTCGCCCGGTGGTCTTCCACTCATGAATGATTTGCGCATAAGACTGTATTGGATCATGGGGCTTCGGATGGCTTTCGTGACCCTGATGCTCGGCCTGTCTCTCGCTTTTCAAGTCGGGAAGGGTGGGCGGGTCGAAACGTTCTACACCCTGATTATTGTCACCTACATCCTGACGATCCCTTCCGCCATCTTGCTCCGTGCGCTTACCTCACCGGCAGCTCTCACGATACTTTTTTGGGCTCAGGTGGGGATCGACTTCCTCCTTGAATCGGTGTTGGTTATTAGGACAGGGGGGATCGAAAGTCCCTTCGCGGTGCTGTATGTCATGACGGTGGCGGTCGCCAGTCTCGTTCCCCGTCGGCGAGTGGGGCTTCTTACCGCTTGCTTCTGCATTATTTTGTTTGGGCTCTTAACGAACATTCAATTGTATGGTCTTGTTGAGGGGTGGGGGTGGATGTCGCCGAGTCGGCTGACTGTGCCTGAAACATTTCAAACATTCGGCGTCTATGCCCTCGCTCTTCTTGTCGTCGGGATTCTTGGCGGAACCTTAGCAGATCAACTTCAACAGGCGGATCAATCGTTACGTGAGAAGGAACAGGGACTGACTCGCCTCCAAGTCTTTCACGAGAATATCATCCACAGCATCAGCAGCGGTGTGTTTACGGCAGATGCCACTGGGTGCATCACCTCGTTCAACCCAGCGGCACAGGAAGCGACCGGGTATACGATCACTCAGGTTGCCGGGCGTCCCTGGCGCGAGGTCTTCAACTGGCATCCTAGCCAACAATCAGACGAACAACTCAGTGGTGCCGTATCGACGACAAAGCGATTCGAAGTGGAATGTAAGCGTGCTGACGGCAATCGCCTGATTCTTGGTATGACCCTTTCCCCATTGCACGAACAGGGGCGGCAGACGGGCTTGGTTGGTGTGTTCAAAGATCTGACACAGATTCGGGATCTCGAAGAGGAAATGAGGCGTAAGGATTGGCTGGCGAGTTTGGGTGAGATGTCTGCCGGGATGGCCCATGAGATTCGGAATCCGCTTGGCGCGTTGGCCGGCGCGATGCAAATGCTTCGTAGAGAGGCCATGGAAGACGAAACCAATCGCCGGTTGATGGACATTGCGATTCGGGAGGCCACCCGGCTCGACAACATCATTACTGAATTTCTTCAGTATGCACGTCCGCCGGCGCTCGATCTCGCAGAGCGTGATCTCAACAAAGTACTTGCTGAGACGCTCGATCTCGTTCAACATGAAGCGCGAACACGTTCTAAGATCAAGATCGTCACGTCCCTGGCAACCGGGGCGCTCACGGCCCTGGTCGATCAAGATCAGCTTCGGCAGGTTTTCTGGAATATGGCGACAAATGCGTTTGAAGCGATGCCGGAGGGAGGACAGTTGACGATTTCGACGAGCAGCCGCCACATCGATGCCGGCGGCCGCAAGGGCGACGTCATCGAAATTGCGTTTCAAGACACTGGGGAAGGTATTCCGAAACAGAACCTCGACAAGATCTTTCTTCCGTTTTTCACGACGAAGAAAGAAGGGTCAGGGTTGGGTCTCGCAGCGGTGCATCGCATCGTCGATCTGCACGGGGGGTGGATCAAGGTCGAAAGTCAGGAGCGTCAAGGCTCACGGTTTGTCGTATGTATGCCGCGTTCCGGGGATGCCGGGGTGCGGTTGTGGCATGAGGGACGGACGCCGTGGAAAAGATCCTAGTTGTTGATGACGAGAGAGGGTTGCGCGAAGTCCTGAGCATCATGCTCAAACGCGCGGGCTATGTCGTGACCGAAGCGTCGGATGGCGAAGAGGCCATCGGTCATATAAGCAAGGAAATCTTCGATCTTGTCATCACCGACCTCCGCATGCCGAAAGCCGATGGCATGGCGGTCCTGAAGGCGGTGAAGTCTTCTTCTCCTGAAACCGTGGTCCTCGTCATCACGGCGTTCGCGACCGCGGACTCGGCGGTCGATGCGATGAAACAGGGCGCGTACGACTATCTGACCAAGCCGTTCCAGGTCGATGAAGTACAGTTGATCATCCGCAACGCTCTGGAGAGGCGGCGTCTCTCGACGGAAAATATTCTATTAAAGCGCGAGATGGCAAGCCAATCGTCATTCGCGCAGATCGTCGGCCAGAGCGAGAGCATGCTGAAGGTGTTCGACGTGGTGCGCAAAGTCGCGGACGCTAAGAGCAATGTGCTGATTTGTGGGGAAAGCGGAACGGGAAAAGAGTTGGTGGCGCGCGCGATTCACTATAATAGTGCCCGGAGTCCGATGCCGTTTGTGGCGGTGAGTTGCAGTGCAGTGCCGGAGACGTTGCTCGAAAGCGAACTCTTCGGGCACATGAAGGGGTCCTTTACCGGCGCGATGGCCAATAAGGCGGGGTTGTTCGAAGTCGCCAACGGCGGCACGATCTTTTTGGATGAAATCGGCGATACGACCCCAACAATTCAAGTCAAGCTGCTACGCGTCATTCAGGAACGAGAGTTCCGGCGTGTGGGCGGCAACCAGGATGTAAAGGTCGATGTGCGCATTGTGGCCGCGACCAATAAGGACCTTGAAAAAGCTGTGGCCGACGGCTCATTTCGCGAAGACTTGTACTACCGCTTAGACGTGATCCCGATTCGGCTCCCACCGTTGCGGCTTCGAACGGGAGACATCCCGCTTCTCGCGAAGCATTTCCTCGAGAAGTTTTCACAGGAAAGCGGCAAGCCGGCTCCCGTATTGACATCGGAGGCGATGCACGTGTTGTTGAGCCATGAATGGCGCGGTAACGTGCGCGAGCTTGAAAACTTGATTGAGCGCGTTGTCACCTTTTCCGTCGGTGCGCCTGTGTCGGATGAGGATATTCGTGGCTGGCTTCATCGAGTCGTGACCCCTCAGCAGCAGGGGGTGCCCACCGATTTGCCTGAAGACGGGTTGGATTTGGAAGAGCTTATCAACGGCATTGAAAAAGACCTGCTCTTGAAGGCGCTCGAACGGGCCATGTGGGTAAAGAAAAAGGCTGCGCGGCTTCTGAAACTCAACACGCGATCCTTTCGCTATCGACTAGAGAAGTATGCCATCAAGGGAGGCCGTGATTAATCCGCAGCCGAGTCCCTCCGAGATCACCGTCCTCGCTCCTGCCAAAATTAACGTGATCCTGCGAATCCTCGGCCGCCGCCCCGACGGGTTCCACAATATCTGGTCGATCATGCAGACGGTTGCCCTTGAAGACGAGGTGCAGATCAGATTGCGTGCTGGTCGACAGGATATTCGGCTGAGGTGTGACGCGACGCAGCTGGCTGCAGACCAGAGTAACCTCGTCTATCGCGCAGCCACAGAGGTGTTGGCGCGAGCCCAGCAATCGATCGGGCTCGACATTGAGCTGCGCAAGCGCATACCGATGGGAGCCGGCCTCGGCGGCGGGAGCAGCGATGCCGCGGCCACCATCATAGGGTTGAACCATTTATTACGGTTGGAGTGGTCTCCGACGCAGATGGCTGATGTCGGGCAATTGTTAGGCAGCGATGTGCCTTTTTTCCTCTTTGCCCCCTCAGCGTTTGTGGCGGGACGGGGAGAAACAGTTCGGCCGGTCGTCGTTGAAGGGGCGCGATGGGTCGTGCTCGTCAACCCGGGATTTGGGGTCAATACCAAGTGGGCGTATCAAGAATTGGCTGCCGCCAGGACCGCTGTGACGCCGCTGTCGCTGGTCCAGCGAGAACTCGACCGGCAATCGCGGGTGAGCTGGGCCCAATTGATTGCCGCGGCAGAGAATGATTTCGAGGCGCCAGTCTTCGCCGCACATGGGAAGCTTCGGGAGATTAAACGGAGCTTGCAGGCCCACGGAGCCGAGATCGCGCTGCTGTCCGGAAGCGGGGCGACGGTATTTGGGGTGTTCGCGGACGAGGCGCGCGCGCGCCTGGCCCAGGCCCAGTTCGTGAGCGAGAATTCGATGAGCGTTTTTGTCGCTCCCACCTGTTCAGGCCCGCTCGGCTGGCGATACGAACTACCACGATAAGCCGTGGCTCGGTTGACAACTCCCCGTACATTCCGTTAGAGTCTGACCCCTTAGCTGGCTTCCTCAACAGCGCGCAGCGAATTAGGTAGGCGGTCACGATTACGCCCACCGACGCCCGCCGTCGAGACGAACCCTATACGAAATCAGAACGTGGCGCAGTCGCATCCAGGGACCCTCTGAGGAATCGATGAGCGGAGAGCTACAGATATTCTCTGGCAACGCTAATCCGGCCCTGGCCCATGAAATTTGTGCCTACCTTGGGACCAAGCTAGGGGAGGCTACGGTCGGGTCATTCAGTGACGGTGAAATTCGCGTCAAGATTGAGGAAAACGTTCGTGGCGGCGACGTGTTTGTTGTGCAGTCGAGTTGCCAGCCGGTCAACGACTCCCTTATGGAGTTGTTGATTATTATTGATGCGCTCAAACGGTCCTCCGCGAGTCGCATCACCGCGGTCATCCCGTATTTCGGCTATGCCCGTCAGGATCGTAAAGATCAGCCACGTGTGCCGATTTCAGCGAAGCTCGTGGCCGATCTCATCACCACCGCCGGCACCGACCGAGTACTGACGATGGACCTCCACGCGGGGCAGATCCAGGGGTTCTTCAATATACCCGTGGATCATCTCTATGCACTACCCGTATTGTTGGATTACATTACGAAGCAGAAGGTGAAGGTGAGTGATCTGGTGGTCGTTTCGCCAGACGCAGGTGGAGTCGAGCGGGCCCGCGCCTTTGCGAAGCGGCTCGAAGCGAATTTGGCGATTATCGACAAGCGACGTGAAGGACCGAATCAGACGCAGATCATGAACATCATCGGCGACGTCGCAGGCAAGAGTGCACTCTTGCTGGACGACATGATTGATACGGCCGGCACCATCGTGAAGGGGGCGCAGGCCTGTATGGATCATGGGGCTCGGGAAGTATGGACGGCTTGTACGCACGCGGTGCTCACCGGGCCGGCATTGGACCGGATCCAGCAATCCTGCCTGAAGCAAGTGATCGTGACCAATTCGATTCCGTTACGGGGCAAAGAGCAGAGCTGCCCGAAGTTGCATCAATTATCGGTCGCTCCACTGTTAGGTGAGGCGATTCGGCGAATCCATGAAGATGAGTCGGTAAGTTCATTGTTTGCCTAACTCGAGACCGAAGCATCTACAGACACGCGAGAAGGGGACGGAGGCCTGTCATGAAGTTTGATCTAGCAGTCACAGTGAGAGAGAAAACGGGAAAGGGTGCGGCCCGCCAACTTCGACGAGATGGCAAGGTCCCGGGCGTGTTGTATGGGCAGGGCGAATGCCTGCTCTTGACGATTGAACCCGATAGCCTGGTCAAGATTTTGAAGGCACAGGCGGGGGGGGCCGCGCTCGTGTCTCTCACACTCACTGGTGCGAAGTCGAAACCGAACCGGACCGCACTGTTGCGAGATTTCCAGGTCGATCCAGTCGAAGGGAATGTGCTCCATGCGGATCTGTTTGAAATCTCGATGAACAAGCCGATTCGCGTGAAGGTGCCCCTGCATTTGACCGGCGGAATGCCTGCCGGTGTCAAAGAAGGCGGCATCCTTCACCACAATATGCGCGAGTTGCATATTGAGTGTCTGCCGGCTGTTTTGCCTGACTTCATCGAAGTCGATGCCTCGGGGCTCGCCATCGCGCAAGGTCTCCATCTGAAAGACGTGGCCGCGCGCGAAGGGGTCCGCTATCTCGACGATCCTGAGCAGATGGTCGTGAGTGTGGCGGCGCCGATGACGGAAGCCAAACTCGAATCACTCCTCGTGAGCGGCGCAGCCGGGCCGGAGGGTGTGAAAGAGCCTGAGGTAGCCACGAAGGGGAAGGTGGCGGGTGAAGCCGCTGAGGGTGGCGAAGCGGCGAAAGCCGGTGTGGCTGCTGCTGATGCAAAAGGCGGCGAGAAGAAAGCCGGTGCGGCCGCTGTTGCTCCTGCTGATGCAAAAGGCGGCGAGAAGAAAGGCGTTGTCGCGCCAAAAGCTGAGAAGAAAGAAACCGAAAAGAAGAAGTAACGTTGCGCCTCATCATTGGGCTGGGCAACCCGGGCGCTGTCTATGCCCAAACCCGCCACAACGTCGGCATGTGGGTCATCGAGCGGGCTGCAGCTCGGTGGTCCATCCAGCTCGCCAAGCGCGGCATGGCTCATCGTGGATCGGGACGGCTTGGCTCGGAACTCCTCGAACTCGCCGGCACCCTTGACTGGATGAACATCACCGGTCCTCCGCTCAAAGGCCTCCTGCGTGAGTTTTCGCTGACCGCCGACGACCTGATCCTCGTCCACGACGATCTCGATCTTGATCTGGGGCGTCTCCGGATCAAACAGGCCGGTGGGCATGGGGGACATAACGGAATCAAGTCGGTCATTGACACAATCGGGACGCCCCAGTTTGTGCGGGTCAAGATCGGAATCGGCCGACCGGCACCGCGTCAGGATTCGGCGGACTATGTGTTGCAGGCGTTCGCGAGAGAAGAGATCGAGGTGTTGAATCCCTGTCTCGACCGGGCCGTCGATGCGTTGGAATGTTTGATTCATCGAGGAGTTGCGGTGGCAATGAACGAGTTCAATGTGCGCGAGAATGTTGGAGAAGAGGACGAGGGGGAGCCAGGCTGACCTGCTGCTCGCGCAACGCGCGGCCTACCGGGAAACGAGGCGTCTCAACGCCGCGAGGGTGGGCGGGTGAGAATGGGGGAAGGCCCTCGTTGGACGCGCGCATCCTAGGTCAACCTGGCTTCCCCTCCTCGATGGGTTGAGGGGGGAGAAGAGTATGGGACTCTGTTGCGGCATGATCGGACTTCCGAACGTGGGGAAGACCACCGTCTTCAATGCGCTCGTCGGCGCGGGGGCGGTGGTGGCGAATTACCCGTTCTCAACGGTCGAAACGAATGTCGGGATCGCACAGGTGCCCGACCCCCGGGTGGATCGGCTCGTCGAGATTTTCAAGTCCAAGAAAAAAACACCCAGCACATTGGAAGTCCGTGACATCGCGGGTCTGGTCGAGGGAGCCAGCACAGGAGAAGGGCTGGGCAATCAGTTCCTCGGACAGATCAGAGAAGTCGACGTGCTGATGCACATCGTGCGCTGTTTCCAAGGCGGGGATGTCGTTCATGTGAGCGGTAGCGTCAATCCGATTCGCGACATCGGCGTCATTGAAACCGAACTCATGCTCGCCGATCTAGAGACGCTGGACCGCCGCAAGCAAAGAACCGAAAAGAAAGTCCGCGCCGGGGATAAGAAAGCGGCGTTTGAGTTGGCCTTCGTCCAGAAGCTGATGGATCTCCTCGACAAGGGCGAATGGCTGGGCAATTTGCCGTATACACCGGAGGAACGGGTGATTCTGGACGAGTGTCAGTTGCTCTCCGCCAAGCCCGTGCTCTTCGTCGCCAATGTGACGGAGGGGGCCAATGTGGATGAAGCGATGGTCAAGACGGTGCGAGAGTTTGCCGAGAAGCGAGGTGCGTGGGTGGTCACGATCTGCGGGCAGCTCGAAGCGGAGTTGTCCACACTTCCGGATAGTGAGCGGGCCGATTATCTGAAAGAAATGGGGCTGACGGAGTCGGGCCTTGTTCGCCTCGCGCGCGAGGCCTACGCACTTTTGAACCTCATCACGTTTTTTACCGCCGGCGAGACGGAATCGCGAGCCTGGCCGCTGCGGAAAGGGCTTACGGCCCCACAGGCGGCGGGAAAGATTCACTCCGATATGGAACGAGGATTCATCCGCGCCGAGGTGTATACCTATGACGATCTGATGGCTTGCGGGTCTGAGGCGAAGGTAAAGGAGAAGGGACTGTTCCGCCTCGAAGGCAAGGATTACGTGATTAAAGAAGCCGACATTGTGTACTTCCGATTCAATGTGTAGTTCCAGGGTGCGGGTCCTGTCGACGAGCAGCCCAACCGCGCGCTCACCCCGCCCGGTGTAGGAGGGGAAGGGTAGCCCGATAGTCTCCTTTGCTCGCGCAACGCGCGGCCTCAGAAGGCCCTCGTTGGACGCGCGCAGTTGGAGACCAGTCGGGCCACCCTTTTACAGAAGATGCAAGCTAAGGCGGACAGGTGCCCAGCTCGGCGCCACCCGCAATCCCAGATTGAGTAGAGGGGGGATCAACTGTTGTCAAGAAAGACAACTGAGCTGCCCCCACCCATTATCTTTCCCACATCAGGAGATTGTGTCGGACACCATTCCTCTGTCGACTAACCACCTACCGATTCCCTCTTTGTCATAGTGATTGGCCTTGATTCGCTTTTCAAGAAGCCTACGGAAGTCCTTTCGCTTATTCACTTCCCCTCGCCGGTCCCTTTTATTATAGATAAACCAGTGCCACGCCAAAAGATCAGCGCACTGTAACTGGCTGACATTGGCCTTGTGCGCAAAGGCGTGTGAGGAATACCTGAAATCCAGCCTCATCTGCGGATCCTCAAAAACCTTTTGCATGAATCCGTTTGCTTCTGACTGGTGCTGCGCACCGCTCTCAAAAACATATGCAACGTCATCGTGAAACTTATTGCCATTGGTCCACCACTGCACGCCAAGAAGCATCTGCAAACATGCGAATGAATACGCGCTATCAAAAAGTCCAAGATTTTGGATGAGATGAAAATCATCGACAACAACCGATGTCGCGAAGCCATGGGTTGCATAAGCCTTCACAAGGTCAATTGCCCTGATTTCCAGGTTGGTCGTTTCGTCTTTAGACCAGCCCTTAAATGGTCCGGTTCTGTTCGCGCAATCTGACATGCGAAAGAAGGGCAACCCCTTTTCTTCAAGCATCCTTCGCCACGCAATATCTAGGATGGTAGCGTTACCCTTCTCAAACAAGTAACCAGCTACGCATACAAAAGCTGAGCCTTCGTGCGTACCGCTTTCATCAAAATACGCTTCCATTACGGCCATACTGCAATCCCTTCTTCCGGTAACAGATCTGCAGAAGCAGGTTGGTGTGTCTTTCGTCGTTGCGTTCGGAGATGGAACCGTAACATGCCGTTCATTCTTTGAGAAGATAGTAAGGCTTGCCTGGGCTCAGAGCTGACTTTGCCGAAGGAGCGGGGACCCACCGAGGCTGAGGTGAGAGGGATAGCTGGAACTGACTGAAGCCCCGCGGTCGTATGACCGCGGCTGAAGGAATTCCAGAAGGCTTCCACTCGACGAGGCCCGGAAGGGTCGCTCCGAAGGCAAGGGAGCGGTTGAGGCCAGGCCTGCCACACGGACTGTTCTGGTGCCTCCGCCACAAGGATTTTTATTTGCCAGAGCGCCGTGGATGGGGTGGCGCAGGAGGTGCCGAAGCGAAGAGCCTCAGGCCCCGGCTTCCTGCTCCGAAGGCAAGGGAGCGGTTGAGCTCGGGTAGGCCACGAGCTACTAGTCTCGTCCGTCTGCGCAAGGCTTCTTATCTGCCAGAACGCCGGAATAGTAAATGGAGTCAGGCACAGTTCTCAGACGCAGATTCGTGCTGAATCGTTGTTTTCCTTTCTCGTCACGTCTTGCACACCAGGGCGAGTCGCGTCGATGTAGTGATGCCCGTTGGTAAATTTTGTAATATCTTCTGCGAGTAAAGATTCCTACAATATGGCGTTGTTTCTCGGGGGCGGCGCAGGACTGGTCGTTGTAGTGGGAGAGAGATTTCATGATCAGAGTCCTGTTGGTTGGGGAGAATGAAGCGGAGGCGCGAGATGTTCGAGCCATGCTCCAGCAACAAGTGGGGCAGGGACAAATTGAAGTGACACATGTGACGCGACTCAGCTCGGCACTTCGGCGTTTGAGTGCCGAATCCTTCGATGCCATCTTGCTGGATGGCGCACTCGTTGATACCCATGGCCTCGGCACCTTGGATCTCGTTCAGGCCGCTCTGGGTCGTATGCCGATTGTCGTTATGACCGATCAACATGATCCAGCGTTGGAGCGCAAAACCATTCAGCGGGGCGTGCAGGATGTCGTATTCAAAAAGCAGTGGACGGCTGAACAATTAGCCCGAGCGGTGCACCATGCCGTCGATCGCAAACACGCCGAGCGAAGCCTGGCCTACCTCGCACAATTCGATCCCTTGACCGCATTAGCCAATCGGGCACTGTTCCGCGACCGGCTCGCGCACGCCCTGGCGATGGCCAAGCGGAAGAAACACGAAGTTGGGGTTGTGTTGCTGGGATTGGACCGCTTCCAGGAAGTGGCAGGGCAACATGGCCTTGAGGTTGGCGATGCCCTTCTTACTGCCACCGCTGACCGTCTGAAGCAATGTATGAGGGAAGTCGACACTGTTGCGAGACTTGGCGGCGATGTCTTTACCTGTCTGCTGGAAGGTATCACGTGCAAGCATGATATGGAGATCGTGGCGAAGCGAATTCTTATCTCGATGGCCCAGCCGGTCAAGATGACGGATCAGGAAGCCGTTGTCACGGTCAGCCTCGGACTTGCAGTGTACCCGCTGGATGGGCAGGAAGCCGACGAATTGTTGGATCGGGCCAAGGAGGCTATGACCCGGGCCCAAGAAGCCGGCGGCAACGGGTACCATCTCAACGTTTCTCAGGGATGAGAACAGGAGTGAACAGGCACTCGCCGCCAGCATTATTAATTCCCCTTAATCCAAGCGGTTTCCCTGCCCCACCTCCTCACATTTCGCCAAAACCTCGTAGTAGAATAACCCCAAGCCTCGCTCATGGAGCACACCATGATGAACTCGGGGTGCGTTCGACAGCGATTCTTCCTCAGTCTCCTCCTCCTGCCAGTCTTATCCTTGACTGCGATTCCGGCACAGGCTGAATGGTATGTGGCGGGCCAAGCCGGGTACAACTTTGCTGACCCCTTGCGCAACGTTACAACCACAGGTCCGTTCAGTGGGATAGAACTGCAAGACTTCGACTTGAAGAACAGTCTTGCGTACGGCGGAAAGGTGGGTGTGTATCCCTTCCACGGTTCACTAGGATTCGAGCTTGATGTTTTCCACAGCACGCCGCACGTGAAGAATCTCGATGAGATCCCCGGCATTCATCTGGCGGTGACGAATATCGGCGCGAATATTTTATTGCGGTATCCCGGCGTGACCTATCAACCTTATCTCGGCGCTGGCCCCGCTATTATGATTGCGCGCCTGAGTCGTTCGGCGGACACGCAGCCGGACACACAGGTCTCGGTTGGCTCGAATTTTCTCACGGGGATCCGCGCATTCGTGACGCCTAAAGTGGCGCTGTTCACGGAATACAAATACACGCATGCGAAGTTTGGCTTTCATGGCGCCTTCGGTTCGTTCGGTGGGTTCGACAGTACGTACAGGGCGCACCAATTATCTGTTGGCGTCTCCTACCATTTCTGAGGGAGGGTGCCATGTTGGCCCGATGGATGACGACCATGATCGGTGGAGTTGTGCTGTTAAGTCTCACGGCCTGCGCGGAGTCGCTGCATCAGATGCAACGGATGACCATGCTCAGTCAGGCTCCGGAGAACGGCTACGCCGATGTGTATGACCCGGCCAGCCCCTTCTACTCTAGTCCCGGGTTCTGGTGGAGCCCCTTTGGCTACTATCCAGGATTCTCCGGGTATGGGCCTGGGTATCGATCGGGCTACCCCTATTATCCCCATTCCGGCTTTTCCTCCGGCAGACCGTCTTCTGGTTTCAATGGACCAAGCTCCCGCCCTTCGCCTCCAGCGAATGCACCGTCACGAATGTTCAAGCGAAAGAACTAGACAAGGCGAGAGCCCATCGGTGGCTGTTTATTGACACTTTCTCAAGGCCTGTGTTAGCTTCACCCCTTCGCGCTGGCTGAATCCAGCGTGCCCACACCTTGCTCCGGGCTGGTCCCGGGGCCTTTGTCCAGGAGGATTGCTACATGGAGCTCTACGAGTCTCTGTTCATTATTCGTGCGTCTGTCTCCGACCAGGAGACCGCTGCCTTGATCGAGAAGATGAAGGCGGTGGCAGAGAAGACCGGGGCGCAGTTTATTAAATCAGAAAACTGGGGTAAGAAGAAGCTCGCCTACGAGGTGAAGCGGGAGCGGAAGGGGACGTACGTCTATTTCTACTTCAGAGCGCCCAACATCACGGTTGGAGAATTAGAGCGGTCCTACCGGCTGGAAGATTCCATCATCAAGTTTTTGACCGTCCACCTCAAAAAAGAACTGGTGCCGGCACGACCACACGAAACGCCATCGGAGGAGTTTGCCGGTGGCCGGGTTTAACAAAGTCATTCTCATCGGGAATCTCACGCGGAATCCTGAGCTGCGGTACACGCCGAACGGGACGCCGGTGGCCAGTTTGGGCCTCGCGGTCAGCCGGCGGTACAAGCAGGGCGATGAATTGAAAGAAGAAGTCTGTTTTGTCGACATTGTCGTCTTCGGCAAGCAGGCGGAACATTGCGGGCAGTATCTCAGCAAGGGGAGTGGGATCATCGTCGATGGGCGGCTGCAGCAGCGCCGGTGGGAAACGGAAGACGGCCAGAAACGCAGCAAGCACGAGGTGGTGGCCCAAACAGTGACATTCATGCCGAAACGCCAGGATAGCGGTAGTGGTAGTGGGACTGAGGTGCCGGCGCATGATGATTCCGGGTATGAACATGACGAGCACGTCTAACAAATAGGGAGACGGTTATGGAGCGTGAACAGAGCGGAGACCGAGACGGCGGCGGCGGACGGTTTTTTCAACGCAGACGGCCTTGCAGATTTTGTATTGATAAAGGGTCGATCGATTTCAAAGATGTCGGGCTGCTGAGAAATTTTTTAACTGAGCGGGGTCGGATCGTTCCGCGGCGTATCTCCGGCAATTGCATGAGGCACCAGCGCGAATTGACGACCGCCGTCAAGCGGGCTCGGCACATCGCTCTCATCAGCTTTGCGGAAGAGCGATAACCGGTCACGTTGGGGATGGGAATGCAGGTAGGTGCCGCGATGGAACTGCTCAGGCCGCTGCTGTCTGACATAACTGCCGATGGGCTTTCGTTAGTCGGCGAGGTCACGGCTGAAGAACTCGGCCTCACCGAGGATGAAGCCATGGTCCTGGGTCCGCTGGCTGTGAGTCTGGACCTGACCAACGTCGAAGGGCTGGTCGCCGTGACCGGTGTGCTGGAAGGCACGATCGTCCGCGAATGTGTGCGGTGCTTGAAGGAGTATGAGGATCCGCTGGCTTTTTCTGTGCGGGCGGCCTTTATCCCGGAGCCCAAGTCGGCGCCGCGATATCCGAAGCGAGTCGATTCCCGAAAGGCGCGTGCGAAGGGCTTGGAGGCCGAACCAGAAGAGGAGCCGGACGATCAGTATCAATATCAGGGCAACCAGTTGGAACTGGCTTCCATGTTGCGTGAACACGTGATCCTGTCCGCGCCGATGCAGCCTCTCTGCAGCGACGACTGCTTGGGACTCTGCGCGCGATGTGGTAAAAACTTGAATGAGGGGTCTTGTCAGTGTGTCGCGGAACTACCAATCCCGACATTTCGGGTGGTCCAGGTCACGAACCGCAAGAACGGCGGACCGTCAGCATCATAGCGTGACTGCCTGCTATCGAAAGTGAGAAGGAGTCGCCATGCCAAATCCGAAACATAAACATTCCCGGGAACGACGCGACAAGCGGCGCACACAAAAACTGCGCATCACACCGCCGGGCATGTCCGTCTGTCCGCAGTGCCACGAGATCAAGTTGCCGCATTATACCTGCTTGAATTGCGGAACGTATAAAGGCAAGGCAGTCATCCAGGTCGAAGAGTCCTAAGCAGGATGGTGAAAAAGGCCTCCAACGGCCATGGACCGTGACGCGTGACGCGCGAGACATGCGAAAAAGGCGCGACGTAGACACATTGGGGTCCCATCTCGGTTGGCCCGTCTCGCTCATCCCGCCCGTCTTGCACGGCTATCCTGCGAGGTCGTGTCCTGTTGTCCCAGACATGCGGACCATTGGATTTCCGGCGGGCCGGCATCGTTTTTCCGCAGCCTACTAAACTCCTGCCGTATGTATCGTGGTGACGGCTGCTTTTCTTTTGTGACCACGTGACACGTCATCATTCGATGAGTACTCAGCCGTTATGAAGATTGCACTTGACGCCATGGGCGGTGACGATGGACCGGCCCCGGCCATTGAGGGCGCCCTCCAGGCTGTCAAGGAATTGGATGTCGAGGTCATTCTCGTCGGCGATGAAACTACGCTCAAACAGGAATGTCGCCGTCTCGGTTGCACGGACTCCCGCCTGTCTATTCGGCATGCCTCGCAAGTCGTCGAGATGCACGAGTCGCCGGCTACCGTAGCTCGCAAGAAGCGGGATTCCTCTATCTGGGTTGCCACTGAGTTGGTCAAGCGTGGCGAGGCGAGTGCCGTGGTCAGTCCCGGGAACACCGGCGCCAGCATGGTGGCGTCATTCTTTGTGCTCGGGCTGACGAAGGGCGTCGAGCGCCCGGCGATCGCGACAAGCCTGCCCACTCTGACCGGTACGGCGATCATGTTGGATGTGGGGGCTAATGTGGACTCTACGGCTCAGCATCTGGCCCAATTCGCCATCATGGGGAATGAGTATGGCAAGTATCTCTTTGGGAAGCCCAACCCACGTGTCGGGCTGCTGAGCATCGGCGAAGAAGACAGCAAAGGGAATGAGGTCACGAAGGAGGCGTTCAAGCTCCTCAAAACCAGTCCGCTCAACTTCATCGGTAATATCGAAGGCCGTGATGTGTACAGCGGGAGCGCTGATGTGGTGGTGTGTGATGGCTTCATCGGGAACGTCGCGCTGAAAATTTCCGAGGGAGTGGCCGATACGATCAAGAAGTTGTTGTTCAAGGAAATCTCCGGCTCCTTCTTCGGCCGCTTGGCCTATCCGCTCATTGCCGCGCCGTTGCTTAGCTTGAAGAAGAGAATCGATTATGCGGAATTCGGTGGGGCGCCGCTCCTGGGCGTTAACGGCATTACCATGATTTGCCATGGACGTTCGTCTGCCAAGGCAATCAAGAATGCCATTCGCCGCGCGAAGGGGTTGGCAGAGAGTCGCGTCCACGAGCTGATTCAACGCGCTATTGAAGAGAGCCATTCACAAACCAAGCCCACCGAGGATATGCCGGCATGAGGGCCCGCATTGTAGGAACTGGATCATACGTGCCGGCCAAGGTGCTGACCAATGCCGATCTCGAACGGATGGTGGCCACCTCGGACGAATGGATTGTCGAACGGACCGGTATCCGCGAGCGACATGTTGCCGGTCCCGGTGAAGCCTGTTCTGATCTGGCCGTGAAGGCAGCAGAGAGGGCCCTGACGGCCGCTGGGGTGAGTGCAGCCGATCTTGACCTAATTCTGTTAGCCACCTGCACCGGTGATTATCCGATTCCTGCCACCGCGTGCCTGATTCAACATCAGCTGGGGGCGACGCGTGCGGCGGCTTGTGACCTGTCGGCCGCCTGTTGCGGGTTCGTCTATGCGTTATCGGTGGCGGATGCCTATGTGAGAACCGGCATGCGCCATGTGTTGATCATCGGGTCGGAAGTGATGTCGGCGATTACCGACTGGACCGATCGCAACACCTGTATTTTGTTCGGCGATGGAGCTGGCGCGGCAGTCATCAGCGCCAGTGAGAACGACCGGGGCATCCTGTCCACGCATCTGCGTTCCGATGGCGCCCTCTGTGACTTGATTGCGGTGCCAGGGGGAGGATCGCGTATGCCGCCCTCTGAAAAAGTCGTGGCGGAACGGATGCAGTACATCAAGATGAAGGGGAACGAGACCTTCAAGGTAGCGGTTCGGACCTTAGAAGAAGTCGCACGCGAAACCTTGGCTGCGAATCATCTCCGTGTTGTGGATCTCGATCTCTATGTGCCGCACCAAGCGAATGTGCGTATTCTCAAGGCAGTGGCCGAGCGTCTCGGACTCCCGCCAGAGAAAATGATGCTGAATCTCGATCGGTATGGTAATACGTCAGCGGCCTCAATTCCCATTGCCTTGGATGAAGCCGTACAACAGCGACGAATCAAAGAAGGCTCGCTCGTCATGCTGGGTGCGTTTGGCGCGGGACTCACGTGGGCGTCGGCACTTATCAGGTGGTAGCAGGGGAAGCGATCAGCGTTCAGCTCAAAGGATTGGCTGATAGATGAGGGCTGACAGCTGACAGCTTCAAACCAACTTTTCCCGTTGACATTCAAAGGAAATTCGACGATATCTAACCCCACGGGGACTGCGCGGCGCGCCCTCCCCAGCTTCGAATATTACGATGACGAGAGTAACCAGTAGCCTCGTGCAATCACTCCGGTAGTATGGCGACTCTCCAATCAACAAGGTCATCCAGTATTGGGTTGGTCTTTCCAGGCCAGGGGTCTCAGTCAGTCGGGATGGGAAGAGCGTTGGTGGAGGCCCATCCGAGCATCAGGAGTCTCTACGAAGAGGCATCGTCGGTGCTGAGATATGACATTGCCGCGCTGTGTTTTGAGGGACCTGCGGAACGATTGAACCTCACGGAATTTACACAACCGGCATTGTTGGTGAGCAGCATCGCCGCGCTCCATGCCTTCAAGCCATTGGGCATCACACCGGTCGCGGTGGCCGGTCATAGCCTGGGTGAATACTCGGCCCTTGTCGCCGCTGGCGGAATGACCTATCGTGAGGCGGTGGCGATCGTGCAGAAGCGAGGCCGCTATATGGCCGAAGCGGTGCCGCCGGGGACTGGGCTCGTTGCCGCGCTGCTTGGTCTCACGGCAGACATGGTGAGAGAGGTGTGTCGAGACGCCTCATCTGTGGGAGTTGTGGCCGCGGCGAATTTCAATTCGCCTGGTCAGGTTGTCATTGCAGGGGAAAAGGCCGCCGTGGAACGAGCCATTGAACTGGCGAAAGCCAAGGGATGTAAAAAGGCGATTCCCCTTCCCGTGAGTGTGCCGGTGCATACGCCCCTGATGCAGAAGGCGGCTGATCGACTCGCCGAAGATTTGGCGGCGATCACATGGTCCGATCTCAAGATGCCATTGATTAACAATGCCGAAGCCAGGGCGATTACCAAGGCCAGTGACATCCAGGCATCGCTGGTACGACAACTTCCTTCGTCGGTACTCTGGGAAGATTCGGTGAGGGCCATGGCCGCGATGGGTGTGACGACGTTCGTCGAGGTTGGGCCGGGAATGGTGTTGAGCGGCTTGATCAAACGGATTCTGCCGGACGCGGTGACCCTGAATGTCAATGATCCTCATTCGTTCGAGGCGACCCGCGCTGCGTTCAGTGCGTGAAGAGATGTAAGGAGCGAGCAGATGTCACTCCATGGTAAGGTTGCAATTGTCACGGGGGCGGCGCAAGGGATCGGCCGGGCGATAGCCGAGTCATTGGCTCAAGCCGGGGCTGATATTGTGGTCGCCGATCTTGATCCGAGCCGGTCGAAGGACACGGTTGCGGCCGTGGAGCAGTTGGGGCGCAAGGCTTTGAATATCAAAGTCAATGTGGCGGACGTCGCTGACACCAAAGCCATGGTCGACCAGGTCCTCAAGGAATGGGGGAAGGTCGATATTCTGGTGAACAATGCCGGGATTACGCGTGACGGGCTGCTGTTGCGGATGAAGGAGGAAGATTGGAATCTAGTGCTGCAAGTAAATTTGAACGGGACGTTCAACTGCACGAAGGCGGTCTTGCTCTCGATGACCAAGCAGCGGTATGGTCGCATCGTCAACATCGCTTCGATCGTCGGAGTAATGGGCAATGTGGGCCAGGCCAATTACGCGGCATCGAAGGCGGCGGTCATCGGGTTGACGAAGACGGTTGCACGGGAATATGCGAGCCGCTCAGTCACGGTGAACGCGGTCGCGCCTGGATTTATCGATACTGCCATGACGCAGGGACTATCGACGGAGGTGAAAGACACGCTTCAGAAGCAGATTCCATTAGGACGGTTGGGTACCGCGGCTGATGTTGCGGCGGCGGTTCGTTTTCTCGTGTCGGATGAGGCGGCCTATATCACCGGGCACGTGTTGCACGTGAATGGGGGAATGTTAATGTCTTGACGACTGGGCGATCAGAATATTGTAAGATGCTGCGGTGGCAGGCTCGCAGCGACAAGGAGGGTCTAGGATGGGGAAGGAGGCGGGAAAATCAATGGGTACTGTGGATGAACGGGTAAAAAAAATTATTGGTGAGCAACTCGGAGTCGAAGAGGATGAGGTCACGCCCGAAGCCAGCTTCGTGGAAGATCTCGGCGCCGACTCGCTCGATACGGTTGAGCTTGTGATGGCCCTCGAAGAAGAATTCGGTATCGAGATTCCCGACGAAGACGCAGAGAAGATTCTGACGGTCGGGAAAGCGTTGGACTACATCAAGGAAAAGGCCTAGCGGTCGTAGAACGTGATGAGTCCTCGTTCGACCAGGCGGATTGTGGTGACCGGTCTTGGGCTGATCACGCCTCTGGGTACGGGTGTCGAAAAGACCTGGAAGGCCATCTGCGCCGGTGAATCCGGCATCGGTCGAATCACGAAATTCGATCCCGCGGCCTACGATGCCCAAATCGCCGGCGAAGTGAAAGACTTCGATCCAGCCGAGTTCATCGAGAAAAAAGAAATCAAAAAGATGGATACGTTTATCCATTATGCCGTGGGCGCTGCCCAGCTAGCGGTGGATGATGCGGGGTTTACCGTGGCGCCGGAAGAGGCCACGAAAGTCGGTGTGTATATCGGATCGGGCATCGGGGGGCTTGGGTCAATCGAGCACTACCACAAGATTCTGCAGGAAAAAGGCCCCGGGCGTGTCTCGCCATTTTTCATTCCGATGACCATCATCAACCTTGCTTCCGGGCAGGTGGCGATCAGACTGGGCGCCAAGGGGCCGAACTCCTGTGCGGTGACGGCTTGTGCGACGGGCAATCACTGTATCGGCGACGCGTACCGGCTGATTCAGGCGGGCGATGCCGATGTCATGATCGCGGGCGGAGCGGAAGCCGCCATTACCCCGTTGGGGGTTGCAGGGTTTGCGGCGTCGAAAGCCTTGTCGTTTCGAAACGATGACCCGACGAAAGCGAGCCGACCATTCGACAAGGACCGCGACGGATTCGTGCTCGGCGAAGGCGCTGGAGTCGTAGTCCTGGAGGAGCTGGAGCATGCGCGTCGGCGTGGCGTTCGGATCTATGCCGAATTGATCGGCTACGGCCTGAACAGCGACGCCTACCATATTACTGCCCCGTCTGAAGAGGGAGAAGGCGCAGTCCGGTGCATGGAGCTGGCGCTTAAGGATGCCGGTATCGGCAAGGACCAGGTCGGGTACATCAACGCGCATGGTACCTCGACGATGGCGGATGCGATTGAGACCAAGGCCATCAAGCAGGTGTTCGGTGAGCAGGCCTACCGCATCCCGGTGAGTTCGACCAAGTCGATGACCGGCCACTTACTCGGGGCAGCCGGCGGAATTGAAGCGGTGTTTAGTGTTCTGGCGCTTCACCACGGGATACTTCCTCCGACGATCAACCTGGATCACCCGGATCCTGTCTGCGATCTGGACTATATTCCGCACAGAGCCAGACCGGCTACGGTGACGGCGACGCTGTCGAATGCATTTGGATTCGGCGGGGTCAATGCCTGCCTGCTCTTTAGGAAACTAGGCGCCTAGAGGCTGCGGAAACACTTAGCTTCTAGACAATACACCGTTAGAATCTTGCATAATGGTGTCGATGTCAAAATATCTTCAGGATGCTCAAAAAGACCGTTCAGCAAGGCCGCAGCGAGCGAAGAGGCGAGGCGTACGCTTCGGTACGTTGAGCCTCTGAGCGATGCGAGAACGAAGCTGGCGGACTTTTTCAGCATCCTGCTAACAGGCCTGTGTGAGGGATGTGCTCGCCGTTATGACTTCGGCTTCATCTGCCGACTCGCTCCAATCCTCGTTGGGCTATCGATTCAAGGCCCTTGCCTTGCTTGAGGAAGCCTTGACTCACTCCTCTCTCGTCAACGAACAGAAAACGGCTGCGCCTCAACATAACGAGCGGCTCGAATTTCTCGGCGACGCCGTGTTGTCACTTGTGATGAGTGAGTATCTGGCCTCCGCGTTGCCGCAGTCTTCAGAGGGGACCCTCTCGAAGCTGAAAGCACAGGTGGTGAGTGAGGCATCGTTGGCGCAGGCAGCCCGCCGGCTCGGACTGGGGGAGCATCTCAAGCTCGGGCGCGGGGAGGACCGTTCGAAGGGGCGTGAGAAAGACTCGTTGTTGGCCGATGCGCTGGAGGCGGTGCTTGCGGCGGTTCATCTTGACGGAGGATTCGAGGCAAGCCGCACGGTGACGCGCCACATTTTCGCAGAGGAACTCACGCATATTGCCGCGCAACAGGAGCAGCCGGGAGCAGGGGACTACAAGACCCAGTTTCAGGAGTGGTGTCAAAAGCGGCATGACACACTGCCACGTTACGCGACCGTTCGAGAAACAGGGCCCGACCATCAGAAGTTATTCGAGGTGGAACTGTCCATTCAGGGCGAGGTTGTGGGCATGGGGTCCGGGCGAAGCAAAAAGGAAGCAGAACAACAGGCGGCAAAGCAGGCACTCGGACAGGTAGGAACCTGATCCGGGCGCCATGGTAGGATGCTCTCGCAGCGAGATCAGTAATTATTCCAGGGAGGCTGATGATGCAGAGACGAATTCTCGTGAAAATGGTGGCCGTGACGCTCGTGCTCGGTGGGAGTCTGTTGCTGGGTATGGGCGCCCTTTTCGCAGCTGACAAGTCTCCAGCGGGGAAAGCAGGGGAGGCGAAAGGTCCCAAGGCCATTATCAAAACAAAGTTTGGCGACATGGACATCGTCTTCTTTCCTGAGAAGGCTCCCAAGCATGTTGAAAATTTCCTCGCGTTGGCGAAATCCGGCTTCTACAACGGCACGATCTTTCATCGGGTGATTCCAGGGTTCATGATCCAGGGCGGCGATCCCAATACCAAAGATCTGAATAAGCCGGAGACCTACGGCCAGGGGGGGCCGAGCCAGCGGCTCAAGGCTGAGTTCAACGACATTCCTCACAGACGTGGGATTCTCTCCATGGCACGCACGAACGATCCCAACAGTGCCGGTTCGCAGTTTTTCATTGTCGTCAAGGATTCGAACTTTCTCGATGGGCAATATACGGTCTTTGGCGAGGTGGTGATGGGGATGGAGGTGGCGGACAAGATTGTCAGCTTGCCGAAGAACAGCCGTGATCTTCCGACGGAACGGGCGGAGATGACGATCGTGGTGGTGGAGTAAGCGATGCAAGGCTGGTGGGCCATGACGCGTGACTCAGCCGCCATGAGAAGTATCATACTATGCGGAGCGCTATTGGCGATCGGTCTCCTGACGAGTTGTGGAGGGAAGGGCGACGTAAAACCGGATGCTCCACTTGTTCCTCCGTCAGCCCCTGGTCCGAAAGCCATTATCAAGACTAAGTTCGGAGACATGCATATCAAGTTGTATCCGGATGTGGCCCCGAAACATGTTGAAAACTTTGTCAAGCTGGCCAAGTCCGGTTTTTACGATGGGACGATCTTCCACCGGGTTATCCCAGGTTTTATGATCCAGGGTGGTGATCCCAATACCAAGAACTCGCTGCACAAGGACACCTATGGGCAGGGTGGGCCCAAGGATGAGAAGGGCAATCCCATCTTGCTCAAGGCTGAGTTCAGCGATACTCCTCACAAGCGTGGCATTGTGTCGATGGCGCGAGCGAACGAACCTGACACCGCGGGGTCGCAGTTTTTCATTGTCGTTGAGCCGTCCCCCTCCCTCGATAGAAAATACACGGTGTTTGGCGAGGTGACCAGAGGCCTTGGCGTCGCCGATAAGATCGTGAACGTGCCGAGGAACGACCACGACTTGCCGAACGAGCGGATTGAGATGACGGTGACGATTGTAGAATAGCACCGCGGTCTCACGGACTCCCTTGTGCCAATAAGATGATGCTCGCTCGATGTGCGCAGTGGGAGTCCATGAGACCGCACTGCTTGTGGAGTGTGGAGGGTAGAAGAGAAAAGGCTATTTTCTGTGTTCGATGAATGTGCGGAGGCGGGCTCGCTCGGACGGGAAGAACAGAATGAAGCCCAGGCCAAAGGCACGGCCTGAGACCCAACGTACTGAGGCTCGTTCGACTTTCACTGGTGGTGACTGGTCGGGAAGCTGAATTGTTATCTGAACGTTGAGTCCTTCCGCTATATTGATGTCAGATTCAGCTCGACAGCCGGACGTCGAGATGTTTGTGATCGTGGCGTCGCCTTTGACCTCGCCGGAGGAGAATCCCAGGGTGCAGCGTAACTCTACTCGGCGTGCTTTTCTGATCTTTCGTTCTTTATCTGCGCTCATAGTGCCTGGTCTCCGTCCTCGGGAGTGGCTACCCGTCAGTGGTGGTGACACCCCGGTCCATGGGTATGGGGCTCAGACGCCGGGGGCGGCATGAACTGCTGCCCGGGCAAGATGATGTGGCCCGGTTCGCGTTGCTTGGTCAGGTGTTCCGCAATTTCCGGATGGTAGGCTCGCACATAGCCGATGAGCCCACCGAGGAACCGTTGTGATTGGAAGTCCGTCCCAGAAAATCGTGAGACGAAGGCGATCGCACGGTCCAGTATCTCCGGTGCGGAGGACATATCGACAATCTGCTGAGGGTTCTGTTTCTTGAACGTGTCGTACTCCCTCTTAAGATGTCCCGCGAAGACCGGCATCGGTGCGGCAGGCACATGGAGGGGGCTGAGGGTTCGCCGCAAGGCCTGCAGCGCCGCCACGACTTCCGCATCTTGTCCGTCGCGTCGTCTCTGGAAGTAACTAAAGATGACGACTTCGACGAGATTAAACAGGGCCACGGCCTTCTCGCCTCCCAGCTCCGTCAGCTCGCGATAGAAGTCGCGGCGTACTGGCATGAATTGTACCGCAAGCCGTTTCTGCTGATAGTCGCTCCCGGATTCGAGATAGACGCAGTCAGCCGGGCATGAAACCCGCACGATTCGGTGTTCGCCGCAACACTGGCTGCAGATCAGCCCTGCCAAGGCGGGGCAAGGCCGCTTGCCTTTCCGTTGCGTGCAATAGGCGCATTGGCTCATTTTTTTGATGGCTCTTCCGGTACCGGTTTCGGTGGTGGAGAGATGAAGCCATAGTCCGCCAACGTCCGTTTTTCTTGCTTGGGCTTCCCATCGCTGGGGGTTTCAAGCCCGTTCATCTCGGCCGCATGGGCCAATTCAAAAGGTACAAGGATAAGGTTGTTTGCACGGTCGATACTCAGATCTCCCGGCGAGGGTAAGAATTCGGCGATGACTTGAAACCGCTTGTCCCAGCTCATGCGCCAGACCTTTCCCGTCGTGAAATCCGACACATACATATTGCCCCAACGGTCGAAATCCACCCCGCGGAGATTCTGAAAGCGGTTGGAAAAGAATCCGTTGGAGAAGAGCTCCGTCACCACGCCATCCGGCGAGATCTCGGAAATCTTGCCCTTGTCCCAGCTCACTGCAATGATCTGGCCGGACTTGGGATGGACGACAAGGCCTGAGGGGCCGGCGAGGGCGCGGTCTGTGACCAGCACGGAAAACGTCTGGGCGGCCGGATCGACGCGGTAGATCGTGTTGGCTTTCTGATCGGAGCAATACAAGTGGCCCTTACCATCGAAGGTCACGTCGCTCAAGGAGGTCTGTGGCGGCTCAGATTGTGAGGCAGTGGACGATCGGATGGTGAGCGTCAGGACTGGCTTGCCGGTGGTCGTGTCGAAGCCCCGTAGGGTATCGAGATCGGCCACGTAGAGCACGTGTTCCACCACGGCCATGCCTTTGGGGGCATGGAGGGTGACGTCGTCCTTCCCGCCTTGAATGAATTTCAGATTGAGGAGTTTGCCATTGGGATCGAGTTTGGTGATGAATCCGTTGTTATCGGCGTTCTCTGCCTCGCCGTTGACACTCGAGATGAAATAGCCCTTATCGAGGGGATCATGCACGAAGCTATAGGGAGATTGCAGTTCAGTTACGGTGATCTGGGCGCCGAGCGGGTTGACGATCACAATGGGTATGACCCAGATAAGCCAGGCCGCTGGATGGCGCATGACACGTGTCAGAAGGGACATCACGGAGGAGGTTTTGCTCACAAGGTCGATGGCTGTTGATCGTGGTTGACGAAACCATCGTAGCTGTCAGGCGAAGAGCCTGTCAAGAAATGGACGTAAGGCGTTAGGGGTGAGGCGTAACGCCTCACGGCTTGGCTGGTCGTTGACTTGCGTAAAAATGCCCTGCTATGGTGCCGTGATTTTTTGAATCAGGTTAAGGTTAAGGCCAAGGCTGAGCGGGAAATGCAGGTGATGGTTTCCCTTGACCTTAGCCTCAACCTACAGTCTCGTGTGAGGAGGGAATTGTGGCGGCACGATTGATCGACGGCAAAGCATTGGCATTGCAAGTCCGTGAGCGGTTGGCAACCGAATCCGCGGCGATCTTGGCTAAGACCGGGATGAAGCCCGGTCTGGCGACAATTTTGGTGGGCGACGATCCCGCCTCGCATCTCTATGTGAAGAGCAAGCAGAAAGCCTGTGATGCGGCGGGCATCTATATCGATGACCACAA
Organism: Nitrospirota bacterium; assembly: GCA_963741245.1. GTDB lineage: Bacteria > Nitrospirota > Nitrospiria > Nitrospirales > Nitrospiraceae > Palsa-1315. The sequence continues at coordinate 389,427 of CAVUHR010000028.1, read as the reverse complement.
GTTGCCGACGAGCACGACGCAAGCAGAGTTGTTGGCCTTGATCGAAAAGGTGAACGCCGATCCTAAGATCCACGGGATATTGGTTCAGTTGCCGCTCCCGAAGCATATCGACAGCAAAATCGTTCTCGAAGCGGTGTCGCCCGACAAGGACGCAGACGGGTTTCATCCCTACAATTTCGGTCGACTCGTTGAGGGGCATCCGGTGTTTGAAGCCTGTACGCCGAAAGGCGTCATCAAGATGATCGAATCCACCGGTGTGAGTATCGAAGGAAAGCGCGCCGTGGTATTGGGACGAAGCAACATCGTCGGCAAGCCGTTGGCGCTCATGTTGCTCCAGCGCAACGCCACAGTGACGATTTGCCACTCCAAGACGAAGGATTTGCCGGCGGTCTGTCGCGAAGCCGAGCTGCTACTGGTCGCGATCGGGAAAGCCAAGTTTGTGACGGCCGACATGGTGCGCGACGGGGCGGTCGTGATCGATGTGGGAACAAACAAAACTCCTGAAGGTAAATTGTGTGGCGATGTAGACTTTGAGCTGGTCAGCCAGAAGGCAGGCTGGATTAGTCCTGTTCCTGGTGGTGTAGGCCCAATGACGATTGCAATGTTGCTGGATAACACGGTGGAGTCTGCCAAGCGTATGGCGGGAATGCTGTAGGAGAGAAGGGAAGGGGATGGAGGCTGATGATCTTCCGTGCTCGCGCAACGCGCGGCATCCGAAGGGTCGGAGGGGAGTGGCCAGGTGCCCTTCTTGCTCGCAGAACGCGCACGATGAGACTGTGCTCGTTCGACGGCCGCAGTGGGACCAACACGTGGCCATTCCCCGAGAGAAGCGAGCGAGTTTGGAAGGATCATGTAGAAGGATGAGGGGTGTTTGATGTGCGCAGGGGGAGCGCCCCATTCCTCCTACAGCTGTGAGTGGGAGTGGAGGAGTAAACTGAAAACATGAGTCGGGAGCCGAGGCGATTACGGGAGGTGCTCGATCAGGGACAGTTTGCTGTCACGATTGAGTACAATCCCCCCAAAGGCACCAACATCTCTGGCGTGTTAGAGAATGCCAAACAGTTGGTCGGGCGTGTGCACGGGGTCAACGTGACGGACAACACGGCCGCCGTTGTGCGGGCCGGGTCTCTCCCCGTCTGTCGACTCCTCTACGAACTCGGCCATGATCCGGTAATGCAGATGACCTGCCGTGATCGGAATCGGATTGGGATACAGTCGGACCTCATGGGCGCCTCCATGCTCGGCATCCAGAATATTCTGTGCCTCACTGGGGACTATCCGACCGTCGGAGATCACAAAGAAGCAAAGCCGGTGTATGATCTGGACTCCGTCCAAGTGATGCAGCTCGTGCAAGGACTCAACAACGGGCGGGATCTTGTGGGGAACAAGTTAGATGGTGCAACGCAGTTTACTATTGGGGCTGCGGTGACTCCGGAGGCCGATCCGCTGGGTCCTATGCTCGCCAAGTTTGAAGTGAAGGTGAAAGCAGGCGCCCAGTTTTTCCAGACGCAGGCGATTTACCATCCGGAGCAGTTTGCGTCCTTCATGAAGGCGGTTCGCCCCTTCAAGGTTAAAGTGCTGGCGGGCATTCTCGTCCTCAGGAACGCCAAGATGGCGGAGTTCATGAATGCGAATATTCCTGGCGTGTCAGTCCCCCAGGAGATGATCGACGAACTCAGGGCTGCCGGCCCCGAGCGCGCGGAGGATGTGGGGGTGGACATCGCGGTGCGGACGATCAAAGCGGTGCGGCCGTACTGCGACGGGGTTCATATCATGGCCATCAAGGCCACGCACCGGCTGGCTGACATTATCACCAAAGCGGAAGTGGGTTGATGACGATCCCCGAATTTCAGCGCTACAAGCACGACAAGAAAAAGCTCATCGTCGTCACGGCATACGACGCGCTTTTTACACGCATTGTTGAACAGGCCGGCATCGAGGCGATTCTGGTCGGGGATTCACTGGGTGTGGTCGTACAGGGGAAGACCAATACGCTCTCTGTGACGATGGATGACATGCTTTACCATACGAAGCTTGTGGCGGGGGCGGCCCAACGAGCGCTCGTCATAGGGGATATGCCCTTCATGTCCTATCAAGCCGGCAGCGAAGACGCGCTTCGTAATGCGGGACGGTTTCTACAGGCCGGGGCTCAGGCAATCAAGCTGGAAGGCGGCGCGGTTGTGGCCGATCATGTGGCTGCGATGACCAGTTTCGGCATTCCGGTAATGGGACATATCGGCATGACTCCCCAATCTGTTCATCGATATGGAGGCTACAAAGTACAAGGAAAAGAATCAGATCATGCGCTAGTTTTGCTGAATGATGCCAAGGCCCTTGAAGCAGCCGGCGCCTTCGCTATCGTGCTCGAAGCGATTCCCGCCGAGTTGGCCAAGACTATTACAGAGCAGGTTGCCATTCCTACCATCGGGATCGGCGCCGGTCCGCACTGTGATGGCCAGGTCCTTGTGCTCTATGACCTCCTCGGTCTTTTCGATGAGTTCGTGCCGAAGTTTGTCAAGCCCTATGCCCATCTTAAGGCGGATGCGCTCCAAGCCCTTCGCCGCTATAAAGAAGAAGTTGAGCAGGGCAAGTTTCCGTCGGACACAGAAAGCTATCACTAACAGATCGTTCGATTCCGGAATGTACAGGAGCAAGGCCAGGCCGGCCCTGTGCACCGTAAGTCTTTGTGCGAGCGTGGGTTTGGTAGCCTTCGACGAATCCGTTCCCAAGTTCGCCAAACTCACTGCACCCGTTCCAGCCCATGCAGTCGAATGAGCGGCGCACGAAAGTCCGAACCGGCCACGTGCTGCCGAAAGTCTTCTGTGAGTCTGGCCACGTCCATCCCCATATAGAACTTCGGCGCCCTCTGCAATCGAACTATGCCTCTGGAAAGCAGATTTCCCGCTGCCCGGTGATTGCCGAGTAATCGCTTGAGATTGGCGGCGGCGAACTGGATGAGGGCTTGGAAGAAGTTCCCTTGTTCGGTGTTGTGGCCCGCTGCGTGCCAGAGCCCTTCGAAAATTTCGTGGCATTCCCACCAGTAGGCGTAGTTGTAGAGATCGATTCCATACAAGTAATCCTCTGACCGTTGCCATTCTTTCGGTGGAGAGGCGAGGGGTTTCGGCTCCGGCTGACCGTAGGAATGACCGAGGGGATCGCGCCGCGGGTGCGAATTTTCCCCAGGAAGGAATCGATAGGGTGGAAACGGCCTCGTTGAGTAACGAGGCCAAGTCGGATTAGGTGGGTGAGGCTCAATCACGGACGCGCTCGTCGGACACCTGCGACCTGGAAGATTTTGCGATCTTCTAGTCGCACTGCGCTCAGTTTTTTCCCCCATACACAGCCACTATCGATGGCTAACAGGTTGGGCTCGATGTGCAATCCCAACGCAGCCCAGTGGCCGCAGATGACCGTTGCATCGGCATTTTTACGGTTTGGAATGTGGAACCAGGGAAGATATCCTGCGGGAGCCTGCTCTGGAGGGCCGGAGAATCCCGACATCTCACCGGTTGGGGTGCAGGTCCGTAGTCTCGTCAACACTCGGGTGATACTCGCGAGACGTTCGTACCCAGTCAAGGCAGGGTCCCATCGAGGCGAGAGTCCGCGGAAAAGCGCTTCAAGGACGGTTCGATAGTTCGAGCCGGATAATACCGCTTCGACTTCTCTGGCAAGGTTCACTACTTCATCAATGGTCCATTGAGGGAGGAGACCTGCGTGCACCATGAAGAACGATCGCTCGCGATAATGGAGGGGCTGGCGACGAAGCCAGTCCATTAATTCTGCTCGATCCTCTGCCCCCAGCACATCCTGAATCGTGTCTTTTGGCCGGACTGTGACGATGTCTTCTGCGACAGCGAGGAGAAATAAGTCATGGTTTCCCAGCACGATTTGTGCGGCAGGGCCAAGCTGTTTGATGTATCGAAGGACCTTGAGCGAGTGCGATCCTCGATTCACCAAGTCGCCGACGAACCACAATCGGTCTGCCGTGGGATCAAAGTTGATGCGATCGAGGAGTTGACTCAGCTGAGTGGAGCAACCTTGGACATCGCCGATGGCATAGGTGGTCATGGATAGGGTAGTAGGTTAACTGAATCGAAATCGTGCGGGAGAGTGTCTCACGGAAATCGTGCTTCGATCACACTTCTGAGTCCGCCGCGCGCTGCGAATGTACCTGTGACTTTCGCCCATACAGGGCGGCAGGCTTTGATGATGTCCTGCAAGATGCGATTGACGGAATTCTCGTAAAAAATGCCCACATTACGATAGGCATGAATGTACATTTTGAGTGATTTGAGTTCCAGGCACTCCTTGTCGGGCATGTAGTGCAGCGTGATGGTGCCAAAGTCCGGAAGACCGGTCTTCGGGCAGATCGCGGTATATTCAGGGATCTCGATGGTGATTTCGTAGCCCTTGTATTGGTTCGGGAAGGTTTCGATGTCCGGCAGTGGAGTGGTAATACCGCTCTTTGCATGCCGCTCGTTGTAACCCAGCCTTGTCGCTGATTGAATCTTTTTTCCCTTTCGCCTCACCCCTCACCCCGCACGTCTTTCTAGACCTGTTTCATCCACTCCACCTGTCCGATTTTTTCCAGTTGAATGTAGAGGGTCACCCAGGGACAAGCCATCTCGGGGTACACCTCACATAGTCCCCCTTTTCGCACGCCTCCGCAGGGGCCATGGCTCATGAACTTCGGGCACTCGGCTTTGAGCGAATTGTCGGGAATCGGGGGGCGCTTATGGATCCCACCGGCGTGCTGAGCGCCTTCGTCTTCCCCCGGGATGATCACGCGTGTTGACATACGTGCCTAGTCTAGACAGGTTTTATGGAATCGGCAATCTCTCTTTCCAATGCCATGAAGTCGGTCATACGTTCGACGACTGCAAAACGTTGCGAAACTCACGTTGTTAGGGCAAATGGCCTACTGGCTTGGGCGGTGCTAGGGCTTCTATCTGGCATGGTGGGCCTTCTGAGAAGTTGCGTTGAATATCAGGACGTTATAATATCTCACGATGCCTATGTGATTCCAGGGTGTGTCGACGTTTCTCATTGACAGTCTTTTTTAGTGTTTGCTACCATGCGCAGTCGTGTGAACGTCTTTGAGCGGGTCAGCCCAGTTCATTTAACCTCGAATTCCTGCGGGCTTGTTGCATATAAGTATGTCTTTCCGATAGGCAATGGAATTCCGTTGCCACGATAGAGGGAGGTGTTCCGATGAGTCTTGATTATGTAAAGTTTTCCGGTGGATTTGAGAAGTTCATGCCCAAAGAATATCGGGACATGGTCGAGCATGGCCCGTTTGGAAAGAAAATTTCGGTCTCCCAAATGGGGAGCTTCAAGGAAATTCTCGAAGAACATCCCATGTGTGCCGGTTGCGCGATGACTCTGTTCATCCGGCTGGCGATCATTGCCTTCCCCAACCCAGAAGATACGATCACTGTTGGAACAGCAGGCTGTGGACGGTTAGCGATTTCACAGGCTGCGATCCCGTTTGTGTACGGCAACTACGGCGATCAGAACGGTGTCGCGAGTGGACTGTCCCGCGGGCTGCGGCTGCGGTTCGGTGACAAGCCAAAGGATGTGGTGGTCATGGCGGGGGACGGTGGGACGGCGGATATCGGCTTCCAGCAGGTGCTCCACTCCTGGTTCCGAAAGGAACGGTTCACCACGATCATGTTGGACAATGAAGTGTACGGCAACACCGGTGGACAGGAGAGCGGAATGACCAACCGCGGTGCCGTCTTAAAGATGGCTCCGTTGGGGAAGAAGTTCGAGAAGATGGACATGTTGCAAATGGCGAAGGTGGCCGGGTGTGCCTACGTGGCGACAGTGGTTCCAAATAATCCCCGCCGCGTCGAGAGTGTCATCAAGAAGGCCGTGCTGATAGCCCGTGAAGTGGGCTCGACCTACATCCAAGCCTACACTTCCTGCAACATCGAGTACGCGATTCCGACCGACAAGGTGATGGAAGACGCGAAGACCGTTGAGAATGATCGGTATCAGTTCACAGAATACGTGAGTGACGAGGCCAAGCAGTATCTTACTGAGCGGTATGGCTATAAAGACTATCTTCCGAAGCCGGCTGCTCCTGCTGCCGCAATTTCAAACCAGGCGTAAGCGACTCGGAGGGAGGCTCGGACATGGCAAAGCGCTTCAACATTCGGATGGCAGGGGTCGGCGGGCAAGGTGTCGTGACAGGGTCACACATTCTGAGCACCGCAGTGATCCATGCCGGCGGTGAAAGCACGATCGTCCCATTTTACGGATCGGAAAAGCGGATGGCACCGGTCGAGAGCTACGTCCGTGTGTCGGATGAACCGATCTATGAGATTGGGGAAATTACCTTCCCGCACATCATCATTATCTTCCACCCACAAGTTATTACCCATGGCAAGTCGTATACGATGCCCTTTTACTTCGGATTGAAGGAAGATGGGATTGCACTGATCAACAACGATGGTCCGATGTCCCTCCACAGGGATCAGCAGCGTGAGTTGGATGAGCGCCGTGCGAAGCTCTATTACTTCCCCGCCACCAAACTGTCCCTCGAAGTTGCGGGTATGGACCTCGCAACGAACATGGCACTGATGGGCTGCATCGGAGCCATCACGGGTCTGACTACGGTTGAAGCGCTGGAGCAGTCGGTGAAGGATCGGTTCCTTGGCAAAGGATTTGTCGTCTCCGGCGGAACCGCGGCCTTGGACAGTGTCGTCGAGCGGAAGTTCAAGAAAAAGCAGGAGTTGATTGATAAAAATGTAGCGGTGATTCAGGCCGGCTGGAACTACGCGGTCGATCACGGTTGGGCTGCGGCATCGGTCAAACGGTCGGAAGCCCGTGCGACCGTAGGCGCCTAACCAGGATTTAGCACGAAGGAGTCACCATGTATCTGGTCGCTAATATCGACGTTGAAATTTGCGCCTCGAAGAGCTGCAAGCTCTGCACGCAATATTGTCCTGAAGCGAATACCATTCAGTATAGCGAAGACATGGGGAGGGACAGGGGCTTCAAGTACGGCACTGCCTACGTGGCGGTGGACCGCTGCAAGGGCTGCGCGCAGTGTGTGTGGGTCTGTGACAATATGGCCAAAAACAATGCCATCAAGATGATCATGATTGATCAATTGCCGCTGGCTGCCGTGACTGACAACATTCGCTATGAAGAGAAAACCACCGTTGCAGTCCTGTCCGATCCAATGATTGTAGTGGGTAATTAGGGAGGTACGGGAGTGGCAACGATGATCGATGCAAGAGAACGCATCATAGTTCCGGGGCCGGCCGGATTCCATCCGCCGTCGGCGGCTCAGCTGGGAGTCGCGCTGCCCGACCCAGGGCAGGGGCTCTACTATGGATTGCTGGAGCTCAATGAAGACAAGGTCATCGAAGAGATGGCTCGTAAAATGCTGACCAGCCCCAATGCCACGATCTTCCCTGGACCGTTGGTCCTTTGGGCCTGGAACGATCATGCAGTTGAAAAGGCCAAGGCAGTGCTGGAGATCGCCGCCCAGATTCCGGACGTTATGATCATCCCCATGCCGGACTATCGTCCGAAGTATCCGAAGATCGACCCGGAAGAGGTCATCAATCCGAACCATCCGAATCTCACAATTTGGGGCAATAAGATCGAAGCCTGTATCTTCATCGGCGTGCATTGTCATTACGCCAACTTGACCTTGAAAATGATTCGTGCGGGGACGAACTGTTTGACAATGGCGATCTGTGCGGAGCAGGGGCATGAAGATGCGATGCTGACAATTCGCGATTCCGATACGATCAAGTTGAGAAAGACCGCGCAGGTCTTCAAGCGGGTGCGCGAAGAAATGGGCATTAAGTTGCCGGACAACGGCGAGAACGTCCGATTTACCGGAACGCAATCGAGAGTTCACGGAGGGAAAACTCACACCAATCCCCTCACGTTTGCGCCAGTGGCAGGCCTTGCCGGCGCGGCTGCCTTCGGCCACTCGGCCGAGCAGATGAAGCGTGAAGGCTAAACAAGGTCGAACCGCCGGGCGATATAGCCAAGAGGTGTCATGATGAGCGAAGCACTCGAAGCAGAACAAAAGACAAACCCGCAGGGCGATCCCATCACGAGTGTCGCTGCGCCTAAACCGGAAACGGGCGCGAGGAAGGACCCCCATGCCGAAGCGAAACGGCAGAAGGTGGTCACGCCTGAATATTTGTTTCTCGAAGCCCCGCGGACAAAAGAGTTCATTACTGGCAGCGAAGCGGCGAAAGAGGCCGTTCGGCGCTCCAACGTGGACCTGGCCATCGCCTACCCGATCACCCCGCAGAGCGAAACAATGCAACTCATCGGCGTGCTTTACGGCGAAGGGTATGTGAAAGAGTACTATCGTGGTGAAGAAGAAGTCGGTGTCATGGCGGCGATGGCAGGCGGGTCCCGAGCCGGTGTCCGCTGTTTTACGGCGACCGCCGGTCCCGGCACGCTCAGGGGTCTTGAAGGCATTTCGTCATGGCCCGGGCATCGGCTGCCCATTGTCGCCATGTTCACCTGCCGCGTTGTCAACGCTCCGTTGGCCATTCAGCCGGACAACATCGAAGTCGCCTATCTTATCAACAGCGGCATGATCGTGCTCCATGCTGAAAACCAACAGGACATGTATGATTTCATCATGGCAGGATTTGTGATCAGTGAGAAAAACGATGTGACGCTTCCCGTCGGTGTCTGCTGCGACGGATTCTTTGTGACCCATGCCCGTGGGTACGTCCGGATGCAGGACCGCAGCATGAAGCTTCCCCCACGTGACGCATGGCGCGGCGCGGTGCCGGTACTCGATGCGGAGAATCCTCCCGCCCGCCTGTCCCGCGACGCCCCGGTTCAAAAGTCCAACTTCATGGCCTATAACATCCATGCCGTGTGGCAGCAGGAAGTGTGGGCCGCAGTCGAGCGGTCTCGCAAGTACATCAATCAGTATATAGGTGGCTTGCTTACAGCTGAGAATGTGGACGATGCCGAGGCGGTCATCATTGCCTCAGGCAGTGCCGCGGCCCAGTCACGGGAAGCCGTTCGCATTTGCGCAGAGAAGGGCATCAAGATCGGCTTGATCAAGGTCCGGTCGATCCGTCCATTTCCGACGAAGGAGTTACGCAAGCTCTGTGGCAAGGCGAAGCTCATAGTCGTTCCGGAGTTTAATTATGTCGGATGGCTGGCCAAAGAAGTGGCCACGGCGATCTATGGGTACTCTAGCGCCAAGATCATCGGTGGGCCGCGGGTGTACGGCGGTCAGTCGATGCCGGTTGAGTTGATCGTGGACGAAGTCGAGTCCGGTCTGACCGGGAAGAAATCGACCAACGTAGCGATGTCCTCAATCATGGGTGGAGCCGTCAATCAGGATGACGTGGCGCATTTCATGCGCAGCATCTGACACCCTTGAGCTGAATAGCAAAGGCCCGATCCTTCGCGGGATCGGGCCTTTTTATTTTCAGCTCGGGTGCGTTATACGTGAATGGATAAACGTTAATCGTTTCGAAGTTCGTCTTGCGTTCAACGAATAACGGTTACCGTTTAACGGTATTCACCCCTGCAGCTCGTCTTGCACCATGTCTTCACTCTCCGGCATGCCATAGGCCACGTATTTGGCGTAGGAGAGGTAGATCATCGCGCTGTCCCTCATTGCCTTGGAGCCTTGCGACAGTCGGAAGACTTTGTCAGCGTCGTGGGATGGGACCGCACCCATCGTATCCACGTGGCTTTGGAGGAGTTGGGTGAATCGTTCCATTGAGTGTTCGACTTCTTTATAGGCCAATAGAATTGCGTCTGTCATGGTTGTCCTCCTAATCAACATCAGCTTACACTATGCCCATGCACCCCTTCAACGAGAAGAAGCCGTCCAGTCTGTCATCGCAAATTCTGAGGGTCATGGCAAAGGCGTCGCCCGAGGGGGATCTTCATGGTGACTCCTTGACCCAGGCGGTCGTGAACCTTTCACGTCTTTTTACGACAGCACGCGCAACGTTGCCCCTGCGTTACCTGGATAATCCCGCCCACGCTTCTGCCTATCTCTCGTATTTTCTCCCTGTGAACCTTTCCAAAGTCCAAGTCCTATTGAACGAACTGCCTGAGGACAGCGGCATGGAAGCGTCGGATCGTCCAATGGCCGTACTTGACCTCGGCTGTGGCCCAGGGACTGGGGCGTTGGCCCTATTAGATTGGCTGTGGCATCGCAGCCCTGAGCGGGCGAAATCTCTGTCGGTCCTGGCCACCGATGCGTCCCACGTACCATTGCGGGACACGAAGAGGCTGTGGGAGGCCTATTGCCGGGAGGTTGGAATATCAACATCAGGACTTCGGTGTGTCGAGGGCAATCTGGAACATCCGCTCAAAGGCGACCTCGGTAAGCAAATTGTGCGGGGCGGGCCGTATGACCTCATTATCATGGCGAATTGTCTCAATGAATTGTTTCCTGCATCGATCGACTCTCCATCAGAGCGGGCCGCGGTTGTTGGCCAGCTCCTGCCGTTCCTCGCACCGCACGGCACCATCATGATCATCGAGCCGGCCTTGCGGCAGACGGCTCGAGCTTTGCATCACATGCGTAATCACCTGCTCAAGCAGGGCCTTTGTACTGTGTATAGCCCCTGCCTGCATGAAGGGACCTGTCCCGCCTTAGACCATCCAGACGATTGGTGTCATGAGGAGCGACCGTGGCAGACGCCTCCTGCGATTGCTGCGATCGATCGTGAGGTGGGGTTTATTAAAGACGCGTTGAAATTTTCCTATCTGCTGTTGCGCACAGACGGTCGCACCATTGTGACGCGCAGCCCGCAGACCTTCCGGGTCGTGAGCGAACTACGAGAATTGAAGGGGGAGAAGCGAGCCTGGTTGTGCAATGAAACAGGACGACCTGAAGTCGGTCGGCTGGATCGGAAGGCCTCTCCTCAAAATGCGGCTGTCGATAGCTGGCATCGCGGCGCCATCGTGCAGATCGAGCGGATCGTGCGCAAGGAACGAGAAGGAAAAGTCTCACCAGTTGGAAGAATTGAGAGTGATGCAGCGGTCGAGATCGTCCGTCCCGTCTGAAATTAGCCAATCAGGACAGAAGGAAGCATGCAGCCTCTCGCTTCCGCGCCTCCCGCGGCACCCCCTCCACGGCGCTCTGAAGCAGAAGGATGGGAAGGAGCGGCCTGGTGTCCTTCTTGCTCGCAGAACGCGCACGATAAGAATGTGCTCGTTCGATGCGCGCAGTAAAGGGCAGCCTTGGCCACTCCCTCCAAGAAAAAGTGTAAAGAGTGAGAAGGCACTCGTTGGATGCGCGCACGTAGTGATAAGCCCCGCCGCTCCGGCGCAAGTCGCTCAATGCCGCATGCTTCCTTGAGAGTGTGGAGCCGGGACCGGTCGCTCATAGACCGGTCCCGTTTCTCGGACAAGTGGCGGTACGTTCTTGCTCTGCGCTGGAAAAGCGAATAGGATTTGCTCCCAATCAATAAAACCAAAGTGGTCTGACCCCTTAAGTCCGCTTGCTCAAGGTGATATTACGCTGATTCGCATAAGAAGCCATGGTAAGTGGCCCTTGATCCGCAACTTTTCAAAATGATAGGAGGATAGCGCATTGTTGCGTGGAATCGACGACGTGTTATTCGGATAGAAATTCGCAGATCCGGCTCTTATGCGGGTCCGTCTAATCATTGTTAGGTGATTTCGCGCAATGAAGACTCAAGTCGAGTTCCGGTCCTCCAAGTTTCCACCTTACGAAGGTGAAGAGGAGCAGATCAATCCGGGGCTATGGGGCAAGCGCCTTGCCGAGTATCTTGTCCAGAAGCTTGCCGAGAGGGGCATCGCGACGGAGGAGATGGTTGCAGAGGATTGGGGATGGTATGTCCCAGTGCGCAACGAGGCATTCCGGCTTGCCCTTTGTTGCGGACATCAGAATGGAGATGACGACGAGTTCTTGTGCTTCACTGACCCGAGCACCCCAATCGTGAAGAAATTGTTCAAGAAGATAGATGCGACTGCACAGCTCACCCGTCTCACTGAGGCGCTTCAGCATATTCTCGCCTCCGATCCTGCAATAAGGGATGTAGTATGGACAGAGCGACGATGACATCACCTAACCATGCGCTGCAGCGAACCCGGCCATCGCGCTTCGGTTGCAATCCATGCGTCCCGTGGGCCGGGTCGCTGAGCTTGGGTCGTTAGGTGTTACAAAAAGGCACGATGAATGGGATAGAGCAGCGGCAGAAGCGGCGTTTCGTTGCGGATCGGTTTACAAGCTGTTTTAAAAGGCCTGTATCTCACCCGCCCACACCAGACGTGCCGAGACTCACTTCTTTCCCGTGGCAAGGCCGTATTCTCTGGTAAGGCGACGGGTCTGTGAGCGACTCGTCGCCGTCCCCATTTCTTTTGAGCAGCAGCACGTAGCAGGGTGACCGCTTCTGCATCGCGAATCGCGCAGGCGAGGGTCCCGTACTTGCCGAACAGATGCGATCCGCCGAAGGCGGACGGCGAGGACTGTTTGAAGTTCCTTTCAAGTGAAGCCTGGAAAGGAACGAGTTCCACAGCCGAGCAGATGAGAGGCTTAGTGCGGTCGAGCCGAAGCGGTTGAGCAGGGCAGAAGCGGTCACCTGCTATAGGATTAGAAAGGCTGATGGCTGAGGATGGTTGGAGGAGGCGAGGACTAATCCGCTTCAGGTTCTGAGCTGCCGTGCTGATGCGACACCCGGTCTTCATCGAACATCTCCGCCATTTCTTCGGCGATCATGTCACGATCGTTGGGGACTGAGACGAGCGGGATTTCTTTTCTCACCTTGGCCACGGTCTCTGGAGCGGGAGCTTCGGGGGCCTTGGCTGGACTCTTTGGTGTCTCTCTCATAGGCATAGTATACACTAGGCTGAGGGCGAAAAGGGGAGTTATTCAAAGGCTTCCAGAGAGGAGCGCTCCGGGTATGTTTTCTGGCACGAGGTACAGGTTAGGAAATAGATGGATTCTCGAACGGACATGGTGATACGAAAATTGAGGTTCACGCCTTGGTGATTACAGGTCGGACAGGACATTTCTTTAAGCCGGTAGGGGATATCCGGTTGTGTGCGAAGGTAGAACTCCATATCCGTGTAGATTGGGAAGGTGTAATAGCATTTCCTACAGATGCCGCGCCATTCACCGTCCGCCTGCATAGAGCGTTCATCAATTCCAAAGCTTGACCCCTTGCAAATGGCGCACTGGACGGTTTCAAGCCTGGTTTCAACTTCTTTAACGGTCGGGCTTGGCATCGGGGTGGTTCCTTGTGCAGAAGTCGGCGGTATCGTGCGGCCAGTATAACGTTCACATGGAAGCGACTGCAACGGGACAGGGTTGGCCCGCAATATTCATGAGCGTTTCTGCTGTAATCGCCGATCCGCTGCTACGACGAGCCTTCGGCCGGCGGGCTCGCCCCTTGGACTCTCACCGTACTGCACGAGTACGCCTCAGGTCCTCCAGGCTCCGCGCGCCGGTCTCGCGACGCGGCTCAGCGATTTCGCGACGAACCGTCATGAATAATGCGGGCAAGGTTTCTTCTTGACCTGGCGGGTGCCTCTCTTATACTAAGTCCATCATGCACCTTATCACCGAGACTCTGTTAGTCGGGAATATCAACGACGCGAGGGAACCGCCGGTAAAGATCGGCGCGCTGCTCCTCGTTGCCGCTGAGTATACGTTGGAGTCACCCGGCCGGCTGCCCTATGACAGGATTCCATTTTCGGAGTATGCCGAAGCCGAGCCGCACTTGTTGGACCGAGCCGTGAGTTGGGTCGAACAGCATATTTCAGACCATCGGGTCATGGTCTGTTGCCGTGCCGGCATGGGCCGATCCGTGTCGGTCGTGATGGCCTATCTCTGTTGTGTCCAAGGGATGACGTATGCTGAGGTCCTGAAGTTGGTCATGAGGCGCAGACCCGGTGCCATGCCCCTTCCAAATCTCGAAGAAGCCATCACCCAGGTTCGTCTTCTTCGCGAGGCTCGCGCGAAGGACAAGAAGATCCTTGCATCACGCCCAGCCCGCATTATTCACGAATCCTCGTGAATAATGCGGGCTAGCAGTTCTTCACACACATTGCCTTTCTTGTGCTGCTCGTGGCCTAATCTAGCAGGATGCTGAAAAAAAGGGTGGGGTGGCTGGGACGATCCCCGTGCTCGCGCAACGCGCGGTCGCGGACTCCCCTCGTTGGACGCGCGCAGTTGGAATCATCCAGCCACCCCTTAAAGCGATAGTTGCTCCTGCCTTGCCTGGGACAAGGCGCGTCCCAGGGCGACGAGTCTGTCTTGGCAGGCTCAGGGCGGGAGGGTGAAGTAACCGCCAGGGTTGGGTGGGGAGAAATCTGGCCATTTTGAGCATCCTGCTGGTTATTCTGACACTGTCCCCATGCCTAATATCACAACGGGCATTGCACAAAAACCAAGCTTTTCCGCAGTCAGCTAGAGCCTACGGCACAGATGCGACCACTTCACTGAGGACCTCTCACGATGCCGGAATTGCCTGAAGCCGAAGTCGTTGCTCGGCAGTTACGAGATCATCTCCTCGGCGCGCGGCTCAACGAGTGTTGGGTGGGACGAGCAGATATTGTTCGGGAAGGGTTACCCACCCTCTCGTGGTATCACGGCGCGCGGCTGGAAGCGGTAGAGCGATACGGCAAGAGCGTCTCACTGGGGTTTAAAAAAGAGGACGAACTCAGATATGTCGTCGCGGAGCTTGGCATGACAGGCCTCCTACTTTTCCGCGCGACACAGCCAAAGTATCCGCAGCACGTGCATGTCCGCATGTCGTTCACGGGGGGCCGTGAATCAGAACTGCGCTATTGGAACCCTCGCCGTTTTGGTCGGATTTCCTTGCTCGATCGGGCAGGACTTGACCGCTACCGTGCTCGCCGCTTTGGGGTCGATCCCCTCATGGTGCCGCGCGATGAATTCGTCCGTCTCATGCAAGCCAGGCGTGGACGATTGAAGCCGCTGTTGATGCATCAGCAAGTGATCGCTGGGATTGGGAATATCTACGCGAGCGAAATTCTCTTTCGCGCTAGGCTCCATCCAAACCGTGAGGTGAATCGGCTGCGAGAGGCCACGATTTTCACGCTCTACGGCAGCATGCAAACGGTGCTTCGCGAGGCGATTTCCTGTGGCGGATCAAGCGTCAAAGATTTCTATGCACCTGACGGCACGGAAGGCCGATACAAGTGCCGCCATCTCGTCTATGGCAAAGAAGGTCAACCCTGTCCCAACCGCTGCGGACGGATGATTCGCCGTCTCCAAAGTGAACGCAGTTCGTTTTTTTGTCCCGCCTGCCAATCCAACCGCCTTCCAGGATAATTCTTGCCTCACGTATGTGAGATGCTTCGCGATGAAATAATTATATTGCGCAATAGTTTCAACAGTTTAGATCTCAGTACATCTGCCGTCATCGCCGCTAGGTCTTTTGAGCCATCTTCGGTTAGTCCCTCTGACATATTGAGTACCTCAACCGATTTCGTTAGAATCCTCCTCCTTTATATTGTTTTTCACCATTTCTGATGGAGTGACGCCATGGCGAAGGTGCTTGAAGGTCCCGGGATGGGGCTGATGAAGAAGTGGGGCATCACGGTCCCCAACTATGTCGTCGTCACCTCGGTTGACGAATTGACGAAGCTCGGCCAAGTCAATGAATGGCTCAAAAAATCCAAGTTGGTGGTCAAGGCTCATGAAGCGCTCGGTTCTCGCTTCAAGCTCGGCTTGGTGAAGGTCGATCTGGATCTCAAAGGAGCAGAAGCAGCGACCAAGGAGATGATCGGTCGCCAAGTGGACAGCATCACCGTCTCGCAAGTGATCGTGTCTGAAATGATTCCGCATAAGGAAGAATATTATTGTGCGGTGAAATCCACCCGTGCAGGGACGGACATTCTGGTCGCCAACTGCGGCGGCATTGAAGTCGAATCGAATTGGGATCGCGTGAAGCGCCTGGCATTGGAAGTCGGGCAGCAGCCCTCGGCGGACGCGCTCGAAAAGCTCGCCAAAGATGCCGGCTTCACCGGTTCGCTCTTGAAGAAAATGACTGATTTCGCGGGCAAGATGTTTACCTGTTTTGATAACGAGGATGCGCAGTACTTGGAGGTGAACCCCGTGGTCCTGCGCGACCACGACAGTGAACTGATCGCGTTGGATGCGGTGACGCTGCTCGATGGCGATGCCAAGTTCCGGCACCCTGATTGGAACTTTGCCTTTGCCGCAGAATTCGGCCGTGCCTATTCCAAGCACGAAATGGAAGTCATGGCGGTCGATTCAAAGATCAAAGGCTCGGTCAAATTTATCGAGATTCCAGGCGGGGACACAGCCATGCTTCCAGCCGGCGGCGGCGCCAGCATCTATTATTCCGATGCGGTCGTCGCACGCGGTGGCAAGTTGGCCAATTACGCCGAATATTCAGGCGATCCACCGGACTGGGCGGTCGAAGTGTTGACGGATAAGGTCTGCTCGTTGCCTGGGATCAAGAACATCATCGTCGGCGGCGCGATTGCCAATTTCACCGACGTGAAGAAGACGTTTGGCGGCATCATCAATGGATTTCGCAAGGCGAAGTCCGAGGGCAAGCTCAAGGGCGTCAAGATTTGGGTGCGCCGCGGTGGCCCGCGTGAGAAGGAAGGGCTCGATGCGATGCGCGCGCTCAAGGACGAAGGGTTCGACATCAACGTCTTTGACCGCAATACACCGCTCACCGATATCGTCGATAAGGCGCTCCAAAAGTCGTAGCGAGTGCTGAGACCTGAGTGCTGAGTAGGAGGAAGCTCCGTCCGGCTCAGGACTCATCGCTCGGCACTGAAGAGAAGGGGAGATCCCGATGAGTATCCTGGCAAACAAAGATACCTATGTGGTCATCCAGGGCGGGGTCGCAGGGGTGAATGCCGCGCGCCGGATGGCCGAGTTTTGCTACCTGATCAAGCGTTCGCTGAACGTCCTGGCCTTTGTCTATCCGCCTGACGCCGGCAAGACGAACGAGATTCCCTACGGCAGTGGCTTGCTGGCTATTCCCATCTATAAAACCGTCGCGGAGGCCACGAAGCATCATCCTCAGATCAACACCAGTCTCGTCTACATTGGCGCAGATCGGGCGATGAAGGGCGGGATGGAAGCCTTGGACGATCAGCACATCAAGGTAGTCTCCATGATCACCGAGGGTGTACCGGAAAAAGATGCCAAAATCCTAGGCCGTCATGCGACCAAGCTCGGGAAGGTCTTTAACGGCCCTTCGTCGATCGGCATTGTCTCAGCCGGCTCCTGCCGGTTGGGTGTCATCGGCGGCGCTTTTGATAACCTTGTCCTTTCCAAGCTCTATCGCGAAGGTTCGTTCGGGGTCATCACCAAGTCAGGCGGCCTCTCCAACGAGATCATCTGGATCTGCTCGCAGTTTGCCGATGGCATTACGACGGCCATCGGGATCGGCGGCGATGCCTATCCGGGAACCGACTACGTCAGCTATCTTGAAATGTTCGAGAACGATCCACAAACGAAGGCGGTCGTCATCGTCGGCGAAATGGGCGGGGATCTCGAAGAGCGGGCAGCCGAGTGGTACGGCGCAAAGACACGGCGTGTGAAGTTGATTGCCGTAGTTTCCGGCTTCTGCCAGGAGAGTTTGCCGAAGGGCATGAAGTTCGGTCATGCAGGCGCCAAGGAAGGCCTGAAGGGAGAAGGGTCGGCCCGTTCCAAGTCCGATGCCCTCAAAAAGGCCGGCGCGATCGTGCCGGCGACATTCGGCGCCTTGGGCCCCGCCATCAAGGGAACCTACCAAGAGCTGTTGAAATCAGGCCAGGTCAAGGAACCGGTTGAACCGGCTATGCTGCCGAAGCTGCCGAAGAGTATCGAAGAGGCGATGAAGGCGGACGAAGTCATGGTCGCCCCGCTGATCCGCACCACGATCAGCGACGATCGAGGTGACGAACCCTGCTACGACGGGTACCCCGCCTCAGAGCTCATCAACAAAGGGTACGAAATTCCCCATATCGTGGGCCTACTCTGGGATAAGCGACTCATCTCGAAACAGGAAGCCGAGATCGTCAAGCGCATCATGATGCTCTCGGCCGACCATGGCCCCTGCGTCAGCGGGGCCATGGGAACGATCATCGCGGCTTGCGCAGGGATCGGCCTGTCCCAGTCGGTGGCAGCCGGATTGATCATGATCGGCCCTCGCTTCGGCGGTGCCGTGACCGATGCCGGACGCTACTTCAAACATGCGGTCGACAACAAGATGTCCGTCGACGAGTTCCTCACCTATATGAAGAAGAACGTCGGGCCGGTGCCCGGGATCGGCCATCGCGTCAAGAGCTTGCGCAATCCGGACAAGCGAG
Source organism: Nitrospirota bacterium (assembly GCA_963741245.1). Classification (GTDB taxonomy): domain Bacteria; phylum Nitrospirota; class Nitrospiria; order Nitrospirales; family Nitrospiraceae; genus Palsa-1315. The sequence continues at coordinate 371,133 of CAVUHR010000028.1, read as the reverse complement.
TGAAGGAGTTGGTCGGGTACGTCAAGAGTCTGAACATCAAGACTCCCTGCCTGGACTTTGCGCTCGAAGTGGAAAAGATCACCTCGGTGAAGAAGGATAACCTGATTCTGAACGTGGACGGAACGATGGCAGCGGTGCTCGTCGATATCGGGTTCCCGGTTGACAGCTTGAACGGCTTCTTCATCCTCTCACGCACGATCGGATTGATCGGGCATTGGGTGGATCAGAAGCGTCAGGATAGCCGCTTGATCCGGCTGTTCGACTACCTCGTCAACTATGCGGCGCCCAAGCGGCGCGAAGTGCCGCCATTGAAGTAAGTGCTGAGTAACGAGTGCTGAGTCCTGAGTAGGAGGCCGTTGCGCCTCCACTCATCACTCAGAACTTCAAGGAGTACAATCATGTCGATAGATCTTGCCAAGAACCTCTATGCGAAGATGCCGGCTGTGTTTGCCAAGGCCAGGAAGAAGTTCGGCCGTGGTCTGACACTGGCGGAGAAGGTGTTGGTTTCACACGCTGATAATTTCGAGACCCAGACCTGGGAGCGTGGCAAGGCGATGTTGGCGTTGCGGCCCGATCGTGTGGCGATGCAGGATGCGACGGCTCAGATGGCCATGTTGCAGTTCATGCAGGCCAACAAGGCAAAAGTGGCCGTGCCGAGCACCATTCATTGCGATCACTTGATCCGTGCCGAGATGGGTTCTGAGAAGGACCTTCTTCGTGCGGTGGACGAGAACAAGGAGGTCTATAGTTTTCTCGCCTCGGCGGCCAAGAAGTACGGTATTGGATTCTGGAAGCCTGGCGCCGGGATCATTCACCAAGTCGTGCTGGAAAATTATGCCTTTCCAGGCGGCTTGATTATTGGAACCGACTCGCATACGCCCAATGGTGGAGGGCTTGGGATGTTAGCCATCGGTGTCGGTGGCGCCGATGCCGGCGAAGTGATGGCCGGCCTGCCCTGGGAAGTCCTCCATCCGAAACTGATCGGCATCCGCCTGACCGGCAAGTTGAGCGGCTGGGCCTCGCCGAAGGACGTGATTCTCTATCTCTGCGGCTTGCTCACGGTGAAGGGCGGGACGAACAAAATCGTCGAATACTTTGGCCCCGGCGCCGAAACCATCAGCGCAACCGGTAAGGGGACGATCTGCAACATGGGAGCTGAACTGGGCGCCACGACATCGGTGTTTCCCTTCGACCAGAAGATGGTCGCCTATCTGAACATCACGGATCGGGCTGATCTGGCCAACCTCGCGATTGCCAACAAGTCATTGCTTGTGGCGGACCCCGAGGTCTTTCAGTCGCCTGAGAAGTACTACGACCAGATCGTCGAAGTCGATTTGTCGACGCTCGAACCCCATGTCGTCGGGCCCCATACGCCGGATCTCGCCAGGCCCATCTCCAAGATGGCGGCGGAAGCCAAGGAGAAGGGTTATCCGGTCGAGCTCAAGGCGGCGCTCATCGGAAGCTGCACCAATTCATCCTATGAAGACATCAGCCGTTCGGCCCACATTGCCCAGCAAGGGTTGAAGGCCGGGCTCAAAGCGAAAGCCCCGTTCCTCGTGTCGCCTGGCTCCGAGCGCATTTATCATACGATGAAGCGCGACGGGTTTCTGGACACATTTGAAAAATTGGGCGGCACGGTGTTGTCGAACTCCTGTGGCCCCTGCATCGGGCAGTGGAAGCGGGCCGATGGTGTAAAGGGGAAAGCGGATTCGATCGTCAGTTCCTTTAACCGTAATTTCCCTGGCCGTAACGACGGCATCAATGAAACATTGTCATTCCTTGCGAGTCCGGAAGTCGTGACGGCCTACGCGATCACGGGCGATCTTGGATTTGATCCTGTGAATCAGACCCTCAAGGGGGCGGACGGGAAGGAATTCAAGTTCCTGCCGCCGGTGGGTGAAGAGCTTCCGGCCAAGGGTTTCGCGAAGGGTGAGGAAGGGTTTGTTGCGCCGGCAGCCAACGGCGAAGGCTTGACTGTCGAGGTTCCGCCGACCAGTGAGCGGTTGCAGTTGTTACAGCCCTTCCCGCGCTGGGACGGCAAGGATTTCGAGAAACTTCCGCTCTTGATCAAGACCAAAGGCAAGACGACGACCGATCACATTTCTCCAGCCGGTCCCTGGCTCAAGTTCCGCGGCCATTTGGACAAGATCAGCGACAATATGTTCCTTGGGGCGAACAATGTATTTTCTTCCGAGCCAGGCAAGGGCACGGATGTCTTGACGGGCGAAGCGGGGCTTACGATAGCGCAGATCGCCCGCCGGTACAAGGCCAAGGGCATCGGCTCGATCGTGGTCGGCGATGAGAACTATGGCGAGGGCAGCAGCCGGGAGCATGCCGCCATGTCGCCGCGGTTCCTCAACGTCCGCGTCGTGATTACGAAGAGCTTTGCCCGCATTCACGAGACCAATTTAAAGAAGCAGGGGATCTTGGCGTTGACCTTCGCTGACCCGAAGGATTACGAGAAGATCGAGCAACAGGATCGCATCAGCGTGACGGGGCTAAGTAGTCTGGCTCCTGGCAAACCGGTGCAGATAACCATCCACAAGGCGGATGGTACGTCGCTCACCCTTCAGGCGAACCACAGCATCACCGAGCAACAGATTGCGTGGTTCAAGGCAGGTTCGGCGTTGAACGCGCTGAACTAACAAGGAACTGAAGGAGATACAATAATGGCAACCACTGCATCAAAAATTATTTATACGAAAACCGACGAAGCCCCGATGTTGGCAACGTACTCGTTTCTGCCGATCATCAACGCCTTCAGCAAGGCGGCCGGCGTGTCCGTTGAATTGCGGGATATTTCATTGGCCGGTCGCATTCTTGCTGTGTTTCCAGACTACTTGACGCCGCAACAGAAACAAGCGGACGCGCTGTCTGAATTGGGCGAGTTGGCTAAGACACCGGAAGCCAATATCATCAAGCTTCCGAACATCAGCGCATCGCTTCCCCAAATACAAGGGGCCATCAAAGAGTTGCAGTGCCAGGGCTACAAGCTTCCCGAGTACCCGGAAAACCCCAAAGACGATAAAGAGAAGGACATCAAGGCCCGCTACGACAGAGTCAAAGGGAGTGCCGTCAATCCAGTACTGCGCGAAGGCAACTCCGATCGCCGCGCGCCGCTCTCCGTGAAGGCCCATACGAGGAAGCATCCGCATAAGATGGGAGCCTGGAGTCCGGACTCCAAGACGCACGTCGTCCATATGAAGGGCGGGGATTTCCGGTCCAACGAAAAGTCTATGACAACGACTGCGGCGACTGATGCGCGGATCGAGTTCGTCGGCCAGGACGGCAAGACGACCGTGCTCAAGCCGAAAGTGGCGCTGCAGGCTAATGAAGTGATCGACGCCACGTTCATGAGCAAGCGGGCCCTGCGCCAGTTCCTCGAAGAGCAGATCGAAGATGCCAAGAAGCAGGGCGTCTTGTTCTCGCTTCATATGAAAGCCACCATGATGAAGATCTCAGACCCCAAGATCTTCGGTCATGCCGTAACGGTGTATTACAAGGACGTGTTTGAGAAGCATAGCGAGACGCTCAAAAAGCTGGGTGTGGATCCGGACAACGGCATCGGCGACCTCTACTTGAAGATCAAAGCTTTGCCGGACGATCAGCGCAAGGCGATCGAAGCTGACATTCAAGAGGTCTACAAGAAACGGCCCCCCATGGCGATGGTGAATTCCGACAAGGGGATCACCAACCTGCATGTGCCCAGCGACATCATCATCGATGCCTCCATGCCGCCGGTCATTCGCGACTCGGGGAAAATGTGGGGTCCTGACGGCAAACTGGCAGACACCAAATGCGTGATCCCTGACAGCAGTTATGCGCCGGTCTATCACGAAGTCGTAGAATTTTGTAAGAAGCACGGCGCCTTCGATCCGAAGACGATGGGCAGCGTGCCCAATGTGGGTCTCATGGCGCAAGCGGCAGAGGAATATGGATCACACGACAAGACCTTCAAGGCACCTGGCAACGGCACGATCCGCGTGCTGGATGTTTCGGGAAAGACGCTTCTGGAGCACCAGGTCGAAGAAGGGGATATCTGGCGCATGTGTCAGGTGAAGGATGCGCCGATCCGGGACTGGGTCAAGTTAGCGGTGAATCGTGCGAAGGCCACCGGAGCCCCGGCGATTTTCTGGTTGGACAAGACCAGAGCGCACGATGCGCAATTGATCACGAAGGTCGAACGCTACTTGAAGGATCACGACACGCAGGGCCTCGACATCCGGATCATGAAGCCGGCCGATGCGACGCGCCTCTCATTGGAGCGGATCAAAGAAGGGAAGGACACGATCTCTGTGACAGGGAATGTGTTGCGCGACTACCTTACGGACCTGTTCCCAATTCTCGAAATCGGGACCAGCGCAAAAATGCTCTCCATCGTCCCGCTGCTGAACGGCGGTGGGCTCTTCGAGACCGGGGCCGGCGGCTCGGCACCCAAACACGTGCAACAGTTTCAGGAGGAAGGGTATCTCCGCTGGGATTCGCTCGGTGAATTCCTCGCGCTGGCCGCCTCATTGGAACATCTCGCCAAGGTGGCGAATAATCAAGCAGCAAAAAATTTGGCCGACGCGCTCGATCAGGCCAATGCGAAGTTTCTGGAGAGCAATAAGTCGCCGGCTCGCAAGGTGGGAGAGATCGATAATCGCGGAAGCCATTTCTATCTGGCGTTGTACTGGGCGCAAGCCTTGGCCCAACAGACTCAGGATAAGAACCTGGCAGCACGCTTTGCCAAGATCGCCAAGGATATGGCGGACAATGAAGCCAAGATCTCCAGCGAATTACTCGGTGCTCAGGGGAAGCCGGTCGATGTCGGCGGGTACTATCATCCTGATGATGCGAAGGCGTCAAAGGCGATGCGCCCCAGTGCGACCTTGAATGCAATCGTGGATGCGATTGCCTAGCATACGGTAAGGAGTAAGGGGTAAGGTGTGAGGGGAGATTAGCTGACTCTGACCACTAATCCCTTACCCTTCACCTCTCACCGGTTCGAGGAACAATGGCACAGGAAGATACGAACATCATTGATCAGCCGGAAGTCCTCCGGCACAAGATGGTCACCATCGAGATTGCCGGCAAGAAGTACGAAGTGCCGGAGGGGATCACGATCATTAAGGCCCTGTGGTACTCGGGGCAAGAAGTCGTCCGCGGGGCCGGCTGTCTTGGCGGGTTCTGCGGCGCCTGCGCGGCCTACTATCGGACCAAGGACGATCCTAAAGTGAGGACCTGCCTGGCCTGCCAAATGGCGGTGCAAGACGGCATGTCTATCACGATGATGCCGCCGTTTCCAGCCCGGAAGGCCATCTACGACATCCAGACGCTCAAAGATCCAAAACAAGACCTCTTCAATCTCTATCCTGAAGCGCCGCTCTGCCGAAACTGCAATGCCTGCACCGAAGCCTGCCCGCAGCAGATCGATGTGCGGGAGGGAGTCTGGAAGGCAGTCTTTGGGGATTTTAAGAGCGTGTCCGAGATGTTCATGGATTGCGTGATGTGCGGCATGTGCACGCCGGTCTGTATTGCGGACATCGCTCCCAACCTCGTGGCCCTGTATGTGAGCCGGGCGCAGGGGGCTCATTTCACCGAGAAGCCTCTGGGCCTGGATACGCGCATCAAAGAAATCCAGGACGGCCGTTTCAACGACGAGTGGGCCAAGATCCTCAAGATGACCGAAAAAGAACTGACCGATCACTGCGCAACCGTCAAGTGAGGCGTCATTGGTCAATGGTCAACCGTCAATGGTGGGAAATTCGTCACATGCTCCCACTATTGACCCTTGACGAATGACGATTGACGGATTGAAGCGATGGACATCCACGCCCTTCAACAGACCGTGCACCAAACGCGGGATGCTCGACGTAAGCAGACCCTTCCCAAATTCTCTCCAGCAGATCGTGACCAACTGATCCACAAATATCATCCTGATTTTCGGGAACGAGCCTATCGGCCGATCCGTTTCGGTCCCAATGAGGGGGATAAGACGGTTGTCGAGTTGGCGACATTGCTGGAGGGCGATAGCCCGATTGTCGACGGGTTCGATCTGACGGCCGACTACACGGCCGATGTCCTGGTGGTGGGTGGCGGCGGCGCTGGTTGTGCGGCGGCGCTCCATGCGCATGCGGCGGGGGCCAAGGTCATCCTGGCTACGAAGCTCCGTCTCGGCGACTCCAACAGCGTGATGGCTCAAGGGGGCATGCAGATTTCGGTAGCGCCCGAAGACTCGCCTGTCACCCACTTCGTGGATACGCTGAAGGGCGGCCACATGCAGAACGACCATAAGCTGCTCAAGGTGATGGTCGAAGAAGGTCCCTCGATCGCGAAATGGCTGTTGAGCCTGGGTGTGCTGTTCGATCGTGATGGGGACGGCAACCTCCATGTGAAAAAAGGCGGCGGAAGTTCGAAGCCTCGTCTCCTGACTTGTTCAGACTACACCGGCCTTGAAATCATGAGGGTGCTCAAGGATGAGGTGCTGAATCAGAACATTCAATTGCTCGAGTTCTGCGCCGCGGTCGAGCTCACGAGTGACGAAAAGGGGAACTGTACCGGCGCCATTTTGAAAGACCTCGACAACCATCGACACTTCGTCGTGGCCGCCAAGTCTGTCATTCTGGCGACCGGCGGGATCGGCCGGCTCCACATTCAGGGATTTCCGACCAGCAATCACTACGGTGCGACCGGCGACGGGCTATGCTTGGCCTATCGTCTGGGCGCCAAACTTATGCATATCGATACGTTCCAGTATCACCCCTCCGGTGCGGTCTATCCCGAGCAGCTCATCGGGGCCTTGGTGACTGAGGGCATTCGATCCGAAGGCGGACATCTGGTCAATGCGAAGGGTGAACGGTTCGTCAACGAATTGGATACCCGCGATGTCGTGTCCTCCTCGATTATTCGGGAGTGTGAAGAGGGGCGCGGCATCCGCACGATGTCCGGGCGCATCGGTGTCTGGCTCGATACCCCGTTGCTCGATGCCGAACATGGACCCGGCACCGTGGAGAAGCATTTTCCCGCGATGATGCTGCAGTTCGAACGATTCGGAATCGATATCAGCAAAGACCCCGTGTTGATTTATCCGACGCTGCACTATCAGAATGGCGGCGTGAAGATCGATACCAATTCAGAAACCAATGTGAAACATCTCTTCGTTGCGGGCGAGGCCTCCGGCGGATTGCACGGACGCAATCGATTGATGGGCAATTCGCTCCTTGACCTGATGGTCTTTGGAAAGCGGTCTGGGCTGACGGCCGCAGCTCGTGCCGCTGCCATGCCGCAAGGGAAGTTGACGGTCGGGCATCTGAGGGGGTTCCGTGCCGAGGCTAAGAAGCACGGCAGTGTGAGCGGAGTCGTGTCACCCATGATCCTGCCGCCGTACACACGCAAAGAATAATGAAGTAGCGAGTGCTGAGTGCTGAGAAAAGAAGAGAGATTCTTCGTTCGCTGACTCAGCACTCACGGCTCAGCACTCAGCACTGAAGCGACAAAAGGAGCGATATGAACGTTCATGAGTTTCAGGCAAAGCAGTTGTTTGGGCAGTTCGGGGTTCCGGTTCCGCGCGGGAAAGAGATAACCTCACCAGAGGCAGGAGCGGCCTGGGCAGCAGAACTCAATACCCCGGTTTTTGTCGTCAAGGCGCAGATCCATGCAGGCGGTCGAGGCAAAGCCGGTGGCGTCAAGATTACGAAGGACAAGGCAGCCGTTCCAGGTCTGGTCAAGGAACTGATCGGTAAGACGCTTATCACGCACCAAACCGGCCCGAAAGGCCGAGAGGTCCGTCGCCTCCTGATCGAAGAAGGGGCGGGCATCGCAAAAGAACTCTATCTCAGCATCCTCGTCGATCGGGATAGCGGGTGGCCCGTGTTTATCGCGAGCACGGAAGGCGGGATGGAGATCGAAGTAGTCGCCGCCCAGACACCGGAAAAGATCATCCGGGAAGCGATTGACCCGGCCGTCGGATTTCAGGCGTACAACGGGCGAAACATCGCCTTCGCGCTCGGGCTTCCTGCCATGGAACCGGCCGTCGTGACCCCCTTCATTCAGATGCTGGGGAACCTCTATCGCCTGTTCATGGACAAGAATGCGGCAATGGTCGAAATCAATCCGCTGGTCATCACCAGCGACAAGAAACTTATCGCACTGGACGGCAAGGTCTCGTTCGACGACAACGGGCTGTTCAGGCATGTCGATGTGCAGCAGATGCGTGACCTCCACGAAGAAGACCCGCTCGAGATCGAAGCAGGAGAAAACAATCTGAACTACATTAAGCTCGACGGAAACATCGGCTGCATGGTGAATGGCGCGGGCCTCGCCATGGCAACGATGGATGTGATCAAACTGGCGGGCAGCGAACCGGCAAACTTTCTGGACGTCGGCGGCGGCGCCACCAAGGAGACTGTGGCTGCGGGATTTCGGATCCTCCTCAAGGACCCGAACGTCAAGGGCATCTTCATCAACATCTTCGGTGGGATTGTTCGCTGCGAGCGGATTGCTCAAGGTGTCATCGAAGCGGCCAAAGAAGTGAAGATCAATGTGCCGTTGGTCGTCAGACTGCAAGGGACGAATGCAGACGAAGGCCGCAAGTTATTGGCCGAGTCTGGCCTCAAGCTTGAGGTGGCCAACGATCTGTGGGAAGCGGCGCAAAAGATTGTGAAGCTGACGGGCAAGGCAGCGTGAGGAAGCGGGTCCTTTCGCCGAGCAGCCCAAGCGTGCTCGCATCCCCGCCCGGTGTAGGAGGAGAGGGGTAGCCCGTTAGTCTCCTTTGCTCGCGCAACGCGCGGCCTCCGAAGGCCCTCGTTGGACGCGCGCAGTTGGAGACCAATCGGGCCACCCTTTAACAGAAGATGAAAGCTAAGGAGGACGGGCGCCCGCTCGGCGCCACCCGTGAGAAAAGCTAAGCCCTCGTCCAGCAGGGAGAGAGTGGGGAAGGGGAAAGAGTGAATGAATCTGGAGTGGGAATAGGCACACTGAACTACACAGAAAACGAATGGGAAAGCAGACATGAGCATAATGGTGAATAAATCGACGCGGGTGGTGGTGCAGGGGATTACGGGCAAGGAAGGCTCGTTCCATGCGACTCAGTGCAAGGCCTACGGAACGCAGATCGTCGCGGGCGTGACGCCGGGCAAGGCCGGGCAGGAGGTCGAAGGTATTCCGGTGTTCAACACCGTGCGCGACGCGGTCAAGAAGACCCAGTGCGACACCTCGCTGATCTTTGTGCCCCCACCGTTTTGCGCCGATGCGATCCTGGAGGCCGCCGATGCCGGGATTAAATTGATCATTTGCATCACCGAAGGCATTCCGGTCAATGACATGGTCAGGGTCAAGCGCGCGCTCCGTGGCCGCGACGTCCGCCTGGTTGGACCAAACTGCCCCGGCGTCATCACGGTTGATGAAGCGAAGATCGGCATCATGCCAGGCTTCATTCATAAGAAGGGTGTTGTGGGCGTCGTGTCACGCAGCGGGACTCTTACCTACGAAGCGGTGCATCAACTCTCGACGATTGGGCTAGGTGAAACAACTTGTGTCGGCATCGGCGGCGATCCGGTTAATGGAACAGGCTTCGTCGATGTGCTGGCATTGTTCGAGAAAGATCCCGAGACTCAGGCGATCGTGATGATCGGCGAGATCGGCGGCGATGCGGAAGAGAAAGCCGCTGAGTTCATCAAGAAGCAGGTGAAGAAGCCGGTCATCAGCTTCATTGCCGGGATCACGGCCCCTCCAGGCCGCCGCATGGGCCATGCCGGTGCCATCATTTCCGGTGGGAAGGGCACGGCAACTGAGAAGATGAAGAGCTTGGAAGCAGCGGGTGTCCGAGTCGTGAAAAACCCGGCTGAGATCGGCAATGCGGTCAAGGTTGCGCTCGGGCGGTAAGGGGAAACCTCGCCTCGTTCGTGCGTCAGAAGATCTGCAAGTGGTGATGTGGTGGTCTATCACCCATCCCCACTTCGTGTTTTTGGCTCAGCTCTGTTTGGTTTCCCCTCCAGGGGTGGCAAGTAATTTCCCTTCTCATGCCATGATATTCGTGTTAGGGTAATTTGATGCGAGTATTTCTCATCCACGTTCGAGACCCACAGTTCTACGCTCTCCCGGCTAAAACACGCGCGAAAAATGGTCGTATCCGGGTAATGGGTTTCCCGCCCATCGGCATCATGTCCCTCTCGTCGGTGCTCAAGCAGGCCGGCCACGAGTGTGTGATGTTCGATCAAGCGAACCCCGACACGCCGAACGAAGTGATCCTCGAGGAAATCAACCGGCATCAGCCGGCCTTGGTCGGCCTCAGTTTCCTCAGTACCACCAGCTATCCCTACGCGAAGATCTTAGCCCGTCAGATTCGCGCCGCCAACTCGAAGGTCAAATTGGCCTTCGGCGGCGTCTTTGCGAGTTTGAACGCCGCATTGGTCAAACTGCAGTGCCCTGAAGTGGATTTCGTCTGTCGCGGAGATGGCGAGCAGTTGCTCCTCGATCTACTCGAACGGATTGAGGACCCGGCTGGCGTCGCTGGGTTGACCTGGGCCAAGGACGGCCAGGTCGTGCAGAACTCAGGCCGGCCGATGGAACGCCATCTCGATCAGTGGCCTTTCCCCGATCGCGAAGGTCTCCCGCTCGACTTTGTGGAGTCTATGCCGCTCGACGTGCCCGTGGTGCTCTCGATGGAGCGGTTCACGACGATGCAAACCTCCCGAGGCTGCCCGTGGCCCTGTGTATTCTGTGACATTCCGATCTTCAACGAAGGCAAGTGGCGCGCGCGGAGTGCCCAGCACGTGGTGAGCGAACTCAAGTACCTCGAAGAATGCGGCTACGGGTCCGTCTATTTTGTCGATGATCATTTTCTGCTGCAACCCAAGCGGATCGAGGCGATTTGCCAAGGCGTTATGGATGCGAAGCTCACGATCCAATGGGGCATCGAAGGGCGCGTGGACTCGGTTGCCCAGCATTTGTTTCCTGCCATGGCCAAGGCCCATTGCCGGACGGTCATGTTCGGGATTGAAAGCGGGAGTCAGAAAATTCTCGATCGTCTTAAGAAGGAACAGACATTGGAGGAAGTGGCCACAGCAGTCAAGAACGCCAAGCGGGCCGGCATCGAGATCGTGCACGGATTCTTCACCGTGGGCAACCCCGATGAAACGGTCGAAGATATGAACGCCACGTTCGACCTGGCCTCCAAGCTGCCGCTCGACACATTCGGCTTCAATCGACTCTGTGTGTATCGGGGGACCCCGCTCTGGCAAGAATATGTGCGGCGCGGGTTGGTCAGCGAAACCACCGATTGGTACAAATATTTCAAATGTTCGGAGATCGATCCGACCTGCTTGCCCGGTGAAGTGATCAATGAGGTCCGGCGTAAGGGGCTCAAGCGACTGTTCAGCTACAAGCTCCTACATTATCCCCTCCAGACATTCCAGTTGCTGCGTCGGTTTCTCCGCTTCATGCCAGCGCGGGATGTGGTCTACCTCATCATCAAGCCGTTCCTGGGCCAAAAGAAAGGCGCCACGAAGGCAGAGGTGCTTTCGCGGGCGGTCGAACATGGCAAGATGAAAGATGCTGCGGCACAGCTGACCCAGATGACGGATGAGATGCTCCACCACGTTATGGAGGAGTCGCGACTGGAACGGTTACGCATTCAGCAGGAAGCAGAAAGTTCTCGTGAGTTGCCGATGGTCCACAGCCGGTAAGAGAGACGGCACATACCATCACGTTGGCTCTGAGTTGGCCTGGTGAACGGACTCGTCTACTACCTCCGGTCAGCCGAGGAGCAGATAGGTGCCCACACCTGCAACCAGAAGCGCGGCGACGCTCAGCATCACCTTCTCATGCCCGCACATCCCATCCCGTGCCTTGCAGACGGCCAGGGAACAAATAACTGACATCGTGGCCTCCTTCTTGGAGTTGAGTGAAACGATACGCCGCTCAGAATGCGTAGTCAACGACGATCCGGTTGACCCTCTGCCGTTCACATGCCGCCACTCCAGTCAATAGTCCAGTATCCGATTATGAAGCGAGTCGGTCAGAAGGGCCTACTGAACGAGCGCCTGTTTCGTTTCATCTAGATGTTTTTGGAGATACGTCATGAATGGCGTCCCGCCTGTTCCCACGGCCGTGGGGTTGCTTGCGTGGGCTTGATGTTGGCGGTAAATATAGCTGTCGGCATAGCCGATGTGGATCTCGCGAAACTGTGCGAGGAGATCGACGCAGGCGCAATAGGCAGTCCAGAGATCAGGGGTGCGGAGTTTCCGATTGCGGACATAGCCGGAGAGCACGGGGCGACCCAGGTCATCAGTGGCCTTCTCTAGGACCTGTAGGAACGCACGGTGGCGCGGATGCATGTAGTCGCGCATCTCTTGTAAATACAGGGTCAAGGGGTCAGGGGCATGGGCGATCCCAAGTCCGGCGTCGAGACTGGGCACAATAGAACTTTGCGCGCCGGTCTCACCTCGAAATTGTTGCGGCTGCCCGGCATAGGACTCGACGCCCTCGTAGACGAGCCCGTTCGGTAATGAAGGGCTGTTCTTCCAGCCGTGGATATAGGGCCGCACGCGGTTGTAGTATACATAGGGATCGCAGCGCTCTTTCATCCTGAGCAACGTATCGCGCATTGCCGTTTGGGCCAACGCCAAGGATCTGAGCCCAAGCAAGATCTCGTCCTCCTTGTCCTCGGCCGCACCATTCATCGCCCGTAGGAGTCCGGCCAGCCCTGGTCCCGCTTCCCGCTCGATCTGGATGTGAACCACGACAAACCACTCTTCATCCAAACCGCCGAGAAAATTTTGGAGCAGCACGATGTTGTCGAGCTGAATCGGCTTAGTCTGGTCGAGTCGCCGCCAGTTGTCGAGCGCGTAGGACGCGTAGGAGAGAACTGGAGGGCGGCCAAGCCGCTGCGCAACTTCGTGCCAGGGTTTCGCCAATTGTGGTGGCAAGGTCGCAACCGGTTGGTCCGGCACTTCCCACACGTAGGCATGCCCGGCGAACGAAAGGATCCGCATCGCGGCCCGATAGTCTTCTGTGCGCCATGTTGGAGGGATGGAAGGGAGCAGGTGGCGTTGCTCGTCGATGAACCGCCGGACCGTGCGAGTGCTCAGCAATTTCGGCAATTCGCGCCCAAACTGGGTGAGAGTCGGCAAGTCCAGAAGATTTTCAAGTGGGTCCTTCGGGAGAAAACCCTGTTCAGGGGAGATCTCGTAATCGGAGAGGTCGAGAGGAGCGAAGTTCGCTGATTTCATAGGAGCCTCCGGTACTCACGACCTCAGCGCCCGGCCTCACCCTCCTACGCAGAAAGCCACGACTGCCCCTCCTCTGCAGTAGTATGCTACGGAGGGTGGATGAAGCCCTGGGGCTCCACTCTACCACACCTCGCATGAATCACGATCGGTTCATGGATAGGAAAATCAGCAGGTCCCTGTTTGCTTTCTTCCCCAGCAGACTGACAATATTTGCCGGAGTTTTCAGAACGAAGGAGCATGTCATGCTGAAGGAGCCAACGAATAGCTTATGGATGAGCGTAGGTCATCAGCTAGCTGGCGGGCTCATAGTGCTGTGCGTGCTGGCTGGTGCGGGGTGCGCTGCCGGTCATTCTCGACTTGATCGTCTTGCCTGGGAGCAGTCGCAGCTCATCGATCTCACTCATTCCTTCGGGGCGGATACGATTGTATGGCCGACTGAACAAGACTTCCGGCTCGTCCTCCTGCAGGCGGGGGAGACGCCGGGCGGGTACTACTACGCCTCGAATCGCCTGGAGATGGCCGAACATGGGGGTACCCACATCGATGCTCCCATTCACTTTGCCAAGGGTGGGCAGACGCTGGATCAGGTCCCAATCGAACGCTTGGTTGGAGCTGCGGTCCGTATCGACGTCACAGCCCAATGCGCCCGTGATCGGGATTACCGCGTCACTATCCAAGATTTCGAGCAATGGGAGGCAGGGCACGGGCGAATTCCAAACAGAGCGATCGTGTTGCTCGACACAGGCTTTGCCCGATACTGGCCGTCGCGGCAACAGTATCTGGGAACAGAGCTGAGAGGGCCGGAAGGTGTACGAGCGCTCCATTTCCCTGGCTTGCATCCCGAGGCGGCGGCCTGGCTCGTGCGCGAGCGGCAGGTCAAGGCCCTCGGCATCGACACTGCCTCGATTGATGATGGTCAATCCACCAAATTCGAGACGCATGTCGCGCTCCTTTCCCAAAACGTGCCGGTGTTCGAAAATCTGGGCGATCTACAAGGTCTTCCACATCTGGGATTCGACGTGATCGCCCTGCCGATGAAAATTGCCGGTGGGACCGGCGGCCCGCTACGCGTCATAGCGGTGCTTCCTCCATCGCACTAGCAGGATGCTGAAAAAGAGAGCGGGGTAGCTAGGACGATCCCCTTGCTCGCGCAACGTGCGGCATGAGAATGCCCTCGTTGGACGCGCGCAGTTGGGATCATCCCAGCCACCCCTTGGTAAGCGGTAGTTGGTTGCGGCCTTGCTGGGATGTCATTAAAGTCGGGCGACTCGTTTAGTTGATTCCGGCCTACGACCAGCGCGGTGCCCTCGCCTCCTCTCCATTCACGAAGGCAGGCCCAGCACCCCACAGCCAAAGAAGTTTGGAGGCATGTACTGCGCTCCCGGCCATTTCCTGCAGTAATACGGCAAAATGTTCCCACTTCTTTCCCAGGCTACGATTCCCCGCTGACTCTTCATCAGAGGAATACAGACTTTGCCACATCTTCACCCCACATCTTCTGTATGGATTTCACTACATTCACTTTCGTCACATGATGCGCTATGATTCGTCGAACCCATTATTATTCACATTTGCCTGATATTGGTTGTCCGATATCCGACATTGACCTTGCTGGACCAGGAGACATCATGAAAGTGATTTGTGCGTGGTGTGAACGAGAAGGGAGGCAGACCCTCATAGGTGAAGTGGGACTGTACGATCGAAAAATGACATCTCATGGCATTTGCCGTAATCACAAAAAAGTGGTGTTGAAGCAGATTCAGCAGCTACCCAATAGAGAGAATCCAAGACTTCAAAGACGGAGGCTTTCCCGCATGAAATTGAGATCATCGACCTGGTTACCGGCTTCGCGGACAACTCGCATGCGCACGCCGACTCGCCGCCGTCTCCTGAAAGATCGCCTGTCCAGTGCACAACTGAAGCTTCCATTCGGTGGTTTCTAAGGACGCTGTCTAGCTTCGTTTTCCGTTTCGATCCGTGCTGATACCTTGTCAGTGGAACTCTTCTTCTATGTTCCACTACTTTCCCAAGTTCAGTCAGGCAAAAAGTGAGGGATAATTTGGCGCCAAGCTGGTGCCAAAACACCCTGCGCACCATGACCCATGGCCCACCAAATCAATCAACGACTTCCGCATCCTTCTCATGTTAAGGTGAATTTAAGATTTCCTACAGTCTTTTTCGGCAGTAAATTCTAACCATAGAGGGGAGGCAAAGATGACCAGCAAATTCTACCGTGGTGTCCTCATTCTGGTTGCGCTTGGAGCGTTCGTTAGTGTGCCAACGCTGAACGCCCAGCCGTCCCCCGCCGGTAACATCAGGGATGCCATCATGGAGGCGAAGCAAGCGGTGGACCATGGCAAACAGGGTCATGCTGAGGCGCTCGTGACACATGCGGAAAAGTCGATGAACTTTGCTGAGAGGGGAGGCAAAAACCCGCATTTGGACGAAGGGATTAAGCATCTGAAAGAAGCTATTGAGCATGGTAAAGCGGGCCACGCCGACGTCGCCACGGAACATGCCGAAACTGCTCTCACGCATCTGACTGAAGCAGAAGCAGAATAAGGTATCAACGCCTACGGCGGTGGTGGGTTTGTACGAACGGGCGGGGGAGAATAACCCTGCCCGTTTCTGTATGAAGAGTCGTGAGACCGCAACCTTTCCGCGCCGCCTTTGGGCTGACTCGGCAAAGGCGTGGTGCCAAGGTAATGTCAAAACACCGTGAGGCACCATGATCCATGATGATCTGAGCCATCACGAATATTCCTCTTTTGCTAAGGATTCGTTCTGCTGAGTGTCCTGAGGTAGGTCTTCGGCGGGACTCTTCATCAGCGGATTCCAGTCCTCCAGCCCTGTATCCATTGCTGCTCGATTGAAGGTATTGACGTGCCGTGTTTCCAGGCGCAAGGTGGTCCACACTTTCGACCACCACAACGACAGGAGGAATTGTATGAGAAGCACGATGCAGATGTCTAACAGTTCCATGCTGATGCTAGGACTCTGTGTCTTGGTCGGGAGTATGTTTAATATTGGGCCAGGGGTGAGCAGTGCCTTTGCGGCTCCCTCATCGAATTCCAATCCCACCACGGATGTCTCCGAACTCACACAGAATTGGGATAAGAAGCTGCCGAGCGCCTCGCGGTTTACTATCTTGAGTGCATTCGGGGATGCGGCGGTGCGAGACGATGAAACCGGGCTCGTGTGGGAAAAGACTCTGGAAACGACCGAGGTGTCCTGGACCAATGCTCGTGCTGCCTGCGCCGATAAGAACGTGGGCAGCCGGAAAGGCTGGAGGCTGCCGTCGATTTCTGAACTGGCGAGTCTGGTGGATCCTTCCATAAGAACAGGGCCGACCGTGCCCCTGGGCCATCCCTTTATCAACGTTCAGATGGACGCGTATTGGTCGGCGACGACGATCGCAGGCAATCCGAACAGCGCGTGGCTCGTGTTCTTCGACACCGGCAAGGTGCTCAACGCCTTTAAGACCATTACCTTCCATGCCTGGTGTGTGCGCGGTGGCATGAATGCGGATCAGTATTGAAGGGGGGTTAGAGTTCGATCCTGGTGCCAAACCGGTGCCAAAACACCCTGACACACCCGAACACCGTCCGAATGCAGGATACTCAAAATGGCATCCCAGCAAGGCCGCAGGGAGCTCGGCGACCGAAGCATATTCCTTTTTCACCCGCCCACCCCGAGCTGCCAGGACAGCTCCGTCACCGGGGGTACGTTGCAGGAGACGGGCGACCGAGAACGACGTCCGGGAAAAGGCGCGTCTCGGCGCGCAGGGGTTGGGCGGGTGAGAAGGGCGTCATTTTCAGCATCCTGCTAGTTAGGAAGTTGCGGAGGCTCGATCTTGAGTGGCGCCCCCGTGAGGGCTTCGAGAAATGCGAGCAGGTCCGCTTTTTCTTCTTGTGTCAGACCAAGTGGCTTCATGAGGGGACTCAGACTTGGATTGGCCCCACCGCCTTTGTCTAGAAACTCGATGACTTCTTCCAGACTCAAGAAGACCCCATCGTGCATATAGGGTGCGGTTTCGAGGATACTACGCAGGGTGGGTGTCTTGAACGCGCCTTTATCCCGTTCTCGGCTTGTGACGTCATAGCGACCGAGGTCCACTTTCAGTGGGCCTACTTGGGGGACGCCAAGATTGTGAAATTGGTTGTCTGTGAAGTTCGGTCCGTTGTGGCAGAGTATGCAGCGGGCCTTGTCTTTGAACAGCGCCATCCCTCTGATAGCCGCTTCATTCATAGCCTGTTTGTTTCCTAGCGAGTATTGGTCGAATGCAGAGTTCGTTGAGATAAGCGTGCGCGCAAATGCGGCGATCGCTTTGGCAATCGCCTGCGGGCTGATCTCGGTGCCGAACACGTTCCGAAACTGCAGCCGATAGCTTTTGACGGTTTGGAGCTTTGATACGAGGTGGTCGAGCGTTTCTGCCATTTCAATTGGGTTTTGAATAGGTCCGAGCGTCTGTTCTTCCAAGGATTTGGCGCGACCATCCCAGAAGAGCAGAGGGCTGAATGCCGCGTTCAGGACTGTGGGAGCCTGTCGACCACCGATGAGATCATCCACACCGAGTGATGTGGGGTGAGGGTCGGAAAAGCCTGAGCCCGGGATATGGCAATAAGCACAGGAGACCTGGTTGTTTCTCGATAGGCGACCGTCGAAAAAGAGCTGTTTCCCCAGCTCGATTTTAGCGGCTTGACGTACATTGCCAGTGGGAACTGGCACGGGGGGCAGCAACGGCCCGATGTCGGGAACTGACATCCCGTCGAGCACGATGGTCTCCGATGAAAGTCCAGACAGTGAAGACCCTGGATTTGTTAAACTTTCTGAGGCAAACCAAAGAAAGGCCGCGCAGCTTGCTGCAGATAGGATGACTACCCGAGCTACCCTGTGAGGCGAACGCATTGTTCCACCTCTCTGGCACATCATCGCCAAGACCTATGCCACAATTTCTCCTTACAGAATGTGCCTCTACTCAGCTATTCTGAGCTTATTGACTTTGTTGATGCAAGAGGCTAGTTTTCACTCCCTTCACTTCTACTTCCGACCTCGGGCTTGGGAGGGAACAATGCGCCTGGATCGGTCCCCCGCTCCGTATCTTGCCCAAGGTCCCTGTGCTCGTAAACAGTTTCCTCCCTCAACGATCATTTCTCACACCTTCTCTGACTGGCTCGTCGTTGTTTGCCTCGACCGCTCAGGGGAGCAGGGGATCTGCCAGGGTCGTTTCAAATCCATTTCTCCCTATCGGTCCCAGAATCAGAATAGATCCAGGTACGTATCTTCTTTGATCCGGGTAGGGGTCTGAACGTGAAATATGATCGGTCGACAAAACGTATATTTTCAGAAAAAGGGGCCTAACTGGTTCGGGCTAGGACCTGTCATGGACACAGGAGGCCATAGGCACTCTGGGGGCATGATACATGCTGAGTCCTGTATGCCAGGAACAGTTCCGCTGGCACATTGCGATTCAGTTTAGCGTCACTTCTTCTAACTCTTCTGGCCAGCCGTGGTGTAGTGGATGGGACAGATCGCTCTCCAAAGTGAACTTCTGCGTCGCTCATCGCCCGGTGGCGCGACCGTCATTATTCTGGCTCTCGTCGTTTTGGGGGCGATTGAGCTGGCAGCCCCCCAGGAATCTCATGCGATTCCAGCCTTTGCACGGAAATACGACGCTGACTGTGCTATGTGCCACTACCCGGTCGTTCCTCGCTTGAATAACTTCGGCCAAATGTATCGAAGGATGGGCTACCGGACCCCGGATGAGGTCAACAAGGATCAAGACCTCGCCAATGTGAGCAACTACCTTTCAGGAAGAATCAAGGCTCAGTTTGGTTATGAGAACAATAAAGGTCAGGTCGAACGAACTCAGTTCACATCTCCTGATGTCTCTGTCTTCTACGCTGGAGCGATCTCCCGCAACTTCTCTGGCTGGCTTCATGTCTTTGCGAATAATAGTACCAACGTGGATGTCCATGGCCACATCATGGGGAACTGGGGAACCGCTGAGAACATGTTTATGGTCCGCATCGGGCAAATGCACATGTTCAACCAGGAGGGAGTCGGCGGATTCGACCGGCCAACAGGACTTAATCCATCTCCCACGCAGGTGCTCTCCCTCACAAGCACGAGTTCATTCACTAACGGGAGGGCCCTTGCTTACACGTTCGATTCACGTCAGAAAGGGATCGAACTTGCCTATATTCACGGCCCAGGCAAGTTAGCGGTTCAAATTTCGAATGGACTCAATCAAAACGGGAGTGGAACCCAGAATACCGGTGACATTGACCCCCAGAAAGATTTCTTGGTGTTTTACGAACACCTCCTTGATGACATTGCTTCAGGGTTTACGTTGTTCTACTACAACGGGACGACACACGGTACGGTGACACCCACGGGTACAACTGGAGCTCCTACCTCGATCAGTGACGAGTTTAATTACTCGCGGTTTGGATTCAATATCAGCAAGATTTTTCCTGTGGCCGGGTATGGGTTTTTCGAACTGCAGGGAGGGTATATCAGAAGTTATGACAATAACCCAGGCGGGCTTGGATTGTCTCCACCATCGAATGTGGAAGGCAATTCCTATTATGTCGAGTCCCAGCAATACGTCACTGGACCTGAGGTGACGTTTTACGAGCGGTATTCGTGGATTGACCTCGATGCTGCGCGCAAGAACAGCGCCCGCAAAGACTATACTGTTGGGGTGGTCATGCCGATCCAAACCAGGCTGCGGACCACGGCCGAGTATACCTACACCGATAATCGGTTTACCGGGTTCACAGGGCATTTAGCGTTGTTGGAACTTCAGGCGAACTGGTAGCGCCAGTTCGGGCTGATTGAGGTGCATGTGATGTCGCAGTTCTCTCACCGTTGTGAAACCAGATGGCTGGTTGCCGTAAGTCTGACCACGGTTGTTTTGGGGACAATAGCCTTATCGAGTTGCTCCCGGCCGTACCTCTTCATGCGAACGATCAACGAAGAAGAGAGTCGCTATGTCAGATTTCAGGCTCGTTATGGAGAGGGCCAAGATGGGGTGGCATTGAAGTTTGCCCACCCAGTGGCGTTGAGCGAATCAGAGTGGGCGCATCTCCTCGATAACATTTTTATCCAAGAACAGAAAAAGCTTTTCACGCTCGGCGCAACTCGGTCTGCTCCGCGTCCTGCCTTCGACGAGGATGAGAAGCGGTATCTAGCCAAGCACCTCGCTGAGGGCTTTCAGAAGGCAAGGCCAGATGAATGGGTCGTGTTCTACCTGAGCCATCCGCGAGAACCTGGCGTTGTTGAGATTGACTCAGGCGGCTTTTTTGTCGAGGGGGAACGGCTCCATCTCATTGTGGCCAATTATCGTCAACCTGTCTCGATGGCCTTTATTCGGGAACAAATCTGGAATGATCCGCTCCGTCCGGCTGGAGACAGCTTTTATGATGTCATTCCGCAGAGTTATCAAGCCCTGCAAACGGTGCGACGTAAGGATCTCACGCAGTCCCTGTTGAAACAAGTCCCTGAGCTCAGCATCGATTATTCGGCTCTGTTGAACGACGACGTAAGCGGCGATGGAGAAGCCGTTGGAAGTTCGATCGAGGATCGCTTGCGTATCCTGAAGCGACTTCATGACCGAGGCCTGATCAGTGAGGAGCAATTTCGCATGAGACAAGAACGGCTGCTGGAGCGCTTATAATTCTGCCGACTCCTGAAGCAGTCATGACATTCAGAAGACCAGAGTGACAAATGAGCCACAATACGGGCTACACTCTGCCGTGAGGGCGCCATGAAAAGACCAGCCAGTTGGATGTGGGAAGAGATCATCGCGCCTGTACTGGTTCTGGCTGTACTTGCCGCGGTCGATCCCGTGCGCGCATACGAGGGTGATCCCTCTGTTGCGGGTGTGACCGTGAGCGGTCGGGTGCTGTTTACCGGTTCTCTCCCCAAGCCTGAGCGTGTCCCCGTGCATCGAGACAGCAGGTTTTGCGGCGAGACTGTCTCTATCGACAAGATTCAAGTTGAGCGCGCTTCTGGAGGAATCAACGACGTGGTCATTAGTCTTGAAGGCATCGTCAGAGGCAAGCCCCTCGTGCCAGACAAAACGGTCATTACATTTGAAAATCATACCTGCCGGTTCGTGCCCCGAACCAACGTCGCGGTCGTGGGAAGCGTGCTCGAGATTTTGAACCGCGATCCCATCTTGCACAACACACACATGCGAATCGATGGCCGATCGGGCCCGACGATCATCAATGTGGTTCAGCCTGCCGGAGTAGATGTCATCATGAAAACGTTGCAGATAGCCGGCTTCTTCGATATCCGTTGCGACGCCCATACGTTTATGCAGGCGTCCATGCATGTGTTTGATCATCCTTACTTTGCTATAACTGACAGTACAGGGCGGTTTGAGATGGCGCAGGTGCCGCCAGGCACGTACCGGCTCCGAATGTGGCATGAAGCCCTAGGCGCCAGAACCAAGACGATCACGGTACCTTCGACCGGCTCTCTTAACGTAGATCTGGGACTCAGTCCCGAGGAGTAATCACATCGAAGGCAAGATACCGCCACCTCGTAATCTGACGCAAAGCGATTTCGATAGCGCGTGTTGTTGTGTGTCCAGATTCTGGTGGGCCTATGGCGTTGAGTAGATTCTTCATGGCAGGCTTGAAAGACAAGTGGCGAAACAATATCCGTTTGCGTCATACGGTCGGTTTATCGATCGTCATCCTTGTCATCATGAGTATCGGATCGGCCGCGATGCTCTACCAGCAAAGGGCGACGATTCGGCAGGCTGCTGAGGCGCGCGGATTGGCGTTCAACCGGACGTTTGCCCTGATGGGGGCGGCGGCCGTGCTTGATAATTTGTTTCGCGTACAGGAGGCCATGAATCGAATTATTCAAGACCCGGATATTCTCGAAATCGACGTCATCGATCCCTCGAGCATGATTGTGGCTGCCAGACACACAAAGCGCATTGGAACGATCCTGCGCGATCAAGATTGGATCGCACCCCCGAAAAGTCAACAAGAAGTCGTGACCTACTCGACGGACGCCGAAGGCGAACCACTCTTGGTCATCGTCGAGCCTTTGCTCGATGAAGGGAAAATCGCGGCCTGGACGCGTGTCGTGTTCTCGCTGAGTCAGGTGCGGCGCGAAGAATGGCAATCGATCCAGCGAATGATCCTGGTCACGCTCGCCCTCGTCGGTGCCGGGATCGTCGGCATCTATGTGGCGCAGCGGAAAGTCTCCAGCATCTTTCGGGGGATTGTTGCCAAACTGCAAGATGCCGTGACCACACCCGGGATGCCTCAGCCACAGAGTTCCTCGACGGCTCTCGGTGCCGAGGAGGGCTTGCAGACGGTCCAGGCGGGCCAGGGAGAATTCGAGTTTCTCACGTCGGTCGTGACGCGGACGGCCGAGCTGCTCACCAAGCAATCTGAAGTGTTGCGCGAATCGGAAATGAAATTCCGCTCCGTTGCGCAATCGGCCAATGACGCCATCGTGTCGGCAGATCAACGCGGAAATATCATTGCCTGGAACACAGGCGCTGAACGTATTTTTGGGTATCAGGAAGCAGAGGTTCTTGGAAAGCCGTTCACCATGCTGATGCCGGAACGATATCAGCATGCGCACGAGCAAGGACTCGAGCGCATGCGAGAGAGCGGTGAGGCGAAGATCCTTGGTAAGACGACGGAGCTAGCGGGACATCGGAAAAGCGGCCAGGAATTCCCCCTCGAACTCTCTCTGTCGGGCTGGAAGACCGGCGAAGGGGCATTTTATACCGGGATCATTCGCGACATTACCGAACGAAAGCACGCAGAGGAAGCGCTGCGGGCTCTCACGGCCTCATTAGAACAAAAAGTTTGGGAACGCACGGCCGAGCTGGAAGTCGCTCGCGATCAAGCCCTCACGGCGACTCAGCACAAGTCAGAATTTCTCGCGAACATGTCTCACGAATTGCGCACGCCACTGAACGCCATCATTGGGTTCTCCGAAGTGCTCCTGGAAAGGATGTTCGGTGAACTCAATCGGAAACAGGAAGAGTACCTGGGGGACATCTTAGAGTCCGGGCGGCATCTCCTCGCGCTGATTAACGACATCCTGGATCTAGCCAAAATTGAGTCGGGACGGATGGAGCTTGATCTCGGCACGTTTGATCTTCCGGCAGTCTTGAACAGCACATTTATGCTGATCCGTGAGCAGGCCATGCGCCAGCGCATCCATGTCAGTCTCGATATCGATCACCGATTGGGGCGGTTTACAGCGGATGAACGCAAGCTCAAGCAAATTCTTCTGAACTTGCTGTCGAACGCAGTCAAATTCACGCAGGACGAAGGAGCTCTGTCGCTAAAGGCGGTGCTTCAGAACGATGGCGTCGAAATTTCCGTAACTGATACCGGTATCGGAATTGAGCCGGAAATTCAGCAGAAGATCTTCGACGAATTCTTTCAAGTCGGTGACCACTTGCGAAAGCAAGAAGGAACTGGGCTTGGCTTGGCGGTGACCAAAAAGTTTATCGAACTACACGGTGGCCGGATCTGGGTACAGAGTGCCAAAGGCCAGGGGAGCACCTTTACCTTTACCTTGCCCATCCTGCCAACACCGGAGAATCGTTCAGCGCCAACAGTGGCCATGCCAGACGCCCATCCTAATGCCCCACTGGTGCTTGTCGTTGAAGACGATCCAGTTGCAGCCAAGCTGCTGTCGATCTACTTAATGGAAGCTGGGTTCTCTGTGGAAGTTGCCGCAGATGGCGATGCGGGGTTCGAGAAAGCCAAAACCCTCCAACCAGCCCTGATTACCGTGGATATCCTGATTCCGAAAACAGATGGATGGGAGTTGCTGACTCGGTTGAAGGCTGATCAGGCTACGGCCTCGATTCCGGTTGTGGTGGTCTCGATCGTAGATGAACGAGGCCGCGGGTTTGCCCTCGGGGCTGCGGACTATCTCTTGAAACCCGTCGACCGGGACGTTCTGGCCCGTGTGATCCAACGGGTTGTTCGAAACAAGGCGCGGGATCAGCGTGGGCGGATTGTGCTCGTGATAGACGACGACCCCGTAATCTTAGAGCTGATGGAAGCGGTGTTGCGGCCAGAGGGATTTGAAGTTCTGAAGGCCAAGGATGGCCGGCATGGTTTACAGATTGTGCGCGAACGAAATCCCGACCTCGTGGTGTTGGACCTTCTCATGCCTGAGATGAATGGGTTTGAAGTTGTCGACGAAATGCATGGTTCCCCTGACACCGCATCGATCCCGATAGTGGTTCTCACCAATAAGTCCTTATCGCGTGAGGAGAAAGATCGCCTGAACGGCCGAATCATTGCGATCAGGCAAAAAGGTGAGTTTCATCGAGAGGACTTCGTTGCTCAAGTTCGGTCTCTGCTGAAGCCAGAGGAGTCGGCATGGCAGGCGAGTTGATTCTGATCATCGAGGACAATGACAAGAATCTGAAGCTCGTTCGCGACGTGCTTCAGTTTAACGACTACGAGACCGCCGAAGCGATGACGGCCGAAGAGGGCCTGGTCTTGGCTCGATCACAACATCCTGCCCTCATTCTACTGGACATCCAGCTGCCGGGCATGGATGGTTTTGCTGCCCTTCGGCAGCTCAGGGCCGATCCGATCACGAAGAGCACACCGGTGATGGCTGTGACGGCTTCAGCCATGGAACAGGACCGTCAAAAGATCCTCGAAGCTGGATTTGATGGGTATATGACAAAACCTATCAATGTGAAAAAATTCACTGAGGAAATCCGGACAGTGCTGGCTAGCAATAGAGGCATGTGACGGCCTCAGTCATGACTCTCAACCGCCAACGGATTTTGGCTGCGGGATTCAATGGATTCGGGACAAAGCCCATCCAGATAAGAGGATTCACCGAAGAGGTGATGACTATTTTAGACAGGTACGCCTGCACGAGTACCGACTGAGCATAGATTGGTAGGCACATCTCAGAGGGAAGACACCGTGACCCGCAAGAAAAAGATCCTGGTCGTTGACGACACACCGTTGAATGTGAAGCTGTTGGTGGATCTGCTGGGATTCCACAATTATGAGATCGTGGCTGCCTCTTCAGGAATCGAAGCCTTGGAGCAAGTGACCAAAGAGCGGCCGGATCTTATCTTGCTGGATGTAGTGATGCCTGGCATGAGCGGGTACGAGGTCTGCCAAAAGGTTCGTGGTAATCCCGAAACAGCCGTCCTCCCTGTTATTATGGTCACGGCCTTGGATCCTGCACAGGAACGGGTACGCGGGATCGAGGCCGGAGCTGATGACTTTTTGACCAAGCCGATCAACCAGGCGGAACTGCTGGCTCGAGTTCGTTCGCTGCTTCGGGTAAAAGAGCTCCACGACACGGTACGGTCCCAGGCTGCGCAACTTTCGGAGTGGAACAAGACACTGGAGCAACGGGTTCAGGAGCAGGTGTTTCAACTAGATCGCCTGGGGCGACTCAAGCGCTTTTT
This sequence comes from Nitrospirota bacterium, assembly GCA_963741245.1. GTDB lineage: Bacteria > Nitrospirota > Nitrospiria > Nitrospirales > Nitrospiraceae > Palsa-1315. Next base: position 345,474 of record CAVUHR010000028.1, on the reverse strand, counting down.
CTCCCCCCAACTCGCCGACCTTATCGTGGCAGGCGGCGCTGCAGACCCGCTCAAGAGCCACCGTCGCGAGGTCACGGTGGTATTCATTGACCTCAGAGGCTTTACCTCATTCTCTGAGACCGCAGAGCCGGAGGAAGTTATGGAGATACTCCGGGACTATCATGCCGAAATGGGTCGGCTCATTTTAGAGCACGAAGGCACGCTCGAGCGCTTCACCGGAGACGGCATCATGATTTTTTTTAATGACCCGGTGGAGGTCTCGAACCCCCAAGAACGAGCCACTAGGATGGCAGTGGCGATGCGAGATGCGATAAACACATTGCATGCAAAATGGATGAAGCGGGGGCATGATCTGAGTGCCGGGCTGGGGATGGCTACCGGATACGCGACGATTGGAGCAATTGGTTTTGAGGGTCGTTGGGACTACGGCGTCATCGGCTCTGTCACCAACCTCGCCGCCCACCTGTGTGCGGAAGCGCAGCCCGGTCAGATTTTGGTTTCACAGCGGTTTCTCAACCGGGTGGAAGATCTGGTGCAGGCCGAGCTCCTTGGAGAATTTGCGCTCAAAGGGTTCAGCCGAACCATGACGATCTTTAACATTCTACGTCTGTCCTGAAGTTTCATGACCGTATCCAACAGAACTGGTTGTCGCATCGATTCCAATACGTTCGTCCCCTTTTCAATCCCATCAAGAACTCCCATGTTTCCAAGGCAAATCCATGAGTTGTCAGACTGCAAGCACCATGAGCTCTCTGGCATGACCGTTGCCGGACGTGGCAGTTGTCTCCTCGCGCAGCCGGAACTATACTAGAGCCACCTTACGAAGATCTCTGCGCCATACCATTGAGGTCGCGCACCATGTGCCTGCGTCTCTCTCGTACAAACCGGCCCCACAGACTCTCAACCACCCGACCAGGTGGCAATCGTATCGATATATCAGGGAGGTCCTATGAGCATGGAAACAAGGCGGGCCAAAATACTTATCGTTGATGATACACCGGCGAATGTCACCCTGCTGACTGACTTGCTCGAAATCAATGGATATCTCACAATTCAGGCCACGTCTGGCCCCGAGGCCCTCGATCAGTTGAACAGGGACAGTCCTGATCTGATTCTCCTGGACGTAAGAATGCCGAAGATGAGCGGCTACGAGGTCTGCAAACGAATCCGAGAGCAGCCAGACACAGCCCTGCTCCCGGTCATCATGATAACCGCGTTTGACCCGGCCCAAGAACGAATCCACGGGATTGAAGCCGGAGCGGACGATTTTCTTTCGCAGCCGATCAATCAACAAGAACTCCTCGCGCGAGTTCGCTCGCTTCTTCGAGTGAAAGCCCTTCATGATGCCGTGAAGGCTCACGCGGGCGAACTGGCCGAATGGAATAGGAAGTTGGAGGTCAGGCTGTCCCAAGAGGCGAAATTAGCAGAGGTGGCTCGGTCCCTTGCAGATATCACTCATGAGGTGAAAAATCTTATCATGCCGGTCGTCACTGGCACAGAGCTGTTAGAAGCGGAACTGAAAGAGCTCTTCGCCAAGCTTCCGCAAGCCGAGCGGGAGAACGGGAAGGCGAGCCAGAACATGTGCAAGGAAATTACGGAGATGCTGACCACTGCATCCCAACGTATTCAGGAACGGGTGAAAGAAATCGGTGACTGCGTCATGAATCTCAGCACACCACCGAATTTCTCATCTTGCCAGGTGACAGGAGTGGTCGAGAGCGTTCTGAAAACACTACGTCTAGTGGCCAATGAGAAGCGTATCCTGCTGCGCACCGAAGGCCTTGGGTCTTTACCGCCCATTAAGGCCGACGAACGGCGTCTGTTCAACGTCTTTTACAACCTCCTCAATAATGCAATCCCGGAAGTGCCGTCCGGTGGATCTGTGACGGTGAAAGGCAGCGTCGAACCCGACTCCAAGAACATTATTTTCTCAGTTGCAGATACTGGCCGAGGGATGTCTTCAGAAGTACGGGAGAGTCTCTTCACGAATCGGGTCATTAGCCGCAAACATGGCGGGACAGGGTTGGGAACGAGAATTGTTAAGGATGTAGTAGATGCGCATGGGGGTTGGATAAGAGTCGAGAGCGAGGAGGGCAAAGGGACAACGTTTGTATTCAGCCTACCGTTTGAACCGTCACGGCAGGAGGCGATACAGGCCTGAAGCGAATGTAAAAAATGGGGAGCTATGCCGCTAGGGTATTGTTGACTACTTGGCGAAGCCGATTTCACCTGAGAAGCTTACTCAGGTCGTACACAAGACAGTCAGGGATCACGTTTTCAAAGGTCCATTTATGACTTAGGAGCAATACTACAGCAAAGAAAAGAATGTTGGAGTAATACTACAAAGCTATCAGAAAAGAAAAAGGCCACCTACTCAGGTGGCCTTTCTTCTTCAACACCCACGAGCAGACTGGGTAACGGGCTCTAAGCGCGGGTGGTGCTGACCTGGGAGCCCGTCCGCCCGCAGCGGGGTCCCTACACCGGGCGGGGTGCAAGGACGGACGGGCTGGTCAGCGACAGGACCCGCGATTAGGTTCCCATTTCCCAGGATGTGAGATACTTCTCCTGTTCCTTCGTCAGCTTATCGATCTGCATCCCCATGCCGGCAAGTTTGAGGCGGGCGATTTCCTTGTCGATCACCGGCGGTACCGGATAGACCTTCTTCTCCAGCTTCTTATAATGCTTCACCAAGTACTCTGCGCCGAGCGCCTGGTTGGCGAAGCTCATGTCCATGACGCTGGAGGGGTGGCCCTCGGCCGTCGCCAGGTTCACGAGTCGTCCCTCGCCGAGTAGGCTGACCCGATGGCCGGTCTTCAGCGTGAATTGCTCGACACCCGGTCTGATGAGGCGCTTCTTGCGGCTCAATTTCTCCAAGGCGGGAATATCCAGCTCGACGTTGAAATGGCCTGAGTTGCAGACGATGGCCCCTTCTTTCATCTTGGCAAAGTGCTCACCGCGGATGACTTTGAGGTTGCCGGTGACCGTGACGAAGAAATCTCCCACCAGCGCGGCCTCTTCCATGGGCATGACGCGGAACCCATCCATCACCGCTTCAATCGCCTTGACCGGATCGATCTCGGTGACGACGACATCGGCGCCCATGCCTTTGGCGCGCATCGCGATCCCGCGCCCGCACCAGCCATAGCCGGCGACCACGAAGGTGGTGCCGCAGATCAATCGGTTTGTTGCGCGGATAATGCCGTCGATGGTGCTCTGGCCGGTTCCGTAGCGGTTGTCGAACAGGTGCTTGGTATCGGCATCGTTTACGGAGATCACGGGGAACTTCAGCACTTTCTTCGCGGCCATGCTGCGGAGCCGGATGACGCCGGTGGTGGTTTCTTCTGTGCCGCCGATCACGTGCTTGAGCAAGTCTTTGCGCTTGGAGTGGATCAGCGAGACGACATCGGCCCCGTCGTCCATCGTGATCTGCGGCTTGTGGGAAATCGCCGATTGGATGTGCTTATAGTAGGTCTTGCTGTCTTCGCCTTTAATGGCGAAGGTCGGAATACCGTCATGTTTGACGAGGGCTGCCGCGACCTCATCCTGCGTGCTGAGCGGATTGGAGGCGCAGAGCCGGACATCGGCCCCACCTGCTTGGAGCGTCTTCATCAGATTGGCGGTTTCGGTCGTCACATGGAGGCAGGCCGTCATGCGGAGCCCTGCGAACGGCTTCTCTCGCTGAAACCGTTTCTTGATCAGGCGCAGCACCGGCATGGTGGCTTCGGCCCATTCGATCTTGAGTTTGCCCTGGTCTGCTAGCTTGATATCCTTCACATCGTATTCCACGGAAACCTCCAGTACAGTCATGAGTGACGGGTGATGCGTAATCAGCAAAAGGGGGGCGGATTTTTCAATCCGTCCCCCTCTGTGATCGGTTCGGTCTAAGCTATAGGCCTGCGTCTTTGCGCAAGAGTTTGGCCTTGTCGGTCTTTTCCCAGGTGAACTCCGGCTCACTTCGGCCGAAATGCCCGTAGGCTGCGGTCTTTCTGAAGATCGGCCTGCGGAGCTTGAGGTAATCGATGATGCCGCGCGGGGTTAAGGGGAAGTGTGTCCGCACGAGCTTATCCAGTTTCTCGACCGCCACCTTTTCCGTGTCCTTCGTGTCGACCAGCACCGAAACTGGATCTGCCACGCCGATCGCATAGGCGAGCTGCACTTCGCACTTTTGGGCCAACCCCGCGGCGACGATGTTCTTCGCGATGTAGCGGGCCATGTACGAGGCCGACCGGTCCACCTTCGTGGGATCCTTGCCGGAGAAGCAGCCGCCTCCATGGCTGCCGTGGCCGCCATAGGTGTCGACGATGATCTTGCGGCCCGTCAGTCCGGTATCGCCCATCGGACCGCCGACCACGAAGCGGCCGGTGGGATTGATGTGGTGTTTCACGCTCGTTGGGTCGTAGAGCCCTTTCGGCATCATGGGCTTGATGACCTTCTCCATGATGTCGCGCTCGATCTGCTTGTTCGTCACGTCGGGGCTGTGTTGCGTCGAGACGACGATGGTGTCAATCCGCACCGGTTTTCCGTTCCGGTACTCCACGGTCACTTGGGATTTACCATCGGGACGGACCCAGGGCAGGATGTTCTTTTTCCGGACTTCTGCCAGCCGCTTGGTGAGTCGATGGGCGAGGACGATCGGCATCGGCATGAGTTCAGTCGTCTCGTTGGTCGCATAGCCGAACATCAGTCCTTGGTCACCGGCGCCGCCGGAATCCACGCCCATGGAGATATCGCCAGATTGCTGGTGAATGGCGGTGAGGACGGAACAGGTGTGGTAGTCGAATCCCCAGGAGGCGTCGCAGTAGCCGACATCCTTAATGACGTCGCGAATGATATCGGGAATCTCGACATAGGCTTTGGTTGAGATTTCACCGGCGACGAAGGCAATTCCGGTGGTCAGAATCGTCTCGCAGGCCACCCGGGAATACTTGTCCTGGGCAATAATCGCGTCGAGGATTCCGTCGGAGATCTGGTCGGCGATCTTGTCCGGATGTCCTTCCGTGACAGATTCAGACGTAAACAGATAGTTATGTCGCATTAGCCCCTCTGGGTTCAGATGATCGGTAATCGGACAAAAGGCTGAATCCGGGCGATAGTAACTGAATGAGTCCTCTGTTGTCCATTCCTCCGTAAGTAGGGGATCGACCGGGATGCTGACGCCCGGCTTGCTTGACACCCCTTTTCCGGCACTTGTAAGATTAATAAATTCTGCGGTTCACGCCTCCTTTGACGAGTTAGGCTTCAACGCGATCACGGTCGGGTTCCCCTTACTGGCCTTTGGCAGCATTCTCGGGGCAGGGCGTCGTCCGCGCGATTGTCATCAGGCCGCGTGACAGAACGAGACTCGACAGCCTGCAAGTCCTGACCAAGTGGCTCAACGCCACGCCCAAGGTGGCGGGCGCTGTGAAATTTGATCGTGGAGTGAGGAAGGGATGATGAGGCTCGCGTTTGCTGGAACGGTCGTCTTCCTGATGATCGCGCTGGTTGGAATAGGCGGTGCAGCAGCGCCGGATATTCTGTCGGTCGCTGGGCACAACGGCGTCAAGCTGGGTGAGCCGGCGCCGAACTTCCAGCTCCGAGATTTGAATGGCCATCTCGTGACGCTTTCGGACTTGCGTGGCAAAGTGGTGCTGCTGAACTTTTGGGCCACCTGGTGCGGCCCCTGCCGGGTAGAGATGCCGGCGATGGAGCAGCTCTATCGGACGTTTTTGCGGAAGGATCTTGAGATTCTCGCCGTGTCCACCGACGCGCAAGGTGTGGCGGTCACCAGGCCGTTTCAGCAAGAGCACCACTTGACGTTTCCCATCCTCCACGATGCCGACTATAGCGTGGGATTGACCTATGGAGCTCGGAGCCTCCCGATGACCTTCATGGTCGATCGACAGGGTGTTGTCCGCCACCAGATCTTCGGCGCGCGTGACTGGGGAGCTTCCGAAGCGCAGCAGCTTGTGCAGATGTTGATGAAATCCTAGCCCATGTCGCAATCGATCACTAATATCTCTCTCGTGGCAGCCTTTTCGGCTGGGTTGCTGTCGTTCGTCTCGCCCTGCGTGCTCCCGCTGGTTCCCTCCTACATTTCGTACATCACCGGGCTGTCCATCGAACAACTCACCGACTCGACCGTGCGGTCGAAGTTCAAAAAAGCCATTGTCGTCAACGCCCTGTTGTTTATCGCCGGATTTTCAGCAGTATTTGTATGCTTCGGTGCGTCGGCCAGCTTCATCGGACAGGTCTTGATTACCTATCAAGATCACATTCGACGGATCGGCGGGATCCTGATCGTCATCTTCGGCCTCTATTTATTGGGGATCTTGAATATCAATTTTCTGAAAATGGAGCATCGTTTCCAATTCAGAAATCGGCCGGTCGGATATGTGGGATCGTTCTTGATCGGCGTGGCGTTTGCCGCCGGGTGGACGCCTTGCGTCGGGCCGGTGCTCGGGACCATCTTGCTGTATGCCAGCACCACCGATTCGATGCTGAACGGGGTACTGTTGCTGACGAGCTATTCGTTGGGATTGGGGTTGCCGTTGTTTCTTACGGCACTGGGCGTGGATCGGTTCCTCAGCTATTTCAAACAGGCGCGTCTGTATTTGTGGGGTGTCTCCGCTGTGAGCGGGGTGGTGCTGGTTGCCGTGGGCGTCATGATTTACGCCAATACCATCACGATGATTACAGGTTTCTTAGAGCGGTATGGGATCGGCTGGTATCTAGGGCAGTGACGCAGGGCGGTACTGCCCAAGTTCTGAGTTCTCAGTTTTGAGTCTTGAGTTAGAAACGTTTCGCTCCACCTCCGTGGTCTAACTTACAACTCAGAACTCAGCACTCATAACTTCAGAACTGACAAGCGAAGCCGGCGCCATGCTCATACTTCCAGACGTTAAAATGTATGACACGCTTGTGGTAGGCATGGGGCCGGCTGGGGCCACTGCTGCCTATGAATTAAGCCGTGCCGGCCTGTCCGTTCTCGGGCTCGACAAACCATACATCCTCGCTACAAAGTCTGCGGCGGCGGTTTGTCGGTCCGGATCGAGCAACTTCTTGATCCAGGGTTCAAGTCCGTCGTCGAAGACACCATCTTCGGATTTCAGTTTTTGTACCGGGGTGAGGAATCCGTCACGATCGAATCGCCCAGTCCAATCGCCTATATGGTCATGCGCGATCGGTTCGATCATCACCTGGTTCAACAGGCCCGACGCGTCGGTACGGAAATTCACGAAGGGGAGCACCCGCAGTCGCTCCGTCACGTGCCGGGAGGTGTCGAGGTGACAACCGATCGCGGGTGCTATCATGCAAAGGTCTTGATCGGCGCCGACGGCGCGAACAGCCAGGTCGCGCGGCATCTTTTCCCCGACCGGCGGCAACGCTGCATACCGACGTTAGAGAGCGAGATCGAACTTGGACCGGGGCCGCAGTATCCGGCCATAGGCAAAGCCGTGATCGACATCGGCGTCTGCTCGAAGGGATATGCCTGGATCTTTCCCAAGCAGGGGCGGTTGTCGGTCGGTGTGGGGGAGTTTCAGAGCAAACCGGCGAGCCTCAAAAAAACCTTCGATCGATTCGTTGGGGGAGAAAAAGGCCTGGCGGGCTTGGATGTGCCCAAGCCGATTGGCCATCCGTTACCCCTGTTTAGCAGGACCGAACTAAGTCCGGAACCGGGACTGGACGACCTTGTGAATGGCCAAGCCATGTTGGTAGGCGATGCCGGGCACCTTGTCGATCCATTGTTTGGCGAGGGTATATACTACGCCGTCCGTTCCGGCAAGCTGGCCGCGATGGCTGTCCTCAATCAGCGGCACGATCGGACCAAGAGTTTATGGGACTACGAGTTGGCAGTCAGAGAGCAGTTGTATTCTGAGTTTCGAATTGCTTCGCGTCTCGCCGACATCGTCTACACGTTCCCGCGCCTCTGTCACAGGTTATTGAGTCCCTACCGAGAGGTCGTTCAGCTCTACTGCGAAGTGCTACAGGGGAAAGAAACGTATCAGTCCTTCATCCCGCGGGCCAAGGGAATTGTGAAGTCCTCCACCAGTGAGCTCCTGCTCGAAGCCCTGCAGCTGCGTTGAGTCCACCAATAACTTTCAGTGATCAGCTTTCAGCCTGAAGAGATAACAAAGAAGTTGTTTCGGCGCGAGTGCTTGCTGGCAGCTGAACGCTGACAGCTTCGATGCTGCTCCGGCAGGCTGCGGAAAAACCATCGTGCCACGGTGAAAATTCAATGGCCAGCGCACAGATGGGGCAACGGAAGAGATCTCGCAGGATGCTCAAAAAGGACGTCCAGCAAGGCCGCAGGCGAAGCAAGAACCGGAGGCGTACCCTCGGGGGTACGTTGAGGATTCTTGCGAGATGAGAACGAAGCTGGCGGGCTTTTTCAGCATCCTGCCCGCTAGGTCAACACCAGGCGCCCAGGCGGCAACTTACAAAAGACTGGCTCAATGCCGTGGCGGAAGGGAGACGGAGTGATCCAGCCGGGTCAGAAGAGATTAGCCCAGCGGCAAGAGTTGGTTGATTTCCCGATGGGGGTGCAGTCGGCGAACTGGAGGAGGGCGCGGGTTCGGCCTTTAAGGCCAGTAACGTTGGAGGTTTTTCTCTTTCGATCTTCGCGAGAAGGCTACTTCCCTCGCTGGAATGCGCACTGTCCGGGTATTTTTTTGCCAGCAGCGTCAGCTGTTCGCTGGCCCAATCGTCCGCACCCAGGTCGTGGTAGCTGAGTGCCAGAAAATACAGGGCATCGGGCGCGACCGACTTGTCGGGGTACAGTTTCATGATTTGTTCGAAGCGATGTGCGGCGGCCAGATATGAGCCCCGCCGATAATAGAATTGACCCACGAATAGATGCATCTGCGCCAGGAGGTCGTGACATTCCTGGATCTTCTGGAGCGCTGGGCCGTCATACCGGCTTCCTGGAAAATCTTTCCGCAGCCGTTCAAAGGCTTCGATGGCTTTCTGAATGGGGCCAGGATCACGCTGGATTCCCTTTGTCAGTTTCATCTGGCTTTCCCCGATTCGGAACGTCGCATAGGAGGCGAGGATGTGGGTGCGATGGAGATCGAGGAAATGGTTATACTCGACGATGGCCTCCGTATACTCCTCTTTCTCGAAGAACGCCTCTCCTCGCTTCATGATGACGTTGGGATCGTAGTTCTTTTTGATCGAATCGCCCAAGAAAATCTGCTCGTCAGTGCCGCTCAGGGCCTTCTTCGCGGTATCCTGATTCTTGGGTGTGCTGGAGCAGGCGGTGATGACACAGAATACCGCGACACAGAGGCCGATGGCCACCGTCATGCGTAGCGGCGCAGTCGAGATAGGGAACACGCGTGCCATAACTGCCGGAAAATGTAGCAGGAGACTTGGCTGATTGCAAGGGTTCGACGCCATTCAGTTGACCCCTGTGGAGCTCGGATTATCAGGCTGCGGGGAAAACCAGTTTGGCATACCAGAACTTCGATGGCCGGCAAGTCTGGCACCGGAGAACCATACCACGCAGGATGCTCAAAAAGGCCAGACTTCTCACCCGCCCAACCCTGGCGGCTACTTCACCCGCCCGCCCTGAGTCTGCCAAGACAGCCTCTTCGCCCAGGGACGCGCCTTGTCCCAAGCAAGGCCGCAGCGAGCGATCATCACTATCTTCCCCGTGGCTGGCCTGGATGAGTCCCAAACTGCGCGCAGCTTTCTCACCCGCCCACCCAATGGCACGCCGAGACGTGCCATTAGCCCGTGCGAGGGCCTTCCAATTCTCTGTACCTCTGTTTAAGGGAGTGGCCAAGGCTGCCCTTTACTGCGCGCATCGAGCGACCACCGCTTCACCGTGGGGGCTCTGCGAGCAAAAAGGGCACCTGGCCGCTCCCTCTCATTCTTCTGAGCCCGCGCGTTGCGCGAGCACAGGGGACTCACCATGCCAACACATTCACCTGCTGGCGGACTTTTTCAGCATCCTGCTATAATCCCGCCGATCTTGCGGCAAACCACAGAGCATTCAGACATATGATACGGACGAAGATTATCGGGACGGGCTCGTACCTCCCTGAACGGGTGGTGTCGAATCGCGAAGTGGGGGTTTTGTTGGGCATCGAACCGGCGGTTGTCTCTCGCTTGACAGGAATTCAGGAGCGACGCAGAGCTGCTGCATCCCAAGCGTCTTCTGATCTTGCGGTGGAAGCAGCGAGGCCGGCGCTTGAGGCTGCCGGACTCCCGATTTCTGAGCTGGGGGCGATTGTGCTTTCGACAACCTCTCCCGATACAGTCTTTCCCTCCACCGCCTGCTATGTTCAGCGAATGCTTGGTTGTCCCACAATACCGGCATTCGATGTGGCGGCTTCCTGTTCGGGCTTTCTCTATGGACTCTCGATGGCCGATGCGATGATTCGGAGCGAACAAGTCAAGACGTGTTTGGTGGTGGCCGCGGAAGTCAAGTCTCGTTCCGTCGATCCCGCCGATGGCGATACGGGTCTCTTATTTGGCGATGGGGCAGGTGCGGTCGTGTTGCGGGGCGAGCCAGAGGCAGGCCAGCTGAGTCGGGGGATCTTGGGGCTCCGTCTCCACGCGGACGGTGCCCAACATGACTTGATTAGGATTCCCGCAGGCGGATCGCGCCGCCCAACGACGTCGGGGACGGTCGAGGCGAAGAGCCATACGTTGCTGATGCAAGGGGCGCCGCTCTTTCGTCTGGCGGTCAAGCGATTGGATCAGACCATCCGCGAGATCCTGAAAGAGTTCGGTATCGATGTACACGATATTGCGCAGCTGGTATTGCACCAAGCCAACGGGCGGATTCTCGACCAGCTCACGAAGCGACTTGGGGTCTCGCCGGAACGGGTCTGTTCCGTGATCGGACGTTACGGCAATACGTCGTCGGCGTCATTGCCGATCGCGCTCGACCACGCAGTCCGTTCGGGAAGGATTCTGCCCCACGACATCGTCTTGCTGGGAAGTTTTGGCGGCGGCGTGACGTGGGCAGCAGGGTTGGTTCGGTGGTAAGGACTGTCAGCCAGTCGGTTGACTGATCTGTTGGACAGGTAGCCGGACGACAAAACGGCTGCCGGTCGGGGCGTTCCCTTCGACCCACACCCGCCCGCCTAGGCCCTCGACGATATGCCTGACGATCGCCAGCCCGAGCCCTGTTCCACCTAACTCACGCGAGCGGGCCTTATCGACTCGATAGAATCGTTCGAACACGCGCGGGCGATCCATTTCGGGAATTCCCATGCCGGTATCGGTCACGCTCAGTTCTACAGCCGTGACCAGCGCGGGCTGTTCGGCATCGTCCGAAACCGGGTGGGCCGCCACGGTAATGGTCCCTTTCCCGGGGGTGTATTTGACGGCGTTATCGAGCAAGTTGGATAGGACTTGTATCAGCCGATCTTCATCGCTGAGTACAGCAGGCAGATTGTCCTCCACGAAGGAGACGAGCCGGTGCCCCTTCTTGTCTGCTAAGGGCTTGATCATGGCCAGCGTTCGTTCGATGATATTCTGGATACCAAGCGGCTCTTGCTTGAACAGGACCTGCCCAGATTCGATCTTTGATAGCTGGAGGAGGTCTTCTAGAATCAGGTTCAACCGGTCGCTCTGCTTGAGAATGATGTCGAGGAATTTTGTGCTGGTCTCAGGATCGTCTTTAGCGCCATCGAGCAATGCTTCGATATACCCCTTGATGGACGTGAGCGGGGTCCTCAGTTCGTGGGACACGTTGGCGACGAAATCTTTCCGGATAATTTCCAGGCGGCGTAATTCTGTCATGTCGTGGAAGACAAGCACCGCGCACGCGTCGTTTTCTCGATCGGATTCAGTAACCGAGGCCTCGATATGGAGACGGCGGCCACTCGGGTGCAGGAGAATTTCATCTTCTTCGTTCACTCGTTTCGTCAGGACCGTTGAGACTAACGAGTCCAACTGCGGATGCCGGAATACATCGGAGCAGGGGTGTCCTCGCGCTTCCATCCTGGTGACGTCGAACATCCGTTCGAGCGCTGGATTGATTTGCAGCACGCGACCTCGACTGTCCAGGACCATTACGCCTTCGACCATCGAGGTCAGCATGGCCAAGAGCTGGGACCGATCTTCGGAGAGTTCATCGATCTTGGTTCTCAGTTGGTCCGTCATGTGGTTGAGCGTGTCGGCCAAGAGGCCGACTTCATCCCGTGATCCGATCCGAATGCGGGCCGCATGGTCACCCTTTGCCAGCTGCTGCGCGGCGATCGCAATATCGGACAGGGGTTTTGTGATGCTGTGAGCGAGCCACACGCTCAGCGCGACGGCAATCAAGAATGCAATCCCGAATGCGAGGGCCAAGTCTCGGTGCAGCTTGGCCACTTCACGATCAAACGTGGTCATCGGTAACCCCAGCCTCAAATAGACGGTAGGCGTAGCCTGTTTCGCACCGCTCAGACCGACAGCCAAATACAACGTACGCTCACCGGTGGGGTGACTCGTGCGGAGATCCGTTCCACGTCCGGTGGCAGCGGCTTGCTGGATTTCCGGTCTCGCCCGTTGGTTCTCAAGTGTGGAGAGGAAGCTATCCGAGACGGCGCTGTCGGCCAACACCCGTCCATCCGGAGCAATGACGGTCACGCGTGAGAGGGCTCGCGCGCTGAGATCTCGCACGGCTGCCTGTAATTGGGGGGTCGAAGACAGTGCCCCTGATTGCGTCAGAAACGACTGCAGCCCGTATGCGACGAGACTGGTTCGAGCCTCCAGTATCTGGCCCGATTGGACGATCTCCTGTTGTTCAAGGGAGCGAACCGCCAATGCCCGGACGATGAGAAGCCCACAGGAGAGGACCAGTAGGGTTCCGAGAGTGACCTTCCATCGGATGGAGAGTGCCATAAGTGACGCGTTTCGTTAACCGTTCCTCGTGAATCGTTAAAAGGTTTCCGGACATGTCCTGCGTTTAACGATTCACGATTCACGTTCTTTTAATTTGTAGCCTAGGGATTTGACTGAAATAATCGCCTCGTTGAGCGAGGGGAGTTTCTGCTTGAGCCTTCGGATGTGGACATCGACTGTCCGCGTCGTGCCGTAGTAATCGTATCCCCAGACGGTATTGAGGAGGATGTCTCTTGTCAGGACTCTGCCGGGATTGCGCAAAAGATGCTCGAGCAGGCCGAATTCTTTCGCCGTGAGGGGGACTTCTATCTTCTTCACGGTGACTTCGTGCCGCGCGAGATCCATGACGAGATTGCCATAGCGATATTGAGCCGGGCTGTCGTCCGGTTTCCGCTCAAGCCGTCGAAAGAGGGCCTTGATACGGGCAACCAGGGTCTTGGGGCTAAATGGTTTGGTGACGTAGTCGTCGGCTCCCAACTCCAGGCCAATGATGGTGTCCGATTCCTCGGCTTTGGCGGTCAACATGATGATGGGGAGCATCGCGGTCTCTGGAGTCGACCGAAGGTGTTTACAGACCTCGAGACCGTCGATCTCGGGCAGCATTAAGTCGAGGACGACCAAATCGGGTTTCTCCTGTTTCACTTGCCGAAGGCCCTCCGTACCGGTCTTGGCCGATACGGTTCGAAAGCCGTCTTTCTCCAAATACAGTTTGACCAGTTGGAGAATGTCGTGCTCATCTTCAACGATGAGGATTTTCTTGCTCGCGGGGCTTGGCATAGTTAGGAGTCTTTAGAAAATCTATTGTGGCACAGTAGAAATTTAATGGCCTGCATGTGTAGAAGAACAGGAGAACATTGTGAAGGATGCTCAAAAAGGCCATGGTTCTTACCCGCCCCGCCCCGGCGCGCCAAGACGCGCCGTTCCGCAGGCAAGGCCGCAGCCAACTACCGCTTACCAAGCGGTGGCTGGGATGATCCCAACTGCGCGCGTCCAACGAGGCATTCTCATGCCGCGCGTTGCGCGAGCAAGGGGATCGTCCTAGCTACCCCGCTCCCTTTTTCAGCATCCTGTTGGTGGTGAGAGCCTACGAGGGAGAAGGCATTGTGTCAAGACGGGCAGGGAAGGGAAGCGCGGGCCAATTGTGTTGACGGGGCCCGCTGCTCTGACGTATGGTGGACTCCAGCGATGGGTGGGGACGTAGGCACGAATGTGGCCATGTCCGGTGTGAAGGAAAGGTTACCATCATGAAAATCTATCTCGCTAATCCACGAGGGTTTTGCGCCGGAGTTGACCGGGCGATAGATATCGTAGACCTTTCGCTGAAGAAATATGGGGCGCCGATCTATGTGCGGCACGAAATCGTCCATAGCCGGCATGTCGTGAACTCGCTCCGCACTAAGGGTGCCGTGTTTGTGGAGGAGTTGGGAGAAGTGCCGGAAGGTTCGGTCGTGATCTTCAGTGCCCATGGGGTCGCCAAGTCGGTCTGGGACGAAGCGAATCGACGACGGCTGCATGTGATCGATGCCACCTGTCCGTTGGTCATCAAAGTGCATAACGAGGTCAACCGCGACTATACGCAGGGATATGATCTCATTCTGATCGGCCATGCCGGCCATCCCGAAGTGATTGGGACGCTCGGACAGATCCCGGACAAGTTCCATCTGGTCTCCTCCGTAACAGATGTCGAGAAACTGCAGGTTGATAATGTCCACGACCTCTCGTACGTCACGCAAACTACCTTGAGTGTCGATGAGTGCAGGGATATCGTCGGCGCACTCCATAAACGGTTTCCGCATATCAAGGGGCCGCACCAGGAGGATATTTGTTACGCGACACAGAACCGCCAGAATGCGGTGAAGGAGCTCTCCAAGCTGGTGGACGTCATTCTCGTCATCGGCTCCCCAAATAGCTCAAACTCCAACCGCCTACGTGAGTTGGGGGAGCAGTGCGGGATTGCGTCCTACTTGATCGATGCCGCGTCTGATATCAATCCAACCTGGCTCACGAACGTGCAAGCGGTCGGGATCACCGCCGGCGCTTCAGCGCCAGAGGTTCTGGTCGAAGAGGTGGTGACGTATCTCAAGACGTTTGGGACCGCAGAGGTCCAAGACCTGACTGTGATCGAAGAAGACGTTGAGTTTCTTCTTCCCAAGGAACTGATCACCATTGAGTCCTCCAACAAATCTGTTGGGGCTCAGGTGGGATAACTGCATCCCTCGCCACCGTTCCACTCCCATAAATGTTGTAGGTCTCTCTCATTGTGCCTACCACCTGCAGTATTTTTCTTTGATTTCCCCCCTAGGCCTGTGCTACAAAACCAGGCATTCCATCCGCTTGAGTCCTCCCAGACAGGCTATCGAAGGAGTCACCGATGTATTTGAAATCACTCGAACTGGTTGGGTTTAAGTCGTTCGCGGATGCCCGGATTGAATTCCCAGATGGCGTCACCGCCATCGTGGGGCCGAATGGGAGCGGGAAAAGCAATGTCGTCGATGCGATTCTTTGGGTACTCGGTGAGCAGAGCACGAAGGCCCTACGTAGCGAGAAGATGGAAGATGTGATCTTTAACGGGACCGAAATGCGGAAGCCTCTCGGCCTGGCCGAAGTGTCGCTTGTGATCAGCGGGCTGGATCGGATCAATCTGGATCCCCTATCCGATCTTTCGAGCCAGCTGTTGGAATATCAAGAACTCATGATCACGCGCCGCCTGTACCGTAATGGCGACAGCGAATACCTCATCAATAAGACCGTCTGCCGGTTGAAGGATGTCCGGAGCCTCCTGCTGGACACCAGGGCTGGGACAAAAGGACACACCGTCATTGCGCAGGGGCAAATCGATCAGATCCTTAACGCGTCACCACAAGATAGGCGCGAGTTGATCGAAGAAACCGCCGGCATCATTCGCTACAAGAAGCAGAAGGCCGAAGCATTGCGCAAGTTGGATGCGACGCAGCAAAACCTCCTGCGCGTAAGAGACATCATTGCTGAGGTGAAAAAGCAGTTGAATTCCCTCGAGCGCCAAGCGCGGCAGGCGCGGTCCTATCAGACGTTGCACCAAGAGGCCAAGTCGCTGGAGATCCAGTTGTTGACTAACGAATACCGTGTCTTACGAACCACGCTCAAGGAGGTGGAGTCGGAACTGCAGACGTTGGGGGACCTCGAGTCCGAACAGTCTGCCGAGCTGGCGCGTTTGAATACAGAGCTTGAGCGGATCAAGCTCTCGATTGCCCTAGCGAATGAGGCGATCGGGCAGCGGCGCGATGAACTGTCGAAGGTTGAACAGCAACAGGCGCGGGCGTTGACGGCCGCAGAAGTCGAGCGTAATCGCGGAGAACTCTACGCGCAGCAGCAGAGTCAGGGAGGGCAGGAACTCGAGCGCCTCACCCAGGAGCAGAAGCAGGGCGCGGTGGAAGCTGCGACCCTCGAGGCCGCGCTGGCTGCGCTCGAGCGTGAATGTGCGGAGCGGGAGCAGGTGTTCGCGACGCTCGACCGGGAGATGAAAGAGCTGGTCCAGCAACGAACCGCAGCTTTGGCAGAGGAAGAGCGAGGGCGTCTGGACGTACTCAACCTGACGGTGTTGGCCGCAAATACCGGGCAGACCCTGGTGCAATTGGCTGCTCGCATACAAGAGGCGGCGGATCGTGAAGGCCGGCTGGCTCGTGAGCGGGAAGACTTTCGCCTACAGCATGTCACGGCAACGGACAAGCGTCAGGCGCTCCAGCAGGCCTGCCATGATGCGGAGCAATTGGTTGCTGACCTGCGTCGGCAGCGGCAAGGTGTTGAGGAAGGGAGCGAGCGCGTGTCGGCCGAATTGGTCGAAGTCGATCAGTTGGTATTTCGTCAGTCGGAAGAGTTGGCCGCAGTGGACTCTCACCTTAGAGCACTGCAAGGCGTGTTGCAGGAAGATATGGGTTATGGGCGGCGCGGCGACGAAGAGTCAACCGCGCTCAAAGCCTGTACCGGGGTTGGCGATGCCATTGCCGAGTGGTTGGTCGTGCCTCCCGGTTGGGACCGGGCGGTGGAAGTGATTTTGGGCGAACGGGTCAGGGGATGGTTCGTCGATAATCCATCCGCCGCGTCTGAGGCGATTGAGTTTCTCAAAAGGAAAGATCTCGGGCGGGGCACGTTCATCCCTCAGCAACCTCGATGGACGACTCGGGATACGGCATCTCACCAGTGGTGGCCTGCGATGGAGGGCCAGCCTGGTGTGGTCGGACGTGCGGTTGATCTGATCCACGTGGAGGGTCAGCGTGAAGCGGCCCGTGACTATCTCTTCGATCGGATCGTGCTTGTCGACACCCTCAAGGACGCGACGACATTGTGGGAACTACAGCCCTGCTCTGCTCCCGATGGGCCCATCTTCGTGACGCGTGCAGGAGAAGTCTTGGATGCGGCCGGGGTGATCACTGGTGGACAGGTCGGCGCAACGGGAGGCCTGTTGCAACGGCGTCGAGAGGTGTTTCACCTGGAAGTCCAGCGCGTCTCGCTGATGGGATGCGTCGAAGAAGGGAAGCAGCGACGGGAACGATTGTTGGTGCAGGGACAGGAGTTGCGCGAGCAGAGTCGACAACTCGTGGAGTCGCTGCGTGACGCAGAAATGCGGGGGCTCTCACTACAGAAAGACGAAGCCGGGCTCCAACAAGTGTTGGGAGAACTTACCCAGCGGATCGATACCTTGATGAGTGATGCGCAGCAAGGCTCGGCGGAAGCGCAGCGGCTCAATCATGAAACGCGCTCCGGCGAAGCGCAGCTCGCACAGTGGCTGGCGGAGAAAGCCGGCCAGGAAGCCGGGCTCAGTCGTGTGCGCGAACGGCTGGGACAGATTGATCATGACATGCAGGGGCTCCAGCAGCGATTTACAGAGGCACAATTGGTGGCGCAGGGAATCCGGACAACCCGTGAGCATCGCCATCACGATCTTCTCCGTGTGCAGCACCAGCAGCAAGACGCGATCGCACGCATTGAAACGTTGACTCGCCATGTCGAGGGGCTTACGGCCTCGATCGAACAGAGCCGGGTTGAACGTGAGCGCCAAGAGGCGCGTTGTCGCGAATTCGGTGAGTCGGCAGCCCAGGTCAAGGCTCAGCTGGTCGAACTTCAAGAAGCACAGGCGCAGGACATGGCGGCGGCGCACCAGCTCGATGCCGGCTTGGAGGATGTTCGCCGCGCGGTGTCGTCTCTTCGCGAATCCCGCATGGCGGTGGAGGTCAAGAAGGCGGAAATCCGAATGCAATTGGGGACTGTTGAATCCACGCTCTTGGGAACGTACCAGGTTGATCTCGCGACGCTGCTCGAATCACCGGTTGTGGAGATGACATCCGAACAGCTGTCCCTCAGGAAGGAGTCGATCCCGAAAAGCCAACCGGCAGTCAATGAAGTCGCGCTACGGGAGCAACTGCAGAAGATTCGCGAGAAGCTCGATCGGCTGGGACCGATCAATTTGGCTGCCATTCACGAACATCAAGAGTTGGATGAACGGTATCGATTCCTGACGACTCAGGAACAAGATCTCTCCACGTCCATCAGCTCGCTCAAAGAAATCATTCAGCGCATCAACCGCACCACGAAAGACATGTTTGCCGGTACCTTTGCCGAGCTCCAACAGAAATTCAGTGAGGTGTTCGTGAAGTTCTTCCCCGGTGGCCGGGCCGAACTCCAGCTGGTCGAGGTGCCGGCGGATGAGACGGCAGCAGAAGGCCGCGGACCGCAGGAGCCGGGAGTCGACATCGTGGTGCAACCACCGGGCAAACGCTTGAAGAGTATGACCATGCTCTCGGGTGGTGAGAAGACCTTGACGGCGATGGCCCTGCTCTTCGCGAGTTTCCTGATCAGACCGACGCCGTTCTGTATTCTCGACGAAATCGACGCGCCGCTGGACGAAGAGAACATCGGGCGCTTTACCGGCGTATTGCATGAACTCTCTGAAGGTGCACAGTTCATGGTCATCACCCACAGCAAGCAGACGATGGCCATTGCAGACTCGTTGTTCGGGGTAACCATGGAAGAGCCGGGCATCTCAAAGATCGTCTCGGTGAGACTGGGCAACTTGCAGCCGGTCTAAGCACCGCAGATTGGCTAAAACATTCGTACTTCAGAGGACTTCCGCCTCTCTGTTTCTTGACGCCAGAGTAGGGTGTCTGCTATATAGCCCTGAATGAGCAGATCTACGAGCTTGGCGCTCGTAGGACGAGCTTCATGGGGGCGAAGCGAGTCACCCGCGTTGTCCCATCCGTCCGCAGTTTTCAACAGACCAATACTACAATGAAGCTGATTCGAACGCTTCTGGGTCGTCTATCCGATAGCCTCTTCGTCTCCGTTCCGGAGAAGCTGGGGCTGGCGACCGAGCTGTCCAACGTTCCGCCGCTGCGTCTGGTGTCGGACAAGTCCGTGTCCTCGGCACCCGTCGACGCAGCAACACGTCGCTCCACCAGCCATTCTATCAGTCAAGTAGATGTGCTCGACGACGCGATCCGGCGAAGTCAAGCCTGGTTTTTGTCCAGACAACATGCATCAGAGGGGTACTGGGTTGCGGAGCTCGAAGCCGATACCACGCTGACCGCTGAATACCTCTTGCTTCGGCGGTTTCTCGATCGGGTCGATCCCGAACGGGAGCGCCAGGCGGTCCGCTATCTCCGTGCCATGCAATTGCCTGATGGCGGCTGGCCGATTTTTTACGGGGGGTCTTCGGAGATCAGCGCCTCCGTGAAAGCCTATTTCGCATTGAAGTTGAGCGGGGTTTCTGTAGATGAGTCCTTCATGGTGCGAGCTAAGGACTGTATCCTCGCGAAGGGTGGAGTTGTCCAAACGAATGTGTTTACCAAGATCACGCTGGCGCTGTTCGACCAATACGACTGGGAAGGCATTCCCCACATGCCGGTTGAGCTGATGCTGCTCCCGAAGGGATTCTACTTTAACATCTATGCCATTTCGTATTGGTCCCGCGCCGTCTTAATCCCATTGCTGATCATCTTCGCGCACCGGCCGGTGTGTCAGATCCCGCGGGAGCAGGCGATTGATGAGTTGTATCTCATTCCGCGCAAGGAGATCCGCTATTGGAAGTTCCCGCCGTTCAACAAAGATCAAAAGTGGTTCACCCCGCACAATTTCTTTGTCGCGTTGGATGCGATGCTGAAACTGTATGACCGGATGCCTCTCTTGTGGTTGCGCGAAAAAGCGTTGCATCGCGCCGCGACCTGGATGCTGGAACACATCAAGGGCAGCGGAGGGCTGGGCGGCATTTATCCGGCCATGGCCAATTCGATCATGGCGCTGCAATGTTTGGGGTATCAGGTGGACGATCCCTTGGTACGGAAGGCGCTTCACGAAATCGAATCGCTGGAAGTCTACGACACGGTATCGGTCGGCGAGCAGCGAGTCGAGACCTTGCATCTCCAGCCCTGCGACTCTCCGATCTGGGATACGGCATTGCTCATGAACGCCCTTATCGAAACCGGGATGCCGCAGGACCACCCATCCCTCCAGAAAGCGGCTGCGTACTTGGTCTCGCGCCAAACGAAAACGGTTGGAGATTGGAAGTTCTCGTCTCCCGATGCGGAACCGGGAGGCTGGTACTTCCAGTCTGAGAACGAGTTCTATCCCGATGTGGATGACTCGGCAGTGGTGTTGATGGCGCTGTCGAAAATCCGGATGGCTCAGACCGCCGACTTAAAGGAATCTATCCAGCGGGGGGCGAATTGGGTACTCGCCATGCAAGGGTCCGATGGCGGGTGGGGTGCGTACGACAAGGACAACAATCGTATCGTCTTCAACTATATCCCATTTGCCGACCACCATGCCTTGCTTGATCCAAGCACGTCCGACTTGACCGGACGCTGCCTCGAGATGCTTGGGGCGTTGGGCTACGATCAGACGCACCCCGCCGTGGCGCCGGCCCTCCGGTTCCTCAAGCGAGAGCAGGAGACCGACGGCAGTTGGTACGGTCGGTGGGGCGTTAATTATATCTATGGCACCTGGTCCGTCCTAGCTGGTCTGCGTGCGATCGGAGTGGATCTCTCGGAGCCCTATGTTCGCCGTGCGGTCGTCTGGCTTGAGTCGAAGCAGAATCCCGATGGCGGGTGGGGCGAGTCCTGCCTGTCTTACGGCGACCCTGCGTGGAGCGGGAAGGGGGACAGTGCGCCTTCTCAAACGGCTTGGGCCATCATGGGCCTCATGTCGGCCGGGATGACCGATGCCTTCAGCGTCGCTCGCGGCGTCCAATATCTGCTCCGTCACCAAATGAAGGATGGGTCGTGGGAAGAGGTTCGCCATACAGGCACCGGATTCCCTCGGGTGTTTTATCTCCGTTACCATTGGTACTGCCGGTACTTTCCGTTGTGGGCCTTGGCGATGTACCGGAATCTGCGGACGCGTGGGAAGATGCGGGCCGACGAAGTACGACAGCACGTACTCACGTCCGGACATCATCGAGCCGATCATTGAATCGCCCGCCGACGTCATCCGTTGGCACGGGGCAACCTCTCTCAGGATCTGCGGTGCATCCCATTGCCATCTTTGCCGCGACTCGCTGGGAACTCCAGGCCGTTCGGCGCGCGCTCGCGACGGATCGTGTTGCGACAATCGCCGGGGTCCGCTGCCATATTGGCCAGCGAGGGGGTCACACGTATTGGCTCATCCAAACCGGCGTCGGTCCCGATGCGGCCGGCACGGTTGCGGGAAGGGTTTTGAAGGCACAGGCCGTGTCGCTGGTCATGTCCACGGGTTTTGCCTGCGCGCTCGTACCGGCTCAGGTGGGAGATCTCATCGTTGGCACAGCGGTGTCTTCTGTACATGCTGAAGGAACCTGGACGATGAGGAATGACCGTGTGCTCTGCGATGGGGCTGTACATGCAAGCCTTCTCATCGTGGCACAGGATGCGGGGTTGGTCGCACGGGTCGGAACAGTCGTGTCATCGGGGACCGTGGTGTGGCAGGCACAGGAGAAGCGCCTGCTGCGTCGTCTGACCGACGCGACCGGACTCGATATGGAAAGTGCAGCGGTGGCGGCGGTGGCTCAGGAGCGAGGCCTACCTATGGCGATCGTGCGGGCGGTCTCCGATCTAGTGGATGAAGATCTTCCTCTTGACTTCAATCTCTTTCTCAGGCCCACTGGCTGGATGAAAGGTATGCAGGCGCTCATCGGTCGCCCCTCTAGCGTTGAGGGGCTGAATCGGCTGCGAAAACAGAGCCGGGTGGCAGCGGATCGATTGACTGAATGGTTTCAGCGCTATGCGGAGACAGACAGTGAATCTCTTCGACCGTCCAGGTAACTGATGACAATCGTGATTGAACAACTGGGTGCGTGGGTCGTCATTCGTGTACAGGAGATGGGCCGCATGCTGTTGTTTGCGCTGTCGGCTTTTGCCTGGATGGTGCGGCCTCCGTTTCGATTCTATCAATTCATGAAACAGCTCCATTTTATCGGGTATAGATCCACGTTTGTCGTCGTACTCACCGCGGGGTTTACGGGGATGGTGTTGGCGCTCCAAGGTTATTACACCTTGCGGAAGTTTGGTTCCGAGGGGTTGCTGGGCTCCGCGGTGGCGTTGAGCATGATCCGGGAGTTGGGGCCGGTGTTGGCTGCGTTGATGGTGACCGCGCGGGCTGGATCAGCCATGACCGCGGAGATCGGCATCATGCGGATTACGGAACAGATTGATGCGCTCGATACCATGGCGATCAATCCGCTGCAATATTTGGTCTCACCAAAATTGGTCGCCGGCGTGATCGGGGTGCCGTTGCTTGTGGCCATATTTGATGTGGTCGGTATCTATGGCGGCTCCCTCGTCGGAGTGGATCTGCTGGGAGTGAGTGAAGGGGCCTATTGGAACTCGATCAAATCGGCCGTGGAATGGAAGGATGTCTACGGCGGCATTCTCAAGTCGATCAGCTTTGGACTGATCATCAGTTGGGTCTGCTGCTATAAAGGGTTCTACACGAGGCAGAGCGCCGAGGGACTTGGGAGTGCGACGACGGAGGCGGTGGTCTTGTCGTCGGTGCTTATCCTCGTAGGGGACTATTTCTTGACGTCGGTTCTCCTGTAGAACCGTAAGGGGTGAGGGGTGAGGGGTGAGGCGATTTCAAAGAAGCGAAGTTCTGCACCCCGTACGTCTGACTCCGTACGCCTCACGGAGCACGAATGATCAGGCTGATCGGCGTCGAAAAAAAGCTTGGTGGCCAGCCGGTCTTGCAAGGCATTGATCTCTCGATTCCTGTCGGAAAACTCACGACCATTATCGGTCGCAGCGGAGAGGGAAAGAGTGTGCTCCTCAAGCACATAATCGGGCTGATGCAGCCGGATCGTGGTGAGGTGTGGGTCGGCGATGTGGAGATCTCTCGGCTGTCGGGCACGCGCTTGAACGATGTGCGGAAACAGTTCGCGATGCTCTTTCAGGGTGCAGCGCTGTTCGACTCGCTCTCGGTCTTCGAGAACGTGGCGTTCCCGTTGCGGGAGAAGTTGCGCATGAAGGGCCCGGAGGTGGCGCGACGGGTTGAGAAGAAGCTGGAGGAAGTTGGGTTGGCTGGGATGGGGCACAAGTTTCCAGCCGAGTTGAGCGGCGGCATGCGAAAGCGGGCTGGATTGGCACGCGCATTGGTCATGGAGCCGGAAATTATTCTCTTTGATGAGCCGACGACAGGGTTGGACCCTTTGATGGCGAAATCGATTCACGATTTGATTGTCACGATGCATCGGCAGTTCGGCTTTACGGCGATCATGGTCAGCCATGAAATTCCTGAGATCTTCGCGATTTCCGATTGGGTGGCGATGCTTCGGAAAGGTAAGATTGCGGCGATGGCCACGGTCGCTGAGTTCCAGCGGACCACCGATCCGGAGATACATGAATTCATTTCAGTCGGTGGGACTGTGGCGCTCCCTGGATCGCTCGTGGGGTGAGGAGGAGTACCAAGGATGGAAAAAGCCAAGTTGGAAATGGTAGTCGGTGTTTTCGTGTTCGTCGGCATATTGTGCCTCGCGTATCTGTCGATCAAGCTCGGGAAACTCGAGATGATCGGCGGCGACGTCTACGAAGTCGAGGCGCAGTTCAACAGCGCCTCGGGGCTTAAACCGGGTTCGACGATCGAAATCGCCGGTGTCGAAGTCGGCAGGGTCCGAGGGATTACGCTCAACCAGGATCGTGCGATGGTAAAACTGGCGGTCAACAAAACCGTCAAGCTCTATACGGACACCATTGCCTCTATTAAGACGCGGGGCATCATTGGAGAGAAATTTTTGGCCCTGTCTCCGGGAGGGGGCGGCGATCCGCTCAAGCCGGGGGATACGATACGCGATACCGAATCGGGCCTCGATCTCGAGGAGTTGGTGAGTCAGTATGTTCATGGCAAAGTGAACTAAGCAGGATAATCGCGCGAGACGAGGTGGGAATCCAATCTGTCCACCTCGTGCCGTTCTCGCATGTTTTGCGCTTCACGCGCCACGGTCCGCATCCACGAGGAGGATACATGGAGATCCAGAGATCCGCCGTTACACAAGGGCAGAGATGGAGTTGGAGTGGGGTCGTGAGCGGGATGGCCGGTCTGTTGTTGCTGCTTGGCGGGGTGGCTGTCCAGCCTGCAGTAGCAGGTGGCGCGACCGAGGCCATGAAAAACACCATCGACGAGGTGCTGAAAATCGTTCAGGACAAGGAACTCAAACAGCCTGGGAGAGTTGAAGAGCGCCGGCAGCGACTGGAACAGGTCATCGGGGATCGGTTCGACTATCAGGAAATGTCGAGGCGGTCGCTGGGGGCTCCTTGGAATACACTGTCCGACAAAGACAAGCAAGAATTCGTCGCACTGTTCAAGACACTCTTGACCAATTCCTATGCCGACAAGATCGAAACCTATTCCGGAGAAGGTGTGCAGTATATCAATGAACGGACCGAGAAAGACTATGCCGAAGTCAGGACAAAGGTATTGACCGGCAAGACCGACATTCCGCTCGACTACCGTTTGCTCAACAAGGGTAGTGATTGGCGGGTGTATGACGTGGTGGTGGACGGTGTCAGTTTAGTGAATAACTACCGGGGGCAGTTCTCAAAGATCCTCCGTTCTTCTAACTACGCTGACTTGGTGGACCAGCTTCGCAAGAAATCCGAAAAGATCAAAGCCTCGTAGATCGCTCCAGGAAATCCATGATCAGTTTGCGCGGCCTCGTCGCCGTTGTCATCGTGTTCCTCACGGCGAACACCGCCACTCTACCGGACTGTGCACGGGCTGATGTGCAATACTTCCCGCTGCCAGCAGTGTCCACCAGCAAGAATGATGGGAGCGATGTCGGGTTGGTCGTCCCGATTCTCATCACGGAGCCTGACGGGGAGTTGAAGTATTTGATCGCCCCGATGCTCGTTCACAATTCCATCGTTGGGACGCGTGGTTCGTTCAATCTGTTTCGATACGAGCCGGGCGGGCGGGAGATTCGGTTCATCGGATCCTATACGGAAGAGATCGAGCGCAGAGTGGTATTCAACTATGCCGATCCGGCCTTCAGTAATGGGCGCTACTCGTTGAATTTTGGTGCCTCGTTTTTCAAGAATGCCACTGCTCGGTTTTTCGGCTTAGGGCCAGCGACATTAGAGTCAGGGGAAACGAATTACACCGATCGTGAAGGACGGGTGAACTGGCGATTTGGGGTCCATGTGAATGAGGTGACGCAGATCTCAGTCGGTCAGCGATTTCGTCAAGTGAGTCTGCAGCAGGGCGCAACGGATCTTCCGTTTACGGGCGACGAGTTCCCTTCCGTCGATGGCGTTCAAGGCGAGACGCTCATTCTCGGACACCGGGCAACATTTTATTATGACACGAGGAACAACCTCATTACACCCACTGACGGGATCGCCGTCACGGCTTATGCGGAGGTGAACCAGAATATCCGCAACGGCGATCATCCCGTCTACTCCCGCTATGAACTTGAGGCCAAAAAGCTGTTCCCGAGTGAATCAAAGGGCGCGATTCTCATCGCGCGGGTGGACCTACAAGCCACCATCGGCCAACAGGTGCCCTTCTTCGAGCAAAGTTCATTGGGAGGGCAGAACAATCTGCGAGGCTATGGAGTCGATCGCTTCATCGATAAGAATCTCGTCGCGCTGAGTATCGAAGAGCGTATTCACTTGGTGCGAACCAAGGTTGCTGGGGCGACAGCGGATTTTGAGATTGCACCGTTCTTAGATACAGGGCAAGTGTTCAATGATTTCAGAGACGTCAACTTTAGGGACTACCGCATGACTCCTGGTATTGGATTCCGTGGGATCGTCAAGCCCAACGTCGTCGGACGCGTCGACTATGGCTACAGCCGGGAGGGTGGTGCGATCTTTGCGGGCCTCGACTTCCCGTACTGAGGAGCAACCGCGTTATGTTGCTAGGGCATGATCTGTTATCGCGTCGTTCTCGCCGCACTCCTCGTTTCCCTTTCTTTCCGGCCTGCATCAGTTGAGGCGGAGGGGTTTGGTCCGTTCCCGGTCAGAAACTTCCAGCCCTTTCAGCAGTTGGTGTTGAGTCTTCCTGGCGACCGTGCAACCGTTGTGAAACCTGGTACGCTGGACATGCGGTTGGAACTTGCCGAGACCGCCAGTATCTATAACGAATATTCACCGCAGATCGACGTGATCGTAAAATTTGAAACCCTCAGATCCGGTCTCTTCCTTCGTTATGGCGCCACCGACAGATTGGAGCTCGGGCTGGAAGTACCGGTATTCTACCGGTATCAGGGATTTATGAATGGAGCCATTACTGCGACCGAGTAGACAACGGCCGGCTTGGCGCCGGCGCGAGCTGCGCTTAAGAACACCAACTTTGTGTTCAATGTCACTCGGAACGGACAAACAATTATGAGCGGAGGTCCGGGCGCGATGGGGCTGGGGGATACAATACTGATGAGTAAGTATCATCTCCTGATGGAAGGGGCAGCGACGCCGGCTGTTTCGCTCCGTGGCGCAGTGAAGTTGCCGACGGGGGATCAATCGGATTTTTTCGGAAGCGGGAGTCCAGATTTCGCATTGGGTCTCGCTGTTGAGAAGCTTGTGGCTGGCCGATGGATGCTCTATGGTAACGTGACCGGAGTCCTCCCGACCGGCACCATAGCAGGTTTTGGCCTACGGCCTACTGTGTCAGGGCTTGCCGCCATCGAATATCTATGGTCGGAGAACCTGTCGCTCACGACCCATTTTGACTTCTATTCGTCGCCGTTTTACGGGACAGGCGCAACTGCATTCGACCAAGGTGTTACAGAATTAGTCCTGGGGTTCAATTACCGTGTGGCCCCGCACTTCCTGTGGCAAGTGTATGCGGTCGAGAATCTCGACTTTATTACAGGGAGTGCCGCAGACTTCACTCTTTCAACAGTATTTACCTATCGGTTCGAATCAGTCTCGAGTCGCCAATAAGCAGGGTCGCATTGGCGAACCCCTTGACAGCATGGGATTCCCATGTGAAACTCACCACGCGAACGTTCAAACTGCCACAGGGCTTCGCCAGTGCGTATCTGAGCCCAACTCGTTGTTCCAGGTGCGCGCATTGACGCAAAGGAGCATCTGCTATGTCGATTTTGAAGACTATTCAGAACCCGGCTGATCTGAAACGGCTAAGACCGACGCAGTTTCCTGCTTTGTGCCAAGAGCTGCGCGAGCAGATTATCGGCGTGGTGTCCAACGTCGGAGGGCACCTCGCCTCGAACCTCGGAGTGATAGAGCTCACGGTGGCATTGCACTACCTGCTCAGTCCTCCCAAGGATAAGATCGTATGGGATACGAGCAATCAAGCCTATGCGCATAAGCTACTCACCGGGCGTCGCGAGAGGTTCCATACGCTCCGGCAGTATGGAGGGCTGAGCGGCTTCTGTAAGCGTGAGGAAAGTGAATACGATACGTTCAACGCAGGCCATGCGGGTACCGGCGTATCCGCGGCCTACGGTATGGTCGAGGCGCGTGAGCAGTTGAAACAGCGGCACAAGGTCGTCTGCATCGTCGGCGACGGCGCCATGACGGCCGGGATGACTCTGGAAGGTCTGCAGCATGCCGGAGGGCTGGCGAAAGATTTCCTCGTTATTCTGAACGACAATCAAATGTCCATCTCGAAGAACGTCGGAGCCATTTCCTCCTATTTGAACCGGACCTTGACCGGAAACTTTTATGCCAAGATGCGGGAGGAAACAGGGCAACTGTTGGGGAAAATCCCCCACATCGGGCAGGATATGCAGAAGTTGGCCCGCCGGGCTGAAGAGCTGGCCAAGGGCGCGATCCTTCCCGGGCTGCTCTTTGAAGAGCTTGGGTTCAGGTATGCGGGGCCGATTGACGGCCATAGCTTTGAGTATCTGTTGCCCACTTTGGAAAATGTGATGAAGATGAAGGGGCCGGTGTTGCTCCATGTCATTACGAAAAAAGGGTTGGGTTATCAACCTGCTGTGAACAATCCCGTGTGGTTCCATGCCTGTCCGCCCTTTGTTCGGGAAACCGGGGCACCGGCGAAGAAAGCGGCGCGGCCGTCCTATACACAGATCGCCATCGAATCATTGGTCAAGCTGGCCCGAGCGGACAAGCGGATCGTCGCGATTACGGCTGCGATGTGCGAAGGGACCGGGCTCAATATTTTCGAGAAAGAGTTTCCTGATCGGGTCTACGACGTGGGGATTGCCGAACAGCATGCGGTGACATTTGCGGCGGGTCTTGCAACGCAGGGCCTCCGTCCGGTGGTGGCATTGTATGCCACCTTTTTGCAGCGTGCGTACGACCAGGTGGTACACGATGTCGCCACGCAAAATTTGCCGGTAACCTTCTGCATCGATCGCGGCGGGCTGGTTGCGGAAGACGGGACGACGCACCACGGGGCATTTGATTATGCGTTCCTGCGCCACATACCGAACATGGTCGTCATGGCGCCGAAGGATGAAAATGAATTGCAGCATATGCTGAAAACCTGTGTCCAGCATGACGGGCCTGCCTCGGTGCGGTATCCGCGCGGACTGAGTCTGGGCGTCACGATGGATCAGGAGCCGAAAGCGTTGCCGATTGGGAAAGGCGAGTTGCTGTGCGATGGCATGGAGGTAGCGATCATTGCCATCGGTGTGCCGGTCTGGCATGCGGTGACGGCGGCGAAACGGCTTGAGGAAGAAGGTATTTCCACGGCGGTGGTGAATGCGCGTTTCGTGAAGCCGCTGGATCAGGACTTGATCGTCGAGGTCGCGAGGCGCGTTCGTTACGTGGTGATGGTTGAAGAAGGCTGCAAGATGGGTGGGTTCGGCTCAGCCGTTCTCGAAGCCCTGTCCGATGCCGGCGTGACGGATGTGACGACGAAGGTCCTTGGGTTGCCGGATTGGTTCATCGAGCAAGGACCGCAGGACTTTCTGCGCGAACGATATGGGTTGACGGCGGAAGGCATTTATCAGAGCGTGAAGGAATTAATCGGCAAGACACCAGCTTCCTCACGAGAGAAGTTCACCCTTGCTTCATCGGCCGGTCGGCTGTCGCACGGAGATGAACAGGGGAGCTGATAGAGGACGTGAGGGGTTAGGGGTGAGGCGAGTGTAATCGAATGCACATTACCAGACGAAAAACCAGACAGATCGCGGTCGGCAAGGTCAAGATCGGTGGAGATGCGCCCGTGTCCGTGCAGTCGATGTGTTCGACTGACACGCGCGATGTCGCGGCGACGATCGAGCAAATTCGCCAGTTGGAGGCTGCAGGGTGTGAAGTGATCCGCGTGGCCGTGCCGGACGACGAAGCGGCGGCTGTGCTGCCCAAGATCAAAGCGGCGATGACCGTACCGCTGATCGCGGATATTCATTTCGACCATCGGCTGGCATTGAAAGCGGCTGAGATCGTGGACTGCGTCCGGATCAATCCGGGCAACATCGGGGCCTGGTGGAAAGTTGAAGAAGTCATCAAAGCCGTGAACGAGCGAGGGATCCCCTTGCGCGTCGGTGTGAACGGCGGGTCACTCGAGCGGCCATTGCTAGATAAATATGGCTGGCCATCACCGGAAGCCTTGGCTGAATCGGCGCTCAATGCCGTCCATGCATTGGAAGACGTTGGCTTCACGAACATGAAGGTGTCGCTGAAGGCGTCGGATGTGCACCATGCGATAGATGCCTATTGGTTGTTTGCGCACCAGTCCGACTATCCGGTGCACATCGGTATTACAGAGGCAGGAACGGCGATGACCGGGGCCGTCAAATCCGCCATGGGTCTTGGGTATTTGCTCTCGCAGGGGATCGGCGACACCATGCGTGTGTCACTCGCTGCTGATCCAGTCGAAGAAGTGAAGGTGGGGTTCGAAATCTTGAAGTCCCTCGAACTGCGCCATCGAGGAATCAATGTCATCGCCTGTCCTACCTGCGGCCGGGTGGAGATCGACGTCGTGAAGTTGGCCAATGAACTGGAAAAGAAGCTGGGCCATATCAAGGTTCCGCTCAATGTGTCGGTCCTCGGCTGTGTCGTGAACGGTATCGGCGAAGGTAAGGAAGCGGATATCGGGATCGCCGGCGGCGAAGGCAAAGGCATCCTGTTCAAGAAGGGCAAGCTCGTCCGAAAGGTGCCGATCGAAGAGTTGATGGATACGCTGATTCAAGAGGTCGAGTTGATGGCCAAGGAAAAAGACGCCGAAGGGAATGGCGAGGCCGCGGTCCATTCGAACGAGGGATGGGAATCGATCATCCCGCAGTCGGATCAGCCTGCGACCCTCGGAAAAGAAATTCCCGTGCTGCCTCGTCAGTAAGTGGCCGTTACTTTAAAGGCCGCCTCCACTACTTCATTCTCGCCTTGGATTTCACATTGCAATTACGCTGCTTGACGCGGCATGAGAGGATCATGTATCAAGGCCCCCGGTGCATGCTGAAAGCAGGCATTGAAACGCGCGGGGCATTGCTTCGGTTATTCCATGAGTAGGTTTTCCCTAGCAGGTCTGCTTACGGTCGGCCTCGTCCTCGCAGCGGCAGTTCACGCATATCTTGTCGCCTTCCACCGGGCATTTTTTTTTCGAGACATCGATATCCATCGCGAGATTGGGAGACGCTTCCTTTCCGGGGAATACCTCTATGCAAATGATTACTGCTATGCCTACTTGCCGACCGCTGGCCTCTACTTTGCGCCATTGACGCTGTTGGGGAGAAACGAGAGTCTAGTACTGCGCTACATGGTAGCCGTTGGGTGCTTAGCAGTCACAGCCTTTTTGTTTCATCGCATGATGTACGGTACAGATGAGTCAAAGGGCAAAAGTCACCCGCTTGCCCGCGTGGGAGCGGTCGTATTGACCTTACAATTTATCATAGCCGATCTCGATGACGGTGGACCTCATCTCATTCTATTGGCAATTCTTACGTGCGGGATCTATGCGATATGGGTGGGAAGGGAATGGGTTGGTGCTGTATTGTTCGGGCTTGGTATTGCTCTCAAAATAACCCCCGCGCTATTTGTGCTGCTGTTTCTCTGGAAGCGGCAGTGGCGAGTGGCTTTCTATACGGTGCTTGCCGCCATCTTTTGGATCGTTCTGCCCGCCGTTCACATGGGGCCGACAAGTTGGTGGGAGCATCAGACCGAGTGGACAAGGAATGCCGCCTTATCCTTGCTCGATCAGCAGATGGAGGGCAGGCAAGCAAACGAACAACAAAAGGCCAATCTATCGCTTCGGCATACACTTATGCGCTACCTCGTCACCTATCCGGAGAGTCATCGGCTGCGGCAAGTAGACCCTACTTACAAGCCTGTGCTGGATCTGCCGCTACGATTAGCGACGCTGATCGTCGTTTCCGTGACGCTGGGTCTATTCGGTCTATTCGCCTGGTCCAGTCGAGAATCGTTCCAAGGGCCTAGAGATACCGCTTGGCCTCGAGAGTGCGCCGGAGTCTTGATCTTAGCGTTGTTGCTGTCCCCCATAACCTGGAACCAGCATCTGGTGTGGTTGATGCCGGCGGTGTTTATCGTCGTTGCTGCGGCGCGAACTAAAGGTGGATTGGGTTACGCAGGATACGTCATGTTGGGAGTCTATGTATTGCTCACGACGGTCCTGAGTCACGATTTATTGGGTAGAGTCAGATACGAGGCTCTGAAGAGCTATCATCCTCAGGGCATCGCGATGCTGATTCTGTTTGGACTCCTCCTCAAGAGCAAAGGCACATCGAGCGATCTACAACCGTCCCTTGGAAATATGCGTCCGAGAACTCTCGATGTGGGTGGTGGGACATAAGCCTGAGACCTTGAATGATGGCGCGCTATAACGGGCTGCTGGCTTGCTTCCATGTTGAGTAAAAGAAAAAGAAGCGACTATAATAACAATATCGTGAGGCGCCGTACCCAAGTGGTTAAGGGAGCAGTCTGCAAAACTGCGATGCAGCGGTTCGACCCCGCTCGGCGCCTCCATACCGCACTTCTGCGTGGTCTGTCCGGTTCATCTGGTTAGATTCGTTCAACCAAACAAACGAGACAGACCAAACAAACCAAATAACCCTCCCATCGGCTTGCCCGAACCCTACCAGTCGCCCGCCGTTCCCTCCGGGCATACGCGCGCCTTTGGGAGAAGTCGATACGACACTGCTTCGTCCTTGAGATCGGGTTCGTCGGAGCGTAGCATCGTAAACTCAATCTTTTCATTCGCGAACGTTTCGTCACCGGTTCGCAGTACCGTCTCCCGGTTCAATATCTTCATGGCGTTGAGGCGAGAGACTTTGAGCGGAAAGGTCCCGAACTGGTCCGCTGACAAATAGGGCACCTGGATCGTCACCCGACCACGGTCTGTATAAATAAACTGACGCAATGTCTCGTCGATCGGAGTCTTCACACTGATGACCGCTGAGGTCATTGATGCGATGGCTGGTATAGAGATGACATACGCGCGTGAGGCATCCTTCGCCGTGGTGTCCCATACCCCAGTCGCTTCCAGATTCGATGTCGCGAACAGTGTTGTGGTGGGGCGCAGAAGAGGAGACCTGATGTCCATGCGGAGGTTCGTGATGCGCTGGCCCGACATATTTTCCAGGAGAAACTTGATCAAGACCCAGGACTGTGGATCAGGGGTCTTGGCGCGGTTCTTCGGCACGGCCTGTTCGATCAGCCGGAGACGGCAATCGGACACCAGGTTCCGATTTTCATAAAAATAGGCCTTGGTGTTCCCCTCCAGGAGGAAGGCACGCTCGTACGTGTAGAAGGCTACGCCTACATGGATCGGGGTTGGCTTGAACCAGGACACAACCACAGGGACGAGAAAGAACACCAACGCGGCTGAAAATCCAACAATGACAACCTTGTTGAGCCGACTTTGCTGCCCAAACCACCTCCACCATCCCTTCAGAAGGCTGAGGGAAAACTCTGTAGGCACGTCAGAACCTCACTGGTTTGCACGGCTGGACAAGAGGAGAGCACCGCGCAGGATGCTCAAAAAGGCCAGACTTCTCACCCGCCCAACCCTGGCGCGCCGAGACGCGCCGTGTCCCAAGCAAGGCCGCAGAGAGCGAAGAGGTGAGGCGTACGCTTCGGTACGTTGAGCCTCTGAGCGAAGCGAGAACGCCGCTGGTGGGCTTTTTCAGCATACTGTGAGAAGTGTCATGCCTGTTCACTCATAGAGAACCTCGACTGAGTTTTTCACCCGCCTACGCAGGAAGCCACGGCCGTCAAGCCGTGGAACTCCACCATCCTCCGCACGGCATGAATTAGCCGAGCTGTGTATATTTCGGAATCTCGAAGCAATGACTCCATCGGCTTTATTGATGGCCGGCAGGGGAGTGCAAAGTCAAGCAATGAGGTGAGGTAGCCCCATCGGCTTCCCCGTGGGGGAGGGATGAGTGGGTGGGGGACAAGGAACCTTCATGAGTACTGTGGGCTAGCATGAAGGCGGGAGAGAATTGACGGCGGCGAGACTGAGTGTTAGAATCGCCAACGTTTACAACCTACTAGTCCGGTGGCCGGTCGCCGCAGTTACCAACATAGCTTGCACAGAAGGAGAGAGAGGAATGGCCGTTCCACTTTCCCAGATGGCTACTGTTACGAAGTATGTACTCGCCCAGAAGCTGAGCGGGGTGAAGCGGTATCCGCTCGTGCTGATGCTGGAACCTTTATTCCGCTGCAATTTGGCCTGTGCCGGTTGCGGAAAGATTCAATACCCGGATCATGTGTTGGATAAGCGGCTCACGCCCGAGCAGTGCTTGGCTGCGGCGGAGGAATGCGGCGCTCCGATTGTCAGTATTCCCGGCGGCGAACCGATGATCCATCCCGAGATGCCGGCGATTGTCCGTGGGCTGGTTGCGCAGGAGCGGTATGTGTACCTCTGCACCAATGCGATTTTGATGGAGCGAAAACTCGACGAGTATCAGCCCTCGAAGTTCCTCACGTTCAGTGTCCACATGGACGGTCTGCGCGATGAGCACGATTTGGCGGTTTGCCGAGACGGTGTCTATGACGTGGCAGTGAAGGCGATCAAAGCGGCGTTGAAGCGGGGGCACCGGGTCACGACCAATACGACCCTCTTTGATGATGCCAATCCGGAGCGCGTGCGGAAGTTTTTCGATACGATGATGGAGCTTGGCGTCGAAGGCATGATGATTTCTCCGGGGTACAGTTATCAGAAGGCGCCGGACCAGCAGCATTTTCTGAAACGAGAGCGCACCCGGGAATTGTTTTCCCGTATTTTGGGGAATCCAAAGAAGGAGTGGCGATTCAATCAGTCGCCTCTGTTCTTAGATTTCTTGATGGGCCGGCGGGAGTACGAATGCACGCCTTGGGGCAATCCGACCTTTAACGTGTTCGGGTGGCAGAAGCCCTGCTATTTGCTCCAAGAGGGCTACGCGAAGACGTTTCGTGAACTGATGGACAGCACGGAGTGGGATCGCTACGGAACAGGGCGGAATGAGAAATGCGCCGATTGCATGGTGCATTGCGGCTATGAACCGTCTGCCGTCGAAGATACTTTCGGCACGCTGTCCGGGTTTGGCCGGACCGTCAAGTTGACGATGCTTCCTACCTCGCGCTAAACAGATCATCAGTCAATAGTTATTGGTCAGGCACAACAGCGAAAGTTCGTACTAATGGTCACACAATTGACTGTTGGCCGATGACCAGTGACCGGCTTCTGTCATGACCGATAGCAAGAACCATAGTAGTGGTGGCGTAGCTGGATCGCCCGAAGGTCGCGTATTTCAGCCGTTTTCTTTCGCTGAGCTGGCAGAAGCGGTGGAGCTGGCGTTCGATTATCGCGGCGATGTGACGGTTTCATTGAAGTCCGGTGAGTCCCTCAGCGGGTATCTCTTCAATCGTCAGGTCAACGGTCCCGACTCCTATCTTGAGTTGTTCCCTTCCGACAGTTCTCAGACTCGGCACATTCGCTATGACCAGATTGCCGCGATCGCCTTTACCGGTAAGGACACGGCCACGGGGAAATCCTGGGAGAACTGGATCACCAAGAAGGATTCGGAGCGACGAGCCGAAGTGGAACGTGTCGCAGCCGACGCAAAAGCAAGAGGAATTGTCTAAGGTCTCCGTCTGCCGATCGCATCTCTTCTTCTCATTATTTTCTACACAGGCTCATCGCGGATAGGCCCCTCCAAGTGCTTGGAAAGGGGCTTGTCTCTCTGTCCGGTCGGGCAGTCAATTCGTTGACAACGGGTAGGCGCTATGCTAAAAGTGTCGCTCTCAAAATCGGGTTGGCTCGTCGGTCATCAAACGTTCTGTTGTGTGAGGCGGACGCAAGCGCTCGGCGACGGAAAGAGGCGTCAGTCCAGAGCACGTGAGGCGCAGACAGATCGCACAGAGAAAGTCACGATGGCGGGAGTGGATCCTAGCCGTTGCAATGGTGGGCTGTCTCCCCTCGGTCGTTTCTGCAACACATGAAGCCGACCATCGGTTCACGGTCGAAGGGTTTGTCTGCGGAACAGATGGAAAAAGAAGCGCGAATATAGACGTGCTCGTCAAGGATACAAAGATCTCCTACGGGCAGATCGTCAAGACCGATGGAGACGGATACTACAAGGCGGCGTTTCATCTTCATAACGATAATCTTGGCGATCCGCTGCTGATTGAAGCCAACGGGCAGCAGCAGCAACAGAAAGTCTTGTTTGACCCGAAGGATCTGGAGGCAGAGCGAATCATTCAGGTCAATTTCGGGACCGGCTGCATACAGGACAGGAGCAGTACTCCTCTGTGGGTCTATCTAGGGTCGGGAGCAGCGGCGGCAGCAGTCGGTGGGTTCATCGGGGTCAAACTGATTCGTTCGTGGCGGAAGCAGGAACAGAAACGAGGGAAGTCCCAGGGCAAGCGTAAGAAATAACCGAAGCGGTCCGTGGGGCTGATGTGCACCTCGCTGGATCGGTGATTTGAAGGGCAGGGGAGTGCGCGTGGCGGCACGGTATTCGTTAGGATCGGCGCGTTTACAGGGGGGATGATCACCTCTGTAAATGCGTTTTTTTTCGTCTGAGAGTGAAAGTGAAACGTCATTGATGTGTTCGGGAAAAAAGGAGCAAGGGATGGTTATGAAGCAGATGAAAGTTTCGCAGTTGGCGGTTGTGTTGGGGATGGGGCTCTTCATGGTGGCGTGCGGTGGGGGAGGAGATGGAGGAGAGGGGCCGATCGTTCCCCCACCGCCGGCTCCTGCTGAGTACGCCGACAAACATATGCCGGCTGGTTGGTGGGCCGATGCGGGCAAAATGGAAGAAGGGCGGAAGCTCTTCATCGGCGAGACAAACCCCGATGTGAATTGTTCCAGCTGCCATGGCAAGGACGGCAAGCCGGTCAAGGCCGGTGCCCGTGACTTCCGCGTCGGCGAGCGGATGAAGCTCTACTCCGATTCGGTGTGGGTCTGGCGGATCTCCGAAGGGGTTCCCAATACGAAGATGAAGGCATGGAAGAGCAAGATGTCAGAGGAAGATATCTGGAAGCTGGTGTTGTTTGAGCGGAACTTCGGGCTGGCTGGGAAGGCATGGGACGCCGATAAGAAGTCATGGGTTGATGCGGCGAGCGTCTCGGCTGCTCCTGCTGCAGCTCCGGCAGCTCCGGCTGCTCCGGCACCGGCGGGCAAGTAAGGGGACTTCAATCTAGGAGCCTGTCCGACATTAACTCAGAAACCTTCTTGCCCTGAGCCTCCGGGTAGTCTACCGGTGTATTCGCTTGATGGGTTCTGTTCTATACGATGCACAACCTCCTGACGCTCTGACCACCATACGCCGCAGGACGCCCAGCAGGCTGCGGAAAAACCATTGCGGCAGGGTGCAAATTCAATGGTTCCTGTGAGGAAGGGCGACGAAATATCATGAAAACTTGGCAGCGCAGTCTCGTGGCGGCATGTGCGCTTCTGGCGTTGATCGGAGGAGTGGCCTATGCCCAGGCTCCTGGCCCGCCTCCGGTGGAGTTTCCCTATACGGGGAATCGGACCGCGGTATGGATCGTCGCCCAGCTTCACATTCTGTTTGCGGCGTTCATTCTGGGCGCCCCGATCTTTGTCGTGATCTCAGAATGGATGGGGTATCGGAAGCAAGAGCCTAAATACGATCGCCTGGCCAAAGAGGTCACAAAGGTGACGGTTATTCTTTACAGTATGACTGCCCTCACCGGTGGCCTGTTTATTTTTGTGCTCCTCGCGACGTACCCCCAATTCACCACGTGGCTCATCAATCACTTCTTTCTCGTGTTCGCGGTGATTTACCCGCTGCTGTTCATCGGCGAAACCATCCTGTTGTACCTGTATTTCTACACCTGGGACTCCTGGAAGGGTGAGAAGAAGGCCCGCCATATCGCCCTCGGTGTGCTCTTGAATCTGATCGGTTTGGTCACGCTGTTCGTGATCAACGGCCCGACGTCGTTCATGAATACTCCGGTGAAGGCTGAGGGTGTCTCGCCACAAGAGTTTCTCGCAGCTGCGACCTTGTGGGACAAGATCTTCAACTATAGCTGGATGCCGCTCAATCTCCACCGGATTGTCGGTAACGTGACGTTCGGAGGATTTGTGGCGGGCATGATCGCCGCCTACATGTACATGGGGGCGAAAAAGGATGAAGAGCGGGCCTACTACGATTGGATGGGTTTTGTCGGAAATCTGATCGGGGTGGGCGCGATGCTGTTCCTGCCCTTCATGGGGTATCTGTTGGCGTATGAGCTCTGCGACTACGATGCGTCGATCTGCCCGTACATGATGGCCGACCAGCTCTCGATGTTTTTTGAAATGCAAGGAGCGATGATCGGACTCATGTTCTTGGCCAGTAACTATTACATCTGGCTCAGCATGAAACGCATTGAGGGGGTCGAAAAGGTCCGGATGACGATCCTAGCTCCCATCGCGATGGTGCTGCTCCCCTTGGTGATGACCAAGGTGATGACGGACTATCCGGTTCCCGACCCGATGTCGTTGGCGTTCCTCCTGCCGTTGATCCTGGCGCCGTTCACGGTGGGCCGGTTCATCCCGTATACTGTTTCTGCGAGGACCGTCATTAAAATCGGCTTCTTGATGGTCGTCGTGGGCGATGCAATTTGGCTCACCCCCCACGGATTCGTTCCGACCGGTGCCAAGCTGGTGGCGGAGTTGGAGCTGCCGTCAGATTGGAACTTCCTGGCGCTGATGCCGGCCAAGAATTCTGCGGCATTCACGCTGGTTTTCGTTACGGTCGTCAACTATGTCATTTATAACCGGGCCATCAGGCAGGGCACA
The DNA here is from genome assembly GCA_963741245.1 of Nitrospirota bacterium. Classification (GTDB taxonomy): domain Bacteria; phylum Nitrospirota; class Nitrospiria; order Nitrospirales; family Nitrospiraceae; genus Palsa-1315. The sequence goes on along the minus strand of CAVUHR010000028.1, from coordinate 307,050 downwards.
ATTGTCTGGGGGAAAATCGATTTCGCCTCCCAGTTCGTGCTGATCTTTCTGGCCTTCAGCTCAATTTGGACGATGGGCTTGATGGGCGCCGTTCGTTCGTTGCTGCGGAAGTACTACCACACCTACAACTTGTTGCCCGACTTCACCGCGGAGTCCTTCACGCCGACGCTGTCGTATTCCGCCTGGTGGATTACGGGGATTACTGTCGTGTTTTTCGTAGTCGTGAGTTTCGCCATTATCGTGACCCTTCGGCCTTCCGATTCGAAGGGGCATGCACCAGAGGGTACTCCTGTCCCTGCCAGGGCCAAGTAAACGGGGTGCGGAACGCCTACTGAAGGAAAGTGAGTCTGCATGGGGAATGTGATTAAGAAGCTGGCGATCGGTCTGGTGGTGGGCGGCGTGCTTATCGGCATTACGAGAGCGCTCGAGTTTCCCTTCATTTTCCAGATGATGTTCTTCGGCTACGCGATGTTGGGGGCTGCCGTCTTCATATTGCTGGACGCTCCGACGCTTAAGACAATGAGCGGGATAAAGTCCCTGATCGCCCTCGTGGTGTTCTACGCCGTGCTGTGCACTGTGTACATTTCCGGCGCCTCGATGTGGCCGCAATACGATCCGGAAGATGAAAAGGGAAAGATTGCCAAGATATTGGGGCCCAAGTTTGCTGCGACTCAACAGGGGAAAGCTGAGGAGCTGATCGCGCGTGCGAAGGCGCTCGATGAGCAGGTGAAAGCCTTGGAGGTGCGGCTCAAGGCACTGGGCGGGGATCAGGCGACGAAAGAGCCGCAGGCCGGCACTGCCCCGACAACGGCTGCTGTGGCAACCGGAGACTTTATGAAGCAGGGAGAAGAGCAGTGGCAGTTGCAAGAATGTTACAACTGCCACAAGCTGAAGGGTGAGGGTGGGAAGAAGCGCGGTCCGGAGTTGGACAACATCGGCACGTATCTCACGGTCGACGAGATTAAGCTGAAAATTCTCGATCCCAAGAGCTTTATGGCCGAGGGATTCGAGAAGGAGTGGGAAAAGGGCAAGATGCCGGACAAGTATAAGGACCTCATGGAGGAAGGCGACGTCGTGGCGCTCGCCTCCTGGCTGGGTACATTCAAGAATACATCGGTGAACACGCCAAAGCCGATTAAGAAGAAGTAGCATGCAGCCTCAACTGAAATCGAAAGTCCGCTGTACGGATCGAGACGTCGGAGAAGTGACCAAGGTCATCATGGACCCGCTGTCCCATGAAGTCAGCCATCTCGTCGTGTCGATGAACGGCTCAGGCGAACGGCAAGTATCGATGGGTGCGGTGCAGACCGTGACGGACGATCTGGTGCAATTGCGGTCGTCCTCGTCCGAAGTCATGGCCTTGCCGCCCTTTAAGCGTGGCGACTATGTCACGCTGCATGAAGTGGAAATCCCGGGCCTTGAGAGGAATATTCACGTCACGCCGGGCGAAGTCCTTGTGCCGTTTCCTGAGTTGGAGCGGAACGTCAAGCGGCGGAAGTTTTTCACAAACTTGACCTACGTGATGGGGCTGTTCATCGGATTGCCGCTGGTCTATCCCGTGCTGAAGTACTTGATGAAACCGATGTATGCACCGTTCGATAACAGATGGCAGAAGATCGGCAACGTCGGAAAGGTAAAGGCCGAAGATACCGGGACCCAGTTCGAGTTCAAGCACAAGGTCAAAGAGGCCTATCTGCCTGAAGCTGAGATTGAGAAGAACGTCTGGCTCGTCAAGGCAACTCCCGCAGTACTGGAAAAGGTGTATCAGGGGAAGGATATGGAATTCCGGGATGCCACCGGGAAAACCCTCTGGACCAATAAGAAGGACATACCCTACATCGCATTTTCCGGCAAATGTCCCCACCTTGGGTGCGGATATAAATGGCGAAAACACAAAGTGCTCGGGCCGGTCTTTCTCTGCCCCTGCCACGTGAGCATCTATGATGCGTCCGGCAGGGTGCTGGAGGGCCCCGCCCCGCGTCCCCTCGACCTGCTGCCGATTCAGGTATCCGCGAGCGGCGAGGTGCAAATTATCGATATGGAATTCAAAGCCGGGACGAAGGTCCAATCGCGGATGGTTTAGATGAGCCATACTCCTTCTGCTCCGTCTGCCGGCACGCAGCCAACAGTCGTCGAAAAAGTCTTCGACTTTGTCGATGAGCGGGTTGGTCTGAAGCTGCTTGCAGCCAAGATGCTCAATGAGTCGGTCCCCGGCGGCTCGCGCTGGGCCTACGTCTTCGGGTCGATTCTGTTGTTTATCTTCATCATGCAGGCGGTCACGGGCGTTCTGCTGATGTTCTACTACGTGCCCACCGCCGACCATGCCTACGCCAGTACCCAATACATTCTTCATGACGTCGACTACGGCTGGTTCCTGCTGAGTTACCATTTCTGGGGCTCCACGGCCATGGTGGTCTGTGTCTTTGCGCATATGTCTCAAGTCTTTCTCTGGGGCGCGTATAAGAAACCGCGTGAACTCATCTGGCTGGTTGGGTTGTCGCTCTTCGCCCTCGTCATGGGATTCGGGTTTACGGGCTATTTACTCCCGTGGGACCAGCGGGCCTATTGGGCTACGACTGTCGGCGTCGAGATTATGGATAAGACGCCGTTAATTGGCGACTTCCTGGCGCGGCTCCTCAAGGGAGGTGCGACCCCAGGACAGATGACCTTGAGCCGGTTCTTCGTCATTCACGTCATGGTGCTCCCCGCAGCCCTGATTGGGCTGGCCGGGTTGCATCTCTTCCTCTTTAGATGTGCGGGGCCAGGTGGTCCCTTCCGTGGTACGCCGGTGGAGCTGAAGGCGAAGACCGACTATTTTTTTCCACGGCAGATTTGGAAGGACGTCGTCGGGATGGCGGTGGTGTTTGCCTCCATCTGTGCGCTGGCCTTCTGGGAGCCGGTGGTCTTGTTGGACGAGGCGACGCCTGACCCGGGCGATTATCACCCGGAACCGGAATGGTATTTCTTGTTCTTATTCCAGCACCTGCGTCTGAAGATGTTTTCCGGTGAGTTTGGGCAGTTTCTCGGTGCGATAGCATTTCCCAGCCTCCTTGGGGTCTTGCTGATTGCGTTGCCCTTCATCGACCGCGACCCAGAACGGAATATTTTCAAGCGCCCCATTGCCCTTACCCTATGGGTGATGTTCATGGTTTCGATCCTGATTTTCACGGTGTCGGCGATTATCAATCGAGAGTTTTTGGACTAGCAGGATGCTGAAAAAGACTGCCAGCGGCGTTCTCGCATCGCTCAGAGGCTCAACGTACCGAAGCCTACGCCTCGCCTCTTCGCTCGCTGCGGCCTTACTTGGGACAAGGCGCGTCTCGGCGCGCCAGGGTTGGGCGGGTGAGAAGTTCGGCCTTTTTGAGCATCCTGCCGATGGGAATTTAATGCTGAAGGATGAGTGCAGAACGCTGAAGCCATCCGGACTCGCTGTCGTTCATCGTTCATCGTGCTTTGTTCATCGTTGGGTACTTGCATGAACGATCAGATGTCCCCCACAAAGCTCGGGTTTGGCATTCTCTGGCCTGCCTTCTGGACCGGGTTGCCGATCAAGCTTGCCTTGGCCGTGCTCTTTCTGGCGTTTGGGATCGTGCATTTTGAAACCAGAATCGCTCTCGCGTTCTTGATGCTTCTGGCGAGCCCGGTCACGGTGTTTGCTCTTCCAACGATCACGCTGGGATTGGATTCACACATCGGTGAAGGCGCCGGCATCGCAATGCTGTTCTTGCTGGCGATCCCGATCGACATCTGGGCGCTCGGGGTCGCGGGACGAACGGTTTTCCTCGAGCGGTTGCGACGCGAACCGCCAGATGGGTTGGGGCTGACTCTCTGGTGGAAATGCGCTTTGGTCGGCGCCATCTTTCTCCCACTCCTCTGGGTGGCTGAGAATGCGATCACTGAAGCCTCAATTTCTGCTGCCCATTCGATATTTGAGACGGGTTTTCTGGTGGGAACTCCTGTTCCGGAGCGGATCAGCATTGAGCTGACCCTCTGGGGCACTGTGGCCACAGTGGCGCTTCTGTTGTTGTTAGTCATCGGTTTCTCACTTGTGGGACGGGCGATCCGGGGCACGGTGAAGTCGGCACGGCATGCTGCAGAGAATTATGAAGGGCTGATCACCCGCTGGGACCTGATGCGGGTGCCGGGGGATCAAGGATTGATGCTGACAGCATTGTCCGGTGTGGCCGTTGTGATGTCCCTCCTGTTCTGGTCTTCTCTCCCGGTGTTTACACCGCACCCGCACGACTGTTGCAAGAAGGAGGAAGTGAAGGCAGCGCCTGCGTTTAAACCGCTAGAGACGCTGAATAAAGACGAAAAGATGATTACGCAGCTTGCGGCGCGGGTCGAGTTGCTGGTAGAACAGCGGGCGGAAGCCGAACTGGAAAAAGAAAAGAGTAAGAAAAAAGGCGAGGAAGGCAAAGAAGCAGTGAAAGCGCCGGAAGTAACAGAACCGGCTCCGCCTGCCGTCGTGAAACCGTAACGTGGGAGATGATGAGGTGAGGGCAATGCGACATCAGGGTGGATGGATTCAAAGGATTCTCCGGAGCGGCAGTGATCATGGGGGGACGCTCTTGGGGCTCGTGATGGCAGCGGGCCTCCTCAGCCTTCCCGCGCTGGTCTTTGGGGCAGATGCCGCGCCGCCAGCTCCGGTCGAGTATCGTGACGTTCCCTACGTCGGGAGCCGCAACGTCATCTGGGTTGTCGCGCAGCTCCATTTGTTGCTCGCGGGATTTGTGCTGGGTGTGCCGCTCTTCGCCTGGGTGTGCGAAATCGTCGCCTGGAAGGGCGGCGAAAAGCGCTACGACAAATTAGCCAAGGAATTCACCAAGCTCCTGACCTCCGCCTATGCTACAACGGCGCTTTTCGGTGGCATCCTGCTGTTCCTGCTGATCTCGTTTTATCCCAAGCTGATGAACTATCTGACCGATATTTTCTTCCCATCTTTTATAGTGTATTGCATGCTTTTCTTGGTCGAGACCGCGACGCTGTATCTCTATTGGTATGGCTGGGATGCAATGCAAGGTGGCGGCAAGAAGACGTTTCATATTTTCCTCGGCTTCCTGCTGAACTTCTTTGCGTTCTTCATCATGATCGTGCCGAACTCCTGGGCGACGTTCCAGTCCAGCCCGGTCGTGCTTGCCGAGGGGTCGGATATGGCGCGGGCCTGGGCTGCGACATGGAATCCAACCTGGTGGCCGGTGAACATTCACCGCATCATTGCGAACGTCGTGCTCGGTGGCTACATTTGCGGCGCCTATGCAGGGATTCGCTATTTGTCTGCCACGAACACGGAAGAGCGCGACCACTACGACTGGATGGGCTATGTCGGGAACTTCATCGGCGTATTCGGTCTGTTGGCGCTCCCTTTTGCCGGCTACTGGCTCATGCGTGAAATTTACCAGTACAACCAGCAGATGGGTATCACGCTTATGGGAGGCTTTCTGTCGTGGCTGTTCATTCTGCAAGCCATGCTCATCGGGGTGCTCTTTCTCGGATCGAATTATTATTTCTGGCTGGGGATCACCTATCGCATCCCCGGCTCTGCGATAAAATACCGGAAGCCGATGTTGGCGATGTTGATTGCTCTGCTGCTGTGCCTGGGTGTTTGGATGACGCCCCACTCGCTTGTGGCCAGCATGGAAGAAGCGAGAAAGATGGGGGGCAGCCACCATCCGCTTCTTGGCGTGTTCGGCGTCATGTCGGCCAAGATGACCGTGGCGAATCTGATGATCCTCGTCACATTCATGAGCTTCATCATGTATTGGCGGGCCGGCAAGCAGGAAACCGCTGGCTGGGCCAAGGTTGCCAAGGCGATCATGGGCGGCGTCCTTGCCTGCGCGGCGATCGGGGTGATCGTCCTTGGCGTGTGGGGATATTTCGTTCCCGCTCTCATTCGCATCAATTACTTCTCGACATCGCAGGTGTTGGTCGTGCTCGGTGTCATGTTGACGATCACTCCGCTGACAGCCTTGCTGCTGAGGAGTGCCAGGACAACGACGGAAATGGTTTGGGGCAAGATGCCTCCCCGAGCCGGTTACTCCCTCGTCCTCAACGCGGTCATGGTCATCCTCCTGATGACGCTGATGGGCTACGCACGGTCGTCCTCGCGCGTCCATTGGCATGTCTATGGCGTGGTTCGCGATACGTCGCCCTACGCGTTTTCACCGGCGCTCGGCTATGCGGCTGCGCTCATGGCCTTGTGCACATTTTTCTTCTGCATGCTTGTCGCCTTCATCTTCTGGGTAGCCACGATGAGCGATAAGGCAAAGGCGCCTAGTGCACCGAGTAAGGGCGAGTTGCCGCACGGCATGCCGGCGATGGCAGGCGCATCGAGTGCGCTCGATGGACCGAAAGGGCCCAAGTTCTGAAAGTTGAGTTATGAGTTTTGAGTTGAACTCAGCACTTAGAACTCAGCACTTCTAACGACCCAAAGGGGATAGTATGAGCGAAGTTGTCAAGCTGCAGTTGATCGGTCTCTCAGTGGTGGGAAGCGGGATCCTGATCCTCCTCTTCATTCGCGCCTCGTTCGTCCGGGTCATCGGATTTGTCGCGATTGTGCTTGGCCTCTTCACGCTCATCGCGCTGTCGGTGCCGCAAATGGCGTCGTTGCCGCCCGTCGAGGAGAAATTCGATATTGCCACGGTGAAAACGCCGACGGACATGGCGACCATCGGGCAGAAGATTTTCTTTAGTAAGGGCCAATGCGCGCTTTGTCACACGATCGGCCCCAGCGAATCGGCCCGATGCCCGGACCTAAAGGGGATTGGGGCCAAGTTGAGCCGCGAGTTTCTTTTTGAAAGTTTGACGCAGCCGCAGGCCTATATCTATCTCGACTATCGCCATGAAGGCGTGGCGAAGGAGTATCCGGCCCGGATGCCCTACATCAATAAGAATCCAATCGGGCTGTCCAGGAATGAGATTCTCTCAGTCATTGCATTTCTGCAGCAGATGAGCGGGGAACCGATTTCTGTCACTGTAGCTGAACTGGACGCGCCGGGACAGGCGCCTGCCGCTCCGGCGAAGTCAGCTCAGTCCGGTCCAGTGGCCGTGGCGCAAGCGCACTGAGGAGGAACGTATGTGGCCGTTGATCAGACTAATCATCTTGAATGTGATCGCCTATGCGATCTTGAAATTTGTCGTGCCCAATATCCCTGGCTCGGCGCCGCTGCCTGCCAGTCTGGTTTTTCTTTATCTGATGCTGACGACATCGGGCTTTGTCATCTTTGCCACACTAAGCGCAGAGTCCAAAGAGGCCTTCTGGGGCCCGATCCAACGGTTTCTAACAGGAGAGAATATTGGCGGGCTGCAAGCATTGCGTTACGGCGTCCTGATTCTATTCCCCTTGCTGGTCGGCTGGCAAACCTATAACAGCACGGCGGTCAGTGATGCGCCGCCATCAGAAAACCGGACGATTCACCCGGCGCCGCCAGGCGAATATACCGGCTTGTCGAGTCCGGTTGCCAAGACACCGGATGCCATCCAGCAGGGGAAGGGTTTCTATGCCGCGTTCTGCTCCCCCTGCCACGGAGGGAACTTCGATGGCAAGGGTCCGGCTGCCAGGGGATTCAATCCTCCCCCGGCCAACTTTTCCGATCCAACGACGATCGCCATGCTCCAGGAAAGCTATCTCTTCTGGCGCATCAAGAAGGGCGGCGTCGGCCTCCCGATCGAAGGGATGCCATGGAAATCCGCGATGCCTCGCTGGGAAGTAGAACTTCCTGACGAATGGATCTGGAAAATTATCATGGGCGAGTACGATGGAGCGCATCAATCGCCTCGGACATGGGAATAGTGGGGTAGCCTGGTCGTCTTCCTGCTCGCGGAACGCGCACGATAGGAATGTGCTCGTTCGACGCGCGCAATCGAGGATCGACCAGGCTACCCCTGGAAAATGAAATGGGGATTGGGATAGCGCGCGCAGTGGAAGGCACAGCCACATCCTCTGATGAAGTGAGTAGAGAGAGGACGGAACTTATGAAGCAGGGACTGAACCAAATTGTTCCGATTATCGTCGTCGGTGTATGGCTTGCCATGGGGTTCCTGATTGTGCAGCCCGTCTCAGCCGAGGATAAGGTCGCGGCCACCGCTCCGCCAGAGTCAACCCTGCAAAGCGTCTCGGTCAGCGCTCCGATGGTGAAGGGCGCCCTGCCGAGCGATGATCCGACTGCGGCTGTGTGGAGCAGCGCGACCATGGCGAGATTCCCTATGTCGCCTCAAGTCCATTGGCCGACTCGTATTCTGGACGTGACGGTCAAAGATCTGAACGTGCGTGCCTTGCATGACGGGACCAATCTTGCCATTCTCTTGGAGTACGCCGACCCGACGGAAGATCCGGACGATGCAGCCGCGATTGAGTTCATGGTGGGCGACAAGAAAGCCCACTTTGCGCATGGCCAGCCGATGGCGCAGGTGGAAGGCGGCCCGGTCAATATTTGGTATTGGAAGAACAAAGATAACAAAGGCGTCGACATGAATGCCAAGGGCTTTGGCACACTCAAGGTGCAGACGCACCAAGATGTGAAAGCCAAAGGCGTCTACGCCAATGGCACATGGAAAGTTGTCTTTTCGAGGCTACTCGACACCGGACATCCGGACGAAGATACGCAGATCAAGACAGGTGGGTTCATCAATATCGCCTTCGCTGTCTGGGATGGTAAGAAGGACGCAAGCGGTGAGCTGAAGGAGAAGGGGTCTCAAAAGGCGGTCACCGCTTGGTGGAATTTCCGCGCAGAGGCGCCACCGAATTATTCCGGCTATTACTATGCGGCCATCGCCGTGGGCCTGGCTCTCGGATTTCAGTTCGTTCTGATCCGCAAGCTCAAGAAAGGGCATTCAGCATGAAGGCGGCTCGTCGATACGTATTGGGAGTGGTGGGTGCACTGGTTGGCATCTGGGCCATGGTTACCTTGGGTTGTGCTAACGAGCAGCAGCAGAAGGGGCATGAACTCTACGGCCACTACTGCTCGCACTGTCACGGTGTGAGCGGACGCCAGAACGAAGGATTCAATTGGTCCTCGATGCCCGATCCGAAGCCCAAAGATCTTACGAACAAGTCAGAGATGGCCACCTTGAAAGACATAGACATCTTCAATACGATCTCACGCGACATGAAGGATACGAGTGAGGGCGGGGACGTGATCGGCGACGACGATTTTGCCGTGCCCACCATGCCGACCTTCAAGTACACCCTGTCCGAAGACGAAATTTGGGCCATTGTCGGTTATGTCCGCGGCCTCCATGGCATGAAGCTGGAGTTTAAAGTAGAGGAGCGGAAGAAAGAGCTGGCCGCCGCGCTCCAAACGGCTCAAGCCAATTTAGACCAGGCGACGAAGACGTATGAGGCGGCCGAGAAGCAAGCCAGTGAAGAGGCAGAGAAGAAAAACGTCGATGTCGATGATGCAGTCTATGCTAAGGAAATGGCAGCCATGGGGCAGGCGAAAAAAGAACTCGACGCTGCGCAGGCCGCGCTGAATTATTTTTCGACGAGACCAGGAAAAGGGTCAAGCATACCCCGGCCAGATCTCACTGTGAAACCGGAACAGGTTGCGAAGATGGTGGAACTCGGGAAACGGCTCTATGAGGACAAGTATGGCTGCAACGGCTGCCATAGCCTCGGCGCAGAGGGCGGCAAGGTCGGGCCGGCGCTCGACCGCGCAGGATTCAGATTGAACGGGACATGGATTTATCGGTGGCTGAGGAACCCGCAGGCGATGAAGCCGGAAACCCGGATGCCGGCTCTCGGGCTCAGCGATGCCGATGCCAGGGCCGTGACGATGTACCTTGGTACGCTGCGAGGGGCAAAATCTGCGGACGAGACCGAGGCCCCGACCGCAGCCCCGGCTGCGGCCCCGGCTGCGACCCCGGCCCCGGCCGCCACCCCGACCGAAAAGAAAAAGTAATGAACTGAGCAGGCTGCGGGAAAATTGTGTCGCCCCACTGGAACTTCGATGGTCTGGCATGTGGCAGAATAGGAAAACACTCTCAAAGGATGCTCAAAAGGCCGCGGTTCTCACCAGTCCGGCCCCGGCGCGCCAAGACGCGCTGTTCCGCAGGCAAGGCCACAGCGAGAGAGGTAGGTCGGGGTCGAGATCAAGGCTGAGCGAAGATTCGACTTGCTGAATCTCAGCCTGAACTCTCCATTCATGCAGACGGACTTGTTCAGTATCCTGTTAGAGTAGAAATCCCGCAATCATTCCAATGAAGACCGCGGCTCCTACCCACACATGTTGCTGAAACATGTGGAAAGCAGTGGGAGCCGGGACGGCCTGTCTGAGCTGCAGGGCTTGCCTCAGACACCACACTCCAATGGCAGCGAGCGCTGCGTAGTAGATCCAGCCGATGTGGGCGAGCCAGCCTGCGAGTCCCAGCAGCAGCAGCATCGCGCAGAAAACCGTGCCGACGGCGATCCACGTCGACGAACCGAACAACAGCGCCGAAGATTTCACTCCGATCCGACGATCGTCCTCCCGATCTTGAAGCGCGTAGATCGTATCGTATCCGATGGCCCAGCAGACCGTCGCAGAGAACAGGCACCAGGCCGGCGCTTCAATGGCTCCCCGCGAAGCGGTCCAGGCCATGATGGTACCCCAGCCGAAGGCGATACCCAATATGGCTTGCGGGATGTGGATGACGCGTTTGGCAAATGGGTAGAGGCCGGCCAAGAGGAAGGCGATCGGACTCAAGAGGATCGTAAGCGGGTCAAGGAGCAGCACGAGGGTTCCGGCCAGCGAGAGGAAGAGGCCGACGACCAGCAGAGCATGTGTAGCGCTGAGTTCACCAGAGGCGAGTGGACGTACCAGAGTGCGCGCCACATGTTGATCGAAGGAACGATCTGCTAGATCGTTCAGCACGACCCCCGCGCTGCGCATCACGAAAGACCCTGTGACGAAGATGGCGAACAAGTGAAGCGGAGGCATGCCGCGCGCGGCCAAGACCAAGGACCACAGAGTCGGGAGCATGAGCAGCCAGGTCCCAGTCTGGTTCTGGAGGCGAATGAGTCGGCTGATGGCCGACCAGGAGAGCTGCGGCGGCAATGGCGATCCCGGTGCAGGCGAAGAAGACTCGGTCATGCGGGTGAACTTAGCCGAGGGGTGCAGGGCTGTCAACGGCGAGACGCGACTGGTTTCTCTTGTTGATTTGGTCTATCTGGTTAGTGTGGTTGAACGAAACTAACCAGATAGACCGGGCTCGCCCAGCCCGTGAGTTGTGCTCGTGGGATGCTTTTCTGTATAAGAATGACTGTGCAGGCCATTGATTCAGCGCGTCCGTCCTTCCTGTATCGTGCAGCCTCAGGGGTTGCCGTGGGGCTGTGTGTTGCGACATTGACGAGCTGCTCGCTCTTCTCGAATCGTGACGACGCGACCATCGGATACTATCTCCCCCTGACCGTCCAACTGCGATCTGACCCCAGTATCACCGGGGCGCAGCTCACCTATCAGGACGCCTGCGGCCAGAGCCAATCCTTGCCGATCAGTGCTCCACTACAGGAAACGCTCAGGCGGAAAACAGGCCGCGTCTTTGAAAAGGTCCTGACAGGTGAGACAGGATCCTCGTCGGTACCGGATGGCTATGTCGATGCATCGTTGGGCCTGGCCCATGTCGATCTGGCTATTCCTCGAAAGGCTAACAGGAGCTATCCAGCCACGGTCACTCTGGGATTGAATTTTGCCTACACGGCTGCCGATGGGAGGGTTCTCTACAGCAAGAAGATTCAAAGCATTGGTCGTGGAGAGGTCGATGTCGCCGAGGCTTCGTGTGAGGTGAAGGGTCTCGATAAGATTGCCCAAGAGGCCATGGGTTATGTGACGGATGGTATGGCCAAGCAGCTCGGGACGTCCAACAATATTATCGATGCTGCTCAAGCACGCCAGGCCAGTGGCCCCAAGGCGGCCGCTGGTCCTGTGCCGATACCAGTGGACGAGCCTGCCACGGTGATATTCCGGGCGATCGTCCGTGACGAGAATCGCAATCAGGTGCTCCATACCGGTGAAGCCGTCGCGATCGAAATTGAAGTCAAAAATGAAGGGCCAGGAACCGCACGGGCTGTCGAGTTGTCGGTGATAGCCACGCCGCCCTTGATCGAGCGGATCCCCAGCGTGGTATCAGTCGGCGATCTGAAGCCTGGCGAGGTGAAACGCGTGACGTTGGACGGCAAAGTCGGCCAGGTCAAAGACGCCGTGGAGACGGAGATTACGCTGATCTTGCGTGCCGGGTCCCCATCGGTCCAGCTGCCGTCCGCCAAGAAGTTTCTGGTGGCGATGAAGCCTGGGTCTGCGACGGAGGCTGTGGCGCTGCCGGTCGATGTCGATCAGCTGCCGAAGCGGACCAGTATACTCAAACAGCGGAAGGCCGTAGGCATTGTCATAGGTGTGGGGCGGTTTCGGGAGAGCGGAATTGCCCGGGTCAAGTACGCTGCGCGAGATGCGGAGGTCATGGCCACGTACCTAAAATCGATCGGAGGAATTCCTTCCGAGCGCGTGCGCACCCTCGTTGATAACCATGCCCTCAAGAGCGACCTGACCGAGGTTTTGGAAGAGTGGCTGCCCAAGCAGGTGGACCCCACCACCGTAGTCTATGTCTCGGTTACGGGCCGAGGAATGGTTGAGGCCACCACCGGCGCAGTGTCGATGATATTGTTCGACAGTACGGCCACGTCCGGCGCGCGCCTCCTTTCGCTTCGTCGGCTGCAGGAATCCTTGGCGAAATTGCCGATTCACCGTGCCGTCGTGATGCTCGATCTCTCGCTTGAATTGGCACCGGGCAAGGAGGCAGTAGACCGGATCGCCCCGCTGTGGGAACAGGAGGGCAGCGGGAAGGATAAGATCATGTGGATGGTCGGCAACCGGGCAGTCCAAGAGGCTCATAGTTATGACCTGGGCCGGCACGGGCTGTTTACCTATCAATTGCTCAGAGGCCTGGGCGGTGCAGCAGACCTCGATAAGAACGGCACTATCCTTGCCGGCGAACTCTGCACCTATACCAAGTGGCAAGTGCTCAAGGTGGCCCACGAACAGTATGCCAACGAGCAGGAGCCCCTCTGCCTCCCTGGGCCAGGCCAGGGGGCCTTGGTCAGGCTGCAGCCCGTTGCCCGGTTCCAATAACGGCCATTGCTTCCTGACGGCTGGTTTGTCAGTCAGAGCGTCTGGCAGGGCGCGTCTTATATCTCATCTGTCGTCTGTCGATGCACGAAAAACCCCTTGAGGCTGAGAAAAAACCCGTGTAAGTTGAGGACTTGCTCGCAAGGGCCGGCGTAGCTCAGTTGGTAGAGCAGCGGTTTCGTAAACCGCAGGTCGTCCGTTCAATCCGGATCGCCGGCTCCATTTTTTCAGGAGCTTATACAAGCCTCGTAAGTTCGAACCTGCATGCGTTCAACGTGAGCCAATAAGGTCCCTCCCCCGCGAGGCCCCCATGCCCTTCACACTTCGTCCCTACCGCCGCTTTCCTGTCTGTTGCCCTGTGACCTACCACGCGGGTCCGTTCCAAGGCCAAGGCACTGTGTGGAATCTCTCGTGTACCGACTCGCGACTCTCTAGCGATCTACCGCAGCCGCGACTTCACACGCTCAGCTGTTCAAGGACTGTTTTGGCCTCAATCAAGTCGGGGTTGTCGGCGCCTTCGGTGAATCTGGAGCACACAGATTTTAAGATACGCTTGGCATCATCCATTTTATTGAGTTTCCTCCAGAGCCTAGCCAGGCTCGTGGCGGCTCGAAGCTCAAGCATTGTCGCATGCTGATCTTGCGCAATCTTCAGGGCTTCACACAAACACTGTTCTGCTGCCTGGACTGATGGGTCGGATTGTGCGAGCAGCAGTTCGCCTTTCAGTCGAAGCAGTTCCGCGTGCCAAAACAGTTCTCCCCCAGTGACGGCAAGCGTCTGCGCTTCCTCAATTGTGCCCAAGCCTTCGTCAATGCGTTTGTTTCGTAAATATATTTTTGCAAGCAACGCCAACGTAAAAGGAATATTGAGATTTGCACCTGTGACCCGAGTGGCGGAAATCCCGTGTATTAACTTGCCGAGACCTGCCTCATGCCCCTGTTCAGCCAATGCCCAGCCCTGACAGGACGTCGCCAACGCCAACCCCAAAGCGAAGGAATATTGAGTTGACACCGCAATGGCTTCATCAGCGAATTCCAGCGCTCGATTCACGTTGTGGAAACTGGTATAGATCCTGGAGAGGTTCGCTAAGGTAAAAACCAGCGTGAATGGGTGTTCCAACTCCCTTGCCTTGCCAAGGGCCTCCTGCGCCAGCGTTTCAGCGTGCTCAACCTCACCCAAGATCCATACGGTCCAGGCCAGCCAATTCCTCGCGGTTATCCCGGGATCTTGACCGTAGAGTAAGGCATGCGAGCGGTGTTGATTCGGATCATACAGGGATATTGTGGTGAGCAGATGGGTTCGTGCTTCCTCAAACCGGCCAATGTAGAAATAGGTTCCACCCAATCTTAGGTGAGCTTCAATCAATAGATCCGAGCTTTGCTCGCGGTGAGCCAGAGCGAGGAGATCTTCGGCTAGGCCGCGAGCATTGGCGAGTTGCCCTCTGACCAGATGAAAGACCCATAATCCCTGAATGACGCGATGCTGCTGCACTGGATTGCTGCCCTCCTGTAACAACTCCTTCGCCCTTCGATAATTGTGTTCCATGTCGTCGGATGCATATCCTTTGACGGACAGCAAGGGGGCTCCCCGTGCGAGGAGGAGCTCCAACTCCAAGGCATTCCGCTCCGCGCCTTGCGGTAGCTCCTTGAGCAACTCGAGCGCCCTATTAAAATGATTGAGCGCTTCGATATTGGCTGATCGTTCCGCATCGCGACGCGCCGCACGCTGCCAATACTCCACGGCCGGACCGGCCAATCCGGCCTGTTCATTGTGATAGGCCAGGAGTTCCGGTTCCATTTTTACACGCTCGGCGAACCTGCTCTCCAATGTTTTGGCAATGCGCGCATGGAGTACTCGCCGAGGCTTCTTGAGTAGGGTGCTGTAGGCCGCGTCCTGGACGAGCGCATGCTTAAAGTGGTAGGTCGCAAGGGGTATCTCGCCCTCTTGGAACACGAGCCCGGATGCGACGAACATGTCGAGTGCCTGCCTCAACTGGCTGTCCGGCATTTCGACAGTGGCCTGTACCAGCTCGTAGCTGAATTCACGTCCGATCGCGGCCCCGGTTTGGACAATGTCCTTGGCCGGCCCCAAGCGGTCGACCCGTTCCATGAGCAACGCGTGCAGACTGTCCGGAATAGGCAATTCCTTTAGTGGGCCCTTCAAGGTAAATGACTCGTTGTCCTCAGTCAGCAGCCCGGATTCCAGTACATTTTCCGTCAACGCTTCGATATAGAGGGGTATGCCATCGGTCTTCGCCAGAATAGCCTGCTGCACCTCGGGCGGAAGCACTTTTCCTCCCGTCATCGTCGCCACGAGTTCGGCGCTCTGCCGACGGGGAAGCCGACTGAGCGTCAGAAACGTCACGTAACTATAGTCTGCCCACACCGGCTTGAAGTCAGGTCGAAAGGTAATCAGCAACAACACGCGCATTTGCCGAATGCGGTCAATGATGCGCGTCAGGAGGTCCAGCGTCGTGGGATCCAGCCAATGGGCATCTTCCAGAATGAACAACACGGGGCAGTGATCGGCGAGCCCTTGTAGATAACGCACGAGGGCTTCCAGCGTCATGTGCTTGCGTGTTTCGGCTGACACCGTGAGCGGCGGGTCCCGGTGATCGCCTCGGATCGAGAGCAGATCCGCCAACAATGACACCGTGTCCTGGTTCTCGATTCCGCGTTCGCGAGCCAGAACGTTGAGCTTCTCCAGTTGCGCCTGGGCACTGTCCTGACTGGCCAGTCCCGCGGCCTGCCGCAGAAAAGTGGTCGCCGGATAGAGCGCCGTATTGGTGTGGTATGGGGAACATTGAAATTGAATCGTCTGGTACCGCTCATCGGCAAGGCGGTCACACAGACTACGGGCAATTCTCGATTTGCCGATGCCGGCCTCCCCGCACAGGAGCACGACCTGTCCTTCGCCATCGACGGCTTCGCGCCAGCGACCTAATAGGAGTGAGATCTCCTGTTCTCTGCCGACGAAATTGGCTACGTGGCTGGCTCGATGGGACTCAAACCGGCTGGCCGACACCCGGAGACGCAGCACCTGCCAGGCATGCACGGGTGTCTCGAACCCTTTCAGAGACAAGGCGCCAAGATCCGCAAACTCGAACTCCTGCCCGACAAGACGTTTCGTCACCGGGTCAATGACCAGTTGATTGGGTGTGGCCAGTGCTTGGAGCCGGGCAGCGAGATTCGGGGTGTCGCCGAACACGGACCGTTCCTTGGCGGTGTCCTGCCCCATCAGTTCGCCGACTATGACATGACCCGTCGCAATCCCGATTCGAGCAGCCATATTACACTCTGGATGGGGATTGTCTTGTTGAAGCGCCTTCACCGTATCCAGCAGAGCCAGTCCGGCATAGACCGCGCGTTCCGCATCGTGTTCATGGGCCTGGGGGTACCCAAAATAGACCAACATTCCATCGCCCATGTACTTGGCGATATAGCCGTTGAACCGACCGATTGCCTGGCTGCAGGCGTCGAGAAAACGCCGGATAATTTCCTGGAGGTCTTCAGGGTCCACTCGGCGTGACAGGGCGGTCGAATCCACCAGATCACAAAACAGCATCGTCAACTGGCGACGTTCGGCTTGATCGCGTTCGGGAGGGAATGGTGTGTCTGGACTAACGGCACTGGGGAGACTCCCCGTGGCCAGTACGCCAGCGCCCGATGACAATTGCGCGATCGCGCGCAAGAGTGTTTTTCGATGGCCCAGCAAGACACCCAGCGATTCCAGGTCGCCCTCGTTCAGCTCGGGAAGCACATCCCACGTGATCGCATTGTGCTGAAACGTCTCAGAGTATCTTCCGAGACCAAAGCTCTCCAGCCACGCTGAGACACGATCATGCATCATGGATACAGTCGCTGGTGGATATTCCGTCCCGTGAAGGGTAGGATTAACTGCGTTACACGTAGGAGGTTTCTCGTTGCGGATCGTAATCCTTCAATCGATGATACACCTATGATGAACAGCGCTTCCACGAATACGATCCCTAAAGGGCCTTTCACTCGAAAAGTGGAACGCTGGCTGGTAGGCCTGGCCATGACGGTCATCGCATACCTGCTCGAGAAAGCCGTGTTGCGTTCGATCAGGCGCAGTGGCACGAAGTCTTCGTTGCGGGACCGCACGGCATCGTAAACCATTGTGATCGTCAACGCCCTCGCAGCAGATCGATCACCAGGCCAACGGTTAGCAGACCGGCAACGACTCCGAATGTGATCGGTACCCACTCGGCAACACCCGTCGACATGACCGTGAGTCCGCTGGCCAGAACACTTGCCGCAGCGGTCAGGCCAAGCGCCAGACGCCGTCCCGTGTGGCGCACTATATTCTCCAGCGAAGTGGCCCGGAAGTTCACCACAAGCTTTTGTCCAGGGCGGGCACCGATGAGGTGTTCGACCGCCTCGATCACGCGCAGGGCCCGTACCTTCAACTTTTGCGCTTGATAGACCAGTGTCTTCGGATTGAGCGTGGCGCCCATGCGCTTGACCGTCCAGCGAGTCAAGAATTTGCCGGCTACGTCGTAAGGATCGAGTGCTGGATCGAGATCGGCGGTCGCCAGTTGTACCTGCGCGAGTGCCTTGACGGCGAGCGTGAGCGAAGCCGGTAGCGGGACCCCATGCCGTAACGCGACCGCGCTCATTTCTTGCAGAATGGGCCCGATCTGCATCTCGGCCAGCGCGGCCGTGCGATGTTTCGCCATTATTTCCCCGATCTCGCTTTGGAATCGGGGCACATCGAGATCGCCGCGATCGATGGCGCCCGTCATCATCAGTGTGACATCCGTGACAAACGCGGCATCGTCCTGCCACAGCGCCATCAACAATAACAACAGATGCTCACGGAAGTCGGCTCCTACCGAGCCGACCATTCCAAAATCGAGAAAGTAGACGCGGTCCTTCCACCACATCAGGTTGCCTGGGTGGGGATCGGCATGGAAAAAACCATCGACGATGATCTGTTTGTAGTAGCTCTCCAGCAGTTGACGGGCGGCCTGGATGCGCTCTGGACCTGCCGGGGCCTGCTTGATCGGGATGCCCTGGATCTCTTCCATCACCAATAATCGGGACGTGGACAGATCCCGGTACACGGCGGGTACGGCAAGGCGATCATAGCCTGCGAGCACTCCCTGCATCCGCCCAATGTTGTCGGCCTCCTGACGGAAGTCGAGTTCACGGTGTAGCGAGGTGGAGAGGTGCGTGAACACCGCCTCCATATCGATCACCCGATTGAGCGCGGGACGCTTTCCAACTTTCTCGGCAAATACCTCGAGGAGGGCGAGATCCTGTTCGATTTCAGCACGAGCGGTGGGTCGCTGAACCTTGACGACGACCCGATCACCGCTTTCGAGTGTCGCACGGTGGACCTGAGCGATTGTGCCGGAGGCGAGAGGATTCGGGTCGATTGACTTGAATACATCCTCCCACGGTACACCCAATTCCTGCTCCGAAACCCTGACCACGTCGCGCTCAGCCATAGGCGGCACGTGGCTCTGCAACAGGGCAAGTTCCTCAATGTACTCGACCGGAAGGAGATCCGGCCGGGTTGACAAGACTTGCCCGAGTTTCGAGAATGTCGGACCCAGCTCTTCCAAGGCCGTGCGTAAGCGTTTGGCCTGCTGACGGCGGATGGCTATATCCGGTTCGTCGGATTGGCCGAACAGCTCTGTGAGGCCATGTTTCGCCATCACGGTTGCGATTTGCGTCGCACGCGCGACCAGCCGAGGCTCAAAAGGCGGAATGTCACCCTTCGGTCGGTGAGTTCGCACCGAGTCCGAAGCCTGCTCACCGGTAGATGCCAAGGTGTTCACGATGATCACGGTGCAGCGGGCATTGTGACTGATGCGGTTCGGTACATTGCCAAGCAAAAACTCCTTTCGTCCCGCCATGCCAAAATTGCCGACCACCAGGACATCGACCACCTCCTGCTCAACGGCACGGACAATCGCCAACGCCGGATCGACATCAAGAACGACCAGGGCATGACCGCGCTCCCCGGCGACCTGCCGCGCGAAGCGCGCCAGGTCATTGTTGGCAGCATCAGCACGTGTACGTTCGGCTTCGCCGAATTCTGTGGCGGACGGATACTGCGGCATCACCACCTGTACCACGAACAGCTCTGCGTCATAGCGGTCGGCGAACCCGGCCGCCCAGTGGACGGCCCGGTCGGCGGTTTCGGAACGGTCGGTGCCTACCATCACGCGCCGTATGGCGTGTCTCTCCAGAGGATTGTTCATACACGCAGTTAACCTGTTAGAAAGTCAGGAGTCCCGCCGCGTTGCTTTCTCGGCTAACTCTACTAAGCAACGCTTTCCGGGAGTGCTCCTGAGATCTATCACTGCCGCTATAGCACGATGTGCATACTCGTTTGCCAACTGATTAGCTGCATCAAGAATATTTCTTGACATAGTAAGCTGGACTAAGCTTTGGTTGCTTATTTTGGCTAACCCATTTGGTGTGGTCTTGAGAGAGTCGTAAGCCTTGGCACCCAAAATAGTGGGCTTGCCTTTGAGAAGATCCATCCTTACAGGCTTCTGGAGCCTACGTGGTGAACCTCTCATATCCAGAATGTCGTCCCGAATCTGAAAAGCCATACCTAAGTTTCTCCCATACTCCACTAGTTTCAAGGTCACGGAGTTAGGCAATTTATTAGCAACTGCACCAAGCTTCATAGATGCTTCGAACAATGAAGCAGTTTTAAATTGTATCATTCGAATGTACTGTTTCTCCGTGCAAACATCTCCCCTCGTCTCAACTGCTTGGCCTAGTAACAGTTCAAAAGTCGTGTCATATAATATGTTGCGCATTTTCCGCGCTTCGCCCGTGCTGCGATACGCACGCAGCAAAAGCATTCCAGCAGATACGATTGCAACATCATAGCCATATTTTTTATGAAGTGAACCTATTCCCCTACGCTTCGGCGACTCATCAATTATGTCATCGAGAATTAGGCTACTGACGTGTATCATTTCTAACGCAACAGCCGCATCTAAGGCGCACACATTATGCCGCTTTCCTGTTACTTCCGAAGCGCACAACGTTAGAACTGGACGTATTAGCTTGCCTCCGGAACACAGCAATTCCATGACTGAATCATTGAATACTGAAGGGAGTGATTGGATTCGTGCAAGCGATTTCAAGCGACGCTCTACGAGGGAGGAATAGAGTCTTGCTCTTGGAATCTGTTTAATCCAGCTAACTTCATTCATCTGTTTGTACTGCCCCACTTAATTTTGGAGAGGTTGTTGTTTGTTTGTGACGAACCAGGCCGCATAGCACTCGGCTGGCGACTGCATGTCCAAGGCGCTGTGCGGCGCCTCCCGGTTGTCATGCTCGAGCCACCCCGGCACTTGCCGCCCACCTCTTCCAACGTTTCGAGGCACGCCTGATACACGTCATCCCGTTTGAAGCTGCCGAAGAAAGCCTCGGCCAACCCGTTCGGCTACGGACTCCGCCGGGGCAAGTGGCAGGGGATGAGTCCCATGGCCCGCACGAACGGCCGGAACCGATGCGACGTGTATTCCGGCCCGTTGTCGCTGAGGAACTCGATCCCCTGCGCCTGGGCTCGCACCTCCCCAAACCGCCGGAATACCGCTTCCCGCAGCATCTCGGCCAAATCCTCAGCCGTGATCCGCGTGGCGAAGCGCCAGATCAACACCATCCGATCCGCGCAGTCGATCATGATCGCCAAGCGCCCCTTCCGACCGTCCCACGCTCGGATGCCCGTGATGTCCGAGGCCCAGCGCCGGTTCGGTTCGGCCACGCGCACTTGTCCCTCGTGCGCCGCCCAGACCGGACGAGTCGTGTTCGACTGGTGGAGAGCCAGCCCCGCCGGCGCATGGTCTCCTACACGGTCTTGAGATCGGACGTCAGTCCCTGGCGCTTGAGCAGCGCGTGGATCCGACAGTAGCCATAGGACGCCGGGCTGGTCCCCAGGAGTCGGCCGATCGCCGCTTCCACCTCCGGCCCCCTCACTGGCCACCGCCGTCCGAACGGCCGCCGATCATAGAACCAACTCCGTGGCTTGTCCAGCACCCGGCACGCCCTCGCCAACGAACAGCCCACCGTCCTTGCCAACCCTCTTATGTCCCTTCGGGTCATTTGAGCCTCTTGAGCTCGAAGGCGCTTTTTAACATGTCCGCTTCCAAGGCCTTCTGCCCCAGCGCCCGCTCCAACTCATCAACCCGTTTCTGCAATCCCAGCACATGGCTCTTCGGCACCATCTCGCCCGGCTCCTTAAGTCCTTGTTCAAGGCTGCGCTTCCAGCGGTACATCTGCGCGGCATTCACCGCATACTTCCAGCAGACCTCTTCCAACGGCCCCCCTGGTCTGCCCCTCCTGCAACAGCGTCAGCTTCTGATCGCCGCTCCACCGTCGCCTTCTGCCACGACCCGTTTGGCCCGGTTTCACCGAGGTATCCATGTTTCCCTCCTGACTCATGATAGCTGTCTACAATTTAAGCGGGCACAACACAAAATGAGCACAGCAGAAAGGCTCAATCATTTGCCGCAATGTTAGGGCTGATACCTCAAACTGGTATATTCGGTTTTGACCTCGCTTTCGGCAATCGTTTCGGTTATTAAATAACCCGCCTCGACATAGCCCGAACCACCTTTAAGAGATTGGCCATCAGCGAATACCAAGGTGATCATGTAGCTGGATTTACCTGGGACGTAGAAGTGCACGCTGCGGGTGGCGTCTATCGCCAGATTTGCAAACTCAACTAGGCCATGTTCATGAACGAGTCGTAGTGAGGCTATTCCTTTACCGGAAGCGTTATGCAGCCTTACGGTAGCGATCGGTGCACCCAAGTGCAGAGCGGCAGCCACGACAATGCCGGCAGCAAAGCTGACCAAAACCAAGGTTATCATGATCAGCCCCTAGTTGTTAGGCCAGCATTTAAATTCCTGCACACTGACCAGCGTGAGGTGCGGATCTTCCTGGAGGTATCAAGACCAGGGAAGCAATGATAGGTGGCTTCCGTTTCTTGGCTGTCCGGCGGTGGGGGACGTGTTGCAAGAGCTGATGCAAACGAGACCACACGGTCATCTGACCGTCTGCTGTGGCCACACTCATAACTCAGGCACGGCTCAAATTCTGCCGAATCTCGAGGTCATCACCGGAGCGGCAGAAAACGGGACGCCGCAGGTGAATGCCGTCATCGAAGTTGAGTGAGCGTCCATTCAGGCTGGACCAATTCAGATACAGTTTCATGGACATGGCCCGAGGAGGTTTTCAGTGAAGATGGACACTAGGCTAGGCTACTGGGTGGTTCAGGTGATTAAGGGGGGGGTTGGGGGAGCATTTGCGGGGGCGATTGTGGGGGTGATTGTAGGGGGAGTGGTAGGGGTGTTGCTGGGGTCGGTGCTGGGGGGGTCGGTGCTGGGGGGGGTGATGCTGGGGGGGGTGCTGGGAACGGTGGGGGGGGCGGTGCTGGGGGCGGTGGGGGGGGCGGTGGGGGGGGCGGTGCTGGGGGCGGTGCTGGGAACGTTGGAGGAATAAGCAAAAGGTGTGGAAATAGAAAAGAGGCGGTGTATCCTCGCGGGCGACCAAACCCAAGCAGCCGGGAGACCCGGCCACTCAAAGGAGGAAGACACCGCCATGAAGCAGCAGAGCACAGAGGCACCGAGAGCGTCAAGCGTGCAGTGGGACAATCTGGAAAGTTGGGTGCGAGGTCATGTGCAAGGCTTTATTTAGCAGATCCTCGAAGAGGAAGTCAGCGAGTTCTTGGGGCGCTCAGAACCGCAGCGACGGCGGCCGCTCTCAGAGGGCGGGTATCGCAATGGCTATGGGAAATCCCGGCGGTTGACCCTCAGCTGCGGGACGATCACGGTGCCCGGACGATCGCCGATGCCGGATCGGCATCCATGACGACCAGGGCATGACCGCGCTACCCTGCAACCTGCCGCATCTTATCTAGCTGGATCCGTCGATCCTCGGTTTCGTAGAATTGCGTGAGAGGGCTCAAGACCTTCGCAACAATGTCTTCGGCAGTTTTGTTGGGGGAGTAGGGACGGCCAAAGTTATACTTGCCTTTGAGATAGTCTGACCGGCGTACTCGTTCTCCGTTGATATAAATGAGGGCTTCTGAGTTGTCGTTGATGAACTCAGTCAGCTGCAACCCAAAAATCTTGCATAAATGCAGTGTCAGTTTATGTCGTGCAGGGATGCGCATTGCCCCAGCTTCGGCATAGAGACCGCTCGAAAACCCTTCCCTGAGCGTTCTCACCCTCCCACCAACTCGTTGGCTAGCTTCATATAGCCGAACTTGTGGGCCGGCTCTCTGGAGCAGCCAGGCGGCAACTAAGCCTGCCATCCCAGCCCCAACAATGGCGATATTGCATTTGGTGCTCCTGTTGTAGCGTCCAAGCCTTTTCTCAGCAGTTCCAGGTAGTATGTGGTTTGTTCACGCATGCAACATCTCCGGGTGTCTTGCATTCCTTGGCAAAGGGTCGGCGACGGCCCGCTTCAAGTGGGTGTTCTCCCGTTCCAGGTCTTTGGACCGCTTGATTTGATCCACCTTGAGGCCGCCGTATTCGTTGCGCCAACGATAGTAAGGTTGTTCGGTGATACTGAGCGCACGGCAGACGTGAGCCACGGACTGTCCCTTAGTCAGGGCGACTTCGGCTTCACGTAATTTGGCGAGGATCTGTTCGACGGTGTGACGCAGACGTGGCATGCAGCCCTCCTTTCGGCCCGACCCTAACAAAGGATCTGGATTCGTTTAAGGGGGCAGGTCACCAGACCTACGGCTGATGCTCCCGGAGGTGACAGCCGACCAAACCTGATGACTTAAAGATGGCTGATCGCAGAGTCATTGCACGTCGACCATGATGGTATGGCTGGCCGTGACAGTTGAGTGATCCTTGCTGGTAGTTTTCACGGTAATCTGGTGCTCCCCTCTATTCAAGCCCTTAAACGTTCCGTGAAAACCCCTCTGATACTCATTGTCCACGAACACGTGGACATGTCCGACCTGCTCATCCTTGGTGACCTCGTATTTCAGCTCAAAGCTGTCGCTGACCTTATCCCCGTCCTTGGGAGACGTAATCATAACCTTCTGCCCGTCCTCAGTCGGCTTCTCCGCCGCAAAAACTGGCGCGCCATCGAGACAGCCCGCTAACGCGATCCCCAATCCCATGAACCCGATGCGCCCCATCATATGCATCATGACCTCCTTGTTCGAACCGGCAGAATGAATGTAGCACCTTGGCATTCTCAAAAAAGTCATATGCTGCCTTCGATTTTGCTCTCCAGCATCGCCCGTAACATCCAGGTAGTCTTTTCATGTTGCTCCATCAACCCCGTGAGGAGGTCGCTCGTCCCTGCATCATGGTACTCATGCGTGCATAGATCCACACTCTCCCGCGTTGGTGACCCTACCCGCCACGGACAATCGGTTTGCTCGTAATACCTTCTCATCATTGCTGGGTATACACACCTACGGCAGTGTATAGGTCAAGGTCGGCCAATGGGCACTTCCCCAAATCTCTCCTGCTCTCCGTTCCTCAATATAGATACCGGCGACGAACGGCGTTGTCTCTGTTATGCCCTTGAATCCGCCCTTTCCCCAGACCCACGTCATCTCGCCTTTGTATTCGCCGGTCTTTCCAGCACATCGGATTTCTCCGTACGCGAGGTCCTTGCCTTGATGAGCCCTCCAGATGCAGAGGATCGTCTTATGTTCCTCAACATTCTTACTATCACTGACTTAGGTTTCCTGCATACACATGGCTCATCTCCCTGTTCAAATATTAAGTGGGGCACAACACCCGACATTAGGGAGCGTCCGCCTCCATGGCTTTGTTAAGCAGGGGATGCTGCAACTGTGGCGTTCCATGCTGGATAGCCTCCGAGTAAATAATAACCTTGAAGGGGTTGAGCTCTTGGTATTTCTCTTTCTGCTTCAAGAAAGCCATCTTCCTAAGCTCCTGCAACTTGGCACTGGACGGATATTGAGTCAGTGCCCATGTCGTTGTGCGTGCCGCGAGTGCGTGGTCGCCGCTCTCCAGCATGTTATCAATAGCACTAACCAGCTGTTGTTCTGAACGCTCTAAGTAGTGCGTTAATAACAAACCGAACTCTTCCTGACTAAGATGGTCCATGCCTTGAAGGTCGGGCTGCCAGTAGCCGATGTTCTGATCGTATATTCGGTTAATCACATTCTCTCGCATGACGAGAAAGGGGAAGTGCACCTCGGGATACTGATGGATGAATGGCGGCATCAGATTTTGATGATGGATCGCCGCTCGGCTCATGCCATTCCAAGTACCCTTCAGAGTTTCTTGGTAAAGCCATTCGAGATGGATTTTGAGATTAGCGAGCATGCCTCCGGTACTCCAGATCCGTGTGAGCGGCTCATGCCCGTGGAGCAGGTGCTTGGGATTTAAGGAGACCACGACATCAATGGCTGCGAAGAGTCCTGGGAGGTCGCCCTCTTCAACGAAGGGAGCGCCGAGATACGGCATGATGAAATCACCGACGAACAGCGTGTCGTACTCAGGCACATGAATAAAGAGTCCATCGATCGTTTCTCCACCGGGAACCGGAATGAGCGCAAAGCGAGTCCCTCCTACGGTGATTTCGGTACGCTTGCCGACGGTGCTATCGGGCTTGAAATCAGAAATGAAATCATCTTTAAAATCGTCGCCAAAAAAATAGCGAAATCCTCGCGTACCTGGGCGAACGATCTCCAACTCCTGACGATAGTTGTCCCTGGCGTAGAACTTCACCTGCGGACCCAAATCGTGGAAATAACGGTGCCCGCCAATATGGTCCCAGTGGCTATGAGTCACAAATACCGTCGTCAAGGGGGGGAGGTCAGGGACGCGATGTCGCAGGAACTCATAAGCGGCCTGGGCCGCGTCGGGCCGGGTGCCAGCGTCGATGGATATCAGCTCCTTCCCGTCCTTTGACACGATGAAGTAATACTCGGTGAACTCAAAACCCGACAGATTAAAGATCTTGCCGGGAACGATTTCTCTTAATCGCTTGGGATGGAACGTAAAGCCTTTGGTGGCATTGACCGCATACGGCGTAGTGAGTGTGATGGGTTTGTTGAAGCCGTCATAGCCGCTCAGTTGCAAATAGGCTTGCGCCTGTTGTTGATCTTTGGCCCGATCGTATAGCACGGCCAGGTGGTAGTACGGCTCGCGCAGCCAACCGTCATGGGGGGCCTTCGCGATGTTGTCCACACACCATTTGAGATCGGTCAAGGCGGCGTCGGCCTTGTTGAATCGATCGGGGAGCTGCGCATATACAACGCCTATCATCCATCGTACGAGAAAGTATTCGTTCTTGGTGAGAGTCCGCGCCTGCTCTAGGATCTCGATCGTCTCATTCACCCAAGCGATTCGACTCAAGAGGGGCACCTGATTGGCATAGGAGGCGCGCAGGACGCCCAAGGCACTCAGATATAACCCTGTTTGCTCGGGAGAAAGCTGCCCTCCGTGCTTTTGTAGGAAGGATTCGAAGAACGCGATGCCGTCGTGCAGCTGGTTTGCATTCATGAACTGCTGCATCAAGAAGGCGACGAGCTGAGGCTCAGTAACAGGACCAGCCTGATGCAGCGATTTCAGATACTCCAATTCGGAGTTGTACGTTTGAGGTGGAGAAGGGGAAGTTGTTGCACAGCCGCTTCCGAGCAGGATAGCCGCAATCAGAGAAATGGTAGTCATCATGAAAGAGCATCTATTAGGTCTTAGCATGGTGCTTCCTCCTGAATGGGGTTGAAAGGGTGAGCTTCATCGGCCAGGGTCCGGTAAAGAAGGGTGTTTCTCTGATCGCAGAAGAACGTCTCATATTGTATTCGACGATCCGTAGTGCGAAGGGTTGCAAGCGTAGCAGTTCGAGGCGTATAAGTCGCTCTCGATTCATGGCATCCCACCCTCAGCACTGACCTTCCCCCGTTTGTTATAGCAGGCCAAGAAATTACAGCCATATGTGACATTGGATACCCTCCCTTTATACGCACGTTGATGTTGATTATCAGACCTGGACCACCTTACTCTTCCCTGCCTTTTTCACGGACTTTTCACTCCAGCCTGTCTGAACGGCCAGCAATGGAGAAGCTCGACACAGCCTTTCTCGCAGGCATTCAGAAATCGAACGATCTCGACGTCTACGAGCGTCAATTCGCTTGGGTCCAGCGCAATCCGCGACTGAACTACTGTTCGACCGCAACGGCAGGCCCCGAGTTTTTTCCGATATTGATGTCATCATTGGTCCGGCTCACCGAGCGCTCAACGGCCCAACCGCCACCAAAGGCCCTGCAGAGCGACACTAGGGAGACCCGAACGGCGGTTTCAGCTTTGACACGCTCGTCGTTGATTGAGAGTTTGCTGCGTTGGGCATCCAGCACGGATAAATAATCACTCGCTCCCCTCTGATATAAGGCTTCGGAGAATCGATACGTTTTCTCTGATGCTTGTTCGGCCTGCAGCAGTTGTTCGCGGTGCTCCTTGGACGAGGTATGTGCGACAAAGGCATTTTCCACGTCTTCCAAGGCGAGCAGGAAGGTTTGTTCATACTTCGCCGCGACTTGATCCAGCCGCGCATCCGCGGAAGCGATGTGAGCCCGGATGCGTCCCGCATTGAAGATCGGCGCCGTGAGGCCCGACCCCAGCGCATACACACCCTCCACCAGAGTCGGAAATCCGCCGACGGCCAGTGCACCGATCCCACCGCTCGCCGACAGCACCACCTTCGGAAACAGATCGGCCCGCGCGGCGCCGAGGCTGGCCGCTGCTACACTCACTTCGGTTTGCGCAAGGCGCAGATCGGGCCGTTGTGATAGCAGGCTTGAAGGCAAAAGGTTTGGGATAGCCGGCAGAGCTAAAGGAAAAACTGCAGCAACAAGCCGGCTTTCAAGTTTCGCCGGAGACTCACCCAGCAACACGCTGAGGCGATGGATCAGCGTTGCCTCTGCTGCGTTCAATACCGGGAGGGTACTCTCGGTGCTGCGCAGTAATGTTTCCTGGCGGGAGACCTCGGCTTCGTTCGTTAAGCCCGCGCGATAAAAGGCCTGCAGAGTTCTGAGCCGTTCCCGCTGGATGTCGATGTTTTCCCGCAGGATTGCAGTCCGTTCCTGTACGCCGCGCAGTTCCAGGTAGTTCGTTGCCACCTGAGCCAGCAATCCCACCTGTACCCCATGCCGAGCCTCTTCGGTTCCGGCAGCCTGAGCACCAATCGCCTCAGCTTCAAGATGCCTGGCACCGAACACGTCTACTTCCCACCGTGCAGCAAGCCCACCGGTGATGACATTGGCGGTGGGTGTGACCAGCTCTATCCCCCCCTGCTTACCCGGTACCGCGAGGATTCGGTCGATCCGCTTTTCACGGCCGCCAAAGGAAAAGAAATCAACACTGGGGTAGAGTGCTGATTCCGCGACAGTGACCATCGCGTTGGCCTCGCGCACGCGAGCCGTTGCGATTCTGAGATCGTGGTTCGCGGCTAAAGCCTGGGTGATCAACTCGTTCAGAAGGGGATCATGAAATCCTTGCCACCATTCCTTGAGGTCGGCCTGATTGGAATCATTTTGAACAACCGAGGCATGACGCCAATCCGTCGGAGTCGAGAGTACTACCCGGTCACTCACACGCGTTGGTGTACAGCCTGCTAAAATCACTATCATCAAGGCGATGCTTGGTATTAGATAGCGGGCCATTACGGGAATCTCTCCATTAAAAATTACTGAATCCCTGGACACCAGATTGTCAGTCGAACCTGCCGGCGACGCATCCGCATGAGAAGGCTCCCGTTTGACCCGAAACCAGGCGGCATACAACGCCGGCAGGAAGAACACAGTCAGGATGGTCGCAATAGTGAGTCCGCCCATGATGGCGATAGCCTGCGGTCCGAAGAAATCGTTGCGCGACAACGGAATCATGGCCAGGATGGCTGCCGCCGCAGTCAACAGAATGGGCCGGAAACGTCGGACGGTCGACTCCACAATGGCGGTCCAGGTATCCCGGCCGGCCTTTTCGTCCTGCTCGATCTGATCCACCAGGATCACCGAGTTGCGCATGATCATGCCGGCCAGGGCGATGATGCCGAGCAGGGCCACGAAACCGAAGGGAGCGCCGAACAGCAACAGGGCGAATGCGGCTCCGATCACGCCCAACGGAGCCGTGACGAACACCAGGAACGTTCGGGACAGGTTCTGTAACTGCATCATCAACAGGATAAGCGTGACGATCACAACCAGCGGAATCCAGATCAGGATCGACTTCTGAGCGATCCAGGCGTCTTCCTTGGCCGCGCCGGTTTCGATGAAATAGCCAGCGGGGAGGCTGTCTTTGATGGGCTCGAGCTTCGGAACGATCTGCGCGGCTACATCGGGCGCCAACATGCCGTCTACCACGTCGGCCCGTACTGAGATCGCCGGGAAGCGGTTGCGGCGCCAACGGACGCCGTCTTCGAAGACGGTTTCGAACTTGACGAACTGCCCCAGCGGTGCCGAACTACCGTTGGCCGTCCGAACAGTGACATTGGGCAATTCATCGGCGGCGGCACGTAAGTCCTTTTGCGCTCTCCAGACGATGTCGATGAGCTTGTCGTCCTCGCGGAACTGTCCAACGGGAATTCCCGTATAGTGAGCTTGCAAGGCTTGCGACAAGCTGGAAGTAGAGACACCGAGTGCGCGCGCCTTGTCTTGATCGAGTACGAGACGAGACGAAGGAATACGATCGTGCCAGTCGTCGTTCACATCCACCGTGTTGGGGTTGGTGCGCACGACCTCGGCCACCCGGTCGGCGATGCTGCGAACGATCGTGGAATCTTCACCGAACACCCTGAACACGAGCGGATAATCCATCGGTGGCCCGACATTGAGCCGCATGGCGCGTCCGCGCACTTCCGGGAAATCCGTGGCGAAAGCCAGCCGGATGCGGTGCATGACCCGTTCGCGGGCCACATTGTCACGGGTCATCACCACGAATTCGGCGAGGTTGGTATTGGCCAGTTGTTGCACGATGAGCAGAAAAAACCGCGGGGTACCACCACCGAGATAAGCCGCGTAATTCACCACGTCCTCGTCCGTGGCAAGCAGAGTCTCCATGCGCTTGGCGACCGCTTCGGTTTGCGCGAAGGAACTACCCTCCGGCAACCAGAGGTCGATAATGACTTCCGGCCGATTGGACAACGGGAAAAACTGTTCGGGGACCTGGGTCAAAGTCACGACGCCGACACCGAAGAGCGCGACCGTACCGATGATCACTGTCTTGCGATGTTCCACGCATCGATCCACCCAGCGGCGCAGACGATTATAGAACGGCGTGTCAAACAGGTCGTGGCCGGGCGTGTCCCCATTACCCTTGGTCTTGAGCATCAGAAGGCCCAGATAGGGTGTGAAGACCACCGCACCGATCCACGACAGCAACAGCGAGATGGCCATCACCTGAAAAATCGCCACCGTATATTCGCCCGCCTGCGATTTGGCTAAGCCCACCGGCAGGAAGCCGGCAATGGTAATCAGCGTACCGGTCAACATCGGGAAGGCCGTGGCGCGGTAGGCAAACGTCGCGGCGCGCATCCGATCCCACCCCTCTTCGAGTTTGCGCGCCATCATCTCGATCGCAATCATGGCGTCGTCCACCAGAAGACCCAACCCGAGAATCAAGGCGCCCAGCGAGATGCGATGGATTTCCATGCCCAAGAGCCACATGCACAGCAGCGTGCCGGCCAGAACCAGAGGCACCGTCAGCGCGACGACGGACCCGGTGCGAAATCCGAGGCTCAGGAAGCTGACGAGCAGCACCGCCGCCAGCGCCTCGAAGAAGGTGCGCAGGAATTCGCCGATGGCCGTTTTGACCACGCGCGATTGATCGGCGACCCGCTCGACCTCGACGCCCACCGGGAGTTCCCCCTCGATCCGAGTCATGGCGGCTTCAAGCGCTTTGCCCAGTTCCAGCACATCGCCTTTCCTGTTCATGGTAACGCCGAGGCCGATGGCTTCCTTGCCGTTGAAGCGCATCTCGAATTCCGGCGGATCGGTGTAGCCCCGCGTCACCTTGGCGAAATCGCTGACCCTGATGGTCCGGCCATCGAGACGCACGGCCAGGTTCGCCACGCTCTCCACCGAGTCGAATGGGCCGGTGAGTCGTATGGGGAGATTGCGCTGCGAGGAAAACACCGTCCCGGCCGGCACCATGCCGTTCTGCGCCTGGAGGATCTGGGCGACCGCCGCGGTGTCCAGACCCAGTTCGGCCAGCTTCTTGTCGGAAAACTCGACGTAAATCTTTTCGTCCTGGACGCCGATGAGATCGGCTTTCTCGACATCCTTGACGCGCAAGATCTGCTGCCGGGCGGAATCTGCCGCAGCTTTCAGCTCGGCGTAGCTGAAGCCTTCCCCGGAAAAGGCATAGAGGAGGCTGTAGGTATCGCCGAACTCGTCGTTGAAGAAGGGGCCGACGATGCCGGGCGGCAAGCTCATGCGGATGTCACCGACCTTTTTGCGCACTTGATACCAGAGGTTGGGAATCTCCTTGGATGGCGTGTCCTCGCGGGGCGTAATGAAAATCACAGATTCGCCGGGTTTCGAGTAGCTGCGGAGGAAGTCTAGATTGGGCAGTTCCTGGATTTTCTTTTCCAGGCGGTCGGTTACCTGTTGCTCTGTTTCCAGCGCCGTCGCCCCAGGGTAGAGGGTTTTGACGACCATCACCCGAAAAGTGAACTCCGGGTCTTCCCGCTGTCCCAGCTGGAAATAGGCGACAATTCCGCCGAGCAGCACCAGCACCATGAGGAAACCGGTGATGGAGCGATGTTTGAGTACCCACTCGCTCAGATTGAAATTCTTCATGGCTGCTACTCCTTGCTTTCGGCGACGTAGCCCTGCATGGCCGCCGCGACATTTTCCGGCACGCGCACCGCCTGACCCTCAGCCAGGCGCTGTACGCCGGCGCTGACAACTAATTGTCCGGACACGACTCCCGCGACGACAATGTGCTCTCCGTCCAGTGCCTCGCCCAGCTGAACCGCCACGGATCTGACCGTGCTGCCCTGTTCGTCCACGAGCCACACACGCGGCCGTCCAGGCTCGTTTTGAGGGGTGAATACGGCCGAGAGTGGAACGGCGATGCGAGGTGATGTAGTCACAGGAATCCACACCGTCGCCGTCTTGCCGAGCCGTGCTTCATCCTGCCCCTCAAGCAGTGTCGCCTTGACGCGATAGGTGCGGCTGGCCGGGTCGGCCGCCGCCGCGATTTCGCGAATACGCGCCGTATACCGGCGGTTGCCGTCGGCCCACAAGGTCACGCTGACTTTCTGATGGAGCTCGATTCCGGCCACGCGCTGCTCGGGGATATCGATATGGATTTCCTTCTCATCAAGCCGGGCCAGCTTGACGACGGGCTGACCGGCCGCCACCACCTGCCCCGTCTCGACTTCTAGCGCGGTCACCACGCCGTCCCGATCCGCCAGCAGATCGGTGTACTGTAATTGGTTGGTTGCTTGGCTCAGTTGAGCTTCCAGGGCTACTACCCGTTCCCGCGCGGTGGTATAAGCGGTGTCATGCCGGTCGAACTCGGCTGGACTAATGACCCGTAGGTTGAGGAGTTCTCGGTAGCGCGTCAGATCATCACGGGCAAAATCCCGTTCAGCCTGGGCAGATGTGAGCTGGGCTTTAAGCGCGTCCGTTCCAAGCTGATAATCGGAGGAATCAAGACGCGCGACGCGCTGACCTTTGCGCACGCGATCACCCACATCGACGTGTCGTGCCAACAACTTGCCGGCCACGCGGAAGGACAACATCGTCTCATAGCGCGCTCGCACGTCCCCGGCGAAACTCATCACACTGTCAGTCTGATCCACGATTCGGGCGACCTTCACGGGCCGGGAAATCTGCTGGGGTTGCTCGTCTTGATGGTGACATCCCAGGGTGGTCATCAAGGCCAGAAGGAAGACACCAACGAAACACGTGGCGGGATAGGTAAGGCTGATTTGAGCTAGTTTCATGATGTGCTCCTTGTAAGAATGGTTAGGGAAGAATTCATGTATTTGCATATGCAACTATATGGTCAAAAAAAAGGCCCTACCCTGACGGCAGTTCGATGCTATTTTCAGCAAGCTTTCGCATAAGTGTCGCGCCAGCAACCCCAAGAAACTTCTCCGTGCGAGTTTGGGCCTTTCGCCAAGAGGGACCGATTTGATTCAGCAGGGCACGACCTTGGACTGTAATCTGTACGGGGAGGCCCCGGCCGTCTTCCCCATCCGCAATCTCTTGGATCCAACCATTGGTCAGCATGATCTTCAGATTCCGGGTCAGCGTGGATGGGTCGAGGTGCAGGCGCTTCCCAATCTCGATGCGTCGAATGGGGCCAGCCTTGGCTATAAGAACCAGAAGATTCGTTTGGCTGGCTTTCAGGCCGAATGGACGGAGTTCAGCATCGTAGATACTCGTGAGCACCCGATCAAGTTTGCGCACGCGCATCAGCAGGCACTCATCCGCGATCTGATCAATGATCTCGTTACCGTGAGTCATCCGTTTATGTGTTTCCGTTTTCGTCATGGCATAATATTGCATATACAAATAGATCTTGTCAAGCCAAAATTTGGTCCAGATCCCCGCACCACTCGGTCACCATGAACCCACTGCAACGGGGACACCGCTCCATGCTGTTGATTCGTTCCCAAGTCGGAGTTACCGCCTCTCTGGAATTTGCTCTTGGAACGGCAACTGCTGTAGTCATCGATATCCCCTTCCTATTTGATCCACAGATGCAACCGTCAATTCATGATGTTGTCCAGCAGCAATTCGCATTCCAGCAGAGCTTCCGCGTGACTTAGCCATCGATGTCGCGGAAACTAGAGGAGATTGAGTGAACTCGTTCGTGGATCTCTGTAGCGAAAATCGAAGTACCGAGGACGATCTGCCGAAGTGACGGCACGGTGTCGAAAGATCGGCACTGGCCCGGAACATTCAACCAACTCCGTCGCTATTTCAACCAAATTCGGGGAACTCGCTAGAATCGGGTAGGACTGAGTTTAGTAAGAGTATCGCCTAGAATGGCTCTAGAACGCACAGAAGTGGTTTATTCAGGGTGTGTATCTATAACCCATAAATATCCCGCCCGCGCGCAGCGAAAAAAAGGTCATCAAATTCTAGAAATTCGTGCCCTAAGTGTATGCATTAGGACGCGGGTTTTCCAGGCTCGTTTTTTTGGCATACCCCCCCTTCATCCAACCTGCGCGAGGGACCCGGTGTGCCCTAAAGTGTAACCGTAACAGTAACCTTTTCTCCTCCGACCCGTCACACCCAGCGCAACGAGATGCAATCCCTTGTGAGGACTATCCCATTGATGTATCATCCGGTTCGCTGGATTGGGGCGGGGATTCGGTAGTGGAGCAATCGTCTGGTTCTGGTCTTCGTAAACCGCAGGTCGTCCGTTCAATCCGGATCGCCGGCTCCATTTTTTCAGGAGCTTATACAAGCCTCGTAAGTTCGAACCTGCATGCGTTCAACGTGAGCCAATAAGGTTCCTCCCCCGCGAGGCCTCCATGCCCTTCACACTTCGTCCCTACCGCCGCTTTCCTGTCTGTTGCCCTGTGACCTACCACGCGGGTCCGTTCCAAGGCCAAGGCACGATCTGGAATCTCTCCTGTACCGGGTGGCGACTCTCTGGTGATCTGCCGATGCGACCAGGAGAAAGATTCTCTTTGACCGTCACGCTTCCGAATGAGCAACGGATCCTAGTGCCAGAAGCGGTTGTGCGGTGGTCAAGAGGGCAGGAGTTCGCAGCGGAAAATCTGTCGATTGAGCCGCACACACAGACGCGTCTTCAGCATTACGTGAACCGATTGGTGCAGGAACCGACGGGGATTGTCTCATGAGTGACGATCAGCTCATAGTGCTCCGATTCCCTGTCGCCCTTGTGCTGTCGATCGTCTGTCTCGCCGCACCTGCGTGGGCGGACTTCAAAGCAGGCGAGAATGCCTATCACCGCGGCGACTACGCAACGTCTTTGCGTGAGTGGCAACCGCTGGCCAAGCAGGGACATGCAGCCGCGCAATACAATCTCGGCCTGCTCTATGCCAACGGCCAGGGCGTCCCAAAAGACGATGCCCAAGCGCGGCAGTGGTACGAGAAAGCAGCCGTCCAAGGACACGCGGCCGCCCAGGTCAACCTGGGTAGTTTGTTTGATTATGGACGGGGTGTTCCTCAGGATTTCAAGATGGCTGTGAGATGGTATCGTCGATCCGCAGATCAAGGAAATGATTTAGCGCAAAGAAGACTTGGCCTCCTGTATGAGCGTGGGGACGGCGTGCCGCAGGACTATGTCCAGGCCTATATGTGGTACATGCTGGGAGCAGCGAACGGAGGAAAGTCTGGGGCCGTGCTGCGGGATTCGCTCGCCATACGGATGACCTCTGACCAGCTCACCGAGGCGCAAAAACTGGCGCGGGAGTGGAAGCCGTCAAAGAAATAAGTCATCTTGCCTTACCAAGGCCCAATCTCGACACAACCGAACTTGTTCCTGGTAATAGATGCCCTGATATTAAAATACTATTCCTTGGCGGGATTCATTGGTTTTCATCAATTTACCAGTTTCCAACACGTTGCCTAGCTCGAAGAGCTTGTCGCGCCAGGAAATGATTGCATTTTGAGTAATAGGAAATCCGGGATTTGATCAGGACGCGGAATGAATGCCAGCTCAGCGATAGCCATTTCGCCACGTTCACTTGTCGCCATGATTTTCACCTCATAGTTGTCTACTGGAATATGGCGATTCATATCCTCTGGCAGCGAAGTGACGCTCAGGAATGAATATCCTTCAGGACCTAAAAAGAATCTGAATACATCAACAAACGTGGCATCCAGAAATTGCGGATCTTTAGTGGGATACACATTAAAGTTCGTTGTTCCGATCCGGTCATGTCTCAGTTTAAGATGACTGCCAATGGCATAGAAATTCTTCGGCTTCTTTTCCAAAGAAGTCAGTTTCACCTCTACATTCCTAAGGGTCGAATCATCGCTGTTGATCAATGCGATACGATATGTGTACAGCCATCCTCTGATGTGCGCTGCCTTCGACTGATCTACGTCTGGATTCACCTGCACCCAGGGTTCTCCTTCACGAATGATAATGGACAATTTGCCACTCCTTATATTTGTTCGTACATATAAGTGAATAGCCCATGCACAGAAACCCACAAACGCAATCCAAAATACCCATGTATCTGTGGACTTATTGGCTAGCCATGGTGGGACATTCTCAATGCCGAAATATATGAGCCAGGCTTCCACATTGGAACGGGCTTGCCGAGGGGTTACTGTCGTAAGCAACATGAGCAATCCAAGCACCAAACTTGGGACTGATTTAATAACCCATTTCCAATACACTCGCATTCCACACTCCCTTGGATAATTTCAAGAGTAGGCGGTTTCTTTTGGGGTGGCAAGTCAGACTTAGTCGCCCAGTGGAAGCTGATGTTGTGATAACCGTTGTGCCCTACTCCATCGTGGGGAGGTAAGTCATGCAGACCGCATGCTGGGAAATGCCGTGGTTTCGAGCCTTGCGCGCAGTGGCCCTTATGCTGGCAGTCGTGCTGGGTCTGGAATGGACCGTCCCGCTCGGCGGGTACGCACAGCCGAACCAGGAGCCTGCACGGCCGAACCAGGAGCCGGCTTCCGCGCCGGCGACGAGCGTGGGGAATCAGGAGGTCCCGCCGATGCAAGAGGCAGCAGTCATTGAAGAGCCCAAGCCGTTCTACAAAAAATGGTGGTTTTGGACCATTGTGGCCGTGGCCGTTGTCGTAGGCGCGGCTGCCATTGCTGCGGCCAACAGCACGGGCGATCTGCCCTACGGGGGTCCCCCAGCACCGTAAAAGTTGAACGAATCTACAAGGAGGTGGGAGGAGCATGTCCAGTATGGTTGGAGGGGTACATTTACTCTGTCCAAAAATCGAGAAATAGTTGGCCGGATGGTCTAAGGACGCTAATATGTGGAATCATGCTGAAGCATCACATCATGGCTGGTCTTGCGCTCACCTTTGTGGCGATATGTCCGTCTCTCTCATGGGCTGACTTTGGCGCGAGAGTCGTCACTGTCCATGAGGGCGATCGATTGACCATTCGTCACGACGGCCGCAGCGAGACGATTTACCTCAAAGATATCGATTGTCCCGAACTCAAGCAGCCCTATGGGAAACAGGCGAAGCACGCGATTGCAGCCTATGTGGGCAACCGCGAAGTTGTGGTCCGGGCTCTCAAGCGGGACCGGGATGGCCGGGCCACTGCTGAAATTCTTCTTCAGGATGGGCGGAATGTGGGGCATGAGCTGCTGAAAGAAGGGTTGGCCTGGTGGCAACGATCGGCCTCCAACGATGCCAGCCTCGAAGTACTCGAAGAACTGGCCAGGGCATCGAGAAAGGGCCTCTGGGCTGACTCCAATCCCGTGCCGCCGTGGAAATGGAAAGACACGAAGAACGCCAGCCGGAAGTATTCCAATTAACCTCTTCCCCTGCGCATACCGGCGATCTCCCGCCCCCCCCCCACATCAGCCATCACAATATAAAGAAACGGGCTTGAGCCTCTGGCGATGCAAAAACGAAGCTGGAGGCCTGTCTCAGCTTCTGCACTTGGGCCTGCTCCTACATGAGGCGAAGTGCCTCATGTAGGTAGGCTCAGGTGGTTTAGCTGCCGGAAGCCGGATCTGTCGTCAGTGGAGACGGATCGGGTGCCGAGGGATCGGCAAGGGAAGGAAGCAGATTGTCTGCAAGTGAGCCGGGACCTTCTGTGTTGCTGTTCTGGTCATCAGCTGATTGGACCGGTTCGGAAGTTTTCGGCTCAGTAGCGACGGTGGGAAGAATCATATTGTCCTTGCCGATCTTGCGGATTTCGAGGTGTACCCGTCGATTCATATTGCGGCAGACGTCGCTGTTGTCGAGACAGAGCGCGCCATCCTTGCCGAGACTCACCACCTTGATGACCTGATCGGAGACACCCTGGCCGACCAGATACTCCTTCACTTTCTCAGCCCGCTTGAGTCCTAGCTTGTTGTTGTAGCTGACCGAACCCTGCCGGTCGGTATAGCCCTGCACGAGAATGCCCAGGTCGGGATCGTTCTTCGCCAAGTCGGCCTGCGTGGCGAGGATCGCCTTGGCGTCGTCGGTGAGTCCCTTGCGGCCCACCTCGAAATAGATATCCGTATGGATGCTATCGGACTTGTAGATGGAGGCTGGGACGATCTGGTTGGGCACGATCGGCTCGACGAGCGGGGTCGTGGTGGTCTTGAGCACGTTCGTGACTTGAGCGTTGGTCAGGGTCTCAGCCGGGGTCTTCGAGACGAAGGACTGATTCTGCCCGGAGTAGTACCAGAAGGCTCCGATGACGATGGCAAGGGCCAGGACCACCCCGCCTATGACATAGACCTCCTTCGTGCCCTTATCAGGCCCGACAATGGCAGGGGAAATGTTTCCAGACGATACTTGCGATGATGGCTTCTCCATGATGGCAATCCTCCTCTTATGGCAAATGGTCAATAGTCATTGGTCAAAGGTCGCTGGGGTCGGAGCGTTTCAAGATGTTGCATCGGCCTACGCCACCTCCTTTCCCATCCGTGCTTCGCTCGCCCGTTGACCACATGCTTGAGCAACCGGAGTGCCGACGTTAGGAAAGGGAGAAAGCGGAGGAGAGTTGAGGAAAATTCAGGGGTTTAGAGAATGAGGGAGAGGCGCGCTTGATGCGGGGAGGTTTGAACCGGCATGGGATGCGGGGATGGACACGCATGGGAGGGGATGGAGGCTGATGATCTTCTGTGCTCGCGCAACGCGCGGTCGCGGACTCCCCTCGTTGGACGCGCGCAGTGGAAGATCGATCAGCCTCTATCCCTGAAGATATAACGAGCGAGCTTGGAGGGATCTATTTTTTAAAGGGGAGGTGGTCGCTCGATGCAAATATCCGGAAGGGAAGGAGGGGGCAGCCAGGGTGCCCTTCTTGCTCGCGGAACCCCCACGATGAAACTGTGGTCGTTCGACGCGCGCAGTAAAGGGCAACCTGGCCACTCCCTTGCGGTGGAGATAGACGATCTATGGGTGTGTAGATAAGCGCAGGCGGTTGCAGTAGACTTGGCCGCAACAGATTACTGAGCTGCCTTGATTGATACCGGGGTAGTTCGCAGCAGATGCATTAGTTAGGCCTATAGCGCACACATGACATCTGCCACTATCAAGCTCTTCCTTCCACGCGGAGACGCGAAGAGCCTACGCACTGCCGAAATCTCTAACTGGTCCGGCAAAGCTGTCGCCGCGCCCCGCACCGAACTAGATGAGCTTCTAGCTCGCGAGGAACTCGAAAAGGCTGGTGTCTATATCCTCATTGGCAGCGACCCTCTTACCAACGCAGCCCGCGCGTACATCGGCGAAGCGGAGGTTATTCGTGATCGATTAAAGCAACACAAGACAAAGGAGTTTTGGGTTTCGGCCATCGATTTCGTCAGCAAGGACGAAAATCTTACTAAGGCACATGTGAGGTATCTCGAGAGCCGGCTCCTCACTGAGGCCGCTCAGATCGGCAGGTTTACGCTAGAACAGAATCAAGCTGGCGGCTCGAAGCTTCCCGAGTCTGACCGCGAGGATATGGAAGTCTTTCTGGCGCGCATTCGGCAGCTCCTTCCCGTACTCGGCTCCGACATTCTCGCGCCGATCACCCAATCCGCCTCGCAAGCTCAGCCCGGCGGCGTGCTCTTCTGCCGCATCAAGGGAGCCGAGGCGCGAGGCCAGCGGACCGCGAACGGTTTTGTTATATTTCACGGCTCCACCGCCGTATTGGAGGAGCGCCCATCTGCCGAGAGTTACCCCTATGTCATAGCCCAGCGCAACCAACTCATCACCGATGGCACGCTCATCGAAAAAGATGGCTTCTTGGTCTTCACCAAGGACGCGGAGTTTTCTAGCCCATCTGCGGCGGCGGTTGTTATACACGGTGGGAGCGCAAACGGGCTTACCGCGTGGAAAACCAAGGATGGAAAATCGCTCAAACAACTCGATGAGCAGGTCTAACCATGCGCTCATGGTGGAAATAAAAAGAAAATGGTTCCAAAAACCATTTGAGGCTCCAGCATAGTCAATAGTAAGGCCGCAGGACTGATATAAATGACTCCCTGCTGGTGCTATACTGCCGACCGAACACCGAGGGTCACGACGGCCAGTCCTTCACATCATACCGAGGAGGCTCTCATGCTGCTATTCAGCCTCGTGTTGAGTCTGATCGCCCTGTTCACCTCGCCCGCCGCCGCGGAACAATCATCTGCGTGCTCACTCCTGACGTCGAGCGACATCGAGGTCGTGACCGGTGGGAAAATGGGCGTGACCCAGCCGTTACACTTTGATGACGTTCCAGCAGGTCCGAACAGGAGCATGAAGGTGCTCGGCTGCCTGTATGCTGTCCCTTCACAGCAGGGCCAAATCGCCATCAGCTGGTTCACAGGCCCCGTCACTGATGAAGACATCGCCAAACTGATCACGATGTCCAAAAACAACGTGGGAACCGACGGCCTCAGGAAGGCAAACTACAAGGAGGTAGCAAAGGATTTTCCTCATGCCTGGTGCTCGACCTTTACACCCCCAGCCTCTGCCAAGGATGGCCTACCGATGTCCACCTGTGCCGGCGGGGCAAAGAGCCAGGCTCTTTCGATCACGTTCATGAGCCCCACCAAAGTGCTCACCAATGACCAGGCGAAGGCGCTGCTCGACAAGGCGGTCGGACGTCTCCACTGACGTGGCGCCTTGCCGGTCGCACAGCACAACCCTTAGCCGGCTAATTCCGACAAAATCGCCTTCGCACCATTGTCTCAACTGGGAACGGAAAACGGTGTCGGAAACCATTTTCAACTCGGAATCAATAAAAGACAGACACGTTGAATTCCTGGGCGACGAGAGCTCAATACGATGAGTCTGACATTTCCTGTCGACGCGAAACTTAAGGACGGCTCGCCGGTTCAATTGGTGTTGGCTGACAACCAGGATATTGAGCCGCTACGGAAGCTCTACCGGGTGATCGTCGAAGAGGGGACGTCGTACCCGCATGACCGGTTCCCGGATCAGGATGATTTCATGGACTATTGGTTTCGTGGTAAGAGCACAGTGGCTGCCTATGTGCCGGACCGTGCCAATGCGGCGGGCCTGGCGGGGGCGTTCTATCTCAAGACGAACTGGCCGGGGCGGGCAAGACAAGTGGCGAACGCCGGCTTCATCGTCGCACCGGACTGGCGCAACAAAGGCCTGGGTTGGCTGTTGGGCGCCACGATGCTGACCTACGCCAAGCAACTCGGCTACCGGAGCGTGATCTTCAACCTTGTGTTTTCTGAAAATGTGGTCGCGCGCCGTCTTTGGGACAAACTTGGCTTCAAAGAACTGGGTGTGATTCCCGGCGCGGTGCGAAAGAACGATGGAACTTATCAGGATTCGGTGATCATGTTTCGATCGTTGCTCGAAATTTAGTGTACCCGTTTGAAGAAATTGCTCCTGAAGACGAGTGGCGGTCGGGGAGACTCTTTAAGCGCCGTTTGCAGTCGAAGAGGGGTTTGTCGGCGGTGGCATCCCTCCAGCATTTCATGCCTCTCAAATAATCTGACGCACTCCGTGACACTTTAGGCTATACTCTCGGTCATCAGGGGATGGAGTCCCCCGTATAACCGCCTCGGCCAGGCTGATGACTCCTACGCTACTACCGCCGTAGCCGTAGGATTGTCGCTACCTCGGTTGCAACCGGCACAAAGTAGTCAGACGCCTTGGCCGGAACGGAGGACTCCTCGATGGAATCAATCTTTCTCACGGCCACCCTGTGGCTTGCCCTCGCTGTTGTCTCTGCCCTCATCGCTTCCTTCCTGCGCCTCTCGATCGCATTAGTTGAAATCTGTGTGGGGGTTGCCGCTGCGGCAGCCACCGGCTTCTTTGGCCTCGGCGATGTCCTCGCAGCCAACTCGGAGTGGGTGCGGCTCCTCGCGGCCGCTGGTGCCGTGGTCCTCACATTCCTGGCCGGGGCGGAACTCGATCCCGACATCATCCGCAAGAAGTTGACGGAGGTGAGTGTAGTCGGATTGGTGGGATTCATGGCGCCGTTTCTCGGCTGTGCCGCCCTCGCTTATTACGTATTGGGATGGGACGCGAATGCCAGTTGGCTCTGCGGCGTCGCCCTCTCGACGACGTCCATGGCTGTTGTCTATGCGGTCATGCTGGAAACCGGCTTTAATAAAACGGAGTTTGGGAAAGGGATTCTCGCCTCATGCTTTGTCACTGACCTGGGAACGGTGATCGCCCTCGGTTTGCTCTTTGCGCCGTTTACCTATAAGACGCTTGTCTTCATCGTGGGCAGTGTTGTGGCGTTGGCGGCGTTGCCTTCTATCACCGCGTGGCTGACGCGGCACTATGCGCATCGTACTGCTGCGATCAGAACGAAATGGGTCATGCTGACGCTCTTCGGATTGGGCGCGCTGGCTCTGTGGTCGGGGAGCGAAGCGGTGTTGCCGGCGTATCTCGCCGGCATGGTGCTTGCGGGAAGCGCAGCGAGAGACGCGCACTGGATTCGTCGACTGCGAACGCTGACCGTGGGATTTCTCACGCCCTTTTACTTTCTTCGAGCCGGAACACTCGTGTCCCTTCCGGCCCTGCTCTCGGCTCCGTTGATCTTCCTCGCGTTGCTCATGGGCAAGGTGGCGTCAAAGATTTTTGGTCTCTATCCCTTTATCAGCTTCTTCCGTCAGGACCGCAATGAACGCTGGTACTACACGCTTCTGATGTCCACCGGCTTGACGTTTGGGACCATTTCCTCTCTTTACGGCCTGGCGCATGGGTTGGTGACGCAGGAGCAATATTCCTTTCTCGTGGCGGCGGTCATCGCAAGCGCAGTTGTGCCCACGCTCATTGCGGGCCTGTTTTTTGTTCCGACCCACCTCTTGCCGAAACCCGCTCATGCGGAAAAAGCAGCCCGGCGAATCAATGGTCTTAGCGACGAGGGTTAGGTCAGGTTCGTTTGAGATCTTTTGGAATGCCTGGCCTGAGATCGGCACCCTGACGAAAGTGTTGCCGAACGAATGCCTGAACTAAATTGACGTGCCGATTCGGCAGGGTCTTGGTTCGCCGATTGCAGTTGAGGAAGGCTTCGTCGGCCGTGGCGCAAGGCCGTGGTATGATTGACGTCCAGCTTGCTTGACAAGTGATACCGTAGAAGGTAACACTGCGTCATGGGTAAGATTCGCCGGGGTGGCGATGTCTTCGTCACCTGGAAAGGCGATCATTCTCCCAGGCATGTGCACGTATATTGTGATGGGGAGCTCATCGTGAAATGGGACTTGGATAGCAGGAAACCGATGATAGGGAAAGCCACGCGACGATTCGCTTGTTGATCAAGCAAATGGAATCCGAGGGGGCGCTATGAAGATCCAGTCAGTCACCCACAACAATCGCAAGAGGGCGTTCCAGGTGAAGATGTCGAAGAAACTGTTCCAGCTTCCCTACTCAAAGGTCGATCCTCGACCAACAACGAAGGATCCGGTTGCCAAGTTGTATGTTGATCAGGAGTTGGGGCGTGAAGGTTTCACGTATGTGCTGAAATCCGGTAAGGAGGGAACGGTTCACAGCGAACAAGTGCTGGAATACAACCAGGACCCGCATTACATGAGGGACGCACTGCTGTATAAGCTGACAATCGAGGTGCAGAAACGAGTCGAGGCGAGTACCTTGTCAAAGCGCGAGATCATCCGGAGATTGGGAACCTCCGCCACGCAGTTCTATCGTCTGCTCGATCAGACGAACTACCGCAAGTCGATCGATCAACTCTTGTCCTTACTGCATGTCCTGGATTGCGATGTCGATCTTCTGGTGCGAACGAAGACCGCTTCTGGCAGAGCCGCCTAACTTGTACGGTGTATTGATCCGTTTCCCTCTTCCCCTGGATAAGCCTCGATTTCTGGTGAAACAGAATGCCCTCTAGCGA
This sequence comes from Nitrospirota bacterium, assembly GCA_963741245.1. GTDB lineage: Bacteria > Nitrospirota > Nitrospiria > Nitrospirales > Nitrospiraceae > Palsa-1315. Next base: position 263,029 of record CAVUHR010000028.1, on the reverse strand, counting down.
GGAGGCAGAGCCTTTTTTGTCCGACCAAATGGATCTAGCGGCTTGTGGTGAAAGTATTGCCGAACGAGTGATTCAACTGAGGCGAAGTGCCGATCCGGGAGGTTCTTGAATCGCCGTTTGCAATCGAGGAGAGCTTCGTTGGCTGTGGCGAAGGGCTCGATCACGGACATGAGGTGGCTGTAGTAGTCCATGAGCTTTAGTTCAACGGTTCTCAGATGGCTGGGATCGCCGGCGATGGCCAGTGCGGCTTTAGCCTGGTCACCATTAGATTCCACCAGCGCTTGGAAGCAGAGGCCCTTCAATCGTTGCGTGACGGTGCTGCGATCCCAGCCTAACGTCTTTGCCGCTGCCTGCATGTCGAATCCATGTTGCCTCAGGCAATTCAATACTGCCGTATCGCTGGCCGGATCGGGAAGAATCTGTGATGGCTTGGCTCGACCAGCGGGCGATGCGGATGCGCTACCGAGGCGCAATGACTCTTTGGTGAGCAGGGGGCCGTCGTTGAGTGCGATAGCCTGTTCCAGGCAATGCCGAAACTCCCGCACGTTGCCATTCCACTCCTGATCCACCAGGACGCGAAGCGCCTCGTTTGAAAGCTTCGGTACCGGCTTGCCCATCTGACCGGCGATTTCGTTGAGAAAAATATCCGTGAGGATCGGTACGTCGCCGGTGCGTTCTCGCAGCGGCGGAAGCCGGAACACTAGACCTGTCAGGCGGAAATAGAGATCTTCACGGAACCAGCCTTCGGAAACCCCGCGCTGCAAGTCGCGATTCGTTGCGGCCACGATACGCACATCCACTGTCGTTGCGATCGTTGCGCCGACGCGATAGAAGGACTTCTCCTGTAAGACCCGCAGGAGCTTGCTCTGGTGGTCCAAGCGCAGATCGCCGATTTCGTCTAAAAAGATGGTCCCACGGTCGGCCAATTCGAAATAGCCCTTCCGATCGGCCGTGGCACCGGTGAAACTGCCTTTCGTATGGCCGAAAAGTTCGCTTTCGAAGAGCTCCGGAGAGATGGCCGCCATGTTGACAGCGATGAAGGTCTTGCCGGCCCGTGGACTGAGCCGGTGGACCGCCCGGGCGAATAGTTCTTTCCCGGTCCCCGGTTCGCCGAGCACAAGGACCGTCAGAGGCGACTTGGCCCCTTTCTTGAGATCCCGATAGAGGCGCAAGAGGCCGGGGTCCTGGGTGATGATGCCTAGCTGCCGGCATTCGTTTCGAAGGCGATCGAGCTCTGCATCGCCCATCGCGATGGGCTCGCTTGTGGCAGCGCGCAGACCGTGGAGCTGATGTTCAAGCCCTTCTAATTTTTGGCGCGCTTCTTCTTCCTGCACCTGCGCGTCGGCGAGTTGGGAGCGAAGCACGTCTGCTGATTTGGTGAGTTCTTCCTGTTGACCTGTCGATTGCGTGATGGCGGCCCGCGCGAGGGCGAGATCTTCCTGCAACGTTTCTGCTCTGGTCTCGCGCAGGACCAGGGCTTCGCGCACGGCGACGGCTTCCTGTTGCAGGCGGAGCATGTCCTGTTCTAAGAGCATCAGCCGCTGATGAGCGGTGAGGTGGCTCCAAATGGTCGTGCCGACGAGCACCAACAGGGAAGCCGTCAGAGGCATGGCGAGGGGAAGCACCAAATGGGCTGCCGCGAGCGTGAGGAGTATACATGCTCCATAGATGGCAATGGCTGTTCCGGCAAGGATCAGGCTGATCGTGCCTCGGAAATGAAGAAGGAGCCAGGCGACCAATCCGGCTACGAGCAGGGTCATCAAAGAACGGCTGGTTGCGCCGAGTTGGTAAAGCCGGTTGTCGGTCAGCAGCATATTCAAGACGTGGAGATGGACCACCGGGCTGGTGACCGTTTGTCCCGTGGGCAAGAGCGAGCTTCCCCCTGCGTTCGGGTTTGGAAGAAACACGACGACCTTGCCCTTGAACCACTCGGTGAGCCGATCGCGTTCGTGATGCTCGATGGCGTCCCAGACGGATGAAATAGGAACGGTCGGGAAGGAATTAATCGTTCCATTGCCGACATAGTTAACCAAGAGCGAGGCCGTGCCTCCTTCTGAAAAAGACGGCTTCGTCTGTGAGGTCTGTTGTTGAAATGCTTCGTATAGTGCCATCCCGAAGGCTGGGACGGATTGCCGGTCGCCGATTGCCGCCATAGGCATCGTTCGTGTGACGTGATCGGAATGGGCCGTGACCAGCAGATGGCCCGCGATCGTTGTGTCCGAGACAAGCGTCGCGTCAGGGCTCTGTACCACGACGATGGGGCTGGCGGTACTCATCGCTTCTAGCAGCAGGGCATCGCTCGCCGCCCCGCCGAGCTGCGCTGGGCTGGCATGGTCGAGGCGATGATCGAGGCCGATCGCGAGGGCTCCGGATTCGTGTGCGCTGGTCAGTAGGCGTGCGAGGATGGCCCGGTCCCATGGCCCGGTGCCGAACTCTTCTTCGCTGGCCGGATCCCGTGTGGCGATGAGAAGGGACGGGCTTACCGGGATGGGTGCGCGATCGGTCAACCAGAAATCGTACGCGGTCCAGTCCAGAGCCGTGAATGTGGTTGAGGCTGCAGCCCACAGACCGAACGCCAGGACAGTTGCGAGCAACCCCATGGCACCGGCTTGGAGCCAGGAGGAGCTGAGAAATTGTCGCCACAGGCGTGAGGCATCGAGCATGATTATTCCTTAGCCTGCAATATCGTCCAGGACTTCTCTCATCTCCTGCTTGGACAGCCCCTTCAGCATCGCCTTGGCTTTCTGCAAATCTGGCGTGACACCGAGGCCTTTGCCATAGATGCGTGCCAGCGCTTTCTTTGACGGGATGAAACCATCGGCAGCGGTGGTTGCAAAACACGTCAGGATGCGCTTATCGAATTGAGCGAGGCGGGTATCGAGGCCGGTTTCATACAGGCGCGCCAGTTCGTCGTGCGCAGGCTCGCTCAATGCATAGGCTTCGGCAAACAGAGCCGTGACTCCGTTGGAGGCTTGGCTGTCTTTGAGCAGGGCGATGCCCAATGATTCGCTCGGGTCGTTCCTGCCGGCATCCGGGTAGTCGGCCCAGAGTTCGCCGCGATACTGTCTGAAGGCCTCGATCGCGTCTTTTCGACGGCGCTCAGACTGGTCAGGCGACAGCGCTTGGCGGCGAAGTTGTGAAAGGGATTCCGCCGCGCGTTGCTGGCCGAACTCGACGGCCTTGGTCCACCAGCGGATCGCCAAAGCCAGATTCTTTTCGACGCCCTGTCCGTTGCGATAGGCGTTCCCCATGAAGTACTGCGCCTGCGGAACTCCGCTGATCGCCGCCTCCTCCATAAATTGCACCGCTTCCTGATGCCGATTCGTCAGCTTCAAGACCAGCGCAAGACGATAGCGGGCGTCGGGAAAGTTTGGCTGCAGATCCAAGGCTCGACGATAGGATTGGATCGCGGCCGTGAGATTGCCCAGCGAGTACTGGACGCTGCCCAAGCTGTAATGCGCGTGTGTTAGTTCAGGATCGAGCAGGATGGCTTCCATCAAGGCTATGGCAGCCGCATGCCCATCTTGTTTGGCCATCAGTGTGACACCGAGTTGCAGATAGGCTTTGGCGTTGTGTGACTCGAGCTTGAGCGCCACGCGGCATTCATCGAGTGCGGCATCGAGATCGCCGATGCGGTAGAGCCCTTGTGCCAACTTCAGCCGGTCGTCCGCGCTGTCCGGCGACACCAGGACTGCGCTACGCAACTCACTCAACACCATCACGGCGTCCTCCCGCTCGTGCGGCAAGAGTTCGGAGAGCCGGTGTTCATCCGTAGGCACTGGAGCAGGCGAGGCTTCGGGCGACGACAGTGTGGACTCGGCCGCTGGGGGAGTCGCGTTCTCAGGCGCTTGCGCGAACGATGAATGGATGGGGAACCGAGCGATGAAGGGCGTGAAGATGAGGGTCACGAGCACCAATCGACGACGCATCGGAAACCTGTGACCCTCCGGATCTGTTGTCAAAGATGGACTGCATTATATCACCGAATCGATGCCGGTGGGCCGGGTGGAAATCGTTGAGGGGAGCAGCGATTCGTGATTCAGCGGGCTTTCTGAATGGCCTGCTGAAGGCGCAGGACCGTGCTTTGGAGATCAGGCCCTGAACGGAGCATGGGTTCATGCTGTACCCGCCACACTGGCTCAAGAGGGGCTGGGTCGTTGGCCAGTCGGGGAATCACATGCCAGTGGATGTGGGGGAGTTGGTTGCCGAGGAGTTCATAGTTGATCTTCCTGGCCTCATAGTCCTGCGCAAGGGTTTTGGCGACCAGGTTCACTTCCTCCATTAGCTGAATCCGTTCCGTGGGAGCCAGATGAAACAGTTCTGTCGCGTGGCGGTTGAAGACGACGACGGTCCAGCCGGGGAAGAATTGATCCTCATGCAGGTAGGCCTTGGAGAGGCCGAGGTCAGCGATGAAATGGTCTTCTTTCGGCCAGCTGCCTTGGCAGACTTTGCATCGTGGATCCGTCATGGCTGGTTGGCCTTGCGCCATTCTTCTTCTGTCACCACTCCCTTTTTGATCAATAGCTGAATCAGCTTGTCGACGGAGTTGCGACTAGGTGCTGTCGGAGTGGCTCCCGGCTGAACTGGGGCAGCCTGGGCTTGTTTTGGCTCAGGCGGTGGACGTTTTTGCCCCAGCACTCTAAAGGAAGGCGTGAAGACCGAGAGATAGTCCTTGTTCCTGAGACGGACGGTGACAGGGAGGCTGTCGGTGAGTGGGCTGAGGTCAGGGGTTGGGCCAACCGGAATGCGAAAGAACGGTTTGCCATCGTCGGTTTCGCCGTCCTGCCCGAGCACATCAAAGCGGGTGAGGAAGGATTCGCCTGTCAACCCTTCTTGGTCTTCGCCGGCAAGGTTGGTAATCTTGTCAAGGACGATCACCAGCGATTCGGCGATCAGCAGATCAGACGTGTGGTTCCTGACACTGACGTCGTAGCGGTATTCGCTCGTAAAGTTGTCACGGCCTTTGAGCGTGACGACGACTGAGGCCTTGCCGGTCAGCTCAGTGAGTTGATCCAGTGGCCCGGCACTGCTTTCGGGCACCATCGGCCACAACAGACCGAGTAGGATGACCGGGAAACTCAGCCTCCAGAGTGTCATATTTCTCGACATGGTTGCCTTCCCAGATTGTGAGAAGCACCTCGCCCTCAACCGGTCTGAGCATAGCAAAGATCGTCGGCTTGAGCGAGCCTTCTGCTTGTTAGATCATCTTGACAGCCTCTTTCCGCGAACGCTATTCTCGCCGCAGTTGGAGTTGTGCTCAACCTTTCCTCTGTCACCACGAATGACATCCATTTCACGACGTGCCCCGCTCCTGGTTCCCCGTGCACTCCTGACCCGGTTGATGCAGCTCTACGATTACCCACACCCGGCTCACCGTGGGCGCATCATTCGCGGGTACGATCGGCCCCATGCCGTGCGGACTGCGCGTATGTGCGTGGCGGTGGCCACGGCGCTGGGCCATGGAGCCGAGCGGCTCTGCCAGTATCAGATCGCGTGCCTGCTGCATGACTTAGGCCGTGCCGGGCTCGATCGCCAACTCTTCGGGAAGATTTGGTCCTGGGCCAAGGAGCGCGGGGTTCCGACAAGGCCACGCGAATGGAGAGCCATACACCCGGAGACGACCTATGGGCGCGAAACGGAGGCCTTTCTCCGGTGTTATCGAAAAGATCTTGAGGCCGATGGCATCGCGATGACTCCTTGGGCCAAGGAACAGGTCGAGATGCGGCTGGGATATTCGCGTCGACTTGCCCGTCGGCTGCGTACGGCTCGACCCGCTATCAGGAGGATGGGAGTGACCTGGGCGCCTTGGATGCAACAGGTGATGCTCTATTATTATTATCCGGAGAAGCTGGCGTCGGCCAAGCCCTGGGTCAGGGAGTTGGCGGAGATTCTTGTCGCCTGCGAGCAGTTTGAAGCCTACAGCAATCAGCGTCGTGGACGGGACTACTATGTGCGGAATAAAGAAACGTTAGTCGATGCCTTTGCCTATTTGGAGAAGCTGCAGCAGGAGGGCATGTTGAGTGGCGCGGTGATGGGGGCGTTGCGCCGATTGACGGCGCAAGGCGAGTTTGATGCAATTCTGGAGGAGGCTCGCGGCTGTGCCTTTACGCAGGGGGAGCGACGATCGCTCCGAGCGATGGAGTCATAAGATGGCGGTCAAGACTATGTCGTTGCGTCTCACCATGCAGGGGAACACGCAGATCGAAAATATTACGAAGTCTGTGGTCGACGCCCTGATGGGCACCGGGCTGTCGGCCGGGATCGTGACGGTGTTCGTCAAGCACACCACCGCGTCGGTGATGATCATCGAAGATGAGCCGGGTATCAGGGCCGATACCGTAAGATTTTGGGAGCGAGCCGTGCCGGCCGATCCTGCCTGGCAGCACAATACGAGAAATGCCGGTGAGGACAATGGCCACAGCCATTTACGAGGTCAGCTGCAAGGGCCATCGGTCACCATTCCCTTCCTGGACGGGGCGATGTTGCTGGGGACCTGGCAACAGATTGTCGTTGTCGATTTCGATACCAAATCCCGGACGAGGGAACTCATTTTCCAAATCATGGGCGAATGATCAGAATGAAACAGCGAGTCGGACCAGTTTGGCCTGTCGTGTCGGCGGGACTCTTGCTCATCAGCCTCTGGCCTGTCTTGTCGACGGCGGAGTGGGGCAAGCCGCTGGGAGGGACCTACAGCGGGCCTGAAGGGAAGCCGCGCGTCGTGACGCCCTCGCCCGCCGAGTTGAGCGCGGATGAGAGGGCCACGATGGCCGTGTTCGAGCTGGCGACGAAATCCGTGGTCTTCATCTCGAATACGGCGATTCAACGAGACCCCTGGTCGTTCAATCTCTTTGAAGTCCCGCAAGGGTCCGGATCGGGATTCGTCTGGAACAAGCAGGGGCACATCGTCACTAATTTTCATGTCGTCTACGGGGCGAATTCGGTCACCGTCACGCTGGCCGATCGAACAGAGCATAAGGCCACGCTCATCGGTGCCGACCCCGATCACGATGTGGCGGTGCTGCAGATTCGTGCGCCAGAAGAGGCGATTTCGCCCCTTACCGTCGGGTCGTCGCAGGATTTGCGCGTCGGACAGAAAGTATTGGCGATCGGGAATCCGTTCGGCCTCGATCATACGCTGACGACCGGCGTGGTGAGTGCCTTGGGGCGGACGATCAAGTCCTTGTCGAACCGGACGATTGAAGGGGTCATTCAGACCGATGCCGCCATCAATCCGGGAAATTCCGGCGGGCCACTGCTCGATAGCGCCGGTCGATTGATCGGCGTGAATACGCAGATTGTAAGCCCGAGCGGGGCCTTCGCCGGAATCGGATTTGCCGTGCCTGTCGACACGGTCAACCGCATCGTTCCAGAGCTGATCAAGTACGGCAAACTCATCCGTCCGGGGCTCGGGGTCTCGCTCGTTCCCGATGCGATGGCCAAGCGGTGGGGGATTAAGGGGCTGATTATCGGCAAAGTCTCGCGTGGCAGCGGGGCGGAGAAGGCCGGGTTGAAGGGTGCCCGCGAGACCGTCGACGGCCGTGTGGAGTTGGGCGACATCATTACGGCGGTCGAAGGCAAGCCGGTCGGGACCCTGGATGAACTGATGGGTGTGATGGAGCATCACAAAGTCAACGATCAGGTCACAGTCGAGCTCTTACGGGGGACCCACCAGGAACGTGTATCCGTGACCCTCCAAGCTGTCAATTGAGCGGCAATCCGTGAGGCCGCTATGGTAGGATCACCCATCTGTTCAGCATGGAGGACCACCGATGAGTGATCGCCGACCCGCTAAGCCACAGAATCCAGAACCCAACGGGAAGACGGAGGCTGCCGCGAATCCGTCGATGCGCATGGAATCCGATCCGCTTGAGCTCATAGAGCAATGTCTCGCCTCATTCCCCGACAGTGACCCCCGGCAGAAGATCCTCTACAAGTTGCGCCATGTCGTGATCCTCGGGCAAGCGGCGCAGCAGCAGCGTGAGGTCGAATTCAAGAAAGTCGCCGACGTGATCGCGAAGCTCACGGCGCCGGCCAATCGGGTCGGTACCCTGCTTGAGGTGCCTGGTGAAGGCCTCGCACGGATTCTGGTGGGGGGCGCTGAGTATTATGCCGCGGTCGATCCACGGGTGCAGGCCGCCGAGCTAAAGATCGGTGCCCAGATTCTGGTCAACGAAGCCTATGCAGTAATCAAGATATTGGGGTACGACCGTAATGGACCCGTGTTGAAAGTGGCGGAAGCGTTGGCAGATGGGCGGCTTCGTTTCGAGCAAGAGATGGGGCGGCAGGTCTTGATCCTCCAAAGATCGAGCGATCTTGTCGGCGTGGACCTGAAGGTCGGCGATGAGGTGCGTATCGATCCCAGCCTCCACGTGGCGATCGAGAAATTGGAAGACCGGAAAGCCAAGTCCCACTTGCTCGACGAGGTTCCCACTATCACATGGGAGCAGATCGGGGGGCAAACGGAGGCAATCGCAGCCATTCAGAAGGCGATCGAGTATCCCTTGCTCCATGCGGAGACGTTTCAGCGCTTCAAGTTCACTCAACCGAAAGGCTTCCTGCTCTATGGCCCTCCCGGCTGCGGAAAGACCTTGATCGGACAAGCGGCAGCCGCCAGTCTCTCAAAGCTGGTGGGGGAGTCAGGTCAGGGCGCGTCTGGTGAGAAGGGGGACAAGCTGCCGGTGACTCGAGGGGCCTTCCTCCACATCAAGGGGCCCGAGATTCTGAATATGTGGTTGGGGGAATCGGAGCGGATGGTCCGGGATCTCTTCGCCCAGGCCCGCGCTCATCGGAGCGAGGGGGCGTTGCCCTTTATTTTCATCGACGAGGCGGAATCGATTCTCGGTTCGAGACGGGCGTCTCGTTCATTCAACATCTCCAGCACCTTGGTGCCGATGTTCTGCTCCGAGATGGACGGGATCGAATCGTTGCGCGATGTGGTGATCATTTTGGCTTCGAACCGGCCGGATCTGATCGACCCGGCTGTGCTGCGGCCAGGGCGTATCGATCGCAAGATCAAAGTGAGCCGTCCGAATCGTGACTCGGCGGCAGCGATTCTGAACGTGTATCTGACAGATGACCTGCCGCTGGACCGGCAATGGATTGACCAGCACGGCGGAGATCGGAAGAAGGCTTGTGCCGACCTCATCGAGCATGCGCTCTCTGCGATCTTCTCGCGCATCGATGAGAATCGACTCCTGTCGATTCGGCTGCGAAGCGGACAGAATAAGGTCCTCTATCGAGGCGATTTGATCAGCGGTGCGATCCTGGCTTCGATCGTGCAACGGGCGAAGGAGCAGGCGATCGATCGCATGATTGCGGCCGGCGGGGCTGAGCAGGGCGGCATGACCTTGGACGAACTGGTGAACTCCGTTCACGCAGAATTCCGAGAGGGCGAGATGTTGCCGCCCGATGATGCGGCGGAAGAATGGCTCAAGCTCCTCGATCACCATCCGGAACAGGTGGTGGGGGTCTCGTCGTTCCGAAGAGGGCGGCAGTCCGAAGAGAAGCTGATAGGACAGATTATATAAGCGATCAGGTGGCTGGGGGCTCTCTTTGCTCCCAGAGCGCGCACGATCAGAATGTGCTCGCTCGACGGGCGCAGTCGAGAGCCCCCAGCCACCTGATCGTGATTCTGTTCCTGGGAATGGTGAGGAACACGGGATCGAAGATGCGGCTATTCGGCATCGAAACAGAGTATGGGATCACCAGGGAAGATCAGGATGCGGTCGATCCGGTCGTGGAGTCGATGGAGCTGGTGCGGGCCCATCTGACGGCCTCGTTCGAGCGGCGCTGGGACTATGGCGGTGAAGATCCACACGAGGATGCGCGGGGGTTCCGAGTATCCGGTCTGCAGCAAGATAAAGAAGAGGATGAGTTCGCCAAGGTAGATGCCCATCGGCCGTTTTCGTTTCATGAGATGAAGAGCGATCTGGTTCTCCCGAACGGCGCACGCTTCTATAACGATCATACTCACCCTGAATATTCCACGCCCGAATGCCGAACACTATTAGATCTTCTTGCCCATGACCGTGCCGGGGAGCGTATTGTCCAGCGGGCGGCGGAGCGTCGCAATCATGCGATCGGCGGGTCCCATGTGCAGCTCTACAAGAACAACACGGACTTTCACGGACATAGTTACGGCTGTCACGATAACTATCTCGTTTCACGCTCGATTCCCTTCCCTTCGCTGACTGCGGGGCTGCTGCCGTTCCTTGTCAGCCGGCAGGTTATTGCTGGCACCGGCAAAGTCGGCGTGGAAGGTCAAGAGAGCGAGTTCGTGCCGGGCCATTATCAACTGTCTCAACGAGCCGACTTTATGGAGACGGACCTGAGCGTCGACACGATGCACAACCGGCCGATTCTGAATACGAGGGACGAACCGCACGCGGTTCGGGAAAAATATCGACGGCTCCATCTCATCATCGGCGATGCCAATATGTGTGAGTACAGCACGGCGTTGAAGGTCGGGACGACTCAGTTGACCCTAGAGTTGATCGCGCGCGACGTTGCCCCAGCTCTTGAATTGGAGCATCCCGTCACCGCGGTGAAGCAGCTGTCGCGCGATCAGAACCTGAAGGCGACGGTTCGTCAGAAGAACGGCAGCACCATCACGGGCCTCGACATTCAAGAGCAGTACTACCTCGCGGCCGAGAAGCACTTGGCCGGTGTTGACCAGGAGATCGATTGGATCCTTCACGAATGGGCCGCCACGCTACGGTTCCTCACCGGCGATCGACGACAACTGGTCGGGCGGCTTGATTGGGTCACTAAGCTCTGGCTGTTGGAAACCTTTATGCAGGAAGAGCGGATTGGATGGGATGATCCCTGGCTGGCGAGTTTGGATTTGGAGTACCATAATGTGAATCCGGATCGCGGACTCTTCCTGGGGCTCGAGGCCGAGGGGAAGGCCTGGCGAATGACGTCGGAGCAAGACGTCGAATCGGCATTGGTGGTCGGCCCGGCCGATACCAGAGGGGGGATTCGAGGTCTCTGCATCAGACGATTTCCGGATCAGATCAAATCGATGCAGTGGGAACGTATTCAGTTCAGCGGTGGGCTGCTTCCACGGACATTAGAGATGGGCGACCTCTTCGAGCCACAGGCGGTGCGAACCTGCGCACAGGTATTCGAGCGCGCGGCATCCCCGATGGATGCGCTGAACGCATGGAACAGAGAAAAGGAGTTCCGATCATGAACTACATCTCAATGCCGGAACGTCGTGAAGGGCCCGGCAATCCGATGCCTAAGGCACCGAGTCCGTCTGATGAGGGCGGTGGGCCGAAACGGCCAGAGACTGGGTCGCCCGATAAAGATAATTTACTCAAGCGCATGCGCAAGGTCGATCCAAAACAAGCTGAGCGGTATCGGCAGAGAACGGGAGAGTAGGGGAAGAAGTGCTGAGTGCTGAGTGCTGAATATTCAGAATGGGTTAGGGCTTAGGATGCAGGCTTCGAACGACTACTCAGAACTCAGAACTTTCAACTCAGAACTAAGGTGAAGAAATGGGGATGCAAGGGGATTTTCTTCAGCTGTTGAAGGAACAGGGCTACACACTCGGCGTACCGGGGGCGGTGGAGACTAGCCATGCACTCACGAATGCCACCACGATTCTGGCCTTCAAGTATCGCGATGGCGTGCTGGTGGCCGGAGATCGCCGCGCGACCGCCGGCAACATGGTGATGTACGATCGCACGGACAAGGTGTTGGAGATAGATCGGCACAGTGTGATGGCGATTGCCGGCGTCCCGGCGACGGCCTATGAGATGGTGCGCGTCCTGGAACATTCCTTCAAATACTACCGGAGAACACAGCTGCAAGAATTGAGTTTCGACGGCAAACTTCGCGCGGTCTCCAAGCTCTTGAAGGACAATGTGCCCGCGGCGTTGGCCGGGACGGGCGCTGTGGTCCCTGTGTTTGCCGGCTACGATCTGGAGCAGGGTTCAGCCAAGATCTATTTCTACGATATCCTCGGGGCAGAATTTGAAGGCGTGGAGTACGCCGTATCCGGGTCCGGTTCCCCCACGATCCGAGGGATCTTGCACTATCTGAATACGTGGGGCGAGCAGCCCCTCAGTACGCTATCAGAAGAACAGGCGATGGTTCAGGCGTTACGATTACTCACGAGCGCGGCGGAGTTCGATTCGGCGACCGGTGGTGTCAACCGGGAGGCGAGTTTGTACCCTGTGATCAAGCTGATTACCGGGGCCGGTGTGCAGACGGTGCAGGATGCGACACTGAAACCCCTCTACGAGTCACAGGTGGTGCGCTATGTATGAAGAGCCCTATCGCTGGGTGGAAGCAGTCGGCAATCGGAGACAGTATCTCGACGAACAGTTCAAACAGGGGAGCCCGGTTGTCGCGCTGACCTATGATGGAGGCATTCTCCTGGCGACGGTGAGCAAGGGGACCGCGAAGCTTTATGAGATCTACGATCGACTGGCATTGGGTGGGATGGGGCATCCCACGGATTTGGAAAAGCTTCGCTTCAGTCTGCTCGAAATGGCGCATGTCGAAGGCTTCAACCGCTCGCCGTCTGATGTGACGGGATCGAGACTGGTGAAATACGGCATTGCTCCGGTGATTAAGCAGGCCTTCGAGGAAGTGTATAAGGCGCCGTTCATCGTGCGCATTCTGGTGGCCGAGCTGGGCCTGAAGCCGGAGAAGGACGCGCTCCTGACAATCAACTACGATGGCACGTTTGAAGAAGCGACCGGTTGTGCGGTCTTGGCTGCCACCCCGACTGTTCAGACCAAGATGATGTCCTATCTCAAGGAGCAGATGTCCGCGACGCTGCCATTGGAGCAGGCGTTGGATCTGGCGCTACGTGCCTGGGCAATCGGCTCGATAGCTCATCAACAAGAAGAGACAGACCAGCAGGTTGAGGCCAAGCCATCGACAAGTGGAGCGGGCTCATCGGCCGTCGCAATCCCAAGCAGTGACACCTTGATCGCACATGTACGGGGCATTGCCGGGGAACGGACGATCGAATGCGCGGTCCTCGATCGCCAGGCTCCCGGTACTTCCAAGTATCGGTCGCTCAAGCCGGCAGATCTCTCACGCCTCCTGCCGAAGGCTCTTCAATCCGTCGTGGCGAACTGAGATGTTGAACCGTATTTTCGGACTTGAAACCGAATACGGACTCTTGGTGAATCAAGATCAGCCTGATCATTCCCCCACCTGGTTTGCCCACAAGATTCGAGACCATCTCTTTCACGTTCAACGGCGCGGCGTTCTCGATCTGCACCACCGGGGACACGATGAACCGCCTGGCAACGGAGGATTTCTCACCAACGCCGGGCGCATATACCTCGACATGGGACATCTGGAGTGGGCCTCGCCGGAGTGTGAGTCTCTCAGTGATGTGGTGGCCGCCGACCGCGCCGGCGATCAGTTGCTGCAGGATGCGATTCAAGACCTCGGTCTGGCCGACACGGTTTCGTTGATCAAGAACAATGTGGATCATGAAACCGATGCGACCTTTGGATCGCACGAAAACTATCTCGTCTCGCGACGTTTCCCCTTTACGCGGCGCGGCCTCGGACCCTTTGTGACCTTTCTGGTCACCAGACAGATCTTTACGGGGGCCGGACGTGTCGGCGCGGCGGGTCCCCAGGACGCCTGGATTCAGATGGACCGACTCATCGTCCCGCGAGGAGCGAACCATCGCCAGCCGCAGCAGCCGGTCCTCCCGTTTCAGCTCTCTCAGCGCGCAGATTACATCGTGAATGACTTTTTCGAATGGGTGCAGCAGAATCGCGCCATCGTGAATACCAGAGATGAACCACTGGCCGACCCGAATCAATACCGCCGTATTCACCTCTTACTCGGGGATTCAAACATGGCCGAGGTGGCGACGGCCTTGAAGTTGGGTACGACTGGGCTGGTCCTTCAACTGATCGAAGAGGGCCATGCGCCGCTCGATCTTGAGATCCATGAACCGGTTGAAACCATGCAGGAACTGTCACAGGATCAGAACCGACGATGGATCGTTCGGCTGGAGTCAGGGAAAACGATCTCCGCGATCGACATTCAGGAAGCGTTTCTCGCGGCGGCGCAAGCGCACTTTCGGGGACAAGACGACGAAACCGATTGGGTACTCGATCAATGGGAAGCGGTCTTGCAAGATCTCCGTGGGGACTACCAGACGCTGGTGGGCCGGGTCGATTGGGCCTCGAAGTTGTGGCTGCTCGAAACCTTTCGCGAGGCGGAACAGACAACGTGGGCAGACCCTGCACTGAAGAGTCTTGATCTGGAGTATCACAATCTCCATCAAGGCAAGGGGCTCTATTATGGCCTCATGGAAGAAGGGCGGGTTCCACGGCTCACCACGGACAAGGCGATTGTCTTGTCCATGGACCATCCACCACGCAACACCAGGGCGTTTGGACGGGGTGAACTTGTTCGACATTTGCTGGCCTGTGGACCTCCGGATGAACTAGCTGATCCCAAGCCGGAAGAACGGTTTTCTCCTTCGTATGTGATCAACTGGTCGATCTTCCAACTGCGTGGTCACGCGCCCTTCCCCATGCCAGATCCGTTCAAAACCTACGTGCAGGAAGTGCGTGCCCATCTTCAAACAGCCTGATCGGGCTGGCCAGCGCGCACCGGTCTCCTCACATTCGTTCTTGCAAGAAGTCCACAATCCGATTCTCCGCCCAGTAGGAATCTTCTCCGTTGTGTGCCCAGTGAAAGAACCCGCAATGGCCCCCGTAGCGAGGCGCGATCACCCGAATCTTCGGGTGGCGTTGAATCAACGGCACAGTAAACATTGAGTAGGGAATGAAGGGATCATCTTGTGCCGTGATGATGAGTGTGGGGACGGCGATGGAATCGAGCACGTGACGTGCGCCTGCGCGATCGTAGTAGTCGGCTCCACTGGCGTACCCTCCGTCCGGGGCTGTGTAGCGGTCGTCGAATTCGCTGATCCAGGAGATGTCATCGAGTTCCTTGAGATCCCACTTGCCGGGGAAGAGCTCGGCCTTTCGGCGCAGCCGTACCTTCAGGCCCACGAGAAAATGTCTGTGATAAACCCAGTTGCGCGGCTGCTCCAAGGCCTCGACGCATTTCGGAGGGTCGATGTTCGGACAGACCGCGATCGTGCCGGCCAACGCTGCTTCTGACGAGCCGGCTTCTCCGGCTGCTTTCAGGACCAGATTCCCTCCCATCGAATAGCCGACAAGCCAGATGCGATTGAGTCCATCCACGCGCGCCAATTCATGGACGACGGCTCGATAGTCCTGACTTAAGCCGCTGTTGTAGAGCGTCGGTGTCAGGTGCTCGGTCCCTCCGCATGTACGTTGGTTCATCCGGACGACATTGAAGCCCGCGCGATAGGCTTTTGCTGCGATGCCGCGCATATAGTGAGACTCGCTGCAGCCTTCAAGGCCGTGCACGAGTACCACGGTCTGGCATGCTGTGCGGTGTGGCTGCCAGTGGCAGAAGCCGAGTAACTGGGTGTGAGGCTCGGTGGTGAAGAGCCGCGACTCGGTCGGTACTCCGGCAAGAAGCGCTCGGCGAGGCCAATAGCCTGGGAACACTGTCATGAAATGTGGGCTGCGGAGCCAGGCTGCCGGTGTAAAATCTCGCCCGTCTGATGACATGGAGGTCATCATAACGAAAAGTTCCTAGGCCAGAGCGTAGGCCGCCCCAGTCGGCGACAGCTGGACGGGCGGAAGGAAGCCCCTGTCTCAATCGCGGGAGAAAACAAAAGGGGCACTCCACAGGGTGAAGTACCCCTCTTGGTCTAGATTGGCTCCCCGGGCAGGACTCGAACCTGCGACCAGCCGGTTACAAGTGCCCCAGTTTTTCAACCGGGCTTGGACTATCTCTTCACCCGCCTGCAGAAGAAGCAGGGGAGGGTGTCGGGCGCTGTTGAGGCGTTATTGGACGGGTTCCGCAGCCTCTAGTCTCTGCACGGTCCTGCCTACACGCTGACCCTTCGGCAGGCTTCGCTCAGGATTCCCATTCCGATTCGTCGTGGAATCGGGGCAGGCTTCCCTGAATTCACCCGAAGTTTCAACCACGGTTTCCCGTGGAGGCTGCAACTCTACAGCCGGCTGCTCTACCAACTGAGCTACCGGGGAATCTGGTCCAGCCGAAACGAGCGCATTCTAGCATAAACTGGTGGGGCGGGAGCGAGCTTTTTTGCAGGAGAAACGGATAAGCAGAGTTGCGTTTCTATTATTATACGTCGAAATCCTCGGTTTCGTCCTCATCCGAGGTGGCGTCAGTATTGCCTGCTGCGACGGATGCGTAGTGCTTTGCCCAGGTCAGATAGAGATTTCCACTGTCGCGCATGGTATCGGCAGCCTTGACGAGAGTCTGCGCCAATTCTGGGTCTTTCCCGCTGGCATGAATGTCGGCTGCACGCCGTTCGAGCACTTTCGGGTACTCGTGAATCAGCCCGGCAATCTCTCGAACGAGCTCATCAATGACATTGTCTTCGGTTTCCATCTATTATTCCCCCCCAGCGGTACCAACAAAAAACCCCACAGCGCAGGTGCCATGGGGTCTTGCGCGGGAGACCCGCTACACGAAACGGTTATCCTTGGTAGGCCTGCCCCAGCGCGGCGGACTCACCTTTTTGGGACATCAGCTGTCCGGTGGCGCTGACTGCCTGCATGGTAATGGCATGATGCTTGGCCGCGTCGCAGACGATCACGCAGAGCTCACATCCCTTACAGCGGTCAATGAATACTTCGGCCACCATCTTGGTTGGATTGAGGTCGAGGCAGTTGGCCTCCGGACAATACATGATGCACAGTCGGCACCCCTTCTTGGCCACGCATTTCTCGTCGATGACTTGAGCTATGTTATACATGCGAGCTGGTTCCTTGTCTCTCGTTAAGCCGCAACGGCAGGATTGCCGACTCGCAGTTCATACTTATTCTTCTCTGCCCATTCACTGCCTATTTCATAGGCCGCCTGCATGGTTGCAAGGTTCTTGGCCAGCAACATTTCTTTCTTGGCGAATTTCTTCTTAATCGCTTCATCCAAGGAGGCGGTTCCACCGGAGGCGACAAACTTCTTCCCGAACCGTTCCTGTAAGGCGCCGTCCAGGGATTCCATTGAGACGCACTTGGTGATGCCTGCGACCGATCCGATCATTGACATATTCGTCGATAACTCGGTGCCGGCCACCTCGATCGCGAGCTCGGTTCCCGCAATGTAAAATACCTTCACATTCAGATCTCTGAGACGTTCAATGTCATCGGCTGACAGAAGCTCCTGGTCGGAGTTGATGATGACGAGGCCACCTTCCTTCACGCCGGAGTAGAAGGGCATGGTGTAGCTCTTCCCCATGGTGATGACCTGGGGATGAAAGACCTGGATGACGTCGGGAAATACCAACTCGCCTCGGTCGTAGATCCGTTCGATGCCGATCCGACAATAGCTCTCCGCCGGCGCCATGCGTTTCTCGGCGCCGAAGAAGGGGTTGGAGATCGAAAACTTGCCGTCGCGGTTGGCAGCCATGGCCAGGACATGCGCGGCGGTGACGGCACCCTGTCCGCCTAATCCCGACATCCGGATATTCAGTCTTTTCTTGATCATGGTCGTCTCTCCTCCAGAATCGGATTAGGCTCCCTGAGAGGCAAGCTGTTTTGCAGCGGCCTTCTTTTCCTTGTCCTTGGCGGACACCTCTGCCAGGAGTTGCTTGGCCGGTTCACTGATGTACTCTTTGTAGGCGAACCGCTCGGTCGGTTTTTCCGAGTCCCGCATTTCCTGGAGCCCTTCCATGCTGTTCTTCCCGATTTCGAGAATGCAAGGCGTATAGAGTTGGAGGTAGGTCGGGCCGATTTCGCGTGCGATCATGACCGCATTCCGGACCACCTTCTCAATGAGGGACGGTTTGCTGACGGTGCATTGGACCACGTAATGGCAGCCTGATTCGCGGGCAATTTCCGGCAGACGGACCTTGTCGAAGAGCTTCCCAACCGGCGCCATTTTGGCTACGAACCCCTTCTGCATTAGGCCGCTCTCCTGGCCACCGGTGTTGGCGTACAGTTCGTTATCGAAACAAATCGTGGTGAACTTTTCCTGGCGGAACCAGGCTTGAAGTGTCATGTCGAGGCCGATATCGACGGTGGCGCCGTCGCCGGCGAGCACGACCACGTCTTTGGTCCGGCCTGGGAAGCGGACGCTTAAGGCGCGCTTCAAGCCGGAGGCGATGGCGTTTTGGTTGCCGAAGAGGGAGTGAATGTTGTGCACAGCCACCATGGGGAACACCAGGCTGGTGCAGCCGGTGGAGCCGACCATGACGGTGTCTTCGGGGTTCGGCAATGAGGCCAGGATGTACCGGAAGGCCATGGATTCCGGGCAGCCGGCGCAGAGGGAGTGCTGCTCGATGAGTTCCTTGCTGTTGCCGATATCCTTCCAGCCCCGGTCTTCCTTGCCGTAGGTCGCGCTCTTGACCAGGTCTTGATAGTCGGACGGCATGATGTCGTACAGATCTTCCGAAATCTTGATACGTTCCTTGCTCATATTGGCCTCCTCAGTGGTGCGTCGTATTCAGGTCGTTCCGATCTTGCTGCATAGATGCGATCAACTGCCG
The DNA here is from genome assembly GCA_963741245.1 of Nitrospirota bacterium. Lineage (GTDB taxonomy): Bacteria > Nitrospirota > Nitrospiria > Nitrospirales > Nitrospiraceae > Palsa-1315. The sequence continues at coordinate 244,479 of CAVUHR010000028.1, read as the reverse complement.
CGACCGGCCAACGACATGGTACGCATGCCGAGCAGGGTCTTGATTTCAGAGACAATAATTTCCGGTGGCATCGTCATGCCTCCGCAGACACGCGGGCCGGCGTTCACACGTTCACTGTTCGGGATGGTGGCCTTAATTTCCTTTGCCAACCACCCGGTCACGTTGAATTCTGGGACGATAATGTGCTTGGCATTTTTTGTGGCTTCACGGATTTCCTCGCCTGGCCAAGGCCGCAAGGCCTTAATCTTTACCAGACCGCAACGGATGCCTTCGTCTTCGAGGAGCCGGATGGCCTCACGACCCTGCGACACCGCCGTGCCAGAGGCGACGATGAGGACCTCGGCATCGGTATTTTCTGTCTCGATCAACCCGTTTATCCACTTGATCGTGTGTTTGCGAGACCGTTCCACTGCCGCCCAGACTTCTTGCTGCCAGGAAGCGTGGGTGGCATAGCTGATATAGTTGCTCTTCATGATGAACGGATCGCGCATCATCCGGACCGGCGGACATTCCATGTCCATGCAGGGCACGGGGGAGCGGTAGGGGTCATAGGGTGGAAGGCACATGTCGGCCGGGGTGAGATTGACGACGTCCTTGGTGTGAGTCACGAAGAATCCGTCGCAGCACAGTGCCAAGGGGAGGTGCACATCAGGCTCTTCCGACACCATGTAGCCTTTGAGGATCCAATCAAAGAAGTCCTGTGCGGTTTCCGCATGCCAGACGAGCATGCCGGTATTCAGAAGATAGGCAATCTCTAGTGTGTCAGGCTGAATCGACAGCGGTGAGTTGATGCCGCGGCAGGTGACGATCATCTGAATCGGCAGCCGTGCACCGGACCACATCGGAAAGTTCTCCATCGCGCGCATCGTGCCGGGTCCCGCGGTCGTCGTAAATACCCGAGCCCCGCCGAAGGCCGCTCCCGCGCATTGTGACATGACGGCGAATTCGCTCTCGCCACGGAAGTAGTCGCCGATGTAACCCTCGGCAAAGAGCTCGCCGATCAAGGCGGCCGCTTCGCTCTGCGGGGTAATCGGGTATGCGATCATCACGTCACAGCTGGCTCGCCGGAGCGCTTCCTTAATGACCTCGCTACCTGTATAGAACGACGGCGTGCGCGGCGCGTCGTTCATCATCTTCCAGGTGTCGGTAAAGGTCTGCCCTTTTTTATTTTTTGTGCCGATGACTGAATGTGTGTCTGCCATGATTTAGGCTCCTTTCACTGTCTTCAGAACCTCACGCGGTGTCGCTTAGTTTGAGGCTCCGCTTTTGGCTGACGTCAGCCGTGGTTTGACCGATCCTTTTAATCTTTTTACGGCATCGGCCAGATTCATAATCTTTTCGACGGATGCGTCGCGGAATGATAGCATCGCATCTTCATGGCCGGCTTGAGCGCACATAGCAATTGTATAGCAGGACGTGCCTCCCCGAATGATTTTGAGCGACAAATTCGCTTGATGGCAGTGGACTCCGATGAACATGCAGCAATCGATTTTATTGTGCCAGATGGTCAGATTCGGGTGGTTGGGATTGATCTCGACTTCAGGATTAATCTTGGGGTACTTGGGGCGGTAGTCCGGCATCGGGATCAGCATGGGCGTTTGCCCGGGTTGCACAGATTCCTTGAGTGTGTTGAACAAGTGACGGATGGCCGTGGCCTTCTTGGCCGCCTTCTCGTTCCAGGCCCACAGGACTAAAGGGCCAGGGAAGAGGGTTGGCACTTTGGCCATGAGGAATTGTTTCGCCGCTTCCTCGTATGCCTTTTCCTCTGGGACGATTACACCGTTGATATGAGCTTCCCCAGGGTTCGGCAACCGAATACCCATGCTTGCAGCCGATGGGGGAAGGAAATGTTCCGGGCCTGGAAGGACACGATACTGAGTCATTACAGCTTAATCTCCGGCAAGGGGTTTACAAAAAAGAAACACAGGTTTTCCAATGATCTCAGCCATCCTAACTCTAAGCTTTTTCCGTGCCCCCTGCAACCTCGCAGAAGACCCACCGCTGAGAAATTTTGGGCCATCGAACAAGGGAGGCTTAGGCCTTTTGTCCTAAGATCCTGCTTTGCCCACAAGCAGCCCAGAAGAGCGCCCATCTAGTTTGCGTTTTAGGAGTTCGCATTATAGGGTCGGCTCGTCCAGTCTGTCAAACCAATCGGTAGGCTTCAGACTGCATTAGGCACGCTCGCTCGTGTAGGAGATGCTGACATGAAATCAATATGTTGCGCGCGGTTACGGCAATTGCTCACAGGCTGGAATGGATCCGAGGACGCAGGCTCGCTCAAGGTCATCCTTGGCAAGCCGACCCTGTAACCGTTCTCGATAAAGTTTTGCTCTGGTCACCAGAGCGGCAGCATTGGTGGGGTCGACCCGAATAACAGTGGACAGATCTTCAATCGCCTGTTCCGGCTGATTCAGCTTGAGATAAATTTCGCTCCGCAGTGCATACGCCTCTTTTTGATAGGGGATCCAACTTTCAGGCGTTTCGGCGTTGAGGAGTTTCTTCAGCGTGGCCAAAGCATGATGCCAAGATTTGGCGTCCGCCTGACGGCGGGCTTGTGTCGTGTATACGCCGATGAGGGGCTGGCGAGCGATATCGGCAAACGGATCGAGCTCAAGGGCTTGCTCGTAGGCAGCGGCAGCCTCGTCCAATTGTTTCAGCCACGTGAGTACATCCCCTTTCCCAACCCATGCCCATACATTCTTGGCGTCGAGTGTGATTGCGCGATCGAAGTCCATCCTGGCTTTGTCCAGATAGTCCGCATAGTCCAATGCCTGAGCCTGTTGGGAAAAAGCCAGTGAAACGAGTCGGAGATAGGTTTGCCCTCGCACAATCAGTGGATCGACATAGCGATCGTCAAGGGTGGCGGCGTCGGTGCTGAGCTGAATCTTGTCCCGCAGATTCGATGTGTGGAGAGCAGTCTCGAGCATCATGCGTGCCCGTTGGTGTGAGGCGGGTTTCCCGTTCGGATCGATTGCCAGCATTCGGACGCCGATCGGTCGCTGTTGAAGCTCTTGCAGTTGCGAGCGCAATTGGTGATTCTCCTGCTGGAGCTGGCGAAAGTTTTGCGCGAGTTGCTGGTCGGATTGAAGTCGGCGTATCGCCTCCGTCAGACTGCTCACGTTGACCGTGGCACGAATGCGTACGAAGAAGACAGGGCGATCCAGCTCGAAGGAGCGCCTGGATTCGAGGATTTCCGTTTCCGTGACAGCGGCGGCAATCGTTCTGATTTCCAGCGAACTGGTTTGTGTGCTTCTCCCGCCAGATTCTTTTTCCACATCGTGGAATGTAGTTTCGAGATAGACGCCCGCTTCTTCCACCGCGTTGCGCTGGGCTCGTTGGAGGACTTTTTCTTCTGCGCCGGCTAAGGTGTCGCCATCGGCCATGACATAGTGGCCATCGGCGATGACGGTTTTCGTGGAGGCGCTGAACGCAGGGGTTCCCCATAGTAAGAGCCCGAAGAGGGAGGAAGAAAGAAACGCATAGAACAATCGTCGGTTCAGTCCCATTCGGATAACTATACCGCGCGATGACTGAAGGGGCAATGCAACCGGAGCGGGGCAAACGGACGGCTACCGCTCTTTCGGAAAGACTTGAATGAATGGGTGGACGTCGACTCGTTCAAATACACCGTGGATGGTATAGGGATCTTCGCGAGCAAACCGTTGCGCGTCTTCCAGCGAGTCCGCTTCGATGACGATAAGACTCCCTGTCTTATCCGTGAGCGGACCGGCTAGCACGACCCGGCCTTGCGCATCGAGGGGTTCCATCTTGGCGAGATGCGCCGGGCGATAGATTTTTCGCTTGGCCTCTCCGTCGGGCCCGTCGAATCCGAGTATGACAAATTTCATAAATGTCTCGAGGGTTGAATCAGGCTAGGTCCTCTAGCGGGCAGCGATCTTTATAGCCGGTGGTCGTTTCATGCCACCAGCGAACTTCTTGTTCCCCGAGCTTCCAGCATAGATAGACCACTCGGCCGTCATGAAGATGGGGAAAGTCACAGAGACCGAGATCCAAGTCCTTCACCAGGATGCCGAGTTCCTGAATCGCCTGAAGATTCGTACTGACTTGCTGAAGACCCAAGATGTAGAGGTGTCCCACGGTACTGCCCCCGCCATATTCGGCCTGGGCGCTGGCTTTCTTGATATCTTCTTTCGTGCGTGACAAGACGGCCCTGGCTTGCTGAATCGATGTCAAATTGGAATTGAGCTGAGGGATGAGGCGATTGGCCTCGGACAATGTAAATATTCGCTCGTGCTGTCCGTGTTCGTCGTCGTGCGCCATGGTGCCCCCGCGAATCTTCTCATTTAGCACACCACTCTTTTGCGCTGCAACCGTAGGCATCGGCGCCGTGCTGTTGTCAGGAAGAGCCGGGCCGGCTGGACTAGCTCAGTGCGAAGTGGGTAGTATGAAAAAAGAGATATCCCTGTTGACAAGGAACCGCGCTCGCGTTATTATTCACTAACTAGCTCAGCTCGATTCAAAGTTATCTCCACACACAAGACTTCCGGGGCGCATCTCGACGCAAGTCACAATTGCTCAGGGAACAGAGGCGAGTCAGCTCGGCATGAGTTCCGGCCTGCAACAATATCCCCAACCATGAGACAGAGTCGTACCCTGATAGCGACGAGCGAAAACAGGTAAGTCCTCACGGGTCACCCTCTTTTAGCTAATATACACGACACAATCACCAACGCATTACCATTCACTATAATATTCAGTCCGTGGACAATTTCCCATGGTTCACCACGTGCGATCGCTGCGATAACAATGCAGCCGGGGGCTTGAGAGGATACTCATGACACAAACGAAGGGGGAAGTTATGCATCTCGCCGAGCTGAAGCAGAAGTCTATCGCCGATCTCAATGAGGTGGCACGCGATCTGAAGATCGATGGCGCACCCAATCTGCGAAAGCAGGAATTGATTTTCGCGATTCTACAGGCGCAGACGGCGAACAACGGCGTGGTCTTTGGCGAAGGCGTGCTCGAAACGCTCCCTGATGGGTTCGGATTTCTGCGCGCTCCCGATTCGAACTATCTCCCTGGTCCCGACGACATCTATATCTCGCCCTCTCAAATCCGGCGTTTCAATCTGCGCACCGGCGACATTGTGTCCGGGCAGATCCGGCCGCCGAAGGAGAGCGAGCGGTATTTTGCGTTGCTCAAAGTCGAGAAGGTCAATTACGAAGATCCCGAAGTGTCCCGCGACAAGATCCTCTTCGATAACCTGACACCACTCTATCCGGAAGAGCGTCTGGTCCTCGAGTTTGACCGTGAAGAATATTGCACCCGCGTGATGGATCTCACGACCCCGATCGGCAAAGGCCAGCGTGGGTTGATCGTCGCGGCTCCCCGAACCGGAAAAACGATGTTGCTGCAGGCCATCGCTCGGGCCATTCTTAAAAACCACAAGGAAGTAACCTTAATCGTGCTGCTCATCGACGAGCGGCCGGAAGAAGTCACCGACTGGCAGCGGCAGGTGAAGGCCGAAGTCATCAGCTCCACCTTCGATGAGCCGGCCCAGCGCCATGCTCAGGTGGCTGAAATGGTGCTCGAAAAGGCCAAGCGACTGGTCGAACATAAGAAAGATGTCGTAGTGCTGCTGGACAGCATTACTCGCCTGGCGCGCGCCTACAATACAATTGCGCCGCCAAGCGGCAAGGTGTTGTCAGGAGGATTGGACTCGAACGCGCTCCAGCGGCCGAAGCGGTTCTTTGGGGCGGCCCGCAACATCGAAAACGGCGGCAGTCTCACCATCATGGCGACAGCTCTTGTCGACACCGGTAGCCGGATGGATGATGTAATTTTTGAAGAGTTCAAAGGGACCGGCAACATGGAAGTCCATCTCGATCGCCGTCTGGCCGATAAGCGGCTCTTCCCGGCCATCGATATCAGCCAGTCCGGGACGAGAAAAGAAGAATTGTTGGTGGATAAGGATCGTCTCAACAAGATGTGGATTCTGCGCAAGGTGTTGAGCCCGCTTGGGACAATGGAAGCCATGGAGTTTCTGATGGACAAGCTGCATGGCACCAAGACCAATCAGGAATTCCTGCAGTCGATGAATCGATAATATCCGACTTGTATCTGGTTGATAAGACAGGGTACAGTGGCGGGCCTTCGTAATGGACGAAGGCTGATGAATGTGACGTCAGGGGAGTGTGAATTATGAAGAAGGGGATTCATCCCGTGTACCGGGAAGTTGCGGTGCACTGCGCCTGCGGCAACAAATATAAGACCCGATCGACGGGTGGCGATATCAATGTCGATATTTGTTCAAACTGTCATCCGTTTTTTACGGGGACGCAGAAGATCATTGATACCGAAGGGCGCGTTGAACGGTTTAAGAAGAAGTACGCGAAGAAAGGCAAGTAGCTCGAGAAGAGACCATACGAGGGACCCTGCTTCGCTGAGGGGCAGGGTCTCTTTGTTTTTGTGCATCAGGGGCTGAGAGCGAATCAGAGGGAAACGGGGCCATGGAAGCTGCTTTACTGAAGAAATGGGAAGTGTTGGCAACTCGATATGATGAGTTGACGAGTCAGCTCATGGACCCGTCTATGATGAGCCAACCCTCGCAGCTGCACAAAGTAAATAAGGAGCGGATGGATATCGAACCGGTGGCCAAGCTTCTTGCAACCTATCGAGACAACGCAAGGCAGTTGGAGGAAGCCGCTCAAATTCTTGCAGATCCCACAGCCGGGGCCGAGTTTCATAAGATGGCAACGGAGGAGAGCGCCACGCTCGAACGCCAGCAGCGTGAGATCGAACAGCAGGCCCAAGAGCTACTCATTCCCAAAGACCCGCGAGACGAAAAGAACCTGTTCCTCGAAATCCGCGCCGGGACCGGCGGTGATGAGGCGGCGCTCTTTGCCGGAGCATTGTTCCGCATGTACGGCAAATATGCCGAAATCAAAGGGTTCAAGGTCGATGTGGTCGAAGCCACAGAAACTGGGCCCGGAGGCTATAAGGGGGTCGTCGCACTTATTGAAGGCAAGGGCGCCTACAGTCACTTCAAGTTCGAGGCCGGCGTCCACCGTGTACAGCGTGTCCCCGTCACCGAGGCCAGTGGCCGGATTCATACGTCGACCGTCACCGTCGCGGTCATGCCTGAGGTGGATGAGGTCGAAGTGCATATTGATCCCATGGATCTCCGGATCGACACCTTCTGTTCATCCGGTGCCGGAGGCCAGAGCGTCAATACGACGAAATCGGCGGTGCGGATTACCCATGTTCCGACCGGTGTGGTGGTGAGTTGCCAGGACGAACGGTCGCAGCTGAAGAATCGAAACAAGGCGATGCGAACTCTGCGAGCCAGAATCGTCGAGGCGGAGCGGGAGAAGCAGGAAGCGGAAATCGCCCAGAATCGCAAGGCTCAGGTGGGCACGGGCGAGCGAAGCGAGAAGATTCGTACCTACAACTTCCCGCAGAATCGGGTGACAGATCATCGTGTCGGGGTGACATTGCATAAGCTGGAACAGGTGCTTGAAGGGGATCTCGACGAACTCGTCCAGGCTCTGAAGGCGCAGCGTCAGCAAGAAGTGGGAGCTGTTTAACATGGATGCGGTTGCCCCCATCCCGCAGTCAGCAGACCAGGCGACGATCGGTGAGGTGATCGCCGAGGCGCAACGGATGCTTGAGCAGGCCGGCATTGTGAGTGCGGGGCAGGAAGCGTTTTGGATAGTGGAGCACGGGCTCCGTCTTGCCGCACATCATGTTGTCACCGGTCGAGACCGACTGCTGTCTCACGCCGAGCTGCTGGCTGTGAGAAGGATGGTGGAGCGGCGGGTTGGTCGTGAGCCATTGCAATATATTCTGGGAACCCAGGAGTTTTGTGGGTTAGAGTTTAACGTGAATCCGGCGGTGCTCATTCCGAGGCCGGAGACTGAGTTGCTGGTGGAGTATGTCGCGCAACGGATTCCCGCCGAGCGACAGGCTACCATCGTCGATGTCTGCACGGGATCCGGGTGCATTGCCGTGACGATTGCGCGGCTGAGACCTCGTGCGCAGGTGATCGCAACCGATCTATCTAACCTCTCGCTCGATGTCGCCAGGCAGAATGCCACCCGCCATGAGGTATGTGAGCGCATCATATGGTTGGAAGGTGACTTGCTGGGACCATTGGCGGAGCAAGCGCTGGAAGGGCGCATTGATGTCATCGTCTCGAATCCTCCCTACATTGCGGAGGCCGATTGGGCGATGCTTCAGCCGGAAGTGCGGCTGTTCGAACCGCGACGTGCGCTGGTGGCAGGACCTCAGGGGACGGAGTTGCACGAACGGTTGTTGCAGGAAGCCGGTCGATACCTGTCTCCCGGCGGCGTACTGATCATGGAAATTGGTGCCGGCCAGGCTTGTGCGATGCGCCGGATTGTCGACCAGATATCCGGGTACAGATTCCACCAGCTGGTCTTCGACGCAGCGGGGCTTGAGCGTGTGGTAATCGTGGAGCGAGTCGGAACGTAGGGGCGGGACGATGGATCGTATTGTTATCACCGGTGGCATACCGCTTCGAGGGGAGGTCCAGATCAGCGGGGCGAAGAATGCCACGTTGCCGATCTTAGCCTCCACCATTCTTGGCGGCGGCGAGTGCGTCATTACTAACGTGCCTCGCGTGGTGGACGTCCTCACCATGGGCAAGTTGTTGGGCATCTTGGGCGCGAAAGTTCACCATGAGGAGAATCGCGCACTCATTAACGCCGAGGTGATCACTTCGACCCAGGCTCCGTACGATCTTGTTAACACCATGCGGGCCTCCGTGCTCGTGTTGGGGCCGCTGCTGGCGCGATGGGGAGAAGCCACGGTGTCGATGCCAGGTGGCTGCGCGATTGGGTCACGGCCCGTCAATCTCCATCTTGCCGGACTGGCTAAAATGGGTGCGGAAGTGTCGATGGAACACGGGTATATTCGCGCCAAAGCGAAGCGGCTGACGGGTGCACAAATCTACTGCGACACGCCGACGGTCACCGGAACAGAAAATCTGATGATGGCTGCATCGCTCGCCCAGGGGACCACGGTCATTGAAAACGCTGCGAAGGAACCGGAGATCGTGGACCTCGCGAATTTTCTCGTGAAGCGAGGGGCTCGCATCGCGGGTGCCGGGTCGGATGTCATCACGATCGAAGGTGTCCGTGAGTTGCACGGGAGCGATCACGACATCATTCCAGATCGCATCGAAACAGGAACGTATCTGGTGGCCGGAGCCATTACGCGGGGAGCGGTGACGCTCAATCGATGCCGTCCGAATCACTTGGACGCATTGCTGATGAAGCTCCGGGAAGCCGGCGTCGAGATGCAGGTGGAGAAGGAACGGATTCATCTCAACGCGGCAGCGCGACTCAAAGGGATCGACATTCGGACGTTGCCGTATCCCGGGTTTCCCACCGACATGCAGGCGCAGATGGTGGCCTTGATGACGGCCGCCGAGGGCACGAGTGTGATTACGGAGACGGTGTTCGAAAGCCGCTTCATGCATGTCGAGGAGTTGCGACGGATGGGTGCCGAGATTAAGGTCGAAGGCAATCGCGCGGTGGTGACCGGACCGACCAGGTTGGCCGGGGCTCCGGTAATGGCGTCTGATCTTCGTGCGAGCGCCGGATTGGTCTTGGCTGGTCTTGCGGCGGACGGCACGACGGAGATTCTCCGCGTCTACCATCTGGATCGTGGCTATGAGCGGATGGAGGAGAAACTGCAGGGGTTGGGTGCGACGATCACCCGTCATAAAGAGGGAGCGACTCCGGCCGGGACTCGCTGACATCATGCTGACGATTGCCTTGTCAAAGGGGAAAATGTTGGATCTCACGCTGGACGTCTTTCGCCGAGCGGGATATGCGCTGGGCAGCCTCTCCACCGAGAGTCGCCGGCTGGTGTTTCCCTGTCCTGAGATCGGGATGACCTTCTTGATCGTGCGGCCGACCGATGTGCCAACCTATGTCGAATATGGCGCGGCGGATGTCGGGATTGTCGGAAAAGACGTCTTGATGGAGCAGGACAGCGACGTATATGAGCCATTGGATTTAGGGTTCGGAGCGTGTAGAATCGCCGTCGCTGCGCTCAAGGGGCAGGCTTCACGCGACCGGCTGTCCTCAAAAATTCGGGTAGCGACCAAGTATCCGAAGATCACCGAGCGGTATTTCAATCAGCGCGGCGTGCCGGTTGAAATCGTCAAGTTGTACGGCTCGATTGAACTGGCGCCTTTGGTCGGTCTGGCCGATCGGATCGTCGATCTGGTCGAGACCGGCAACACGCTGAAGGCGCATCACCTCGTCGAAGTGGAGTGCATTGCGCATTCCACGGCCCGGTTAGTCGTCAATCGAGCGAGTCTGAAGCTGAAGCATGAGGTGGTCACAGAGCTGATCAAAAAGCTCCGGGCTGTCAGCAGGACACCAGCCGGGTCTCGAACATCCGTTCCGCGCAAGTCCTCGCGCGGGGCACGTCGAACGGTCAGACGGATGCCCAGATGAAAATTGTGACCTCCACCGAGCGAGCCTTTCTCCCCGCACTTAAGAAAGTGGCGTCGCGTGCCCGCGTGCAAGGGGCTGCCGTCGAGAAGACGGTCAAGTCGATTCTGCAAGCCGTGGAACGGGGCGGCGATAAGGCCGTCCTCCGCTATACCAAACAGTTCGACCGCGTCTCGATAAAGGACACGGGGTTGCGCATCACCCCCGAAGAGATCAAAGAGGCCTACTTCCACATCCGGAAAGACGAGGGTGACGCACTCCGGTTTGCAGCCAAGCGGATCACGGCGTTCCACGAACGCCAGCGCATCAAGACCTGGATGTATCATGACAACGAGGCGACGCTGGGGCAGGTGGTCACGCCGGTCGATGCAGTCGGGGTGTACGTGCCGGGGGGCAAGGCGGTCTATCCCTCATCGGTCTTGATGTGCGCAATTCCGGCCAAGGTCGCGGGCGTCTTCCGTGTGGTGATGTGTACGCCGCCACAAAAAGGCCCGATCAATCCTTATTTACTGGTCGCAGCCGACATCGCCGGGGTCACGGAGATCTATCGTGTCGGAGGCGTGCAAGCCATCGGAGCGATGGCCTATGGGACAAAGACGATCCAACGCGTCGACAAAATCGTGGGCCCCGGCAATATTTATGTCGCGACGGCAAAACGGCTCCTCTACGGCTCGGTCGGAATCGACATGGTGGCAGGTCCGAGCGAACTGCTCGTCATCGCGGATGGCGACGCCAAACCGGCGCATGTCGCGGCCGATCTTCTCTGCGAAGCCGAGCATGACGAAGATGCGCAGGTCTATCTCGTCACCACATCAGCTCAGTTGGCGAAGGATGTGGTGGAACTCATCGGCAGCCAGTTGAAGGGGCTACAACGGGAAAAGATCGCAGCGAAGTCCATTGCGCGCCATTCGGTGGCCTTCGTAGTTACCACGATGGAGGAAGCCATCGATGTGGCCAACGAGATTGCCCCGGAACATTTGACCCTCTCGGTCGATGAGCCGTTTGATTATTTAGAGAAAATCCGTCACGCGGGGGCGCTCTTCTTGGGTCGGTACACTCCTCCGTCGGTTGCGGATTATGTCGCTGGGCCGAATCACGTCCTGCCGACCGGCGGGACGGCGCGCTTCTTTTCGGCTCTGTCCGTCCACGATTACATCAAGGTGAGCAACATCGTGCACTATACGCGCGAAGAATTGAGCAAGGTGAAAGACCATCTCGTTCGGTTGGCCCACATCGAAGGGTTCGACGCGCATGCCAAGTCGGCCCAGAGCAGGTTCTCATGAAGAAGAACGGATCCACACCTCGACAGTCGTCGATTCACCGGGCCACGAAGGAAACGGATATCCTGGTCGAATGGACGTTGGACGGCAGCGGGCAGGGAGCGATCGACACCGGGATTCGCTTCTTCGATCACATGCTGGAGTTGCTTTCGAAGCATGGCTTCTTCGATCTGACGGTCCAGGCCAAAGGCGACATTGATATCGACGAGCACCACACGGTGGAGGATGTCGGCATCGTCATGGGCCAAGCTCTGCACCAGGCCCTCGGCGAGAAGGCAGGCATCAAGCGATTTGGATTTGCCTCAGCGCCGCTCGATGAAACGCTGGCGCAAGTCACCGTCGATCTCAGTGGCAGGCCCTATCTCGTCTACAACGTCAAGTTGACGGATCGGAAGATCAAAGCCTTCGACCTAGGATTATTCGAAGATTTCTTCCAGGCCTTCGTCACGCACGGCGGGCTCAATGTCCACGTGAATCTCATATACGGCCGCAACCCACACCACATCATGGAAGCCATCTTCAAGGCGCTCGCCAAAGCTCTGGATCAAGCCACGATGCTGGAAGAGAGGTTGGCAGGAAAGGTGCTCTCTACGAAGGGGATGCTGTAGCCTGTCGCGGGTCCTGTCACAGATCAGCCCAACCGTCCTCGCACCCCGCCCGGTGTAGGGACCCCGCTGCGGGCGGTTGGGCGCCCAGATCGGTGCCACCCGCAAAGTCTCTGGAAAATGATGTTATTGATGTCGAAGGAGCAGGCTTCTGAAAAGGAGCCTGCCCTTTGCATTTCATTGATAACTCGGAAATTTTTCGAGTGCAGAACTGAAACGTATTCTTTTTCTATGAAAAAGAAACGTCATCATTACATCCCGAAATCCTATCTGAAGTTTTTCTGTGACAATGCAGGGCAAGTACATGTCTATCGTAAAGATGATCCGTGTAAGGCTATTCAGTTGTCGCCGGACAACACCGGCTTCCACAAGTACTACTATTCTCAGCCGAGACCTGATGGCGGGAAAGATCACAATGCTCTTGAGGACTGCTTCTCTAAGCTAGAAGATAAGTGGCCGGGAATCGTGGACCGACTTCATCGTCGAGAGAACGTCAATGATTCTCTGGAAGAAATCTTTCAATTCATGGCGTTGCAGCGTGTGCGAGTGCCCGCTAGCCGCGATGTAGCTGGGCAGATACATGCAGAAGGTGTAATGGCTGCGGCTCGTCGATTAGACGCTGCTGGAAGCTACCGCCGAAGCCCGTGGGCTTTGAAATCCTACTTGACCATATTGAAGTATCTATCAACCCCCACCAATCCATTCATGCCATGGTTCCCATGATGCAAGGCATTGGGCAGGTGTTTGATCAGATAGGCTTCTATGCGATGCACAACAATACCGAAATTCCATTTTTGACCAGTGACAATCCTGTAATCTGGTTCGATCCTTCGGTCAAGGACGCTGACTTGCTGCCGTATGTTATTCGGCCTGATGGACCGGTTGTCTTCCTGTTTCCGGTGAGTCCGTCGCTCATCATCTATGGGCACTCGTCGTGGCGGGACCGGTTTGTGTCAGAGGGGTTAGGGGTAACGGATCTGACTGACACTGGCTTAGTCGAGTTGATCAATCGGCAAGTCTGTCGTTTCGGATACCAGGCTATCTTTGCAGGAAAGGCAGGGCAGGAACGACTGATACAGGAGCACGCCGAGTTGTCCCCCACCGTACGTTTTGACAGAATTGGTGCAGGAGAAGGTGAGGCCGTCGTCTTTGGGATGGTTTTCGGAAAGCGAGAACGAAAGCCGAAGTGGGACGAATAACTGGAAACACCAGCAACAGCTCCGTGAATATCCCAAGATAGTAGTCGGGTTTTGAGATAATAGCTGAGGCCTTCCTCGTCTGCCTGCTTGTTCCCCGTTGTGACTGAACTGGCTCGGGCTTCTTTAGTCTAAGTTCCAGGTTTCTATAGTCCTTCCTATTCAGTTTCGCAGTGGCAGGACGGCGCTGGTTGCGGTATTGTTACAGCCTTATGGCCAGGCTAGGAGCAAGAGTATTTCCTCTCGCCTCCAGATAGCAGAAGCTATTTCGATAGTCCGGTCGTGTGCACAAGAAGAGAAGACTCCCGCAGGATGCTCAAAAAGGCCGTTCAGCAAGGCCGCAGCGAGTGAAGGGCCGGAGGCGTACCCTCTGGGGTACGTTGAGGATTTGAACGATGAGAGAACGAAGCTGGCGGACTTTTTCAGCATCCTGCCAGGAACTGGATATGATTGCGATCATCGATTACGGCATGGGCAATCTCCGCAGTGTCTCCAAGGCCTTTGAGGCAGTGGGGCATCAGGCGGTGGTGACGCGTGATGCACGCGTGATCGGGAATGCGAGCCATGTCGTCCTGCCCGGTGTCGGTGCCTTTGGCGATTGCATGGCCAACGTTGAGCGCTATGGGTTGGCGGAACCGATTCGCACAGCGATTCAATCAGGAAAACCATTTCTGGGAATCTGTTTGGGGCTCCAATTGTTGTTTGAGGAAAGTGAGGAATTTGGGACTCACAAGGGTCTCGGCATTATCCCCGGCAAGGTCAAACGATTTGCTGCCGACCAAGGGTTGAAGGTGCCACACATGGGTTGGAACAACGTCACGATCGAGCGACCCTGTCCCCTGTTCGAAGGGATCCCCAACGGGTCGTACTGGTATTTTGTACATTCGTTTTATGTCGATCCCTCTAACAAGACCGTTGCGGCAACCACGACGGACTACGGGTCGACGTTTGTCTCAAGTATCTGGCGGGACAATGTGGTGGCCTGTCAGTTCCATCCCGAAAAGAGTCAGGACGTCGGGTTACGGTTGATCAAAAATTTTGGATCCTGGCATGCATAGCCGCCAAGGGTTCGGCGTGAGGGGTGAGGTGATCAAAATGCGAAACAAGCGAACCGTTGCCTTACGCCTGACGCCTCACGCGCTCACGCTGGCGGTTCTCGTGCTAGCCGTAGTCGGCTGCAGCGGGTCGAAAGTGACCACGAAATCGTCCGCGGAATTGCCGCGCTATCAGATTCGTACCATTGCTTTGGTCCCGTTCACGACTCTTGCGACTCCACAGGTGAGGGACGTAGTCAGTCAGACCCTCTCGGTGCCGCCGGGGGCTCGCGGGTCTGATATGGCGATAACGGTGCCGTCGAATACCGAGCAGCCTCTCCGGCAAACAGTCACAGTGCCGGCCAGTGCGGGAGACATCATCACGCAGTTACTGTGGAGCCGGTTGAAGACAAGGCAGGGTGTGACGGTGCTGGCGCCGAGTGAGGCAGCGAACGCACTGGCGTCTCCGGTGACGCCTCAACCTTCCTCCGTTCGGTCACCGGCGGAGGCGGTGACGACACAGCTCAAGGCGGATGCCTCGATGATCGGCCAAGTGCTGGTGTACCAGGAGCGAGTCGGGGGTCGCTTTGGTGCTAGCCCCCCGGCAACGGTGGGGTTTGAAGCCAAGGTCGTCGCGGCTGACGGGCAAGTCCTGTGGGAAGGGAATTACTACGAGAAGCAGCGACCGATGACGGAAGATTTTATGGGATTCATTCATCGTCATGGGGTGTTTGTTACGGCGGAGGAGTTGGCAAGCTACGGGGTTGAACATCTACTCCTCGAATTCCCATTTGGAACGGTAGGGGAACGCTAACAGGGGACGGTTCCTTTTATGCTCGTTATTCCAGCGATTGATGTGAAGGATGGCCGCTGCGTGCGGTTGCGTCAGGGCGACATGGCGGCTGAGACAGTCTATTCCGACGACGTGCCGGCTGTCGCGAAGCAATGGCAACAAGACGGTGCGACGCTGATCCATGTGGTCGACCTGAATGGAGCCGTGGATGGGGAGCCGCGCAATCTTTCCCAGATCGAAGCGATCATTCGTACCGTGAGCCTAAATATACAGGTTGGAGGAGGGGTCCGGTCGATCGAGACTGTGCGCCACTATCTCGGCGCGGGTGTGACGAGGGTGGTGCTCGGCACTGCGGCATTGACGGATCGATCATTCCTTGAGCAGGCCTGTCGGGAGTTTCCTTGCCAGATTCTGTTGGGACTGGATGCGCGAGATGGGAATGTGGCGGTCAAGGGCTGGACGGCGGTATCGGAGATGAAGGCGACGGACCTGCTCAAGGAGCTGGCAGGCTATGCCTTGGACGCCGTGATCTATACGGACATTGCCCGCGATGGTATGTTGGGCGGGCCGAATCTGGCGGCGTTGCGGGAGGTGGTTGAATTGTCGTCCTTTCCCGTGATCGCCTCCGGAGGGATTTCGCGCATCGAAGACTTGCAGGCCGTGCAGGCGCTCGGTCCACGGGTTGAAGGTGCGATTGTGGGTAAAGCGTTGTACGATGGGAAACTCGACTTTCGAGCCGCCGTCGCGGCCCTCCGTGCCTCACGCCTTACCCCTCACCCCTAACGGTTTGCGTATGTTGACCAAACGCATTATTCCCTGCCTCGATGTCAAAGACGGCCGAGTTGTCAAAGGTGTGAGCTTTGTGAACTTGCGCGATGCAGGAGATCCGGTCGAAGTGGCAACGGTCTACGATCGCGAAGGAGCCGATGAACTCTGTTTCCTGGACATCACCGCTTCTCATGAGAACCGTAAGACCATCATTGACGTGGTCGAGCAGACGGCGGCGCAGGTGTTCATGCCGCTGACTGTTGGCGGAGGAGTGAAAACGCTTGAGGACATCCGGGCTCTGTTGAAGGCGGGGGCGGACAAGGTGAGCATCAATACGGCGGCAGTTCAACGGCCTGAATTTGTGAAGGAAGCGGCGGAGCGATTCGGGACGCAATGCATCGTCGTGGCGATCGACGCGAAGCGTCGCGCTGCGCCGGCGGCAGGGTGGGAAGTGTTCACCCATGGCGGCCGCAAGTCGACCGGTCTCGACGTCGTCGAATGGGCGAAGACGATGGCGCAGTATGGGGCAGGTGAGATATTGCTTACGAGCATGGATCAAGATGGGCAACAGCAGGGCTATGATCTTGCACTCACAGCCACTGTGTCAGATGCTGTGTCGATTCCGGTGATTGCGTCGGGCGGCGTGGGGAATTTGGACCACCTCTTTGACGGATTTGTCAGGGGCAAGGCCGATGCGGTGCTGGCCGCGTCTATTTTCCATTTCCGGACTCACACAATTCCGGAGGCGAAAGCCTATCTTCGTCAGAAGGGAGTGGCGGTTCGATAATGGATGTGGGGCAATTGAAATTCGATGCGCAGGGGTTGATTCCGGCAGTCGTGCAGGATTGGCGTGATGGCACGGTGTTGATGGTGGCCTTCATGAACCAGGAGGCACTGCAGAAGACCATCGAGACGAAGTCTGTGCACTTCTGGAGCCGTTCGCGCCAGACCCTATGGGAAAAGGGTGAGACCTCCGGTCACAGGCTGCAGCTCAAGGACCTGTTTCTCGATTGTGACGGTGATGCCCTTCTCGTGAAGGTCGAGCCGGTCGGCCCGACGTGCCATACGGGGGAGCGGGCCTGCTTCTTTTCCCGTCTGGACTCGCCGGAGACGAAGACGTCCGAATCCTGGGGTGGAATTCTCGAACGCCTCTATCAGATGATCCAAGAGCGGAAGCGTCAGCCCTCGAGTGAGTCCTATACCTCCAAACTGCTGGAAGGCGGTGTCGATCGTATCCTGAAGAAAGTCGTCGAGGAAGCTGGCGAGGTGGCGATTGCGGGGAAGGGTGGGAAGAAGGAAGAGATCGTCTACGAAACTGCGGATCTGCTGTTCCATACCTTGGTGGCACTGGGGTACCACGGCGTGACACCTCAAGAAGTCTATCAGGAGTTGGCAACTCGGTTCGGGAAGTCGGGCTTGAAAAAAGGAACAACCTCATGAGCGAGTGCATTTTCTGTAAAATCCTCGCGGGGACCATTCCCGCGGCGCTCGTCTATGAGGACGATGTGGTGGTCGCGTTCGACGATGTCAATCCCCAGGCGCCGACGCATACGCTCGTCATCCCCCGAAAACATGTGGCCTCGATGGCCGAACTTCAAGATTCGGATGTCGGGCTACTCGGGCATCTGATGTCGGCCGGTAATACGATCGCAAAACAGAAGGGGATTGCCGATGCCGGATACCGCTTCGTCGTCAACACCGGTGCACATGGCGGCCAGAGCGTGTTTCATCTTCATCTCCATGTCTTGGGCGGGCGCCATCTCTCCTGGCCTCCTGGTTAGCGCATTTTCACCACGTTGACAGGTTTCTTTTCCGTCTGTTACCCTAATCGGTCTATTTTACGACCACTTACGTTTATCTTTCTCACCGGTTCCAGGTGGGGAAATAGGAGCCGCGACTCCCGTGGGCCGAGGTTTGATTTCTGAAGACGTGATCAATCAGGTCAGAGATCGGGCCGATATTGCCGAGGTGGTAGGACATCACGTGAGCCTGACTCGGGCCGGCCAGAACTTGAAAGGTCTCTGTCCCTTCCATCAGGAAAAATCTCCCTCCTTTACGGTCAGCCCTTCCCGCCAGATCTTTCATTGTTTCGGATGCGGCGCAGGCGGCAACGTGTTTACGTTTCTGATGCGGATCACCGGCGCGAATTTTCCTGAGACGGTCCGTGAACTCGGGCAGAAGCTCGGGATTGACGTGCCGGACAGCGAGCCGAGCGCGGGGCCTCAAGCGGCACAGGCGAGTCGCCTTGAACCGCTCAATCGGGCGGTGACGGCGTGGTTTCAACAGAATTTACGGGATGGGGTAACCGGTGCGACGGCGCGGGACTACTTGGCCAGCCGGGGCATTCACGCTGGGACGATCGAGCGATTTGAAATTGGTTGTGCACCGGCGGAATGGGACGGGCTCATCAAGGCGCTGAGCAAGCAGGGTTTTGCACAGAGTGATTTGGCTGCCGCGGGATTGACGGTGGCGCGCGAACATGCGTCCGGGTCCTACGATCGTTTTCGCGCCCGCGTGATGTTTCCCATTACGGATCTGCGTAAGCGAATCGTCGGTTTTGGAGGGCGTATACTCGGCGAGGAGACTCCGAAGTACCTGAATTCGCCAGATACTCCCTTGTTTAAAAAGGGTCAAACGCTTTACGCGTTGGATCTTGCACGTGAAGCAGTCGCCCGGCTGAAGACCGTGATCGTGGTGGAAGGGTATTTTGATGCGGTCGCGCTTCATCAAGCCGGGCTGACCCACACAGTCGCAACGCTGGGGACCGCATTGACGGCGGAGCATATTCAGGTGTTGAGACGGTTTGCCTCGAAGGTCGTGCTGTTGTTCGATCCGGATCAGGCCGGGGTCCGTGCCGCACTGCGAGGGCTCGATCTGTTTGTGAATAGCGGGATTGGAGTGAAAGTCGTCACCTTGCCGGCTGGAGAGGACCCCGATACCTTTATGCGGAAGGAAGGCCCGGAGGCCTTCACGCGTTTGGAAGAGCGGGCTCCGAGCCTCTTGGATTTTGCCCTTGAGCATAACTTGAGCACAGCGGAGTCCAGTACGATCGAAGGACGTATCCGCAGCGTGGACGATGTGTTGCGGATCCTGCAAAAGAGCGAGCATCCGATCGAACGAGAGGAACGGATTCGAGTAGTCGCCGAACGACTGGGGATCAGCCAGCAACGTTTGATCGAGCGTTATCCTGCGTTGGTGCAGTCGGAGGGGCGTCGACCGGCGGCCACTCAATCGGCTGGCCCCATACCGGCGACGTTCAAGGGTGTGAGTGAAGAGCGGGATCTGGTGTATTTGCTGCTGCATGGGCACCTGACGCCCGCCGATGTGCAACGACTGCGGCCCGAGGCGTTCTCCGTTCCGGCCTGTCGGTCCCTCGTTGAGGCGGCGCTGAGTCGCCTTGATCGAGACGGCCGGGTCGGGCTTAGGTTGTTATTGGATGCGGTAGCCGATCATCCGGATTGCGGGTCGTTGGCGACTGAGCTGTCCATGCGGGAAGACCATTTCGACGACGTGAGGGCCCACATCACAGGGTGTTTAGAAACGTTGGATCGGAAGCGGGCCGAGGCCGTGTTTCGCGATCTGATCGCGCAACTCAAGGCCGCCGAACGGGAAGGCCGTGTGGAGGATGCGCGGATGCTGAACGCGCAAGTGAATGAATTGCGAATGCAAAAGGCCGGTCGGCCCTCCACCGGGATGTTGTCCTTAGTGAAGGAGTAGTCATGGCGAAACCAGAGTTGCTCGGCGAAGTCAAGAAGCTGATCTCGATAGGGAAAGAGAAGGGTTTCCTGACGTACGACGAGCTAAATAGCACGTTACCCGCGGAAGTGGTGTCCTCCGAGCAGTTCGGCAGCATCATGATGATGTTCGGCGAAATGGACATCGAGATTGTCGATGCGCCCGAGGGGGAGCGGATCAAGAAAGCCCGGGACACTGAGGAGACGAGTGAGGAAGCCGAGGAGGCCGACGTCGAAGCCGGTGCTGGTGCCGGGGAGGAGAATGAGAAGGAAGAAAAGGAAGAAAAGGAAGAGAAGGAGATCGATCTAACTCCCGGCGCACTCAGCCGGACCGACGACCCGGTCCGGCTCTATCTCAAAGAGATGGGAAGTGTGGCGCTGTTGAGTCGTGAGGGAGAAATCGAGATAGCAAAACGCATCGAAGAGGGGAAGAAGGACATCGCCTCGGTTATCTATGGGATGCCGATGACGATTGAGTTTGTCCTCGCACTGTGCGATCAGCTCAAGAACGGGACCATCGATGTGCGGGAGATCGTCCCGATCGTCGAGACCGAGGAGGAATTCGAGGAAGAACAAATCCAGCGGGACTATGAAGAGCTTCGGGTCAAGACGCTCGAAGGGCTGAACTCTGTCCGGAAAATCTCGACCTCACTCAAGAGTCTCTATGAAGTCGCCCGGCATGCCAACAGTGATCCCACGAAACAGAAGAAGATTAAGAAGCAGATCGATACGATTCGCGATCAGGTTGTGGAGAGGATGGAGTCCGTCAACCTGCATGGCGTGCTGAAGGATCGGATGGTGCAGCGTGTGAGGGAGTTGGCGATTCAGATCCGGACAGCGGAGCGAGAAATCGTCAGTTGCCAGCGCCGGCTTGGGATCAGCGGTGAGGCCGGTGCAGAGGCCCTCAAGAAGCTCTGCCGCGAACGGAAAGACTTCCTCGCCGTCAAACGCAAGACGAGCTGCTCGGCGGAGGCCCTCATTGAGATTAAAAAGATCTTCCAAGCCGCGAGGAGCCGGATTCGACAGCTCGAGACCGAAGAGGCCCTCGTGTCTGCGGAAGAGATCAAAGATGCGGTCAAGCATCTGGATGTGGCGGAGGAAAAGGTCAAGCGTGGGAAAGCCGAGCTGGTCGAGGCCAATCTTCGTCTCGTCGTTAGTATTGCCAAGAAGTACACGAACCGCGGACTCCAGTTCCTTGACTTGATCCAGGAAGGCAATATTGGCCTAATGAAGGCCGTCGATAAGTTCGAGTACAAGCGCGGCTACAAGTTTAGCACCTATGCCACCTGGTGGATCCGCCAGGCGATTACGCGCGCGATTGCTGATCAAGCCCGGACAATCCGTATTCCAGTGCATATGATCGAGACGATCAACAAGCTGATCCGAACCTCCCGCCATCTGGTCCAGAAACTCGGACGCGAACCGACGCCGGAAGAAATTGCCGAGCGCATGGATCTGCCGCTCGACAAAGTGCGGAAGATTCTGAAAATAGCGCGCGAGCCGATTTCTCTGGAGACCCCGATCGGCGAAGAAGAAGACAGCCATTTGGGCGACTTTATTGAGGACAAGAAGGCGGTTTCTCCTCTGGAGGCGGCGATCCGGTACGATCTCCAGCGCCAGATCAACAGCGCATTGGAAACGCTCACGCCGCGGGAGGAGAAGGTCTTGCGGAAGCGGTTCGGCATTGGCGAAGCCACGGACCATACCCTCGAAGAAGTCGGTCAGGATTTCGAAGTGACCCGCGAACGTATCCGGCAGATCGAAGCTAAGGCCTTGCGCAAGCTGCGTCATCCGAGTCGGAGCAAGAAGCTACGCAGCTTCGTGGAAAGTCTGTGATGCGCCATGGAATATTCCTTGGGATTTGACTCCGCTCCCTGGGCAGCCTAAAATCGGCTGGTCGTGTCTGCGGGTCAGGCGCGAGGGAGTCATCCGCCTGATCGGGCCCATAGCTCAGGTGGTTAGAGCGGCTGACTCATAATCAGCTGGTCCTAGGTTCAAGTCCTAGTGGGCCCACCAGCGCGGCGACGAACCCATAGGTCAAGATCGTTGTTCGGAACAACAGCGATAGGAGTGCGTTGAACCAGAATCTTTCCCCCCTTATCGAGCTGCAGAAGTTGGATCTCCGCATCACGGAGATCAAGGACCAGCGCCGAAAAATCCCAGAGCGGCTCCAAGCGGTTGAAGCCCCGCTTCGAGAAGCCCAGCAGTTACATCAACAAACCAGCGCCTCCGTGGAGATTTTCATCAAGGAACGGCGGTCGCACGAACAAGACCTTGAAGCGCATGAAGCGCACACTGAGAAAATGAAGTCGCGGCTGTCAGAGTTGAAGTCTAATAAGGAATATCAAGCGCATCTCTTCGAGATCGAGGTTGCCAACAAGAAGAAAGGGGACATCGAGGAGAAGATTTTGTTGTGTATGGAGAAGATCGAACAACTGCAGCGTTCGGCGAAAGAAGCACAAGAGAAGCTCAGCGCCATCGAAAAGGCCTTTGCGCAGGGGAAACAGGCGCTCGACGAATTGGAGCACACACTTTCAACAGAATTGGCCGATCTCGAAGCGCAGCAGCAAGCCCGTTCGGCTCATGTCGAGAAGGGGCTCCTCAGCCGCTATAACACGATCAAGGCGGCGCGGAAGGATCAACCGCTCGCTGAGATCAAAGAGGGGATCTGTTCCGGATGCCGTCTTCAGCTTCCTCCGCAACTGATTTCAGACGTAAAACGCGCGGAAGATCTCCATACCTGTCCCTATTGCCGGCGGATGCTTTACTGGGATGGACAAATTCCTGTCGAAACAACGCCAGGCCCCGAACTCGATAAGTCGTCTGCGCTCGAGATTGGCGAGTCGGTCTAGTCTGTTTTTCCCAAAATAGCCTGAGTCGTTTTGAAATGCAGTTTGGCGACCGACCCCAGTCGTTCCTCTCCATGCTTCTTCACGATCATGCGTCCGGCCAGTTCGACGGCGGGTGACGCCCCTTTTGGCAACGTCGTGCCGATCTCATCCGAGAGACGTTTCAATCGCAGAAGGAATTCTGCACGGGCCAGGATGGAGGCGGCGGCCACGGCCAGATCGGATTCGGCCCTGTGCCGTTGTTCTAATGCGATCGTGCGCCCCTTCTCCTGTAATGCATTCAGGATCAACCGCTCGTCGCCAAACTGATCAGCGATCGCGCGCCCGCACGAAACCTTTTCCAGCAAAGTCTCCAGGGCCTTGGCATGTCCCCATGCCAACAGGCGATTCAAGTTCCGGATCTTCGTGTAGAGTTCGTTGTATCGTGGCGGACCGATTGCGACAATGCTGTGAGGGCAAATCATTCGGATATCGGGCGCCATTTGAAGTATGCGGCCGTCTGAGATTTTCTTGCTGTCCCGGACCTGCATGAGGGTCAGCTCTCCCTGCGTGGTGGCGTCGACGAAGACGGCGGCGATGACCAGGGGACCAAAATAGTCTCCCTTGCCGGATTCATCGATGCCGATGCGTTCGATCGAGGTGTGCGGCGTCTTGTCGGTCACAGGCAAATGGCCTTAGTAGAAAATCTCAGAGCGGCGGGGTAATCTAACAGAGCCTCAAAGGACGGTCAATTTCTCAAATCGTAGGCAACGGGTCAATATCAAGGAGAATGTGCGATGCAGGCATGGAGGTCGTTCTCTCGCGGAGTGCTGTTGGTTGTCGCGGGGCTGGGAGTGGCGGTGGTCAGCGGGTGCGAAACGAATCCATACACCGGGCGATCACAGTTGTTGATGACCTCGATATCCGAGGAGAAACAATTAGGCGCACGGGCGTATAGCCAGGTGAAGAACGATCCCAAGCTCAGGCAGTCGCAAGATCCCCGCGAGATCGAACCGGTCAAGCGCGTGGCGGCCCGCATCGTCGAAGCGGCGAAGCGTTCGAAGTATGCCGAGATGGCCAACCAATTTCAATGGGAAGTGACGGTTATCAAAGATGACAAGACGATGAATGCATTTGCACTTCCGGGGGGCAAGATCGCGGTGTATACGGGAATTTTTCCGGTTGTGAAGACAGAGGCAGGGTTGGCTGCGGTCTTAGGGCATGAGGTAACCCATGCGTTGGCTCGCCACGGTGCCGAACGGATGAGCCAGGGCCAGCTCACGAATGTGACGTTACAAGTTCTTGGAACGGCTGCCGGAACGGCGGGAGGCAATGCTAAGTTAGGGCAGGCTGCGATGGCGGCCCTCGGAGCCGGTGTTCAAGTCGGTGTGTTGCTGCCCTTCAGCCGAAAGCATGAATCGGAAGCGGATTATGTCGGGATTCTGCTCGCGGCGGATGCCGGCTATGACCCGCGCGAGGCTATAGCCCTGTGGGAACGGATGGGGCAGATGTCCGGTGGCGGCGCGCCGTCAGAGTTTATGTCTACGCACCCAAGCCACGAGACCCGTATCACCCAGCTGAAAAAGTGGATGCCGGAGGCCATGGCCATTTACCAGACCAAGCCGCCGATGTCTGCGGCGCTGTTGCCGCCCGTGCAGTAAGTCGAGGCATTTGTGGTGAGCCCTTGAAAGCGCGGACATCCAGTCCTATAGTACTCTGGCGCGAGGGAGAAGACCGGGTGATCGCTTGGAGCGGTGACGCTCTGAGAGGAAAGTCCGGACTTCAGGGGCAGGGCGCTGGGTAATTCCCAGGCGGAGCGATCCGACACCAGCACCACAGAGAACAAACCGCCGATGGCCAAAGCGACGGGATTCCAATCTGGTCACTTTGGCTCAGGTAAGGGTGAAACGGTGGGGTAAGAGCCCACCGCGGTGGTGGCGACATCACCGGCAGGGTAAGCGTCGCCTGATGCAAGGCCAAATAGGAAGACATCTGTCGGCTTTCTTCGGAGAGTCGGCGACCGGCTGGCCCGGCCGAGGTCTTCGGGTAGGTCGCTTGAGGTTCGAGGTAACTCGAATCCTAGAGAAATGATCACCCCCGCTTGGGAGCATATCCCAGGCGGGACAGAATCCGGCTTATCGGTCTTCTCCACCGCGCTTTTTTTATCGCTCGACGTAGCTCCCCTTCCGTCACTTTTCCTGCGAAGTGTTCGACCTCGTCGAGCAAGACGACGGGAACCCGCGCCCCATAACGTTCCGTCAAGACGCTGTCACCATCGATAGATACTTTACTCGTTTCGATGTGGAGTTCTGACTGAAGATGCAGCGCGATTCGGTACACGACTCCACAAAGATGACAGTCTTCACGAGACAGGATGGTTACACGGACAGGCATGCTCATGGAGGCGCGACTCAGGGCCAGCGAAATGAAGCTGGATGGTATCATGTGGGGAGACAGACTGTCAGGGAAGGAGGCTCCCAGCCCCGCCCTACTATTGACGGTAGAAACACGTGGTGATAGGATCACACATCTTTCTCCCTGATTTTTCAGAACGTTCTGAGCAGTCGCGGGAGTCGTGGCAGGTCTAAATTGGACCAGCCGCAGCGTAGCATATTGCGTACTGACCCCTCCGCCTAGTTCTCACTGGCGGTATGGAGGGAGGTTCCGTCATGAAACTCACCGGTGCTGAGATCTTCATCGAATGCCTCAAGCGGGAGGGCGTGAAGACCATTTTCGCGCTTCCCGGCGGGGTTGTTTTGAAGATTTTCGACATGCTCCACCAACAGAAAGACCTCGAGATAATCTTGACGCGTCATGAGCAGGGCGCAGGTCATATGGCCGAAGGCTATGC
Organism: Nitrospirota bacterium; assembly: GCA_963741245.1. GTDB lineage: Bacteria > Nitrospirota > Nitrospiria > Nitrospirales > Nitrospiraceae > Palsa-1315. Next base: position 218,942 of record CAVUHR010000028.1, on the reverse strand, counting down.
GAAGGCCACCGGCAAGGCGGGAGTGTGCCTCGTGACGTCTGGTCCCGGTATGACCAACGTGATTACGGCGTTGGCTGACGCGTACATGGACTCCGTGCCGCTGGTCTGCTTCAGCGGACAGGTTCCGACCAGCTTGATCGGCAACGATGCGTTTCAAGAAGCGGACAATGTCGGGTTGAGCCGTCCCTGCACGAAATACAATTTTCTCGTAAAAGATGTGAACGATCTCGCCGCGACGATTAAAGAAGCCTTCTACATCGCGACGACGGGGCGCCCAGGGCCTGTGCTGGTCGATATTCCAAAGGACGTGTCGATGGCGAAGGCGGACTTTACCTATCCGAATTCTGTGTCGATCCGCGGCTATAACCCCGTGTATGACGGGAACAAATGGCAGATCAAGCAAGCGGCTGAAGCGATTACCAAGGCCAAAAAGCCGATTCTCTATGTGGGCGGCGGCGTGGTGTTCTCCGGCGCCTCGCAGGAACTGCTCGAATTGGCCGAGATGACACAGATTCCGGTGGACATGACGCTCATGGGCCTTGGCGCGTTTCCCGGCGAACATTCATTGTCCATGGGGATGATGGGGATGCACGGCACCTATCAAGCCAATATGGCGGTGCATTACTCCGATCTCGTGATCGCGGTCGGTGCGCGGTTCGACGATCGGGTGACCGGCAAGGTGTCGGAATTTTGTCCCTACGCCAAGATCATTCACATCGACATCGATCCAACGTCGATCCGAAAAAACATCAACGTCGATATCCCGATCGTCGGCGATTGTAAGACCGTGTTACGCGAGTTGAACCAGATTCTGCGCGCGACAGTGAACGGCGAGCAGAAGGAACTCCGGAAGCCCTGGTGGGATCAGATCCGCGAATGGGAACGAGATCACCCCTTGGTGTATCACCAGGAAAAGGACGGGCCAATCAAGCCGCAGCAGGTGGTGAAGCGGCTGTATGAGCTCACGAAGGGTCGAGACCCGATCGTCTCGACGGACGTCGGACAGCACCAGATGTGGGCCGCACAGTATTTCAAGCTGGCGAAGCCGAACCGGTGGTTGACCTCCGGTGGTCTTGGGACGATGGGCTTTGGATTCCCCGCGGCCATGGGCGCCCAGGCCGCCTTTCGAGATCGCCTTGTCCTCTGCATCGCCGGCGACGGCAGTATCCAGATGAACATGCAGGAGATGGCGACGGCGGTGGTCAGCAAGCTGCCGGTGAAGGTCATCATTCTGAACAATCGATTCCACGGGATGGTGCGTCAGTGGCAGGATCTCTTCTACGAAGGGCGTTATGCGTCCAGCTATCTGGGTACGACTCCGGATTTCGTGAAATTGGCGGAAGCGTATGGCGCAGTCGGACTCCGCCCAAACAAGGTGGCGGATCTCGACGGTGTGCTGAAAGAAGCGATGGCCACCGATAAGCCAGTTATCGTGGATGTCCCGACATATCCGTACGAGAACTGCTATCCGATGATTCCGGCCGGTGGCTGCAATCACGAGATGATTCTCGAAGATCCGCCGGAGCTCAAGAAGAAGCAGTCTCAAGCCGGCTTGGTGACGCCGGAAGACAAAGACACCGTGTTAACGGCGTAAGAGGAAGAGAGCGTATAGCACATCGCTGATGGCACACACCTGAAGGCGTCGGGCTCCTGGATTGGGCCATATACTATCAGCCATACGCTCCTCGTATTTCCATGGAACATATTATTTCCGTGACGGTCGAGAATAAGTTCGGAGTCTTGTCCCGCATTGCCGGACTCTTCAGCGGGCGCGGTTTTAACATTGAAAGTCTTTCGGTCGCGCCGACGCTCGATCCGTCCATGTCGCAGATGACCATTGTCACGTCTGGAGACGAGCGGATCATCGAGCAGATCGTGAAACAGCTCAATAAATTAATCGACGTCATTAAGGTCGTGGATCTGAACGAGAGCGACTTTGTCTCGCGGGAGACGGCGCTCATTAAGGTGCATACGCGGCCGGAAGATCGCGCGGAAGCGTTGCGAATCGCCGATATTTTCCGGGCCAATGTCATCGATTCCACGCCGGCGACGTATACGATCGAGGTGACCGGAGATCCACGAAAAATTGAAGCGATCATCAACCTGCTGCAGCCCCTCGGAATCAAAGAACTCACACGTACCGGACGGGTTGCGGTTGCCCGCGAGTCGATTCGGTCGGCGGGTGTGCAGGCGAAAAAGATTGCCCGCGAATAGGCTCTGCCGGGCGCATCATCCACATCAGTTCAGTAGAGCGAACACCGTTGTTACCCAGGAGTGATTGATGAAGATCTACTACGACAAGGATGCCGATATTCAACAGATCCGGAACAAGAAAGTTGCCGTGATCGGCTATGGCAGTCAGGGCCACGCCCATGCGCTCAACATGAAGGAGAGCGGCGTAAGCGTTGTCATTGGGTTGCGCGAAGGCGCCTCATGGAAGAAGGCGGAGCAAAGCGGACTGAAAGTCATGCCGGTGGCCGATGCCGTCAAGGCGTCCGATGTCGTCATGATTCTCGCGCCTGACGAAGCGCAAGCGGCCATCTATCGGCAGGACATTGCCCCGAATCTGAAGCCGGGCTCCTCTCTCGCGTTTGGCCATGGCTTCAATATTCATTTTGGACAAATTGTGCCACCGTCCACGATCAATGTGTTCATGGTCGCTCCTAAAGGACCGGGCCATCTCGTTCGATCGGAATATACGAAAGGCAGCGGGGTGCCGTGCTTGCTCGCGATCCATCAGGATCCAAGCGGAACGACTAAGCAAGTAGGTCTTGCCTATGCCAGTGCAATTGGAGGCGGGCGGGCTGGTGTGATCGAAACAAACTTTCGGGAAGAAACCGAGACGGATCTTTTCGGCGAGCAGGTCGTCCTCTGTGGAGGACTCACGTCTCTCATCCAGGCCGGGTACGAGACGCTCGTGGAAGCCGGCTACTCCCCGGAGATGGCCTATTTCGAGTGCCTGCATGAAGTAAAATTGATCGTGGACTTGATCTATCAGGGCGGCATTGCCAACATGCGGTATTCCATCAGTACGACGGCCAAGTATGGTGATATCACTCGGGGTCCTCGGATTGTGACGGAGCAGACAAAGCAGGAAATGAAGAAAATCTTGGGCGAAATTCAGCAAGGTCAGTTCGCCAAAGAGTGGGTACTGGAGAATCAGGCGAACCGTCCGGTCTACAATGCGCTGCTGGCTAAAGGTGAAGCTCATCCCATCGAAGAGGTCGGGGGCCGGCTGCGGGCGATGATGCCTTGGCTGAAGAAGGACCAACTGGTCGATAAAAACAAAAACTGAGGAGTGAGGACTCTGTGGCAGATCGTGCCGTCGGCATCCCGTTTGCCAAAGAAGGAATTCCCTTCATCGGGGCTGCCGCCGGCGTTACACTGCTAGCAGGATGGCTGGGCTGGATCATTGTGGCGGTCGGGGCGGCGCTCCTGACGCTCTTTATCTCTTGGTTCTTTCGCAATCCCTCACGAGTGGTTCCTCAGGGGCCTCGTCTTGTCGTGGCGTCCGGTGACGGAAAAGTCATCGCCATCGAAGAAGAGTTCGAGCCACGATTCATTAAGGATCGCAGCATTCGACTCACCATTTTCTTGAACGTGTTCGATGTGCACATTAATCGGATCCCCTGTGAAGGGGTCGTCGAGGAGGTACGGTATCAGCCGGGTTTATTTCTCGTGGCCAGCAGGCCTGATGCGACGTTGAGGAACGAGCAAAATGCCCTGATGATTCGGACAGTGCAGGGTGCGAAGGTGCTGTGTGTGCAGGTGGCCGGGTTGGTTGCCAGACGGATTGTCTGTTGGATATCATCAGGAGATCGAGCCGTGCGCGGTGAACGATTCGGCTTGATTCGATTTGGGTCGCGGATGGATACGTTTCTTCCTATCGGGACGGCTGTAAAAGTTGCAGTCGGCGATCGAGTCAAAGGTGGGGAGACTATCCTGGGGGAACTGCAATGAAAACCACTGGACTTCGTCAATCATTCGGAAGAGATGGGAAGCGGCGCAAAGCCGCCATGCACCTGATTCCGAATCTTTTTACGACAGGGAATCTATTGTGCGGCGTGTATTCGATGCTGTCCGTGTTCAATGCGAATTACATGGTCGCAGCGGTCGCAATCCTGGTGGCGATGATCTTCGACGTGCTCGATGGAAAGTCGGCGCGGTTGACGAACAGCACCAGCCATTTCGGCCTCGAATACGACTCGTTGTCCGACGTGGTGTCGTTCGGGGTTGCTCCCGGCCTCTTGATTTATTCCTGGGCGCTGAGCGGACAGGGTACGTTTGGTGTGGCGGTGATGTTCGCCTACGTGGCGATGGGTGCGGTTCGGTTGGCCCGGTTTAATTCGGCTGCGGCCGTGTCGGACGGCAAATACTTTACTGGCTTGGCTATTCCTGCAGCGGCAGGGGTCGTGGCGTCGCTCGTGATTTTCGACCACTATAGCGTCAGGATTGGAACGGAAGTGAAGCCCCTTCTTGTCCTGATTATTACGCTGACCCTTTCGTTCTTGATGGTGAGCACCATCAAGTATCGGAGCTTTAAAGACATGAAGTTTCGCGGCGGTCGGCATATCACCTATCTCGTGTGGGGGATTTTGGTGCTCATGCTCATAGCCGCCTGGCCCCAAGTTATGCTATTTGTTATCTTTGCCGGGTATGCCTTGCTCGGTCCGGCAGAACGGCTCGTCGGACTTCTGTCCAAGATGGCCGGGAAGCGTCCATCGCCCAAGACCGAGCAGTCGGGGATTGAATCGAAGTTCTAATGGCTACGACGAGGAGTAGTACGCGATTCGCACAGCAGTGAGAGAGAGCTGGTGAATGGTGCAAACCAGCCTGCGCGGCGCCGAACTCGCCTCTGAGCCAGAATCCGTGAAACCCGAGTAATGGATTCCGCCTCGCCCCCGTGATGGGCTGATGAAGGGCTGTGGACAGCGACACGTTGTTCATGGCTGAATCAGGGTGGTACCACGGAGCTTGTTCAAGCCTCCGTCCCTGGGCGTAGGGATGGAGGCTTTTTGTGTTTTTGCAGACTGCTGAAAACAGCCGCCAGCTTCGTTCTCGGCTTGAAAACATTCTCGACGTACCCCTGAGGGTACGCCTGCGATGTCTTCTGCGCCTGCGGCCTTGCTGGACGTCCGTTTTGAGCAGTCTGAACAGAAGAGAGGTGAAACCATGACACGCATGATTCGAATTTTTGATACGACGTTGCGGGACGGCGAACAGTCGCCCGGCGCCAGCATGAATGTGGAAGAGAAAATCATGGTGGCGAAGCAGCTGGCACGTTTGGGGGTCGATATCATCGAGGCAGGATTTGCCTATAGCTCGCCAGGTGATTTTGAAGCGGTTCGGCGAATCGCGCAGGAAGTCGAGGGACCGACGATTTGCAGCTTGGCCCGAGCGCGTCCGGAGGATATCGATCGAGCCTGGGAGGCATTGAAGGGGGCCCCGAAGGTCCGCATTCATACGTTTCTCTCGACCTCGGATATCCACTTGAAGCACCAGTTCAGAATGACGCGCGACGAGGCGAAGAGGCGTGCGGTCGAGATGGTCCAACGAGCGAGGGGCTATGTGGACGATGTGGAGTTTTCGCCCATGGATGCCAGTCGCTCTGATCCTGCTTATCTCTATGAGGTGATCGAGGCGGTAATTGCCGCAGGAGCCGGGACGATCAATATTCCTGATACGGTCGGCTATGCGGTGCCACAAGAATTCGGTAGGCTCATTCGTGGAATTCGTGAGCAGGTGCCAAACAGTGCGAAGGCGGTGATCTCCGTCCATTGCCACAACGACTTAGGCATGGCCGTGGGGAACAGTTTGGCGGCGGTGTTTGAAGGGGCAGGCCAAGTCGAGTGCACGATCAATGGGATTGGTGAGCGAGCGGGGAACACGGCACTGGAAGAAATTGTTCTGGGACTTCGGACTAGGAAAGATTTTTATCAAGCCGACACGAAGATTCGTACCGAAGAGATCTCGAAGACCAGCCGATTGGTCAGCAAGATCACCGGTATGGTGGTGCAACCGAACAAGGCGATCGTCGGGGCGAACGCCTTCGCCCATACATCCGGCATTCACCAAGACGGCCTGCTGAAGGACAAGACGACCTATGAAATCATGCGGCCGGAGTCGATTGGGTTGGTTGAGAGCAAGATGGTCATGGGGAAGCTCTCAGGCCGTCATGCGTTTCGACAGCGGCTGGTGGAGCTGGGGTATACGCTCTCGGACGCGGAAGTGAACCATGCGTTCGAGCGGTTCAAGAAGCTGGCCGATCAGAAGAAGGAGATCTACGAAGAGGATCTCGAAGTCATTGTCTCCGAAGAGTTGGCCAAAATGGCCGATCGGATCACCTTGAAATCGTTCCATGTGGCCAGTGGGACGGATCAGGTGCCGACTGCCACGGTTGAACTCGAGATCGACGGACGAGCGATCTCCCAGACCGGGACGGGGGATGGACCGGTGGATGCGGTCTATCGGATGATTGCCGCAATCACGCAGACGAAGAGCACGCTCCTCATGTATGTCGTGAAGGCGATCACTGGTGGGACTGATGCACAGGGCGAAGTCTCGGTCCGGGTTCAAGAGGATGGACGCACAGTCTCAGGCCATGGGGCGGATACGGATATCATCATGGCCTCGGCGCGGGCCTATCTCAATGCGCTAAACAAGTTGTCGTACTTGGCGGGAAAACAGGTACAGGGCGAACAGAAGGTGAGCTTGATTTAAGGAAAGTGACCACGGTAGAGTCACCGGCTCCGGTCTGGGGCCGGGAATGTATCGTTGGCTGTGAGGTGCGCCATGGTTCACGTCACCCTGGCAGATCGGCCGGAGTTTCTGGCAGGCGATCATACCGTCCTGCGTGAGCTGCTGCATCCGGCGAAACAACCGCTCGCGCTTGGGTATAGTGTGGCGCATGGGGCATTGGCTCCCGGCGTTCGGTCGAAATGGCACAGGCTGACGTCCTCAGAGGTCTACTACATTATCGCCGGTCGGGGGCGAATGACCGTAGACGACTCGGTCGTCGCGGTGGAACCAGGCTCCGTCATCTATGTGCCGCCGGGAGGCAAACAGTCTCTGGAAAATAGTGGACCCACCGCCATCGAGTTCCTCTGCTTGGTCGATCCCGCTTGGCGACCAGAGGATGAGGAAGTTTTAGAATAGATGCTGTGGAAAAATGATGTAGGCACACCGGAACGCAGATGATCTGTACGTGTGCCAAAACAGGAGAATATTTCCGCAGGATGCTCAAAAAGGCCGTTCAGCAAGGCCGCAGCGAGCGAAGAGGCGAGGCGTACGCTTCGGTACGTTGAGCCTCTGAGCGATGCGAGAACGCAGCTGGCGGACTTTTTCAGCATCATGATAGGGGCTGGTGCGGTCAAAACTCACTAAAGATGGAGAGTGGTCTGTGAAGGCGAAGATTGCCGTACTAGCCGGTGATGGAGTGGGCCGGGAGATCGTTCCCGAAGCCGTGAAGGTGCTGAAGGCTGTGGCCCAGAAGTTCGAGCACCGGTTCGAGTTCCTATCCGGTGATGTCGGCGGGCAGGCCATCGACAAAGTGGGCGTCCCGCTCCCTCAGGAGACGCTGACCCTGGCTAAACAGAGCGATGCCGTCTTGCTCGGTGCGGTCGGCGGCCCCAAGTGGGAGGGGCTGGAGTATAGTCTGCGTCCGGAACGCGCGCTGTTGGGCTTGCGCGAGCACCTGGGCCTCTACGCGAATTTACGTCCGGCGAAGTTGTATCCGATGTTGGCCGATGCCTCCACACTGAAACGTGAGGTGATTGAGGGGATCGACATCCTCGTCATTCGTGAACTGACCGGCGGCATCTATTTCGGGAAGCCCAAAGGTATTGAGAAGCTGCCGAACGGGAGCGAACGAGGTTTCAACACCGAGGTCTATACCACTGAAGAAATTCAACGCATTGCGAAAGTGGCATTCGAGGCGGCGAGAAAGCGTCGGAAAAAAGTGATGTCCGTCGACAAAGCAAACGTTCTGGAGTCATCCGAACTCTGGCGTCGTGTGGTCACCGACGTCCACAAGGATTACCGGGATGTAGAGTTGAGTCACATCTATGTCGACAATGCGGCGATGCAACTCGTGCGCAACCCGCGGCAGTTCGATGTGCTGCTGTGCAACAATATATTCGGTGACATTCTGAGCGATGAAGCCGCGATGTTGACCGGCTCCATCGGCATGTTGCCGTCGGCCAGTATTGGCGCGCAGGTTGGACTGTTCGAGCCGATCCACGGCAGCGCGCCGGACATTGCCGGGAAGAATGTGGCGAATCCTATTGCGACGATTGCCTCAGCGGCCATGATGCTGTCCTACGCGTTCAAGTTGGATAAGGAAGCAGTATCCATCGAGCAGGCGATCGTGAAAACCCTCGATCTCGGCTATCGCACGAAAGATATTCATAGCCCGGGTACTCGCCTTGTCAGTACGACAGAAATGGGCGAAGCCATCCTGCGAAATCTGAACTAGTCAGGATTATTGAGACGGATGAGTACAGATCTCAAAACTGGATTGATCCGAACCGTTGCCGGTACCGGAGTCCCTGGGTGGTCCGGTGACGGAACGGGGGCCCTTGCCGCTTGTCTGAATGAGCCGAAGAGTCTCACGCTCGATGCAGAGGGAAACCTCTTCATCGCCGACTCTGAGAACCACGTCGTTCGGAAGATCGACCGGGAGAACAACTGTATCAGGACGGTAGCGGGCCGCATTCAGGGGGTTGAATCAGGAGCGAAAGCCGTCTCGCTCGCTCCGGTGGCTGTGGGAGTGGATGACGATCCTTTTGCTGAAAGTGGCATGGTCAATTCGCACGCCGTTACCCAACAGACTGACTTGAGTGGGACCGTGCGTTATGTTGCGACCGGTGCCGCGCCGGCCAAACGCTTCAGTGGCGACGGTAGTTTAGCTGTCCAATCTCTGTTGAATTTTCCGACCGCGGTCGTGGTCGATCGGGCAGGGCATCTCTATATTGCGGACACCCTGAACCATCGGGTGCGGCGTGTGGATGCGGCAACAGGGGTGATCACGACAGTCGCCGGCCTGGGCCAACCTCGGTGCTTAGGTGATAGGGGATTGGCCGTGGAGGCCGGGTTGAACGAACCGGCTGCTTTGGCGATAAGCGACGAGGGCGTCCTCTATATTGCCGACCAGAGTAACAACCGCGTGAGGGCGGTGGATTTGACGACCGGAGTGATTTGTACGGTCGCAGGGACAGGAACGGCTGCGTATAATGGAGATAACGTGGCTGCGATGGAAACCGGTCTAGCGGGCCCCAGCGGATTGGCGCTTGCGTCAGATGGCACGTTGTTCATTGCCGATAGCTTCAACGGAAGGATTCGTGCTGTTGATCCCGTCACTGGTCTGATACGAACTGTGGTGGGCGACGGCGGTGAGTATCGGTACCAGGGGCCTGATGAACCACTCTGCGGCAGCCTCTCTCGGCCCTCTGGTATTACGTTGGATGAAGAGGGGAATCTCTACTTTACCGATTCGGACAACCATCTGGTGCGGCGATGGGATCGAATCACTGGATGTATTGAGCGCATTGCCGGGGTTGGTGTGGCACACTACGGGGGCGACGAGGGCGCAGCCCTCGACGCCAGCTTGAGTTACCCGTTTGGAATCGTGTTGGATCGCGCGGGGCATTTGCTCGTGGCCGATACATTCAATCATCGTATTCGCGAGATCGCTCTATAGCTTAGGTAGGATCGAGGCTCATGTTGAAAAAGAAATCAGGGTATGTCGTGGCGGTCGTCGGTGCGACCGGGGCGGTCGGCACAGAAATGATCGAGGTGCTCGAGGAGCGAAAGTTTCCCGTCACACGTCTGGTCCCGCTCGCATCGACTCGTTCGGCCGGCGGTACGGTGACATTTGAGGGGAACGAGGTGCCCGTTGAGGTTTTGACGAAGGACTCGTTTGCCGGCGTGGACATCGCGCTTTTTTCTGCCGGGGCGGATCTTAGTCGAGAGTTTGCTCCGGTCGCAGTGAAGGCCGGTGCGGTGGTGATTGATAATAGTGCCGCCTGGAGGATGACGCCTGAAGTGCCGCTCGTGGTGCCGGAGGTGAACGCGCACGACATTCAATGGCACAAGGGTATCATTGCCAATCCGAATTGTTCCACGATTCAAATGGTCGTGGCGCTGAAACCCCTGCATGATGAGGCCAGGATTAAGCGGATTGTCGTCACGACCTTTCAATCGGTCTCCGGCACGGGGAAAGACGCCATGGATGAGTTGATGGTGGAATGCCAAGACCTGCTGAGCTTCAAGTCGGCGAGTCCCAAGGTCTACCCCTATCAGATCGCCTTCAATTGTTTGCCTCAGATCGACGATTTTCTGCCGTCAGGGTATACGAAGGAAGAGATGAAGATGGTCCATGAGACTAGAAAAATCATGGGCGACCAGTCGATTCATGTAACGGCAACGACGGTGCGGGTCCCGGTGTATGTCGGACATTCGGAAGCCGTCAACATTGAGACTGAGCGGAAGTTATCGGCCAACGAGGCCCGCGCCATTCTATCCACCGCACCAGGCGTGCTGCTCTATGACGATCCGGCACACAAGATCTATCCCATGCCGTTGGAGGTTGCGGGGAAGGACGAGGTCTATGTCGGCCGCGTTCGTGAAGATGAGTCGATCGCCAATGGTCTCAATCTGTGGGTGGTGGCGGATAATTTGCGCAAAGGGGCCGCGCTCAATGCGGTGCAAATCGCAGAACATTTGGCTCAAGGCTGATGGCTGAGTGGGGAAGTCTCGGCAAGGTCTTCATCGGAGTCGGGATATGCGTGGTGCTGGTCGGCCTGTTGCTGCTGATCGCAGACCGCGTTCCAGGAATTGGGAATCTCCTGGGATGGTTCGGCAAGCTTCCCGGCGACATCTCTTTTCGACGAGGTAACTTCAGTTTCTCGTTTCCCCTCGCAACCAGCCTGCTCCTCAGCGTCATCCTGAGTCTGGTATTCTATTTAATAACATGGATCTTTCGCCGGTGAAGCAGTCGAGGGGTGGAGTGTGCCGTGCCATCTTGGCCGGAGCATGCCTTCTCAGCCTATCCTCGGGAGCCGAGGCGGCCGAGTCGATCCGAGTTCTGCTGTCGGCCGACGTGCCATGGCTCGAAATCCGTGCAGACGGTCTGTTGTGGGTTACGGACGAAAAAGGTCGTGGTCAGGCTCTGCGCGCTCCGGTTCAGGTCGCAGCCGCTGGAACGGGGTTTCTGCAAAATGGCGTCCGCATGCAGACGGAGAAACTGACGCTGCAAGGCGGAGAACAAGGCCTCACGCTGACCTTCCCACGGCCCGCTCGGAAGCCCAACGGGGCGGCGATGTCATCAGGCGACTCCGGCACGGCGATCTCGGTGAGCGGTCTTGTCCATCTCGTGCGAAGAGGCAAGGGGTTTTTGGTCATTAATCGGGTGGATATTGAAGAGTACGTCAAAGGAGTGGTTCCCGCCGAGGTCAGTTCGACCTGGCACCCAGAGATGTTGAAAGCGCAGGCGGTCGCCGCACGGACCTATGCGCTCTACCAGCAGATGTTGAGCGCTACGCGGGAGTATGACGTGGAGGCTACGGTGCAAGACCAAGTCTATCGCGGGAAGCAGGGGATTGATGCAGGGATCCTGCGCGCAGTCGAAGATACAAGAGGGTTAGTCGTGACCTATCAGGATGCGCCGATCTATGCAGCCTTCTCATCGACAGCCGCCGGGTTGACGGAAGATGCCATGAATGTGTGGTCGAAAGAATATCCCTATCTCAAGGGTGTAGAGTGTCCCTTCGACCTTATGTCGCCCTACTATCAATGGAAATCCTCCTTCACGATCGACACCCTCGAACAGAATTTGCGGCAGCAAGGATTTTCCGTGGGAACGATCGCGACGATGACGCCCTTGTCGTTCAGCCGCGGTGGGCGAGTCGCGAAGTTGCGCATCCTTCATTCTGGTGGAGAATTGATTCTTCGCGGAGAAGAGTTGCGGAAGGCGGTAGGGTACACCATCATTCCGAGCACGCAGTTTGCCATCGAATCAATCGGTCGAGATGTAGTGCTTTCCGGTTTCGGTGCAGGCCACGCCGTCGGCATGTGCCAGTGGGGTGCGAAAGAACTGGCTGAGCTAGGATATACCTTCTCGACGATTCTTCGGTATTATTATCCGGGTACCGAACTGCAGAATATGACGCTGACCAAACCTCCGACCCCTCCGTCTTCCTGATGGATCTCTCCGAATTCGATTTTCCGTTCGACTGCTCGCTCATTGCCGCTCACCCAATCCTCCCGCGCGATCATGCCAGGTTGCTCGTTCTGCAGCAGCTTGACCGCTCACTTGCCCATCGCCGCGTCGACGAGTTGCCTGATCTTCTTCAGCCCGGCGATCTCCTCGTGGTCAACAATACGAAGGTGTTGGCCGCGCGCGTGGTTGGACGGAAGCGTCCTTCCGGTTCGGAGGTCAAGATCCTCTTTGTGAAGGATCTTGGCAATGCGATCTGGGAAGTGCTGATCAAGGGAACGTTTCGGCCTGGACAGATTATTGAGATGGACGCAGAGGCTTCTGCTGTGGTGGTCGAGCGTGGCGTGACCCGAACGACGGTTCGGGTCGAGAGTCCGATTCCGATGTCTGAATGGCTGCGACAAAATGGTCGAATGCCGCTTCCACCTTACATAAAACGGGCGCCGACCGGCCAGGATCGAGAATGGTACCAAACCCTGTTCGCGCAGCATGAAGGGGCTATTGCGGCGCCGACTGCCGGACTCCATTTCACATCGGAGTTGCTGGCACGGCTGCAACAGCGAGGGATCGGTTTCATGACCGTCACGCTCCATGTTGGTGTTGGGACCTTCAAACCGGTGACGGTCAATCAGATCGAAGACCATCGGATGGGCGCAGAATGGATCGAGGTCGGAGCAGAGGCGGTTCGTGCCATCGAGCAGGTGCGAGCGACAGGGAGACGAATTGTCGCTGTCGGGACTACGGTCGTACGCGCGCTCGAAACTGCGGCTCGCGCGGACGGCCAGATCCGACCCTATCGTGGAGAGACCGATATGTTCATGACACCAGGCTTTCCGTTCAAGGTGGTTGATGCCCTCCTCACGAATTTTCACTTACCCCGTACCACATTGTTGATGCTGGTCTCCGCATTGGCCGGGACCGAATTTCTTCGACAGGCCTATGCAGAGGCGGTTCGCCAGCGGTACCGCTTTTACAGCTATGGTGATGCGATGTTGATTCTCTAGCAGGATGCTGAAAAAGTCCGCCAGCGGCGTTCTCGCATCGTTCAGATCCTCAACGGGGACCCGGCCGCCTCACTAACTCGGCGGCGCGCACAGACGTGGTGCTCCTTATTCGTCGCACCGTGCGCCCCAGAGGGTACGCCTCCGGTCTTCACTCGCTGCGGCCTTGTTGGACGGCCTTTTTGAGCATCCTGCGGCTATTTTGTCATCGGCCCATTCTGTTAGATTCCAACGGTGTATTGTGCATAAACGAAATTCTTCCGCAGCCTGCTGACAGAGTCTGAAAGTCATCAATTCTTCAAGTCCGAATGCCCCGGCCGAAGATCGCCCGAGACTTTAGGACTTGAGGACCTGATGACTTCTGACGAGAGGTGCTAGAGCAACTCGCGGTTGATCTTGATGGGGACGGTCGTTTTAAGCGATTCAGTGTAGGCCATCAGAGCGCGTTGCTGCTTTTGAAAGAGGACGTCCTGCACGGCACGGTCCTTCGCCGCGGCGGCTTTCGCGGGATCTGATTCCGTTTGCCGAAGCGTGAGGGTTTGCGCCTCGGCAAGCTCGGCAGGGGTAAGGGCCACGGCGTCGCGGATGATCATCCGGGCTTTGTTGCTCAGCACTTCTTTCGCTTCCATCGCTTCGAAAATCGAGGGCGTCAGATGATTGGCTGCCAGGAGCCGTTTGTAGATCTCCGGATCGAAGGCGCCGTTCTTTTGAAAATCCGGGATCTGCATGATGACTTCACGCAGCTCGTCGTCAGCCACAGTGAGGCCCATGTTCTTTGCCGCGATGAGCCAGGTTCGATTATCGACGAGTTGATCCACCACTAATTGTTTGATCGTTTCGTCTTTGAATTCTCCAGGGACTTTGTCCTTATAGAAGCGATAGGTATTCTCATAGGCGCGTCGGAATTCATCGTGGGATACGGTGAGATCTCCGACTGAGGCCACGACGGAGCCGGTACTGGGCTGATCACGGAATCCCCACCAGCCCATAGTGATGACGAAGGCGAGGGCGATGACCCCCATGATGGACTTGAGGAGCCACGGATAGCTATGCGACGCTTCGCGCATCAATTTGAGCATGACAACCCCTCGGGAGATTCGTATGGACGGATTCTACTCACGGATCTGTGCAAAGGCAAGAGACGGCCTTTCCTCCAAGCTGCGATCTCACGATCGAGTAGAGTGGTCTGTTCGTGAAGACGAGAAATATCACCCGCATTATCGATCTGCCGGAGAATGGTCTTTGTTTGTGCTAGGTAGTCTGATTTGCTATACTTTGCCACTAATTGTAAGGAGATCCCTTGGCGGAGGAGGTCAGCGGGGTTCAATTAATCGGTGGAGTGATCTACCCCAAGGCGCGGGTCCTGAACCGTGGCATCGCCAAGCTGATCGATCTGTTCATCGTCGCGGCAGCCGGGCAAATGATTGTGCCGGTAGGTTTTCTTGGAGGATTGGCGTATATACTGGTTGCTGATGGATTTGCCGGTGGGCGCAGTATCGGTAAGCGGGTGATCGGCCTCCAGACGGTGCTTCCGGATCGTCGTGAGGCAGCAGGGTTTCGGGAATCCATTATCCGCAATCTGCCCTTTGCGGTCGCTCAGGTAGCCTTCGCCGTCCCATATGTGGGATGGCTTGTGTCTGTAGCAATCATTGCGTTTGAAGCGGTATTGATTCTTGGGAACGAGCAGGGGCGGCGTCTTGGTGACGAGGTTGCCGGTACCCAGGTGTTGGATGCGGGTCGACTGGCGTTGCCAGACTGAGTGCGCCGTCTGAGTCTGAGGGGAAGGGAGAGCAATCGTGGGCTTTGGGAGCGATATCTTCGGATGGTTCTCAAACGATCTGGCCATTGACCTGGGGACGGCGTCGACCCTCGTGTATGTGCATGGGAAGGGGATTGTGCTCAACGAACCCTCGGTCGTGGCGGTTGAAAAGAAGACCGAACGAGTGCTCGCGGTCGGCACGGAAGCGAAGCGAATGTTGGGACGCACGCCGGGCAACATCATTGCGGTGCGGCCCATGAAAGAAGGCGTGATCGCGGACTTCGAAATGGCAGAGCAGATGTTGAAACGATTCATTCAGAAAGCTCACAACCGCAGCGCATTCGTGCGTCCGCGCATCATCATCGGTGTGCCATCGCGCATTACGCAGGTGGAGCAGCGGGCAGTCCGAGACTCGGCTGAATTAGCCGGCGCCCGCGAAGTGTATCTGATCGAAGAACCAGTGGCCGCAGCCATTGGCGCTGGTCTTCCGATCACTGAACCCTCCGGCAATATGGTGGTCGATATCGGGGGTGGCACGACCGATATTGCCGTCATTTCGCTCGGCGGAATCGTCTATAGCGAGTCTGTCAAGGTCGCGGGCGATCGCATGGACGATGCGATCATGAATTATATTAAGAAGAAGTATAATCTCCTCATCGGTGAACATATGGCGGAGCGGATCAAGTTCGAAATCGGATCCGCCTATCCCTTTGAGGAACGCAAGACAATGATGATTAAGGGGCGCGACTTGATTTCCGGCATTCCCCGCACGCTGGTGGTGGATGACGCGGAAGTCCGAGAAGCGTTGCAGGAACCGATCGGAACAATCGTCAACGCGATTAAAGTGGCATTGGAGAATACCCCGCCCGAGTTGGCGGGCGACATTATCGATCGTGGCGTCGTACTCACGGGCGGGGGATCTTTGCTGAAGGGCATGGATACGCGTTTTCGGGAGGAAACGAATCTGCCGATCATCACCGTGGATGATCCCCTGACCTCCGTAGTCTTGGGGGTCGGGAAAATCCTCGATGAATTGGATCTGCTCGCCAAAGTGTCGGTGATGTCCCAGGCCAATACCTACCGATAAGGTTCCATCCCTAACTCCTTTATGTGGATGGCTCACTCTCGCTCTCCCTACGGTGCCAGACGCCTAGCGTTTGCCTGCTTTGCTCTCCTGTTGGTGGCTCTTTTTCTGCTTCCCAGTCAAATCCAAGGACTCTTGCAGTATCTGGATGGGCCAGTTGGACACGTCGTGCGTGTTCCGCTCGAAGCCATTGCGTCCATCGATGCTGGCATTGCTGATCGTTGGGAACAGTACGTGGCGTTGCAAGGGGTCCGGGAAGAGAACCAACAACTACGGAAAGAAATTGAGTGGTTGCGTGGGCAACATAGCCAGTTGCGTGAGTCCGCCGCCGCGACAGAACGATTAACGACCCTGCTGCATTTTAAGGAGCAGGCACTCCCCACGATGATAGCCGCTCAAGTCATCGGGCGTGATGCCACGAACCGATATCGTGCCATCATTCTCAATAAGGGTGAGAGTGACGGGATCAAGCCGGACATGGGAGTGGTCACGCCCACTGGTGTCGTCGGGCGCGTCGTGAAAACGACAGGGGCGACGTCGGTGGTGCTCTTGGTGACGGATCCGACCAACGCCATCGCTGGTCTCATTCAGCGGACGAGAGACGAAGGCATTGTGGAAGGGACTCAACAAGGGCTGGCCCATCTGAAGTATATTCCGTTGTTGTCGACGCTTCGAGACGGTGATCGGGTCGTGACCTCGGGCCTTGTCGGAGGTTTTCCCCGAGGGCTCGTGATCGGCACGATTACGAGCATCGATAAACAGGAAGGCGCCCTCTTCCAGTCTGCCGAACTCATGCCGGAAGTCGATGTCGGTCGTGTGGAGGAAGTGTTGGTGATTCAGACGTCGTATGGACAGTCCACGAAGGCCGGGGCGGGAGCGGATCTGCTCGGGAAGCCATCACCATGAAATACCTGTTCTATCTGATTCTCGTGCTGCTGCTCGTCCCCTTGCAGACGACGCTGCTGCCACATCTGAGCGTGTGGAATATCAAGCCGGATTTGGGGCTAGTGGCCGCCGCGCTTGTCGGGCTGTTTGCCGGTGAACTGGAAGGCCTTCTCGTGGGGCTTGCGATCGGATGGGTCCTGAGTCTGTTCTCAGCCGGCGAACTTTGGCTAAGTCTCCTGACGAACGGGGGCGTTGGGCTCTTGGCAGGATTCCTGGGGCGGCAGGTGTCGCAGGTGACGTCGATCTCACTAGGTGTGGGGCTGCTGTTGGTGTCATTGGCGAGCGGGCTCTTTGCCGCGATGAATTTCAAGCAGCTCGACGTGTCCCAGATGTGGTGGATGGTCGAGTCGATCGTCCTTCCGCAGGCTTGTTTTGACGGGGCGGTGGGGGCGGGATTCTATTGGCTGCTCTCTCAACGGTTTGATCTTACCCGCCTGAGGACCGAATAGCAGGTCTGTGATGGGCGTGGCAGAATGTTGATTGTGACGCATGGCAACAGCTGGTCTGCACGATTCTGAACTTGGGGAACTCCAACGCCGATTGATCATTCTTCGCGTTGGCTTGTTGCTCGTCGTGGCTTTGCTGGGGCTGCAGCTCTGGTACTTGCAGATTCGTGAGGGACCCTATTATCGCGATCTCTCCGAGAACAATCGGACACGCTCCGTCATCATGGAGCCTGCTCGAGGACTTATCTACGATCGCAATGGGGTGTTGTTGGCGAACAATGTCCCCAGCTTCACGCTCTACGTCTCGCTGGAGGAGGTCAAAGATCGCGACCTGCTCATCGATCAGCTCAGCAATCTTCTGGGGTTAGATGCTGCCCTCGTCAGAAACAAGCTCACGGCTCGCGGCAATAAGCAACTGCCGCGCAAGGTGAAGGATCGCTTAACCCTTCGAGAAGCGACGTTGGTTGAGTCTCACCGTCTGGACTTGCCCGGAGTGATGGTGCAAGTCGAATCGCAGCGGAACTATCCTGGCGGAGTGACGGCCTCACATCTGTTGGGCTATGTCGGGGAAGTGTCGCCCGAGCAGTTAGAGAAACCTGAATTTGCAGACCTGCACCAGGGCAGCATTGTCGGGCAATATGGCGTGGAGAAATTTTTCGATCAGCTCGTGCGTGGTCAGGCTGGGCAGAAAAGCATCGAAGTCGATGCTGTAGGTCATGAGAAACGAACCGTGGTTGTGGAGCAGCCCCATGCTGGGGACAATTTGTACCTCACGATCGATGTGCGGCTGCAAAAAGTGGCCGAACATCTGTTGGGGGAGGAATCGGGCGCGATTGTCGCGCTTGATCCGAGGACAGGTGACGTGCTTGCCATGGCCAGCCGTCCAGGCTTCGATCCGAACATCCTCTCGCGGGAGCTCACACCAAAGCAATGGGCCGAGATCGTACAGGACGAGGGACGTCCCTTGAACAATCGAGCCTCACAAGGGCAGTACCCGCCCGGCTCGATCTTCAAAGTGATGATGGCCGCTGCAGCGTTGGAAACCAAGACCGTTACGCCGTCGACATCCATCTACTGCAATGGAGGGTATCAGTTCGGTCGCCGCGTGTATCATGACTGGAAAGCCGGGGGGCATGGTTCGATGGATCTCCGGCATGCCCTCGTGCAATCGTGTGACGTCTATTTCTACACCGTTGGGCAGCGGATGGGGATCGAAACGATAGCCTCCTTTGCCCATCAGTTTGGGTTGGGAGAGGAGACGGGAATTGAGCTGCCCTCTGAACGGGTTGGGATCGTGCCTTCCGAGGCCTGGAAACGGAAGGCCAAGAATGAGGCATGGCTGCCAGGTGAAACGATCTCGGCATCAATCGGACAGGGCTATGTGAATGTGACCCCGCTGCAGATGGCGAGCTTGATCGGCACCGTCGCAAACGACGGCGTCACGTTCCGTCCTCGATTGGTCCAGGCAGTGATGGATCGGGCGACCGGAGAACTACAGCAAAGGGTTGCGGTTCCCAAGCGCACGTTGAAGCTGAGGCCTGGAATCCTTCCGCTGATTAAAGAGGCGCTGGCCGGGGTGGTCAAAGAGGGGACGGGCACGCGGGCGCAGTCGACGCTGGTGACGATCGCAGGGAAGACCGGTACGGCCCAGACGCTGGCCTTGCGCACCGGTCCCGAGAAAGATATTCCGAAGAAGTTCCGCGATCATGCCTGGTTTGTCGCCTTCGCTCCGGTTGAAGCGCCCACCATCGCCGTTGCGGTGCTGGGTGAGCATATGGGCCACGGGGGTTCTGCCTCGGCGCCCCTGGCCAAAGAGCTGATCGAGACCTATGTGAAACTGGATCTCCCCGCTCCTTCCGGTGTGACAGATGGTGCCGTTGCGCGGGAAGGGGCTGCCGGAGGAAGGGAACGAGATGATCGACCGGGTGATTAATAGCCGTGGCTTCGACAATTTCGATTTCCGTTTTATCGGACTGATCTTTGTCATCCTGGGGATCGGCCTCCTGTCGATTTATAGCGTGACGCATGACCAAGGGGTCGCGTTCCCGTTTTATGCCAAACAGCTCGTGTGGATTGCGCTCGGCACGGTCGCGTTTCTAGTCATGTGGCTCTCGGACTATCATCGGATCGCGCGGTTAGCGTATCCTGCCTATGCAATTATCTTAATCTTATTAGTCGTCGTGCTGTTCGAAGGGAAGAGCAGCCGAGGGGCGCAACGATGGATTTCGATGGGACCATTTGCCTTCCAGCCATCGGAATTCGCAAAGCTGGTCCTCATTCTGACCCTGGCGCACTACTATTCGGAGGCGCCTCGGGTGGGCTGGCTCCAACGAGTGGTGCTCCCGGGGCTGCTGATGCTGCCGGGACTGCTCCTGATCCTGAAGCAGCCGGATCTCGGGAGCGGATTGAGCTTCGTAGCGGTCTATGCCGCGATGTTGCTGATGGTGGGCATGCGGTCGAAGGCGTTGGGTGTCATCCTCCTGTTTTCGCTGATGCTGTTCCCCTTCGCCTGGGAGATGATGTGGGGGTCATTGCATGATTATCAGCGGCAGCGCATTATGACGTTTGTCGATCCGGTCTACGACCCTGGAGGCAAGGGGTACCATGCTCTCCAATCGCGGATTGCCATCGGAGCGGGAGAGTTGACGGGGAAGGGGCTCTATGGAGGGACGCAAAGCCAATTGAAGTTTTTGCCCGAGGGGCATACCGACTTTGTCTTTTCGGTATTTGCGGAGGAATGGGGATTTCTCGGAGTGCTGGCTCTCTTGCTGTTGTTTGTCGGGTTGATCTGGCTGTCGCTAGAAATTGTGGCGCGCGCGAAGGATCAGCTCGGGGCGCTGCTGGCGGTCGGCATCATCTGCATGTTGTGTTTTTGCGTCGTGATCAATATCGGCATGACAGCGGGCATGTTCCCCATCGTAGGGATTCCACTCCCGCTCATGAGTTACGGCGGAAGTGCGACAATTATGACGATGGCGTCGCTCGGCCTGCTCTTGAATGTCAAACGCCGTCGATTGAGTTTCTTTTAGTGAGAGAGTGATCGCACGGTCTCGAATGAGTCGGGATCGAGGCAAGAGGTTATATTTTATGGTGCGAACCGTCGGGTCGACGAGGTATCGAGTGGAGGCCGAAACCTGGGGATTCCCCGCGTTTGTCCTGCACATCGGCGCGACGGTTCTACTGAATGGAAGGAGTCGGTATGGGAGTAGAAATTGCGATTACAGTCGCGCGCGAGGAAACTCGCGTCGCGGTGTTGGACGGCGGAGTCGTCACGGATCTCTTCGGGGATCGTGCGAAGCACAAGGACTTTGTCGGGAACATTTATAAAGGAAAAGTGGCGAAAGTGTTGCCTGGCATGCAGGCAGCATTTGTGGATATCGGCCTCGCGAAGGCGGCCTTCATGCACGTGTCGGATTTGTCGTTGGACTCCGAGCCGGGCGACACGCTCGTCGATGTGGATGAGGACGACAAGGATGCCGATAAGGATGGCGATATGCTGGGCCCCCGGCGCCAAAGCTCCAAGCCGATTGAGCAGCTGCTGAGTGAAGGGCAAGAGCTGATGGTGCAGATTTCCAAAGGGCCCATCGGCACGAAAGGCTCGCGGGTCACGACCTATGTGTCGCTCCCTGGCCGGTATCTTGTTTTCATGCCCAATGTGGAACATATCGGTGTGTCCCGCCGCATTGCCCGTGACGAGGAGCGGGCTCGACTCAAGGACATTATGAAGCGAGTGCGGCAGCCAGGCTGCGGATACATCGTCCGCACGGTGAGTGAAGGGGTCAAAGAAGATGAGCTGCGATCCGATGTCGACTTTTTGCACGTGCTCTGGCAAGACATTCTGGCGAAACGTGAGCAGAAGGGGGCACCGGCATTGCTCCATGCCGACTTGAGCCTGAGTTTCCGCGTCGTGCGCGATCTCTTTGGGAAGAAGGTCGATCGGTTATGGATCGACTCGCGTGAGGAATACCAGGCGGTCCGAGACTTCGTGCAGCGATTCTCGCCGGAGCAGACTTCGCGCATTCATTTGTACGACAAGGATGAAAGTCTGTTCGATCATCTGGGAGTGGAACAGGAGATGGCGCGGGCCCTCAGCCGCAAAGTCTGGCTCAAGTCCGGTGGGCATCTCGTGATTGATCATACGGAAGCGATGACCGTCATCGACGTCAACACCGGACGGTTCGTCGGGAAGCGCGATCAGGAGGAGACCATTCTCCGGAACAATCTGGAGGCGGCAAAAGAAGTGGCCTACCAGATGAAGTTGCGTGGGATCGGCGGAATTATCATCGTCGACTTCATCGACATGGAGCGAGAGAAGAATCGTGACAAGGTGTACCACGCGTTGCTCGATGCGATGTCGACCGACAAGGCCCGCACCAGAGTGTCTAGAATCTCTGACCTGGGGTTGATCGAGATTTCTCGTGAACGGGTGAGAGAGGATCTCCTGCGTTCGCTCTCCGAGCCCTGTCACTATTGCGAAGGGCGGGGCTATACGAAGTCTCCGACCACGGTGGCCTATGAGATATTCCGCGATGTCCGTCGGATCGGGAGCAGTCCCGAGCCGCAGCGGATTGTCATCGGCGCCCATCCCTCGGTCGTCGGGCTGCTGCAAGATGAAGAGCGACAAGGTCTTGAGGCTGTGGAGCGTGAGTGTACCGCGAAAATCATCGTCATGCCGGACGAACACTTGCATCTGGAACAGTACGATCTAGCGGTGCTCTAAAGATTGTGGTTCGTGTGCGACTAGACCTATGCAGCCCTTCAGCCAGCCTGTAGGTACGGATTCCTCTGCTGAGGTAGCGGGTCCTTCCTCCGGTCAGCCCATGACAAGACCGGTATTGGAGTCTTGGCTCCGCCTGCGGGCGATCGATGGAGTGGGAGACCTGGCGGTACTTCGGTTAGTTCGCGCCTGGCATTCTCCCGAGGCTGTCCTGCGTGCCTCCCGTGATGAGTTGATTCAGAGTGGATGCAGCCCGCAATTGGCAGACGCGATACGGCGCGGGCCTGATCATTCCGTTTGTCGGAGCCTAGAGCGGGAAATCAAGGCGATCGAGCGCGAGCGCATTGAAGTCCGGAGCGTGTTGGATCTTACCTATCCCACGCGACTGAAGATGATTGCGGACCCTCCGTCGCTGTTGTACATCACAGGTACATTGACTGAGCAGGATGAGCTGGCGGTGGCCATCGTGGGTGCACGTCGTGCGACGGCGGCCGGACGTGCCATGACCGAAGAGTTGAGCCACGACTTGGCAGGAGCAGGCATGACGGTGGTGAGCGGACTTGCGCGCGGGGTTGATGCGGCGGCCCATCGAGGCGCGCTTGCCGCACAGGGGCGCACCATTGCGGTGCTGGGCTGCGGGATCGATCGGACCTATCCACCGGAACATGAGCGGTTACGCCGACAGATCGAGGAGCGGGGGGCGATTCTGTCTGAGGTGCCGATGGGTGCGCCGCCCCACAGCCATCACTTTCCTCGACGGAATCGCATCATCAGCGGGTTGTCCCTGGGCGTAATTGTGACAGAGGCGGCCATCAGCAGCGGATCGTTGATTACCGCGAGACTGGCCGCTGAGCAGGGCCGAGAGGTCTTCGCGGTTCCGGGCTTTGTGAAGGAAGATACCAGTCACGGAACGAACGCCCTGCTCAAAGAGGGTGCGGCCTTGATCGAATGCGCGCAGGATGTCATCGATGCGATCCTGCCGCAGCTGGAACAGGCGCTGCGCTTGCGCCTGCAGCCTTCCCGAGAGAAGGGCGTGCCCGGCGATCAGTTGGGCAAAGAGGAGCAGCGGGTATATGATGTCCTATCATATGACCCGCTCACAGTGGACGACGTGATTGTCACCACAGGGTTGTCGGTGTCCACAGTGATGGCTTCGCTCTTGTCCCTGGAGCTTCGACAGCGAGTCAGACAGCTGCCGGGGCAACGCTACCTTCGGGCGTAATCGTCGAACAGTTGCACAGATTTGTATTATTTGATACGGATGAGGGGGCAACCCTGTAGCGAACCGGAGTCTTCATGGCCAAGGCACTCATAATTGTCGAGTCCCCGACGAAAGCACGCACCATCAGCAAGTATCTTGGGCGGGGCTATACCGTCATGGCTTCGGTCGGCCATATTAAGGATCTACCCACCAGCAAGCTTGGCGTTGACCTGGAACACGATTTCGAACCGCATTATGTGACGATCAAGGGAAAATCGAAGGTATTGGCGGAGATTAAGAAAAAGGCGGAAGAGGCCGATAAGGTGTTCCTCGCGCCGGACCCTGACCGAGAAGGTGAGGCCATCGCGTGGCACCTCGAACAGGAGTTGCTCGGCAAACCCAAATCCAAGTCCAAGAAACAAACAGAGGGTAAGGTCTTCCGGGTACTCTTCAATGAAATCACGGAGTCGGCCATCAAGCGTGCGCTGCAATCCCCTGGGCAGGTCGATATGAAGCTGGTGAATGCGCAGCAGGCCCGCCGAGTGCTTGACCGGATAGTCGGATACCAAGGCAGCCAATTGCTCTGGACCAAGGTGCGTCGCGGACTCAGCATGGGCCGGGTGCAGTCCGTGGCGATGCGATTGATTTGTGAACGTGAACATGAACGAGACGCGTTTCGTGCGGAAGAGTATTGGTCGATTGCGGTGGTGCTGTCCGGGACCAACCCCCCGCCGTTCGAAGCCAAGCTGCACAGTATCAACGGGCAGGACGCCTCGATTGCGACGGAGACCGATGCGCGACGCATCGTCGAGGCCATTCAAGGGAAAGAGTTTGTCGTTAACTCGATTGAGCGAAAAGAAAAGAGACGGAATCCAGTCGCGCCCTTCATCACCAGCCGGCTTCAACAAGAAGCAGCGCGTAAGCTGCATTTCTCATCGAAGAAAACGATGACTCTGGCGCAGAAGCTGTACGAAGGGATCGAAATCGGAGCGGAAGGTCAGACCGGTCTCATTACCTATATGAGGACGGATTCTCCACGCATTTCGAACGAGGCGATGACAGAAGCGCGCCAGGTGATCCAGGAACGGTTTGGCGCAGAATACTTGCCCACCACGCCGAACGTGTACAAGACTCAGAAAGCGGCGCAAGAAGCACACGAAGCGATTCGTCCCACGTCAGCGGCGCGCGACCCAGAGTCTATCAGACAGTACTTAGAGCCGGATGTCCATATGCTGTACCAGTTGATCTGGAACCGGTTTATCGCGTCGCAGATGGTCCCTGCGATCCTTGATGTGACTCGCGTGGACTCGAGTCCCGTCAAGACGAACAAGAAATTCCTTTTCCGATCAACCGGCACCGTGGTGAAGTTTCCCGGCCATACGATTGTCTACATGGAGGGGATCGACAAGGAGCTCTTCGCGCAGAAGCAAAAGAGCGAGCAGGAGGTCGAGGACGAGACCGAGCGCCAGCTGCCTCTGCTCAGCGAGGGAGAGCGGCTGCGACTCGTATCCCAGGAGGGACAGACGGTCCCCGGCGTGCTATCGAAGCAACACTTCACCCAGCCTCCGCCTCGGTATAACGAAGCCTTGCTGATCAAGGAATTGGAAGAAAAAGGCATTGGCCGGCCATCCACTTATGCAAGCATCATCTCGACAATTCAAGACCGCAAATATGCCGAGAAGGTTGACGGACGGTTCGCTCCGTCTGAAACAGGACGGACCGTGAACGATTTCCTCATGAAGGGATTCCCGGACCTGATCAACGTCGACTTTACTTCGCACATGGAAGAGGAGTTGGACGAGATTGAAGAAGGCAACAAGCCGTGGGTGACGGCGGTGCGGGAGTTCTACGGACCTTTCACGAAAGATCTGGAGAAGGCGAAGACGATTCCTGGCCCCAAGGACACGGTGGAGCCACCGACTGGTATTCCCTGCGAGAAGTGCGGCCGAATGATGGAGATTAAATGGGGACGTAACGGCAAGTTTCTCGCCTGTCCTGCGTACAAGGACAAGCCTCCCTGCAAGAACACGCAGAACTTTGAGAAGCTCGAGGATGGCACCATTAAAATTGTTCCGAAGATTGAGTTGACGACGGATGAGAAGTGCGAAAAGTGTAGCAGTCCGATGGTGGTGAAGACCGGGCGGTTTGGAAAATTCATCGCCTGCTCCGCCTATCCGGAGTGCAAGACCACCAAGCCTCTCGCGCTGGGTGTGAAGTGCCCTCAGCCAGACTGTGGCGGCGATCTCGTCCAGAAGCGCACGCGAAAAGGGCGTTCGTTCTTTGCTTGCAGTAAGTATCCGGCGTGCGAATATGCCCTGTGGGATCGTCCGATCAACAAGGTTTGCCCAACCTGCAGCGCCCCGTTCCTCGTTGAAAAAGTCAGTAAGCAAGTTGGCCGCAGCGTCCAATGCCGTAGCGAGGAGTGTGGCTACCGCGAAGCAGGCTAACCCGATTCTCCCCCTCCATTCCTTCCTTCTACCTTCGCCTTGTCAACTCAAACGATTGCGGAGCAGATTCTCCGATGTCCGCGTTCAGTTTTCTACGAGATTGAGAACCAGTGTCGCCAATGATGACAATCAAACTCAAGGAGGTTTGATCAGTCGAGTTGACGAAGGACTTAGACGTGTTGATAATGAAACAAAGTGCAGCCACATGGCTGCGAAAGTCTCATCAAACAAGTGCGCCCCTTACGTAAGCGCCTGCCCAATTTCAGAAAGGGGGAAGACCGATGAAAGCAAAAGAGGGCGTCGTCAACATCCTCAATAAGATCCTCACCGCAGATCTGACGGCAATCAACCAGTACTTTCTCCATGCCAAGATGTGTGAGAACTGGGGCTATGAACGACTCCATCACAAAGTGCGAGAGCGGAGCATCGCTGAGATGAAAGACGCCGATGAGCTCATCGGCCACATCCTCTATCTGGATGGTGTGCCGAATGTGCAACGCATGAATACTGTGCAGGTGGGAGAAACTGTTCCTGAGCAGTTGAAGCTGGATTTAAAAGCCGAACAAGAAATGCTCACCTTGTTAAGCGATGGCGTGGTGCATTGTACGAAGATGACCGACTTCACCACGCGGCACATGCTCGAAGATATGGCCAAAGACGTGGACGCACATATCGATTGGATCGAAACGCAACAGGAAACGATCAAGCAGGTGGGGATCGAGAACTACCTGGCTGAACAGATTAAGAAGGAGGGGGCGTAAGCACCAGTCCCGCTCAGCATTACCCGCCTCTCACGAGCAACCGCCGACTCTGAGCAACACGACACCATGGTCTGCTAGCTCATTCTTCTTTCCCGTGCTTTCCTGCCATCAGCGGCTGGTTCAACACCCACATCTCATAGAGAGGGATTGCCATCATGATCAGAAACCCCACCGTCATGAGGGTATCGCCCGTCAGCATGGTTAAGACGAATATGGGAGAGACGTAGCTGATGAGCCAGGGAGACAAGAGATCTAGCGTCACCCCACCGAATGAGATCCAGGTCGTAACGACTTTCAGTCTGTTGCCGGCGCTGGTGAGATAGAGCACATGTACTAGGATCATAAACACGACCGGCATCGTAAAAAGGTGGAAGTGGGTGATTTCTGCCAGCTCTCTGAACGACATCGGTTCACCGAATGTGACATCCGATCCCCGGTAGTGATTGGCGATCCCTTGTGGCGACAGCCCCGTCATACTGTGGGCCCAGAAAAACGAAAAGGTAAAGCCGGCCAGCATCAAGAAGAGAAAGAAGGTGTAGACCAGCCGGATGTGCCGATCTGAGTCGCGGAGACGGAAGCGGGTGTTGAAGTTACGCATGGTTGAGAAGATCGTCGGCCTCTGTTAGTTTCCGAAGATGGAGCCGAAGATCCCCTGCTCCGATTTCTTTGTCGCCACGGTATCGCTGCCCAGCCCCGCCGGTTTCAGATAGAATTCGTCGACGAGAACGAGTACGCGTTTGACGCCGGCGCTGATTGACCGGACCGACATCGTGGCGCCGCTGATGTTGATGATGTCTTTATTAATGCGAATGGGGTCGGACACGGTCTTGCCTTCGTACTGGGCGTTGAAGCGCTTGGTTCGCACTTCGCTGCCGCGCGCTTCGCGAAAGACGAGCAGTTCCACGTTCAAGACGTACCCAGTCTCATCTACCCCGACCATGTACGTCATGGGTTTGTGCTTGCCGATGGTATTCTGGACCAAGGCATACCCGTCAATCTGCTCGCCGGTCTCGCCGATGTAGACTTCGAAAAATTCTTCAGGAAATTTCCAGCCGATCCGCTCTTCTATCTGAGCCTTCTTCTCTGACGTCAGCCGAATGAAATCTTTCCGAATTCGTTCGGACTTCGGGAACATAAGTTTTAACGCCTCGTCCTCTGTCAGAAAGACCTCGGCGTGGTTCATCTCCTGTTCCGTGAGATACCGTTTGAGTTGGGCGTCCCAGACTCGTTCGCCTCGGGCAGGGAGAGGAAGAACGAGAATGATGACAAATGTTGCCAGGAGCCAGCCTCGACAATTCATGAGGCGACACAGCCTTTCTCTTTCAGCTTGGCGTTGAGCCGAACGACGACGTCGTTCATCGCATCTTCCGATGGTTCTATAGGCCACCACTTGGTGGCCTGGGAGCTGACGCCACCGCGTGAATGCCATTGCTGCCTTGTTTCCAATACGCTCACAGAGGCCACGTCATTCATTCGTTTGACGGACACCGTCATGCGTGCGCGTTCGTAGTTGCCAAAGCTTTCCCGCCCAAAGATGCCATAGGACCGTTCTGAGGTTGGCGGGACGTCCAGCCAGCTTGTCTCGATCAGTCCTTTCTCTTTATCGTAGGTCGCGACGGATTGCCCCTTCATGGTCTCGAGCGCGGCATCCCAGACGATGTCATAGGAGCACACAAAATATTGCTCTCGGCTTCCGCTCAGAACGGTGCATCCGACAGAAAGGAGTGCGAGGACTACCCGGGCTATTCGAGGTGTAGGCAACATGCATACTGCTCTTTCTTGCTCACGGCGACCCCTCTCAGGTGGTAAGGGATCGCCGGTGTTCGCCTTAGAAATACGTCGCGGCAGAGATGACCAGAGCCGAGTCGTGAATTCGTTCAGCGGTGTTCGGGTTAAACGCCATTGGCTGGTACTGATAGCTGATTTTGAAGACAGTATCCTCGATGGGGCGATAATTCAGGCCAAATGAAATCTGCTCCAGATTGCCCCAGCCGCCTGTCCCATTGCTGTTATCCAGGTTGGTGTTCACCCTGTCGTACCTGATCACAGCCGTGAACGTCGATCCTTCGCCAAACCGTTTCGGGGAAAACTTGGTCAAGAACGCCGGCATGAAATGGTAGTTGCCCTGGATGTAGTAGCCATTCATGCGCTGCGGCGGGATACCAGGGCCGCTGTTGCCACCAATGCCTGTGAGAAGCTGGCCAGGAGAGAAAGGACCGGGACCATCAGGAGGGCCAGGAATTGTGTTGCCTTGAATGGCACGCGAGTTTCCTTTCGCATAGGCCCAGGCAGCTTCGCCGATCATTTCAAATGGGCCTCGTTGGAACGTCCAATCTAGGGCCGTGATACTGAGGGGGTTGGAGCTCCCGTTTGGCGCGGCATTGCCATAGTAGCTTGACCCTGCCACCTCGACTCCGAGCATCGGGCTAAAGGCCACGCGACCTGAGACAGCTTTGCCGTTATTAATGTCAAGTCCGTCATCGGATTCGCATTTCCGTTGGCGGGAGTTTCTTGTTCCGTTTTCCTCATTGACACGCGGGGTGCCGTCAGCGTCATACCCGCAAGGACCAGTCGTATAGTAGAACTCATAGTCGAGCTTACCCGTTCGTCCAGGGTAAAAGGTGCCATAGAAACCCGCGCCTGTCTCGCTCATGGTTGATGGAATTATGAACTGGCTGACAAGCGGACGATCGGTCAAGTCATTCAACGGCGAGTCGTGGAGCAAGTTAAACTTTCCGATCGGAATAAGCACAATACCAGCCCGGATATTAACCGGTTCATTGATGAGATAGTCTATCTGAGCAAATTCCAAGCTGACTTCATTGACATCGCCACCTCTAATTCCGTGCTCAATCTCAATTTCAGAGGCGAACTTTACATGCTCGGTAATATCCGCATAGATAAATGGGACAAATCGTTGCTGATCGAACCCGTTCGTGATGCCTCCATATCCATTTTCAATACTGGCTTTACTCTGGGAACGATACTGAATGTCCATGTAACCGCCGACAATGGCCTTTGGTGCTGAGACAAACGGTTTTGCGTAGACCAATCGTCCTGAACCAGTGGTGCTGAACGAGAGGGGCATCTTTTCTTCGCCCGGACGCTCTACCTTGACATCCGTCATGGGGCCGACCGGCACGGGATATTGTGGAGGCGGTGATGCCGGCTCTCGACGCTCCATAGCGCCTTCTCGCTGCTCGTGTTCCTGCAGCCGCTTGGTTACGGCTTCATCCACTAACTTCTGTATGTCCTCCTGGGTCATGTTCTCAGCCCAAACCGAAGTAAACGGTAAAGCTGCAATCACGAGAGCCCCGAGGATTGACCTGATCCTCATTTTGAACCTCCATGGATACCACATTGTGATTGGTCTGACTCGGGACTCGCTGGTCTCTGGTCTTCTCTGAACCGACAACGACAGGTCGCGTTCGGTAAACGGCTGTGATGTCTCCTTTCGTCGATAGGTTGATCATGATGTAATCGTGCCCCATCCTTCGATTGAAGAGAAGGGGATGACAACAATGCGTTTGCAGCGCTTGCACTTGAGCTCCAAGCCTTGTCCGCGCACCTTGGCAATCAGTTGACCGCACTCGCAACGGGTCTCGCCGCAGCTGGCGGAGTGGCTACTAGAAGACGTCGTGCCTACCATTGCGCGAGACTCCTATATCTAAATGAAATTGAGAACGATTATTACTATCCTAATCGATGCTCGAAAGTCAAGGCCTATCGTGGTCTCAATTCACCGAGGAGAGAGTGCATTAGGCCTGGGCCTGTCCTATAATTCGTCGTCTCTTTGGCGTAGGGGAGGGGGAGAGGAACGCGTGCATTCCAACCTGTTCAATCAGCCGTTTCGCATCCAGAGATGCCTCCTGACGCTGCTGTGTAGCATCCTCGTTGCCTGTGTGGGGGTACCCCCTGGCCAGGAATCGGCCGTTGTTACCAGGGCCCAGATGCAGATGGGCACGTTGGTAAAGATTACGGTGGTGGCGCGGAGTGAGTCTGTTGCGCAAGCTGCCGCCACCGCCGGGTTTGCTGAAATTCGTCGCCTGGAAGAGCTCCTGAGCACTTGGATCCCAACGAGCGAGCTTTCTCGCGTGAATGCCTCGGCGGGGGTTATGCCGGTCCATGTGAGTCCCGAGACGCTGACGGTCGTCCAACGTGCGTTTCAGGTTGCCGAAATGACCGATGGTGGATTCAATATTGCCATTGGCCCGGCGGTAGATGCGTGGCGTGTGACCGAAAGCCAACGCATACCGACAGAGTCTGAGTTGGAGGCTCTCCATCCCTTGGTCGATCTGATGTCGGTCCATGTCGATATGCGGGAGCAGACGATCTATCTTGGGAAAGTAGGGATGCGAATCGATGTGGGGGGAATCGGCAAAGGCTACGCAGCAGATCAGGCCGTCGAGGCGTTACGGAGAGCAGGCGCCATAGCCGGAGTAGTGGCGCTGTCAGGGGATATCAAAACATTCGGCCGGTTGCCGGGTGGAAAGTTGTTTCCCGTCGGTATTCAACACCCACGAAAAGATGGATCGGTCCTGGCCTGGATTGATTTACAGGACGAAGCTATTTCTACTGCCGGGGACTATGAACGCTTTTTTGAGCGGGAAGGGGTCCGATATCATCATATTCTCGATCCGCGCACGCTCCAACCAGCGCGCAGCTGCCAGGCGGTCACGGTGGTTGCCCGTGAAGGCATCTGGGCAGATGGGTTGGACACGGGGATATTTGTTATGGGGGTTGAATCGGGAATGCAACTTGTCGAAGCCTTGCCGGACGTGGAGGCCATCATCGTGGATCACGAAGGTCATGTCCATGTGTCCTCAGGGTTGCGGGATCGGATCCGCCAGCCATAAAGAGAGAGGGCTGCGGCACGATCAGTCAGTCGAACGGTGGAGGAGGGGACGACAAACCGTCATGAATAATGTGGGCTAGGAGCCTGTCCGACATTGCCTTCGTGACGAGGCGAAGGAGGTGCGGCCAGATGCGAGGCCGCAGGCCCGGAAAAACTGGAGGTGTATTCGCTGGAATACATTGAGGAATTTTTCGGGCCGGGCACGACGCAGATGTTCGCGGATCGTTCGCCGCAGTAGAACGGTCAATGTCGGACAGGCTCCTAACGGTCCAATCGATAGCTCATCGGAATCTTGATCGTCATGCGCGGCTGTCCTAGTGGACGAGGCAAGTGGAACGGGGCTGCTTCTCGCATAGTTTCAACAGCGGCCTTGTCGAGACTTGGGTGTCCCGAACTCTGAAAGACTTCCACCTCGCTGATGCCCCCGTCCTCGTCGATCACGGCTTTCACCACGACTTTTCCCTCGGCGTGATCCACCCGAGCGGAGGCGGGGTAGCGTTTCAATTCTTCCACACGACGTAAAATCGCTTCAGAGAGCCACCCGTAGTCGCGCGTAGCTGGCGCATTCGTTGGTGCCGAGGAGATGGCTGCCATCTGCGTTGGTGCCGGAGCCTGGTCAGATTGTGCGGTCTGTTCGAGGATTGCGGACGGCGCGCTCGATGGTGCCGTCTGGGCAGCAGATTCAGCAGAGACTGCCACCGATGCTTCGGCCGGTTTCACAATGGATGTGGCCTCGGCGACCATAGGTGCCACAGTCTCATGTCTGATTGGCTCGGCTGGTTGTGTTGTGTGAGCCGCTGGTTGCGGTGGGGGTGGTGCGGGAGGCTCAGTTACCACCGGGGTGACGGTCCGCTCAGAAAACGATGGAGTCGTCTGTTGCGCAAGCGGCTGGGGTGACGGGAGCGTTTGTGCCGGCGCAGTCTGCTGCATGTGGGAAGAGGTGACCGAAGTGGTCGATGGAACAGCTGGGGCCGGAGCCTGGTTCGGGGATGATGCCGTTGGTTGAACTGGCTGTGTCGTCGAAACCATGGCGACGTTCCACTTGAACGGTTCGTCCTGCGGCACGAGTTGGATCTGCTTCACAAACAGGATAGCTGCGAGAACCACTGTGCCGTGCAAAAAGACGGAGACGAGCCAGCCCTGGACGTGAGCGTCCTGATGGCCTCCGGAGTGATGTGGCTCAGCAGCGATCACAGTCGGATAACCTCCAGACTGACTTGTTGAAATCCCAAACCACGCACTTCATCCACCACGGACACGAATCGTTCGAGCAAGGTGACTTTATCCGCCCGGACGACAATAGGCGATTCTCGAGGCTCCGCAGTCAGCGCACCCTGGAGCCCTCCTTCGGGAACTGCACGGTCGTTGAGAAAGAGCGCGCCGTCAGCAGTCAGGGTGATCACGATGGGCGCATCTTTGCGATCGCCGACTTCTTTCGCTTTTGCCAAATTGACCGGAATCTGTCCACTGCTGATAAAGGTGGCGGTGGTCAGTACGATGACCAACAGCACCAGCATGACGTCCACGAGGGGGATGACGTTGATCTGATCAATGTCTCGTTGCATGGTATTCCTTGTGTAGGGCGAGGATCTCGGCCACTTTCCGTCGGAGCACATTGTTCATGACAACGCAGGGAATTGCCACCAGCAGCCCGACCGCTGTGGCTTTCAGCGCGAGGCTGAGCCCGATCATGATGGCATTGACGGCCATGGTGCCGGAGGTGCCCATCGTATGGAATGTGAGCATGATACCAAACACGGTGCCCAGCAAGCCAATATACGGGGCGTTCGCTGCCACTGTGCCAATGATGACCAGGCGTTTGGTCAAAGCCATTTCCAATCCCAGGCTGTTGGGGTACTGGGCGAGATCAACACGGCGGTAAAAGAGCCACCGCTCCACCGCGACGGCCACTGTCCAGACGCTGAGCGCTAATAGAAGTCCGATGACTCCGTAATCGACCACGTTTTGTAACGCGTTCATAGGCACGGCCTCATTTTCTCTAAGTCATTCACGGATCGGTGGGGCTAGCCCGCATCCTTCATGGCGGTTCGTCGCGAAATCGCCCTAAAGCACGTTCCTCGTGAAGCGTATCTCGTATCTCGCATGGGACGATACAGACACACTCATTCTGTCCTGCGATTCACGCTTCACGAACAATGCTTCACCGCAAGAGCAGCAGATCGGCGATTGCAGCAGAAACGTTCATGAATCATGCGGGCTAAGGACCGTCGTGAGGATCTATCAATGCCAGATCGTGAAAAAGCCTGTCAATGCTCTCGTGCGATCAGTTGAACCGGCTGCGACACTTAGCAGGATGCTGAAAAGGTCCGCCAGCGTCGTTCTCACTTCGCTCAGAGGCTTAACGTACCGAAGCGTACGCCTCGCCTCTTCGCTCGCTGCGGCCTTGCTGGACGGCCTTTTTGAGCATCCTGCGGGGGTGTTCTCTCCTTGCCACAGACATGCAGGCCATCGAAGTTCTACTGTGCCAAAATGGTTTTTCGCAGCCTGCTAGCCGGTCGATTCCTCTCGCCGAAAGAGCACAGTATGGGTAGCCAGGACACGGAGTTCCACCGTAGTGCCTTCCTGATAGACGCTCGTGGACCCTTGACTGCTGTGGACGATTTGACCGGAGGGGAGACTGACTGTGTACAGATTCTCCGAGCCATGGAATTGGCGAGAAAGAACGCGCGAGCGGGCGCCTTCCGTGGGGACGAGGTGAATGTCGTCAGGCCGAATCATGACGACCACGGCGGTGCCGTCCTTGCACTCGATCGTGTCGGGAAACTCTCCCAGTTCGGTGTGGACCATGCCCTGGGAGACGGTTCCAGGAATGAAGTCCGCCTGACCGACAAAGTCGGCCACGAAGGGTGTGGCCGGCATGTGGTACATCATCTCCGGCGTATCGAATTGCTCCAAACGGCCATGGTTGAGGACTGCGATCCGATCGGCCATAGCAAAGGCTTCGTCATGATCGTGTGTGACGAGCACGGTCGTTGTCTTCGTCCGGCGTAACAGGTCGTGCAACTCTTGGCGCATGCGTCCAGCCATGTCAGGGTCCAAATTGCTGAATGGCTCGTCGAGCAGCAGTACGACGGGATTCTGGACGAGGGCGCGAGACAATGCGACCCGCTGTTGTTGGCCGCCTGATAATTCGTGGGGATACCGCCGCTCGAATCCCTCCAGTCCTGTGAGGCGCAGCATTTCCTGGACCCGCGCGGCGCGTTCGCTTCGGGCGAGGTGAGAGAGCCCAAAGGCGATGTTGTCCTGAACGCGTAAGTGGGGAAACAGCGCATACTCTTGAAAGACCATCCCGACGTGCCGGTTCTCCGTAGGGATCATCACGTCCGACGACGACACGAGTTGGCCCGATAAGAAAAGTTGGCCGGAGCGAACCGGTTCAAATCCGGCGATCGCCCGCAGAATTGTCGTCTTCCCACATCCTGAAGGGCCAAGTAGGCAGAGAATTTCCCCTTCTCGTGCCGCGAACGAAATTCCCTGGACAGCGGGTCGACCGGATTCGTAGGCGCAGGAAACATCGCGCAGTTCCAAGACCGAGGAGGCCGGTGCAAAGAGGTTGCCCTGGAACGTGGCTTCCCGTGAGGGAGTTGGTGCGGTGGAACGGTCGAATGTCACTGAATCACGATCCTTCCTCTAGGCGGCGCGCCAATCTTTCGAAACTAGTAAGGCCAGTGCCGGGAGACTCAGTAAGACGATCAGGAGTGCGGAGGGGGCGGCGAGCTGATAATACTCCTCGCTCGCTTCCATCCAGACGCGAATGGCCAGGGTGTCGAATCCCACCGGCCGCAACAAGAGAGTCGCAGGTAATTCCTTCATTGTCTGAAGGAATATCAAGACCCAGGCCACGATAAATCCGTTCCGGACGAGTGGCAGCGTCACCCGTCGCCAGGTGTCACGCATTCCAAGGCCGAGTGTGCGCGCGACCTCTTCCAGATTCGGCGAAATGTGCTGGAGCGCCGGCTCCAGCGACTGGAGCCCGGCCGGGAGAAAGTGGATCACGTAGGCCACGATAAGGATTAGCACCGAGCCATAGAAAACAGGGGCCAGTTTGGTGAAGAGGACAAGGACGGCCAGTGCCGCCACCGGTCCTGGAAGCACATAGCCGGCATAGGCGGCTTGCAGGCAGCCCAGGTTCAGCATAGTCGGGCGGCGGCTGGCGAGGTAGGCAAGCGGCAAGCCGATCAACACGCCGCCGGTGGCGGCGCTGGCGGCCAGGATTCCGCTGTTCCAGACGAAGCCGAAGAACCGGCTGTCGAGCGTTGCCTGCGCCTCGGGCGACAGGCTCCATTGAACCAATAGCGAGGCTGGGAGTGCAAAGGCCGCGCCGACGATCAGTCCGAGATAACCGGTGACGGCGACGGTACCGAGCCAGCCATATTGGTGCCGTTGCGGAGCCCGGTAGTGGCCGGTGGTCTGGTAAAACCGGCTCCGTTGTCGGAACCACCGTTCTGTGATCAGGAAAATCAGCGCGAGCCCGACCAGCAGGAGGCTCAAGATGCTCGCCGCGGTATTGTCGGACCGCCCAGTCATCTGCTGGAACACGGCATAGGTGAGCGTCTGGTAGCGAAGCAATGACACCGCACCGAAGTCCGACACGACGTACAAGATGACGAGCGCAACCCCGGCGGCAATCGAGGGGCGCATCAGCGGCAGCGTCACGCGCCGGAGGGTCGAGAGACGGGAGACGCCGCTGGCCCGTGCCACCTCTTCGAACGACACGTTCATACTGAGGAGGGCACTGCGGCTCAGGAGATAGACGAAGGGAAACGTATCCAACGCCATGACGAGCGTCGCGCCCCCATAACTATGGGGAGAAAAGATTCTGGCCTGGGGACCGGCCACCAGCTGCCAGAGATGCTCGACTGGGCCGCCGAATCCCAATAGGTAGGAATAGACATAGGCCAGTACGTAGGTCGGCATCGCCAACGGAAGCACCAAGGCGCCTTCCCACAGCCGGCGACCGGGAAAGTCCACGCGTGTGACCAGCCAGGCGGTCGAGACGCCCAGAACCAGCGTGATGACTGCCACGCTGGCGGCCAGCGAGATGGTGTTGAACAGCAGCTCGGGAATGCGGGTCGCCCACAAGCGGCTCCAGACGACTGGATCGGCCGAAAGGGCTTGTGCGGTGACATAGCCGAGCGGGAGTAGGATGATTCCCGCACTGGCCAGGACGAGGAGTTGTAGTGGCGAAGCAAGCTGTTGGCGAATCGTGCTCACGATGGGTCCCTTCGAGTTACCGGAGACCCACTTGTTCGATCATGGTGATAGTCGGCTCCCGCAGTTCGGCCAGTTTGGTGAGGGGGACCAGCGCTGCGCGGAAACTCTTCCGTTCCACGAGTGCCGGGTCCGCCTTCACGTCCTGGTGGAGGGGATATTCCTTATCGAGATCCGCAAATAACTTCTGCCCCGCTTGCGCGACTAAGAATTCTACGAGCAGCTTGGCGCTGTCGAGGTGCTTGGTCGACTTGATGACGCCGACGCCGGCCACGTTCATGATCGCCCCCATGCCGCCCTCTTGCTGGTCCGGCATCACCACCGCGATCGGCGCATCGGGCTGCGTGGCCAGGTACCGGTAGACGTAGTAGTGATTCACGATCCCCAGCGCGACTTGTCCCTTGGCGACGGCATCCACGATCTGTGAGCTCTTCTGGTAGACCTGGCTGCCCGCATTGGTTTTGATGCCTTGCAGGAATTGCCTGGTCTTTTCGTCTCCATGCGTCGCGCGAATGACCGACACGCCTGCTTGCAGATACTCGCTGCCGGAATTCGGAATCGCAATCTTATCTTTCCATTTCGGGTCGGCGAGGTCGAGAAGCGATGTCACTTGGTCCGGTTTCACCATCGTGTGGTTGTACACCACGATCCAGAATCGCCCGGAGAGCCCCACCCATGCATTGTCCGGTGCGCGAAACTGTGCCGGGATGGCTCGTTCGACTTCCCGCATATTCAATGGGCGGAGGAGGCCGGCTGTTCGGGCCAGTTCCAAGCTGCCGGCGTCGTTGGTGATCAGGAGATCTGCCGGTGTGCGATCACCTTCAGCCTTTAGTCGATTGACCAATTCTGTCGTGCCGGACGACAACAGCTCGATTTGAATGCCGGTACTTGCCGTAAAGGCGTCGAGTACCGGCTTGATGAGTCGTTCCCCGCGACCGGAGTAGATCGTGAGTTGATCGGCGGCCGGGGCGGAGGGCACGAATAACGCGGCGGCGAAGAGCAGAAGGAGACCTAAGAGAATCGTCCGGCGCAATGTGGGCAGGGAGCATACGAATGACATGAAGAGGTCCTTATGAAATTGAAATTGATAAGCTGTCTCAAAATGATACTAAAAAAAGGCGGGTTCGTCAATGACGGCAGCGAGAACAGAGGCCGTAGAGCTCAAGTCGGTGAGTCTTGATGGTAAATCCGTTCCGGGCGGCCACTTCTTCCTGGAGCCGCTCAATTTCCTCGTTTTCAAATTCCACGATCTTCTCGCAGCCGGTGCAGATGAGGTGATCGTGGTGGCCTTTGTGCGAGACGTTGTCGTACTTCGTCTGAGAGCCGAAGTGCCGGGCTTGTGCGAGGCCGGCATCGCAGAACAGATTGAGCGTTCGGTAGATTGTCGCGAGTCCAAGGTGAGGATCGGACTTAGCCAGCTGGTGATACATGGCCTCCGCGGTGATGTGCTCTTGCCGGAGGAACGCGCTCAGAATCATTTCACGTTGACGGGTGAGCTTGAGCTGATGCTTGCCCAGGTGCTCCTTCAGGGCCCCCATTTCCTTCACATGCTTATTTGCCATGACGGGCCTCCGATGGAGCCTCATTAAAGACGAAACTGCCCGACTGGTCAAGGGGGGCCGCGCGCGAGCAGCACAGATGGAGGAATTGACTGAGTTCTCAGGGGCTGTCTATAGTGATCTCTTCAGAAAAAAGACGGAACGATGGAAGTACTACCGGTATGCGGAAACCCAATCAGATTACGGTCGACCGTGCCCTCCTGCTCTATGTTCTGCATCTGGCAGAGCCCCACGGGCTGCTCAGCGACGTAAAGCTGCAGCAACTGTGCTTTCTGTGCGAGCTGCAGATGTTCGGCAAGGGCGTTAAAGGCTTTCACTTTGAGTTCTTTCGGTTTGCCTATGGGGCTTTCAGCAAGGACCTCGATAACGACCTGATGTCGCTGCGCCGGAAAGAACGGGTAGAAAACTTCACCCTGTCGGACCAGGCACAGGAAGAGGTCATTCCGTTGCTGGAGAAAGGCATTGAGGGGGTTGAGACGAACGAGAAGGTCGCGGAGATTCTGAAGGCGGTGGTGACGGCCAATGGTCCACAAGACAGCGGGACGATCACCCAATCGGTCGAGTCAGTCGAATTGAGTACCCCGCAGCAACCGGAGTTCAAGATCCCGATCCGCGATATTGTCTTTCACACGACGCTCTTAGTGCCGTCTCGCATCGAGGTGCAGGCGGAGTTCACGTTGCCCGCCACGGTGGTGGCTAGGCTCAATCTGGCGATGGGATATTAGCCTCTTGCCTCGCAGGCTGCTGAAAAAGTCCGCCAGCAGGGAAGGGAGCGGCCAGGTGCCCTTCTTGCTCGCAGAACGCGCACGATGACACTGTGCTCGTTCGATGCGCGCAGTAAAGGGCAGCCTCGGCCACTCCCTTAAAGACAAGGTAGAGAGAATTGAAAGGGCCGCGCTCAACGCGCGCAGTGAGGGACTCATACGGGCCATCCGAGGGTGACGTACGCGCGCAAGCTTGGAGTAACCATCTTTAGTCGCTCGCTGTGGCCTTGCCTGCGGAAAGGCACGTCTCGGCGCGCCAGGGTTGGGTGGGTGAGAAGTCTGGCCTTTTTGAGCAGCCTGCTAGAGGTGGTAGAGTTCGCCGTATTTTTTATCAACATAAGTTAAGAACGGTTCAGGGTCGAGGCTCTTCCCCGTCACTCGTTGGGCGAGATGATCCGGCGTGAACATTCGGCCCCAGCGATGAATCTTCTGTCCGAGCCAACGTTGCAGCACCATCAGTTGTCCTGCCGCAATTTCATCCTCCAGATGCGGGATCTCCAGTTTGGCCTGCTCATAGAATTGAACGGAGTAGAGATTTCCGAGCGTGTACGTCGGGAAATAGCCGAAGGCGCCTAACGACCAGTGCACGTCTTGTAGCACGCCTTCCGCATCGTTGGAGGGGACGATGCCCAGGTATTCCTCCATTTTCTGGTTCCAGATCTCCGGCAGGTCCTCCGGGCGCGTCCGGCCTTCGATGAGATCCTGCTCAATTTCGAACCGCAGCATGACGTGGAGATTGTAGGTGAGCTCATCGGCCTCGACCCGAATCAGCGACGGCTTCACGCGATTGATGGCCGCGTAGAATTGTTCCCCATCGAGGGCACGCAATTGATGATGAAAGGTTTGCTGCAGCATGGGGTAAAAGAAGCGCCAGAACGATCGCGACCGGCCTACGCAGTTTTCCCACATGCGCGATTGGCTTTCATGAATGCCGAGTGAGACCGAATCGCCCAGCGGTGTACCGAAGTAGCGGGGGTCGAGCCCCTGATCGTACAGCCCGTGTCCGCCTTCATGGATACAACTGAACAGGCAGGATTGGAGATCGTGTTCGTGCACACGGGTCGTGACGCGCACGTCCGTCGGATGGAATGACGTCGTGAAGGGGTGCGCCGACAGGTCGAGACGCCCCCGTTCGAAGTCGTAGCCCATAGCGATCAAGATCATCCGGCCGAACTCCAGCTGGCGCGCCTGATCGTAGGTATGAAATAAAATCGCATCGTCGATTTGAACCGAGCTCTGCTGAATTTTTTTGAGCAGCGGCACGAGACGTTCCTTGACTTGCGCGAACAACGGGCGCAATGCCGCGATGGTGGAGCCCGGTTCGTACACATCGAGCAGGGCATTGTACGGCGAGTCTCGGTAGCCGAGGTACTCGGCCTCTTCTCGCTTGAGCGACAGGACCGTACGGAGATTTGGGAGAAATTGCGAGAAGGAGTGATGTTCTTTTGCTTCGACCCACACTTGCTGCGCCAGCGAACATTCCCGGCTGAGCGTCATGACAAAATCAGAGGGAAGCTTTTTTGCGCGGCTATAGTCACGCCACACTTCGCGGAGCAACGATCGAGTGGGCTCGTCCCAACCATCCCCGGGTGTTTCACGGATCGCACCGGACTCTGGATCGACCCAGGTGGCGAGCAACCGTTCAATTTCCGGCGAGACGAACTTCTGATGTGCGATGCCCTGGAGCGTAGAAATCTGCTCGGCGCGGGCCTCGCCTCCGCCGGCCGGCATGTGGGTCTCCTGATCCCACGAGAGGAGCGCAGCCGCGCTGTTAATGCGTTGGATCTCCAAGAGTCTGGTCGACAAGGCTTCCACAGTCTTCAGGGTTTTCACAGTAGAGTATTTCCTCCAGGAACCGTCATGCTATGATCGCGCCGATCTGCATCCCCTTAGGTAGTGTACGCAACGAATTATCCTTTTTCAAACCCATGATCTCCCAAAACGATGAATAGACTTGTCGCGGCTGACATCGAGACCTATGCCCAGGCCCACTCCATGCCGGAGTCGGAGCTCTGCCGGGACTTACGGGAAGAGACTCAACGGCGCATGGAGTCACCCCAGATGATCGTCGGGCCGCTCGAAGGGGCCTTCCTGAAGATGATGACGCAGCTGGTGCGGGCAACCAGCGTGCTGGAGATCGGCATGTTCACCGGCTATAGCGCGCTCTGTTTTGCGGA
The DNA here is from genome assembly GCA_963741245.1 of Nitrospirota bacterium. Lineage (GTDB taxonomy): Bacteria > Nitrospirota > Nitrospiria > Nitrospirales > Nitrospiraceae > Palsa-1315. The sequence continues at coordinate 177,780 of CAVUHR010000028.1, read as the reverse complement.
AGCGCTACCGGCAGACGGGACGGTGCTTACGTGTGAGATCAATGAGGAGTCAGCCGCTCTCGCGCGCCAGTATTTCGCGCGATCACCGATTGGTAAGAAGATCGAGATCCGCATGGGGCCGGCGCTCGATACGATGCGGGGTCTCAAGGGACCGTTCGATCTGATCTTCATTGACGCTGACAAATTCAACTATGTGAATTACTACCGGCGGGCGCTCGATCTTGTGTCGTCGCATGGGGTGATTCTGATCGATAATGTGCTCTGGGATGGTGATGTGCTGAAACAGCCGCCTCCTGATGAGAAGACGGCGGCCATTCAGGAGCTGAATCGAGTGGTCGCAGCTGATTCGCGTGTCACAGCGGTGCTGGTGACGATCCGGGATGGAGTCTTGGTGATTAGACCCCAGTGATGAATGCAAACTGCTTGACGCCCGTTAACAAGGGCTGTAACTACTGCCTATGACACCTCAGACAAGCCGTCTGGCTTATGGTGCGATCATCGCTGCCGCCGTGCTCTGGGGCGGCTCGATCGTGGCTCAGAAGCTGGCCCTGAGTGGATTCTCAGCTGTTGAAGCCTCGGTTTTGCGGGACATTGGCGGGTTGGCGATTCTCTTGACCACCTGGTGGTGGCAGGAAGGCACCTTGGCCAAGTTGACCAAGGCGGATGTGCGTATGCTGGGTCTGCTCGGGCTCGGCGTGTTGGGCAACCACCTACTCATTCTCATGGGGCTCAAGTATGTGAGCGGAGCCGTGGGCGGAGTGATCATCGGATCGAGTCCGGTGGTGACCGCGCTGCTCTCGGCGTTGTTGATTCACGATGTCCCTCTGCGCGCCGTGTGGGCGGGCGGTCTCCTGTCCTTCGCGGGGGTGGGGTTGGTCTCCGTGGCGGGGTTCCAGGCCGCGGGCGATCAGCCGCTGCTCGGCAGCCTGCTGGTCTTTCTCGGTGTGGTGAGCTGGGCCCTCTACAGTATCGGCAGCCGGCAGCTCATGGAGCGCCACTCAGCCTTAACCGTCAATTGGACGACGCTGCTCGTTGCCACCATCCTCCAAATTCCCCTCTTGTGGACAGATCGCAAGATGCTGGATGCCGGACTCGGGTCCGTGACGCCGGCGGACTGGATGGCGCTGGGGTATCTGGTCCTGTTCGCCACGGCCATCGCGCAACAGGCCTGGCTGTTCGGCGTGAAGGGAATTGGGCCCTCGCGCGCCTCCGTCCTTGGCAATCTGACTCCTGTGGCCGCCGTCGTCCTGTCTGCGGTGCTGTTGAAAGAACCGGTGGGCATGAGTGAAATCCTCGGCATCGCGCTGATCCTGGCCGGAGTTTGGGTGGTAGATCGGCAAACGTCCCGGCTCAAAACCTAACAGGCAGCTGAAAAAGGAAGGAAAGGGTAGCCTGGTCGTCCTCCTGCTCGCGGAACAGAGGAGGGGATGGAGCCTGATGATCTTCTGTGCTCGCGCAACGCGCGGCCTCCGAAGGCCCTCGTTGGACGCGCGCAGTGGAAGATCAATCAGCCCCCATCCCTGAAGAGATAACGATCGAGCTTTGAAGGATCATTAATATTGTTCGACGCGCGCAATCGAGGATCAACCAGGCCACCCTTTTGAGAGCGAGTACTAAACTGCTGCGGCCTTGCTGGCGGGCTTTTTGAGCAGCCTGTAAGATCGAAGTTTTCTGCTTTGTTCATCCTCCATACTCTCCCTCGCCCTCGTCTCCGTAATTGCAGTATGATATGGCTCATTTTTCGGGTGAGGAGCCGCGCATGCTGGAAGAACGAATCGAAGAAGTGAACAATGCGAACCACGCGTTCTATGCCGCGTTCGGTAACCTCGACATCGACGAGATGGATAAGATTTGGGCGCACCAGGAATACGTGACCTGCATCCATCCCGGCTGGACGTTGCGGTCTGGCTGGCCGCGCGTGCGCGACTCGTGGGTCTTGATCTTTAATAATACCTTTTCTATGACGTTCGAGCTCACCGACGTGACGGTGCAGGTGGCAGGCGATATGGCTTGGGTCGTCTGCGTGGAGAACATCACCACCCATCAATCAGACGAACCGCAGCAGGCAAAGGTGTTAGCCACAAATCTCTTCGAGCGCATCGGGGATGAGTGGTTGTTGATTCATCATCATGGGTCGGCGGTGATGGGGTAGGGGCCTGGCGCTCTCTGTGCTCGCGGATCGCGCGCCCTCGGAAGGGCCTCGATCGACGCGCGCACTTGAGAGGCAGGCCGCTCCCCAGCCCTGGTTGTGGGGGGAAAGGAAAAGAGCAGAGTGCTCGTTCGACGGGCGCAGTGGGAGAACAATTCAGCCCTAACCTCCAGGAGGTAGGAGAGGTACCTAGAATGGGCTAGTCTGAAAGAACTTATGCAGCGCGCTCGTGAATATGTGGAGATCGAAGGCCACACGAACGTCCTCGCCGTCCGATTCAGACGACGGTTCAAGCTCGTTGGGCGAGAGGATGGGGCGCTGGAAGGCACCGGAGACGAAAAAGATGAACCGCGTTGGTGGGTGATCGGCGGTACCACTCCCATGAATCTATACAGTGCGAAGGCATTTCAGGATGTTGATGTTGCCTAGTCAGTGCACATCGGCCGGAGTTGCTTCGGATGGAGGAACAACAATTTAGTGAATTGATGATGCTCCAGCGAGACATCGGATATGACGCTTTCATATCGCATGCATGAGACGACAAGATAGACGCTCGTCAGGCCGACTGCTGTGGCACTCACGAGACTCCGTGTTTCGCGTCTGGTACGATGAATCTTGAGCTAGAAGGTCGGAGATAGCCTGTCGACCGATCAATTGAGCGTGGCCTTGCTAACTCGCGTTTTGGAAGAGGTGTGATATCAGGTCCTGTTTTCGCGATGAATTGGCCACAATACGAATTGAATGGTCTTGTCGCCAAAGAAGTTGCTGGAAAGATAGTCATCCTGCCTGTATTAGGCAGGTGTGACCAAGCGATGAGTCAAGCATACAGTGCTCCGCTCGCTGATAAGGTTGCCATCGTTACTAAGAAGACTACACCAGCGAGAATCGTGCCGCGCTTGCCAAGGTGCTCATCAGAGGTGACCTCAGAAACGCGGTGCTAATAAGACACTCGCTGGCAGGAATAAGGTGGCAGGAACCGTTTTCTTGTGTGATGGTGTGGAAGGTTAGGTTTTTGGCGCTGCGGCGATTGGAATTTCTTCTACTCGGATGGTATCGGCCCATTCTGCAACGAGGGGGTCTCGTTCTTCCATCGTCATCCCAGCATATTTCATGAACATCTGCGGGCCTTTGCGGCGACGCCAGGTGAGATAGCTGAGAAAGTGCTCCCTGCAGATGCTGTGCGTGCCGGCTGGGGCATAGACTTTGGCTTGGCAGCCTTTGATTAAGCAGGTCAGATCGTGCATCTCATGCTCCGTTTCCGTGCGATAGTATGCAGGTCGGCGGGGCTGATTTTCAACTGCTTGACGCAGTGACCCCGTTCCGGTAAGCCAATCTACACGATGCGTCAGTTCTGTCTGTTCTTCCTTCTCCTTGCCTCGATACCCGCTGTGTTCAGCTGTGTATCAGCGTCCCGAGAGGGGCTTCCCCCCGGGAGTCCTTTTGCAGAGACGGCTGCCGCTTCGATGAATCCGCTACCTCAAGGCATTGCGGTCGGAGACGTCACGAGTCAATCGGCGCTGTTGTGGCTCAGGACAGAGGGGTCCCAGGCGGTGCAAATTGAATGGGCTTCGGTTGCGGCTTGGGAACTCATGTCGAAGATGGCGACGATCAGATCGCCTGCTGCACGAACGGCGGTATTCGTCACCAGTGCCGACCGCGACTACACCTTGACGATTCCCCTGGATGGCCTCGCCTCCGCAACGCGCTATCGCTATCACGTATTGGTTGGTCAAGCACAGGGAGAGTCGCTGACAATAGCAGCGCGCGGGGAGTTCACGACCTTGCCGGATGCCGCGAATTCGGTCCCGGTCACCTTGGCCTGGAGCGGCGATCTGGGTGGCCATCAGCGCTGCAGGCGTGGCGCTGCCGGCTACCCTATCTTCGATGTGATGCGCGCCCAGCAGCTCGATTTCTTTCTGTTTCTCGGCGATACGATGTACGCAGATCACCTGTGCCCGTCGCCTCCGAACGAACCGGGAGCTGAATTTCTGGCGACGACCCTGGCCGAGTATCGTGCTCGTCATCGCGACCAACGGGGTGCGGAGGCTTTGCGGCGGTTTCTCGCCAGCGTTCCGGTCTATGTCATCTGGGATGATCATGAAGTGCGGAATAACTTTGCAGGGCCCTTTGACAGCCAGATGCCGGCTGGGCGTCAGGCCTTGCGCGAGTATTGGCCGATACGCGAGGCGCCCGACGATCCTCATCGACTCTATCGAACGGTGCGTGCTGGGGCGGACCTTGAGCTGTTCATCCTCGATACGCGGCAGTATCGGAGCCGCAATACTGATCAGGACGGCCCGGCGAAGACGATGTTGGGAGAGAGGCAGCTTCAGTGGTTGTTGAGTGGGCTCATCGAGTCAACCGCGACGTGGAAAGTGATTGTGACCACGGTGCCTCTGTCCATTTCGAAGAGAGGAGGCCCTGGCGTCCCCGGGAACGATGGTTGGGCCGGAGGGCCTGGCAGTCCAGGGTTTGAATGGGAGCGGCAGGTGATTGTGGACCACATTCTCGGCCGGAGGGTGAAGAACGTGGTGTTCCTTGCCGGTGATGTCCACTATGTGCAAGCGAATGCGTACGATCCGAACGGTGACGGGACTCCCGACTTCCATGAGTTTATGGCTGGTCCGTTGTCCGCCGCGCCTGGTCCGCTGACGCCGCCCAGTGCGGGATTACGCCCGACCACACTGATTAATGAAGGAGGGTACTTCAATTTTGGTCTCATTCGAGTCACCAAGTCCTCACTCGACGTCACGGTCCTCGACGAAGCCGGTGCCACGCGGTTTTCCCACCATCTGCCCGCCAAGTAACCGGCATCCTCCGCGAAAGTCCTCTTGAAATCAGGACGGGTGGCCAGTTACGGTACACATGCGTTGTGCGCGTGATCGAGATCAGGGCGAGGTGCATGATGCTATTACAGCTGATTTCCCTGCTGGCCGCCCTGATGGTGCTGTCGGCCTATGGCCTGATTCAGGGTGGAGTCTGGCGTGAACTGAATGCGGGATACCTCGCGTTGAACATCGTCGGGTCGGATTCATTTTCTTGGAGTTTGCGTGGGCCGGCCTTGGATTGGTCGGCGGAGCCAGAGCCGTGAAGGCTCGGCATACCGCGAGTTAACAGTGCTCGGATGAGATGAAAGGAATACACATATGGCAGGGTTGATGTCAGCGGATGAGGTTTTTCAAAAGGCTCAAAATGCCGCTGCGGCGGCTACGGGGCCTGATGAAAAGGCCATGCAGATCGATTACCCGGTACTAAAAGAAAAGATTCGCGCAGCCTTAGGAGATCGCAAGATCGCGCTTTGCCACATCAACAAGTTTTTGCCGGAGGGCTACGAAGATCAGGGGCGCTTTAATCTAGTGCTCCTCACTGCCGGCAACGTGCTGTTCGACATGGTCATCGGCGATTCGTATTTTCGTTACGACGTGGTGTCGGTCGGGCAACTGGACAAAGTTCAGATGATCGATGCGATGTGGGACAATAAAGAGAAACGCCGTGAAGAGCCGTTCCTAAGTCTTCGCCTGATGCATGCCGAGGAGGCCCACCTCTTGCTGGCGCTTGAAGATGACGAGCGGAAGAGCTTGCTGGCTTTCGCGAGCGCCGTGTCGGCGGTCCGGAACCCGGAGAAATAGCGATCCTGCGGGATTAGGCTCGGCGGTAGAAGGGGAGCGCCCGAACCGTCGCGTCGTGACGCGCACCATTGATTTCGATGGTGAGGTTGGTGCCGGGGGCTGAAAAGTCCCGGAGTGGGAATGCCAGGGCAATAGGGGTCTTGAGCTGTGGGGAGTCCGTGGCACTGCTGACCCAGCCGACCTCCCGGTCCCCGCTGAATATCTTGGCACCCCTCGGTGGGATGATCGAGCCATTCATGACGAGCCCGACTAAGTGCCGCCGTACGTTGCCGTAGGTGTCCATCCTTGCCACGACTTCTTGCCCGGGATAGCAGCCCTTATTCAAGCTGAACGCTTTCCCTTCCAGGTTCGCTTCAGGTGGGACGATCTCTTCGTTGAGGTCCGGCCCTGCCTTCGGCAGCCCTGCTTCGATGCGGAGGGCCTCACGAGCGTGACCGCCGACCGTCTTGATGCCATATGTCGCACCTGCCTCCATGAGTCGTTCCCAGGCTGTGCTGAGGGCGTCAGCGGGCAGTAATATCTCTAGGTCATCCTCTCCGGTTTCTTCTGTACGCAGGACGAGCGAGGCATGGCCGCCGATTTTAGCTGAAATAGCACTCACTGGCTTGAGGTCGCTCATTTCGACGCCGAAGGCGGCGTTGACAGTCGCGCAGGCCTTGGGCCCGCTGACAAGCAATAGCCCCCAGGATTCCGCACAGTTCTCCATCTTTGCTTTGATGCCGTAGAGAAGAAACTTTCGGAGGGCTTGGAAGGTGGCGTCGCCGACCTCGCCAACGTCTTCCACCCACAGGCTGTCAGACAGGGCATAGACACGAAAGTAGCCGAGCATCTTGCCCTTGTGCGTGAGAAAGCTCGAATAGCGGCCCTGGCCTGGCTGGAGCGGGAGAATGTCGTTGCTAATGAGGCCCTGCAGCCATTTCACGCGATCGTCGCCGGTGACGCGGATCTTGCCTCGGTGCGAGAGGTCGGAGAGGCCGACTGCATGGCGCACCGCCTGATATTCCGTAATCCACTTGCCATAGTGAGCTGGCATGTCCCACCCGGCGACCTCTTCAAAGGTCGCACCAAGCTTCGTGTGAAGATCGTGGATGGGTGAGTGTTTCATCATAAATCCGTGAGGCGTGAAACGTTAGGCGTAAGGGGAGCCGCGAGAATTTCCTCCACCAGGTCTTTTAGTCGTGAGGAAAACTCATTGCGCGAGACAATCTTGGTCACTCCCAGCGCTCTGGCCCTGTTAAACGTGTCGACTTCTTCATGATTGGCAAAGGCGAGGATGGGAATGGCCTTCAATTGTGTATCGGCTTTGAGGGTTTCTAGGGCTTGAAAGGCGTTCAGTGTCTCGTCGTTCATGTTCAAAATAAATGCGGATGGGCTAGTGGCCGAGGCCTTTTCGGCGATATCCTGCTGCGTTCGAGCTCGTTCGATCCGGTAACCCTTCGACATGAGGGCGTCGCGGACTTTGGTGTAAAAGAAAATATCTGTCACACCAACCAACATGGTTTTCTGGGCTGTCTCGTTTGTCTGGTTCATTTGGTTAGTGGTGATCAAGACAAACCAGTTCAATTCAATGAACTGATCAATCGTCCCAGCGCTTTCTTTGCCAAGGCGTAGTTGGGATTGAGGGCCAGAGCTTTCTTATAGGAGTCGATGGACTCAGTCCATTGGCCCTTGCGCTCGTAGACCCGACCCAGGTTGAGATGGGGGAAGGCCGGGCTCTCATAGCGTCTCGCCTGGAGGGCTTTCTGAAACCAGGTAATCGCTTCGTCGAGTTCGCCCTTTTCGATCAGATAGGCCCCGATGTCATTATAGGGGTTGCCGAAGTCGGGGTCTTGCGCGATGGCCTTGTGGCATTCCTCTATCGCATCATCGAGACGGCCCATAAAGCTGTAGGTCCAGCCGAGGAAGGTGTAGGCCTCGGCAGTGGGATGAGTCTCAATCGATTTCTTATAGAGCGTCACGGCCTCTTCCAATTCGCCCTTCATCTGGTGTTCATAGGCCTGTTGGAAGAGTTGCCACGCCTCGCGTTTATCCTCTTCATGGCCTTCGCCTTGAACCAAAAAGTCTTGAACATCCATGTCCGTACTAAAGCGCGTCTTTCGTCAATAGTCATTGGTCATTAGTTCACGGTGGCTTTCCATCCTCACTTTTGACCATTGACTGATGACCATTGACCGCTTACTCCTGTTTCAGTTTCTTCTTGATGAGTTCAGCTCCATAGCGTCCTGAGAGCAACATCGAGCCGAATGCCGGTCCCATGCGGGGCGTGCCGTATACGGCCGCCACTGCTAACCCGATGACGAAACAGTTGGGATAGACCTCGCCGGTTCGGTCCATCACCTCTTCTTCGGAACGAGAAACCCACATGGCGCCGTTGCCGGGCACGGCTTTGTAGAGATTGCGTTTGTGCAAAAGTTCCACGACGACGGCATCGTGGCCTGTCGCGTCCACCACGATCTTGCTTTCGAGCGCGATGGGGTCCACGTGGAGGATGTCATGGCCGGCCATTTCAGCCGTCGTGTTATTGACCACCACGCCTTCGAGAATGCCGTCTCGACGAAGAATTAAGTCGACGACTCTCGTGAGGTTCATGATCTTGGCGCCGCCTCTGTACGCCGCCGCAATCAGCGCGCCGGTGGCGTGCGGGGGGTCGACCATGTACATCCCCTCGCATTCCGTGATCTTCTTGCAGGGCACGCCGATCTCTTCGAGGATCTCATTGGCCGGCTCGCAAATCGTGGCCTTGTTCATCAGGTAGCCGCCCGACCAAAAGCCGCCGCCAAGGGCAAGGCTCTGCTCGACGATGACCGTCCGAAATCCCATCTCAGCCAGATCATGGGCGCAGATCAACCCGGAAGGCCCGGCGCCGACAATGATCACATCGCTCTCGATGAGCTGGTCGAATTCTTTGTAGTATTCTCGCGCGATCTGGCGCGTGATGTCCCTTTCCCGTAACGGGGCTGGTTTCGGCTTAGCCATTGGGAACTCCTACCGGTAAATTTCGGAACCGGTCTTCTTGAACTCTTCGGCCTTTTCTTTCATGCCGATTTGAATCGCTGTGTGTTCATCCACCTGCAATTGCGCGGCATAGTCCCGGACATCCTGCGTGATCTTCATTGAGCAGAAATGAGGGCCGCACATCGAACAGAAGTGCGAGACCTTCGCAGCATTGTCCGGCAAGGTTTCGTCGTGGAAGAGCCTTGCTGTGTCCGGATCGAGCGAAAGATTGAACTGGTCTTCCCAGCGAAACTCGAAGCGGGCTTTTGAGAGCGCGTTATCCCGAATCTGCGCGCCCGGATGGCCCTTGGCGAGATCCGCTGCGTGGGCGGCGATTTTGTAGGTGATGACGCCGGTCTTCACATCTTCGCGGTCGGGGAGGCCCAGGTGTTCCTTGGGTGTCACATAGCAGAGCATCGCACAGCCAAACCACCCGATCATGGCTGCGCCGATGCCGGAGGTGATGTGATCGTAGCCCGGCGCGATGTCGGTCGTGAGCGGTCCCAGCGTATAGAAGGGCGCTTCCTGGCAGGCCGTCAGCTGTTTTTCCATGTTGACCTGGATCATGTGCATGGGCACGTGGCCTGGTCCTTCAATCATGACCTGGACGTCGTGGCGCCAGGCAATTTTGGTGAGCTCACCCAACGTGTCCAACTCGGCGAATTGCGCCTCATCGTTGGCGTCTGCAATGGAGCCGGGGCGCAACCCGTCGCCCAAACTGAACGATACGTCGTAGGCTTTCATAATGTCGCAGATTTCTTCGAAGTGGCGGTAGGCGAAGTTTTCTTCATGATGAGCCAGGCACCACTTCGCATGGATAGCCCCGCCTCGGGACACGATGCCGGTCATGCGTGTGGCGGTCATTGGCACATAGGCGAGGCGCACCCCAGCGTGGATGGTGAAGTAGTCGACTCCTTGCTCGGCCTGTTCGATCAGTGTGTCGCGAAACAGTTCCCAGGTCAGGTCTTCGGCCTTGCCTCCGACTTTTTCCAGTGCTTGATAGATTGGTACGGTGCCGATGGGCACCGGAGAATTTCGGATGATCCATTCGCGGGTCTCGTGGATGTTCTTGCCGGTGGAGAGGTCCATCACTGTGTCGGCGCCCCAACGAATCGACCAGATCATCTTCTCCACTTCTTCTTCGATGGAGGAAGCGACTGCGGAGTTGCCGATGTTGGAGTTGATCTTCACCAGAAAGTTGCGGCCGATGATCATCGGCTCGGTTTCCGGATGGTTGATGTTGGCCGGGATGATCGCGCGGCCACGGGCGACTTCGTCGCGGACAAATTCCGGTGTGATCACAGCGGGGATGCTTGCACCCCATGACTGGCCAGGGTGCTGGGTGACCCCGCCGCCGTGCCCATTCCGTGAGGCCAATTCGCGCGCCACTTCGCGAGATTGGTTTTCCCGGATCGCAATGAACTCCATTTCTGGCGTGACGAGGCCTTGTCTGGCGTAGTGGAGCTGGGTCACATTCATGCCAGGTTTGGCTCGCAGCGGCTTGCGAATGTGTTGAAACCGGAGCCCGTCCAGCTTGGGATCGGTTGCGCGCAGGCGGCCATAATGTGAGGAGATATCCGGGAGCTCGACCACATCGTTCCTGCCGATCACCCAGTTCCGTCGATAAGGCGCCAATCCAGACCGCGCGTCGATCTGTACGTCCGGGTCTGTATAAGGACCGGAGGTATCGTAGATCGTGATTGGTTCATTGGCAATGGGTGTGCCCCCATTCATCGACTTGGTGGCGGTCAGGCCGATCTCTCTCATCGGGACTCGCACGCCTGCCTGCGTCCCCTGCACATAAACCTTGCGCGAGGCGGGGAACGGCGTGGTCGTCAAGGCTGATCCGGCAGACGTGTGTCCGTTACCAGTTGCAGATCCATTGCCGATTGTATGGTCGCTCATGAGGAGATCCTTTCTCCAAAACGTGAACTGTGCTCAGTCGTCAACAATAAAAAAGCCGCACCTGATGCTTAGGGGTGCGGCAGAGAGACCAACAGTTCCGGTTGTTCTCGCTTCCCTACGCTGGTATTACCCAGGTCAGGTTCTGAGGGTCGTCCGTTCGGGCGGACTCTCAGCCGTGTGGCTCCCCTAGCTTCGACGGGGAATCGTATCGCCGGCCTGTTGCATTGTCAACGGGGTATTAGGCCTACCCTGGCCGAACCGAGAGGATCATCGCCTGTGTAGGACTTCCTCACAGCGGCTGCTTCATTGATTGTCGGGAAACCCTAACGTAGAATGATGCCGTACGCTATTTCGCCAAGGAGCCTATGCAGACCGTCTCGACACTTCTGAAACCGATCACGGACTACCAGCAACTGTCCGGGGAGGAACTGTTCCGCCGGACAGGTGAGGCTAAACGTGTGCTTGGCGACCGGGTCATGATCCTAGGTCATAATTATCAACGGGATGAAGTCATCGAACATGCGGACTTTCGTGGGGATTCTCTCCTGCTCTCGAAACTGGCAGCCGAGCGATCAGAGCGGCCTTATATCGTCTTTTGCGGCGTTCACTTCATGGCGGAGACTGCCGACATCCTGAGCCGCTCCAAACAAACGGTGATTCTTCCGGACATGGCAGCAGGCTGCTCCATGGCGGACATGGCGGCTATCGAACAGGTCGATCAATGTTGGGAGACCCTGGGACGAATCATTCCCGTGGAAGAGACCGTCATGCCGGCGGTCTATGTGAACTCTGCCGCGGTGCTCAAAGCCTTTTGCGGCGAACATGGCGGGATTACCTGTACGTCCTCCAACGCCAAGGCGGTGATGGAATGGTCCTGGGCCAGGCGGGAGAAAATCCTCTTCTTCCCGGACGAGCACTTGGGTCGCAATACGGCCAACAAGATGGGGCTGCCGCGAGAAGAGATGATCGTCTGGGACCCCTATCAACCCAACGGGGGCAATACGCGTGAGGCGATCCGACGTGCGAAGCTCATTCTCTGGAAAGGCCACTGCAGTGTGCATCAGATGTTCCAGCCCGTGCATGTGGACAATTTCCACAAGCAGTATCCGGCTGGGAAGGTGATCGTCCATCCCGAATGCCACGAGGATGTTGTCAATCGAGCAGATCTGTCCGGGTCCACGGAGTTGATTATTCGCACAGTGACGGCAGCGCCGGCCGGGACGGCTTGGGCAGTGGGAACCGAATTGAATCTGGTCAATCGATTGAAGCGCGACCTCACCGATAAGAAGGTCTTCTTCCTGTCCTCCACGGTCTGCCAGTGCGCGACGATGTTCCGGATCGATGGAGCCCATCTCTGCTGGGCGATGGAAAATCTTGCCGACGGCCACGTCGTGAACCATATCGTCGTTCCAGACGACGAGAAGCATTGGGCGAAGGTGGCGCTCGACCGCATGATGGCGGTCAGTTAGCGGGATCGTGAAAAACAGTTTGATTCCACCCGCCCAGCCCCGGTGCGCCGAGACGCACCTTTCACCGGACTTCGTTCTCGCGTCGCTCACATGCTCAATGTACCGCCCGGGATAGAGCTGTTCTGACTGCTCGGGGCGGGTGGGTGTGAATGGTACACCTCGCATATTCGCTCGCTGCGGCCTTGCTGGAAGACGTTTTTGACGATCCCGCATCAAAGCTAAGGACTGGTGCCTCGCCTGTTATTCCGGTATATTCCTACCCCTGATTCCAATCACGTTCTAAGTTTTTTGCGAGAGATCAAACAGGTTATGGACTACAAGGCAACACTCAATCTGCCGAAAACCGATTTTCCGATGAAGGCGAACCTGCCTCAGCGGGAGCCTGAACTCCTTGCCTCGTGGGAGAAGGAACGGTTGTACGAACAGATTCAGGAGGCGGGGAAAGGCCATCCACTGTACATCTTGCACGATGGCCCGCCCTATGCCAATGGCCGCATTCATATCGGTCATGCGCTGAACAAGATTCTCAAAGACATCATCATCAAATCAAAGACGATGGCGGGTTACCACGTGCCTTATGTGCCAGGGTGGGATTGCCATGGCCTTCCAATCGAACATCAAGTCCTCAAAGAACTCGGCGACAAGAAAAAAACGCTCGATACCCTGGCCATCCGCCGACTCTGCCGGGAGTATGCGGAGAGGTTTTACAAGATTCAGCGTGAGGAGTTTCAGCGCCTCGGCATCTTGGGTGATTGGCAGCATCCCTATCTCACGATGAATCCTGGCTATGAGGCTACGATCATTCGTGAGTTCGGGAAATTCGTGGAGCGGGGAGGCGTCTATAAGGGATTGAAACCGGTGCTTTGGTGCACGGCGGACCAAACCGCCCTGGCCGAGGCGGAAGTCGAATACGAAGATCACACCTCTCCCTCGATCTATGTGAAGTTCCCGTTAGTCACGTCTCCCACGGTGCTCAGTAAGACGTTCCCCGGCATTTCGTTTCCCGCCGGTATCAAGTTGGTATCCGTCGTGATCTGGACGACCACGCCATGGACACTCCTGGCCAATCAAGCGGTCTGTCTCCATGGCGATATTGACTATGCGTTTGTCCAGGTTGGCGACGAGGTGCTGATCGTAGCGGAGAAGCTTGTTGAGGCCGTGATGAAGGCATGCAAGCTCGAAGGGGCGCGGGTGTTCGGGGTGAAGAAGGGACGAGAGGGATTCGAGGGAATCGAGACGCAACGGCCCCTGACCACTGGTCTGTCACCGATTCTGCTCGGAGACTTCGTGACCCTCGATCAGGGTACAGGCTGTGTCCATATTGCGCCGGGTCACGGCATGGACGACTACATCCTCGTCCTTGAGCACAATGCCACGGCCTCGTCGGGAGAACGGTTGGAGATTTTAGCGCCGGTCGACAACGCCGGGCGGTTTACCGACGTCGTGAAGGAGTTTGCCGGTCAGCATGTGTTGAAGGCGAATCCAAAGATCGTGGAGTTCCTGCAGGCCAACGGACGGTTGTTGGGCCAGGGTTCGTTGAACCACTCCTATCCGCACTGTTGGCGTTGCAAGAATCCCGTCATTTTCCGCGCTACCGAACAGTGGTTCGTGTCGATGGAGACGAACGATCTTCGGAAGAACGCGCTTGCCGAAATCGAGCAAGTCCAGTGGATTCCGCCTTGGGGCAGAGATCGGATCAACGGGATGATAACCAACCGGCCGGATTGGTGCTTGTCGCGGCAACGAGTGTGGGGCGTGCCGATCCCAGGATTTACATGTGTGAGCTGTCGGACGGTCCTGGCAGATCCCAATGTGATCGAGCACATCGCCGGCTTGATGGAATCAAAGGGAGCTGACATTTGGTTCGAGCGGTCGGCGGCCGAGTTGCTTCCCCCAGGCACAATTTGTAGGAAGTGCGGCGGCTCGTCGTTTGAAAAAGAGAAAGACATTCTCGATGTCTGGTTTGAATCCGGTGTGAGCTACGCGGCGGTTCTAAAGCCACGCGGGTGGATGGCTGACCTGTATCTGGAAGGATCGGACCAGCACCGAGGCTGGTTCCACAGCGCATTACTGGCAGGCGTCGTCACGGATCGTCGTGCGCCCTACAAGTCTGTGCTGACCCACGGCTTTGTACTAGATGGGAGCGGCAAGAAGATGTCGAAGTCGGCAGGCAACGTGGTTGCACCGCAGGATGTCATCAAACAATCGGGGGCAGAAATCCTGCGTCTGTGGGCCTCGGCGCAGGATTACCGCGAGGATCTACGGATCTCCCAGGAGATTCTGAATCAGCTCGTCGAGGTTTACCGAAAGATTAGAAATACCTGCCGGTTCATGCTCAGTAACCTCTATGATTTTAACCCTGCTGCTCATCGTGTTCCCTTTGATCAGCTACCTGAACTCGATCGTTGGGCCTTGCTCAAACTCTACAATTTGGTTGAGACTGTCAAGAAGAGCTATGAAGATTTTGATTTTCGTCAAATCATTCATGAGCTTGATTATTTCTGCGCCGTATACATGAGCGCCGTGTATCTCGACATTCTCAAGGATCGGCTCTATACGTTCCGCGCAGACTCTCGTTTGCGGCGTGGGTCGCAGACTGTGCTCTTCGACATCGTCGTCGCTTTAGCGAAACTGATGGCTCCGGTGTTGAGCTTTACGGCCGAAGAGATCTGGCGGACCTTGGCGGTACAGATGAGAGGCACGCTTGGTCCGCCCAGTATCCATCTGAGCCAGTTTCCGGAGGCTCGTCCGCAATGGCAGAATGCCGAGATCACACAGAGATGGGAGCAGCTGTTGGAAGTGAGAGTAGCGGCGCAAGCAGCCTTAGAAGATCAACGTCGTGAGAAGGTTATAGGTTCCTCGCTTGAGGCTGATTTACAGATACATGCAAATCCCGAGAAGTACGAGTTTCTTAAGCGGTATGAAACGGACTTATCCACCTTTCTTATTGTGTCACGGGTCGAGCTAAGAGAAGTCCACAACCTTCCACTCAAACCCGATTTTTTGGTGGTAGTTTCCAAGTCCAAGAGCCAAAAATGCGAACGCTGTTGGAATTATCGTGACGCAGTGGGGAAAGATCGAAACCACCCCACGCTTTGCGACCGCTGCGTGGAGGCGGTGCAGTGATGCGACGGCCCATTCGCTATCTGCTCCTGGCGTCGCTCAGTGGCACGATCGTGGTGATCGATCAGGTGACGAAACTGTTCATCATGCAGTCGATGCGACTGGATGAATCCAGTCCGATTATTCCCAATCTCTTCAGCCTGACCTATATCCGCAATCCCGGTGCGGCCTTTGGGTTGCTGGCCGGCAGCAGCAATGCATTTCGCATGGTGTTCTTCGGGGTCACGGCGCTGTTTGCTCTGGCCCTACTGGGAACGATTCTCTTCCGGTTGCCAGAGAAAGATTGGAGGGGGCAGCTCAGTATTGCCGGGATTCTAGGAGGGGCGATCGGGAATCTGATCGATCGATTACGGTATGGCGAGGTGATCGATTTTCTCGATGTCTATGTGGGTTCCTACCATTGGCCGGCCTTCAATGTCGCCGACTCGGCGATCAGTGTGGGGGTCGTCTTCTTGATCATCCATTTCGCCTTTGAGAAGAAAAACGTGCCGCTCCTGCCTCAAGAGATCCCGCCTGCTTCTTAGCAGGATGCTGAAAAAGTCCGCCAGCGGCGTTCTCGCATCGTTCAGACCCTCAACGGGGACCCGGCCGCCTCACTAACTCGGCGGCGCGCACAGGCTTGGTGCTCCTTATTCGTCGCACCGTGCGCCCCAGAGGGTACGCCTCGGGCCTTCACTCGCTGCGGCCTTGCCGGACGAACTTTTTGAGCATCCTGCTGGATTGCGGCCACTTGTCCCAGACATGCGGACCATCGGACTTTCGGCGGGCCAGCCTAGTCTTTCCGCAGCCTGCTATGTCGAGAGGGTGATGATGAACCCGCCTTGCTCGCGGAATTGGCGCTGCTGCTCGGGGGAAAACATCACGAGCGGTTCGGTGTGGCAGAACTGGCATTCTTTCACCGTAACCGGTATGTCGCCCTCCCCAAGGCTTGCCAAATGCTGCTTGGCGAGCGTCAGCGCCGTCGCCTCATCAGTCGTCATCACGTCGAAGTGCAGCAGCCGTTTCGTGCCCTTCACCCACGTGTCGAAGACATGTACAGTGTCGGACTGGGAATGAGCCATCGTGAGATATCCTCCTAGAAGCCAAAGATATAGAAAACGACAATGCCCATAAGGATGCGGTAGTAGGCAAACGGTCGGAGCGTATGCCGCTTCACAAACGAGAGAAAGGCCGCGATCACAATCCAGGCGACGACGAACGATACCAGCATCCCTATTCCGAGTGCAAGATAGTCTGCTTGCCGGAAGACGTCCCGTGATTTCCATATTTGATAGCAGGTCGCTACGATAAGGGTTGGAAGGGCGAGAAAGAAAGAGTATTCCGTCGCAACTTTCCGCTCCAATCCTACCAAGAGCCCTCCGATGATCGTGGAGCCGGATCGGGACATACCGGGGAGTAATGAGGCGCATTGGGCCACACCGATCCAGAACGCCGATAGCAAGCTCACCTGTTCGAGCCGATGGACCTGTGCGTGGCTGCGACGCGCTTCAACAGCGAGAATAATCAAGCCCCCCACGATGGAGGAGGCAGCCACAGTTTGAGGCGTAAAGAGATGGTTTTTGATCCAGCTATGGGTGAGGAATCCGATCGCGGCGGCTGGCAAAAAGGCGAGCCCGAGTCCGATGAGAAACCAGAGATTCTGGTGAGTTGCCCAGGAGGCTATCAGGATTTTCGACCATGGGGTCGTCCCACGTGTTTGGATCATGGCGGAGATGTCCTGCTGCTCCCGGCCGGCTTGTCCGATCATGGACGCGAGCTTGTGTCGTTCATAGGCAATGACGGCCAGGATGGCGCCAAGTTGGATTGAAATCTCGGCGCTGGCGGCGAGGTCTCCCTCGAACCCTAAGACGTGGCCGACGAGAATAAGGTGGCCGGTCGACGAGACGGGTAGAAACTCTGTCAGCCCCTCCACGATACCCAAGATCGTGGCGAGACCAGGGCCCCATTCGTTCATGCGAGGTCTTTCTGAGATAGGTATGAGTCCATACGGCGAGTCTCGGGCATATTCACAAAGTGGCGGCAGTCCGTCAAGCAGGCAGACGAATCACTGCAGCCCCTCGCGATGTTCTGTGAGGACGGAGGACCAGTAAATCTGTTGACAAAATGAAAGGCATGGCATACACCCAACATTATACGTATAGGTGTCGTACCACCCTCTCATACCGACAGGCATGTTGGATGAAGAGTGGTGGCCGACATCTGTTGCAGAAACCACGCTCAGTGGGAGGGGAGGTTCGCATGAAATCAGTGTGGATGGCGGCGGTCGTGATGATTGGCGCAGTCGCAATGGTCGGATGTGTCAGTCAAAGGAAATATGAAGAAGCGATGGGCGACGTCGAGTCGGCGAATTTAGAGTTGGAGCGGACACGTACGCAGAAGAATGCCTTGGAACAGCAAGTAAAGACGCTCAAGGATCTCAATGTGAAATTCGGGAACGAAGCCCAGGTCGCCCACGACGAGCTTGAGCGTATTCAACATGGCCGCGACAAGGAACGCGGCAGTGTCGAGGGTCGGACCAAGGAACTCGAAGACCGTGTGAAGCAGCTCACCTTCCAGAATCGTGCTTTGCGGCATGAATACGAGGATGTGAAGCAGCATAACGAAACGCTCAAGTCCCTGGTTGCTCGCTATCAGAAAGAGTTGAAAGATCAATCGCGTCCCGTGACAGCGCCCCCGGCGCCCTCCGCGCCGCCCTTGAGTCCCGCTCCCACAGGGGCACCTGCTTCACCGGCGATGAAGGCTCCTGAGGCCATGTCTACCTCCATGAATGTCAATAAAGCGTCTGCCGGTGATATGGTGCTGGTGCTTGGTCTCTCCAAAGACGTAGCAGACCGCATTGTGACGAATCGTCCGTATCGAGTGAAGGGCGAATTGGTGGCCAAGAATGTAGTGCCCAAGGAAACCTTTGATATGATTAAGGAGCGCATCAGCGTCAGTCCCTAATCTGTGCCATAGTCCGGCAAACCTGACAGGCCGTCCGCCGAATGGCGGACGGCCTGTTTGTCTTTACGGAGCCGGATAGAGGCCGTTTCAGCAGGGTGATTCCCTTCAGCCTTGTTGATACAATGGATTCCAAGTCGGTGAGGGAATTGGAGAACGAGTCGATGCGCCGTGCCGTCATGATCATTGGTGTCCTGGCCGTTGGATTAACGATCGGAGGCTATGTCTTCTTCAATGGGGAGCGCAAAGTCCCGGTTCGATATCGGAGCGCCACGGTCGAGCGAGGCCCCGTCATTTCGCTTGTGACTGCGACAGGAACGATCAATCCTGTCGTCTCGGTTCAGGTCGGGACGCAGGTGTCCGGCATGATCAAGAGCCTGCATGCTGATTTCAATTCGGTGGTCAAAGCCGGCGATATCGTAGCCGCGATCGATCCCGAACCGTTCAAAGCCCGTCGAGATCAAGCTGCCAGCAATCTTGAAATGTCGAAAGCGAATGTCGCAAGAGCCAGAACCGATCTGGCTCAACGGAAACGCGAACTGGATCGGGTGAAATCGCTGGTGGCGCAGCAGTACGTGTCTCAGAACGACGTCGACGTCGCAGCGACGAATTTCCAGGCGGCTGAGGCGCAGATGAACGTGGCAGGGGCACAAGTGAAACAGGCCGAGGCGGCGCTGAGCGCCGCAGAGTTGGACTTGAAGTACACCGTCATTCGCTCGCCGGTAAACGGGATTGTGGTCGCTAGAAACGTGGAGGTCGGTCAAACGATCGCGGCCAGTTTTGCCACACCGAACCTCTTCTTGATCGCGCTCGATCTGACGAAGATGCAAGTCGACACCAACGTCAGTGAGTCAGATATTGGGGGGATCACCGAAGGGAAAGAGGCAACCTTCACGGTCGATGCGTACCCGGGGTATCAATTTGCTGGCACGATCCGTCAGGTTCGTCTTGCACCGATCAATGTGCAGAATGTGGTGACCTATAACGTCGTGGTCAACGTCGATAATCAGGATCTCCGACTGAAACCGGGGATGACCGCCAACGTCTCCATCGTCGTGGCTCAAAGAGACGCCGTGCTCAAAGTGCCGAATGCCGCGTTGCGATTTACACCCCCGAGCGCGGGCCAGGCCGATCGCTCCACGCCCAGTGGTAAGCCGACCAAAGATAAGGGTGCTGAGCAGACAGCAGGAGCCGGCAGAGGGACCATTCTGCCAAGTCGCACAATTTGGAAACAAGGACCCTCCGGAGAACTCGAGCCTCTTCATGTCCAAACGGGTATTTCTGATGGGTTGGCAACGGAGATCGTATCGGAGGAGTTGTCTGAAGGCACACTGGTGGTCGTGGGGATCGAGCGACCCAAAGGCGATGGGAGTAGAAGCGATCTGCCTCCAGGATTCGGGAGCGGCGGACAGCGGGGCCCTTCGCGCAATCGTGGGATGTAGGGGGAGTGGGCAGGGTGCGGGCGCTTTCTGTGTTCGCGCAGCGCGCACGATTGGAATGTGCTCGCTGGACGCGCGCAGGAGAAAGCACCCAGACCCTACCAGTTTCTTTTGAGGTAGTGAAGAAGAAACTAAGTCGAATCGAGGAACGCTGATGGGCTCGCTGATCGAATGCGAAGCTGTGTGGAAGGTCTATCGGGTCGGCGACATGGAAGTCCAAGCCTTGCGCGGCCTGAGCCTCACGATCGAACAGGGTGAGTTCGTCGCCATCATGGGGTCTTCCGGTTCCGGCAAGTCCACCCTGATGAATATTCTGGGCTGTCTTGACCAACCGACGAAGGGGCACTATCGGTTGAACGGGATAGAGGTGGGCAACTTGAAGCCCGATCAGTTGGCCGGGATCCGCAACCAGCAAATTGGGTTCGTCTTTCAGAGCTTCAATCTCATTCCCAGAACCAGCGCGCTCGAAAATGCGCAGCTCCCGCTGTTCTATCGAGGGCTCTCGCTCAAAGAGCAACGGGCGCAGGCCGCAGCGGCGTTAGGGCGGGTAGGGCTGCAGGGCAGAGAGCACCATTATCCAACCCAGTTGTCCGGAGGGCAGCAGCAGCGCGTGGCGATTGCGCGGGCGCTGGTTACGTCACCCTCGTTGCTCCTTGCCGATGAGCCGACCGGCAACCTCGACACCCAGTCGAGCCGGGAAATTATGAGAATCCTGGAAACGCTTAACCGCGATGAAGGGATTACGATTATTTTGGTGACGCACGAAGTGGACGTCGCAGCCTATGCCGCGCGCGAAATCGTGATCAAAGACGGGCAAATCCTAAGCGACCGCGTGACCAAGGCGCGGCCAATGCATAGCCCAGTGGGGGTTTAGATGTCGGCGTTTGTGTGGCTCACGGTTCTCACCGCGCTGCGGATCTTGGCGCGAAATCGGCTGCGTGCCGGTCTCACGATGTTGGGGATTGTCATCGGAGTTGCGGCGGTCATTGCGATGGTGAGTATCGGCGAGGGGGCCAAGCGGGCCGTGCAAGCGCAGATCGCGACAATGGGCACAAACGTCATCATCATCTTTCCCGGGGTGACCTCTGCGAGCGGCGTACGAGGAAGTCAGGGGAGTGCCGTGACGCTGAATGTGTCCGACGCCCTGGACCTGAAAAAGCGCATCCCCTTGCTGGCCGATACCGGATGGGTCAGGCGCGATGTCATGCAAATCGTCTATGGAAACCGAAACTGGAACGGACCGATTAACGGCATCTCACCGAGTTACCTTACTATTCGGGACTGGTCCTTTACGAGTGGAGGCCCCTTTACTCAGACGGATTTGGATAGTGCCGCCCGAGTTGCGCTCATCGGCCAAACGATCGTGGGGAATCTGTTTGAGCCAGGCGAAGAGCCGGTGGGGGCGGTAATTCGCATCAAGAACGTGCCGTTCCGTATCATTGGAGTCCTCGCGCCTAAAGGCCAGTCTGCGCAAGGGTCCGACCAAGACGATGTGATTTTCATCCCCTTCAGCACGGCGGAACGGAAGGTGTTCGGGACGTCATTTATCGGGTCCGTCGGGGCGATGTTCGGCTCGACCGATCAGGTCGAGGATTTGCCGGTGGCTGCTGAGCAGATTCGCGAGGTGTTGCGGGCGCGGCACCGGCTTCAGACAGAACAAGACGATGATTTCACGATCCGGACGCAGGTCGATATCGGGAAGGTCCAAGAAGGCACCAGTGAGACCTTGACAATGATGTTATTTGCCATTGCGTCCGTGTCCCTGTTAGTCGGTGGAATCGGTATCATGAATATCTTGCTCGTGTCCGTAACGGAACGGACGAGAGAGATTGGGGTGCGCATGGCGGTGGGAGCGAAACGCCACCACATCGTGATGCAGTTCCTGATCGAGGCCATGACGCTGAGCTTGGTGGGAGGCGCGTTAGGTATCGTACTGGGGATTACCGGGGCGAAGTTGACAACGCTGATTGCCGGCTGGCCGACCATCATCTCCGGCGACGTCATCATGCTCGCGTTCTTCTTCTCACTCGTGGTCGGCCTGTTCTTCGGATTGTACCCTGCCAACAAGGCCGCTCGCCTCAATCCTATCGAAGCGCTCCGGTACGAATAGTCCGATAGACTTGGAATCCGGTGACGCATGCCTTCAGGGGGCTAGGAACTGGACGCAGGCGTCAAATGCACTTCGATGCGAGGGTTGTCCTTATCGATGTGTTTGTAGAGGTGCGTTTCGACGATGCGGTTGTCGTTGATGCCGAGTCCCTCACAGAGGGCATCCTGCGCGATCTTGAGCCCGCCATCGACGTCTCGTCGTAGGGCCGAGGTAAAATAGAACCGGATCGACAGGGCGAGCCACTCCGACTGGAGTCGTGCAAGTAGGGTAGCCCGGTGAGCGGATTGCGCCAGCTTCAGCCACACGAGTTGTCCCACCTGGGCCTTATAGGCACGACCAACCGAAGAGATTAATCGTCGGCCATTCACTGTGGCATATTGATGGTTCACGCTGGGAGGCACAGGAAGGATCAAGGCTACCGCATGACTCTCGGTCGGTGGGTGTGATGATGGAGATGCAGGCATGCGGGAAATCGGAGCCGTTCTCGTGGCGATACGTGGCAGCGCGACCTTCTTGTCAGGGTTCCGGTAGGAGATCATGCGAACGGCCCGTGGAGAGGAGGGAAACCGGGGCGGGCGCCGAAACGTAGGCATGCGCGTCAACTTACAGGAGATTGAGGATCTTGGACATGTTCTGCTCGTATCGCTCTTCAGATTGGGCGATATAACGACGCCATTTGCTTGGATTCCAGATCTCCATGCGGTGGTACAAGCCGACCAGAATAATTTCCTGGTCCTCATCCAATGGAATAATTTTTCTGAGCCGACTCGGAATCAGAATGCGTCCGGCTTTGTCGATCTCTGATGTACCGGCTTCTGACACGACGAAGTGCATGAACAGTCGGCTCTGGTCTTCATCGAGCGTGGCTTTCGTCCGTTCGAGGACTTGTTCCCACTCTTTCATGGAGTAGATGAGCGTCGACTCCTCGGGGCCTTTGAGAAAAACGACGGCCTGTCCCTCCGACTCGACCTGCTCACGGATCGGCGAGGGAACGATAAACCGCCCCTTCTCATCCACTTTACACAGATATTCACCGGCGAACATCAATGAAGCCTGTCCTTTACGACGCTAGCGTGGCTCTGGTGCGATCGCGTATCCACTGTTCCAGATCCGAGCGTACGAAGCGCCATTCTTTTCCAAGCTTGAAGGCGGGAATCTGGCGACTCCGTAGGTAACGATAGAGCGTGCGCGGGGTGATCTTGAGATAGCGGCAGGTCTCCTCCGCTGTCATCAGCTCGCTCTTGGGCTCTTTGGCCATTGGAGAACCTGGTTCGATAATGATCCATATGCCTCACGAGGCCTAACAGGATGCTGAAAAATTCAGCCAGCGGCGTTCTCGCATCACTAAGAGGCTCAACGTACCGAAGCGTACGCCTCGCCTCTTCGCTCGCTGCGGCCTTGCTGGTCGGCCTTTTTGAGCATCCTGAGGCTATGTTGACATCGGTACCATTCTTTAAGATTCCAACGGTATATTGTGTATAAACCGAGTTTTTCCGCAGCCTGCTCGGATACTGTTGCCAGGGTAGGGAAATTGGAACGATCTGTCAAGTGAAAATGTATGACAATGCCTGTCACTGCCTGTCAGTGCTATCTGATTCTATGGAGCCGGTCTCGTCTGACTCCATCGCCTCTGAAAGATCGTCACCGAAGTCCTCACCCAACCCCTCGCCCATTGTTTTCATGAATCGGGCCATGCTCTGTGGATCATTTTCATCGAGCCCGGCCAGATTGCTGGGATCTGCCAAGGCTTCAAGGCGAGCCTCTTCGGATTTCGGCGAGGCAAATCGAGACAGGATTCGTTCAACCCGAGCGCTCGCGCAATGGGAGCAGGCTGCCGGTGCCTGATTGGCCAGGTTCAATACAAGGACGGTGCTGCGTTTCTTACAGTCGAGGCAGCGATACTCGTACAACGGCATCGATCATATTCCTATGGTCGACATGGGCTGTGCAGCCTGTTCGGCAACGAAGCGATCCGGCACCAGGCCCGTATCAACAGTTCTGGCCAGCGTCAGGGCAAAGACGGGCCCGGTGTCGGCTTTTAGTAAGGTCTTCGCGCATTCGTTCAGTGTCGTACCGGTGGTGAAGACATCATCCACGAGGAGGATGCGTTTTTCTGCGAGGTCCTGTGGCCTGCGGATTTCAAATGCTTTCCGCAGATTTCGTAACCGTGCCTGTCGCGTTAATGTGGTTTGGGGATCGGTGGCAGCGATCCTGACAAGGTTTGTGGCTGAGATCGGGCGGGCCAGGTGACGGCTGAGCTGATCGGCCAGCAGTAACGATTGGTTAAATTCACGCGCTCGTAAGCGGGCCGGGTGTAGGGGCACAGGGATAATTAGGTCGACATCGATCCCGCTAGGCAGAGCGCTGATCATGAGGCGCGCGAGTGGCCGCGCCAGTGTATGGTTGCCTCGATATTTGAATGAGCAGATAGCTTCCCGTAGTGGCGGAAGATAGGGGAAGAGGGTCCAGGCTCGTTGAAAAGCCGGCGGCCGTTCCTGACACTGTTGGCACTGATGGTTCGGTGTATAGGTCGTGGCCGCCGGCGAGACAAACGGCTGATCGCAGCGGGCACACACTGGCTGCTGGAGCGGGCGGATAGTTTGCCAGCATGAGGTACAGAAGAAGGGCACCGGGTCAGTGGTGAGTGAATTCCCACATGTGAGGCATTCGACCGGCAACACAAACCGGAGGGCCTGACGGCACCATCCAATGAGTCGATCCTGTGTGTCTTCACGTATCATCGCAGGGGAAGCGCTCCAATCTACGTATGTGTGCGCTTCTTCTATGGGAATGTGCCGCGCCTGTCAAGGTTGTTGCTCTGTAAATGGTTGTGATATACGAAGGCAGCAGGATGTTGAAAAAAACTGCAGGGCGAGAGACCGTGACACGCGAGAACGGATGGTTTGTCTGGTTTGTTTGGTTGAACTAGATTAACCAGACGAACAAAACAAACCAGATAAACCAGATCAACCCGTCCCGTCCGTCTATTCTATCTACGGGTCAGGATACGGATGGAGAAGCAGATCACTATGGTGAGATTCGAGCAGGTGTCGAAAATTTATGAGCGAGGTGGCGATACCATCACTGGCCTCGATCGGGTCACGGTCGAAGTGGCGAAGGGAGACTTCTGTGCGTTTATCGGTCCCAGCGGCTGCGGGAAGAGTACGCTGCTCAACCTGGTTGGCGGATTGGATGTGCCGACCTCGGGGGAGATCCTCCTCGAAGGGCGGTCGACCAGTCGATTCACGAGCGACGACTGGACGAGGATCAGGCGGGAAACAGTCGGGATTGTCTTCCAAGCATTCCATTTAGTTCCCGGGTTGACGGCAGCGGAGAATGTCGCGTTTCCCTTGTTGTTACGCGGGGAGCGAGGGGCATCGGTCCGAGCCCGCGTCGAGGAGGTGATTGAGTTGGTCTCGATGACCGCTCGACGACACCATCGCCCAAGCGAACTCTCGGGCGGGGAGCAGCAGCGTGTGGCGATTGCGCGAGCGATCGTGCATCAGCCCCAGATCATTCTTGCCGACGAGCCGACCGGCAATTTGGATTCCCAACATGGGGCCGAGATCATCGCCCTCCTTCGGTCGCTTGTTCAGCGCTTTCGAAAAACCGTACTGTTGGTTACCCACAGCACTGCGGCCGCTGAAGCTGCCGATTATGTCTGGGCCATGAAGGATGGGCAGCTTGTGACGAGAACGCAGCACGAGCCTGTCACGGTAGTCGCGTGATGGATCTTTCGATCTCCATTGCCGGCGTGCGATTTCCCAGTTGCTTCATGAATGCCTCGGGGGCCCTCTGTGTCACCCGTGAAGAACTGCTGGCCCTCGGCCGATCTCGTGCCGGGGCCATCGTCACCAAGTCGATGACGGTTGAGCCTCGCAACGGCAATCCGATACCCCGGTACTATGGATTCCCCGGCGGGTCCATCAACTCCATGGGCTTGCCGAATCTCGGGTACAAGGCGTACGCCGCGCTCATTCCTGAATTGAAGACACTCGGAAAGCCGGTCATCGCCAGTGTGGCGGGTCTCTGTGAAGACGATTTCCCGACGATTGCGGCCACGATTAATGAGGCGAAGCCCGACTTGATCGAAGTCAATCTCTCTTGTCCCAACATTCCAGGCAAACCTCAGATCGGATATGACGCCGAAGCCTCCGAGCGACTGCTGAAGCGGGTTCGCAAGGTGATCACGGTTCCGATGGGGGTCAAGTTGCCTCCGTATTTCGATCCGGCCCA
Organism: Nitrospirota bacterium; assembly: GCA_963741245.1. Lineage (GTDB taxonomy): Bacteria > Nitrospirota > Nitrospiria > Nitrospirales > Nitrospiraceae > Palsa-1315. The sequence continues at coordinate 151,786 of CAVUHR010000028.1, read as the reverse complement.
TCATACAGTGATGGGAGAGGTGATTGGCCGTTGCGGAATCGATTTTCTCAACTTGATTAACTCGGTTGGCAACGGGCTCGTCGTCGACCCGGAGCGCGAGGTGGTCGTCATCAAGCCCAAGGGTGGGTTCGGCGGATTGGGTGGCACGATCATCAAGCAGGTCGCGCTGGCCAACGTGCGGGCTTTTTGGAAGATCTTCGAGGGGCGAATGCCGATTATCGGGACCGGCGGCGTAGTTAATGGTGTGGATGCCTTCGAACATGTGCTCTGTGGCGCGTCGGCCGTGCAGGTCGGGACGGTTTTGGTCGAAGAGGGGGTCGACGTGTTCGGCCGATTGGAAACGGAGCTGGCGGCACAGCTTAGCAAGAAGGGCTATACGAGGTTGGAGGACTGCCGGGGAAAACTAAAAGAACTGTAGGCCTACTTGGCCCCGAACGTCTTGGCAAGGAGACCCAGCTGCAGGGCCCGTCGGAGTAGTTGCGCCACGTTTCTAACATTCAACCGCCGCATCAAGTTGAATCGGTGCACTTCGACGGTGCGGACGCTGATCTCCAGCACTTCTGCAATCTCACGGTTCGTGTGCCCGATCGACACCAGGCGAAGGATGTCACGTTGCCGGGGTGTGAGAAGATCGGCGTCGACCTCTTCTTGCAGCGGCTGGACTTTTCGGTTTAGAGCAGTTCGTGCGCCCATCAATAACCTCTCATCATTAACTCATGCGAGTCTAACAAAGGTGTGTATCGCTGTAAACGAAACTACTGATTTGTGCAGGGCTCCGTTACTGGCCCGAATGATTCGATTCATCCTCGCTCCCTTATCCGCTGTGATCCATTCTGTTAATACCGCGTCCAGGCCCTAGATGACTATACCACTCATGCTTAATATGGCCCTGATCCGCGCTCATGCGCTCCAGCGGCCATTTCGCGCCCTGCTTAGCATCGCCGGAGTGGCACTGGGTGTTCTGGCCTCCGTGGGCATCGGGACGGCGAACATTCAAGTACTGCGATCCTTCGAGCAAGGAGTCACGACGATAGCCGGTCCCGCCACATTGGAAATAGCAGGCCATGATCTCGGTGTGGATGAATCCGCGATCACGGCCGTTCGTGCGGTCGAGGGGGTGGTGAGCGCCGCTCCGGTCATTGAGGAATCGGTAGTGGTTGCCCAAGGGGAGCCGCGTGGCCAGGTGCTTCAGATATTAGGGCTGGATCTTCTCGCGGAGGGCGGGACGCGTGGATTTGAGATACCGCGAGCTAACACCGAGGTGGCGCTGGAGGCGCTCCTGGCTCCGAACGCTCTGTATCTTGGTCGTCAGGTTGCTGCCGACTGGAACCTGGGAGTCGGTAGTATCGTGGAGGTAACGGCGGGAGGGCATCTCGCACAGCTGCGAGTCGTAGGGCTCATTCATAATGAGGCGGCGCGCTCGTCCCTCTGGGATCGGCTTGCCATCATGGATATTGCTGCGGCGCAGCTGTTGTTTCAATCAATCGGGCGGTTAGATCGGATCGAGCTGGTGACGACGCCTGATCGACCGCTCGACGACATCGTTGCCTCCGTGCGTGCGATTCTCCCTCCCCATCTTGTCGTGCAACGGCCGGCGCAACGGACGAAGCAGGTCGAAAACATGGTGTGGGCCTTCCAGCTCAATCTGTCAGTCATGAGCTGGGTCGGGCTGCTCGTCGGCACGTTCTTGATCTATAACACGATAGCCTTTGCTGTGGCGCAACGGAGGCGAGAGATCGGCATCTATCGCGCCCTCGGCATGACGGAGCGGCGGGTCGCCGGCCTGTTTCTCGTGGAAGCAGGGTTGCTCGGTCTTCTTGGTGGGCTATTGGGAGGTCTTGGTGGGGTCTGGCTGGCAGGGACTTTGGTGTCGCTCGTGAGCCGAACGGTCACAGACCTCTATGCGCCGGTCGCGTCTGGCGAGTTGACCCTGTCGATGGACATGCTGACGTTCACGGCAGTGGCGAAAGGGATGCTGCTCGGGACAGTGGTCTCGATGGTGGGAGCCTTGGGTCCCAGCGTGGAAGCCGGCAGGACTGTGACGGTCCGTGCCTTGGCGCCGGGAGACTATGAATCGACGCATCAACTGAAAGCAGGCCTGTATGGGTGGATCAGCCTCGTGTTGTTGGTGCTGGCAGGCCTCTGCTCGCTGATGGGCCCGGTCGGAGACCTGCCGCTCTTTGGCTATCTCGCGACAATCTGTCTTTTGGGGGCACTCTCTTGTCTTGCGCCACTCTGTATCCAGGCGTTGGGCATGAGACGCCCTCGCCAGGAGAGCAAGACGATGCTGCTCGGGGGGAGCCTCCGGCTCATCGCGGCAGACCAGGCGGCACGCCATACGGGCCGGAATGCGGTGACGGTGTCGGCGTTGATGGTGGGATTGTCGATCATGATCGGTGTCGCCGTCATGGTTCGCAGTTTTCGTGACACGGTCGAGATCTGGGTGGATGAGACCGTGATGGCCGATCTTATCGTGGCCCCGCAATCCTGGCTCCAAGGGAAGCAGGCCGGGCAGGCGTCACGTGCCTTGCCAGGGACCTGGCGTTCGACCCTGTCGGCGATTGACGGCATTGCCGCGGTCGATACCCTTCGTGAGGTGTATGTAGACGTCGCGGGTCAGCCAGTAGCGTTGGTGTCACGAGACCTTCGGCTCCATGCACAGCGCAGCCGGTATCTGATGCTTCATGGAGATTCGAGCGCGGCCCTGCAGCGAGCCGCCGAAACAGGAGGCGTCCTCCTGTCGGAAGTGTTGGCGAATCGATTGCGGCTTCGCGAGGGGGAGAAGGTCACGATCACGACGCCGGCGGGACTCACTGCTGTATCCGTCGAAGGGATCTTTTACGATTACGCGACCGACGGCGGCAAGATAGTGGTGGATCGAACATGGTATCAGCGACAATGGCACGACGACCGGGTAACTGTGTTTTCCATCTACCTGGCTGCCGACGCCGATGCAGAGCACGTTCGGCAGGCGATTGTGACGCAGGTCGCCGGGTTGGACGGGGTGACGGTCCCACCGTTGGTGATCCGAAACCGCGAGTTGCGGCAAGAGATTCTCGATATCTTCGACCGCTCCTTCGTGTTGACCTATGTCCTTGAAGCCATTGCCGTACTGGTGGCCATGCTCGGCATCGTGAATACCTTGGTGACAGCCGTGTTGGAGCGACGACGTGAATTTGCCACGTTGCGGGCTATCGGCGCCAGCACGAGGCAAGTGGAGCGATTAGTCCTGTGGGAAGCGGCCTATCTCGGGTTGATCGGGGCCGTGCTGGGTATTGTGGGAGGACTGCTGCTCGCCCTGGTGCTTATCCACGTGATCAATAAACAATCCTTTGGCTGGACGATTCAGATGACGGTCCCAGGAGGAGTAATTCTGCAAGCCGTAGGACTCGCACTCACGGCTGCCCTGGTGGCCGGCTACTGGCCCGCGCGCTGGGCAGCACGACAGCCGGTGGTGGAAGGACTGAGAGAAGAGTAGCGGCCTGGTTGGTTCTCTGTGCTCACGGAACCCCCACGATGAAACGGTGGTCGTTCGACGTGCGCAGTGGAGGACCAAGCCAGGCCGCACCTCTGGAGAGGGAAAACGAGCGAGCTTGGAAGGATTATGTAAGAATGTGCTCGCTCCACGGGCGCAGTTGAGGTCCAATCTGGGCCGTTGTCCTTACGGAGGGCGCGGCGCAGAAGTGTCAGGTCAAGCAAAGGCCCCATCAATACTACCGCGATCGGCCGATGGTGTGTCTATGCCGCCATACGCGTACGATTGGCAAAGGCGAGCGGCATGTCCTTGCGATCAGATGGTGCAACTGTCAGCAATGGCCTCGCTGTGTATCCAACCTCCTGCGCCACCCAGAGCGTAGGGATCTGTTCGATAGCGATATTGTAAAGGTTGACCGAGTCATTATAGAACTCACGCCGATCGGCGATGGTGCTTTCCAGTGCCGATATGCGCTGCTGAATGGCTAAGAATTCTTGATTGGCTTTTAGATCTGGATACTGTTCGGCCACGGCAAAGAGTTTTCCTAAGGCACCGACGATCTGATTTTCCGCCTGTGCCTTGTCGTTGATGTTCAAGCCAGCGCTATACGCATTGCGGGCTTTGGTAACGGATTCCAATGTCTCCCGCTCGTGCGTCATGTAGCTATTACAGACTTGGACAAGCTTGGGAAGCTCATCATGACGCTGTTTCAGGATGACGTCGATATTCGACCAGGCCTTGTCGATGTTGTTGGCGAGTCGGACCAGCATGTTGTAGACGCCGACCACATAGGCGACAAGCACAATCAGTCCAATAACTAGCAGGATTCCGATCAGTAAGGTGCCATTCATGGGTGTTCTCCTTTTGGGTATAACTGTTACGACATTGTTGTCAGGTAGTGCTTGAAGATGATGATCAAACAGGTTGCAGCAAGTGTCAGGCCTCCTACCCCAAAAGCCAACACCTGCCATTGCAATCGGGACAATAAGTCCTTTTCGCTTCGATCCGAGATGATAAATTCATGGTCTCGGCTGCTACCGATGTACATACGAGCGGAGTTCTCGACGCGCTCTCTCGAACCTTGGTGTTCATGGGCCGTTCCGAGAACGTAGACCTGCTCATCCGGTAAGATGAACGATTCTCGGCACCGTAATGTCTTGCTTCCTATCCAGCGTTCGGTCGAAATCCCCAGTCGATTCAATCCGGCGATGGTGGTGGGGGGCAATTCTCCGAGCCAATTACTTCGAGAGGTGCGCTCATCCGGCAAGATAAGCTCGGCGCCAAGGGGCACGATGAGCACTCGTCCAGTTGTATCGCTCACAAAGAAGGGTTGCTCTGACGTGCCTTTGCCAATGGTCTCCCACCGTGCATTCTTCTCGGAGCCTACCCGCTCTTCAACGGCGTACGAATAGAATACACAGGGAAGCCCACCGAAGGGCGAGGAGAGAAGGCCCTCCTCGGGCTGTGCTTGTCCACTGATTTCGACCAACCCCAGAGCCAGAGAACGAATAGTCGAGGTCGGAATGCTTTCAATTAAGCGCTTCCGTTGATGAACCATCCATCCGTAGACAAAGAGCCCGAAACCTCCTACGGTACCAGCCGTCAAGTACAACAGAGTTTGATCCAGCGGCTGGCTCCATTGCGTGGTTCTCATGGCATTGCCGATCCCCGCGACCAGGATGAGTCCGCCTAGCACGAAGGCGAATCCGAAGAACAAGACCCAGAACCAAATGCCCTGTGGGTTGGAGCGTTTCTTGTTGAACCTGGGTTGATCGTGGAACGTTTCGTTGAGTATACGATGTCTATCTGCAGCTCGTGTGTACAGCTCGGCTTCATTGATCTGGATTGGAACTGGAGCGCCTCGGTACGTCTCATTCAGACGAGTGAGGCTTCCGTGAGGAAGCCACCACCCACGACAGGAGTCGCAGCTAAGGAAGGACGTTTGAGATACCGTTTCAGACTCCATGTGATTCCCGCATCGAGGGCACAGTGTCTCTGTTCTGACCGCGACGCCTCCAGTGTCACCAATCGCCTGGTTCAGCGCAGTGTAATCCTCCACAAAAAAATTCACCTCTCCCACATCGAGCCAGAGTCCGTGTCCGGAGAAACAGACATCGAGCCCCGGGCCATGGCTTGTCGGAATCTCAACAAGGTCCTCCTGACAATCGAGACATTTCATGGTGAGCATGGTGTTCAAACTGTAGCAAGAATCGGGCAGGTGTCAACGCGAAACGCTTATAACCACCTTAAAAGACAGAGGTTTCAGCATGGTCATCAGCGAGCGATCATGTGGGAGGACGAATCAGATGACAGGTCCAATCGACATGCTGCTTCAGACCGTCGCGTTAGCACTTGTAGGTCACTGGTGGCCGGCTATTGGCCGGTGCGCTGGGCAACAAGCAGCTTGTGTAGAGGGGCCGCGAGATGAATGAGGAGAGGCTGAAGTGTGAGTTAAATGCTAACCGGCTGCTGGTAATCCACTTCTATCTTGAACCCGAGGTCTTCGATCATACTCCAGACTTCGGGGGCCGGTTGGCCTGGTGTCGTGAGGTAGCCGTTCACGAAGACGGAGTCGGCTGGATAGAGCGCCAACGGCTGGAGACTGCGTAGATTGTGTTCGCGTCCGCCAGCAATGCGGATTTCGGTATGTGGATGGAGGAAACGGAAGAGGCAGAGGACTTTCAAGCAGCGTTGCGGAGTCAGTTGATCGCAGTTCTCTAGCGGCGTACCTGCAACGGGATGCAGCGTGTTTAGCGGTATCGAATCCGGCTTCACGTCGAGTAACGCCATAGCGAGGTCGATGAGGTCCTCGTCCTTCTCTCCCATTCCCACGATCCCACCGGAACAGATTTCCAATCCTGCCGCTCGAGCGCTCCGGATGGTGCTGAGTCGGTCCTGGAACGTATGCGTGGTGCAGATTGAGGCGTGAAAGGCTTCGCTCGTATTCAAGTTGTGGTTCACCCGATCGACTCCGGCGGCTTTGAGTCGCTTGGCTTGTTGTTCATTCATCAGGCCGAGTGAACAGCAGATCTGAATAGGAATCTCCTGCTTGATGGCACGCACAGCCCCGGCGATTTCGTCGATTTCCCGATCCAGCGGGCTCCGACCGCTGATGACGATGCAATAACGTTGGGCCTTCGAGGCCGCCGCTTGTCGGGCGCCGTCAATCATTTGCTGTTGGGGCACGAGGCCATAACGCTCGATGGGGGCGGTGGAGATCGCAGATTGGGAACAGTAGTGACAGTCTTCCTGGCAGGCACCGCTCTTGGCGTTCTGCAACATCTGGAGGCGAACGGTCTTGCCGAAATAGTGAGATCGGACGGTAAAGGCGGCTTGGAGAAGTCCCAGCAACTGCTCATCCGGAGTGTCGAGCACAGTCTGGCATTCACTTCGTGTCAGCGTCTCGTCGCGCAAGGCTTTGGCAGCGAAATCCTGATAGTTGACCATGGGACACTCCATCATCTGTAGAGGTTGCATTGCATGCGATGCGGATGGCCGCGCGTACGTCAGGCAGCAGCACTGGCCGAAAACCTACACGGTTTCGAAGGGAGAAGCAATGCCCTGATAGGGAACTGCTGAAACTGGGAGAAGGCCGCTGTCTTGACCGGGGACCGCTTGACCGGCATTCGGTAAGGGCAGTGCGACTAATGTATTCCAGGTCCCACAGCGGCGGCAGCGCCCCGACCATTCGGTCGATTCTTGCCGGCAGGCGGTACAGACATAGGGGACGACCACACGTTTCTTGAAATGCAGGGCTTTCTTGAGTTCGACGACGGCCTGCTCCATCTGCTGCTTGCGCAGATAGAGATTGGCCATAATCTTATGGTAATCGACCAATTGATCCTGTATCCCTTCGACGGTCGAAAGGATGTCGAAGGCTTCGTCGACCATTTCGAGTCGGTAGTAGAGCTTGCCCAAATAGAACTGCAGTGCTGGATTGTTCGGGTCTTGCCGGAGGGCCTCCTGATAGACACGGATAATTTCGCTGGGTTCGCCCTGTTCGAGAAAGAGTTCTTCGAGGCGGTGCAGGATGATGCTGCTGCGGGTCTTGGCATAGACCTTCTTGAGAATTTCTACTGCCTGCTTGGTCTTGCCTTCCCGGATCAAGATTTCACCAATGCCGACGTAGGCCGGCAAGAACGTCCGGTCTTTCTTAATGGCGCCGCGGAAGTAGCGCCGTGCCTTATCGGGGTGGCCTCGTTCCAGCAGTTGGCGCCCGACTTCATACGTGCAGCCGGTGAGGAGATGGGCCTCGGCCCGGCGTTCCGGCTCAGGCAGGTTGGCCTTCAGGAGACGATGTTGGATTTCGAGCGCCTCGCTCCATTTTTCGAGCCTGATCAATAGATCGCGCTTGCGGATGAGTGCGGTGAGGTTATCCGGTTCGATCTTGAGCATCTTGTGCAGGGTCTGTAAGGCATCCTCATAGCGCTTGGCACCCTCCAAGTCGTTTGCCAACTCGAGCAGAATTTCGATGTTGCGCTCGTCAACGCGACTCGCTCGCTGATGGAGGCGGATCGCCTCAGCGAAGTTGCTTTCCACGCGGTAAATGTTTCCCAGCCATAGCAGCGAATCGACGCGATTGGGGTCCATGGCCAGCGCTCTTTCGAACAGGCCGATGGCGTCGACGGTGCGTTTCGACATGATGGCATGGGTGCCTTCACGATGGAGCGCATCGATTTTTTCCTTGCGCCGCAACAGCCGCGTGCTGCGCCAGTTGCCGATGACGTGGGCGGTTTGCCGCATGCCGACTGCCAAAGCCACAAGCACGGCGCCGACGGCCATGGAAAAGATGACGAGTGTGACCGGACTCAGTTCGAACTGGATGGAGGGACTGGTCCGGACTGCAACCGTCCCAGGATTCAACTCGCGGGCATAGCTGTAGAGGAAGATTCCGGCGCTGACGAGGAAGATGGTGGTGAGCAGTCGGAACATCGATCTAGGCCTTTGTTTTCACGGGCGCCTTTTTTGGCTTCACAGGCCGCGGAGTAACAGCCGGTTTTGTGGTCGGCGGTTCGCCTGGGATGGCGATGCGCTTCGCGTCGGCCCACAGTCGTTCGAGCGCATAATGCTTCCGGACATCCTGCCTGAAAATATGGACGATGACATCGCCGAAGTCCATCAGAACCCACTGCGAGGACCGCCTGCCTTCGATGCTCAGCGGTTTGGAGCCGGAGCGAGAGAGGATGCCGTCGATATGATCGGCGATGGCACTCGCCTGGCGATCCGAATCTGCAGAGCCTATGACCAGGTAATCGGCAACGGTGCTCATCGGCGCAACCTTGAGGATGAGAGCATCGGTGGCCTTCTTATCGAGCATGACCCGAGCAATGGCGAGGGCCGTAGACCTAGCTGTTCGTGCGATCGCGCTCCTCTTGGTAGAGATGATGTTGAAGTATATAGGATTCAACTAAGGGCGGCAACAGATTTGCCACCGGGAGTCCTCGGCGGATTCGAGCGCGAATGTCCGATGCGGAGACCGCGCAGGGCGGTAGCTGGAGACAGATCAGGCGTTGCTTTCCGAGTGGCGCCTCGAATTGGGAAATTCGCCCTGCATCCAGGTCCGCCAGCGAGGACTGTGGGATCGGTGGAAGCAGTGCCACGGTTGAGAGGGATCGAAACGACTGGCCTGGTCGGGAGAGGACGACGAACGGGCACAGTTCAAGCAGTGTCAGGGGCTTACGCCAGGAGGGGAAATCCAGAAACGCATCGAGCCCGATCAAGAAAAGGAGCTGGGTCTGCGCTCCATATTCTTGCTGCAGCAGGCGAATGGTGTCGATGGAGTAGGACTTACCTGGCCGACGGATTTCCACATCCGAGATGGCGAAATAGGGATCTGAGGCGATGGCAAGGCGGACCATCTCATAGCGGTCTTGGGTCGGCGCCAAGTTGTCGTTCGGTTTATGGGGTGGGTGACTCGTGGGAATGAAGAGGATTCGGTCGAGCCCGAGAGCCTCGCGTGTCTGACGCGCAATGGCCAGGTGACCGTTGTGCACGGGGTTGAAACTGCCGCCGAGGAGGCCGAGACGAAAGGGGCCAGAGTGCTGAGTGCTGGGTGCTGAGGGCTGGAATTCAGAATCTGGTGACATCATTACTCAGCACTCAGCACTCACGTCTAGAGTATCACCAGGTTGTCCCTGTGTATGACTTCCTCGTATTCCTGCAGGCCGAGCTGCTGCTGGATCTCGATCGTTTTGAGCCCTTTGATCCGTGCCAAGGTGTCGGAGGAGAAGTTCACGAGTCCTTTGGCGAATTCTTTGCCGTCCTGGTCGAGGCAACTGACTGCATCTCCCGTATCGAACGAACCGCTGACGTCCAGAATGCCTGAAGGCAACAGGCTCTTGCCCCGTCGGGCTAGCGCCTCGACGGCTCCGGGATCGAGCGTCAGGGTCCCTCGCGGCCTGAGGGTGAAGGCGATCCAATGTTTGCGACTGGTGAAGCGACGTCCCTTTGCGAGGAAGAGGCTGCCGCCAGGGCCGCCGGCTAATACTTGTGGAAGGAGGCCTGCTTCTTGCCCGTTCAATATTAAGGTGGCCACGCCATACTCACTGACCTTCTTGGCAGCCCGGATTTTCGTGGCCATGCCCCCAGTCCCTTCGAACGTGGTGGAGACACCGGCTTGTTTCTCGATCTCTTTGGTAATGTCAGGAATCAACGGGATCAGCGTGGCTGCGGGGTTCTTACGCGGGTCCTCGGTAAATAGGCCGTCGATATCGGACAGGATAATCAGCAGTTCCGCGTCGACCAGATGGGCTACCTCGGCAGCCAGGGTATCGTTGTCTCCCACGCGGATTTCATCCACGGCGACCGTATCGTTTTCGTTGATGATGGGGATCACGCCGAATCCGATCAGCGCACTCAGGGTGTGGCGTGCATTGAGAAACCGCCGCCGATCGGCGAGGTCGTGGTGAGTGAGTAGGATTTGTGCCACCTTGACGTCGAGACGCTCAAAAGATTTTTCGTATGCCCACATGAGACGGCTTTGGCCGACCGCCGCGGCCGCCTGCTTCACGGGGAGGCTCTTGGGGTATTCCTTCAGGCCTAATTTCTTGATACCGGAGACAATCGCGCCGGAGGAGACGATCAAGACCTCACGTCCGCTCGACCGGAGTGCTGCGATTTCATCCGCGAGCCGATCGATCTGTTCTGGGCGCAGCCCAGTGTCTCGGGACGCGACGAGACTGCTCCCGATTTTGATGACGATGCGGGTGGCTTGTCTTAGGAGTTCGTCTCGCATGGTGTGGCTCGAAGCTGCGCCACCTGTTGCCCTACATAGGTGACGAGTTCCGTCAGTCCTTCTCTCGTGGCGGCAGAGATTGGGAGGCACGTATACCGATGGCCGGTACAGTATTTCTGCAACTCTCGCAGGCGTGCCCTGTCTCCAGCTACGTCGATTTTCGTGGCGACCACCGCGAAGGGGCGTGTGGTGATCAGTTCATCGTAGGCGGCTAATTCCTGACGCAGGATCTCGAAGTTCTTGACGGGCTCCTCGGGGGCCCATTCCGACACGTCGATCATGTACAGCAAAAAGGATGTACGTTCGATATGCCGAAGAAATTGGAATCCCAGTCCCTTTCCTTCGTGGGCGCCTTCGATAATCCCGGGAATGTCTGCGACGGCAAAACTTTCTGTTTCTCCCCAGCGAACGATCGCCAGATTCGGCGTCAGCGTGGTGAAGGGGTAATCGGCAATCTTCGGCCGTGCGGCTGAGATTGCGGCGATGAGTGTCGATTTCCCGGCATTGGGAAGGCCCACAAGCCCGACGTCGGCCAACAGCTTCAGCTCAAGTCTGAGCGACCGTTCTTCGCCTTCCGTGCCTGTTTCAAATTCCGTGGGCACGCGGTTGGTCGATGTGGCGAAATGGTTATTCCCTCGTCCACCTCGGCCTCCGTGAGCTCCCACGAACCGCTGTCCAGGGGTGACCAGGTCGGCCAGCACTTCATCGGTCTGCTCATCGAAGATGACGGTGCCGATTGGAAGGGCCACGACCACATCCTCTCCGGTTCTTCCGGAGCAATTGGCGGCGCCTCCCTGGCGACCGACTTCCGCTTCGTAGTGTTTTTGGTAGCGGAGGTCGAGGAGCGTCGTCATGCGAGGCGACGCTTCAAACACGATATTGCCGCCGTGGCCGCCATCGCCACCGTCCGGTCCGCCACGCGGCACGAATTTTTCGCGTCGAAAACTGCATGCGCCGTCTCCGCCGCGTCCGGCTTTGATATGGATACGGACTTCATCGATAAACATCGGTGCACCGTTTCAATGTGATGACTGTATGGGCATGACATGCGAGGAACATCCCGTCGCACCCCTACTCATGCCGGGAGTCCTCGCGGTAAGGAACTGTGACGAGAAAGGAGGAAAAGAATGTACTATGAAATCGAGGGCGCGGAGTAGACACTGACCTTCTGCCGCCCGCGGCCGCGTTCGAACTTCACGATCCCTGTGATGCGGGCGAAGAGGGTGTGGTCTTTGCCGAGGCCCACGTTGAAACCGGGAAAGAACTTTGTCCCTCGCTGACGGATCAGGATTGATCCGGCCTTCACGGTCTCTCCGCCGTAGGCCTTGACCCCAAGATATTGCGGATTGCTATCGCGTCCATTTCTAGTTGATCCGCCGCCTTTATTTGTTGCCATGACTGATCCTCATTAGGCCGTTTCGATACCGGTAATGCGCAATTTGGTAAAGCCCTGGCGATGGCCATTGGTCCGCCGATAGTTCTTGCGCCGTTGTTTCTTGAAGATGATGATGGAGCGGGTTCGGCCCTGGTCGATGATCTCGGCTTTGACGGTGGCCCCTTTGACCAACGGTTGTCCGACCTCTACACCTTTGTCGCCGTGGACCAGCCGAACCTGGCCGAGTTCGATCGTCCCCCCGACCTTGCCGGGGAGGGACTCTACTTGGACCAAGGACCCAGTTTCGACCCGATACTGTTTGCCGCCTGTCTCAATGATTGCGTACATAAGCCCCTGTCTCCATTACAGAATATGACTGTGTAACATAGGGATTTGAAGCCTGTCAAGGTCAAGGCATGGGATCTGTCGGCAAACTTTGCCCCCTCCTTCGGGTTAGCCTATTCGTGGGCTATCCTGCTCCGACTCCTGGGCGTATGCTGTTTTTCTATTGTCGAGCCATTTCATGGATCGGAGATAATGATGGCCGTAACACCGAAGCCTCGTCCCTCCAAGCCGAGGGTCACTCGGTTTGTGCTCCGTCCCTATCGTCGCATACCGACTTGGCTAGTTCTCTATTATCTCAGTGGGGAATGTGTCGGGAAAGGTGTTGTAACCAATCTGTCTCAATCGGGGATGCGTATCCAAGGTGACCATGCGGTCGAGCCAGGCCTCGATTTGGCACTGCGCGTCACGTTTGCGGACGATGGCCCGCCGATAGAAATTGAACGAGCGACGGTCCGATGGGTGGATGGGTATGATTTTGGGTTGGATCTTGTTCTCGTCAGTCCGTTAGCCGCGAAATACATCGCCCGTTTACTGAACGGGCAGATTCGTGCCCATCAGATGCCCGCCTGAAATACTACTTCTTGGTTCATTCTTGCTTGTGGGCCACGCCACGCCCGTTTGCTTGACGCTTCTTCCAGCCCGCTGCTATATTTCGATTTCAGCGCTCGATGGTTCACGTGCTCGTCTTCGTTGCCCATGCTTGAGCCACAAGGAAAAATTTGGATGGACGGATCGTTCGTCAATTGGGCGGACGCGCATGTCCACGTGATGACCCATTCGCTCCATTATGGATTGGCTGCGTTCGAAGGGATTCGCTGTTACAAGGCGAAGTCCGGTTCCGCGATTTTTCGGTTGCAGGAACATGTCGATCGGCTGTTCGATTCCGCCCATATCGGCATGATACAGATGCCTTTCGACAAGAAGCAGGTCGCAGCGGCCATCGTTGAGACAGTCAGGATGAATAAGCTGGAGGCCTGCTATATCCGCCCGCTAGTCTATATCGGGCACGGAACGATGGGGGTCTACCCCGGCGACAATCCAATCAAGCTGGCCATCGCGGCCTGGACCTGGGGCGCCTACCTCGGGGACGATGCGCTTGCGAATGGGATGCGGGCCCGCGTGTCATCGTACACTCGTCATCACGTCAATGTCTCGATGACGAGAGGGAAGATTTCCGGCTACTACGTGAACTCGATTCTCGCGAAGCGGGAAGCGAAAGCGGACGGGTACGATGAAGCCATTTTGCTCGATACCGAGGGGTATGTGTCCGAGGGGACGGGGGAGAACATCTTCATTGTGCGCAAGGGGCAGATCAAAACCACGCCGCTCACCTCGATCCTCGATGGCATAACCAGAAGCTCCGTCATCGATTTGGCGCGAGAGCAGCGTATCTCTGTGGTGGAGGAGCGCTTCACGCGCGATGACATGTACATCGCGGATGAAGTGTTCGTGACCGGGACCGCTGCCGAGCTGACGCCGGTGCGGGAAATCGACAACCGCCGCATTGGAACCGGCACGCCAGGCCCGATTACGCAAGCTCTGCAGAAGGCCTTCTTTTCAATCGTTCGTGGGGAGGACCCTTCCCACGAGGCGTGGCTCACCCGTATTTAGCGCTTCGCAATTTCAACGATCAGGCAGTGGCCGGCAGGCATGCATGGGCGTGCGTCCGTGCGACTGGTTTCTTGACGAGCAGATTCCTGAAAAATCTTATGCCTTCTTGAATTTGATGACGGGGACATCTTGACTGGTGGGAGAATGTCACAGCAGGCTGTTCAAAAAGGCCAGATTTCTCACCAGCCCAACCCTGGCGGCTACTTCACCCGCCCACCCTGAGTCTGCCAAGACAGCCTCTATGCCCTGGGGACACGCCTTGTCCGCAGGCAAGGCCGCAGCCCCGCGGCTGACCCCTTGTTTCACGTTTCACGGTTCCTGGGAACGATGCGAGAACGACGCATGGGAGAAGGCGCGTCTCGGCGCGCCGGGGATGGGCGGGTGAGAAGAACGATTTTTTCAACAGCCTGCTAATGTCCGCTGGAGGAAGAGTCACCAGGAGCATGGCTCTCAGCGGCTGGGGCTGCCGGGGTAACGGGCGGGGTTTCGGGGGCGGTCTGAGAAGTCTCTTTCTTATTAAGATCGATGACCGTTGAAGAAAACGTCCGTTCCTTGGCGAGGATAGCCAGGCTGAGCGCGGTCAGCATGAAGACGGCAGCGACGGCAACCGTGAATTTGCTCAAGAAGTTGGCGGGGCCGCGGCTACCGAAGACGGTCTGACTGGAGCCTCCGAATGACGCTCCGATTTCGGCGCCCTTCCCTGATTGCAAGAGGATCGCGCCAATCATGAGAAAACAGATCAACACATGAATGACGATGAGAACCGTATACATGGCACTCCGATCAGTTAAGCACGCTGTGTCTGAGCAACGCTGATGATTGTAGCAAACGAGCCGGGATGGAGACAAGCCCCACCCACCAAGGCCCCGTCGATCGCGTCCGAGGCGAGGAGCGGCTCGATGTTCTGGGGCGTGACGCTTCCGCCGTATAGGATTCTGATGGCCGATGCTGTTTTGCTATCCCAGCCGGTCTCCATGAACAAGCGGATCGATCGATGCACGGTCACGGCCTGCTCCGTGGTGGCGGCTCGTCCCGTGCCGATGGCCCAGACCGGTTCATAGGCGATCGTGACAGTCGCCAGATCCTGTGTGGTCAACCCTGCCAGGCTACCGTTGAGTTGAGCTGTGACGACCGATTCCGTTCGGCCTGCCTCACGTTCCTCCAGTGATTCTCCCACGCACAGGATCGGAGAGAGCCCGTGCCTCAGCGCAGCCCGGACTTTTTTCTGAATATTCTCATCTCGTTCTCCGAAGAGCGTGCGACGTTCAGAATGGCCGACGATCACATAGCGGCAGCCAAGATCGCGCAACATCGGAGCAGACACTTCTCCAGTGAAGGCCCCATACTGCTCCCAATGTAGATTCTGTGCGCCGAGGCTGATCCAGGAGGAGGGACCTAAGGCGTTGCGGGCTGATTCGAGGGCCGTAAAGGGCGGCGCAAGGACCACGTCGGCGTTAGGCGATGCAGCCACTCGTTCACGGAGGTCGCGGATGAAGGCCGCGGCCTCTGAGGCCGTCTTGTTCATCTTCCAGTTGCCGATGATGAGGGGTCTGCGCAACAGGTGTCTCGGTGGTAATAGAGGGTGTGAACTCAGCGACGAGGCGATTATGCGGCTCGATCCGGGAGGGCTGTCAAGCCCGGGAGTTGTTTGCCTTCCAGCAATTCCAGCGCGGCGCCGCCGCCGGTCGAGATGAACGACATATTCTCCGACTCGCCGGCTCGATGCACGGCCATAGCCGTTTCGCCGCCTCCGACAATCGTCAGTGCATAGGCATCGGCAATCGCGTGAGCTATCGCGAGGGTGCCCCGGGCGTAGGCATCGATTTCAAAGACGCCCATTGGTCCATTCCACAGAATCGTCTTCGCGTTCTGGACTGCTTCGCTGAAGAGTTTTACGGAGGCCGGGCCAATGTCGAGGGCGTACCACCCTTTCGGAATCTCTTGGACCGGGACTATTTTCGATTCCGCCCCAGGCTCGTGGCTGGCCGCGACAACACAATCGACCGGCAGATAGAATTTCACGCCGCGGGAAAGGGCATGGTCCTCGATGCCTTTCGCAAAGTCCAACATGTCGTTTTCGACCAGTGAGTTGCCGATTTCCAGCCCCTTCGCCTTTAAGAAGGTAAACGCCATGCCGCCGCCGATAATGACTTTGTCGACGCGCTTGCCAAGATTTTCGATGACGCCGATCTTTCCCGACACTTTTGCCCCGCCGAGAATGGCGACAAAGGGCCGAACGGGGTTTTCGACTGCTCCCTCGAGGTATTCGATTTCTTTCTTGAGGAGGAAGCCGGCGGCCGAAACGGGAATGAATTTGGTGATGCCGACGGTGGAGGCATGGGCTCGGTGTGCGGCGCCGAACGCGTCGTTGATATAGACATCACCGAGGGCCGCTAAGGCTTTCGAGAAGCTGTCGTCGTTATCCTCTTCACCCTGATGGAATCGGAGATTCTCAAGGAGCAGGACGTCGCCAGGCTTCATCTTGGCGACAAGCTCTTCCACGGCCGGGCCGATGCAATCCGGTGCAAACAGAATGTCTTTGCCCATGAGCCGTCCCAGGCGTTTTGCCACCGGGGCCAGACTGTATTTGGGGTCGATCGTTCCTTTTGGTCGGCCCAGGTGCGAACAGAGGATCACCTTGGCGCCGTCGTCGACGGCTCGATTGATGGTCGGCAGGGTCGAGCGAATGCGGGTGTCGTCGGTGATTTGGTGCGAATCGTCCAACGGGACGTTGAAGTCGGCTCGGATGATGACGCGCTTGTCTCGCAGCACGACGTCGTCGATCGTTTGTTTGCGCAGTTTCATGGCGGCTCCGTCAGGTCGGTCCTTCCAGGAATGGGAGTCAGCGTGAAACAGAATTGAGCTGAGGCAGGCATGCCCTCGCGGTGCTCAGCGCCCTGTCGTTTTAGCCGCAATCACCTTGATCAGGTCTCGAACCCGACAAGAATACCCCCACTCGTTGTCGTACCAGGCCGTCACCTTGACCATCCGTTTGTCGATGGCCATCGTGAGCGGGGCATCGAATGTGGCCGAATGAGGGTCGCCCTTCTGGTCGATCGAGACGATCGGGTCTTCAGAATAGAGCAGAATGTCTTTCATCGGGCCGTTCGCCGCTTTCCGGAAGGCGGCGTTGACAGAGGCGACGTCACAGTCCTTCTCTGTTTCGACGGTCAGATCCACCAGCGAGACGTTCGGCGTGGGGACGCGGATGGCGAGGCCGTCGATCTTGCCCTTGAGTTGTGGCAGCACCAAATGCAGCGCCTTTGCTGCGCCGGTGCTGGTCGGGATCATCGACATGCCTGCCGCGCGCCCGCGCCGCAAGTCTTTGTGGGGCAGATCGAGCAACTGCTGGTCGTTGGTGTAGGAATGGATCGTGGTCATGACGCCGTGCTTGATGCCGAAATTATCCAACAGAACTTTTGCCACGGGAGCCAGACAATTAGTCGTGCAGGAGGCGTTGGAGATGATGTGGTGCAGTTTCGGATCGTAGGCCTCGTCGTTCACGCCCAACACGATAGTGACATCCGGGTCCTTCGCCGGCGCGGAAATAATGACGTGCTTGGCTCCGGCAGAGAGGTGCTTCCCTGCACCTTCGCGGTCGGTAAAGCGCCCGGTCGATTCGATGACGATGTCCACCTCCAGATCCTTCCAGGGAAGTTCTTTTGGGTCCTTTATCGCGAGCACCTTAATGGGCTTTCCGTTGACGAGAATCTGGTCGCCTTTAGCCTCGACGCTGCCGGGTAACGTCCCGTGTACCGAATCGTATTTCAAGAGATAGGCGAGCGTCTTCGCATCTGTGAGGTCGTTAATTGCGACAAATTGTAGTTCGGGATCACCGAGTGATGCCCGCAGGACGTTCCGTCCGATCCGTCCAAATCCGTTAATACCGATCCGAATGGCCATGATGGGTGGTCCCTCAAGAAAAAATTGGCCGGTTGAATCCACCGGCCAGAATGACGCCGATAGTATCGACGCTCCTGGGCCTTGTCAAGCCATACCAAGGCGGTATTCCTGCGCCAGATTGTCGAAGTTTCACTGGCACCTTAACCGAATCCTGACAGAGTTGGTGTGGGGTCTGCGGACCTGTGGCTTGCGTCTCTGTCGCTGGGTTCGTTAGAGTTCGTCGATTCCAGCGTGAGACGTTCTCCCTTGAGGTATCGGTGAATCTCTTCGAACAGACCATGATGGTGTTGGAGTGGCCCAGACTGCTCGAAGCGCTTGCGGGGCATGCCCGATCCACAATGGGGGCGGCGCGCTGTCGTGCCCTCGAGTTGGCGACCAGCCTCCACGATTCGCAGCGGCGCCAACAGGAAACGACGGAGATGGGACAGCTACAAGCATCCGGCGAGGCCCTGCCGACCTTGGCATTTCCGGATATTCGGGACCCGCTCGCCCGGGCGAAGAAAGGGGCGACCCTGGAGGTTCACGATCTCCGGGATTGCGCGATGGTGCTGGAGTTATTTGAGGCGAGCGGCCGTTTTGTGAGGCGGCATCAGCACGACGCGCCAGTGCTGGCATCCGTCGCGCACCCCCTGCGATCGGTCGGGGAACTGCGACCCGTGAAAACAGCGCTGGACGCGGCGATTCATCCCGACGGCTCGATCAAGGAGTCGGCGACGCCTGAGTTGCGGGGCTTGACCCGTCATGCACAGGCGCTCAAACAGCAGATGCGGCATCTGGTGGATCAGATACTGCACTCGCGGCGCTATGAGGACATCCTGCAGGAACAGTATTTCGCCCAGCGAGAAGGCCGGTATGTCATTCCGGTGAAAGCCGACATGCGGGGACGGGTGCCGGGGATCGTCCATGACGTCTCGGCCAGCGGGGCCACGGTGTTTCTCGAACCGCGCGAGCTGGTCGAGCTGAACAATTCGATCAAAGTGGCGGATCTTGAGATCGAACGGGAAGTGCGACGCATTCTCCGTGAGTTGTCCGCCCTCGTCGCCGCGCAATCCGAGGTCATTCTGGCAGGGCTTGATGCGCTGGCCGTGCTTGACGGTATTTCAGCGCGGGCATTGTTTGGTCGCCAACTGAAGGCGCATCCAGTCGGGCTCAACGCAGAAGGGCGCATACGGCTGCTCCGTGCCAGGCATCCCCTGCTCGTGTTGTCAAAAGAGCAGGTGGTGGCCAACGATATTTTTTTGGATGAATCGATTTACGTGCTCGTCATCTCTGGTCCCAATACGGGCGGGAAGACCGTAACCCTCAAGATCGTCGGGCTCTTTGCCTTGATGGTCCGGGCGGGATTGCACCTGCCCTGTGACGCGGAATCCGAGATGGCGATCTTTCCCGACGTCTATGCCGATATCGGCGACGCCCAAGACCTGGCCCGCGATCTGTCCAGCTTTTCTGCGCACATGACCCAGATGATCCAGTTGCTCGATGAAACGGACCGACAGCGCAGAAGCGACACGAATGCCGTCCCGCGGCAGTGGTTGCTCCTCCTCGATGAACCGGTGACTTCGACCGATCCGACAGAAGGAGCAGCCCTGGCCGAAGCGTTGCTCTGTCGGCTGGCAACGCTGGGGATGAAAGTCGTCGCGACCACGCATTACAGGTCGCTGAAGGCCTTGGCCTATACGATGCCAGGCTTCGCAAACGCCGCGGTCGAATTTGACGTAGCGACACTCTCGCCGACCTATCGGCTATTCATGGGAGTGCCCGGTGGGTCGTCCGCGCTTGAAATTGCCGGTCGGTTAGGGATGGACCGGGCCTTGCTCGATGAGGCGAGGCAGAAGCTCCATAAAGACGAGCGGGTCATGGAGACGATGCTACACGATCTGCAAGCCACGCAGCGGAAGTTGTCCGACGATCTGGCCCGGGCTGTCGAGGCCAGGCGTGAAGCGGAACAGGCCGAACAACGCGCGAAGGCACAGCTGGCTCACCTGGAAGTCACCGAACGGGAAGCGCAGAAGAGCCTCAAGCGAAAACTCAGTGAGCAGTTCAGTCGCGCGCGGGCTGAAGTGCAAGCCACGGTGGATGCCGTCAAGGGTGAGCAGAAGTTGATCAAAGCCAAAGCGGCGAAACAACGATTGTTCGAGCTTGAGGCGCAGACGAGAGCCGAATTGGCCCCGGCCGGCACGCCGATTCCGCTTGCGCAGTTGGGGGTGGGGGATCAGGTCGAGATCAACGGGCTCGGCATGACCGGCATATTATTAGAACCACCACAAGGGAAGAAACGCGTGAGGGTGAGGGTGGGGGAGGGGGAAGTGCTTGCCACAGTGGCGAATCTCGTTGGCCTCGCGCGAGGGCGCACAGAACCGTCACCGCCAGTATCATCGAGTCCTCGCCGGGTCTCGTCAGGTGGCGGTCTGGGGCTCGATGAACAGATGGTCGTGGATGTTCGAGGGAAGGCGGCGGACGAGGCGTTGGATGACGTGATTGCGGCGCTGGATCGCGCGACGTTGGCTGGCGCGCCGTTTCTGCGGATTATTCATGGCCATGGCACGGGGAAACTCAAGGCGTCGTTGCGAGACTACTTGAAAGATTCGCCCTTATGTGGCGGAGTTCCGTGCGGGAGATCGGGCAGAAGGAGGGGATGGCGTGACGATCACGACGATGCGGTAAGAAGGAAGTGGGAGAGGGCAAGCTAGATGATCTCCAGTGCTCGCGCAACGCGCGGCCTCAGAAGGATGGGAGGGAGCGGCCAGGTGCCCTTCTTGCTCGCAGAACGCGCACGATGAAACTGTGCTCGTCCAATGCGCGCAGTAAAGGGCAGCCTTGGCCACTCCCTAAAGAAAGGTATAGAGAATTGGAGGTCCCTTGTAGGACGCGTGTTAAGGACCAGTTTGGCGACTCCTTTGGGGGAGATGCGGAACAGATACTCATGCCTGACCCCAAATCCTCTTGCAGTTAAAGATACGAGGTACAAACGATGAACGCGCTGTTATTCATTATCTTCAGGGTGATGATTTTCCTTTCGGTAGCCCTGTTAGTTATCGGAATGTTTAAGCCGGAGTGGTTACGTTTCCGGCAAAAACAGCCTGGTCGTACAACGATCATTGCCGTAGCAATAGGCATATTGATAGTTGGTTTTATCGGCGCGGGCGCGATTCAATATGCTGGAAAGAATAATGCTGAGACCCTTCATCCCGGCAACATGCTGGGTGAGGCTGTGTATACAGTCGACGATAGTACGCTACGCTGCGATCCAGGAACAAAACCCGGTAGTGCAGGCGCCAGCACGGATGAAAAGACATCAGCGGGTATTCGCTACATGGTTAAAACACCGGTCAACTACAATTCAAACATTGCCCATCCTTTACTCATGGTCTACGCGCCAGGGGGGAAAAATCGATATGAGTCGGAAAATTATATGTATCTCACGCAAGAGGCCACGGCGGCTGGTTTTATTGTGGCGTATGCCGATCATCGCAAAATGACGACTGAAACTATTGAGGAGCTTGCTGAAATACCAGGGCTTATCGAAAAGAAATGGTGTGTCGACAATAAACGGATTTTTCTAACCGGTCATTCTGATGGCGGGACTACTGCCATGGGCATAGCGTTTATGAATGGCACCAAGCATATTCCAGCGGCGATTGCTCCCAGTGCGGTGGGCATCAGGGGGGAGGACTTGCAAGAATATCATTGTCCTAACCCGCTTCCCGTTATGGTCATGCACAGCAGCCATGACACCCATTTCCCAGGTTATGGTAAAGAGGCGATACAATGGTGGGCTGCCTGTAATGGTTGCGATACTACAAGCCCTGTAAAAGACGCAGAAGGTTGTGTAACTTATAGGGGTTGTAAGAACCAGGTCGCCACACGCTATTGTGAAGGCATGGGGACACACCCCGAATGGCCGGGGAAAAATAAGGCGATCATTGATTTTTTTAGGAGTTGTCAAGAAGTCCGTTGAAATTTTATGAGGGGCTCTAGTAAGTCACGACTTCGGTCTTTTCCATAATCGACGCCATGCGCTATGCAGCGCAGGGGTAATTCCATGAACAATCTGTGGTGTGTGACACTTTATTACCTCAAATTCAAATTGTACGAAAGTCCCAACGCCAAGATGATCATCGTGCCGGATAAGTCTAACGTGCCGATCATTGTGAGTCCTTGTCCGGATCAACCAAGCTGAGAGGGATGGGAGGGAGCGGCCAGGTGCCCTTCTTGCTCGCAGAACGCGCACGATGAAAGGGATGGAATGACACCCGTGCAGATCCCTTGCTCCCGGAGCGCGCACGATCAGAATGTGCTCGCTCGACGGCCGCATTGGGACCAACACGGGTGCCATTCCACGAGAGAGAAACAAGCAAGCTTGGAAGGATCAATTAGATGGATGACGGTCGTTCAATGCGCGCAGTAAAGGGCAGCCTTGGCCACTCCCTCTGGAGAAAGAGAAGAATCAGAAGACCATCGTTGGACACGCGCAGTGGGAGACCATCTAGTCCGGCTTCAAGTGAGAGGGTGAAACGCGCGCACTGAAGGCCAGTCTGGCGACTCCTTGTTCATGTCAGCCACACTTCAGCCACAGGTTGAAGACTTCCAGAATAAAAACACGGAGTTTGGGAGAGGCTGCGAATATGCAAGCCGCAGACTCTCCCACCAATGAGCAACACCTCACTCGCCGTATTTCTTCAGTATCCGAATCAGTTGGTTGGCATCCAGCCCGGTCCCAACAAGCCCGGCACGCATTGGCGCAAACACCGCCAACATCCGGCTATACCTCACTAGCGTTGGAGAATGCGAGTTCAGTTCTCGGCTCTTGAACTGTGACCAGAGACTCATTTTGTCGATCAAAAAACGTGCGATTCCCATGTGAGAAGTCTCATTGTTTCCATCAAAGCCCCTAAATTTTACATGCGTCCCAAACGGGTCCGCCTCCTTCTCGACCTTGTCCTTATCCTTCTTGGAGAGCTTCGCGTAGGCGGATTCTATAAAACTCCACATATCCAGGACATCGTAAACAAAATGGACATCGCGGGGGTCATCCTCATAATCGATAAAAAGGCCTCCCATTTTCGACTTCGCGGCCCAATAATGACCCCCATAGATCATTCCGCTAATAAAATCGGCATCAATCTCGCCCTCTATCTTGAAGTGTCTGTAGACATCCCGCATCATAATCGCAAGCAACTTTTCTCCATCGCTGAACCTCACCGCTTCACTACCCGCTCTCATGAGGCCGACCTCCACAAGCCGTCGCATAGCCTCTGCGCGTGACGGCACGTCATCTTGCTTTTCTCGCCACTTATCCACCCTACTTAGGATGTTCTCATCAACACGCATCTCGAACCGTTCGCTCATTGGTCCCATAGCAGGTCTCCTTCCACTGTGACCGTACAACTATACGTAATATACGTACACTTATACGGACGTTATGGAATTTTGTCAAGTCTCGGCCTGCCAACAATCGAAACGTAAAGCGAGATTGAGTGGAAGCTCCAACAGGATATGGTCCAGCACTGTGGCTCAACTGTGGGAGAACTATCGTGTCCGATGGGGTTTCATCGGTTCTTGCCCTGCCTCTGACTTATCTTTAACTGATTGAGATTGAAACGATGAGATGAGATCGGAACCTATAGTCTCTGAGGCTTCAGGGTTTTCAAATCTCGCCCCCTCCGCCATTTCCCGGTATGTGAAGCGGGGTGAGTTTCTGGGTCACCGTAAAATGATCCTTCCAAGCTCGCTCGTTCTCTCTTCAGGGATGGGGGCTGATTGATCTTCCACTGCGCGCGTCCAACGAGGGCCTTCTGAGGCCGCGTGATCCACATCTACGACAAGCTCGGCGTGGACAACCGCACCGCCGCCATCGACAGGGCGCGCGGCAACCGGCTGATCCGCTAGCCTCGAGTGCGGCCATGGCGCGGGCAATCGGCACCGTGGCATGCGAGGATGTGGGCATGTGCTCAACCGTCTTGTGGACGATCAACCACGCCGCCTACACGCCGGGGTTCCGTGACTGGACCCGCGGGCGGCTCGGCGTGGAGCCCCGGGTGAGCCCGCTGCGGATCGACGCCCCGGAGCTGGTCGGCAGGACGGCCGTCGCCTTCACGCTGCCGTTGAACATGTGCGATTGCGGCTCGGCCGTCGGATACGGCGAAGGGAAATTGCGATCCGATGTGCCCGGTCCGGAGGATTACGCGGCCTGGCTCCGGGAACTGCCCGGGCACGCCCGTTTCACCAGCCGGGTCTGCGTCGTGCGCACCTGGAATCCCGAGGGAACCGTTCGTCCCGGCAACACCGAAAGGATCGATGTTTCGGAGCTCGAAGCCGCGGGCATCCTGATGCTTCCGGAGGAAACCCTCCTGGCCGTGGACTTCCCCGTCATGACGGGTTGGTAGGGCCCTCCGGCGCCGGCGATCCGATGGACGCGGCGGGTGGCACGACAGGTGAGAAACTCAACCGCTCGATCTTCCGCTTGTCGGCCAGCTTCACGATCACGATCACAAAGATGCCCATGGTGACCGCCGAGAGCAGCAGGCTGCCCAAATTTCCTTCGGTTGCGTTCACGTCAACCAAACCGATGGCACCCATGGCAAAGATGACCGAGTTGTTGATGACGTGCAGGGCAATGGCTGCTTCCAGTCCGCCGGTCCGCCAAGCCAGCCAGCCAGCCACGAGCGCAAACAGTTGCCACATCGAGCTGTCCGTAGATGTCGTACTGGTGCCCGAACACAAAGAACGGGATGGGCAACAGGATCGCGAATGCCGGGTGGCGCAGCCAGCCGCCAATGAGCTGCATGAAGTAGCCGCGGAAGACGTACTCCTCGGCGGCAGCCTGGAACGGCACCAGCAGGATGGTCAGCAGCAGGAGCGTCCACATGTCCGGGCCCGAAAAATCGGGTTCGAAGGGGAATCCCTGGACCAGGTCCAGCACCGTTGATATTCCGAAACTGAGCACCAGGACGCCGAAAGCGACGGCCATGCAGATTCCAAGCCAGCCCCAGCGCATGGTTCCGCGCACCGAGGTCAGCATCCCCACCTTCTGGAAGTTCATGATGCGAGTGGCCCAGAACAGTGCGGGGATCATGAGAATCAGCGAGAGCATGGTGAACGCAAACGTCAGCGGATCGCTCATGTCCATGCTTTCCAGCGCCCCAAGCGACTCTTCCATCGAGCTTTCCAGCGAGGTGCTGCCGAGGGTGGCAATGAGCAAGGCGAGCATCAGCAGGAACGTCATGCCGATGTATAGCCCGAGCGCGATCAGGCCGACCACCACTGGTTTCCACCAGCGGTACACGGGGTACGTCCGTGCGAGCCGGTGGTACGGCAGGGGTTCTGCCGGCGGAAGCTCGGACCGGCTGGTACACGGGGTACATGTTGCCGGGGTGCGGTGCGCCTCCGGGCGGAACCGGGAACTCGGGATAGCTGCTCATACGACCATTCTTTATCAGGGGCGCATCTTAATCGTGGACCCAAAGGAGGATCTTTGCGCCTCATCGGCGCGGAAAATGATTGGTCCTTTTGGCCGATGCCCCGGGACGTGCGCCGTCGGTAGCATTGAATAAATGACCACAGACATCGTTGCCGATCCACGGGCCTCAGCGCTGCGAACCATTTGGGAACATTCGTGGCGGTTGCTCGTGGGAATCGCTTCCGGTGTCGTCGGCCTTTTTCTGGTCTACGAGTCGTATCTCGCGGACCCGACCAGCGACGTAACCCACATGGATCGTGCTGATCTCTGCTCGATGTGGTCTGTGGCATCGCGACAATCCTGCTCTACCCCTTGCGACGCCGCTATCCGGTGCCGGTGGTTGTGGCAATCGTCGTTCTATCGACCTTCTCGGTCTTGTCCGCAGGGGTCTGCGCGATGGCCGTCATTTCCCTGGCCACGCGACGCAAACCATATGAGATCGCCGGAATCACTCGCTTCTCCTCGCGGTCTGTTCGATTGCGGGTGACAAATTGTTGCCGGCTCCGGAACCCGTCACGTGGTGGGAGGCCCTGGTCTACAACGGGCTCTTCATCGGTGTCATGGTGCTCACCGGGCTCTACATCGGAGGACGCCGGCAGTTGCTTCAGAGCCTGCGCGACCAGGCCCGCAGCGCCGAACGTGAGAATCAGGCGCACATCCATACGGCCCGGGCGGATGAACGAACCCGGATCGCACGGGAAATGCATGATGTCCTGGCGCACCGGCTCTCGCTGGTTGCCTTGCACGCCGGTGCCTTGGAGTACCGGACCGACCTTTCAGCCGAGACCACCCGCGGAACCGCGACGGTGATCAGGGAGAACGCACACATGGCCCTGGGCGAATTGCGCGAGGTGCTGGGCATGCTGCGCGACCCCAACACGTTGTTTGTCGATGAGGATGCCAGGCCGCAGCCGACGCTGGGGCAGCTTCGGGAGCTGCTTGAACAGAGCCGTGACGTGGGCACCGAGGTGAAGCTGACCTTGAGCCCCGGGTTCGAAGACCGGCTGGCGCTGCTGCCGGAATCCACCGGACGGCACCTCTACCGGGTGATCCAGGAGGGCGCTGACCAATGCCAGACGGCATGCCCCGGGGCCGAGGTCGAGCTGTGTCCTGGAGGGAAGCCCGGGCGGAAGCGTATCCACGTTCAGATGAGCAACCCCATGCCGCTGTCGGCCGGATCCGGGGACAAGGCCCCTGCAGGCGTCGTTGCCGTGTTCCGGCCTGGGCCTGACCGGGTTGCAGGAACGGCTGCGACCTGGCCGGCGGCGACCTGGTCGTCAGCGGCGCAGGACAACGGAAAGTTTGTCTTGAAGGCATGGTTGCCATGGCAGAAGTAAAACAGCGCGTCAGGGTCCTGCTCGTTGACGACGAAAACCTGGTGCGCGTGGGGCTGCGGATGATCCTGGAGGGCGACCCCGGGATCGAAATCGTGGGGGAGTGCTCCGACGGGATCGAAGCCCTTGCGGCGGTCAAGAGGCTTGCCCCGGATCTGGTCCTCATGGATATCCGCATGCCGCGGATGGACGGGATCAGCGCCAGCCAGCGGCTCCTCGAACAGCACCCGGACCTCAAGATCCTGGTGCTCACCACCTTCGACGTCGATGAAATGGTGTTCACCGCGCTCAAGATGGGGGTGAGCGGGTTCCTGCTCAAGGACACGGTGCCCGCCGAGTTGGTCAGTGCGATCCACGCGGTGGCCGGGGGACGGACCACGCTCTCCGAATCGGTGACCCGCACTCTGATCGACGCGGCCGGTTCAACCCCGCCGAATGCCCGGCGCCTCGGTGCCCTGGAAAAACTGGGCCAGCTGACCGAGCGCGAACGCGAGATCGCCACTGCTATCGCTCGCGGACTGTCGAATTCCGAGATCGCCGAGCAGCTCTTCATCAGCCTGTCCACGGTCAAGACCCACATCGGCAGGGTGTTGGAGAAGCTGGATGCGGAGAACCGCGTGCAGGTGGCGATCTGGGTGTATGAATCGGAAACGACCTAGTGCGGGTCGGCAGTGGCAGGACCGCAGGACCCTCCTGTCTTGGGTTGTGTGATCCTGGCTCAGAGGCCGAAGGGCTTCCTCAAATAAGGCGCCATTCCAACAACTTCCGCACAAGTGAGGCGCTTTCCACGCCATGGCAGAATGCGCCTTTCTTACGGGTGCAAAACTACTCGAGTGCCGGTTCCGTGATGATCGTTTCCCCGAAGCATACGTAGCAGTCCGCCACACGTTGTTCGCCGGTCACCATATTTTCGCCCCCCGTTGGGTAGCCCATTGTCTTCCGCCATGGGCCACCCAACGGGCAAACACTATTCGTCATCGGCGAACCGGTACCCCCGACATTGCCGGGGGTACCCTGCGCTGGCGCTGTTCCAAGTCCATGCCCTGGCGCGTCCTGGAAGCCAGCATCGTGATCACGTCAACCGACCAGCGGCAACGCGAAGAAACTTTAGGAGCCCAGCCAGCCCCTATGATCTCGACTGTCGTGTTCAGTACTGATTCACTTTTGGTACTTCCAGGTGATCCGAGTCGGAATTGGACCGTTGATGGACTCGGCGACCCAGCATCGCATAGCTGGCAGCGCTGGTCAGTCCTCCGGCCAGCCAGGAGAAGTCCCACCCGCCAAGCGCCGTAGCTATCGGGCCCTGCATCTGCGGCACCATTCCGTACATGAACAGCCATGTAGCGACAACGCCGAGCAGGAGGGACGAAATTCCGGCCCAATTCACGACAGGCAGCTTGTGATCATCGGGAGCCGCGAACAGGCGGTCAGTGCGACGCGGCCACTTCCTTTCCAGCCAGAAGAAGTGAACCAGCATGATGCCGCTCCAAGCAGCCACCCATCCGACTAGGCCGATGAGCCAAGAGTCAAGCACTGATGCAAAGTCATCCTGGAAGATAAAGAAGATCACGGCCATAAACGAGAGGACCCCAACGAAGAGGTTAAGTTTTCGTCGGCTGATTGCGATGTCCAGAGCCTGGGTAGTTACTGAAAAGCTGTAAATGTTGAGGATGTTGGTAGCGATCGGGCCATGCAGAACCATGAAGAGCACGGGGAGAGCCAGCGCTCCAAAGTTTTGGACGATGAGCTTGCCCGGATCGATCTGACCGCTATTGGTTGCCAAGCTTGCACCGAGGATACCTAGCCAGACAACCGGGATGAACTGACCTAGCACCGAGGCAATGTACAGCTTGCGTTTGGGTACCGAGGTACTGACAAACCGTGAGTAGTCTGAGGCGTAGGTGAACCAAGTAATTCCCCAGCCGATGCCGATGGCGGTCATGACGGCACTCATCGCTGCTACCCGGTCGGCTCCTTCGAGGATTTGCCCCGGGGGACCCGCATATGACCAATCGATATCCAGGCCGAACCACGCCACAGCCGACATGACAGCAAGAATGACGAGAGTGGGCGGCACGGTCCAGCGCTCAAAGGTCGCGATTGCCTTGTAGCCAAACCATGCAATTGCCACTTGGGTGGCCATGATGGCGGCGGCGACACAAATTTTCCAGGCGTGGTTTTCCGCGTCTGGATCAACCCATCCAAGCGTGCCGAAAAGGGCCATCACGAGATCCAAAATGACCCACGTGTTCACCGCACACCACCCAATGACCAACAGGGCTTGCATTCCTGCAGGAATGTAGTTTCCGCGGCGCCCGAACGCGGCCCGGGACTGCACCATGGCCGTTGCGCCGGTTTGCTGACCGAGCAAGGCAAAACACCCGAACAGCAGCATGCCGATCAGGTTCCCCAAAACGAGAACGAAGACGGTGTCACCGAGCCCAAGGCCCAGGTGAATGCCCAACGCCCCCAGTACCCAGTTGATTGGCGCCAAGTTGGCGCCGGCCCAGATCCAGAATTGACCCGACACTTTTTGAGTACGCGCCGATTCTGGAATCGGTTGAAGAGACGCTTCATAGTCTCCGGAATGGACTTCGTTGCCGGAGCTGACGTGCTGATGTGCGGTCACAGTGGGAATCCTCCAGTTGCTTGCCGTTTTTCGTGGTGGTCTCTTAGTCGGGTTGTATGCCGACTTGGTGGGACAGGAAAACCCCGGAGGGTCGAACCTGGAGATGGTGAGGCTAGGAAGCCAGAGCTTTGCGGAATCATGTCCGTGGGGTGACGTCAACAAGATGGATTGTTGATCTCATTTGAGTGTTTTCGCTGACAGGGAGGTAAGTACCCCAATCATTCGTGACCCACATCATTGTGAATAGCCGCAAAATGACTACAAAGGACTTCGTCGCCTATACAAATGTCCATGGCTCGGGCAGGGTCGCATGCGTGATTCATGAAACCTGTCGATGGAATTTCCATGCTCCATTTGGGCGGGGTTATGGCATGGAAGCGTGGTCCGGGCGTTGAGGCTTGTGTCGCTCTCCTCGTACTTCTTTGCATAACTGCTGTCTTGCGGCCGCGGGCTATTGTCCGGCAGATGCGTCTTGGGGGCACCCCTTAGGGGTTTACCCGTACGCCAAAAGATTGACGATTCGCTCATCCAAGATCATCCGCTGGGGCGGTGACGGGGAAGCGAATCCTCCGTAGCGTTGAAGCCATGATCAGAGCTGAAGCATTGGCGAAAGCCTACGGCACCAAACAAGCGGTCGACGGCGTTTCCTTCACCGTCCAACCCGGCAAGGTCACGGGCTTCCTCGGCCCGAACGGCGCCGGAAAATCCACCACCATGCGCATGATCGTCGGACTGGACCGGCCAACGGCCGGCACCGTCACGGTCAACGGACGCAAGTACGCCGAGCACTCGGCGCCGCTGCGCGAGGTGGGCGCCCTCCTGGAAGCCAAGTCCGTCCACAAGTCCCGCAGCGCCCGCACCCACCTGCGGGCCCTGGCGGCAACACACTCGATACCCAACTCCCGGGTCGACGAGGTCATCGAACTGACAGGTCTTGGCGCGGTCGCCAGGAAGAAGGTCGGCGGATTCTCCCTCGGCATGGGTCAGCGACTGGGCATCGCCGTGGCGCTGCTGGGGGATCCGCAAACGCTGATCCTCGACGAGCCGGTCAACGGGCTGGACCCGGAGGGCGTGCAGTGGGTGCGCAACCTGGCGCGGCACCAGGCCGCCCAGGGCAAGACGGTGTTCATCTCCTCCCACCTGATGAGCGAAATGGCGCTGACCGCCGACCACTTGATCGTGATCGGACGGGGCCGCATCATTGCGGATGCACCCATCGAGCAGATCATCGAAGGCCGGAGCCTGCCCACCAGCAGGGTCAAGACCGACCACGTCGATTCCCTCATGAACGCGCTGGCCGCCGAGCACGTCCAGTTGACCCGCGTGGATGCCGAGACCGTCCAGGTGGTGGGGCTGGATTCCAGGATGATTGCCCGGCGCGCACTGGACCACCAGATCCTGCTCCATGAATTGACCCCGATCCAGCAGTCGCTGGAGGACGCCTACATGTCGCTGACCCAAGACGAAGTCGAATACCACTCCCATTTGGGAAACGAACTGGCAGCAAGCGCCAACGGAAAGCAGGGCCTGAAATGAGCACCGAAGCCATGACCCGACCCCGGTCGTCGGTTCCCGGAGCCGCGGGAAACGGGAAGCTGACCTTCGCCGGCGTGCTGCGCGGCGAATTCATCAAGTTCACGTCCCTGCCCTCCACCCTGGTCCTGGTTCTTTCCACGATCGTGGTCATGGTGGGCTTTGCCGCCCTGAGCACCTGGGGCATTGGAGCGACCCTGGGCGCGATGAACTCTTCGCCGGAAATGGCAGCCCAGATGGGCGACATCAACGAGCTGACCGCGTCGTTGCCCGCCAGTGGCATCACCTTCGCCCAGTTGATCATCGGAGCGCTGGCCGTCATGGTCATGAGCTCCGAGTTCGCGACGGGCTCCGCCCGCTCGACCTTCGTTGCGGTCCCCACGCGCCAGCCCGTTTTTTGGGCCAAGGTCCTGATGACGACGCTTGTCTCCGCAGCGGTGGCCCTGGTGTCGATCCTTTTGGGATACGCGATTTCCAAGCCGATCGCGGAAAAGTACAACATGCCGCTCGAGTTCGCTTCCGACACCTTCCAGCGCAACCTGTGGTTCGGTGTGGTGTACGTGGTCATGGTGGCCCTGATCGGCCTGTCCCTTGGTACGTTGATGCGCAACTCGGCCGGCGGCATCGTGGTGTTGGCAGCGATCTTCTTTGTGCTGCCGATCGCCACGAACATCCTGCAGGGTTTCGTGGACTGGGTGGCCGACGCCGTCCGTTTCCTGCCCGACCGCGCGGCAAGCGCACTCATGCAGGCTCCCGGCGGCGAGGACATGCTCGAAACCTGGCAGTCCGGCCTGGTGGTCGCGGCCTGGATCATCATCCCGCTGGCGGCCGCCGCGCTGGTGCTTCAGCGCCGCGATATCTAGATTCGGGGCAAGCACTGGATAGGCTCGGAGCATGAGCGAAAACCTGTCGAAGGAGGCCGCCGGAACCCCGGAGGTCTCCTTCGACGAGCTTTCGGCCCAACGCGTGGGACGCCTTCGTTCCCTGATGCGCCGCAAGCCACGCGGCGTCGACGCGGCAGTGGTGCTGCTGTACTTCCTGCTGTCCCTGCCGAGCATCATCGACTCGGCGCTGAGCGCCCACTGGCCGACCGTGGCGCTGCTGGTCGTGACCGGGTTCGTGCTGTACTTCAGGCGCCGCTGGCCCATGGCCATCCTGATCCTGGTGGCGGTGACCGACAGCGCCGCAACGCTCCTGGATTCCTCCTACCTGGGCAGCAGCACCGGCCTGTGGATCGCGCTCTACACGGCCTCCACGCAATACGCCGCCAGGCGCATGTTCATCCTCACCATCCTGATCAGCGCGCTGCAGGGCCTGATCTTCGTGGTGATCGGCATCCCCGGCATGTTCACCGATTCCCCCGAGGACCAACAATTCCTGGCCGATGTCGGCGGCCGGGCCGTGCTGACAATCATCGGCGTGGCCTTCCTGGTCGGTTCCAACGTGGTGTTCGTGGCGATCGGTTCGGCGGTGCGAAACCACAGGCTGCACGAGGCCGAACTGAACAACTGGGCGGTGCGCGTGCAGACCCTCGCCCAGGTGCGCGAACGCAACAGGATCGCCCGCGAGATGCACGACGTCGTGGCCCACTCGCTCTCCGTGATGATCGCCCTTTCCGACGGCGCATCCGTGGTGCTCAAGCGCGACCCGCAACGGGCCGGCGAGGTGCTTGCCGAACTCTCCGCCACCGGACGGCACGCGCTGGCGGACATGCGCCGGGTCATCGGCGTGCTGCGCACCGGCGACGATGCCTCGCTTGAACCCCAGCCGGCCGTGGACTCCATGGAAAAGATGCTGGAGGGGTTCACCGTGGCCGGCCTGCCGCTGCGCTTCACCCAATCCGGCCCTCCGCTTCCCAAGGACGCGACCTTCCAGCTGACCGTCTACCGGATCATCCAGGAATCCCTCACCAACGTGCTGCGCTACGGCCGCAACGTCACGCGGGTCGGCGTGCTGGTCGAACGCAATGGCGACGAGGTGTCCATCCGGGTCAACGACGACGGGACCCAGCAGGGCGGCAGGCGCGAGGCCGTCGGCTCCGCCCAGGGCATCCGCGGCATGGGCGAGCGCGCGGCGCTCTTTGACGGCACGCTGACCGCCGGCCCGTCCACGGAAGGCGGCTGGGGCGTTGTCGCCACCCTGAAACTCCCGCATCCGGCAGACGGCGCGAATACGTTGGCGCTGCCGCCACCACCCCGACCACCGAGACCAGGACCGAATCATGAATCCAGAAGAAACCACGCAAAAACCCCGGATCGGCGTGCTGCTGGTCGATGACCAGCCGCTGCTGCGCATGGGGTTCCGGCTCATCCTCGAGGGCGAGGAAGACCTTGAGGTGCTCGGCGAGGCCTCCGACGGGGCCGAGGGCGTGAAGATGGCGCTGGAGCTGAAACCCGACGTGGTGCTCATGGACGTGCGCATGCCGAACATGGACGGCATCGAGGCGACCAAGCGCATCGCCGAACAGCTTTGCGGCACCAAGGTCATCATCCTGACCACGTTCGACCTGGACGAATACGCGTTCTCCGGGCTGCAGGCGGGCGCCTCCGCGTTCCTGCTCAAGGACGTCGCCCCGGAGGAGCTGGTCAACGCCGTGCGCCTTGTGGCCAGCGGCGACGCGGTCGTCGCACCCCGGGTCACCGCCAGGCTGCTGGAAACCTACGTGCGCTCGGCGTCCCCGGCCCGCGGCGCGGCCCCCGCCCCGGAACGCGACCCACTGCTCGAGGACCTGACCCCGCGCGA
Organism: Nitrospirota bacterium; assembly: GCA_963741245.1. GTDB lineage: Bacteria > Nitrospirota > Nitrospiria > Nitrospirales > Nitrospiraceae > Palsa-1315. The sequence continues at coordinate 118,146 of CAVUHR010000028.1, read as the reverse complement.
GCTGGAGGTGCTCGGAGCCATGTCCGAGGGGCTCTCCAACGCCGAAATCGCGCACCGTTTTTTCCTCTCGGAGGCAACCGTCAAGACGCATGTGCGCAGGATCCTGACCAAGCTGCACCTGCGCGACCGCGTCCAGGCCGTCGTCTACGCCTATGAGACTGGCCTTGTCATCCCCAGCCAGGGACTGGACTACTAGGGCCGCCAATGAACAGCGAATTGTTGCGCAGCCCGTGGCTGCTGCTGGCCGTGGTGTTGCTGGTCGCGGGGGCCTTCCTGCTTTCGGTGTTCGGCTGGCCGCTCGCCGGGTGGGCTAGCATCGTTCTTGGAGTGTTTTCACTGGTGACAGCGGTTCTTCGCACCCGCATCTAGCGGCCGGCCGCTGTTCCCGGCGGCTCCGTGAATCTTGATACCAACGGCCTTTCGGGCCCAACGACACAAGGAAACGCCCCCATGCCCAGTGCAGCAGCACTTGACCACGTCAACGACCTCGCTTCCTTTGTGGCGGCCTCGCCCTCCAGTTTCCACGCGGCGGCCGAATCGGCCCGTCGCCTGGCCGAGGCCGGCTTCACCGGACTCGATGAGCGCGCATGCCTGGGACCTGGGCGCCGGCAAGTACTTTGTGGTCCGCGACGGGGCGATCATCGCCTGGGTGCAGCCCGAATCGGCAACCGCAACCACCGGCTTCCACATCCTGGGCTCCCACACCGACTCGCCCTCCTTCAAGCTCAAGCCCAAGCCGACCACCGGTGCGTACGGCTGGCTGCAGGCAGGGGTCGAGGTCTACGGCGGCCCGCTGCTGAACTCCTGGCTGGACCGCGAACTGCTGCTCGCCGGGCGCCTGGCCATGGCCGACGGCAGCACCGTGCTGGCCCGCACCGCACCGATGCTGCGCTTCCCGCAGCTCGCCATCCACCTGGACCGCGCCGTCAACGACGGGCTGGCCCTGGACAAGCAGATCCACATGAACCCGGTCTGGGGCATCGGCAACCCGGACGAGGCCGACGTGCTGGCCGTGCTGGCCGAATCCGCCGGCGTCGACCCGGCGCAGGTCGGCGGCTACGACGTGGTCATCGCCGACGCGCAGCGCGGCGAGGTCTTCGGCGGTTCCAACGAGTTCTTCGCCAGCGGGCGGCTGGACAACCTTTCCTCGGTGCATGCCTCGCTGGTTGCCATGATCGAGCACGCCGCAACCGGCGGCGGCGACCACATCGCCCTCCTTGCGGCCTTCGACCACGAGGAAATCGGCTCCGAGTCCCGCTCGGGCGCCTGCGGCCCGTTCCTGCAGGACGTGCTCGAGCGCATCGGCCACGGACTGGGTGCCAACACCGAGGACCGCAACCGCGCCTATGCCGATTCCTTCTGCCTCTCGGCCGACGCCGGGCACTCGGTGCACCCCAACTACGCGGGCCGCCACGATCCGGCCAACCGCCCGCTGCTGGGGCAGGGCCCGCTGCTGAAGATCAACGCCAACCAGCGTTACGCCACCGACGCCGTGGGGGCCGCGCTCTTCGCGACGCTGTGCAAGCAGGCGGGGGTTCCGTACCAGGAGTTCGTCTCCAACAACCAGATGCCCTGCGGCTCCACCATCGGCCCGCTGACGGCCACCCGCCTGGGCATCCGCACCGTGGATGTGGGCATCCCGCTGCTGTCGATGCACTCGGCCCGCGAGCTGTGCGGCGTCGAGGATCCGTTGCGCCTGGCCAAGGTCGCGGCCGGCTTCTTCGCCGCCTAGCGGGCTTTCCCGGACAGCGGCAGGCGCCCGCCGGAGGCTCCCGACTCCGGTGCGTTTACCCGCTGTTCATCCCGGCGTGCTTTGCTCGCGGATATGACCGCCGAACCGAAGCTTCCGCGCCGTGTCCTGCCAGAGGTCCAGGCGCTGCGCGCCGTGGCGGTGTTGCTCGTGGCGGGCTACCACCTCGCCCCGCAGCTGGTCCCCGGCGGTTTCATCGGGGTCGACGTGTTCTTCGCGATCTCCGGGTTCCTGATCACCGGGCACCTGCTGCGCGAGGTGCGCACGTCCGGCCGCATCGACCTGCCGGGGTTCTGGGCCGCGCGGGTGCGCAGGATCCTGCCCGCCGCGGTTGTGGTGATCATTGCGGTGCTGGGAGCAACGCTGGCCTTCCTGCCGGCCACGCAGTGGAAAGCCGTGGGGACCGCGGCCCTGGCCGCCGTCTTTTCGGTGGAAAACTGGGTGCTGGCCGCCGACTCCGTGGACTACCTTGCGGCCGACACCGAGCCCACGGCGCTGCACCATTTCTGGTCCCTCGGGGTCGAGGAACAGTTCTACCTGGCCTGGCCGCTGCTGGTGTTGCTGGCCGTGTGGCTGGGCCGGGTGCGGTTTGGCCGCCGGGATACCGCCGGAGGGTTTCCGCGCACCGCGCTCCTGCTGGTCTTCGGCGCGGTCATCCTCGCCTCGCTGGCCTACTCGATGGTGTTGGTGGGCTCGGGGAATCCGGCCGCCTACTTCGTCACCCCGGCCCGCGTCTGGGAACTGGCCGCCGGCGGCCTGCTGGCGCTGCTGCTCGCCCCGCCCGAACCCGGTCTTGAACGAGGCAACGGCCGCTGGTTCCATGCCGCCGGAGCCCGCACCGCGCTGGCCTGGGGCGGTTTTGCCGCCATCGCGGCGGCGGCCTTTGGCTTTGGTGCGGCCACGCCCTTCCCGGGCCTGTCCGCGGCGCTGCCGGTGGCCGGAACCCTGGCGGTGGTCCTGGCCGGGGAGACCCGGGGCCCGTTGGCCCCGCAAAAAATCCTCGAACTTCCCCCGGTGCAATGGGTGGGCAACGTGTCCTACTCGCTGTACCTGTGGCACTGGCCGGTGCTCATCTTCTTCCTCAACTTCTCCGGCAGCGAGCCGGGCCCGGCCCAGGGGATCGGGTTGCTGGCGCTGTCGTTGCTGCTCGCCGGGGCCAGCCACCGCTGGATCGAAACCCCGGTGCGCTCCCTGGCGCCGCTGGCTTCCTCGAAGTGGCGGACCCTGGGCATCGGGGTGATCGTGGTCGGCCTGGTCGCGGCGATGTCGCTGGCCCCCGGGGCCCTGGCCCAACGTGACACCGTCGCGCAGGAAGGCTGCGGCCGCCACCCTGCTCGCCGCACCTCCGCCCGGGTTCGGTGCCGCCTCGATCCCCGACGGCGCGCCGCCCTACCTGCGGGGCGTGAAGCAGATCGTCCCGGTCCCCGCCGACGCCGAGCGTGACCTGCCGCACCTGGGCGAGTGCGTCCAAAAACCGCGATTCCCGGATCACCCGTGAATGCACCACGGGAGCGGCGGACGGATCCCTGACCATCGCCCTGGTGGGCGACTCCCACGCCACGCATTGGTACCGGGCGCTGGAGGCCACCGCCAAGGAACACGGCTGGACGCTGCTGACCTATCTGAAGAATTCCTGCCCGTTCACCGCCGCCGAGCGCACCGCCGAGAAGAACGGCAGCATTTCGTGCCACCAGGCCAACGAGGACACCTTGAAGCGGATCGTCTCCCGTGGAGACGTGGATGCGGTGGTGACCAGCCACTGGGCCGGGTCCGTCTTCGAAAAGGGTGCCGCCGAGGGCTTCGCCGACTACTGGGGCCAGCTTGAGGATGCCGGCATCAAGGTCTACCCGATTATCGACACCCCGCGCCCCGGGACGAAGTCCTATGCACGGGACTGCGTGGCGCTGCACCCGGAGGAACTGGAATCCTGCGGCGCCCCGGCGTCCAAGGCCTTCGAAGCCAACGACTTCACCCTCGCCGCGGCCGAACGCGAGCCGCGGGTCGGCGTACTGGATTTCTCCGACCAGTTCTGTGTCGGCGGATTCTGCCCGGCCGTGATCGGGAACGTGTTGGTGTACCGGGACAAGCACCACGTCTCCGACACCTACATGCGCACCCTTGCCCCGGTCTTCGGCATCCGGATCGAGGCGATGCTGCATGCCGACGGGCTGGACGACGACGTGCGGTGACCCGTGTGCTGGACAGCACGCGGGTGACGCATGCAACCCGGCGAAGTCTTGGCCGGCATGGTTTTTCCGCTAGACTGGATAAGGCTGTTTCTGTCGTGCCTGGCAATCGGGCATCGACGACAGCAAATGCAAAGAACCTCCTGTTGCGGAAATGCCGTGACCGTTTAGCCCAAAGGAGGTGGGTTCACATGCGTGCTTATGAATTGATGGTGCTGATCGACCCCGAGGTCGACGAGCGAACCGTTGAACCGACCCTCGGTAAGTTCCTGGACGTTGTCCGTAACGATGGTGGAACCATCGAGAACGTTGACATCTGGGGCCGTCGCCGCCTTGCCTACGACATTCAGAAGAAGAAGGAAGCCATCTACGCGGTAGTTAACTTCACCGCCACCCCCGCTACTTCCGCGGAACTTGATCGCCAGTTGAGCCTCAATGAGACCATCATGCGCACCAAGATCACCCGTCCGGAAGAGGCAAAGGTCGTTGCAGAGTAATTCTGCTTTTCGATCTTCGTAGAACAACACCTTTAGGAGGCTCCAATGGCAGGCGAGACCGTCATTACGGTAATCGGCAATTTGACCGGTGACCCAGAACTACGTTTCACCCCGTCAGGGTCGGCAGTCGCGAACTTCACGATCGCTTCGACCCCGCGAACCTTCGATCGCCAGTCCAATGAGTGGAAGGACGGCGACACGCTGTTCCTCCGCGCATCGGTGTGGCGTGAGGCTGCCGAAAACGTCGCTGAGACGTTGACCAAGGGCACTCGTGTCATTGCTCAGGGCCGCCTCAAGTCGCGTTCTTACGAAACCAAGGAAGGCGAAAAGCGCAACGTCACCGAGCTCGAGGTCGATGAAATCGGCCCGTCGCTGCGTTACGCTTCCGCAAAGGTCACCCGCACCCAGCGCTCCGGCAATGGTGGCAACGGTGGCTTTGGTGGACAGAATGCCGGCGGCAACGCCGGCGGATTCGGCGGCGGCAATGCCGGCGGCCAGGGTGGTTTCGGTGGCGGCAACGCCGGCGGAAACAGCGGTGGCGGCTGGAATGCACCTGCAGCCGATCCATGGGGCGCTCCTGCCGGAGGAAACAACGGCGGATGGGGCAACCCGGGTTCTGACGAACCGCCCTTCTAAACAAAATTATTCACCATCCCGCAGAAAATTCTGCGGGCTCCACCTGATAAAGGAGCTCCACGATGGCTAAGGCTGAACTCCGTAAGCCCAAACCAAAGTCCAACCCCTTGAAGGCCGCTGACATCACTGTCATCGACTACAAGGACGTAGCATTGCTGCGCAAGTTCATTTCGGATCGCGGAAAGATCCGTGCCCGTCGCGTTACCGGCGTTTCCGTTCAGGAACAGCGCAAGATCGCACAGGCCATCAAGAACGCGCGTGAAGTAGCCTTGCTGCCTTACTCCGGCGCTGGCCGCGGCTAAGGAAGGTATACAAACATGGCAAAGCTCATTCTGACCCACGAAGTTACCGGCCTCGGTGCCGCAGGCGACATCGTTGAGGTGAAGAACGGTTACGCACGTAACTACCTTCTCCCGCGCTCGTTCGCCATCACCTGGACCCCGGGCGGTGAGAAGCAGGTTGAGTCGATCAAGGCCGCCCGTGCTGCTCGCGCCGTTGCGTCCTTGGAAGAAGCACAGGCACTTGCCGCCGCTATCTCCGCCAAGCCGGTCAAGCTGACCGTCAAGGCCGGCGCTACCGGTCGCCTCTTCGGCACCGTCAAGACCGACGACATCGCCAAGGCTGTTGCAGCCGCCGGCGTTGGCGCGATCGACAAGCGCAACATCGAGATCAACGATCACATCAAGTCGACGGGCAACTACTCGGCTACCGTGCGTCTGCACACCGATGTATCCGCGACCATCTCGCTGGTAGTTGTTGCCGCAAAGAAGTAATTCTCTGCGCACCCATCGTCCCCCGGGTCGATAAACGATGAGGACTCCACCTTCGGGTGGGGTCCTCATTGCTTTGCCCCGTGGGAAACGCCCGATGCGCGGTCTTGTCCAACCCTCCAAATCGGGCTATATCGACTAGCTGCCGGTAAATAGCGAGATTTGGTCGCAGAATCTTCGATTCTTACGCCTCATGTCCCAATGTGTCGAAACAATCTTTGACGGAAGCTAAACGTTTCTCCTAACGTTAGTCATGAATCAAGAGTGTCAACGTAAAAGCCCTGGCTTGTTGACCGGCAACCCTCTCACGGTAGTGGGGTGCTCCAGGTGACGATTCGGCCTGCCGGGACCCCGGGGGCAAGTACCGCACACCTTTGATGGGCAGCTGCGCTTTTGGCGCGTACCCGATATCAAGGTGGGCACGAAGCCGAAGGACCGAGCCATGACTCTTGCAACAGACCTCACCCCAGATACCTTGCGCAACGTTTTCGCCCAGCATCCCTCCGGCATTGCAGCACTGTGCGCCATCGTCGACGGGGAGCCCCAGGGCATCGTCGCTTCGTCGTTCACCGTGGGTGTTTCGATGGATCCGCCCTTGGTGATGTTCGCGGTCCAGAACACGTCGCGCACCTGGCCCGTCGTTCGATCCAATGCCCGCATCGGTGTCTCCGTGCTCAGCGAGAAGAACGAGGGCGTTTGCCGCCAGATCGCTTCCAAGACCGGGGACCGCTTTGCGGGGCTTCGCCTGGATTCCACCGACGAAGGCGCCCTGCTGCTCCATGATGCAAGCCTGTGGCTCGACTGCTCCGTGGAGCAGGAGATTCCCGCGGGCGACCACCACGTGGTGCTGTTGCGCGTGCACGGCCACCGGACGAGCGATGAAACGAATTCCCCGCTGGTCTTCCACGGGTCGGCCTTCCGTCGCCTGGAGGCCGAACAGCTCGTCTCCTAGACGCGGTCCAGAAGCACGAGGGCCTGCAGGTCCGCGATCCGCCACGTACGTGGTCTAGCGGCCCTGCGGCCCTTCACTTTTCGGCGAGCGCGTAGTCCCGGTCGCTAGGAGGGGTCGTGTAATACGTTCATCGTGTGCTGGAAGCCGTGACGGGCCAGCTCGGTGAGGACCTCAAAGTCGATATCGGAGAGCTTGTTGACGTAGAGGCAGGCAGCGCCTCGTTTGTGCTTCCCAAGCTTGGCCAAGAGCTCGCGCGATTCCTCGGTGCCGGTCAGTACGTAGAGGGAAAGATTTGCCGAGCGTGGTGAGAATCCAATGGCCGGCGCATCGCCTTCCCTGCCCGAATCGTATTTGTAGTGGTAAGTCCCAAACCCGATGATGCTCGGTCCCCACATGGTTGCCGGCTGCCCGGAGACCCCCTCCATCATTTCCAGCAAGACCTGCGCATCGGCGCGCCGAGTCGGATGGGCGACGGAGGCGATGAATTCATGCGGGTCAACCCGGGTGGGGACAGTTTTATTGGCAGCCATGCGAGTCAGTATTGCAGCGCCGTCGACGCTCATCAACCTCGTTAATCCCCAGAAACCTTCGAGCTCTGTGGATAGCTGTGGATAGTTTGTGGGTAACCGTGGAATTCATCAGGTGATTAACCGCGGAATCTCGGGGTTTTTGTGTGTATAACCAGGTTTTTCATCCTGCGAAACTGTGGATAACTACTTTCTGTCCACAGGCATGTAAATATATAAAGCCTAGTCAACTGCCATTTTTAGAGAATAATTGTCGGTAATCCACAATGTTCTCCCCAGACTGTGCACACAACACGCCGCGAGGTGCACAGGTTATGCACAGCCCCTGTGGATAACGGTGTTGGGTTTGAGGCAAATGGGGTCTAAGGTGACAGTGTTCCCCACCTATTTCCACAGGCTTGCGTGTCTCTTCGCACACGTGAGATTGGACGTACCAAAAGGTCGGCCGACCCTGCGACACTGAAGTAGGAAATGACGCGGAAACTGGGAACCCGCGGTGCTTGAAGGGAAGACCCGTGTCGCTAGCCAACATCGAAACCAATTCTGAATCCGGCGATTCAGCCTACGGCCGCACGCCGCCTCAGGATCTCGTGGCCGAACAGAGCGTGCTCGGCGGCATGATGCTCTCCAAGGACGCCATCGCGGATTGCGTGGAGGTCCTGCGCGGACTCGATTTCTATCGCCCGGCGCACGAAGCCATCTACGAAGCGATCATCGACCTCTACGGCCGCGGCGAGCCCGCCGACGCCGTGACGGTCTCCGACCTCTTGACCAAGCGCGGGGAAATCACCCGCATTGGCGGTCCGGCCTACCTGCACACGTTGATCCAGTCCGTCCCCACGGCTGCCAATGCCGGCTTCTACGCCGAGATCGTTCGCGAGCGCGCGGTGCTGCGCCGATTGGTTGACGCGGGTACCAAGATCGTCCAGCTTGGCTATTCGCAGGACGGCGAAGTCGACGCGATCGTCAACGAAGCCCAGGCCGAGGTCTACAAGGTCGCCGAACGCCGCACCGCGGAAGACTACGTGCCGCTTCGCGACATCATCGAGGGAACCGTCGACGAAATCGAGTCGGCTGGTTCCCGTGGCGAGGGCATGACCGGCGTGCCCACCGGCTTCTACGAGCTCGATGAGTTGACCCAGGGCCTGCACGGCGGCCAGATGATCGTCATCGCCGCCCGCCCGGCCGTCGGCAAGTCGACGTTCGCGTTGGACTTCGCCAGGTCGGCGGCCATCAAGAACAACATGACCGCAGTATTCTTCTCCCTGGAAATGGGCCGAAACGAAATCGCCATGCGCCTGCTCTCGGCCGAGGCCAGCATCGCGCTGCAGGACCTGCGCAAGGGCACCATCAAGGACGAACAGTGGTCGAAGATCGCGACCACCATGGGCAGGCTCAACGACGCGCCGTTGTTCATCGACGACTCGCCGAACATGTCGCTGATGGAAATCCGCGCCAAGTGCCGCCGCCTGAAGCAGAAGCACGACCTCAAGCTCGTGGTCTTGGACTACCTGCAGCTGATGAGCTCCGGCAAGCGCGTCGAATCGCGCCAGCAGGAAGTCTCCGAGTTCTCGCGTGCACTGAAGCTGCTCGCCAAGGAACTCGACGTGCCGGTCATTGCGCTCTCGCAGCTGAACCGTGGCTCCGAACAGCGTACGGACAAGAAGCCAATGGTTTCCGACCTTCGCGAATCCGGATCGATCGAGCAGGATGCCGACATGGTCATTCTGCTCCACCGTGAGGACATCTACGACAAGGAGTCGGCGCGCGCCGGCGAGGCCGACGTGATCGTGGCAAAGCACCGTAACGGTCCGACCAAGACCATGGTGGTTGCCTTCCAGGGCCACTACTCGCGCTTCAACAACATGGCGCAAGAGGGCGGGATGTAGCCGTCCCCCAACACGATGGTGCGGCCATTCCCAATCTTCTTGGGAGTGGCCGCACCACTGCGTTAAGGGGCAGCCGGGCTTCCTGTTGCCCTACGCCTGAGCCTCGGCAAACGACTTGAACTCATTCATCGTCTTCAGGTTCTGCTTCGGGAACATCGAGCCGAACAGCAGCCCGACGATCTTCATGAACCCGGAGAATTCGAAGGTGTTGTGCGCGACCCAACGGGTCGAGATTCCGTCCACGTCGTGGAATTCGTTCTTGCAGACGTTGTGCACGCCCTTGGCATCATAGGTTCCGTCGAATGCGTCGGGCAGTTTGCGGCGGGTGACCGTCTCGACCATTTCCATGGTTCCCCTGCCCTGTTTGTAGAGCAGCCTCGAGGTGGCGCCGGGCTCCCCGGGCGTGCCGGAGACCGCATCGAAGGAGAGCAGGCCCTTCTGCCAGAGCTTCAGGTTCTCAGGGTCGTCGAAGAGCTCGATGAACCTGTTGCGCGGGACGTTGACGGTTATTTCGTTAGTGAACTCCACGCTCGCAACCCTACCTGTGGGCACCCCTATTTAAGGGCAAACGCGTCCCCCAAAAGCATTGGTGACAAGACACTCCGCAGAACGATGCGGCGGCGGAAAGCGCAGGCTTTAAGCTCTAACCATGACCTTGTCTGCTGCCGGATCCGGCGCGAAAGCGCCCCTCGGTCTTTTCGCCCCCCAATACCGTTGGGTCACCGTGGGAATGTTCGCCCTGGTGTTCCTTGTCGCCTTCGAATCGCTTGCCGTCACGACGGTCATGCCGCTGGTCAGCAAGGAGCTGGATGGCGCGTCCATGTACGCGCTGGCGTTCGCCGCGCCCATGGCCAGCGGCGTCATCGGCATGGTGGCCGCGGGTGGCTGGTCCGACCGAAAGGGCCCGACGGGTCCGCTCTACGTGTCCTCGATCGTGTTCATTGTCGGACTGCTGCTGTGCGGCCTGGCACCGAGCATGCAGGCGCTGGTGGTGGGGCGCCTGGTCCAGGGACTCGGCGGCGGTGCCATCACCGTGGCGCTGTACGTGGTGGTGGCACGGGTTTACGTTCCGCGTCTGCATCCGAAGATTTTCGCCGCGTTTGCCGCGGCCTGGGTCATTCCATCGCTGATCGGCCCGTTTGCGGCGGGACTTGCGGCGCAAACGGTTGGTTGGCGTTGGGTGTTTCTGGGCGTTGTGGGGCTCGTGGTCTTTGCCATGGCCGCGGTGGTGCCGTCGCTGCGCGGGCTCGGCGGCGGGGAGAACCCGAAAGGCAAGATCGCCTGGATGCCCTTGGGCTGGGCGGCCCTGGCCGCGGCTGCGGTCCTGGCCATGAACCTGCTGGCCGACATCCCCACCGTGGGAACATGGCTGATGGTGCTGTCCCTGGTGGTGGTGCTCGTGGCGGTGCGCCCGCTGTTTCCGCGCAGGACCCTGAGTGCGGGGCGTGGCCTGCCGACCACGATCCTGGTTCGAGGATTGGCAGCGGCAGCGTTCTTCGGCACCGAGGTGTACCTGCCATACCTGCTGATGGACCGCTACGCACTCACTCCCGCCGTGGCGGGCCTGGCGCTGACCGGCGCTGCAATCTTCTGGTCGCTGGGATCCGCGGTCCAGGGTCGTTTGGGAGAGACGCTGGGCAATGAACTGGCAATGCTCATCGGCTCTGTGCTCGGCGTGACGGCAATCATCCTGGTCTTGGCGACCGCGGCCTGGCACTGGCCCGCCTTCGTGGCGATCGCGGCCTGGGCCCTCGGGGGAGCCGGCATGGGGCTGGTGTACCCGAGGCAGAACGTGCACATGATCAAGCTGTCGACCACCGCCAACCAGGGCTTCAATTCATCGGCGCTGGGTATCGCCGATTCCATGGGCTCGGCGTTGGCGCTGGCCGCCGCCGGACTGATCTTCGCGGCCTTCAGCGGAAACGACTCGTTCGTCGCGGTCTTCGCCTTCACCGCGCTCATCGGGTTGGCGTTGATCGTCTTGACCCCGCGGACGCGGGCCGTTGAAACGGCCGTGCCGGCTGCCGATGTGACGAATACACTCGGAGCATGAGCGATCACGAACTGCCGAAGATCGGTGCCCCCGCAACGGGGGCGCTGAACGCCGACGGAATCACCACACTTGAACAGGCCGCGGCCCGGGGCGAGAAGGCACTGTTGGCCATGCACGGGGTCGGACCCAAGGCCATCCGGATCCTGCGCGAAGCGCTGCAGGAGATATGGCTCGGAGCTGGCCGACTGAAGTCCGGTCTTGCACACCGACTACCGATCGAGGCACGCAAAACCGTGGGAACCCCCGAAGACCAACGCCCCGCAGCGGCAGGGGCCCGGGCTCCTACGCCGTCGGCAGGATCCGCAGGTGCTGGCGTTCCCGGGGTGACGAGTTGGGCATCGTATTGGTGGTGCTTGGCCGTGTACGCCTTGATGTACGGGCACACCGCCACGACCTTGTGCCCCTGCGCAATGGTGTCTTCCAGGGCGAAGGCGGCAAGCTTCGAGGCCAGCCCCTGCCCGGAAAAGGCTTCGTCGACGACGGTGTGGAAGAAGACGCGCTCGATGCCGTGGTCGGTTGACAGGTCCCGGTAGTGGGCCGCCCCGATGATTTTTTCGCCGTCAAACAGGGCATATCGCTGCCTCTCGGCGAGCTGCCCGACGTGGATTTCGCTCATTTCCCGCTCCTTATCCGTCGCTGGCTTGCCGGCCGAACAGGCGGCTGAAAAACCCCTGCGGCTCGCTGCCCTCGGCCAGGACCACCATGGCACCGAAGCCGTCGTAGTATCCGTGGTGTTGCTCGTTGATGGCGTAGACGGCGCGGATGGATCGCTCGGCGCTCTCCGCGTCGATGGCCTGCCGCCGGTACACGCGCACCGGGAACAGGCCGTTGGCATCCTGCCCGTCGGAACGGTCGACCGACCAGCCCGCGCTTTCAAAGTGCGCACAGGCGTCCTGCGCCTGCTGCGCCGAGGCGTACGAAACGAAATGTTCCACCTCGCGCTTGGCTTCGAGCAGGTCGCCGAGCTCGGCCCGTTCATTCAGCGAACGCCGCAGCCGTTCAAGCTCCGTCTCCAGGCTCATGGGTTCCTTCCTCTCCGCCGTCCCGCGACGTCGCGGGTCCGGGATTCATCGGGCGGTCGGCGCCTAGTTGCGCGGGCGCAGGCGGACGGTGGGCAACACCGGGGCGGGCAGCGGATCGGGTTCGCCGTCCGGGAAGTCGCCGAAGCGCCGTGCCGAGGCGTCCCCGGGTTCGGCACCGATTTCCGCCTGCCACTGCTCGGCGGTACTTCACGACTTCCTCGTGGGTGCGCCCCACGAAGTTCCACCACATGAGGATCTGCTCATGGAGCGGCTCGCCGCCGATCAACAGTGCGCGCACGGGCTTGCTGCCGGCGGTGAGCGTGACGGCCTGGAACCCGGCGGGCAGGAACGCCAAATGGTCGACAGGGACATCGTCCGCCTCGACCTTCAGGGACCCGGCATCGAGCAGGATGCCGTGTTCGTGGTGAGCCTTGAGCGCCACCTTGATCCGCGTGCCCGGTTCCATCAGGATCTCGGCACCCACCAGCTCGGTGTGCGTGTGGACGGGGGAGGCCGAGTAGTGCTCGGCCCCGCGGTCCGCGGAAACGCTGAGCGATCCAAGGAACACGCGCACCGTCCAGTCGTTGGTTCCCATGGGCTCCGGGCGGTGGTGCACGAAGGTCGGCGCCGTGTGCCGGGCCCGGTCCGGCAGCGCGATCCACAACTGGGCGCCGTGCAGCACCGTGGTGTCGGGGGTCGAGAATTCGGAGTGGCTGATGCCGCGCCCGGCGGTCATCAGGTTGACCTCGCCCGGACGGACCATGGCGTGGTGCCCCGCGGAGTCGCGGTGCTCGATTTCGCCGGTGAAGAGCCAGGAGACCGTTTGCAGGCCGGTGTGCGGGTGGCGCGGAACGCGCATGCCGCCGGATTCGCCCACGGGGTCCGGCCCGTAGTGGTCGAGGAAGCACCAGGCGCCGATCAGGCTGCGCTGCTTCTGCGGCAGGGTCCTGCGCACATCCATGGCCCGAGGCCCGCCCAGCGGAACGTCCCGCGGGGCCAGCAGCTCGATGCCTGCGCACGCGCGGTGGTCGCTGCACACAAGTTCTTCGGGTGCGGTCTCGAGATTGCTCATGACCATAGCGTAGTGCCGGTCGCCGGATCCGGCGAGGGGACCCACGGGCAGGCCTGCCGGTGTCCAGCGCTCCCGGATGCCGCCGTGAAACCCCGCCGCCCGACCCGCCTCAGCCTCCGGCCACCGATTGCATGATCATGACCGTGGAGCCGGCGGGCAGCTCGGATTCCAGCCCACGCAGCGCGCGGATGTTGTCCGGACCGATGAAGATGTTCACGAAGCGGCGCACCTGCCCGCGTTCGTCCCTGACCCGGCGGGCAAACAGCGGGTACGCCTCGCCAAGCTCGTCAAGAAGGTTGCCGACGCTGGAACCCGCCGGCATGTGGGCCTCGAGCCTGCGGTTCCCGCCCAGCGTCGTGGCCAGCACCGACGGCACCTCGATCTGGATCGTTTGCATGCTCAGCCGCCAACAACCACTGCGGCGCGCACGCTGAGCACATCGGGCAGCCGCTGGGCGACGGTGTTGAAATGCGCCCCCTCGTCGGGGCTCGCGAAGACCTCGCCGCCGCGGGTCCCGAAGTACACCCCGACGGATCCGGGGTTGTCGTCCACGGCCGCCGCGTCGCGCAACACCGCGTTGTAGTCGGGTTCCGGCAGCCCGTCGTGCTGTTCCTCCCAGTTGTTCCCGGCATCGGTCGACCGGTAGACCGAGAGCCGCCCGCCCACTGGGTTGCGCTCCTCGGCGGCCTTCAACGGAATGGTCCAGACGATGCCGGGGGTGCGCGGGTGGGCGAGGAACACGAAGCCGAAATCGGCCGGAAGCCCCTGGGCGATGCTTGTCCATTCATCGCCCGCGTTGTCGGTCCGGTACACGCCGCCGTGGTTCTGGGCGTAGAGCCTGTCCGGGTTTCCCGCGTCCGCGGTGATGTGGTGGACGCACTGGCCGAACTCGGGCCACGGGTCGGGGAAGAAGTCGGCCTTGATGCCCTTGTTCCGGGGTTCCCAGGAGTCGCCGCCGTCGGCGCTGCGGTACACGCCGCCGGTGCTCATCGCCGCGTGGACCACGTTCGGGTCGGCCGCGTTCGGCACGATGCTGTGCACCGCGGCCCCGCCGAAACCGGCACCCCATTCGCTGCGGTGCGGGTGGTCCCAGAGCCCGCGGTTCAGCTCGAAGTTTTCGCCGTCGTCGGTGGACTTGAACACGGAAATGGGCTCGCAGCCCGCCCAGACGACTCCCGGGCGCTCGGCGGTGTCGGGGCGGATGTGCCAGATGCGGGCCAGCGCGGTGTCGGTGTCCTCGGGGAACTTCACCGCGCCCTTCTCGGTCTCGGACCAGGTGGCACCCAGGTCGTCGCTGTGCACCACGGTGGGTCCCCAATGCCAGTCGTTGACGCCGGCGAAGATCCTGGTGCGGCCCCCGCGGGTGTCGATGGCGACGGACGGGACCTCAAGGGTGGTGAAATGCGGTCCGGTGAGCGTCCAATCCTGCCGGTTCCGGCTCTGGGCCAGCCAGAGGCCCTTCTTGGTTCCGATGGCAAGCACGGTGTTTTGGTCGTTTTCCATGGGAAACAGTGCAACATCGCCCGAGGCCGATTTCAAGGGTGGATCGGACCTCGGCGCGATGTTTTCAATGGCCGTCGGCGCCGGTGACGAACCCGTCCACGTAGAGCAGGCCCCTGAAGTTTTTGATGCGGGAAAGGCGTCTTGTCAGCGGGGATTCGTGGGTTCCCACGACGACGGTGGCGGCCCCCGAATTGACCGCCGACTGCAGCCCGGCCGGGTGCATCCTCGAAGACCACGCAGTCGGAAATGTCGACCCCCAGCTCCGCGGCCGCCTGCAGGTAGCCCTCGGGCGACGGCTTGCCGGCGATGACGTCCTCCGCGGCAACCAGGACCTCGGGGATGGGCAGGCCGGCGGCCCGCAGGCGGGTTTCGGCCAGCGTCCGCCCGGCCGAGGTGACAACGGCATGGGGGATCTTTCCCAGCTGGTCCAGGAACGCCCCGGCGCCGGGCACCTCGATGATTCCGTCCACGCGGGTGACCTCCTGCGCTTCGAGCTCGGCGGCGAGTCTGGCCAGGTCGCCGTTGGGAACCGGGCAGGAACCGGCGCAGGGTGTCCAGGGTCTGGCGTCCGTGCGAGTATTCAAGCAGTTCGCCGATGTCGATTCCGTGTTGCCTTGCGAAATCCGTCCACAGGTCCTCAACGACGGCCGTGGAATCGACGAGGGTTCCGTCCATGTCAAAGAGCAGGGCCCGGGCCTTCAGCGCGGGGAACGGTGGGGTTTCCGGAATCATGCGATCAGCCTAACCGGTGTGCCCCGGGTGTGGCATCGCCTGCAGATGGCGTGAAGGCCGCGCCGCAGAAAGGACCGCCCACGAACATTCCGTCCTGCCGGTCGACGCGGAGACCGGCAAGGCCGTCTTCGATGCCTAGGCGTTGCGCGGTCCGTACATGATCAGGGCCACGCCGCCCAGGGCGACGATGGCGCCGGCGACATCCCAGCGGTCGGGCCGGAACCCGTCGACCAACACGCCCCAGAGCAGCGAGCCCGCGACGAAGACCCCGCCGTAGGCGGCCAGGATTCGCCCGAAATTCGCATCCGGCTGCAGCGTGGCGACAAAACCGTAGAGCCCCAGCGCGATGGCACCGGCCCCGATCCACAGCCAGCCGCGGTTTTCGCGGACGCCCTGCCAGATCATCCAGGCGCCGCCGATTTCCAGCAACGCCGCAACACCAAAGAGCAGAACCGATTTGAGTATTGTCATGGGCTCCATCCTTTCACCCTGCGTGGCTTCGCGCGGAGCCCGGAAGGAGCGGCCGGCATTCGGTTCGGCGGCGGATTAGCGGTAACCTCATGCGCATGGATATGGGACAACTCGTACTTGAACATGAATTCGCCGTGCCGCGCCCCGCATTGTGGGCGGCCTTTATTGAACCCGAAATCCTTGCCGAATGGTTTGGCCCCGAGGGCTGGGGCGTTCACCTTGACACCGTCACCATTGACCCGCGCGTCGGCGGCGTGCAGGAATTTGTCATGCACTCCCTTGAGGACCCGACCCAGACCTCTCCGGTGAAGGCAAAGTTCACCGAGGTGCGCGAGCACGAGCTGCTCGTGGGCCAGGACGGCCCGCACGAGATGACGCTGAGCCTTGTCATCGAATTGCGCGTCGAGCTCTTCGACCGTCCCAACGGTTCGCTGCTGAAGATCACCCAGGGCCCGCTGCCCGTGGAGGTCATCGAAACCGCCCGTGCCGGCTGGGAATCCTCCTTCACCAAGCTCGAGCGGGTCTTCGCGGACTTTATGTAGCTCTTAGCCCCTGCCGATGAACGGCATGCCCGCGGCCGTGATGGTCACGTGGTTCACTGCGACATTGGCGGGGGAAGCTGCAATGAATTCGATGGTTGCCGCAGCCTGCTCCAAATCAAACGTGGGTTCCGGCTTGCGGCTTCCGTCTGCCTGGAGCGCGCCCGAGTTGGCCCCGACATCCTGCATCATTTCCGAGGCGGCGTTCCCGATGTCGATTTGGGAGCAGGTGATGCCGTGGGCTCGTCCGTCCAGTTCGATGGACTTGGTCAGGCCCGTGATTGCGTGTTTGGTGACCGCGTAGGCAACCGTTGACGGGCGTGGAACCTGGGCGCTGATGGATCCGTTGTTGATGATCCGCCCGCCGCCGGACCGCTGCATGTGCCTGAACGCCGAACCTGCGCAGTACATGGCCCCGCTGAGGTTCACCGCGCAGACCTCTTGCCACTGTGCGGGGCTGAGCTCGCCAATGTTTGCCGCGGGCCCGAAGATCCCGGCGTTGTTGAAAAGCACGTCGATGCGTCCGAAACGTTCGATGGCCGCCGCAAAAAGCTGCTCAACGGCCTCCGGATCCGTGATGTCTGCGGAAACCACCAGTGCCTGCGGGTGCTGTGCCGCGGTGTCGAGCAACGGCTGTTCCCGGCGGCCGGCAAGCACCACATTCCACCCCGCTGCCAGCATGCGCCGCGTCACCGCCTGCCCGATGCCCGACCCTGCGCCGGTGACAAGAATTGTTCGGGGCATGGGGTGTGGGGCTGTGTCTTGCGGGGATGAAGCATTCATGGGGGTGGTCCTTGGCTGTTGAAGAGTCGAGTGATTCGTGGTGTTGTCCCCGAACGGGTCTTGGGGGTGGGTTTCCCCGATCCTACTGTGCGGAATATCTTCGCGTGCATGTCGGTTACAGACCGGGAAAAACCTGTTTCATGCAGGTCGGTTCGTGGGGTTCCGGGGATAGGTTGGAACAGTCATGAGTTCAGAACAGCAATCTTCGAGGCTGGTCCTCGACGTCCCGAGTAGGGGCGACTGCGCGGAAATTTTTGCGATTGCCAGCGATCCGCGCACGTGGACGCACATTCCGGGGGAGCGAAGCAGTGACCCGAAGAAAACCGCCGAGCTTGTTGAAATGTTTCGCGAGGGGTGGACCGCGCACGGGCTTTCAAATTGGGTCGTGCGCCTGGGGCTGCAACATGAGGATCCGCGGATTCGTCCCGGGATGCTTCTAGGTACCGGGGGAGTCCACCTCTTTGAGCCTCCGGCGGCGAGCCCGTTCTGGAATCTCGGATACCGGATTGCGCCAGAAGGTTGGGGGCGGGGCTTCGCCACGGAGGTCGCCTCCAGGGCCGTGGGGATTGCGCGGGAGGTGAATCCCGAGGCACCGGTGATCGCCAGGGTGTTGTCAACGAACCCGGCCTCGGCCAAGGTCGCGCAGAAGGCGGGCCTCAAGCTGGCGTGGCAGGGTGCTCCCTCGAAAGAAACGATTGCGGCCGTCGGGCAGGAAACGGTGCAACGGCTCATTTTTGCCGACCGCGACCTTGACCCGGGAATGCTGGGTTGGCTGGCTTCCCGCGGATAGCAAAAACTTCATGCTGCGCATGGTCCTTCGGATAGAACCGGTTTCCCTCATGAGTGAAGCGCTGAGCGAACCAACATTCCGGATGCTGACTGCCATGACGGGCCTGTGCACTGAGGCGCAAGGTCTTGAAGCCAGTGCGCACGTTGCCCGGCAGCGACCTGCGGCGGGCGGGTAAACCTCCGGCGCAGACGAGCGATTCTCCTGCGCCGGAAGTGTCCTACTTTTCGCCGTCGCGGACCCGCTGGGTGAAGTTCTGCACGTGGTCCTGCAGCACCTGGATCCTGTGTGCGATTGCCGCCTCCCGGTCAAAGCCGACATACGGCAGGGACTGCGGTGTGCGGACGTTGACCGAGCATTCGAACTTCTCACACACCAGCGTGCTGATGGTGTCGCCGTTGCGCCCGGCGGGGCCGGCCTGCTTGGCGTTGAAGAACGTCACGTCGTTGGGCAGGTTTACGTCCTCGCACCATGAGCACTGGGGGCGACTGCGGGTTTTGCCGTCGGCCTTGCGGAACATGATGCCGACGGGCTCGCCGTCCAGGAACGTGACCACGTAGCCAATGAGCGGAAGTTTTTCGTCGCGCCAACCGAGGAAGTCGAGGTTTTCCCAGGAGAGCTCGTCAAAGTTGCTCGGCAGGGTGAGGGACTTGCGCTCGCGGAGCGAGGCATTGATGAACGATGACCGGATTTGTTGTTCGGTGAGGGGAAGCATGAAAAATGTTGCCTAACTGTCTTTTCCGCTCGGCGGCAGTGGCCGGGCACGAGGCGGGAAGGTGATTCGGGTGGGAAAGAAACCGTCCAAGGGGCGCCCGAAATCGGGCCAAGACCGCATGACGGAATCAATCGCGCCGTATGGCGCGGGAAAAGAACCGCGAAAGACAGTGTTATCTCGAGCCGGCGGAAAAGACGCCGGCAACCTCCGGACGCCGCGTGGGCAGCTGGGTCGAGATGAAAACGAACATGGGAAAACTATACGCCCGTACGGGGACGAGGCCGCGTCGATCGGCCGCGGTTCAGCGACCTTCGAGGCTCCCGCTGGATTTGAGCAAGCCGCGCAACGGCGTCCAGCCAACAGGCAAGGGGCCGCGGATGTCGGCGCGCCGGCGGTCGGCCTCGGCGGACCAGCCTTGGGCGGCGGCGTCGCCCGGTTCTCCGACGGGGCCGCGTGCCACCCGGAATCCGACATCCTCCAACACCGCGTCGGGAGCGCTTCCACGGCGCACCGCGGCGCGGCAACTCCACTTCTTGTCCGCCCAGCCTCCTCCGCGCAAGCTTCGGTAATCCCCGTACCTGGCGGTGTCCGCGTAGTCCCAGCACCATTCCCAGACGTTGCCGATCGTGTCGAAAAGGCCGAAACTGTTTGGCTGCTTCAGTGCGACGCCCTGAGGTCCTTCGACGTTGTCGGCTGCCGTCCAGGCGATGTCTTCGAGGGGTCCGTAGGTCGGCTCCGGCGGTTCCCGCCCGGCAGGCCCATTCCCATTCGGCCTCCGTGGGAAGCCTGTAGCCGTCGGCACCCACGTCCCAGGCGACCTCCCGGTCGTTGATGTCGTACGCGGGTTTCAGCCCGGCAACAAGCGACGCACCATTGCACCAACGTATTGCCTCAAACCAGGTCACCGGGTGTACGGGTAATGCACCCTGCGGATTGGCCGTCGTTCCGGGATTGGACCATTGGTCGGCGGTAACCGGAGTTGTTCCAATTTCGAAGGGAACGAGTGCCACCGTGCGAGTGGATGAGGAACGGGCGTCCCGCAGCTGCACGGTGCCCGCGGGGATCGATGCGAACGGTCCTGTGTTTTCGGGTGTGCGAGGCATGGTTGCAAGTCTTCCGCATGCCCTTGGGATTGCAAGCCGGTTGTGCCGTGGCGCCTCGGGAGGACGTGTTCGGCTACGCGAGATTCTATGAATATTGCGGTAATCCATGACGCGGCGTTGACTTATGGGCCTAAAACAGCGTTCACTTAATCTTAGTATGCGAGAGAAAGATTTCGTACAGTGAAATACTCTCGTGCTTCAAACGGTGACCAAAAGTAGCCACCCCTCTCCACATCTGAAGGAAACACCCATGACCCTCGTTGATGAGTTCGCTCAAGCATCGTCGTTCGATCCAGAGGAAACCTCTGAATGGATCGAATCATTTGATGCGTTGGTCCAGGCACGCGGCACGCAAACCGCGGAAGGCATCATGAGCACTCTCATGAGTCGAGCGGGCCAGGCCAGCGTGAATTTGCCGCTGGTCCACACCACGGACTACGTGAACACCATTCCCGTGGACCAGGAACCCGAGTTCCCGGGCGACGAGCAGGTCGAACGCCGCTACCGCGCCTACATGCGCTGGAACGCCGCCGTCATGGTGCACCGCGGCCAGCGCCCCGGCGTCGGCGTCGGCGGACACATCTCCACCTACGCCGGCGCCGCCACCCTGTACGAGGTGGGCTTCAACCACTTCTTCCGCGGCAAGAACCACCCCGGCGGCGGCGACCAGGTCTTCTTCCAGGGCCACGCCTCCCCGGGCATGTACGCCCGCGCCTTCATGGAAGGCCGCCTGTCCGAGGAGGACATGGACGGCTTCCGCCAGGAAAAGTCCCGCCAGGGCCACGCCCTGCCCTCCTACCCGCACCCGCGCTCGCTGCCGGACTTCTGGGAATTCCCGACCGTGTCCATGGGCATCGGCCCGGCCAACGCGATCTACCAGGCGCAGTCCAACCGCTACCTGCAGAACCGCGGCATCAAGGACACCTCCGACCAGCACGTCTGGGCCTTCCTGGGCGACGGCGAAATGGACGAGCCCGAGGCACGTGGGTTCCTGCAGCTGGCGGCCAACGAGAAGCTCGACAACCTCACCTTCGTGGTCAACTGCAACCTGCAGCGCCTGGACGGCCCGGTGCGCGGCAACGGCAAGATCATGCAGGAGCTCGAGGCGTTCTTCCGCGGTGCGGGCTGGAACGTCATCAAGGTCGTCTGGGGCCGCGAGTGGGATGACCTGCTGGCCAAGGACAAGGAAAGCGCCCTCGTCAAGATCATGAACGAGACCCCGGACGGGGACTACCAGACCTACAAGGCCGAGAACGGCGCCTTCGTGCGCGAGCACTTCTTCGGCAAGACCCCGGAAACCAAGGAAATGGTTGCCGACCTCACCGACGAGGACATCTGGAACCTCAAGCGCGGCGGCCACGACTACCACAAGGTCTACGCCGCCTACAAGGCAGCCACCGAGTTCAAGGGCAAGCCGACGGTCATCCTGACCAAGACGGTCAAGGGCTACGGCCTGGGCCCGCACTTCGAGGCGCGCAACGCGACGCACCAGATGAAGAAGATGACCCTGGAGGACCTCAAGGGCTTCCGCGACCACCTGCGCATCCCGATCACCGACGAGCAGCTGGAGGCGGACCCGTACCTGCCGCCGTACTACCGCCCGGCGGACGACTCGGCCGAGTACAAGTACATGATGGAGCGCCGCGCGGCCCTCGGCGGCGCCGTGCCGTCGCGCCGCACCAAGTCCAAGGAGATCCACCTCCCCGAGGACAAGGCCTACGACACCGCTTCGCGCGGGTCGGGCAAGCAGCAGGCCGCCACCACCATGGCGTTCGTGCGCCTGCTCAAGGACCTGATGCGCGACAAGGACTTCGGCAAGCGCGTGGTCCCGATCGTGCCCGACGAGTCGCGCACCTTCGGCATGGACGCGTTCTTCCCGACCGCGAAGATCTACAACCCGGCCGGCCAGAACTACCTCTCCGTGGACCGCGACCTGGTCCTGGCCTACAAGGAATCCCCGGCCGGGCAGCTGATCCACCCGGGCATCAACGAGGCCGGCGCCGTCGCGGCGTTCACCGCCGCGGGCACCGCGTACTCCACCCACGACGAGCCGTTGATCCCGATCTACGTGTTCTACTCGATGTTCGGCTTCCAGCGCACCGGCGACTGCCTTCTGGGCCGCCGCCGACCAGATGACCCGCGGGTTCATCATGGGCGCCACCGCCGGCCGCACCACGCTGACCGGCGAGGGCCTGCAGCACGCCGACGGGCACTCCCCGATCCTCGCGGCCACCAATTCCGCGGTGTCTGACCTACGACCCGGCCTACGGGTACGAGATCGGCCACATCATGCGCTGCCGGCCTGGAGCGCATGTACGGCGGCAACGCACGAGGACCCGAACGTGATGTACTACATCACGCTCTACAACGAGCCGTACCAGCAGCCCAAGGAACCGGAAAACCTGGACGTCGAAGGCATCGTCAAGGGAATCTACAGGGTCTCCGAGAACCACATGGAAGGCCCTCGCGCCCAGCTCATGGCCTCGGGCGTTGCGGTGCCGTGGGCACTTGAGGCCCAGCGCCTGCTCGCCGAGGAGTGGGGCGTATCGGCCGACGTCTGGTCGGTGACCTCGTGGAACGAGCTGCGCCGCGACGGCCTGGCTGCCGAGCGGGAGAACTTCATGAACCCCGGCTCGGAGCCGCGCGTTCCGTTCGTCGCCCAGCAGCTTGAGGGTGCGCAGGGACCGGTTATCGCCGCCACCGACTACATGTCCTTGGTGCCGGACCAGATCCGCCAGTTCGTCCCGAACGAGTTCGCGACCCTGGGTGCCGACGGGTTCGGTTTCTCCGACACCCGCGCCGCCGCGCGCCGCTTCTTCAAGATCGACGCCCAGTCAATGGTCGTGCGCACGCTGCAGATGCTGGCCAAGCGCGGGGAGGTCGACGCCTCGGCGCCGGGAGCAGCCTTCGCCAAGTACCAGCTGAACGACGTCAACGCCGGCACCAGCGGAAGCGCCGGCGGCGACGCCTAGCAGCCTAGAGCTCGCACGGGCAGCGCGAGGCCGTTTCAGGAACGGAATCCGCCCGCGACATGGATTGTGGGGAAATGTCCCCGGCATGATGCCGGGGACATTTTCTTTGCCCTTTTCTGCCGAGACAATTCGCTGGTTTCCGGGTGTGCCATCGGGAATCGAGCCTGTCGCCCGCTTCGATCGCCGTGGCTTGGTTCCGGGCAGTGCGCTTCGGGGTGCCCCACCTGGCGTCGCAGCGGGCCGTAGCGCGAACTGGAACGCGCCTGGGGTGCCATGGCGCGGGGGACGGCGCTCGGAGCCGGGGTGCGCCGCTGGAAATCGCGTCACGCGGTCATGGAGCAGACGCGCCATCACCGGGGGAAACCGCTCGGGCCCCGAGCCGCACGAGGAGCCCGGCTGCGAAGACGCGGCGGGATCCATGGTGCGGGTGAACCGTGAGGCGAGACCTTGTCGAGGGTCGCCCAGCCGAAGCGCGAGTGGGCCTTAAACACCACAAACGAGGGGATGCCATGGCGCCTCCAATGGCATCCCCTCGTGGTCTCGTGGGGTGTTGTTGCTTGCTACTGCATCCGTGGTTTTAGCTGCGTGCCTTGCTGCGGTGCAACCAAGACCACCACGATGTCGACTTCCTGTTCCGCGAAGTCCCGGATCCGAAGTCGGGATCCAGGCCTCGAATGGGTTCGAACATCGCGATGAAAGGCCTCACGGATAGTTCTCCGGATGCCAGTGCCTCATGTCCTTTGGATGATTCAGCTGCCGAATCGACGGTGTTCATGTTTACCCCCTTCGAGGTGATTGTTTTCATATTGCGGAATATTGATTTTGTCTGACGGAATAATTATCACCCTATTCTCCGGTGCTTCCACAAGGGGTCGACCGGAAAAACTTGCCGCAGGGCCGAATGTTTCGACCTCCGCGCAACGAGTCAAAAAAGTTTTTTCGGGAGAACCCTTGACGGCACCGCTGTGATGCGGGTTACATGTAACGAAGAAAGATTCCACGATTCAAAAACATCGAGTCGAAGCCGGCGTTGCCGGTGGTAAGGGTGTTCAGCGTTTGGGCGTGGCCTAAAAGTATTTGAAAGAGCTGATCACCCATGAACTTGTTGCATTTCAACACCCTCGACGCCCCTGCCGCTGCAAGCGTCCTTCGTCCCTGCCTTGATGTGGACCGATGGATTGATTCCATCGTCGGCAAGCGCCCCTTCGCATCGATCGACGATCTTGTTGCGCATGCAGGGCTTGCCGCGTCGCCGCTATCCGAGGAAGAAATCGCCTCGGCGCTGGCCCATCACCCTCGTATTGGCGAGCGCGCCGAGGGCGGCTCGACCGAAGCGACACTGAGTCGCGCGGAACAGTCGACACTCACCCTGGGCGACGGCATCAAGGAATCCCTCTCCGCGGGAAACCGTGCCTATGAACAGCGGTTTGACCGCGTCTTTCTCATTCGCGCGGCCGGCCGCAGCAGTGAAGAGATCCTGGCCGAGCTTGATCGACGCCTCTTGAACGACGACGAAGAGGAAACGCGCGAGGTCGGGCAGCAGTTGCGTGAAATCGCGTTGCTTCGCCTCGACGCGCTCTTCGAACCCGTTTCCGCACGCTAGCGGCATTCGCCAAAACCATCTTTGAGGAGCTCTGAGCCCGCAATCATGACAAATCGCAGCCACATCACAACCCATGTACTCGACACCGGGACCGGGAGGCCTTCCTCCGGTGTCAAGGCCACGCTGGAAGCCAAGACGGCATCCGGTTGGCAAGAAATCGGAACCGGGGTGACCGACAGTGATGGTCGGATCGCAAACCTTGGTCCGGTGCAGGTTGAAGCAGGTGAATACCGGGTTTCATTCGATACCGGTGCCTACTTCGGGTCGAAGGGTACGGAAACCTTCTTCCCCGCGGTAACGATCAATTTCCTGGTGAGCAACACCGCTGATCACTACCACGTACCCCTTCTTATCAGCCCGTTTGCATTTTCCACGTACCGAGGGAGCTAATACAATGACTGCCACAAAGATCGAAACCGCTGTTTCGACCAAGATCGTCCTGGGACAGAACCAGTACGGCAAGGCCGAAGTCCGGCTCGTCAAGATCACCCGCGACACCAAGCGCCACGAGATCGAGGACCTGAACGTCACCTCGCAACTCCACGGCGACTTCACCCGGGCGCACATCGACGGCGACAACGCCCTGGTGGTGCCCACCGACACCCAGAAGAACACGGTTTACGGCCTGGCCCGCGACGGCGTGGGCGCCGTCGAGAACTTCCTGGTCCGGCTGGGAACGCACTTCACCGGCGAATTCGACTGGATCACCGGTGGCCGTTGGTCGGCCGAGCAGTACTTCTGGGACCGCATCAACGACCACGACCACGCGTTCTCCCGCAACAAGTCCGAGGTCCGCACCGCGGTTCTCGAGATTGCCAACGGCGAGAAGAACATTGTTGCCGGCATCCAGGGGCTCACGGTCCTGAAGTCCACGGGCAGCGAGTTCAACGGTTTCCCCGTTGACCGCTACACCACGCTGCAGGAAACCTCGGACCGCATCCTGGCCACGGATGTCACCGCCCGTTGGCGCTACAACACCAAGGTCGTCAACGAGGGAGAGCTCGACTTCGACGCGATCTACGCCTCGGTCCGTGGGCACCTGCTCGCGGAATTCGCCAACAACCACTCGTACGCGCTGCAGCAGACCATGTTTGAAATGGGCCGTGCGGTGCTCGAAGCGCATCCGGAAATCGACGAGATCAAGATGTCGCTTCCCAACAAGCACCACTTCCTGGTGGACCTCACTCCGTTCGGCCAGGACAACCCCAATGAAGTCTTCTTCGCGGCAGACCGCCCGTACGGACTCATTGAAGCAACCATCACGCGTGAGGGAGTCCCCGCCACGCATCCGATCTGGGAAAACACACCCGGTTTTTGCTAAGCGATGAGTAAAAGGGTGCGCCGGTGTAGCAGCACCGGCACACCCTTCATCGCAGCAACCGACTAGGAGGTCAGTTGTGAACGCTACGCAAGTCAAAACTACCAAACTTCGACCCGAGGACGAGCGGCTTCCCTTGGGCCGCACCATCGCCTACGGATTGCAGCATGTGCTGACCATGTACGGGGGCATCATCGCGCCGCCCCTGATCATCGGCGGTGCCGCGGGGCTGTCGCTCGGAAGAGATCGGCGTGCTGATCGCCAGCTGCCTCTTCGTCGGCGGCCTCGCCACCATCCTGCAGACGGTGGGCATCCCGTTCTTCGGTTGCCAGCTGCCGCTGGTGCAGGGCACCTCGTTCGCCTCGGTCGCAACCATGGTGGCAATCGTCAACGGCGGCGGGGGAATCCAGGCCGTGTTCGGGGCCGTGCTCGCGGCCTCCGCCGTCGGCTTCCTGATAGCTCCCTTCTTCGCCAGGATCGTGCGCTTCTTCCCGCCGGTGGTCACCGGCGTGGTCATCACCATGATCGGCATTTCGCTGACGCCGGTGGCCGCCAACTGGGCCATGGGCGGGAACGCCAAGGCCGAGAACTACGGAAGCCTTGAGAACATCGGGCTCGCCGCGGCGACGCTGTTGATCGCCCTGCTGCTTTCCAAGCTCGGCAATGCCGCCATCTCCCGTCTTTCGATCCTCCTGGCAATGGTGCTCGGAACCGTCTTGGCGCTGCTCTTGGGCATGGCGGACTTCTCCAAGGTCGGCCAGGGTGCGCTCTTCGCGTTCCCGCAGCCGCTGGCCTTCGGCTGGCCGGTCTTTGAACTCGGCGGCATCATTTCGATGATCATCGTGGTCCTGGTGATCCTCACGGAAACCACCGCCGACATCCTTGCCGTGGGCGAGATTGCCGGCACCAAGGTCGACTCGCGCCGCATCGCCGACGGCCTGCGCGCCGACATGGCATCAAGCATCGTGGCGCCGTTCCTGAACACGTTCACGCAGAGCGCCTTCGCCCAGAACGTGGGCCTGGTGGCCATCACCGGCGTCAAGAGCCGCTTTGTGGTGACCGCCGGCGGCGGCATCCTGGTGGTGCTTGGCCTCCTGCCGGTCCTGGGCCGGGTCGTTGCCGCCGTGCCCACCGCGGTGTTGGGCGGCGCGGGGATCGTCCTCTTCGGCACCGTTGCCGCTTCCGGCATCCGCACGCTGAGCAAGGTCAAGTACGAGGGAAACCTCAACCTGATCATCGTTGCCACCTCGATTGCCTTCGGCTGCCTCCCGATCGTCAAGCCCGACTTCTACGATGCGTTCCCCACCTGGTTCGGGACGATCTTCCACTCGGGCATCAGCTCGGCCGCGGTCATGGCCATCCTGCTGAACCTGCTGTTCAACGAAATGAAGTTCGGCACGCCCAAGAAGGATGCCTCGGTGTTCGTCGCGGCTCCGCCGCGCATGGTGCGTGAAGAGGAAGTCCGCAGCCTGCTGGACGGGGACCACTATGAGGCAGGCAAGCTGATCGACGCCAACGGCGAGGAAGTGCCGGTGGTGAGCGACGAAGAGTTCAAGCAGGCCCTTGAACAGCACCAACAGGAGCTGGCCAGGGTCGGTATTCGGGTTCCGGCTGAAAATGCCGGGCACAGGGTGAAAGGAAATGAGTTCAAACACGCCTAGCGGGCGGGGAATACAACTGCTAACCAGATGACTGGCGGGGCGGGTGATCGGAGGTGATGGGCCTTCGGACACCCGCCCCGCTTTTGGCGTGTGCCCGGCTTCCGGCGCAGTCGGCGGACACGCTCCCGGGCCTTGGTTCGCGATCCATTCACGGCCGAAAACGCAGATCACCCGGGGCCGCATGGGCGGCCCCGGGTGATCTACGTGTTTGGCCCGGCTCGAATGCTGCCTTGGCCGATTGTGCGCGAACGGTTAGTCGACGCGCACCGCAAGCGAGCTGGACAGCTGCAGGGCGGCGCTCCTGAGTTCGGGAATGGCGCGTTCGGCGAAGTCCTCGGTGACGCGCGTGACGGGCCCGGAGATGGAGATTGCCATCGGCGTCGGTGCGCCGGGCACGGCCATGGCAAAGCAGCGGACGCCAAGTTCCTGCTCTTCTTCATCGATTGCGTATCCGCGGCGGCGAATCTGTTCGAGATCGGCAAAGAGGCGGCTCACGGTGGTGATCGTGTTGGGCGTGTACACGGCCATTCCGGCCTGGTCGACAAGGCGACGGACCCGATCATCATCCAGGACGGACAGGATGGCCTTGCCGACGCCGGTTCCGTGAAGGGTGGAACGGCGTCCGACCTCGGTGATCATGCGCATGGACTGCGGCGACTGCGCCTGGGCGATGTAGGTGACCATGTCCCCGTCCAGGACCGCGATGTTCGCCGATTCCCCCAAGGTGTTCACCAGGTTCTTGAGCACCGGGGTGGCCAGGGCGCCGAGCTGTCGGTTGGCGACCTCGCCAAGGCGGATAAGTCGCGGGCCCAAGGAGTATCGGCGGTTCGCCAATTGCCGGACGTAGCCGATGCCAACGAGGGTCCGCAGCAAGCGGTGGATGGTCGGCAGCGGCAGCGGAGTATCGACCGCGAGTTCGCTGAGAGCAGCCTCTCCGCCCGCGCGGGCGATGACTTCCAGCAGCTCAAACGCACGTTCAACGGATTGGACGCCGGACGCCGCCTTGGGTTCGGACATTGCGAAGCTCCTCATAAGTGGGGGATCGATGGAAGGGTCTGTACTTAACTTACCGGAGAGCGTGATAATTATTCCGCGATCCGGAAGTGCGGCGGAAAATGTATGAGCCAAGCCACATTTGGGGCTTGTATTTTCATCCTGTAGATAATAGTATCCACTATACGGAAAACTTTTCTCGAGGAGGACCTCATGGCTGTACCTAGCCCAGGCTATTCATTGACCCTTAGGGTAGAAACCCCTGCCACGATTACCGCGACGAGCGAACTCGCCGCTGCCGTTGGTCAAGGCCGGCGGTTCGATTACCGCGTTGGACGTGACCGAATCCGGCCATGAGCACATGGTTGTCGACGTCAGCTGCAACACCACCGATGCGGCCCACGGCGATCTCATCCGCGACGCTCTCAACGCGCTCGAAGGTGTCACCGTCCGTAACGTCTCCGACCGCACCTTCCTGATGCACCTCGGCGGCAAGCTCGAGGTCGTCCCCAAGGTGGCACTTCGCAACCGCGACGACCTCTCGCGCGCCTACACCCCGGGTGTTGCCCGCGTCTGTTTGGCAATCGCCGAGAACCCAGCGGCCGCCCGCAACCTCACCATCAAGCGCAACACCATTGCCGTGGTCACCGACGGTTCCGCCGTCCTGGGCCTGGGCAACATCGGCCCTGCCGCGGCCCTGCCGGTCATGGAAGGCAAGGCCGCACTGTTCAAGCAGTTCGCCAACGTCGACGCCTGGCCGGTCTGCCTGGACACCCAGGACACCGAAGAAATCATCATGATCGTCAAGGCCCTCGCCCCCGTCTACGGCGGCGTGAACCTCGAAGACATCGCAGCCCCGCGCTGCTTCGAGATCGAAGCCCGCCTGCGCGAGGAACTCGACATTCCGGTCTTCCACGATGACCAGCACGGCACCGCAATCGTCACCCTCGCCGCGTTGACCAACGCGCTGCTGGTGGTTGGCAAGCAGATCGACCAGATCAAGATCGTTGTCTCCGGCGTCGGCGCCGCGGGCAACGCGATCATCCAGCTCCTGGCCGCACGCGGCGCAAAGAACATCATCGCCTGCGGTCGCAACGGCGCCATCAGCCGCGATGATGTCTCGGCGGACGCGCACCGCAACTGGCTGGCCGAGAACACCAACCCCGAGAACTTCAAGGGTTCCCTGCACGAGGCCATTGCCGGCGCCGACGTCTTCATCGGCGTTTCCGCACCGAACATCCTCGAAGAAGAGCACATCGCCTCCATGAACACGGATGCAATCGTCTTCGCCATGGCCAACCCGGATCCCGAGGTCGACCCGATCGCAGCAGGGCGCCACGCGGCCATCGTCGCCACGGGTCGTTCCGACTTCCCGAACCAGATCAACAACGTGCTTGCCTTCCCCGGATTCTTCCGCGGATTGCTCGATGCCGGAGTCTCGGACATCACCGACTCGATGCTGTTGGCCGCGGCCGACGCCATCGCCGCCCGCGTGAGCCAGGACGAACTGAACCCGGGATTCATCATCCCGAGCGTCTTTGACCCGCATGTGGCCTCCGATGTGGCCGAAGCCGTTGCCCACGCGGCAGCAAAGAACAAGTAGCAAGAAAGAGCGCCTCCAATGACTATCACCGTCACCCACTACCCGGCCGTTGCACAGGCCGAAGAGATCCTTTCCGCCGAGGCACTGGCCTTTGTCGGAAAGCTGCAAGAAAAGTTCGCACCCACCCGCGACTCCCTGCTTGAGGCCCGCGGCGTGGCCCGCGCCGAGGCAGCCCGCACCGGAAGCCTGGACTTCGACCCGGCCACCGCCGAGATCCGCAACGGCGACTGGAAGGTCGCCCCGGCACCTGCAGCGTTGCAGGACCGCCGCGTGGAAATCACCGGCCCGGCAACCCCGGCCAAGATGGCCATCAACGCGCTGAACTCCGGCGCCAAGGTGTGGCTCGCGGACCTCGAGGACGCCTCGACCCCGACCTGGCACAACGTCATCGACGCCCTGGCCAACCTGGGTGCCGCCGCACGCGGAACCTTGGCGTTCGTGTCCCCGGAGGGCAAGGAATACGCGCTGCGCACCGACGCGCCGCTGGCCACCGTCGTGGTCCGCCCGCGCGGCTGGCACATGGAGGAAGCCAACCTGCTGGTCAACGGCGAAGCAACCGTTGGCGCCCTCGTCGACTTCGGCCTGCACTTCTTCCACAACGCCAAGGTTCTCAGCGAGTCGGGCCAGGGCCCGTTCTACTACCTGCCCAAGATGGAGTCCTCCCTCGAGTCCCGCCTGTGGAACGACGTCTTCGCCTTCGCCGAGGCCGAGCTGGGCATCGAACACGGCACCATCCGCGCCACCATGCTCATCGAGACCATCCCGGCGGCATTCCAGATGGACGAGATGCTCTTCGAGCTGCGTGACTACGCCTCGGGCCTGAACGCCGGACGCTGGGACTACCTCTTCTCCATCATCAAGTACTTCCGCGAAGCCGGCGACAAGTTCATCATGCCGGACCGCGCCGACGTGGCGATGACGGCCCCGATGATGCGCGCCTACACCGAGCTCCTGGTGCAGACCTGCCACAAGCGCGGCGCCTTCGCGATGGGCGGCATGGCCGCAGTCATCCCGAACCGCCGCGAACCGGAAGTCACCGCCGCCGCCTTCGACAAGGTCCGCAACGACAAGACCCGCGAGGCCAACGACGGCTTCGACGGCTCCTGGGTTGCACACCCGGACCTGGTCTCCATCTGCCAGTGAAGTCTTCGACTCGGTGCTCGGCGAAAAGCCGAACCAGGTCGACCGCCAGCGCCCGGAGGTCTCCGTCACCGCCGACCAGCTGCTCGACGTCGCCTCGGCGCCGGGCTCGGTCACCGAGGCCGGCGTCAACGCCAACCTCTACGTGGCAGTCGCCTACACCGCCGTGTGGCTTTCGGGCACCGGCGCCGTGGCCATCCACAACCTCATGGAGGATGCCGCAACCGCGGAGATCTCCCGTTCGCAGATCTGGCAGCAGATCAACAACAAGGTCGTCGCCGCCGACACCGGCAACACCATCACCGCCGAACTCGTCGCCAAGGCCCTCGCCGTCCAGGTGGAGAAGCTGCGCGGCGAGGTCGACAACGCCGAGACCTTCGAGAAGTACTACGTCCCGGCCGCCGCCCTCATCGGCCGCCTGGTCTCGGGCCGCGAGGAAGACTTCGAGGACTTCCTCACCCTTCCCGCCTACCGCCTGCTGGACACCGAAGTGGCCGCCAAATGAGCACACGTCACGCACTGGATGCCGCGGCCCTGGCCGAGGTTGAATCGCGTCTGGCAGCCACCGACGAGTTGCTGGCCAACAGCTACCCGGGTGACGACGGGCGCCGCCAGCCCATCCACACCGCCTACGTCCCCGCCGACCGTTTCACGCCCGAGCTTCCCGCCCAATGGGGAGCCGACGCGCTGAACGCCGCGGGCGGCTTTGCCGGCCTGGCCGCCCTGGCCCAGAAGCTCGGGTTGGAAGACCCCGCAGCCCTGGCAGAGCTGGTGGCGGCGAAGCTGAACAGCGAACCCATCGAGGACCTGCGACTGGACTTCGAGGACGGATTCGGTGTCCGCAGCGACGCCGAGGAAGACGCCGCCGTCGTCGAGGCCGCCCGCCAGGTGGCCAAGGCCGTCGCCGACGGCGTGGCGCCGCCCTTCATCGGCATCCGCTTCAAGTGCTTCGAGGCACCCACCCGTGCCCGCGCGCTGCGCACCCTTGACCTGTTCATTTCCGAGCTCGTCGCCCAGGGTCCGCTGCCGGAGGGACTCGTGCTGACGCTGCCCAAGGTCACCACGATCGACCAGGTCGAGGCCATGGTCTACGTCTGCGAGAAGCTCGAGGAGGTGCACGGCCTGCCCGCAGGCCGCCTGCGCTTCGAGGTGCAGATGGAAACCCCGCAGCTGATCCTCTCGCACGAGGGCACCGTGCCCTCCGCCGCGTTGATCCACGCCGGCAAGGGACGCGTTTCCTCGCTGCACTACGGCACCTACGACTACTCGGCCTCCCTCGGCATCGCCGCGGCCTACCAGTCGATGGAGCACCCGGCGGCGGACTACGCCAAGAACGTCATGCAGGTGGCGGTCGCCGGCACCGGCGTGCACCTCTCCGACGGCTCGACGAACATCCTGCCGCTGGGCGATCCCGAAGCCATGGAACGCGCCTGGGCACTGCATGCCCGCCTGGTGCGTCGCCACCTGGAACGCGGCATCTACCAGGGCTGGGACCTGCACCAGAACCAGCTGGCCACCCGCTACCTGGCAACCTACGCGTTCTACCGCGAGGGTTTCGAGGCAGCCGCGGCCCGCCTGCGCAACTACGTGCACAAGGTCGAATCCGCGATCATGGACGAGCCCGCAACCGCCAAGGCGCTTGCAAACTTCATCCGTCGCGGCCTGATCTGCGGCGCGCTGACCGCCGAGGAAATCACCGCCAAGGCCGAGATTTCCGTAACCACCCTTGAATCGATCGCCCTGGCGCGAGCAACACAGACGGAGGATTCCAATGCCTAACATCGAGACTCGTGCCGATGCAAGCTACTACACCAACTACGGCGGACACCCGCCGCAGACCGACCTGCTGACCGACCGCGCCATCGTCACCGAGGCGTACACGGTGATCCCGCGCGGCGTGCTGCGCGACATCGTCACCTCCGTCTTCCCCGAGTGGACGGGCACCCGGGCTTGGGTGCTCAACCGCCCGGTCGCCGGCGGTTCGACCACCTTCGCCCAGTCGATCGTTGAGGTCACCCCGGGCGGCGGTTCGCAGAAGCCGGAGCCGCAGGCCGAGGTCCAGTCGTTCATCTTCGTCGTCGCCGGCGTGCTGACCGTGACCATCAACGGCGCCGAGCACAAGCTGGAAGAGGGCGGCTTCGCCTACGTTCCGGCCGGTGCCGACTGGTCCGTGCTGAACAACGGCGGCGACGATCGCCACCTTCCACTGGATCCGCAAGCGCTACGAGCCGCTGGCCGGCGTCGCAGCACCGGGCCCCGTCGTCGGCAACGAGAAGGACGTCGTGCCGGGCGCAATGCCGGGCACCGAGGGCAAGTGGCGCACCACGCGCATGCTTGATCCCGAGGATGTGGCGTTCGACTTCGGCGTGAACATCGTGACCTTCGAACCGGGCGCCTCGATTCCGTTCGCGGAAACCCACGTCATGGAGCACGGCCTGTACGTGCTCGAGGGCAAGGCCGTCTACCGCCTGAACGCCGACTGGGTCGAGGTCGAGGCCGGCGACTACATGTCGCTGCGTGCCTTCTGCCCGCAGGCTTGCTACGCCGGTGGACCGTCGAACTTCCGCTACCTGCTGTACAAGGACCAGAACCGCCAGATCGCCTTGTAGGCAATCCCAGGTTCAATAGCCAAAACCGGGTGCGTGAGAATCCAATCTTCCTGGATTCACACGCACCCGGTTTTTTGCGTTGCGAGGGTACCCCGCGTGGTCGGCGGCGCGTGCGTGAACAACACGGTGACGGCCGTGGATGCCCAAGGCAACGCCTCCGGGCCAGTGATTGCCGAGACGACGCTGCGCTGGGGCGACAGGGTCGCCATGGAAAATCCCGGCTACATCGATGCGCGCCATGTTTTCCATCGCGCCGGGGCCCAGCTGCTCGACGTTCCGGTGGATGCCCAGGGGGCCGTGCCGCAGCGGGATTATGCTGGTGCACGGTTGGTCTATGTCACGCCGAGCCACCAGCACCCAACCAACGTGACCCTGTCGCTGGAGCGCCGCCTGCAGATGATTGCCCGGGCCGAAGAGCAGGATTTCCTCATCGTCGAGGACGACTATGACGCCGAACTTCAGTACAGCGGCCAGACCAGTCCCTGCATGGCCAGCCTTGATCCCAATGGGCGCACCATCTACGTGGGCACCATCTCCAAGATCCTGGCCCCGGGACTCCGCGTCGGATACGTGGTCGGGCCGAGGAAGTTCATTGCCGCGCTTCGCCAGCGCCGTCGGTATGCCCACCGCCAACCGCCGGGCCACATCCAGCGTGCCATAGCGCTGCTCATGAACGCCGGGGACCTGGCCCGGTCCTACCGGCGCTACAGGAACGACCTGCGCCTACGGTGGCGGGCCGCCACGGAGTCTGCGCTGGAATTGTTCCCGCCGGGACAGATCCTGCCTCCCGGGGGCACCGGTCTGTGGCTGCGCACCGGTGCGGAGCGCCCCGCGCGCGAAATCGCCGCCGATGCCCGCGAACGGGGAATCCTGATTGATGCCGGAGACCACTACTTCTCCAACCCGGCGGACGGGAGCGGTTTCATCCGGGTTGGGTTCGGCGTGATCCGTGCCGAAAAGATTCCGGAGGGGATGCGGCGCCTGGCCGCGCTGCTGCCCCCACATCCAACCGCCCCCGTCGATTGATCGACGGGGGCGGTTGGATGTGAAATTTCTGCTGGCTGGCTTTGCTGCTAGTCGGCGTTGACTTCGATGCTTTCCTTGGTGATCGGCCACCCGGTCACGACCTTGGGACGCGGGGTGGCGTAGGTGCGGACCTTGGAGGTGCTCAGGCCCAGGCGAACCAGGGACTCGGCGATGGTCACCGCTGCCCGAACGCCATCCACGATGGGAACCCCGGTCGCCGCGGCAACCTTTGCCTCGAGTTCCGCCATGCCGCCGCAACCGAGCACGATGACCTCGGCCTTGTCGTTTTCCACGGCCTGGCGTGACTGCTCCACGATTGCTGCCACCGCGCGCTCCGGATCGGATTCGAGTTCGAGCACGCCCAACCCGCTGGCCCGGACCGAGGCGCAACGATCGGTGAGTCCGGCCAACTTCAGCCGATCCTCGATCAGCGGGACGGTGCGATCCAGCGTGGTCACCACCGAGTACTTGTGGCCCAGGAACTGGGCCGTCGAGGCGGCAGCCTCGGTGATGTCCACGACCGGAACGTCGAGCAGTTCCTGCAGGCCCTCGCGGCCGTGTTCTCCGTAACCTGCCTGGATAACCGCATCGAATGGCTCGGTGTAGTTCACAACTTTGTCCATCACCGCGATAGCCGCCAGGTAGCTTTCAAAGTTGCCTTCGCAGGAATCTGCGCCGAAGTTCGGGGTCAGCTCGATGATTTCGGTGCCTGGCGAGGCTGCCGAACGGGCCGAGTCGCCGATCGAACGGGTCATGCTGGCCGTCGTGTTGACGTTGAGGACCAGAATTCGCATGGTGAAACTCCTTGGAGCCTATCGAAGTGGGTTGGGGTGGTTAGTGAGTTGGGGCGACTGCGATTTCTTCGCCGCTGACGTCCTTGTACTCCTGGCCGTGCTTGGCGATGGCCAGGTAAATGACCGCACCCAGTCCGGAGCCGATGAACCAGGCGAAGGAGGAGAGGTGGGCGAATGCCGGCGAGAACGCGAGCACCAGGGCCGCGACCGCGGAAACGGCCAGGGCAATGACTGCCCGGAAGTTCACGCCGCGGGTGAAGAAGTAGGTGCCGGTGGGGCTTGTCCGGTACAGGTCGGGGATGTTGACCTTGGCACGGCGCATGATCCAGTAGTCGGCCATGATGATGCCGAACAGCGGGCCGAGGATGGCGCCCAGGCCACCCAGGAAGTAGGTGATGACCGCGGGGGAGTTGTAGAGGTTCCACGGCAGGATCAGCAGGCCGATGGTGCCCGAGATTATTCCGGCCCGGCGGAAGTTCAGGTGCTTCGGGAAGAGGTTCGTCAGTGCGTAGATCGGGGCGACGAAGTTTGCCATCAGGTTCACGGCAATGGTCAGGACCAGCAGGGCCGTCGAGGCGGCCAGCAGCAGGAAGACGTTCGGGATGGATTCAACAACATCCGAAGGGCTCGTGATGATGGTGCCGTCGATCTTGAACTGGGCGCCGGTCATCATGACAACGATCACGCCGAAGAGCAGCATGTTCAGCGGAATGCCGAAGAAGTTGCCGCGAACGACCGACTTCTTGGAGATGGCGTTGCGGGTGAAGTCGCAGAAGTTCAGCACGAAGGTGGCGTAGATGGAAACCCACAGTGCGCCGCCGCCCAGGATGCTGAGCCACATGTCCGCGCCGGTCTTGGCTTCGCCGGTGGACCATGCGATGGAACCGCCGGCCTGGATGAACATCCACAGCGCCAGGGCGCCCATGGTGAAAAGGATGACGGGGCCGGCGAAGGCCTCGTACTTACGGATCATTTCCATGCCGTAGCTGACGATGACCAGCTGGATGGCCCACAGGGACACGAAGCAGATCCAGCCGAGCGTGGAGAGCCCGAGGAAGTTGTTGGAATTGATTGCCGCGGCACCAGGTGCCACTGCAAGGACCATGACCACCAAGACGACCGAGGCCAAATAGGTCTGGATGCCGAACCAGGCAACGGCGACTGCGCCACGGATCAGCGCCGGGATTTGCGCCCCGCGGATGCCGAAGGCGATGCGGCTCATGACCGGGAACGGGACGCCGGTCTTTTCGCCCATGAACCCGGAGAAGTTCAGGAGTGCGAAGAGCAGGATTGCGCCGAATCCGAGGGCCAGCAGGATCTGCCAGCCACCCAAACCAAGAGCGAAGAGTCCGATGGCAAACGCATAGTTTCCAAGGGAGTGTACATCGTTGGCCCACAGCGTGAAGATGCTGTAGCTGGACCAGGTCCGACCCTTCCTAGTGGTCGGTGCCAAGTCGTTGTTGTAGAGCGTTGCACTGAGGTCGTGGGGGTTGAGCTCAAGTGGACGCGACGTCGGCCGGAGCCTTCAATCGCGGGGTGCTCACGTTTGGGGTGGTCATGGGATTGCGCCTTTCGGCCGAGCGGTGTGATGGGGATTACAGCTGCTGAGAAAAATGATGACACGATTCCACCCAAAAGAAAAGCATTTTCGCATGGTGGAAAAGTGGTGGAAAAGTGTTGACCATAAATGCGCAGGTCGCGGCCGTCGCGATGCAGTAACATCGCCGTCGCGCTGAGCGGCAAAGTCGCTCATTGATCGCCTTTGAAACCCCTTGACAGTGACCGAGGCCACTCGCTAGAGTTCTCATAAAGCAATAATCATATTTCGCTCTGCGGAAATAATCCTGTGAAGGAGTCGAAGATGTCTTACACCGTCAACTGTTCAATCCTGCTGACCGAGCTTCCGCTGCTCGAACGCGCCGAAGCGGCCAAAGCGGCGGGGTTCGACAGCGTCGAATTCTGGTGGCCATTTGCCGAGGCAGTCCCCGCCGAAGCAGACGTGGACGCCTTCATTGCCTCCATCAAGAACGCCGGCGTTCAACTTGCCGGACTTAACTTCTTCGCAGGCGACATGCCCGCGGGCGACCGAGGACTCGTTTCCTGGATCGGACGCAGCTCCGAATTCAAGGACAACGTCGCCGTGGTTGCAGCCATCGGCGCGGCCACCGGCTGCAAGGCCTTCAACGCCCTGTACGGAAACCGCCAGGACGAGCACACCCCGGAGGAACAGGATGAGCTCGCCTTGAAGAACCTGCTCGCCGCAACCGCCGGGGTGGCGTCGATCGGCGGCACCGTGCTCATCGAGCCCGTCTCCGGCACCCCCGCCTACCCGCTGAAGACCGCCGCCGACGCGCTGTCGGTTGTCAACAAGGTCAAGGAAGCGGGCGCCGGGAACATCGCGCTGCTCGCCGATTTCTACCACCTGTCGGTCAATGGCGACGACGTTGCCGATGTCATCGAAAAGCACGCCCACGAATTCGGCCACGTGCAGATCGCCGACGCGCCGGGCCGCGGCGCACCGGGAACCGGAACCCTGCCGCTGGGCGAGTGGATCACCCGGTCCCGCGAACTTGGCTACACCGGCGGCATCGCCCTGGAGTACAAGCAGGAACGCGAAACCGCCTTCAACTGGCTGATTCGCCAGAACGCCTAAACGCCACTTCCCCGTCACGGACCCAAGAATTTTCAGGAGCTAGATATGTCGAACACCAAAAACATCGCCTTCATCGGTCTCGGAATCATGGGCCTGCCCATGGCCATCAACCTGACCAAGGCCGGATTCAACGTCACGGGTTACAACCGCAGCCCGGAAAAGGTCGCTGAACTCGTCGCCGCCGGCGGCACGGGTGCCACCAGCATTGCCGAGGCCGTCGCCGGCGCCGACGTCATCATCACCATGGTTCCGGATTCCGCGGACGTCGAAGGCGTTGTTTCCGGCGAGGACGGCGCCTTCGCCCACGCGAAGCTCGGCGCCCTGTGGATCGACAACTCCTCGATCCGCCCGGACGTGGCTGCACGCCTGTCCAACGAGGCCCGCGCCGCAGGCATCCGCCCGCTCGACGCCCCGGTCTCCGGCGGCGAGGCAGGCGCCATCGACGCTGTTCTTTCCATCATGGTCGGTGGCGACAGCGCCGACTTCGCGGATGCAGAGCCGGTCCTCAACGCGGTGGGCAAGACCATCGTCCACGTGGGACCCTCCGGCTCCGGACAGACCGTCAAGGCAGCCAACCAGCTGATCGTTGCCGCCAACATCCAGGCGCTCAGCGAAGCAGTGGTCTTCCTCGAGGCCTACGGCGTGGACACCGACGCCGCGCTCAAGGTGCTCGGCGGCGGCCTGGCCGGCTCCAAGGTCCTTGACCAGAAGGGCCAGAAGATCCTGGACCGCAACTTCGAGCCCGGCTTCCGCCTGGCCCTGCACCACAAGGACATGGGCATCGTGACCTCCGCCGCCCGCGAAGCCGGGGTGATCCTCCCGCTCGGTGCCATCGTGGCCCAGCTCGTGGCCTCCACCGTGGCCAGCGGCGACGGCGCGCTTGACCACTCGGCACTGTTCCGCGGTGTCGAACGCCTCTCGGGCAAATCCGAGGTTGCGGCCCTTTCCGCTTCCTAAGGCTTCGGGCCCCCTCCCCACCTCCTGGCGGGGGCCCGGCAAGAACCGGTCGCCGGTATTCGTTCCCTGATGGGTGCCGGCGACCGTAAGACTTCCCAACGATTCACAATTTTTCCCCGGATGACCAACCGCATCAGTCAGGTCGGAACCCGGGCCACAAGCTAAGGACGAGGACCCATGACCAAGATGCGCGCAGTAGACGCCATTGCACTGATCCTGGAAAAGGAAGGCGCCACCGAAGCCTTCGGCCTTCCAGGTGCCGCCATCAACCCGCTGTACTCGGCCATGAAGGCCCACGGTGGCATCCGCCACACGCTGGCCCGCCACGTCGAGGGCGCCAGCCACATGGCGGACGGCTACTC
The DNA here is from genome assembly GCA_963741245.1 of Nitrospirota bacterium. GTDB lineage: Bacteria > Nitrospirota > Nitrospiria > Nitrospirales > Nitrospiraceae > Palsa-1315. The sequence goes on along the minus strand of CAVUHR010000028.1, from coordinate 78,468 downwards.
CCGTGCCACCGGCAAGATCGGACTGTGCCTCGGCACCTCCGGCCCGGCAGGCACCGACATGATCACCGGCCTGTACGCCGCGATCGCCGACTCCATCCCGATGCTCTGCATCACCGGGCAGGCGCCGACCGACAAGCTGCACAAGGAAGACTTCCAGGCAGTGGACATCGAAACCATTGCCAAGCCGGTCACCAAGTTCGCCGCCACCATCCTGGAGCCGGGCCAGATCCCGGGCTACTTCGCCAAGGCCTTCCAGGTCATGCGCTCGGCACGTCCCGGCCCGGTCCTGCTTGACCTGCCGATCAACGTGCAGCTCGCCGAGATTGAATTCGACATCGACGCCTACGAGCCGCTCGCTGCCGACAAGCCCGCGGCTACCCGCGGCCAGATCGAGAAGGTCCTGGACATGCTCGTGGCGGCCGAACGCCCGATCATCATCTCCGGCGGCGGCGTCATCAACGCAAACGCCTCCGCACAGCTCGTTGAGCTGGCCGAACTGCTGAACATCCCGGTCTCCCCGACCCTGATGGGCTGGGGCTCGATCCCGGATGACCATCGCCTGCAGTCGGGCATGGTCGGCATCCAGACCCACACCCGTTACGGCAATGTCTCCTTCCTGGCCTCCGACTTCGTCCTGGGCATCGGCAACCGCTGGGCCAACCGCCACACCGGCGGCCTGGACACCTACCGCAAGGGCCGCAAGTTCGTGCACATCGACATCGAGGCCACCCAGATCGGCCGCGTGTTCGCGCCGGACCTGGGCGTCACCTCCGATGCCGCGGCAGCGATCGAGCAGCTGCTCGCCGCAGCCCGCGACCGCAAGGCCGCAGGCACCCTGCCGGACTACTCGGCATGGGCCGACGAGTGCACCGCCCGCAAGTCGACGCTGCACCGCAAGACCAACTTCGACAACATCCCGATCAAGCCGCAGCGCGTGTACCAGGAGATGAACACGGCCTTCGGCCGCGACACCACCTACGTGTCCACGATCGGCCTGAGCCAGATCGCCGGCGCGCAGATGCTGCACGTCTACGGTCCGCGCCAGTGGATCAACGCAGGCCAGGCCGGCCCGCTGGGCTGGACCGGCCCCGCAGCACTGGGTGTTGCGCGTGCCAAGCCGGGCTCCACCGTGGTGGCGCTCTCCGGCGACTACGACTTCCAGTTCATGATCGAGGAACTTGCAGTCGGCGCGCAGTTCAAGCTGCCGTACATCCACGTGGTCGTCAACAACTCCTACCTGGGCCTGATCCGCCAGTCGCAGCGTCCGTTCGAGATGGATTACCACGTCTCCCTGGGCTTCGAGAACATCAACTCCCCGGAGACCAACGGCTACGGCGTCGACCACGTCAAGGTCGCCGAGGGCCTGGGCTGCAAGGCCGTGCGCGTCGAGGATCCGTCCAAGCTCGCCGAGGCCTTCGCCGAGGCAGGCCGCCTGGCCGCCGAGTTCCAGGTTCCGGTTGTCGTCGAGGTCATCCTGGAACGGGTGACAAACATCGCAATGGGTGCTGAACTGGATGCGGTCAACGAGTTCGAGGACCTGGCCGCCGCGGCCGCGGACGCCCCGAGCGCGCTGGTCCCCCTGGACGCCGAGACCGGTCTTCGGGCCGACATCTCCGCCTAAAGGAAACCTCCGATCATGCTGGTAGTCATCGCCTCCGACAAGTTCAAGGGCTCCCTCACGGGAGCCCAGGTGGCCCGTGCCGTCGAGACGGGCCTGGGCCGCAAGATTCCCGGGCTGCGCACCCGCGTGGTGCCCGTGGCGGACGGCGGCGAGGGAACGCTCAGTGCGGCCCTCGAGGCCGGATTCCTTGCCCGCGAGCTGACGGTCGCGGGCCCCACCGGGGAGCCCGTTCCGGGCTCCATCGGGCTCCGCGAAGGAACCGCGGTCGTCGAATTGGCGACCGCCTCCGGACTGGACCTGCTTCCGGGTGGGACAAAGGATCCGCTTGGGGGCTACCAGCTACGGAACGGGTGAACTCATCGCTGCGGCGCTGGATGCCGGGGCACGGGAAATCGTGCTCGGCGTCGGCGGCAGCGCCTGCACCGACGGCGGAGCCGGAATGATCCAGGCCCTCGGGGCCCGCTTGCTGGATGCCTCGGGCGCCGAGCTGCCACGCGGCGGCGGGGCCCTGGGCGACCTGGCGAGCGTGGACCTGGGCGGGCTTGACCCGCGCATCGCCGAAAGCACCGTGGTCCTTGCCGCAGATGTGGACAACCCGCTGACCGGCCCCAACGGGGCGGCGGCGGTGTTCGGGCCGCAGAAGGGCGCAACCCGGCAGGACGTTGAACTCCTCGACGCGGGCCTTGCCAACTTTGCCCGCGTGCTTGGCCTGGCGCTGGATGCGGACAAGGTGGCGGCCCAGGCCGCGGCCCCCGGTGCCGGCGCCGCCGGCGGCGTGGGCTTCGCGGCCCTGGCCGTCCTGGGCGCAACCCGCAGGCGCGGCATCGACGTGGTGCTGGAACTCACGGGGCTGGAACGCGCGCTCGAGGGCGCCGACGCGGTGATCACCGGCGAGGGCAGCCTCGACAGCCAGTCGCTCGAGGGCAAGACGCCGATCGGGGTGGCCGAGCTTGCCGCCCGCCACTCGGTCCCCGTCTTTGCCATCTGCGGGCGCACGCTGCTGGGCGCGGAGGAACTGAAGGCCGCGGGATTCGTGCACGTTGTCTCCCTGCAGGAACTCGAACCGGATGTGCGCCGTTCAATGGACAACGCCGAGGCCCTGGTGGCCCAGGCCGCCGAGCGCATCGCACCGGTGCTGCTGCGCACCACCGACCCTTCCGGCCTGAACACCGTGACCAGCTAGCCCCCACCACCCCTCAACAACGTAAGGAATGAATCCCATGAGCAACACAGAGCTCGCCGAGGACACGACGCCAAGCGATGATTCAGCGCATGGCGCCGGTGCCGATTTCGACCTGGTGATTCGTGGCGAGCACATCGTCACCACCGCAGGCACCGTCGCACGCGAGGTCGGCATCCGCGCCGGCAAGATCGTCGCCATCGAGCCGCTGGGCAACAACCTGCGTGGCGAGAAGACCATCGACCTGACCGACGAGGAGGTGCTGATCCCCGGCCTCGTGGACACCCACGTGCACGTCAACGAGCCCGGCCGCACCGAATGGGAAGGCTTCGAGTCCGCCACCAAGGCAGCGGCCGCCGGCGGCGTGACCACCATCGTGGACATGCCCCTGAACTCCATCCCGCCGACCGTCAACGTCGAGTCGCTGGAGCTCAAGCAGGCTGCCGCGCGCCCCAAGGCGTTCGTCGACGTGGGATTCTGGGGCGGTGCCATCCCGGGCAACAAGACCGACCTGCGCAAGCTGCACGATGCCGGAGTCTTCGGCTTCAAGTGCTTCCTGCTGCACTCGGGCGTCGAGGAATTCCCGTACCTCGAGCCGGACGAGATGGAAGAGGACATGGGTGAGATCGCATCGTTCGACTCCATGATGCTTGTCCACGCCGAAGACTCGCGCGCCATCGACCGCGCACCGAACGCCGAGGGCGACCACTACGACCGCTTCCTGGCCTCCCGCCCGCGCGGCGCCGAGAACGTTGCCGTCGCGGAGGTCATCGAACGAGCACGCTGGACCGGGGCCCGCGCCCACATCCTGCACCTGTCCTCCTCCGACGCGCTGGCCATGATTTCGTCGGCCAAGCGCGACGGCGTGAAGCTGACGGTCGAGACCTGCCCGCACTACCTCACGCTGCTGGCCGAGGAGATCCCGGACGGCGCCACCGCGTTCAAGTGCTGCCCGCCGATCCGCGAGGCCTCCAACCGCGAGCTGCTCTGGAAGGGCCTGGAGGACGGGGTCATCGACTGCATCGTCTCCGACCACTCGCCCTCCACGCTGGATCTGAAGGACATCGAAAACGGCGACTTCGGGGTGGCCTGGGGCGGCGTCGCATCGCTGCAGCTGGGCCTGGCCCTGATCTGGACCGAGGCGCAGCGCCGCGGCATCAAGCTGGAAACCGTGCTCAAGTGGATGTCCACCCGTCCGGCGGAAATCGCCGGGCTGCACCACAAGGGCGCCATCGCGCTGGGCAACGACGCCGACTTCGCGTTCTTCGCCCCGGGCGACAGCTTTGTGGTCGACGTGAACAAGTTGCACCACAAGAACCCGATCTCCCCGTACCAGGGCAAGGTGCTGGCCGGCAAGGTCCGCCGCACGTTCGTCCGCGGCACCGAGGTCGACTTCAAGACCCCCAAGGGCCAGCTGATCCGCCGCGGCGAGATCTAAGCCGTAGCAACACCGGAAATTTCCCGGGCCACTCCCTCTCGTTCCGGCGATCAAGAGGGGGCGGCCCGGGTTTTTTCATGCCTCCGGACCGTGCCGCGCGGCCCGATGAGGGGGTGCGGAACGCGGGTTGAGCACCTACGCTGGATGTTAACCGCTGAGCGCACCGGGCAACGCCCGGCGCATGACGAGAGGCCCGCACCCATGAGCTCCTATCTGGTCCGTCCGGCAGTGCCCGGCGATGTCCCGGCGCTGGCGGTGATGGTTGAAGCGATGGACCTGGACCTGGAACAGAGCAAGGCGAACATTGCGGCCCTGCTGAAGGACCCGTTCCACGGGATCTTTGTTGCCGAACTCGATGGCGAGCTGGTGGGCAACGCCGCCGTCCAGGACCGCGGTCCCACCATCCGGGCCCGCAGGAGGGCCGCCCGGCTCCATGACCTGTTTGTGGTTGAGGGGCAGCGCCGTTCGGGCATTGGCCGGGCACTGTTTGAGCGGGCCCGGCTGTGGGCGGCCGAGCGGCCGGATGTGTACTGGATGGAATGGCAGTCCTCCGTGGGCGCCGTCGAGTTCTATGCGCGGCTGGGCTTCACCGCCAACGAGCACAACGACACCGCTGCGCACCCGTTTTACGAGGTGGCCACCGTGAGCGTTGCCGAATCTACGAGGCCCACCGGGTGACGACGTCCCATGTGTCGGCTCCGCTGCCCTCGGGGCCAACCGGGGACCAGCCGATGTAGTCGCCTGTGCAATAGCCGGCTCCGGTCTGCTGCGCATCGGGCACCACGGTGAGTTCATTGGAGTCGCGATCAAACACGTAGCGCTCGGTGGGCATGTCTTCGGATTCCTGTGCATAGGTCCATGAGATTCGGGTCCCGCAGTGCGTCACCCCCACAACTTGGGAGAGCTCGGGGCCCCGGAACAGTTCTGTTTGACGAGTGTCCGGATCAACGAGGAACAGGTCTCCGCCATGGACCACCGAGAGCACTTGCCCATCGGAGCCCCGTAGCGCCATTCGTGACGTGTCGTCGGTGTCCTCTTCTTTCAGGGGCTCCAAACGCTCCAGATGCAGGATTTCCCGCCGTTCTTCTCCCGGGAGGTAGGCGCTGACCGTCTGGGAGATTCCGAGGTCGCTGTCGTCCTGGACTTCGGCAACGGAAGCCAGACCATCTCCCCAGGTGTACAGGTTTTCCCCATCCGATTGGCGGTCGGCGCCATCCGGTCCGAGTTCTTCGCGCATTGCGGCGGGTTTCTTGAAGTCGACGGACAGCATTTTGTAGACGGCTGATCCTTCGGCATCGTGGGGCTGGAAGCTGTTCCAGTAGACGCGTTCGTTCACAAGGATTGGGTCGGAGACGGTTTGGGGATCCCAGCCAGTTTCTTGGCCGCCTAGCGGCGTCTGCGTTGCCAGAACCCGGACATCGGTGGTTCCCGGGGAGACTCCAAGGATCCTCCATCCACCGGTTTCAGGATCCCTGGAAAAGTTTTCGCTCCAAATGATCCCGGCGTCGGTGACCGAAATGCTGGTGATGCCGTGCGGGATGTACTTTTTCTTCAACGCTCCCGAAGTGGTGAAGGGTTCAAAGGACTTCCCCACGTAGCGCCCGATCTGCATGGATTCAGGATCGATTCGATTCCCGGTCTCCTCGAATTCCTCCTCCGACAGGCGGGTTCCATGAAGACCCACCGGGGTGCCCGAGGCTTCCACTCCCAATGGCACGAAGGCCGTTTCAGCCGTCTTCATGTCAACAGTCGAGAATACTTCGGTGAAGTCCTTGTCCTTGGTTGCTTCACGGGCCTCGTCGATGCTTCGCTCATTGGCGGTGACCTCGGTTCCGTCTGCCCACACCAGTGCGAACTCGGGTGCCACCGGCTGTGCGGACTTGCTGGGCGGCGGGGTGCTGCCAGCGCCGGAAGGTTGGGTCAGCGGGGTGCAGCCCGTGAGGCCGAGGGAGCATCGCCGAGCAGGCAGCTCCAAGGGTGAAGAGGGTGCGGAAAGTGCCGTGCATGCTGCTCCTTATTGGTGCGGTCGGTGTCGACCCGTCTAGTTTTCCCATCGGGTCACCACATCCCAGACGGCGGGATTGCCCCCGATTGATCCGCTGACACCCCAGGAGAGGTAGTCACCGCCGCACTGGGCGGTGCCGGTGAATGCCGGGTCGGTGAGCACCCGCAGCGAGGCGTCCAGGGCGTTGTACACATAGCGTGATTCCGCGGGACTGGAATTCTGGTCGACAAAAGACCACGTGGCGCGGTCGCCGCAATGCGCGACATTCGCCACATGCGTCGTGCCCGGCAGGGGGATTGCGACGACCTTTCCGGAGGTGGTGTTCGCGATGTAGAAGTCGCCCAGATAGGTAAAGCTGAAGATGTTTCCATCGGCGCCCAGCGATTCCAAGGAGCTGCCCTCCGGTGCCGACTCCGAGATGCGGACCAGATCGACGTCACCGTGGCTGGATTCAATCAGCGAGGTGCTCTTGTTGTAGGCGAACTCGCTGCCCGTGTGCTCGGTGCCAAGGACCGCAACGTCAGAGCCAAAGTTCGCCGGTGCGTACGCCTGCGTGCGCTCGACCCGAAGGTCCTTCCCGCCCTCCAGCGGGGCCGACAGGACCCGCGCTTCGTAGCCCCTGGCGGTGTCGGCGGGGAATGCCACATGCCAATAGGCGCGGTCGTTGGCAATGATGGGCACCGGCATGACGAACGCCATTGGCGAGTCTGCCGGAACCGAGGCCTCCTTCGAGGTGGACAGCACCCTCGCCGTCTTCTGGCCCGCGGGAACGCCCATGATTTTCCAGGTGCCTTCCATGAACGAATCTTCATCGAGTTCCGCCCACACGGTTCCCGCCTCCGTTGCGGAACCGCCCGCAACGAAATTCGGCTTGCGTGCCTTGGTGTCGGCACCCGCGGTGGTGAATGGCGTGAACTTCCCGCCGGCGTAGGTTCCTACACTGTCAGTGGCGGACAGGGCGTCGAGTACGTGTTCGTAGTCTTCCTGTTTGCCGGTGGACCCAACCAGCGACCCCTGTTCAGTCAAGGCAAAGGGAACCAGGACCCGGCCGTCCTTTGCAAGGTCCTGCGTGTTGTACTCCTTCCGGTAATCCGTGCCGGGCCGCGCAGCCACGGCGTCCCCGAGATTGAGCCGGGTGTCAATGAAGTCCGGGTCCTCGGGCCATTTGAGTCCTGGCACGCGCAGTGCCGAGGGCCCCGGTGATGGAGGGGAGAGCACTGCGGAGCCCGAGGCGGGAGCCGGGGTGGTGGCGCCGTCCGGGGTGGTCAGGGTGGTGCACGCGGGCAGCAACAGGGCGCCGAGCCCGAGGAGGCAAAGACGGCCCACCAATGACTGCTTCTTCATCTGCGACACGCTCCTGCGGGGGACTGGACAGTGGGGTTGCCTAGCAAGAGTCTTGCCTAATGGGGTTCGGAAAAGTAACCCAGACACGCGCAAGTCCGGCAGATGAAGCGCACGTGCCCCGCGCCAATCGGATCCCCGTGCCCGCGTTGTTGACTACCAACGCGGGCACGGGGATATCCAAAGGGGTATTGGCGCCGGGCGCAGCCACGATCGACCATCTTGAGGAACGCCGGACCACGATTGCCCCGAGGTATTAAGAATTCACTGCCAAGGGCCGGATACTTTTATGCCCGGCCCTGCTAGCCTCGCAGCATGAGCAAGCGACTGCCGCCAGCAATGTTCATCCCCCTTCACTGCACGTCCTCGAACCTCGATCCGTCATGAGCACCATCCAAGGATGGAGTTCGACGATCCGCGCGCACGAGCAAGCCATGGCCGCGGATTTGGGTAATTGGAGAACGACTCTCCGCCTGAACAAGGAAGAGGACAAGAAGTCACGCACCAACGACGTGGTTGGCATGATCGTGGGTGCCATCGTGACAACCGCCAGCGTCTTGTTTCTTGCCAGATGGCATCCGCAAGCCCTTGAACTATGGGTGGTCGTCCTGGCTCTGGGGGTCGTTGGCCTAAGCCTGATGGCGATCTTCGCCCGGGATCTCGTGCACAAGTACCGAGTTGGGGTGCGTGGAATGCTCTTGGCCCACGTTTATGAGATGGGCCTGGTCTTTGAACGCACCATGGGCAGCTTGTTCACGGTCCCGCTGAACTCGGCGAAGATCAGATATGTCGCTTGGGACGACGACGGCGAAGATGAGCGTCACCGGGAACAACTTTGGGTGACACTGATCGACGGTACGGTGCGCGCCGTCGAGACATGGACCGAGGCGGAGCGCAGACAGCTTTCGGAGCTGGCCAGCTGCCTTCGACTTGGTGGAAATCCGCAGGTCATCGAACCTACGTGGTCGGCAGGACGGCCCGAGGCGCTTTGAATCCGCCCCGGCCGCCCGTCCGTGTAGTTACCGCGGGCCGGCTAAACGCCTAGCTCTTCACGCAACCGGGCAACGTGCCCACTGGCAGCGACCTTGTACTCGGCCAGAGTGACCCTGCCGTCGGGACCGACCACGACGGTGCTGCGCAGTAGGCCTTCGACTTGGTTGCCGTTGACTTCCTTTTCGCCGAAGGAGCCGTAGGCCTTGGTGACGGCGAGGTCGGGGTCGGACAGCAACGGGAAATTCAGGGATTCCGCCTCGGCAAAGGACGCGAGGGCCTCACCCTGGTCGGGGGAGATGCCCAGTACTTCGTAGCCTGCCGAGCGCAACGAATTGAGGTTGTCGCGGAAATCGCAGGCCTCGGTGGTGCACCCTGGGGTGGCTGCCTTCGGGTAGAAATACACAACGACATTCTTGCCGGCGTAGTCGGAAAGCGAAATCTTGTTGCCTCGCGCATCGGCCAAGGAAAATTCGGGCGCGCGCTCGCCGACTGTCAAAGGTGTTGAAAGGTCCGACACAAAGAACTCCATTCATTTTCGCATGGTGGTATTGCATTTTCATCCTAGGGGATTTGTGGTCCATCCAACAGGTAGTGGATGACGGTGAATTGAATGCACGACGCCATTGGCCGGACGCTACTCCAAATGATGTAGGCGGTAGCGCAAAAATCACCCCCAGGGAGGGTCAACGCATGGTCGATCGAGTGTAGAGTGGCCAATGCTTCGGCCGAGAACCACCGTCGAACCGCTAAATCAAAGCCCGGAGCCACCGGACCTTTGTGAAGCTAACACCATGAGGACACCCACTAGATGCTCTTAAAACTCATACTCAGATACTCAAAGCCCTACAAGGGGTGGATCGTTGCCGTGCTGTTCTTCCAGCTGGCAACCACGATCGCCACTTTGTACCTGCCAAGCCTCAATGCACGCATCATTGACACCGGTGTGGTCAAGGGCGACACCGACTTCATCTGGCGCACCGGCGGCGTCATGCTCGCCGTCGCCTTCGTCCAGGTCATCACGGCCATTGCCGCCGTCTATTTCGGCGCGAAAACGGCCATGGCCATCGGCCGGGACCTGCGCCACTCCGTGTTTGACTCCGTCACCTCGTTCTCCGCACAGGACGTCAACAAGTTCGGCGCCGCAACGCTGATCACCCGAGGCACCAACGACGTGCAGCAGGTGCAGATGCTCGTGCTGATGGGACTGAACTTCATGGTCTCGGCGCCGATCATGTGCATCGGCGGCATCATCATGGCCGTGCGCGAAGACGTCGGCCTCTCCTGGCTGGTGTGGGTCTCGGTGCCCGTACTCATCGCCGTGGTCGGCACGCTCGTGTTCTTCCTGATGCCGCTCTTCCGCCAGATGCAGGACCGCATCGACGGCATCAACGGGGTGCTGCGCGAGCAGATCACCGGCATCCGCGTGGTGCGCGCCTTCGTGCGCGAACCCCACGAAACCGAACGTTTCGAGGACGCCAACGCCAAGCTCACCCGCGTCGGCGTGAAGGTCGGCAACCTCTTTGTGCTGATGTTCCCGCTGATCGGCATGATCCTGCACATCGCCACGGCCTCCGTCCTCTGGTTCGGCGGACACCGTGTCGACACCGGTGAAATGCAGATCGGTGCGCTGACCGCCTTCCTGCAGTACCTGCTGCAGATCCTCATGGCGGTCATGATGGGCACCTTCATGGCCATGATGATCCCGCGCGCCATCGTGTGCGCCGAGCGCATCAACGAGGTCGTCACCCTCGAGCCAAGCCTGACGGACCAGACCGACCACATCACGGACATGACCGCCCCGGGAACCGTTGAATTCCGCAACGTGACCTTCGGCTACCCGGGCGCCGAGGCCCCGGTGCTCAACAACGTGTCCTTCACCGCCAAGCGCGGCGAAACCACCGCAATCATCGGATCGACCGGGTTCGGGCAAATCCACCCTGTTGAACCTGATCCCGCGGCTCTACGACGCCGGCGAAGGCCAGGTGCTGGTCGGCGGCGCACCCGTCACCGAACTGACCCGCGCCCAGCTGTCCAACAGCGTCGCCACCGTCCCGCAACGCCCGTACCTGTTCTCCGGAACCGTGGCGAGCAACCTGCGTTTCGGCGCCGACACGGCCACCGACGAGGAACTCTGGGAGGCGCTCGACGTTGCCCAGGCCCACGAGTTTGTCTCGGCGCGCGAGGACGGCCTTGAAGGCCGGATCTCGCAGGGCGGCACCAACGTTTCCGGCGGCCAGCGCCAGCGTTTGTGCATTGCCCGTGCGCTTGCGGCAAAGCCGGAGATCTACCTCTTTGACGATTCGTTCTCCGCGCTCGACGTGGCAACCGACGCGCGGCTGCGCTGCCGCCCTTCGGGAGCCGACCCGGGACGCGGCGGTCATCATCGTTGCCCAGCGCGTCTCCACGATCACCGGGGCCGACCAGATCCTGGTGCTGGACCACGGCGAAATCGTCGCCCGCGGAACCCACGAGGAACTGCTTGAGTCATCGGAAACCTACCAAGAAATCGTGACATCGCAGCTGGCAGTGGAGGAGGTGGCCTAAATGGCAAAACGTACCAAGGAAAACGCCGCACCGGCGGTTGAAGCAACCGACGAGATCGACGAGATCGACGAGTTCGACACCGCCGGGTCCTCCGACATGTTCGGCGACTCGGTGCCCGTCCGCAAGGCCAAGCACTTCTGGCCGTCGGCCAAGCGCCTGATCGGCCTGCTGGCCCCGCAAAAGGTCGGCATGAGCCTGGTGCTCGTTCTGGTCGCAGCGGGAGTCGTGCTCTCGGTCATTGCCCCGAAGATCCTGGGCGAGGCCATGGACGTCATCTTCGCCGGCGCCTTCAGCAAGCAGATGGATCCCAACGTGCCCGTCGACCAGGTCGTCGAGGGCCTGCGCCAGTCGGGCCAGAACGACCTCGCGGACATGATGTCCAAGATGAACCTGGTTCCCGGGGTCGGCATCGACTTCACGCTGCTCAGCCGCTACATCCTCATTGTGCTGGCCATGTACTTCGTCTCCTCGCTGTTCATGTGGGCGCAGGGCTGGCTGCTGAACCGCCTGGTCATGAAGGTCGTCTACAAGCTGCGCAAGGACGTCGAGGACAAGCTCAACAAGCTGCCGCTGAACTACTTCGACACCCGCCAGCGCGGAGACCTGCTCTCCCGCGTGACAAACGACGTGGACAACATCCAGAACGCGTTGCAGCAGGCGGTCAGCCAGCTGGTGCAGTCGCTGCTCACGGTCGTCGGCATCGTCATCATGATGTTCATCGTCTCCTGGCAGATGGCGTTGATCGCGTTGATCGCGCTGCCGCTCTCCGCGGTTGCCGCGGGCGTCATCGGCTCGCGCGCGCAGGGTCTGTTCACCGCGCAGTGGAAGAACACCGGCGCCCTGAACGGGCAGATCGAGGAATCCTTCTCCGGCCACGACCTCATGAAGGTCTTCGGACGCGAAAAGGACATGCTCGACCGCTTCCACGAGAAGAACGACGAACTCTACAAGGCATCCTTCGGTGCCCAGTTCGTTTCCGGCATGATCTTCCCGGTCATGAACTTCGTTTCCTACCTGTCCTACGTCGGCATTGCCGTGGTCGGCGGTCTGCGCGTGGCCTCGGGCCAGATGAGCCTTGGCGATGCCACCGCATTCATCCAGTACTCCCGCGAGTTCACCCAGCCGCTGGGCCAGATGGCCGGCATGGCCAACATGCTCCAGTCCGGCGTGGCCTCCGCGGAGCGCACCTTCGAGCTGCTGGATGCCGAGGAACAGGATCCGGACACCGTCACCGACAAGCTGCCCGCCCGCACCGACGGCCACGTCGAGTTCGAGAACGTCAGCTTCTCCTACTCGCCGGAAAAGCCGCTGATCGAGGACCTGTCCTTCGAGGCGCACCCGGGCCACACCGTGGCGATCGTCGGCCCCACCGGCGCCGGCAAGACCACGCTGGTGAACCTGGTCATGCGCTTCTACGAACTCAACTCCGGGCGCATCACCCTGGACGGCGTGGACATCACCGCGATCTCACGCGCCGACCTGCGTTCCAAGGTCGGCATGGTGTTGCAGGATGCCTGGCTCTTCGGCGGAACCATCATGGAGAACATCCGCTACGGACGCCTTGACGCAACCGATGCCGAGGTCATGGCCGCGGCCAAGGCCACCTTCGTGGACAGGTTCGTCCGTGCGCTGCCCGACGGCTACGAGACGGTCATCGACGAGGAAGGCACCAACGTGTCGGCCGGTGAAAAGCAGCTGATCACCATCGCCCGCGCATTCGTTGCCAACCCGTCGCTGCTGATCCTGGACGAGGCGACCTCGAGCGTTGACACGCGCACCGAGCTGCTGGTTCAGCACGCCATGGCGGCGCTGCGCAGCGACCGGACAAGCTTCGTGATCGCGCACCGACTCTCCACGATCCGCGATGCAGACACCATCCTGGTGATGGAGGAAGGCCGGATCGTCGAGCAGGGCAACCACCGCGAACTGCTTGCGGTCCGTGGCGCCTACTACCGCCTGTACCAGTCGCAATTCGCCGGCCCGGTGGAGGACGACGCCGTGCAGGCAAGCGGCGGCGCGCCCCTGGAAGGGGTCTTTGCGCCGGAGGACGAGCAGGGCTCGGGCGCCACGAGCTAGCAACCGTCTGCCCCCTGGTCGGGATAAATCGCAAGCGCCGAGGGGCGAAACAAGCGCAGGACCGGCGTGGATGAAAATCCTTGCCGGTCCTGCGCTTGTTTAATCTCCTGTTCGGATCCTTCGTCCCCGATACTGGTTTGCCAGCCGGTGTTGCCCTGGGCAACGTCCCGGTGTTGGTCACGAGGTTCCGGTTGCCCCGAGCATTCAATGCTTCTTTGCGGCCAAGCGCTTCTTTAGGAAAACCATGGGCAACAGCCAAGAGCCCAGCGTCGTGATGATCCAAACAATGAGTGGCGCAAGGATCCAAGTATCTATACCGTGAATGCCCAAGCCCTCGGGGAATATCTGGGCCACGAAGAGTGCGACGAATGTCGAGAGCAACCCGACTCCGCCCGCCGCGAGTGGAGCAAATTTGGAGGCAGTCCAGGAACCTACCCGCGAGAGAACTGTTTGGACTACTGCAAAGACCACTACCGCAACGATGAATCCGTTGGCCGTGAGCACAAAATTAGGAAGTATCCATGAAGCGACCAACAAACCTATCGCTGCGCTTCCAATGTAAATCGCTACCCGAATCAGGAAGATGATCATGTTGCTGATCGTAAAAGGACCGTGGTTCCGCGTCAAGGAACCACGGTGACTCCTAGCAAACCTCGCAAGACCCGATACGTTGCGTCACAAGGAAGCCTGCGTTTCCCCTTGTTCTTGTGCTCTGGGTCGCTGCGATTTTTTGTTGACGGCATGGGATTGAAAGCTACCTGCGGATGCCGGCGACCTAGCAGATTATCCCGCATTGCCGGCGGGCCACCCGGAGCGAAACCATCGTCGACCTTGCAGATGTCGAGCCCATGCTCCTTGCCGCCATACTCCCCGAATTCCGCGGTTGTCCGTTCGGAGTGACGATAAGTGCGAAAATTTGGGCACCTTATAAACGCAGAAAGGGTGCACCATCGAACCGGCGAGAACCAGGCACGGAGGCCCTGGTTTCCTGATTCGGTGCACCCTTTCGGCTGTCAAGTACGAAGGGCTCGGCGCTCGGAATACGGTGTCGGTGAGATCCCAAACTACGCCATGCTCATACGTCGGCGGTCGTCGCGTTTATGCGGCCCATGGCACGCTGCTTCAGATTTTCGTACTCGTCGGCGGTGATGGTTCCGCTCTCAAGGAGCGCCTTGGCCTTGACAATCTCGTCGCTCGGGCTCACCTGCGCAAGGCTGCGGATGTAGTCTTCGGTGGCCACGGTTTTGTCAACGGCATTCTTGTAGTTTCGTTCCGCCATGCCCTTGCCGCGGAAGATCAGGTAGACCAGCGCGGTCAGGAACGGGATGAAGACCATAGTGATGAGCCATACCGCCTTCCACCATCCATTGAGCTCTCGGTCTCGAAAGAGATCGGCGATGATCGAGAAGAGCGCCATCAGGTAGGCGATGAAAACAAACGCCCAGATGAAAAACCAAATGATATTCCAGAAAGATGACCAAAATTCCACTGTCGTTTTCCTTCGCACTTTGGGGCGTCTAAAGCCCGGGGATAGGAATTTTCTGTGCACGGCGAGCCGTTGCTTTCCCAGTGTTGGCCATTGGATTCCGTGTTGTCAACGACAGCTTGTTTCTAATTATTGAAGATAAACTGAATTGCCCACTAGTGCCCCCGCGCACGCATTTTCGGGGCATTCTTCACCCTTTGCGGGCGATGAAAATCCTGTAGGTGAACGCTAGCGTCAAAGCCGTGATGGTTCTCTCCCGAACACGCGCAAACACGCCGGCACGCTGCCTCTTGCCCGTGTGGGGTGCGCCATGAAGGCACGTGCACCCCGCGGGATCACCTGGGATTGGCCCCTGTTCATTTACGGTCTCGTCATGGCTTTGCCTGCAGCACTCGTCATCCCGACTAATCCCATGGCGGGACTGGCCTTGGCGCTCGGCGTCTTGCCAGCGGCCGCCTTCAAGCTACCTGGCGTCCGCCGGGAGAGACATACGATCATAATCGTCGGAGTCCTGTGCGCAGTAGCCTTGCAGATAGGATCGCTCCTCACAAACGTTCCCGCGGTCGCGGTGCCTGCAATATTTGTTCTGGCCGTGCTTACGAGCGTTTGGTCGCGCGCAAGCCGTTTCGGTACGCTCACCCTGTTTCTCGCGCTCCCGCTCACGGGTATTGGGCTCAGCATCCACAGTTTTGGAACGGCCGTGATTCTTGGTGGGCTCATGGTTGCTGGATCCGTCTATGCGTGGCTGGTGTCGTTGCTCTGGCCCGAACGGGTGCCGCCAACGGCACCCGTTCCGCCTCCGAAATTGCCGTTGAACACCATGTTCGTCTACGGGACGCTCCTGGGGCTAGCGGCTGCCAGTGCCGCGGCGATCGGCTACCTCCTTGACCTTGAACACGTTGGCTGGCCGACGGGAGCCGTGCTGCTCGTGATGCGGCCCGCGAGATCCCAGCTCGTGCTCAGAAGCATTGGCCGTGCTGCATCAGTTCTCCTGGGCTCGCTTGCCGCGGCCGCGTTCGCGGTGTTCAGCACGCAGGGCTTGGGTACCGCATTGGTTGTTGGCGTGGTCGTTGCAGCGATGGCCGCGACCACGGCGAGCCGCTGGTACGTGACGCCGGGGTTTGCGTCATTCATCGTGCTCACGTTCATCATGCAGGCAGACACAACCGAGTCCCCGGGCGATCGTTTTGTGGAACGCACCATGGAGACTCTGCTCGGCATCTCCCTTGCATTGCTGTTTGGTGCGCTGATCCCGGCGATCATCCAACGGGTGCGGAAGGTTCGCACCCCGGTCTAGACGATTGTCGCGTCGGGTTTTTGGATCCCAACGCCGGCCATTCGCCGCAGTCTCCGGGCTGCCCTACCTCCATGGATGTTGCGGGCATAGAAATTTCCCTCAACGTGTCGGTACCGCGCCGGTACGCCCACACCGTCGCCAAGATGAGGAACGCGCCCAGAACCAGGCGCACCACGAAGGTCTCGGGGGTCGACTCGGGCACGATTTTCACGTCGAACGCATAGAAGAGCCAGGGCCCGAACGGCATTGTCTGTGTAGTGCCGTTCGGGCCCTGGCAGGCTTCGAGACACGGAGGACACGAGCGCCACGACGGCGAGCGGGTTCTGCACCCGATACCGAAAGCCAGCGGAATTAACTGGAGGATTGGTTTGGCCAGCCCTCACTCCCGCTTTTCCAATCGAACACCGACGGGCGTCTCAGCCGAGCAATTTGGACTTCGCCGCGGTGAACTCGGCATCGGTGAGTACACCCGCGTCCTTGAGCGAGGCCAGCTTCTGCAACTCGGCGATGAGGTCGATGCCCGGTGCCGCCGCCGCGGGCGCCGCCGCCGGTGGGGGAGGCGCGGCGGCTTGCTGCTGGGCCACGGCATCCTGCGCCGCCTGTTGCATCATGGCCTGTTGCTGGGCCGCCTCGTACTGTTCCTGCTCGTACGAGGACTGTGCCTTCCTCTGCTGGCGATTGGCCATACCTCCTTGGACTGCGGTCGCGGTGCCGGCGACGACAGCGGTACGAGCTGCCAGGCCGATGAGGC
Source organism: Nitrospirota bacterium (assembly GCA_963741245.1). Lineage (GTDB taxonomy): Bacteria > Nitrospirota > Nitrospiria > Nitrospirales > Nitrospiraceae > Palsa-1315. The sequence continues at coordinate 61,736 of CAVUHR010000028.1, read as the reverse complement.
CCGGACGTCCTCTTCTTAGCATGATGGTTTTCCTTTACTCTTCGTTCAGACCGTGGAGGGCGTCAACGAGGCCGTTGACAACGGGGGCGGGGATGCGCTCGACATTCAGCACTTCAGCGCCGGACGCGGCGAACCGCTGGCTGAGGGTCCTGGCCCACGCGAGCTCCAACACGACGAGTGCCGCCGAGCTTCCCGGCGGGACAAGCTCGGAGAGCTCTTCGATGTCGTCGTCCCCGGCAATGCCGATCGCAGCCATTTCCGTGCCGGCCAGTCCATATTCGTCGTCGCCGGTCTCGAGCTCGGTGACCGAGACTTCCCCGCCATCGCTCTTGGCAATGATCACGAAGTCCAGCAGCCGAACGAGCCCCGCATCGAGTAGTTCCCCGAGAGCGTCAAGCACGCCCGCCGAGGGGCGGCTGCCCTCCAACCCGATGAGGTAGAGCTCGACGGGTCCAAATGTGAACTGTCCCATGGCATTTCCTTTCTAGGAATTTCCGCTTCTGTTGCTGCCTAACGAGGCCTGGATGAACGACAACGGAATCGCCTTGATTGCCGTGCCCCTGTCAATCGGCTGCATCCATCTCGGGCGTGGGGTCAGCCGCGCCCGCACGAGACTGCCTCGTGTGAGTCTTGCCAGGGGTCGCTGCATGTTCGCCTCCGGGAAAAGTGCTTGCCTGCACCAATAGTCCTTCGCGGCCGCTTGGACGAGCATCACCCTGTCAGGGTGAGCTTCAGTGGCGGTCCCGGGGCCGGGCTGTGGCGTGGCGTGTTTCGTATCTAGAAATGCCCGATTCCCTTGCCGATCATCGACACCCCGATCAGCAGCAAAAGGATTGCCATGATGAGCGCATTTTCCTTGGCGAGCCAGGTGCGCAATGAATCGAGCGGTCTGCGGAGTTTCTCGGCGGCAATCAGGTAGCCGAGCACGGGGACCATGACGGTTGACGCCGCGATCACCGTGAAGATTGCAACCACGAGGACGACGGCCCCGGTGGACAGCTCGGCACTGCCGATGTCCAGCCCGGCGCCGGCCGCCATGATCAGGTTCTTGGGGTTCAGGGCCGAGAGCAGGAATCCCAACCCGAGCGCGGTGATGAAGGTGACCTTGTCGATTGCCTGCATCCACTTGGGCAGGGCGGGGTCCTCGCCCGGCTTGGGCCGTTTGCGCCATTGGCCGATCGCCAGCAGGAGCAACCCTGCCCCGAGCAGGAGCTGGATGATTCCTTGGACGGGTTTGGAAGCCTCCGGATCCTGCTCAGGCAGGATTGAGGAGAGCAGCGTGAAGACGGTGACGGCTACTATGATGCCGACAACCCAGCCGAGCAGGAACCCGACGGAGGTGACCCGGGCCTTGGGGGAGAGAAGCATGAGGATCGCGGCAATGACCGGCAACGGGCTGATCGCAATGCCGACAGCGAGCGGGAGTATTTCCCCGATGACGGGAACCATGGTCATCCTTCTTCGTTGGCCGGGCCGGAGACTGCGGCACTCGTCGACAGCGCCGCGATGGCGGAGCGATTGGTCGGGAAAACCCGCTGCTTGTCGAGCAGGCCCAGAAGGGTGAGGCGCTCCCGGGCTTCCGGGCGCACGCGGCTGAAGCTCAACTCCACGTCTTGTCCGGCGAGCCAGTTCTGGAGTGCCGTGAATGATTCGGCACCTGTCACGTCGATGTCTGTCACGGCTTCCATGTCGATCACCAGGTGGTCCACCTTATCGGGGTCGGCCGCCAGCACGGCACGCCTGGCCGCCTGGACGAACACGTCGCCGTTGGCGAAGAACAGGGGAGCGGCCAGGCGGATGACGATCACGCCGGGAGTGGTCATGGAGCCGGCGGATGCGTCCTCCAGCAATGACTCACCGGGTTCCCCGGATGCCTTCAGCACGTCGATGGCCGGGTTGGAGGCGCGTTTGGCGAGGTTGACCAAGGCGAGTACGAACGCGACGAGGATGCCGATGATGGACCCGACGAGGAGGGTCGTGAGGAAACAGACGGCGCCGATGATGAATTCGAAGCGGTCTTGGCGCCACAGTTCCCTGAATTCCTTGATGCCCAGCAGCGGAATGATTGCCACTCCAACGACAGCGCCGATCGCCGGCGAGGGGATGTCGGCCAGCAGCGCCGTGCCGAACACCAGCAGCAGCAGCGTCCCGGCGGCCATCACCAGGGTGGGCAGCTGCGTGCGGGAGCCTGCCTGGTCCATGGCTGCGGTGCGGGAGGTTGAAGAACCCAATGTGAAGCTCGCCGAGGCCCCGGCGGCGATGTTGCCGACGCCGAATGCGAACAGGTCGCGATTGGGATTGGTCTCATAGTCCCGTTTCTCGCCGTAGGATCGCGAGACCAGCAGGCCTTCGGCCGTCGTGACCATCGTCAGGGCCGCGGCCGCGGGGATGAGCGCAATCCACATCGACCAGTCGAGCACGGGCCAGGACAGCTGCGGCGGTCCGGCCGGGACTTCCCCCAGCACGTTGACACCTGCCGCCTGTGCGTTGGTGAGGACCACGACCACGGTGGAGACGACGAGAACCACGAGCGCCCACGGCACCGCAGCCAAGAGCTTGCGCCCGCCCAACAGCACGGCGACGGAGCCCGCGGCGATCAGCATCGAGTACACATTGGCGGTGCCGAGACCCGAGAGCAGGTCGCCGACCTTTTCGACGAACTCTCCGCCCGAGTTGATGTGCACGCCCAGCATCTTTGCGATCTGGCTGACCATGATGTCCAGGGCCAGGCCGCCGACGAACCCGACGAGAATCGGCTTGGAAAGGAAGTTGGCCAAGAACCCGAGCTTGAACACCGACAGCAGGATGAACATGATGCCGATGATGATCGCCTGGGCGAAGGCAAGGGTTGAATACTCCGCGCTTCCGGCGACAGCGAGCCCTCCGATCGAGGACGCGACGAGGGCCGCGGCAGCAGCATCCGGCGAAGCCACCAGCTGTCGCGAGGACACCGTCAGCGCGTACACGATGGCCGGGAGGACCAACGCGTACAGGCCCGCGGTGGGCGGCAACCCGGCAATCTGCGCGTAGCCGATGTTCAGCGGAATCGCGATGGCGAGCAGCGTCACGCCGGCGACCAGCTCTTGCACGAGGTTGCCCCGTGTGAGCCCGGCCAGGGGTCGCTGCATGTTTGCCTCCGGAGATGTGGTTGTCTGCACCAATGGTCATTCGAGGCAGATCGGGGAGGCATCACCCCGCCCGGGTGAACCGCGGTAGATGGCGATCAGCCGGCTTCATCTGTAACGGATGACCCTCGCCGCCCCACGGGCAGGGCAGAATGGTTCGGAAGGCAGGGCATAAGCGAGGGTAGGGGAATTGTGAAGATGCCGGAAGCAGCGACCAACACCGCGGGGCACCCCGAATGGAAAACGATTCCGGCCGGGACCTTCCAGATGGGTTCCCATGACTTCTACCCCGACGAGGCCCCCCGGCACGAACGGTCCGTCGGCGGCTTCCAGATTGCGGCCGGCCCGACGACCAACGCGCAGTTCGCCGCATTCATCGAGGCGACAGGCTATGTGACGGTCGCGGAGCGGGCCCTGTCCGCCGTCGATTTCCCGCACCTGGACGAGGCCGAACGCGCCCCGGGTTCCCTGGTGTTCACCCCCACGGGCGGGCCGGTGGACCTGGGGGACTGGCAACAGTGGTGGGCGTGGGTGCCCGGAGCGCAATGGCGCCACCCGCTGGGACCCGGTAGCGACCTGGCTGGCAAGGAAAACCACCCGGTGGTGCAGGTTTCCTATGCCGACGCGCTCAGCTACGCCCAATGGGCTGGGGCCCGGCTGCCCACCGAAGCGGAACACGAGTATGCGGCCTCCGGCGGAGTCGCCCCGGACCCCTACGTGTGGGGCAGCCAGCGCGACCCGGGCGGGACCGCCATGGCCAACACGTGGCACGGCCGGTTCCCGTACCTGAACACCGGCTCGGCCGGATGGGCCGGCACCTCCCCGGTCGGGGCATTCCCCGCCAACGGGTACGGGTTGTACGACTGCATCGGCAACGTGTGGGAGTGGACGGCCGATTACTACACCAGCTCGCATGAGGCGACCCGGACCGGGCCGGCCGCACCGGCAGGCGGTTGCAGTTGCGGCCCGCAGGATTCGCGGCTCGCCGCGCAGAGCGCGGAACCGGGTTCCGCCGCGCCGCGCCGGGTCCTGAAGGGCGGCTCCCACCTGTGCGCACCCGAGTACTGCCTGCGCTACCGCCCGGCGGCGCGCTCGCCGCAGACCGAAGACTCGGCGACAAGCCACATCGGGTTCCGCTGCGCCAGGCCCTAAAGGTTGCTTCGCCGCATCGACGGTGCAGCACCCGGCCTTGGGTACGTGGTTTGGCGCCGTCCTACAGCATGGTCATTCCGGTGCCGATGATGACAAATCCGATGAGGACCATGACCAGGATGGTGATGACGCGGTTGTTCGCGATAATCCAGTCGTGCACCAGCACCAGGTGCGGTTCGGCGCGTTCGGGGCTCACGAAGGCGAACACCACGGGGATGCCGACGGTTGACGCGGACAGTGCGGTGTACACCGCAACGGCAATCGTCGCGTCTGCGACCGTGAGCGGGTGGGCCGTAAGCACAACGCCCGCGGCGACACCGATCAGCAGGGACTTGGGTCGGAGGTTCAGTGCGAACCCGAAGCCGAACGCCTGCCAAGGCCGCACCGCGCCCACTGCCCGCAGCCATTTTGGCAGTTCGCTGGCGGCCGTCCGATCGGAGCGCCGCCACAGCACCAGCGCGAAGGCCTCCATCGTGAGGCCGATGGCGATCAGGAAGATGCCCACGAGGAACACCGGTTGGAGGTCCACGTGGGCGGGGAGCGTGGCCGCCCCGAGCGCGAAGAGCACCACCACCACAATGATTCCCAGGATCCAGCCGGACAGGTACGCGATGGGTGAACGCCCGGGGTTCGGGGAGAGCAGGATTAGCAGCGCTGCGGTGATGGGCACGGAACTGATCGCCATCGCCACGGCCAGCGGCAGCAAGTGCCCAATGGCTTGAAGGATCATGATCATGCAGGCAGCTCCCCTTGTACGCATACAGGCGTATGTAAACCCTAAAAGGGCCGTCGCCGCGATGTCTCACCCAGACAAGATGATGTTTTGGGATCAGGCACCACGTAGCGTTTGGGCCGGACCGGTCTTCGGGGCACCCGGAACCGCGCGAACCGTTGCCCGCCAATGGAGGAGGCTACTGTGGAAAGCACCCGTCGAGGAACGATGATCTTGCTCGCGCTCGCGGCCGCGACGGTCGCAGCAATCGGGATGAGCTCGATCCGGCACATCCTAGCCCCGGTCATCCTGACGCTGATCCTGACCATTTGCGCCCACCCGGTCCGGGTGGCGATGGAGAAGCGGGGGGTTCCGCACGGGCTCGCCACCGGATCCGTCATCCTTGTCGTCTTCCTGCTGCTGGCGGGGTTCATCTTTGCGTTGATCATCGCCTTCGCCCAGTTCGTCACGATGCTGCCGCAGTTTGCCGGCCAGCTCGCCCAACTCGGCACGGTGGTCACCGAATGGCTGGGCAGCATCGGGATCGGCACGGAACAGACCCAAGCCATTATCAAGGGCATCGACCCGGGCAAACTTGTGGCATTGGCAACCGGGCTCTTCGGAAGCGTCTTCAGCATCACGGGTTCCCTGGTGATCATCCTGACCATGTTGATCCTGATGGCGGCGGATGCCGTATACGTTCCCACGATCCTGCGGCAACTGGCCGTAACGCAAAAAGACCTCGTCGTTGCGTTGACGAGCTACGCATCCAACGTGCGGCGCTACATGGTCGTCACCACGGTGCTCGGCGTCGTCCAAGGCGTGCTGAATACCTTGGTGCTTTTCGTCCTTCACGTTCCCGCCGCCATTCTCTGGGGCCTGCTGGCGTTCCTGTGCAGTTTCATTCCGAACGTCGGATATTTCCTGGCGATCATCCCGCCCATGGTGTTCGGGTTCTTTGTCGGCGGCTGGTCAACAATGATTGCCGTCGTCATCGCGTACGGGCTGATCAACGGCGTGGTTCAGTCCATCATCCAGCCGCGGGTCGTCGGCAACGCGGTGGCGCTGAGCCAGTCACTCACGTTCTTCTCGGTACTGTTCTGGGCCGTCGTGTTCGGGCCAATCGGTGCCATTCTGGCCATCCCGCTGACGTTGATTTTCCGTGCCGTGCTGGTTGATTCGGATCCGAAAGTCCGGCTGTGGCGCCCGGCCATCGGGGACGTCACTGAGACTCGCCGTTTGCTCATGGAGGACGACGCAGTGGCGAAGGAAGCCCGGCGGACACGCCGCGGGGAACGCAGAGGCGACGAAGAGTCGCCATAGCCATTTCCGTGGCTGTTGCGGACGTCCCGGAAGTGTAGTCTCTTCAACGTCATTGGCATTGAGGCCATACCGAGGGCTTCGGAGCCGCTAGATGAGTAATTCCAAGGCTTAGTTGGTCGTAAACCACCAATGAGTGGCGGATCGCGGCACCGATGTTCTCGTTGTGCCAGATCGCCGCCGTCATCGCCAGCAGCCGCTGCACCACGCGGGTGATGACACCCGCCGGGGTGCGTCCTCCGTGCCGTTCCGGGTCAAGCTGCCCCTTGAGGGTGTCGTGGATGGATTCTATGACCTGCCGCAAGGGCTTGACGAACCGGGAACCGGGCCGGAGTTTCTCGCCCTTGCGGGCCCGGGCGCAGCATCTCGATGCCGGCCGCATCCACGGTGTCCTCAAAGTCGGCGCCGTAGTACTCTCTGTCCCCGATCAGGAGCTGGCGGATCCCGCCCTCCTGCAGCTGGTTCATGGTTTCGGTGCCGTCGAGGATGTCGAGGAACATCTGGCGCTCACCGGCCTTCGCGCCGGTCAGCGCGAAGCCGACCGGAAGCCCCTGCAGGGTGCAGGCCAAGTGCAGGCGAAACCCCCAGAACCAACGCGAATGCGAGGCGCAATACCCGTACTCCGCCCACCCCGCCAGGTCCGAGCGCTGCGCCGTCTCGCGGGAACGCCCGCACTCTACCGGGGTCGAATCAACCACCCACACATCATCCGCACCGACATCGGCGGCCCGCACCAGGGTGCCCATGAGCCAGGTCATCGTCGGATAAAGCCTGCGCAGACGCTTGTTGTAGCCCGTCTGGCCCGGCAGGCAGGGAAACATGCCCTCGAATTGTGCCCGGGCATGGCGCAGCCAGCGGGCCTGGGACACGAAGCCCAGAAACGCCTGCATCAAGGCCAGCGTCATCGGTTCGGCGTCCGAAATACGCGGGCTGATCCCGATCCGAGGACGGTAGGGAACCCGCTCCGGATGGTCCTTCAACAAGTCATCCGCTGCGACATAGAAGGCTGTGGCAAGGGTGTCCAGGTCGTTGTCCATCGGAACTCTCCAGGTTCACATGTTGGTTGTTGCACCTCGATTTTGGACACCCTTGCCCGCGATGTCATCCCTTGGAATTACTCATCTAGGAGGATTCCTTGCGCACATGGACTTCGGCGAGTTCCAAGCCCATGTCCGCGATCCGGGCCAGGATCCCGTGGAGTTCGGCTTGGTCATGGAGCATGCCGGTGAGTACGGTCGTCGATGGGGTGATCTGCACGGCGTCCAACTCCGGGAACGCCGCCGCAAGACTATCCGACAGGGCGTAAGGGAGTCGGATTTCGTAGCGATTCATGACCACAACCACCTCCGGGTGCAAGGAGCCTTTTCATCCCCCGGTTCCAGAAGACTCTTCGATCTTCCCGCGGCGCCAGCGCCCACACATCACCTCGCGCGGGTGAACCCCGGTGACCTTCGCGAAAGCAAGGGAACGGGTCAGAGCAGCCCCCTGTTTTGGGCAACTGAGACGGCTTCGCTGCGGTCGGAAACGCCGAGCTTCTGGTAGATGCTGCGCAAATGCGTCTTCACGGTATTCACGCTCAGCGTCAGTTTGCGGGCGATTTCGGCAACACTTTGATGCACCGGCAATTCCTTGAGGATCTCATGTTCCCGCGGTGTCAAGGTCTCGCCGCTGGTAGCGCCGACGGGCTCTTCAGGAAGGATCATCCGCACCCGGCGATGTATGTGGGCAGCGAATTCGTCCAGGTGGCCGAGGCGGCCGATCCGCGCGCCGAGCATGGCAGCGCCCTCACCGCCGCGTGCCGCGAACGGCTGCACCGCATCGAACCGGTGCGCCAGCTTTAGTGCCTTGGCCAGTCGCAGGTCCGCCTCGCTGCCGCGCCCCTGGAGCTCGGCGGCGCGGGCCAGCAAGATCCATGCTCCAACGGGGGCGCCCGCATGCCAAGTCTGCGCCCTGCGGTCGAGCGCAGAAAGAAGCTGTTCTTCCGCGGCATCGCCGGTTCGCGACGGAAACGCGAGTGCGAATCGAACGGTTTCCGATTCCAGGGTGTTTTCCCCGAATGCATTGAAGATTTCTTCGGCGCTCTCCAGCGCTTCGGATCGTCCGTCCAGCTTCAGGTGCAGGCTGGCCACACGCAGGGCGGCCGGGGCGAACACCCTCGGATACTGGTCGCCGTGGTCGCGCAGCAGGCGGTCCACCGTTTCCAGCGAGACCCGCGGATTGGCTTCCGAATCCAAATCGGGGAAGCTGCGCAGGGCGATGGCCGGCACCAGCGTGCCGTGGGTCGCATGGTACGCATCGGCGGTGATGATCTCGTCGAGCTCTTCGAGGGGCACCTGCTCGCAGCGCCTGAACGACCGTGCCGCAGACATGATGGTCGCGGCCGAACGCACCCAGTCGTGCTGGGTGCGCGGGCCGTCCAGAACCCGGACGGTGATTTCGTCTTCGAACGCGGCGGCCTTCTCCCACTGCCCCGAAAGAGCTGCCACCTGCGCCCCCAGCTCGGTCGCGAGCAATGTCAGCCAGGTGTAGCCGGCACGGTCGGCGCTGATTCCCACCTCACGCAGCATCCGCAGTCCGTCCGCAGACTCGCCCAGCTGGCCGATGCACCAGGCCTCCGCCGTTTCGGCCAGTAGGTCCAGGGCAAGGCTCTCCCTGCGCAGGGCCGAGATGTCGTCTTTTCGCAGGCGTTCGACTCGCTCGGCGAGCTGTAGTTTCGAGCGGCCGTCCAGGCAGTGGACGGCGATGGCGGCGGCCAGCCATTGGTCCTGTGTTGCCGCGTCCGTTGTGTCATGTTTTAAGGCTTTTAGGAACAAATGGGACGTCCGCGTCACGTCGGCGAAGTACGGCGCCTCGAGCAGGAGGTTCGTTGCCAAGAGCGCCACGGGTGCGCAGTGTGCAGGCAGGGTGGCCGCGGCGCGGGTTACAAGGTCGGTTTCGCCGGCGAGGATGAGTTCCAGGCCGAAATGCTCGATGGTCTGCTGGATGGTGGTCGGCCGGGCAGAAGCGATGGCCTCCTCCAGCGCATTCGTGGCGTCTTCCTGGGCGCTGAACCATCTGCAGGCGCTCGCATGGGCCGCAGCGAAGGCCTCCGCGTCCTTGCGGCGGGCATCGGCTTGCAGGAAGCTGAGCAGCACCGGGTGGTAGTGGTAGCCATCCGAGTCCTCGACCAGCAATGAATTCCGTTGGGCTACATGGTGCAGCAACTCGCCGGTGTTTGGCATGCCTGCCAAGTGAAAGGCCAGTTCGAAGGGCACGTCACTTCTGATGGCCGTCCGGGAGAGCACGGATCGCTCCTCAACGCTCAAACTTTCCAGAACCTCGCTCACCAAGTAATCGGCAACAGCGCGATGGTCGCCATCGAACCCGGTGACAGCCGCATTCGCATTGTGCCTGCCCTTCAACCACGGAACGGCGAGGGTCAATGCCGTCGCCCATCCGGCCGTTCTGCGCAGCAGCACCTGGGCAGCGGAATCGTCGAGTTCGCATTCGTGGTGCTCGACCAATACGTCCAGCTCCGCACGGGTGAAGGAAAGATCGGCAGTGCGCAATTCCGCCAGTACCCCGGCCGCTTGCAAGTCCCTAAGCGCGGCAAAGGGTTGGTAGCGCCCGGCGACGATGAACCCCGCCAAAGAAGGCAGCGTCTTGACGAGTGCTGCCGCTGTGGATTTGGCCCTGCCGGCCGCGAGCAAATGGATATCATCGATGATCACGATGCGTCTGGGGGGATGGGTGTGCATGAGCCTCTCGGTGTCGGTTTCGATGATGTCCTCAAGGATTTCGGGTACCTGCCCCAGGTCCTCTTCCATGATCCAGGTGACCTTGAGGCCTGCCGCCGCTAGCCGGCGCGCCCAATGCGCAAGCAGTGTCGTCTTGCCCGACCCGGCAGCGCTCCAGATGGTGATCGCCCGGTGTGAACCGGCGAGGAGCTCGTCGAGTGTTGCATCGAGCCGTGGTCGGCTTACGAATCGGGCACCTTGCGGCGGAACTCCCGGCAATGGGTTGACAATTGTCTTCAGTTGTTGCTCTTCTTGCATCCTTCATCGACCTCCAAATGGGAGCACTTAGGCGGCATAGCGTGGGCAGCGTCAGCGTAACCGATCGGCAGCAGGTTTCTCTAGGGTCTTTAGACGCTTGTAATCCGGTTCCAAAAATGCGGGAATCCCAGTGAGTGCGGGTTTCGCAACCGGGGAACACCGAAAATTCTCCTGAAGTTCCAGACGTGTCTTCCCGCGTCTGCCGGGTGGCGCAGGTCCAGGGAAAGCGGCCGCCAGCTGGTGCCTGTGGCGTTTCATTCGGAGAACGGCTCCGAGCATTGAGTTCTCCGGCCGCATTCGAGTGAACGTGCGGTCCCGGTGGTTCGATGAACCAGGTCTCGACCGGCACGCCACGAAACGAGCAAAACCCCTCGGGAGAAGGGGTTCCGCTTTCCGGATCCCGCATGCCGCCCATGGGCCGGCCGGCCGGTCACTCGAGGAGTTCGAAGTCGTCTCGGGGCCAGCCGTCGCCGAATGTGTATTCCGCGTTGTAGCCCGTCGAATTTGCGTCCAGCGGTGTCCGTGTCCACACCCGTTCGGCGTCGGCAAACAATTCTTGATGCGGCTCGGGCCAGGCGCGATGCCGGCAGTCTGCGGGTGAGGGGAGAATGCCGCCACCATTTTGGTTGATTCGTTGAATTCCAACATCGACCTCACCCTGTATGGGTGTGCCCGGTACCCGAAGCCCACCGCAGACTGGCTGTGGAGGGTCGGCGGGCCACCGAAACCGGGTGCGTCAAAAAAATCTCCAGCAGACATCACGTCGAAAGCATGAGGAAGAAGAGAGAAATGGCGAACAACTCGAATGACATCCAACGTTCAGCGCTTCCGATCCCGGACCTCGCCTACACCGGCACCGTCACCTACGACGCGACCTCGCCCGACACGCACTACCCGCCGATCACGCCGGCTGCTGCCCGCCGGAGGGCGCGCCGAACGTGCTCGTGGTCCTGCATCGACGACGTCGGCTTCGGCGCGTCGAGCGCCTTCGGCGGCCCGATCGCAGACCCCGAACTTCGAGCGGGTCGCCGCAGCACGGGTTGAAGTACACCCGCTTCCACACGACGGCGCTGTGCTCCCCGACGCGGGCCGCGCTGCTGTCGGGCCGCAACCACCACACGGTCGGGATGGGCGGCATCACCGAGATCGCGACGCAGCGCACCGGGCTACAACTCGCTGCGGCCGAACAACTGCGCGCCGCTCGCCGAGACGCTTCAAGCTCAACGGCTACAGCACCGCGCAGTTCGGCAAGTGCCACGAGGTGCCGGTGTGGGAGGCGAGCCCGGTCGGTCCGTTCGACCACTGGCCGACGCCCGGCGGCGGCTTCGAGTACTTCTACGGGTTCATCGGCGGCGAGACCAACCAGTGGTACCCGGCGATCTACGAGAACACGACGCCGGTCGAGCCGTGGGGCACGCCCGAAGAGGGCTACCACTTCATGGACGACATGACCGACAAGGCCATCGACTGGACCAAGCAGCAGAAGTCGCTCGCACCCGACAAGCCGTTCTTCACCTACTTCGCGCCCGGCGCGACGCACGCCCCGCACCACGTGCCGACGGAGTGGGCCGACAAGTACAAGGGCAAGTTCGACCAGGGCTGGGACGCGCTGCGCGAGGAGACGTTCGCCCGGCAGAAGGAGCTCGGCGTCATCCCCGCGGACGCGGTGCTCACCGAGCGCAGCGCCGGGCATCCCGGCGTGGGACGAGATGTCGCGAGCAGCATCAAGCCGCGTCCTCGCCCGCGAGATGGAGGTCTACGCCGGCTTCCTCGACTACGCCGACCACCACGTCGGCCGGCTGCTCGACGCGCTCGAGGAGCTCGGCGTCCTCGACGACACGCTGGTCTACGTGATCATCGGCGACAACGGGGCGTCGGCCGAGGGCACGATGCACGGGCACCACCAACGAGGGCTTCACGATCAACCACATGAACGAGCATCGAGACCGAGGAGTACATGGTCGCCCACATGGACGACCTCGGCACGCCCGCACTCGTACAACCACTACGCGATCGGCTGGGCGCACGCGATGGACACGCCGTACCAGTGGACCAAGCAGGTGGCCTCGCACTGGGGCGGCACGCGCAACGGCACGATCGTCTCGCTGGCCGAACGGCATCGCGGCGCGGGGCGAGATCCGCAACCAGTTCGCCCACGTGCATCGACGTCGCCCCGACGGTCCTGGAGGCCGCCGGCATCCCGGAGCCGTCGACCGTGAACGGCGTGACGCAGCGGCCCGACGAGGGCACGCCGATGAACTACAGCTTCGACGACGCCGACGCCGCCGGAGCGGCACACCACCCAGTACTTCGAGATGCTCGGCAACCGCGCGATCTACCACCACGGCTGGACGGCCGTCGCCAAGCACAAGGATCCGTGGCTCGCCTCCGACCACGGCCTCGACGACGACGTGTGGGAGCTCTACAACGTCGAGGAGGACTGGACGCAGTCGAACGACCTCGCGGCCGAGGAACCGGAGCAAGCTGGCCGAGCTGCAGCGGCTGTTCCTCATCCAGGCAGCCCGCTTCAACGTGCTGCCGATCGACATCCGCTCGGCCGAACGCTTCAACCCCGACATCGCCGGCCGGCCCCAGCTGCTCAAGGGCACGATCGCAGACGCTTCTACCCCGGCATGAAGCGGCTCGAGCGAGAACGCCGTCCTGAACATCAAGAACAAGTCGTTCACCGTCACGGCGGCGATCACGGTGCCGGACGGCGGCGCCGAACGGCGTGATCATCGCCCAGGGTGGCGCCTACGGCGGCTGGTCGGTGTATCTGACCGGACGGCAAGCCTCGCGTTCTGCCTACAACGTGCTCGGCATCGAGCACCGACTTCATCGCGCTCGGAAGACGCGCTGCTCGAGCCCGGCGAGCATGCGCTGGTGCGTGCACTTCGCCTACGACGGCGGGGGACTTGGCAAGGGCGGCACGGTGACGATCTTCGCGGACGGCGCCGACTATGCGAGGGCCGGGTCGAACGCACGCTGCCGTTCATGTTCTCCATGGACGAGACCCTCGACGTCGGTGAGGATCTTGCCTCGCCGGTGTCGAGCGACTACGGCGCCGACCGGCAACGAGTTCACCGGAGAGATCGCGTGGGTTCGCATCGACCTCGGCGACGACAACCACGACCACCTGATCGATCCGCAGCATTTGGTGAACATCGCCATGACTAGGCAGTAGCGCAGGCTCGTCATGAATTCGACAACAGGTGGGCGGCGCGGCTGGCTGCCGCCCACCCTGGCCGGCTACCAGCACCGGTGGCTCAGGAGTGACATCCTCGCGGGGGTCTCGGCCGGGGCAGTGGTGATCCCGCAGGCCATGGCCTACGCGACCATCGCGAACCTTCCGGTGCAGATCGGCTTGTACACGTGCATGGTTCCCATGCTTGTGTACGCGATGCTCGGCGGCTCGCGGGCCATGAGCGTTTCAACAACCTCGACCATCGCCACGCTGACCGCGACCACGCTGGTTTCCGCCGGGGTCGCGTCGGGCTCGGAGGATGCCATCGGCAACCTGATGATGCTCACCCTGCTCGTCGGGGCCATCCTCATGCTTGCCAGGCTGTTGAAACTCGGATCCATTGTCGAAAACATCAACAAGGCAACGATCACCGGCATCCAGGTCGGTGTGGGCGCCACCGTTGCGGCGGGGCAACTGCCCACGCTGTTCGGGGTGGACAGCGGGTTCACCGGGCACGGCTTCATCCGCTCGGTGACCGCGACCGTTGAGGCGCTGCCGCAGCTCAACGGGGCCACGTTCGCGCTCTCCGCCGGGTCGATCGCCACGCTGTTCCTGCTCAAGCGCTTTGCCCCCCGGGTGCCCGGGCCACTGGTCGTGGTGGCCGCCGGGATCCTGCTTGTCGCCTTCACCGGGCTGCGGGATGCCGGGGTGCAGCTGATCGACAAGGTTCCGCAGGGGCTGCCGTTGCCGGGGCTTCCCTCCTTTGAGAACATCGGGGCCCTGTTGCCGGGGGCGCTGGCCATCTCGATCATGGCCTTCCTTGAATCCGCTGCGGTGGCCCGCGGCATCCGCCAGGCCGGAGAGCACCGGATCGACAGCAACCAGGAGCTTCTTGCCACGGCGGCCGCCAACGTTGCAGGTTCCCTCTTCCAGACAATGCCGGCGGCGGGCGGCTTCTCCCAAAGCGCCGTCAACCAGGGGGCCGGGGCCAAATCGCAGTTCTCCGGCATGGTGACGGTGGCCCTTGCGATCCTGGTTGCCCTCTTCCTGGGCCCGGTGCTGAGCCTGCTGCCCAGCGCCACCCTTGCCTCCCTGGTGTTCGTCGCGGTGTTCGGCTTGATTGACGTCAAGGGGCTTGCCCGGTTGGCGCGGATCAGTCCCCGCGAATTCTGGATTGCGCTCGCGACGGCCGTTGTCGGTCTCACGGTGGGCTTGCTCGCGGCCGTTGCCGTCGGCGTCGGGGCGACCTTCGGCCTGCTGCTCCATGAATTGGGCCGCGTGCGCTTGAGCGTGGTCGAGCGCCGGGGATCTGCGCTCTGCCTAGCGGTCGGGGGACCGCTATACACGGCAAATGCCTTGGAGACCGAGAACCTGGTCTTGCGCCTGGCCGGCGAACAAGAAGGCATCGACACCGTGGTTCTTGACCTCACACTCATGCACCAGACCTCGGTCACGGTCCTGGACACACTGGTGGACCTCGACCATGAGCTCGCCGAAATGGGAATTATGCTGCGCTTGGCATGCGTGTCCGACATGTCGGCGGCGATGGCCATGAAGACGGCTTGGTACCGGGGGTTGAGCGAGGAAGACCGCGTGTTCGATTCGATGGACGACGCGTTCAGTGCGCCGGAAGCATCCTGAGCGCCGCTGCGTCGCGACGCGTACGAAGTGCGGCATCATCCGAGAAAGGTGATGTCTTACTTCGAAAGGGAATGGACGATTAGACAAGACCCGAGACGACGGGGACAACCGTAACCATGAATGAAAGCGGAGGACACGCAAGCCTTTGAGACCGAAGCCGTGGAACTTCCCGCCTGCGGGTATAGAGGAGCTGTTCCAGCAGCAAGCCCCGCCAAAGGGGCTACCGTATCCGACACCAAGCACGACCCTAAGGAGCCTTTCATGCGCAACACCACCAAGATGTTCACGTCCCTGACCTTGACCGCCCTTTTGGGGGTTTCCCTGGCGGCGTGCAGTTCCACGCCGGAGGAAAACACGGCCGCCGCTTGCGAATCATACGCGGCATTTGTCGGTTCCGTCGCCGAGGTGAAAACCTCCCTGGACAGCGGCTCCACCGTGGGCGATATCCAGGCGGCGCGCGACAAGGTCGCCTCCACCTACGACGACCTGCGAAAGTCGATGGAAAATGTCGCCGAGGATCGCAAGGGCGAGCTCGACACCGCCTGGAATGACCTGAACAAGGCGGTAAACGACGTGAGTTCGAGCATGACGGTTCCCGAAGCCAAGGCATCGCTGTCAGATGATGTCGCCAAGGTCGAGGCGGCGCAGGAGGCTGTCGGCGAAGACCTGAAATGCTAGCGTCCTAGCGTCCTAGCGTCCTAGCCACGCCGCCGCGGCGGAAAACTGCGGTTTCCGGACCGTAATCCACAGGGCCGCCTCAGGCCACCGTTTCATTTCGGTGTCCGGGGGCGGCTTTGCCATGTGGTCACGGGTTCGTCAAGCCGGGGTTGGGTGAGAATGCCAACGCGGTTTTCGGTAAGCACCTGTCCCTTGACCGGCATAAGCTATTGCCCATGTCTGCACCCGTGAAAGCACCCCGCCTGCCTGCCTTCAAGGAACCGACCACGCAAGGATCGGGCGACCTGACCGGGCTGGACATCGACGGGCGTGCCGAGGGGCTGCTCTTCGAATCCGACGACGCGGACGGGGTCGACCTCGAGGACGCGGTTTTCACGGAGTGCATCTTCCGTTCCGTCGCGCTGCAGGGCGCCCCGATGGCCCGGGTGACTTTCGGGGACTGCCGCATCGAGGAGGTCAACGCCCCGGTGCTCGAGGCCCCCGAATCGGGTTGGTGGAACACTGCCGTCGTCGGCGGGCGCATCGGCTCGGCCGAACTCTACGGGGCGACGTTCCGCTCGGTGCTTTTTGAGCGCGCCAAGCTCGGCTACCTGAACCTGCGCCGCGCCAAGATCAAGGACGTGATGTTCCGCGACGTGCACATCGAGGAACTGGATGCCGGCACCGCAAACCTGGAGCGCGTCTCCTTCGTCGACTGCACGATCGACACGTTGGTGCTCAACGGCGCCAAGCTCAAGGACGTGGACCTGCGCGGGGCCCGGCTGCGCACGCTTTCGGGCATTTCCTCGCTGAAGGGCGCGACCGTCACCTACGAGCAGCTCATGGACCTGGCCCCGATCCTGGCCGGCGAGCTGGGCCTCAAGATCGAGTAGTTCCGCATTCACGCTGGACGCCAATGTCCAGCTTGGCTCGATAGGGTAGGTGGTTATGCACCAACCGTACCCCCAGCACCCCTACGTGCCGCCTGCGCCGCGGCCGCGCCAACCTGTCTTCGATTCGGGCAAGATGCGCCGCGGGGATTGGGTGGTCCTTGGCCTGTACCGGTGCTGTTCATCTTCGGCGCGGCGGGCCTGCTGGCCATGATCCCGGGATTCACCGAGGCCTTCAACGACCAGGAATCCGCGACCTTCGGCGTGAACCTGATCGCCTACGTCGTGGTTTTCACCGCGGCGATCATCATGGGATTCGATGCGCTGCGAAGTTCCTTTGCGACGTTCAAGTACTACCCGTGGGTCAAGGCCCTGATGATCCCGGGCGCCTGGTTTGCCACGCTGATTATCGGGGCGGTCGTGATGGTGACTGCTGGGCAACCCGGTGAAGAGCGAAAACCAGCTGGCCATCGAGGGCATGACCCGTTCGGTGCCGTTCCTGACGATGTTTGTTGTCACGGCGCTCCTGGGGCCGTTTGTGGAGGAGTACGTTTTCCGGCACCTGCTCATCGGGAAACTGAGCCGCAAGATCAACGTGTGGGTGTGCGTTGCCATCTCCGTGGTGCTGTTCACCGGGCTGCATTTCGTCGGCGCCGGGTCCTTCGACATCACCTCGGCCATTCCCTACACGACGCTGGGCATCATGATGTCCGTTGCCTACGTCCTCACCGGCAAGTCCCTTGCCTATTCGTACATCCTGCACGTCTTCAACAACTCCGTGGCGCTGGTCATTTCCTATACGCTGCTGCCGCTCTTCCAGCTGTAGCCCCTGTTCGAGGAGCAAGAAGACATCGTGGGCATCCAAGGGGACGGCGATTCGCCGTGGCAGGGGCACATGCACGGCAGCAAGGGCTACAAGCGCATGATCCTCGCGCTTTTTGCCGCCGGCGTTGCCACGTTTTCGCAGTTGTACTCGGTCCAGGGCGTGCTTCCCGAACTCTCGCGCGACCTTGGCATCAGCCAGTCGCAGGCCGCACTGGCCGTTTCCTCGGCGACGCTGGGGCTGGCCTGTTCGGTGCTGGTGTGGTCGCTGCTGGCGGACCGGATGGGCCGTCTGCGCACCATGACCATTGCCGTGGTTTGCGCGGTGGTCCTGGGGCTGGCGGTGCCCTTCTCGCCGGGCTTCGAATGGCTGCTGGCCCTGCGCTTTGTCGAGGGCCTGGCGCTGGGCGGGATTCCGGCGGTGGCCCTGGCGTACCTGGCCGAGGAGGTGTCGAACCTGCACGCGGCGGTTGCAGCGGGAACCTACATTTCCGGCACGAGCCTCGGGGGACTGGCCGGGCGCCTGGTCGCCGGTCCGCTGAGCGAATTCTGGAACTGGCGGGTGGGAACCCTGGTGGTGAGCGTCATGGCCGCGATAGCCGCGACGGTCTTCATTGCGGTCGCCCCGAAGCCCCGGGGCTTCACCCCCGTTCCCTGGTCCAGCCCGCACACGATTCCGTTGTGGAAAAAGCTGTGGATGAACCTGCGCAGCGGTTCGCTGCTGGTGCTCTATGCCCAGGGTTTCCTGCTCATGGGCGGATTCGTGGCGGTGTTCAACTACCTGGGCTTCCGCCTGGAGGCGCCGCCGTTCCTGATTCCCGCGTCGCTGGCCTCGCTGGTGTTCGTCGCCTACCTTTCCGGAACCTGGTCCTCGCGCCAATCCGGGACGCTGGTTGCGCGCTTCGCGCGGCTGCCGGTGCTGCTCGGGTCGATCGGCGTGATGCTTGCCGGGCTGCTGGTCACCCTCGTTGACTGGCTGCCCTCGGTGGTGTTCGGCATGCTCCTGTTCACCGCCGGGTTCTTTGCCGCCCATGCCGTGGCCAGCGGATGGATTCCCCTGGTGGCCGTCGGCGGCAGGGCGCAGGCCGCGAGCCTCTACAACCTGGCCTACTACGGCGGTTCCTCGCTCTTCGGCTGGGCCATCGGCCTGGCCTTCGACGCCGGAGGGTGGCCCGCGCTGAGCCTTGCCGTTTCGTCGCTGCTGGTCCTGGCCGCGGTGTTGGCCCTGCTGGGATTGCGGCAACGCGAACGGCCCGGGGCGGCAGGCTCCTAGAGCAGCTCCATGAGTTGCCTCTTGTAGGCCTCGAAGGCGGCGACACCCGCCGCCGTGATGCCCACGTAGGTGGCGGGGGAGCGTCCCTCGATGACCTTTTGCTGGGAAATGTATCCCGCGTCCTCGAGCTTGCGCAGGTGCGTGGACAGGTTCCCGGCCGTCATGGCCAGGATCTCGCGCAGCTTGGGGAACGACACGGTTTCGTTCAGCCCCAGGGTGTTCAGCGCCGACATGACGCGCAGCCGGGCGTCGGCGTGGATGACCGGATCGAGTTCGGCCATGGCCTACTTCACCGCCCCGGCGTTGTCGCGGCGGCGCAGCACCAGCATGGTGACGCCTGCGGCCGTGAAGAGGACCGGGCCGCCGATGGCGAAGATCGAGATGAATGCCGAGGCCCCGGCGATCGAGTCCGGCGATGTTCAGCACGGTGAAGCAGACGCCCAGGATGAACATCGGGCGGTCCTGGAAGACCGCCGACCCTGCCATGTACATGATGCCCACCACGAGGATTGCCACGGCGTTGATCAGCCAGCCGGTGACCAGCTGGTCGCCGTCGGCCATCAGCCTGGAGAAGGCGATCGAGAACACCGCCACGGTGGCGAAGCCGCCCATCCAGCTCAGCCCGTAGGCCATGCCGGCGAACTTCGAATCCCCCCGGATCCCGGACCCGGAGCGGATGCCGAGGACCGCGGTGTAGGCCACGGCGGCGAAGAGGATGCGCGGCGCCGATGAGCAGTGCGGTGCCGTAGGCCAGCGGGAGCCAGCCGAAGGCCGCGCCGTGCAGCAGGCCGTAGCCGGCCAGGTAGGCGGCGGCCCACACGAAGTAGATCACCGCCGTGTTGGGTTCGATGGAGGCGCGGGTGGCGGCCGCGGCCTGGTTGATGGAGGCCAGTGCCGCGCGGGGGTCCAGCTGCGGTTCCGGGGCGGGGGTCGAGTTGGTGTTCATGATGCCTGTCCTTCGGGGTTCGGTGAAAGCCGGATGGTGAAGTGAGGATCGATCTGCAAACTCAGTTTGTAACGCAAACCTGTTTGTGTCAATAGGTTTGCGGAGGATCCGCAACACCGCGCCCCGGTAGTCTGGTGGGGTGAATGAAGCTGCCAAAAACCAGGCCCAGACCCACGAATCCTCGCGCGGGTCTTGGCCGGTCCATCCTGGCGCTCGCCATTCCGGCGCTCGGCGCGCTGATCGCCGAACCGCTCTTCCTGCTGGCCGACACCGCCATCATCGGGCACCTGGGAATCAACGAACTTGCCGGGGCCGGACTGGGGACCACGGTGCTGCAAACCGCGGTGGGCCTCATGGTTTTCCTTGCCTACTCGACGACGCCGGCGGTCGCCCGGGCGATCGGTGCGGGGCAAACGGGCAAGGCCATGGCGGCGGGACGCGACGGCATCTGGCTGGCGCTGGGCCTGGGCGCGGTCCTGGCGCTGGTCGGCTTCTTCGGCGCCAGGCCCCTGGCCGCGGCCATGGGTGCGCAGGGCCCCGTGCTCGAGTTCGCCGTCGACTACATCCAGTATTCGACCTTCGGAATCCCGGCGATGCTGCTGGTGCTTGCCGCGACCGGCGTGCTGCGGGGCATGCAGGACACCAAGACCCCGCTCTATGTCGCCGGGATTCGGGTTCGCCGCGAACATCGCCCTGAACTTCATCCTGGTGTACCCGCTGAACATGTCCGTGGCCGGCGCGGCCCTGGGCACCTCGATCGCCCAGTGGGGCATGGCCGCTGGTGTACCTGTGGATGCTGGTTCCGCGGATCCGCAAGGCCGGACAGTCGCTGGCCCCGCACGGTCGCGGCGTGCTGAGCACCGGACAGGTCGGCTCCTGGCTCATGCTGCGCACCCTGAGCCTGCGACTGGCGCTGATCGCGACGGTGTGGGTCGCCACCGGGCAGGGGGCGCTCACGCTCGCGGCCCACCAGCTGGTGTTCACCATCTTCACCTTCATGGCCTTCGCCCTCGACGCGCTGGCCATCGCCGCCCAGGCGCTGATCGGCAAGGAGCTCGGGGCCGGCGAACGAGCAGCGGGCGCGCCTGCTGACCAGGACCATGTGCCGCTGGGGAGTCTACTTCGGTCTCGTCACGGGTGCGGTGCTGGCCGTGGCCGCACCGTTTGCCGGAGCCCTTTTCACGACCGACGAGTCGGTGCGCCAGGCGACGATGGTGGGAATCTGGATCCTTGCGGCGGCGCAGCCGCTCTGCGGGCTGGTCTTTGTGCTCGACGGCGTGCTCATCGGCGCCGGCGACGCCCGCTACCTGGCCGTTGTCGGGATGATCAACCTCGTCGCCTACCTGCCGATGCTCTATGCCGTCACGCGTTTCGAGCACGGCGGGGTTTCCGCCGTGGCGTGGATCTGGGTGGCCTTCGGGATCGGCTTCATGGCTGCCCGTGCGGCGACGCTGTCATGGCGTGTGCGCAACGACAACTGGATGCGCCTGGGCGTTTAGGTTCGCAGGGCCTGGGCTGTCAACGACTGCGCGCTGGCCTGGGGGATCGGTCGTGGCAGTGCAGCGTCGGTGAAATCCAACGTGATTCGAGCACCCGGGGCATTGGAGAGGTTCACCTGTGCACCCATGGCAGTGGCCTGGCCGCAGGCGATGGTCAGGCCCAGCCCGATGCCGCCACCCTTGGAAACGAAGCGCTCCGGACCGGTTTCCAAAATAAAACCGGGGAAACCGGGGCCGTGGTCGAAGACTTCCAGGTGCCCCGGGGAACTGCTAACCACCACCTGACCTCCTCCATGCGTGAGGGCATTGCGGACCAGGTTCTCCAAGATCCTCTCCAGCCGACGGGGCTCAAGCCACACCGTGGACTCCGGTGACTCCAGTTCCAGAACCAGCGATGCGCATTGGTCGGGGCAGTGTTCCCGGATGCGGGAGATGATGCCGCTGACGCAGGCATCAAGTTTGGTGGCCACCAGATCGATGGATTCCGTGCCCGATTCGAGCCGCGAGACCTCCAATAGGTCCTCGATCAGCGTACGCAACTTGGCTACCCGGTCCTGCACCAGCTCCGTGGGGCGAGAGGGAGGCAACAGGCTGGCCGCGGTGACCAATCCCGTCAACGGCGTGCGCAGTTCATGGGCCAAGTCGGCCGTAAAACGCTGTTCCGCCGCAATCTTCGCCGTAAGTTCCGCTGCCATGACGTCCACCGCCGCGGCGAATTCGTCGACCTCGTCCTTGCCGACGAAGGGTGGGCCGATGGCTTCCTCCACAACGATGTGCCGCTGCCCGGCGGCGATGGCCCGTGCGGCGTGCGCCCCATGTGCAAGCCGTCGAACCAGGCGAGACGCCACCAGAGATTCCCAGCGCCGAGACAGCGAAGAGCGTGGCGATGCCCGCCCAGAACAGCGCGGTGTCCATGTGCGTGCGCACCTGCAGGCTGTCGGCCCAGGACACCGAGAGCGAGAGGATGGCTGGCTGTGAACCGAGCTCGACGGGGGCGGCCGCAAAGATCACGGGCACCCCGTCGAAGGTTCCCCGATAGGTCACCATGTCCCCGGCGCCGGCGGCTTCCCGCGCCTGAATCGGCAGGTCCGGATCGTTGACGGTGGCTCCCAGCACGCTGATGCCTGTCTCGCCCAGGATTTTCATCGCCTGCTGCAGTGATGCCGTGGCCTCGGTGCGCAGGCGCTGCTCTTCCGAGGTGTTGATCATCTGGCGCACCAGCAACGCGGAGACCAACAGTGCCATGAACACCGATACCGTGGTGACGAGCGTGATTTTCCACCGCAGACTCATGCTTGCTCAACCATGTAGTCGATACCCGAAGCCGCGCACTGTCTCCACGCGCTCGGCCCCGATCTTGCGGCGTAGGCGCTGGACGTGCACGTCGATGACGCGGTGGTCGCTATCCCAGCCGTGCCCCCAGACCTCCGTGAGGATTTCCGTGCGCGATACGACGCTGCCGGGATCCTGGCTCAAGATCAGCAGGATGCGCATTTCGGTCGGCGTCAGGTGCACCACCTGTCCATCCAGCGTGACGCTGAGCCGGTGTGGATCGATGTCCAGCCCGTTTCCCGGGGTCTTGGGCGATTCCGGCCTCGATGGGTTCGCGGGAATCAGATCGCGGGTGCGGCGCAGCACAGCGCGCAGGCGTGCATCAAGAACCTGCAGGTCAAAGGGTTTGGCGAGGTAGTCGTCGGCCCCGGCATCCAACCCGTTGACCATGTCGATGCCGTCTCCGCGTGCCGATACCATGATCACCGGGACGCTGGCTGAAACGGCGCAACGCGCGGCAGACCTGGGTGCCGTTCATGGTCGGCAGCATGACATCGAGCAGCACGGCATCCACCGGGTTCGTGGTCTGCTGTGCCTTGAGGCGCTCCAGACCCTCCAGACCGTCTTCGACGCCCTCCACCAGATAGCCAAGCCGGGAAAGTCCAAGCGTCGTGGCCTCGCGGATCACCTCGTCGTCCTCGATCATGAGCAACCGGATTCCCGCGGTCTCCATCGACTTCTCTCCTTCAGGTTCCGCATAGTCGACGGGGCTCTCGAACGTGTCTCCTTCGATGAATCGGCCGTCCTGGTAGCGGAAGAGCCGAACCGACCAGCCCGATGGGCAACACATTGCGTCTTGGGGTTCGTAGATGGCTTCCTGCGCAACCAGACTTCCGTCATGCCCGAGGTCAGATAGATGTCTGAACCGCCCACCGCCAACACAATACGGGGAGTGCCGGCAGTCGTTGCGCACCACAAACGATGCGAAGCTGTAGCTATCCCCGGCAGTGCTCACTGAATAAACTTGGAAGCGCTCGCCTGCCGCCTCATGGCTGGGCAGGGCGATCACGCAGCGCGCACAGGTGCTGAGGTACTCGTGGATTTCCGCGGGATCCGCGCCGTCGGCGCGCAGGCCGCTCAAATCGGTGTTCAGCAGCAGGCTACGGATCTGCGCGGGGGTAAAGGGTTTTTCCCAGCCTCCGCTTCTTCGGGGCTGATGGTGCGTTGCTTCGTTGCTGTCGCCGACGGCGAAGAACCCACGGACGGTACCTCCACGCGCAAGGCCTTACCCGTCGAGCAGGCACCGAGCATCACGCAGAAGGCCATGGCCAGGACGATGCCCAGGCCGCGGCGCAGAGCCATGGCGTTCCTTTCAGGGGAGTGCTGACCCCGGCGGAATTCGGGGGTTAGTGCCATTATGCCCGGTGTCATGCGTAGGAATTGTGACAAAATGCAGTCCCAACCTGTCGATTGTGTAACAACTTCGTGTGTCGTTCGAGACGTCCCCGGCCGTGAACCGTTGCCTGCATCGGGAAACATTGAGGCGGTGAATTCCACCCCCATCTCAATCACCGACCCCGCAGCAGGGGTTGCCGGCTCTTCGCCGACACCGGCGCGCAACCCCGCCCTTGATGGACTGCGTGGAATAGCAGTGCTGGCGGTGATTGCCTATCACCTGTGGCCGCAGGTGCTGCCCGGCGGATTCCTCGGCGTTGATCTGTTCTTTGTGCTCAGTGGTTACCTGATTACCGGTGGATTGCTCAGGCGCCTAGACGCGGGATTGTCCGTGGGGTTGCGCGGATTCTGGATTCGGAGGGCCAGACGGCTGATCCCGGCAATGCTGCTGATGCTGGTGGGTGCTACGGCACTGGCGATCCTTGCCGGCGGTGAGCTTCCCGCGAATCTGCGTGCGCAATGGCTTGGCGCGTTGAGCTACACCAGTAACTGGCTGCAGATCGCGTCAGGGAACAGTTACTTTGCGTCGGCAGAACCACCATATTTTCAACATCTGTGGTCACTTGCCATCGAAGAGCAGTTCTACCTGCTTTGGCCGGTGGTACTGGTTTTGCTGGTTGTAGTGCTTCGCACCAGGACCAAGCTGCTGGCCGCCGTGGCTATCTTGGGGGTTGCCGCGGCGGCAAGCATGGCGTGGGCTTTTGTTCCGGGACAGGATGCGAGTCCGCTCTACTTTGGCACCTGGACCCACGGATTCGGGTTGCTCATCGGTTCCGGGGCGGCCATATACACCAGCTTCCGTCCGAGCGCGCTCGCATTCGGGCTGCTGCCGCGAGTGCGCCGTTCGGGGGATCTGGCCGTCGGAGTGCTGTTCGCCGCAATTCTCATGGCCATGTTCCTCTTGCCCGACACGTCGTCGGTGGCCTATCGCGGGGGCATGGCTCTGTTTTGTGTGGCCAGCGCCGGACTGATTCTGTCTCTGGAACGACGGCATACGCTGGTGCGCGCGCTCTTGAATCAGCAGCATCTGCGGTGGATGGGCAATCGCAGCTATGGTCTCTATCTTTGGCATTGGCCGCTCCTGGTGCTCGCCGGTGTGCTCTTCCCGCCCCAAGCGGCCACGGCAGCAAATCTCTGCGTCCTCGCTGCAACGTTCCTGGCTGCCGCCGCGTCTTGGCATCTAGTGGAGCAGCCCATCATGCGTGACGGGTTCAAGGTCTCGCTGAGCGCGTGGCGATCGAATGTTGCGGGGCGTTTTGAGCCACTGGTTTCCGGTGCACCCGGCCGTTACAGCCAGATCGTGCCGTTGACGGCACTGCTACTGATTCCCCTGTGCACAATCACCGTATTGGTGGCTTCACCGAGGCAGAGCAGTCTGCAGCAGCAATTGACCGAGGCTCAAGAGATGCTCGGTGAGCAAGTCGACACTCTTGGCATCGCGGCGGCGCCCGAACCGCAGACTGCGCCCGTCACCGGTAAAGGAACAGGAAAAACCACGGGCTCAGCGAAGGGGAAACACGCCACGGGTGGCGACGTCACGGCGCTGGGCGACTCTGTCATGCTCGCCTCCACCAGAGAATTGCTGAAGGAGCTGCCGGGCATCTCCATCCATGCGACCGTGGGCGCCCAGATGCGCGAGGCCCCGGAGAAACTGGAGCGGTTGCGGTACGAAAACCGGTTGCGCCGAGTAGTCGTGCTGGGTTTGGGCACCAACGGGGACCTGCCGGCGGGCACGCTGGAGAAGGTGCGTGACGTCATTGGTCCTGACCGCGAACTGCTTTTGGTCACTGTGCATGCCCCGCGGGCATGGTCCGATTCGGTCAACGAAAAATACCGGAGCGCTGCCGCGAAGTACCCAAACGTTCACTTGGTTGATTGGGCTTCCTTGGCGCCGGAACTCGACGATTTTGCACGCGACAGAGTCCATCCGGGCCCCCAAGGTACCCAAGAATACGCACGTCTGATGTCAAGTGCGCTGAGAAATTCCTGAACCACCGCTTTCCTGCTTCCCCCCACGTTTAGCCGCCGCTTGTCGGCTTCAGATTGAAAGGTCACATCTTGTCCGTCTTGCATCCGCGTTCCCGTCGCAGGGTTTTTACCTACCGCATCGCGGGACTGGCGCTGGTCGCCGCCTTGATGAGCGGGTGCGCGCCGGTTGTCGCACCGAGTACCCTGGCATCGGAGCCGACACCAACTTCTGCGCCGGCCAGCGAGCCCAAGCGATTCTCCCCGCGTCAGGGGCTGTCCCTGGAATTGGTGCCGGGAATCCATACGCTGGCGCGTACCGACGAAGTGAACCGAATCTTCGCGCAATGGTTGGCAGTACCCGGCCATCCGGAGGTGGAGAGCGCGCAACGAGCCACCGTCGATGAGACGATCGCGTCGTTCCTTGGCGCGCTGGAAGAGAAGTCAACCGGAGCGGCCTCGGCTCACGAGCTGAGTATTGACCCGGAACTGACAGGTTCCTCGCGCACGATGCTCGGAATCAGATCCAGCATCTCCGCCGTTGTTGGCGACAATACATCCAAGGGCTATTGGACGCAGTGGTTTGATCTAGGTGCAGGACGGATGCTTGAGACCAAGGAGCTCTTTGTCGATGCCGCGGCCCTGCAGAAGTTTGTAGACCTCGTGGGCTACGGCCTGCGCGGACGCCCCGGAATCGGTGAAGGGGCTGCCGCCCCGGTGGACCCACAACAGCCGGCATCACTCAACTTTGATGCCGCCGGTGACGCACTGGTGGAGTTCGGCGAAAACACCGTTGCGGCAAGCACGGAGGGCAACGTAGTAATCAAGCTGTCCGGCACCGTGATCACACCGCTTCTCAGCGCACCTGGTCAGCAGGTTCGTGACGCTGGCATGCGCCCCACCGGCATGCCTGCGCCGAAGCCTTCATCCACTTCGTCGGCTTCGGGCAGCAACTCCGGAACCAAGGATCCCGTTGACGGCACCCATGACGTTGACGGGAGAGATGTAGATTGCCGCAAGGTCAAGTGCGTGGCATTGACCTTTGACGACGGACCCGGGCCGAAGACGGAGCAGCTGTTGGATGCGTTGAAGCAGGAAAATGCGGCGGCAACCTTCTTTGTGGTCGGTCCGAATGCGGAGGCGCGACCACAGGTGCTGGCTCGCATGGTGGCGGAGGGACATGAAATAGGAAATCACACGTGGAACCACCGCGTGCTCACCTCACTGGCCCCGGGTCGCGTGGCCATGGAGATCAGCGGTGTCGCGGACGCGGTCGAGGATGCAACGGGTACGGCACCCACACTCTTGCGTCCGCCGTACGGAGCCACCAACGCCACGGTCAAGAAGGCCGCTGGAGTTCCAGTCATCTTGTGGGATGTGGACACCCTGGATTGGAAGGTGCGCGATGCGAGCAAAGTTGTGTCGAATGCGCTGCGAGACACCAGGCCGGGATCGATCGTGCTGATGCACGATATTCACTTCAGCACCATCGAAGCAGTTCCCGCGATCCTGAAGGGATTGCGCGCCAAGGGCTACCACTTTGTAACGGTCTCCGAGTTGCTTGCCTCGGCCAACCCGCAAGATGGTGCGGTCTATGGCCGTGGTCCGGCGCCGGGGAAAGCAAAATCGAAACGCTAAGGCATCAGGGGCACAAGCTCGGCGTCCAGTTCTTCAGGCCCAGAGACTTCCCGGATCGTTGAACTGCTGGGCCATCGTGGCGCGGATGGAGCGCAGGTGGGCCCGCATTGCGGCTTCGGCGGCCCGCGCATCGGCACCGGCGATCGCCTCGTATATCGCCTCGTGTTCGGCCTGCTCCGCGGGTGCGCTCATGTAGCGCTGGAGCCCCGGCAGGACATGATGCGCGCGGGCCGTTTCGTCGAAGCAATGGCGCAGCGTATCCGCCAGCCTGGTGTTGCGCGAGGCATCGGCAATGCACTGGTGAAAGCGCTGGGCTGCTTCCATGGCGGCCAAGGGATTTTCGGTGGAGACCTCGGCCTGCGAGTCCAGAATCTGGCGCAACTCCGCGACGAGTGCGGGGGAGAGATAGCCTGCCGCCGACGCCGCTGCATGAGGTTCCAACAACATCCGCAGGTCTAGGGTTTCCTGGACGTCGTTCAGTCCCATGGTCCTCACCAGATAGCCCTTCTTGGGCAGGACCGTCAGAAGGCCCTGGGTGGTCAGGATCCTGAGGGCCTCCCGCACGGGGGTCTTCGACACCGAGTATTCCTCCGCCAGGCGCGGTTCAACCACGATACTTCCGGGCGCCAGCTCTCCGGTGAGAATCGCCGAGCGCAACTGGACGACCAAGCCATCGGTCAACGAGGTTCCCATGCTGCCTCCTGGGGGATGTATGCCCGCACGTGGGCGTCATATTGGGAAAATGCAGATCAGACTGTTGTGAAAGATACTACCCGCCTGTTAGAAATATATTTCAGAGATTTTTCACGAAATTTTGCAAGGACGCTCATTCAACATGGCACAAAACCTGGCACCACCACTCAAGGAACAATCAGCAGATCCGCAGCGGCTCACCCCTGCCGGTCGCCGCGCGGTCTTTGCCGCAGTGCTCGGAACGGTGATCGAATGGTACGACTACGCCCTCTACGGCGCCGCGGCCGGGCTCGTGATTGCACCGCTGTTCTTCTCCGATGCGGTGGCCTCGGCTGGGGCGATGATGGCTTTTGCGACATTCGCCGTGGGCTTCGTTGCCCGTCCGCTGGGTGGTGTGATCGTCGGCCATATCGGCGACAAGTACGGCCGCCGACCGGCCATGATGCTGACAATCATCCTCATGGGCGTTGCCACGGTCGGTGTCGGCTTGCTGCCCACCAGCATAGCCATCGGTGCGGCCGCCCCGTTGCTGCTGGTGGTCCTGCGCCTGCTGCAGGGATTCGGTGCCGGTGCCGAGCTGGCCGGTGCGATGACGTTGGTTGCCGAGTTCGCGCCGCCCAAGCGCCGCGGTTTCTACACCTCGCTGGTGCTTTCCACGCCACCCGCGGGTATCGCCCTGGCGACCTTCGCATTCTTCGCCGTCTCGTCCATGGGAACAGACGCGCTGCTGGGCTGGGCCTGGAGGATCCCGTTCCTGTTCTCGGCTGTGCTCTTCTTCCTGGCCCTGTACATCCGCAACAGGCTCGAGGAAACCCCCGAGTACTCGGCGGCCATCAAGAAGGCCGAAAACGAACGCACCAAGACGCGGCTGCCGCTGCGCGACGTGCTGGCCCGCGACTGGCGCCAGGTCATCGTCGGTTTCTTCTCGATCACCGGCCACAATGCCATGAACTACATCCTGGCCGTCTATGCCCTCACGCTGATGACCTCCCCGGCGGTGGGGTTGGACAAACCCGCGGCCCTGCTGGCCGTCACGCTGGGCTCTCTGGTCAGCGTGGTCCTGACTCCGGTTGGTGGTTGGATGTCGGACAGGTTCGGTGCCCCGCGCGTCCTGCTCTTCGGCAGCCTCATGGGCGCGGCCTTGGCCTACCCGATCTTCGCGTTGCTCAGCGCCGGTGATTTCGCCCTGGCCTTCACCGCGATTGCCCTGGGCTACGGTCTTGTCATCCCCGCCACCAGCGGTGCGCAGGGCGCCTTCCTCACCAACCTCTTCCCGCCGCAACGCCGGCTAAGCGGCATCGGGCTGGCACGCGAGACCAACGGCGCGCTGGTTGCCGGGCTCAGCCCGCTGATCGCCGCGGCGCTGGTCACGGCCGCCGACGGGCAAACCTACCTGGCCGCCGGATACCTGCTGGCCTGCTGCCTGGCCTCGGCGATTGCCGTGGCAGCATCCAACCGGCTTCGCACCAACCGGTAGTTGTCGGGCCCTCCCGAGCCCGAACGCCGCCAACCCCCTACCCAAAGGAACAAAAAACGATGAAGCGACGCCTGCCGCAAATCTCCGAACTGCGTTCGCTGATGAAGTTCGAGCCGATTAACCTGGACCGGCGCGCGGCGCGGCTGGCCAAGGCCGCCGACGTGTGGGACATCAGGGCCATCGCCAAGCGGCGCACCCCGACGCCTGCCTTTGACTACGTGGACGGCGCGGCCCAGCGCGAGCTGACCTACCGCCGCTCGCGTCGGGTCTTCGATTCCATCGAGCTGATC
Source organism: Nitrospirota bacterium (assembly GCA_963741245.1). Taxonomy (GTDB): domain Bacteria; phylum Nitrospirota; class Nitrospiria; order Nitrospirales; family Nitrospiraceae; genus Palsa-1315. The sequence continues at coordinate 31,691 of CAVUHR010000028.1, read as the reverse complement.
CCGCGGATCCTGCACGGCACGGCCAGTGCCGACCTGTCCACCACCATCGCCGGCGCGAAGTCGTCGCTGCCCTTCGGCATTGCGCCGACGGGTTTCACGCGATTCATGCACGCCGAGGGGGAGACCGGCGCCGTTCGCGCGGCGGCCCGCGCCGGCATCCCGTTCTCGCTCTCGACCATGGGCACGCGTTCCCTGGAGGAGGTCGCCGAGGCAGCCCCGGAATCCCGCCGCTGGTTCCAGCTCTACCTGTGGAAGGACCGCGACAAGTCCCGCGAGCTGCTCCAGCGCGCCCGGGATTCCGGATACGACACGCTGCTTGTCACCGTCGATACCCCGGTTGCCGGCCAGCGCCTGCGAGATGCCCGCAACGGCATGGTCATCCCGCCGAAGCTGAACCTGAAGACGGTGCTGGATGCCTCCTACCGCCCCGAATGGTGGTTCAACTTCCTGACCACTGACTCGTTGAAGTTCGCCTCGCTGTCCAACACCAGCACCGACCTGCCGACGCTGATCAATTCGATGTTCGACCCGACGCTTTCCTTCGCCGACCTGGAATGGATCCGCTCGATCTGGCCGGGGAAGCTCTTCGTCAAGGGTGTGTTGACCGCCGAGGATGCCCGCAAGTCGGTGGACGCCGGTGCCGACGGCCTGGTCGTCTCCAACCACGGCGGCCGTCAGCTGGACCGCGCCCCGGTTTCCTTCGAGGCCCTGTCCGAGGTGCGCGCGGAAGTCGGCCGGGATGTGGAAATCATCCTGGACTCGGGCATCATGTCCGGGGCGGACATCGTTGCATCGCTCTGCGCCGGCGCCGACTTTGTGCTGATCGGACGCGCCTACCTCTACGGGCTCATGGCAGGCGGCGAGGAAGGCGTGGACCGGGTCATTGAACTTCTGGCCGAGGAGATTCGCGTCAACATGCAACTGATGGGGGCCGCGACCATTGCCGATCTTGGCCCGGAACTGATGCGCCGGCGCGCCCCTGAATTCAAGGGATAGGGCGAACGCCGTTAGACTCGAAGGGTGCCCGCTGTAAAAATCCCCGCCACTCTTGCCGCCGAAGTTGCAACCCCCGTCATGGGTCGCGCAATCACGGCCGCCGGGTTCGCGATCATTTCAATCTTCTGGCCCGGCGCCACAAGCCAGGTCCTGGCCTACGGCCTTGCCGCGTTCATGGTGGCCAGCGCCAAGTTCATGTGGGATTACGCCAAGGCGCCCAGTGCGCCGAAGGCCGCCCGAGGCCTCTACGCCGGTGCGGCGCTGGCGATGATCCTGTCCGGACTGGTCATGGCGTTGCGCCCGGAGGTGTTGGTCATCGGCATCGCCGCGGCCGCCGCCTTCATCATCGCCGGCGTCCTGGAAATCGTTGTCTTCATCCGCCACCGTGCCGACTTTGTTCCGTTCAAGGACCAGCTGGTCACGGGCTTTGTTGGCCTGGGCGTCGGCGCCGCGCTCTTGATGGGACTGCACCTGGATGCCCACGCGTTGCTCGGGCTGGCCGGTGGCGGTGCCATCATCCTGGCCGTCTTCGAACTGATCTCTGCGTTCGGGTTGCGGCATGATGCCAAGGAAGGCCAAGCCGGCCTTTGGCGCTAGACTAGACGTTGAACCAAACCTGTAGGAGGGCCTTAACGTGGGCAACAACCCGGCTGAGAAGAAAAAATCTTGGCAGCAGAGCATCAAGGCGCCACTGTCCTTCTCGCTTGTCATGGCCTTGATCGCTGGCGTCGTGGCCACGATTTCGGCGACCGGCGGATCAAACAACCCGCTGCGGTTGGACGTCGGGCTTGTTGCCTTCGGCGTGGCGTTCGTGGCCTGCCTGCTGATCATCTCCGTGATGACCATGGCCGGCAAGGAGAATCCCGAGGACCTGGGCGCCGGATCCGGTGTCAACCGCTCCTCGGAGAACCCGGACAAGAAGTCGGGCCACTAACCAGGAATTTGCAACGAAAGCCACCGAGGTTCAAACCTCGGTGGCTTTTGTGTTTCCAGTCCCGTTTCCGGGGGCCGCAGGGATGCGCCTCAGGAAGCGTTTTCCTCGTTGTCGGCGGCGCTCCAGCGGTCCAGGAAATCCTCGGCGGTGAGTTCGTCCAGATCCGAGCGAACCATGCTCACAAGGGACTCTGCCTCCTCGATGCTGCCGGTGTTGATGCGAATGACCTCGGAGTGGTCGTCGAGCCGGTGCACCACGACAGCGGCGCCCACGACATCGGATCCGTCGCCGCCGAAGAACCCTTCGACGAGGCCCGCGGCCCAGCGTGTGGCGGCGCGCAGGGGGCTTTCGTTGGCCTTTTCCAGGTCAACATCGAAGTCATCAGAGGCGTGTTTTTGGGGTACTTGTTCGTTGCTCACTGCTGCTCCTCGGTTCGATTGATCGGAACCATCTCCGGTTATGAGACCAGTGTATGGCGAGGATTACAGTTTTTGTGCGGATTGGCGTTGGCGGTACGCACGGACGTGTTCACGGTTCGCGCAGTTGCCGGTATCGCAGTAGAGCTTGGAGCGGTTCTTCGATAGGTCCAGGAGCACGGCGGCGCAATCCGATGCCGCGCAGGAGCGCAACCTTTCGCGTTCCCCGGAGCGTATGACATCGACCAGGGCCATGGCGGCCTCCACGGCCATGCGCTCGCTCAGCGGCGCCTGCTGGGTCGTGGCGTGGATGTGGTAATCCAGCCCGTCGTGCTTGACCAGCTGAGGCAGCGCCCTGGCGTTGCGCAGGATGAAGTTGACCTGCTCGACGGCCTCGTCCTCGGACGCCACCCAGATGTCGCGCAATTGGGCGCGCAGCTGGCGCACCGAGCGCAGCTCCGCATCGCTGTGGGTGCGGGACCCGGAGAAGCGCTGCTCGGTGACGAAATGGTCAAGATCCGCGAGGGTCAGCAGGCCGTCGGTGTCCGTGGCAGCGCGTGTTGATCAGATCGACGACCGTGCCAAGCGCGGCTTCCGTGTCATGGGCAAAGATCACTATGACTCCTGTGGTGCCTTGTGGATTGACGGAATATCACGATTGGTTCTAATGTCATGAGCATACATTCATTTACTCCTGACAGTCGATCTGGTTGTGCGCGACCACTCAAACGTCGGAACCGCCACGCTGAGGAGCGCGCATGCCATTGGAGAAAGTTTCATCGGAGCCGGTCGGCTCGCCAACCTTGGCGGTCCGCCGCGCAAGGCCCCGCATGGGCGGGGTCGGCATTGCGCTGTTTTCCTCGGCGATCTTCGGGCTCTCCGGCTCTTTCGCCAAGGCGCTCTTGGATTCCGGGTGGTCGCCGGCCGCGGCCGTGACGCTGCGGCTGGCCGGGGCTTCCTTGGTGCTGCTGATTCCCACGCTCATCGTGATGCGCGGCAAATGGGGGCTCGCCGCGAAGAACTGGAAGTCGATCCTGCTCTTCGGCTTCTTCGGGGTGGCGGTCTGCCAGTTCTTCTACTTCCAGGCCGTCGAACGCCTTGACGTGGGAGTGGCCCTGCTGCTTGAGTTCCTGGCGCCGGTGCTCATCGTGCTCTTCCTGTGGATCCGCCACCGCAAGCGCCCCGCGGCCCTGACCATCGGCGGAACGGTGCTCTCGCTGATCGGCCTGGCGGCCGTGCTGGACCTGACGGGGAGCACCCGGGTGGACCCGATCGGCGTGCTGTGGGGACTCGGGGCCGCGGTCGGGCTGGTCGTCTACTTCTTTGTCAGCGCGCGGGTCGAAGGGGCGTTGCCGCCGCTGGCGTTGGCCACCGGAGGACTCTTCGTGGGTGCGGCGACCATGGCCCTGCTGGCAGCGGTCGGGCTCCTGGAGATGCACATGGCGTTCGCGCCGGTGAAGCTTGCCAACTGGGAAACGCAATGGTGGGTTGCCCTGGGCGGGCTCATTCTCTTCTCCACCGTCATTTCCTATGTCACGGGCATCATGGCTGCCCGGGCCCTGGGGTCGAAGCTTGCCTCGTTCATTTCGCTGACGGAGGTGCTCTTTGCCGTGGTGTGGGCCTGGCTGCTGCTCGGGCAGCTTCCGGCGGGCATCCAGCTGCTGGGCGGCGCGCTGATCGTCGGCGGTGTGCTGCTGGTGCGCGCCGATGAAATGCGCAGTCCGTAAGGAGGCAGGCAAGGGGTGCCGGACCGGCCGCGCACGCATCGGTCGGAGCCGCGCCGTTACGACGTGGCTCCAACCGATCAAGTGCATCTGCGCGTTTCCGGCTACAGCGCGTTGTCGACGCCGGAGAGGATCACGTAGGTCTTGCGAACGGTTTCGTGGACCTCCCAGAGCCCCTTCCAGCCGGCGGGCATCACCACCGTGTCGCCTGCGCCGACCAACACCCCGCGGCCGCCCTCCGAGGTGATTGTCACGGACCCGCTGAGGATCTGGCAGACCTCGTGGTATTCGTCGCGGAAGGCGGTGAACGTGCCGGGCGTCGCCTCCCACACCCCGACTTCCAGGGAATCGGCGGACCAGACCTCCCGCGAGGCCTCCTGCATGCCCTCGGTGAGTGCCGTGGCCTTGGGCTCGAATGCCCCGAGTTCGGCGGTGCCGGCGGAGGGAAGGTGGATCAAATGTGCTGCCATGTCTGCCAGGTTCCTTTGCTCGTTGTTGTGTTCGGTGCGGGAGTGTTTCGGTGCCGTTCAGGCCCGGCCGGAGACGAGGTCCGCGATGTGGGCGATCTTCGAGGTTGCCGAACGCCCGTTCTTCTCCGCCTGGTCCGCAATGCCGTAGGCCTTGTAGAGCGACTGGACGGCGATCCAGCGGGCGGGCTCGACCTCCCAGCGCCTCACCTTGCGGTTCACCCACGGCATCTGCGTCAGCTCGCTGCCCGGATCAAGGATCAGGTCCCGGAGCGTGCGCCCGGCGAGGTTGGTCGCGGTGACGCCGGTGCCGACGTAGCCGCCCGCCCAGCCGATGCCCGTTTCCTTGTCCAGCCCGACGGTTGCCTTCCAGTCCCGGGGCACGCCCAGCACGCCCGGCCCAGGCGTGGTCGATCGCCGCGCCCCGGGTTGCCGGGAACATGTCGTGCAGGATGTCGCGTGAGCAGCTTGATGGTGCCGGGCTGGGTGGCCCCGTCGGTGTCGGTCTTGGACCCGTAGCGGTAGGGCACCCCGCGCCCGCCGAGGGCGATGCGCCCGTCCTCGGTGCGCTGTGCATACATGTAGGCGTGGGCCATGTCCCCGACGGTGTCGCGGTCGTTCCACCCGATTTCGTCCCAGACCGAGTCCGGCAAGGGGGCGGTGGCGATCATCGAGGAGTTCATCGGCAGCCATTCGCGGTGCGAGCCCTTGAGGTTTGCGGTGAAGCCCTCGGTGGCGCGCAGGACGTAGGTCGCCTCGACGGTGCCGTACGCGGTGACGGCCTTGCGCGGCAGGATCTCGGTGACGGCGGTGCCCTCGTAGATCCGCACGCCCAGGCGTTCGCAGGCCTCGGCCAGGCCGCGCACGAGCTTGGCCGGATGGATGCGTGCCGCAGTGTGGATGGTGGATGGACCCCAGCGCGTTGGCGACGTTGACCCGTTCCCCGGTTTCCCGTGCGTCGAGGAGCCGGACGCCGGCCTCCGGCCAGAGCTGCTTCGGCCTTGCCGCGTCCTTGAGCCGGGCCAGCTGTGCCTCGTTGCGGGCGACGGTCAGCTCCCCGCCCTTGTGGAAGTGCGCGTCGATGCCCTCGGCCCCGGCCGCGGAGATGACCTCGTCGACCGTCTCGTTCAGCAGCTCCTGGAAGCGGCCGACGGTCTTGCGGCCGTGGGACTTGACGTACTGGCCGCGGCCGCCGGTGATCGAGTTGGTCAGCCAGCCGCCGTTGCGCCCGGAGGCGCCGAACCCGGCGAAGCGGCTTTCGAGCACCACGACATCCAGCGACGGGTCGGCCTTCTTCAGGTAGTACGCGGTCCACAGCCCGGTGTAGCCGGCGCCGACGATTGCCACGTCGGCCGTGGTGTCCCCGGTCAGGGGTGTTCGCTGGCCGGGTAGGCCGTCGGCTGCGTACCAGAACGAAACATTGCCGTTCACTGTCATGAGATTGCTCCTGCTTGCTCTTCGGGGTGGATATCGGCGGGGTGTGTCAGTTGGTGGGCGGGGAGATGACCCAGAGGACTTCGGCGGTGTCGTCGCCGATGTTGCGCAGTCCGTGTTCGACTGGAGCTCAGGTACTCGATGCTGTCCCCGGCATCGAGGACGTGTTTTTCGTCCCCGACAAACAGTTCGATCCGGCCGTTGAGGCACATCACGAACTCCTGGGCGTTTCCGTGGCTGTAATGCTCTTCTCCGGTGCTGCCGCCGGGTTCGAGATAGCCGGAGTAGATTTCCAGGTTGCGCAAGGGGGCCCGGGTCAGGCTGAACTTGGTCAATCCGTCGGCCATGTGGATCCGGGGGCGTTGGTCTTTGCGAAGGACGCCCTGCGAGTCCTTGATCCGTCCGTCGATGAGTTCGGCCGCGCTCACGCCCAGTGCAGAGGCGAGGCTCCTGAGGCTGGCGACGCTCGCGTTGGACCTGTCGTTTTCCAATTGGCTGATGAATCCGGAGCTCAGGCCGGTCATGCTGGCCAGCCGGCGCAGGGTGAGCCCGCGCAGTTCGCGCGCGGCCCGAACGCGGGCCCCGAGGGTTTCCACGGCTTCCGTTTCCATCGATGCAAAATCCCGTTTCCCGGAATCAAACATTCCGTCACGCCTCACTAAACATGTTGTTCACGACCACTCTAGGGGCGTGTGACTCGCGGCACAATGAAAACCTTTCGGTGACAAGGAAAAATTTCACTGAAGGGCCCATCCAGCGTTGGGGGAGTGCGCGGCGGGCCGACATCCGGGACGCAACCATGCAAAGCCCGCAAAACGTCGAAGGTCCGGCGTTCCCTTTCGGGGACACCGGACCTTCGGGCGTGGGTGGCCGGACGCTGCTAGCCGCGTTTTCCGAAGCTGCGCAGGCGCAGCGAGTTGGCAACAACCAGCACCGAACTGGCGGCCATTGCGGCGCCGGCGATCATCGGGTTCAGGAAACCCAGGGCGGCGATCGGGATGCCCGCGGTGTTGTAGGCGAAGGCCCAGAACAGGTTCATCTTGATGGTGCCCAGGGTCTTGCGGGAAAGCTCGATGGACTGTGCCACCTGGTTCAGGTCGTTGCCCATGATGGTCAGGTCGGCGGCCTCGATGGCAACATCCGTTCCCGAGCCCATGGCGATGCCGAGGTCCGCCTGTGCCAGCGCCGGGGCGTCGTTCACGCCGTCGCCGACCATGGCCACCACCTGTCCGCGTGCCTGGAGGTCGCGAACGGCCTTCGCCTTGCCGTCGGGGAAGACGTCGGCAAAGACATCCTCCGGGGCGATTCCCACCTTCGCGGCAACCTGCCCGGCCACTGCCGCGTTGTCGCCGGTGAGCAGGACCGGGCGCAGGCCCAGTTCCTTCAGCCTGGCGATTGCGGCCGCGGAGGATTCCTTGACGGTGTCGGTCAGGTTGACCAGGCCGGCAAAGGATCCGTCGACGCCGACCATGATGGAGGTGGCGCCGGTCTGCTGTGCCGCGGCCAGGCTTGCGCGGTGTTCGTCGGTCAGCTCGATCCCGTTCTCCTTGAGCCAGCTTTCCCGTCCCGCGACGACCGTGCGGGTGCCGACGGCGGCGCGGACGCCGCCGCCCGGGGCGGAGGTGAACGCGGTGGCCTCGGCCAGCGGGGCGACGGCCTTCGCGGCCGCGACGATGGCGTGGGCGATCGGGTGCTCGGAGCCGGACTCGGCCGCGCCGGCCAGGGCCAGCAGCTCGGCCTCGTCGAATCCGGCGGCCGGGGTGGCCGAGGTGACGGCGAGGTTGCCCTCGGTGATGGTGCCGGTCTTGTCCAGCAGGACGGTGTCGATCTTGCGGGTGTCCTCGAGGACCTGCGGTCCGCGGATCAGGATGCCCAGCTGGGCGCCGCGGCCCGTTCCGACCAGCAGGCCGATGGGTGTCGCGAGGCCCAGGGCGCACGGGCAGGCGATGACCAGCACCGCAACGGCCGCGGCGAATGCCGAGTCCAGGTCGCCGGTGAACACCAGCCACAGGACGAAGGTGAGCACGGCGATGGCCAGCACGATCGGGACGAAGACCGCGGAGATGCGGTCGGCCAGCCGGGCGATGGGTGCCTTGCCGGTCTGCGCCTCGGAAACCAGGCGGCCCATCTGGGCCAGCGTGGTGTCCTTGCCGACGCGGGTGGCGCGAACCACCAGCCGGCCGGAGGTGTTGATGGTGGCGCCGGTGACGGTGTCGTCCGGGCCCACCTCGACGGGCACGGATTCGCCGGTGACCAGCGCGGTGTCGATGGCGGAGTGGCCGGAGACCACAAAGCCGTCGGTGGCGATCTTCTCGCCCGGGCGGACCACGAATCTCGTCGCCCGGAACCAGCTCGGAGGCCGCGATCTTGGTTTCGACGCCGTCGCGCAGCACCGTGGCTTCCTTGGCGCCCAGGTTCAGCAGGGTCTTCAAGGCATCGCCGGCCCGGGCCTTGGCGCGGGCCTCGAGGTAGCGGCCGAGCAGCAGGAATGTTGCCACGACGCCCGCGGTCTCGAAGTAGAGTGCGTGTTCGCTCATCGACATGCCCGTGTGGGCCGTGATGTTCGGGTCCGCGATCAGCTGCCAGAGGGAGAAGAAGTAGGCCGCCAGCACGCCGATCGACACCAGGGTGTCCATGGTGGAGGCGAAGTGGCGGGCGTTGATGGCCGCGGCGCGGTGGAACGGCCACGCGGACCAGAACACCACGGGAGTGGCGAGGGCCAGTGCGACCCAGCCCCAGTGCGGGAATTGTGCGGCGGGAACCATGGAGATGATGAACAGCGGCACCGTGAAGATCGCGCCGACAACCAGGCGCTTCTTCAGGTCGCTTCGGGCCGGGTCCGCGGCGTGGTTCATGCCCGGCATCGTGTGCGGTTCGTTGGCCGCGGGGGAGTCGGAGGTCGGTTCCGCCGCCGCGTGGGCGTGCGCGGCCGGGGCCGCGGGTGCGGAGGCGTATTGGTCGACCTTGAGGCTGGCCTGGTAGCCGGCCGACTGGACCGTGGCGATGAGTTGCTCGTCGCTGACGTTGTCGGGGACCGTGATGCGCGCCGATTCCAGCGGCAGGTTCACCAGGGCTTCGACGCCCTCGATCTTGCCAAGCTTGCGTTCGACCCGGCCGACACACGATGCGCAGGTCATGCCCTGGATGTCCAGTTCGACGATGCGTTGGTTGACGGGGAACGTGATGTCGTTGCTCATGATTCCTTTTCTTCTCTCGAACCTGGCGGCGGGCCGGACGCGTGGTCCGGCCTCCGGCCGCAGGTGAGGGGTTTAGGCGCTCGCGGAGACGAGCGTGTAGCCGGCCTCCGTGACTGCTGCTTCGAGAACCGAGTTCTCGACGGGTGCGCTGGTGGTGACGGTGGCGGTGGAGGTTCCGCCGGCGGAGAGGAAGACCTCGACGTTGCTGACGCCCGGAACCTCATTGAGTTCCTCGGTGACGGAGGCGACGCAGTGGCCGCAGGTCATGCCGTCGATCTTCAGGGTGATGCTGCTCTGGCTCATGGCTTCCTCGGTGGGTCGTGCAGTGATGGTGAGGCCTTCGTTTGAGTTGCTTCCGCAGCCGCAACCGCCGCAACCGCAGCTTGATTCGTTGCTCATGTGTTCTCCTTGGGTGGTTCTTGAGGGGTGTTGGAATGTATGCGTGCCGGTGCTTAGCGCAGCAGGCGGCCGATGGCGGTGGTCACCTCTGCGACCTTGTCCGCCACGATGCTCTGGTCGCCGGTTTCGATCGACTGGGCTGCGGCGTTGACCACACAGTGGGAAACGTGGTCCTCCACCAGGCCGAGGCTGACCTTGTGCAGGGCGGCGTTGATGGCCGAAATCTGGGTGAGGATGTCGATGCAGTATTTTTCCTCGTCAACCATGCGGCTGACCCCGCGCACCTGGCCCTCGATGCGACTGAGCCGCTTCAGGAGGGCCTCCTTGTTGGTGGTGTAGGCGTGGTTTACATGTTCATCGACGGGGGCTGCAACGTTTTCCATACTCGCAATAATACCCCTTGGGGGTATCTTGTCAAGTACCCTCCCGGGGTATGCGATGGGCGAATGATTGATAACTTTGGTTCATGCGTATTCCCTCCGAGCAGTCCTTTGTCCCCGTCATCCTGGGGGGCGACATCGGCACGTACTCATTGGCTCGAGAGTTCCACCAGGAGTACGGGGCCATTTCCGCGGTCGTCCCATCCGTCATGACCGGAATCGTGGACCACTCCCGCATCCTCGACGCGCGCCCCTTTGCCGACCAGGACAACGAGGCGGCCTTCCTGGACTTCGTGATTTCGCTCGGCCGCGAACTCTCCGCCGGCGCGGGCGGGCCCCGCCCGCTGCTGCTGCTGGGCGGAGCCGACCAGCACATCCGCTTCATCGCCCGCAACGCGGAGCGCCTGCGCGTCTGGTTCACCGTCCCGTACGTTGGCGAAGAGCCAGCTGGACCGAGCCACGGAAAAGGACGCGTTCTACGAACTCTGCCGCAGCCTGGACATTCCCTTCCCGGGCACCGTGGTCCACGACTGCGCCGACGCGACCGCCGACATCGAAGCACTGCCCGCGCGCCTGGCCGAGGCAAAGGTTCCGTTGCCCGCCATCGTCAAGCCCTCCGACGGGGTTGCCTGGGGACAGCTTGAATTCGCCGGCAAGAAGAAGGTCCACACGGTCGCAACGGAGGCCGAGCTGAAGGACCTGGTGTCCAAGGCCACGGCTGCCGGGTACGCGGGAACACTGGTCATCCAGGACCTGATTCCCGGCGGAGACAGCGGCATGCACATCGCCACGTTCTTCAGCGACCAGAAGCGGCAAGGTGCGCTTTGCCTCCTGCGGGCGGGTCATCGTCGAGGAGCACGCGCCGGGTGCCCTGGGGAACTCCGCGGCCATCGTGGCCCAGCCCAACGACGTGGCCATCGAGGCCGGAACCAAGATGCTCAACGAACTCGGCTGGACCGGGTTCTCCATGTTCGACATGAAGCTGGATCCGCGCGATGGCAGCTACAAGTTCTTTGAACTGAACCCGCGGCTGGGACGCAACCACTTCTACATCTCCGCGGCCGGGGCAAACGTCTCGCGTTTCTACGTGCAGGAATTCCTTGAGGATGGCCTGCCGGAGGATCCGGAATTCACGCAGTTCCAGGACGAACACCTCTACACCATCCTGCCGCTGCGTTTGCTGCGCCGCTATGTCCCCGAGGACATGAAGCAGAAGGTGGAAAAGCTCATTTCCTCGAAGTCCTACAGCCACCCGCTGTTCTACCGCAAGGAAACCGACCCCCGCCGCTGGTACTACATCCTGGTCAGCACCCTGAACCACTACCGAAAGTTCAAGCGCCACTACCCGGCGCCCTAGAGTTCGCCCGGTGCCCCGGCGTAGAGTGTTGCTACCGCCGTCGGGGAACCCTAAGGAGAACGCCATGGGCGAGTACAAGATGTACACGGATGCCGAGAAGGCCACGTATCTGGCCCCTGCTTGCGAACGCTGCGGCCAGCACCGGCATATTGTCTGGGAGGACCGCGGCGAGGGTGAAGCCCACTGGTCGCCGAGGGACGCAGGCTGTTCCAACGAGGCCTGCACCTCGTAACTTCAGCAACCAGTCCGCACGCCAAAAGTGCGCCGGGGGATTCAAGAATCTTGAATCCCCCGGCGCACTTCTGTGTCGCGGATGAATCCCTGTTGCGGGCCGAGTGCATCTGTCGCCCACGTGTCTCTTGCGTCTTAGGTCTTGCGTTGTGTGTTCGTCGGGCGGCCGCGGTGTCGCCGCGTCCGTTCGCCGAACGTTGACTTGTTGCTTCGCCTGGTGCGCGGGTCGTGTTTCCGCCTGCCCACCCGTTCTCACTCCGCGAGCGATCCGAGCGGAGAATGTTCAAACTTAACTATGTTCGAGATGTTGAAAGACCGCTTCACAATGCCGTGTGCCCGCAGCTTCCGAGGTCGATTTTCCTGCCGGATCTAGCCACTTTGATGGAGTAAATAGTGGTGCGAAGACTCTCGTGAAACCTGCTTTGGTTGCAAGTCGAAGTAATGTGATCTTGATTGCTCAAAAGTATAGACAAGTTTATCCATTCAAGTTTATGCTGACTGAAATGCCCCATCCGGACCTAGGAAGGAATTTCAACTCGTGAGCAATCTGCTGAAAAAAGGCGCCCGTCGCCGCAGTCTTCTCGTTGTCGGCGGCATTGCCGCAGCGCTTTCACTGAGTGCCTGTGGCGGCGGCGCACCCGCTGCGACGAAGCCATCCAACGCCGAGACAGTCCTCGACGACGCGGCCTGCCAGCGCAACAAGGATGCAGGAAAGATCACCTACATTTCCGGATACGGCTATTCGGCCAGCGCCGGCCAGCTGGATGTTTTCCTGGCGAAGGAACTCGGCTACTTTGACGCATTGTGCCTCGACGTTGAGATCAATGCCTCCGGTGCCAACGGCCAGCAGCTGGTCTCCTCGGGCCAGGCCCAGTTCACCGCACTGGGCTCCGCCTCGGACGTGATGCTCGCAGCGGCGAACAGCAAGAACCTGACGGCCGTCGCCACCTACGGCAGCGTCTCCCCGTTCTCGATCTTCGCCAATGAAAAGGTCGCCAGCCTCAAGGACCTCGAGGGCAAGAAGCTCGGCTACTTCATCAACCTCACCCCGATCGCCTCCGCCATGCTCGACGCGGCCGGCGTGGATGTTTCCAAGGTCGAACTGATCAAGATGACCAACTACGACCCCACCGTCGTGACGCGCGGCCAGGTCGACGCGATCGTCGGCTACGCCTCGAACCAGCCGCAGACGCTCAAGGCCATGAACCTGCCGTTCAAGGAATTCCTCCCCGCGGACCTGAGCGTCAAGGGCACCTACAACGTGATGGAAGCCAACACCGAGTTCCTGACCAAGCACCGCGAAACCGCCTCCGACTTCATGCGCGCCTCGCTCAAGGCCCTGGACTACTGCCTCGAGAACGACGCCGACTGCCTGGACAGGATCAGCAAGCTTGCGGCGGACAACAACCAGGGATCGGCCTTCCCGCGCGAGCAGCTCGAGCGCACCTGGAACGTCGAATCCACGTGGGTCAAGAGCGATCCGGCCCTGAGCCCCGGCATGCAGACCGCCGACCAGTGGGCCTCGGAATACGAACTGGTGATGAAGTACGGAAAGCTCGCCGCGGTTCCCCCCGTCACCGACATGATGGACACCACCCTGGTCGCGGACCTCTACAAGGACGGCAAGCTCATCTGGCCGGCCAAGAAGGCCGGCGTCGTGAGCCTCGCGCCCGGGACCCCCGAGCATGCGGGCGTGCAGATCAGCAACGTCTCCAAGAGCTTCGGCGCCGTGGGCTCCAAGACCCTGGTGCTCGACGACGTCAGCATCACCATCAAGAAGGGCGAATTCGTCTCGGTGATCGGCCCCAGCGGCTGCGGCAAGTCCACGCTGCTGAAGATGATCGCCGGCCTGGGCGAGGCCGATTCCGGCGACGTCCTGGTGGACGGAACCTCCATCAAGACCGCCACCAAGAACAAGATGATCGGCCTGGTCCCGCAGTCCCCGGCCCTGCTGCCGTGGCGCACCGTGCTGGACAACGTCACCCTGCCGATGTCCGTGAACCGCAAGGCCAACGCGGGGCGCACGCTGCGGGACCCCAAGGAAATCCTGGACTCGTTCGGGCTGGGGCACGCGCTGCACAAGTACCCCTCGCAGCTCTCCGGCGGCATGCAGCAGCGCGTCGCGATCGCCCGCGCCTTCGTCTTCGACCCGAGCGTGCTGCTCATGGACGAGCCGTTCTCCGCGCTCGACGAGATGAACCGCGACCAGCAGCGGCTGGGCCTGCTCGATTTCTGGCAGTCCAACCGCAAGACCGTGCTCTTCGTGACCCACTCGGTGCCCGAGGCCATCATGCTCTCGGACCGCATCATCGTGATGCAGGCGCACCCGGGCCGCATCGCCGAGGTCATCGACGTGGACCTGCCCCGCCCGCGGGACGCGGACGTCTACGCGACCGACGAGTTCCGCGACCTCGAAGGCCGCGTCCGATCAACCCTGCACAACGTCATGGAGGTTGCCCGTGTCTGATGTACATGTGGCCCAGGCCGCAACAAAAAGCGCGACCCCGCTGTCCGACGGCGCGCGGGCCGGAATCCTGAGGGCCGACCCGCAGGCCGGGCAGCTCTCCGCCGGGGCGAAGTTCTCCAAGGCGACCAGGTGGCGGCTGTGGGTCCCGCCGGCCATCACCTTCGTGGTGGTCGGGATGCTCTGGCAGGTCATCGCGCTGGCGAACCCCTACGTCATCCCGACCATCGGCGACATCTGGGCCAGCCTGGCCGGTGACCCCGAGATGTACTGGAGCAACATGCTCGTCACGCTCCAGGAGGTCGTCATCGGCGCCGCCGCCGGCATCCTGATCGGCTTTGCCATCGCCGTGGTGATGGCCGAGTTCGAGATCATGGAACGCGCGGTCATGCCGCTCTTCGTGGTCATCATGGTCACCCCGATCGTGGCGATCGCCCCGGCGCTGGTGGTGGCCTTCGGCTTCGGCATGACGCCGAAGTACATCGTCACCGCCCTGGTGGTCTTCTTCCCGATGCTCGTCAACGCGCTGGCCGGCCTGCGCGACGTGGACCCGCGGACCATGGACGTCATGCGCACCCTGCACGCCAGCCGCTGGGAGATCTTCCGCGACCTGCGCCTGCCCGGCTGCATGCCGTTCGTCTTCGCCGGGCTGCGCGTGGCGCTGCCGCTGGCGATCGTGGGCGCCGCGGTGGCCGAGTTCGTGGCGGCCGGTCAGCAGGCGGGCCTCGGCTCGCTGGTGACGATCTCCGCCGCACAGGCAAACCTGCCGGTCGTCTGGGCCAGCATCGTGCTGCTCTGCCTCATGGGCGTCGGCCTGGTCGCCGTCCTGGCCCTGGTGCGCAAGAAGGTCCTGTGGTGGAGCGACGGCAACGTCGTCGCCCGCTAGATCGTCGCCCGCCAGACCCCGCGCACACCCCCATTTAGCCGCACTCAGAACGTCGCCCGGCTGAACTCGCCTCCGCCGGGTTTCCCTCCCGTGCCATCGGGAGCCAACAAATTTTTTGATGAAGGGTAATGACATGAAACAGCTTCGCTTCGGCCTGTTCGAAAACGCCCAGGCCAACGACTCCGGAACCGCCACCTGGCGCCACCCGGAGAACGAGCGCGACCACTTCGACAACCTGGACTACTGGAAGAACATCGCCCGCATCTGCGAGGAGGCCCGCCTGGACTTCGTGTTCCTCGCCGACGCCTGGGGCTGGTCGGAGGTCAACGGCGAACGCCCGGAAATCTGCACCATCGAATCCCTGGACCTGCCGCGGCTGGACCCGGCGATCGTCGCCGCCGCCATGGTCTCGGCCACCACGGAGCTGGGCTTCGTGATCACCGGCTCGACGCTGATCGAACAGCCGTATTCCTTCGCCCGCCGCATGTCCAGCCTCGACCAGCTCTCCAACGGGCGGCTGGGCTGGAACGTCGTCACCACCGGCACCGCGGAGACCGCCGCCGCCGCGTTCGGCATCCCGATGGTCGCCCACGACGACCGCTACGACATGGCCGACGACTTCATGGAGGTCGTCTACAAGCTGTGGGAGGGAAGCTGGGAGCCCGACGCGCTGGAGCGGAACAAGGAAGGCCGCTTCGCCGACCCGGCCAAGGTCCACCGGATCAGCCACGAGGGGCCGTACTTCCGCTCCGAGGGCTACGGAAACACCTCCTATTCCCCGCAGGGCACCCCGGTGCTCTTCCAGGCCGGGTCCTCCGACCGCGGCCGCCAGTTCGGCGGGCGCCACGGCGAATGCATCTTCCTGGGCGGGTCCTCCGCGACCAAGATGGCCGCGCAGGTCAAGGCCATCCGCGACGAGGCGGTGGCCTCGGGCCGCGACGCGGATTCGGTGAAGCTGATGGCCGCGTTCTCCTGCGTCGTCGCCCCGACCCGGCAGGAGGCGCAGGCCAAGTACGAGTCGGTGCTTCAGGCCCAGGATCCCGCCGTCGCCGTGGCCTCCTACGCCATGTTCACCGGCCTGGACCTGTCCTCCTACGCCCCGGAAACCCCGATGGCCGAGCTGCGCACCGAGCTGTCGCAGACCCAGATCTCCCGCTTTGCCGACCTCACGGTGGGCGACGTGCTCACGGACTGGCACGCCCACGGCGTGCGCAGCAAGCCGGTCGTCGGCACCCCGGAGGACGTGGCCGACGCCATCTGCGCGCTGGCGGAGACCGCCGACCTTGACGGTTTCCTGCTCACCCCGGTGATCCAGCCGGGGTCGACGCTCGACTTCGTCGAAATGGTCCTGCCGATCCTGCGCGAACGCGGCGTCGCGGCCACCGACTACGAGGGTTCCACGCTGCGCGAGCGCCTCTTCGGCACCGACACCCCGGTGCTGGGCGACAACCACCCGGCCGCGGGCCACCGCGTGCAGCCGGCCGCCGCGCTGAACCGCTAAGGGGACGACGGCGTGGGAGTCGTGTGCGTGGTCGGCAGCATCAACCTTGACGTGATGGTGCGGGTCGACCGCAACCCCGAGGTCGGGGAGACGGTGCTCGGCGAGGCCGTTGCCCGGCTCCCCGGCGGCAAGGGCTTCAACCAGGCGGTCGCCGCCGGGCGCAGCGGAGCCGCAAACGCGTTTTTGCGGCAGCGTGGGCGACGACCCCGACGGCGTATTCCTGCGTCGGGCGTTGCATGACGCGGGGCTCGACGACGCGTTCCTGTCGGTGAGCAAGGACCTGCCGACGGGCATGGCCCACGTGGCCATGCTGCCCGAATCCGGGAACTCCATCATCGTCTCGCAGGGGGCCAACGCCGCGCTGTCCGCCCGTGCCGCGGCAACCGCCGTCGACGGCGCGGACGTGGTGCTGGCGCAGCTTGAGGTTCCCGCGTCGACGGTGGAGGTGGCGCTGGCCGCCGGCCGCGTGGCCGGTGCGCTGAACATCCTGAATGCGGCACCGACCACCGGTTTCACCGAATCCCTGCTGGCGCATGTGGACGTGTTGGTGGTCAACGAGACGGAGGCCGCGGCGCTGGGCGGCGTCGATGCGCTGCTGGATGCGGGCCCCGAAGTCGGTCATCGTGACCCTGGGCTCCCAGGGTTCCTGGTGGAAAAGCCGTGCAGGCGACGACCTGCGGGTGCCGGCGTTTGCCGTCGACGCCGTGGACACCACCGGGGCCGGGGATGCCTTCTGCGGCGCGCTGGCGGCGGCCCTCAGCGACGGGGCGTCGATGCCGGAGGCCATGAAACGGGCCTCGGCCGCCGGGGCGCTGGTGGCCATGGACCTGGGCGCGCAGACGGATCGGCTGAGCGTCGAATCGCTCGCCGAGCTGGTGGCGACCCGCTAGCCAGGGCGTGTGTCGACGGGCTCCGTTCCGGCTCCGTTGCGCATCGGAAATGCCGGTCTTGCCGCTTCGAAGAAGCGGCAAGACCGGCATTTTTTGGCTGCCCTGGCGGCCAGGCCAGTGGTGCCTTAGGAGGTGGCGCTCTGCAGCCTGCGGGGGGGTCCCTGCGTTCGGAGTTTCCCTGCCCCGGGTCGACCTTGGGTGTCTTGGTCTCCCCGGCGAAGGTGTACTCGCCTGCGCGCATGCGTTCGGAGAGTCCCCGGACCCATTGCTGCTCCCCGCGCAGCCGGCTGATGGAGAGCTCGAAGATCTCCCGGACATAGGCGGGGGTGGACGTCGACCGGTGGACATCCTCGATGCTGTATTGGTTGCTGGCGATCTTTGCGTCGATCTCACGTACGCGGTGATCCAGCGCGGCAAGGACTTCCTCACGGCTGAGCGCATACATGAACGACGTCAGGGCCATGACCGGTCCGATGTCGAAGGTTTCCACCGTCCACAATGCCCCCCGGAGCAGGCGCAAGAACTCGACCTCGCCCTCGGGGGTGATGCTGTAGGTGGTGCGCTCGGGCCGGTTGCCCTCGGATTCGGTCCCGGTTTCCTCGACGTAGCCGTCCTTCTTCAGGGACCGTAATGCGTTGTAGATCGAGCCCGGCTGGATGTTCGCCCACTCGTCCACATGCCACGTGAGCAACTCACGTCGCAGGAAGTAGCCATGCACTGGTTGGAACTGGTGCACCGCACCCAGCACCAGGAGACGCGTTGTGGTTGACATGGCTCCCATCGTAGTCAAAAAAAAGTCGTGAAAAACATCAAGGGCGCACTTGTTAGGACGACAAACGCGCAATAGTATTTTTCTAACTAGTCAAACTTGAATACAAGTCGCGAGTAATCGTTGGATCGAGAAGGAGCCAGAAAATGTCAATACAGACAAACACCGAGGGCGCACCCGACCAGCTTGCCCTGCGACAGGCATTCTCGCTTCTTCCCGACGGGCGTCGTTGCCGTCTGCTCGGTCGTTGACGAGGCTCCGGTGGGCATCGCGGTCAACTCCTTTACCTCCGTTTCGCTCGACCCGCCCCTGGTGGGGATCTGTGTTGCCAAGTCCTCCGCAACCTGGCCGGTCCTGGCCGACAGCAATCGACTGGGTCTCAGCGTGCTTGGTTCGCACCAGGGCCAGCTGTGCCGGAGCCTGGCCTCGCGCAACACCGACAGGTTCCTTGATGCGCCGTGGCGCGCCACCGACGCCGGGGCCGTTGTCATGGAGGGCGCGGCGCTTTGGCTCGAATGCGAGGTGCGCTCGACCTTTGACGGGGGAGACCACGTGGTTGTCCTGCTGGAGGTCGTCAAGTCCGACCTGTTCCCCGACGTCACCCCGTTGGTGTTCCACCAGAGCAAGTTCCGTGAGCTGCAGATTGCCGAATGACCATCCAAGCTCCGACGCCGCACGGGACCCGGAGGTGAACCGGATGCTTGCCGGTCCAGCCGGCCGGCCGGGCTGCTCGCCCGGTTTGCCGGAGTCGTGGTCGGCGGCAACAAGCGTGGCCGGGTTTTGGGTTTCCCCACCGCGAACATTCGAGGTCGATGCCCTGTCGGGGGATCTGGAGGACGGCGTCTATGCCGGCCTGGTCTCCTTCCCGCCAGGGGCTGAAACGTTTGGGGCAACCGTCAGCGTGGGCAACAACCCCACGTTCGGCGACGTGAAGGAAAAGCGCGTGGAAGCATACATCCACGACTTCGATGCGGATCTCTATGGGCGCAGGATCGGCGTTCATGTGGTTGCATTCCTGCGCCCCATGGAACGCTTCGACACCGTGGACGAGCTCATCAGGCAGACCAGCGACGACGTCGAGTGCGCGCGGTCCTTCCTCAATGACCTGCTGGAGACCTAGGCGAGGGAACGCCAACGTGGCGATCGGGAAAGCGAAGCCCGGGACACAGAGAGTTTTGCCGGTGGTTTCGGATGCTTCGAAACCACCGGCACTCCCAACGGTGCGGGGAAAGTTTCTCCGCTAATCCCCGTCGGCACCAAAGGCCGACATGTCCATCCATCCGACCTCCCACTCGTGCCCGTCGGGGTCGAGGAACGCCACCGAGTACATGCCCGGCATTTCCTCGGAAGCCTCTCGGTAGATCGTGCCGCCATGCGCGAGCGCGCGACTGGCGAATTCGTCAACCTCGGCGCGGCTCTCGCCGCTGAGGGCGTTGAGTACTTCGCGTCCGCCCGCGCCGTAGGCGGGGGTGTCGCCGTTGCGCAGGAACGATTCGTAGAACCCCTTCGACAGGATCATGATCCAGCTGGTTTCCGTGATCATCCACGAACTGGCCATGTCATTTGAAAAATCGTCATTCTTCTTGAAACCGAGGCCGGCGTAAAAAACATCCGAGGCCGCGAGATCCTTCGTTGGAAGATTGATGAATACCATGCGGTTCATCCGACCGCTCCCTTCTGTCAGGCTTGTGCCCTTGGTCGGGCGACAAGGTGGCCCGACACATACTCTGGCATGAGGGAGGGGCACTTCCAAGGGTTCAAAAGGGACGGAATCTCACCTAGGCTGGGCTAAACATTGCGATGGAATCGTGTTGACCATGTCTCCAGACGACCGCCATGAAACCTGCCTCGAAAGGTAGAGAATGCCGCTGATTTCCCCGGCTTCGCAGTCGCACCAGCGTCGTGCGTTGAAAGCCCATGAAATTTTGGGTGCAAACGACCATCGAAATTCCGTCCTTCAATTGCGCGACGTCGTCAGGGAATCATGGATTCGCTCCATCGGCTTCCAAGAGGACTCGACATCCAATGAACACACCGTGCTGGCCGACGGGGACCTGAACCAATTGCGCACCGACTCTCCGCTGCGCCTGGTGCTTCCCGTCTTTGACAGGCTTCTGCTGGAACCGGCACGGGACACGGGGTTGATTCTTGCCATCGGCGACCACACCGGGCGCCTGCTCTGGGTCAAGGGCGAAAGCCAAGTGCTCCGGCAAGCCGAATCCATGGCCTTTGTCCCGGGGGCCGACTGGTCCGAGCGCACGGTGGGAACTTCCGCGCCGGGCACGGCCCTGGCCACGGGCGGGGGAGTGCAGGTCTCGGGCGCCGAACATTTCAACGAAATCGCCCACTCTTGGAGTTGTTCCGCCGTTCCCATCCACGCGCCCGGCACCGGCGAAGTGATCGGCGTGGTCGACCTGACCGGCGGGGAGGAGGCTGTCGCCCCGTATTCGCTGGCCCTGCTCAAGGCCGCCGTGGCCGCAGCGGAATCCGAGCTTCGTTGGCAGCAGGAAAGAATCGAACCGACCGCCGCAAAGCGCAGCATTTTCACCGTTCCCGGCCGGCGTGCCAAGCACGGATGCCGATTCCCGGTTGCGGCTCATGCCGGCCACCGGGCCCGCGGTGGTTCGCGGGACCGAGCAACTGGAGCTCAGCACCAGGCATGCGGAACTCCTGACCCTGCTGAGCTGGCATCCACGAGGGCTCAGCGGCGAAGAGCTCGTGGACCTGCTGCACGTGAACCCGGATGCCGCGGACCTTGGAACCCTGCGTGCGGAACTGGTGCGGCTGCGCAAGGTGCTCTCCGGCTTCGACGATTCCCTGGTTCCGCTTTCGCGCCCCTATCGACTGGCGAAGGTTCCGCGCAGCGATGCCCGCGACGTTCTGACGGCCATCGAGTCGGGTGACTTGGACGCCGCCCTGAAACACTACGACGGGCCGGTGATCGAACGTTCGAGCGCACCGGGCATCGAAGCGATCCGTGAGGAGGTCTTTGCCGCGCTGCGCCAGGCGATGCTGCAGGACGGCACCGAACAGCAATTGCTGCATTTCCTGCAGGCCCCCGAAACGCAAGGCGACGAGGAATTGCTGAGCACCACCTTGCAGGTGCTGCCGGCCCGTTCGCCGCACCGCGCGCTGATCGTTGCCTCGCTCGAGCGGCTGGAAGCGAACGGCTAGAGGTAGGTGAGCCCGTCGCTGATCAGCACGACGCCCAAGGCCAACAGCACGACGCCGACCACCGTTGACTGGTGGCGCAACAGCCATGCTTGAACGGGGCCCAGGACGCTCTGGGCGCGCTCGGGCGCAACGAGGTGCAGGATGACAGGCGCCAGGACACTGGCGCCGGACAACACCGTGTAGATCAATGCCAGGACGACGATGGCTCCGGGCTGCTCGTGCGCTGCGCCGATGGAGATCGCCGCGCCCAAGGTGAAGGCCAGTTCCTTCGGGTTGGCGACGGTCAACGCGAGACCCATGCTGAAGGCGCGCGGCGCGGAAATCGTGTCGAGGCTCGACATCCACCCCGGCACCTTGGGTTCGGTTTCCCCCTGCGGCCTCTTGCGCCACTTTCGCGCGGCCACATAGATGAGTCCAAGGCCAAGCGAGATCTTCAGCAGGCCGCTGAGCGTGGTGGCTTCCGAGGACTCCGGCAAGGCCTCGGCCGCAAGCGTCATGGCGGTGAGCATCATCGCGATGCCAATCAGGCGCCCTGCCATGAACCCCAGGCTGCGTCCGGTCCCGTTGGCGGAGAGCACCAGGAAAACAATCGCGATCAACGGCAGCGGACTGAGCGTCATGCCGAGTGCGAGGGGCAGGAATTCGCCGATGGCAGTGAGCATATGTGGCACTTCGCTTTCGTTGGCGGTCTGGAAGCAGACTCTTGATGATCTCCCGCGGGAAATCCGAACACAAGTCGCCGGCGAACGTCCTGACTTGGCACGAACAACGCCGACGGGCGGAACCGGCTCGTTGCGGACACGGGGAAGAGACTGCGATGCGGCCTGTTTTCGCCGCATGCTTTCTTCCCGCGGTTGCAACCTTGCCCGCGAAGGCATGCAACGTTGCCGCAACGTCGGCGTGAGTAGGCTCACACATGGTAGTGAAAACCCCTCGAAATCCAAGGAGACACCATGACTGTCTACGTAAACCCGAACACCGAAGGATCCCTCGTTCACTTCAAGACCCGATACGACCACTACATCGGTGGGCAGTGGGTGGCTCCGATCAAGGGGCAGTATTTCGAAAACGTCACCCCTGTCACCGGCAAGGGATTCTGCGAGGTCGGCCGCGGCACCGCCGAGGACATCGAGGCGGCAATTGACGCAGCGGAGGCCGCGGCGGGCCCGTGGGGCAAGACCAGTCCGGCCGCGCGCGCGGTGATCCTGAACAAGATCGCCGACCGCATCGAGGAAAACCTGGAAATGCTCGCCGTCGCCGAAACCTGGGACAACGGCAAGGCGGTGCGCGAAACGATCAACGCCGACCTCCCGCTGGCCATCGACCACTTCCGCTACTTCGCCGGCGCCATCCGCGCCCAGGAGGGCGGCCTCTCGCAGCTCGACGACAACACCACCTCGTACCACTTCCACGAGCCGCTCGGCGTGGTCGGCCAGATCATCCCGTGGAACTTCCCGATCCTCATGGCCGTCTGGAAGCTCGCCCCGGCCCTCGCCGCGGGCAACGCCATCGTCCTGAAGCCGGCCGAGCAGACCCCCGTCTCCATCCTGGTCCTCATGGAACTGATCGGCGACCTGATCCCGGCCGGCGTGCTGAACGTCGTCAACGGCTTCGGCGTGGAGGCGGGCAAGCCGCTGGCCTCCAACAAGCGCATCCGCAAGATCGCGTTCACCGGCGAGACCACCACGGGCCGGCTGATCATGCAGTACGCCTCCGAGAACCTCATCCCGGTCACCCTGGAGCTCGGCGGCAAGTCCCCGAACATCTTCTTCGAGGACATCGCGGCCAAGGACGACGCGTTCTACGACAAGGCCCAGGAGGGCTTCACCATGTTCGCGCTGAACCAGGGCGAGGTCTGCACCTGCCCGTCGCGCGCGCTGGTGCAGGACTCCATCTACGACACGTTCATGCCGGACGTCATCAAGCGCACCGAGGCCATCAAGCAGGGCAACCCGCTGGACACCGAGACCATGATGGGTGCCCAGGCCTCCAACGACCAGCTGGAAAAGATCCTCTCCTACCTGGACATCGGCAAGGCCGAGGGCGCCAAGGTGCTCACCGGCGGCGGGCGCGCCGAACTCGGCGGGGACCTGGAGGGCGGCTACTACGTGCAGCCGACCATCTTCGAGGGCCACAACAAGATGCGCATCTTCCAGGAGGAGATCTTCGGCCCCGTCGTCTCGGTGGCCCGCTTCAGCGACTACGACCATGCCATCGAGATCGCCAACGACACCCTGTACGGACTGGGCTCGGGCGTGTGGAGCCGCAACGGCAACACCGCCTACCGCGCCGGCCGCGACATCCAGGCCGGCCGCGTCTGGGTCAACCAGTACCACGCCTACCCGGCGCACTCGGCGTTCGGCGGCTACAAGTCCTCGGGCATCGGACGTGAGAACCACAAGATGATGCTCGACCACTACCAGCAGACCAAGAACCTGCTGGTCTCCTACTCGGAGGACAAGCTCGGCTTCTTCTAAACCGCATTTTCCCCGGGACGCAGGCCAACAACCTCATCCCTTGCCCGTCGGCGTCCCGGGGACCATCCACCATTTCCTGCCCACACCGATCCACGCAAAGATCGACGGCCGCGTGGTCATCGACGGCGTCGGGCAAAAGTAGGACACTTGGCCCAACACGGGCCAAGCCATCCAGGTCAGCATCGAGGTCCGGCACCACCGTCATGGAGCGGCGCCGGGCCTCGGTGTTTGGAATCAGCGGTTCCGCCTGGCGGCGGACACAAGGGAGCACATCATGGAAACCGTCATTGAATCAGCGTCGGCCATTTACGGGGAGAACTTCTCCCGGGTGGCCATGACCGAGGAAGCCGCGGACCTCCTGCGTCTGCTGTGGCACCGGCACGGGCCGCTGATGTTCCACCAGTCCGGCGGCTGCTGCGACGGCTCCTCGCCCATGTGCTTCCCGGCCGGCGAATTCAAGACCGGGGATTCGGACATCCTGCTGGGCGTCTTCACGCTGCCCGATGCCGACGGCAGCGCGCTGGGGACCCTGGATTTCTGGATGAGCAAGGAGCAGTTCGAGTACTGGAAACACACCAAGCTGACCATCGACGTGGTGCCCGGGCGCGGCTCCGGCTTCTCCGTGGAGGCGCCGGAGGGCAAGCGCTTCCTGATCCGCAGCGAGATCATCGAGTTCCCGGTGCCTAGGGTCCCGGGGCGATGGTTCGAGGGGCCGTTCCCAGGGTTCGATGTCCCCGGGAACCGCCTCGAAGAGCGGGTGCAGGGCCGGCGGATCCTCGGCGGCCAGAACGGCCTCGCGGTGCGTGTCGCGCACCGCCAGCTTCGCCAGCAGGTGCTCCCGCTCGTAGGCAACCTGGCCGCTGGTCACGGCAAGCCGGGGCTCTTCGCCGCCCAAGCAGCGGGCGCAGGATCAGGCCCCGGTTGAAGTTGTAGCCCCGCGCATCGGCCTCCAGGGCCAGATGCTCCAGATAGATTCCGATCGTCGCCAGCGGGTCGGCCGTGGCGCGGAACCGTTCGAGTTGCGGGTGGTTCCGGTATCCGGTGGTCCCGCCGTCCAGCACCTTTTGTGCCAGCAGGGTTTCGCGCCAACAGGCGAGCAGCCCCTTGGTGTCGAGGTAACGCGGGTGCAGGCTCCAAAGACGCATCTGCCCAGCCTATCGGCGCGATTCGGCCGCCGGTGCTTAATCTTCTGCGCACTTGGCCCCGGCTCTGGTGCAATGGGGGTCATGAGTGAAAACAACACCTGCGGGCACCGGAGTGCCCATCGACATGGAATTGCAATTGCGCTGGTCCGACGAGGACGCGCTGGGACACGTGAACAACGCCCGCGTCGTCACGCTGATGGAGGAGGCCCGCATCCGCTGGACCCAGCCACGGGGCAAGTCCGGCCGCTTCCCCTTCGGCACGGTCGTTGCCTCGCTGCAGCTGAACTACCTGCGCCCGCTCTACTACCAGCCGACGATGATCGTCCAGCTGTCCGTGGTGCGCATCGGCACCAAGTCGTTCTCCCTGCGGCACGTGGGAATCCAGGACGGCCAGCCGGTCTTCGACGGCACCTCGGTGATGGTTCCGCTGGCCGAAGACAAGGTCTCCAGCCGTGCGCTCAACGACCTCGAGCGTGCCTGGCTCGAGGGTGCATTCGTCGAGGTCCGGGTCTAGCCGAGCCGCTAGCCCAGGTGCCCGGCCATGCGTTCGTGCATGGCGGCACTGGCCTCGTTCAGCCCGATGATGCTGACCGTCTTGCCCCGGCCCGCGTACTTGGCGGTGATCGCCTCCAGCGCGGCGATCGTCGAGACGTCCCAGAGGTGGGATTCCTTCATGTCGATCACGACGTTCGCCGGGTCCAGCGCGTACTCGAACTGCGTGTAGAGGTCGTTGCGACGAGGCGAAGAACAGCTCGCCGTGGATCGTGTAGGTGACGGTGTCCCCGCTCGGGTCCAGGTCGGCGCTCAACCGTGGCGAAGTGCGCGACCCGGCGGGCGAAGAGCACCATCGCGGAGAGCACGCCCAGGCCGACGCCGATCGCGAGGTTGTGCGACCAGACGGTCGCCACCACGGTGATCACCATGACGGCCGTTTCGCTCTTGGGCATGCGGCGCAGCGACGAGGGGCGGATGCCGTGCCAGTCGAAGGTCGCCACCGACACGAAGATCATGACCGCCACCAGCGCGGCCATCGGAATCAGCGAGACCACGTCGCCGAAGACCACCACGAGCACCAGCAGGAAGACGCCGGCCAGGAACGTCGAGATCCGCGTCCGGGCGCCGGAGCCCTTCACGTTGACCATGGTCTGGCCGATCATCGCGCAACCGCCCATGCCGCCGAAGAACCCGGTGACCAGGTTCGCCACGCCCTGGCCCCAGGCCTCGCGGGTCTTGTTCGAGCGCGTGTCCGTCACGTCGTCGACGAGCTTCGCCGTCATCAGGGATTCGAGCAGGCCCACGAAGGCCACGGCCAGCGCGTACGGCGCGATGACCTGGAGGGTCTCGAAGTCGAGCGGGACCTGCGGGCAGGAACAGCGCGGGCAGGCTGTCCGGCAGCTCGCCCTTGTCCCCGACCGTGGGAACGATCGCGCCGCTGAGCACCGTGATGAGCGTGAGCACCACGATCGCCACCAGCGGCGCCGGGACCGCGGTGGTCAGCCTCGGCAGCCCGAAGATGATGGCCAGCGCCAGGGCCAGCAGCGGGTAGACCAGCCACGGCACGTCCACCAGCTCCGGGAGCTGGGCGATGAACACCAGGATCGCCAGCGCGTTGACGAAGCCGACCATGACCTGGCGCGGGATGAAGCGCATGAGCTTGGCGACGCCGAGCACCGCCAGCAGGATCTGGAAGACGCCGGCCAGCAGGATCGCCGCCACCAGGTAGTCGATGCCGTGGCTTGCCACCAGCGGGGCGATGACCAGGGCGACGGCGCCGGTCGCCGCGGAAATCATCGCGGGCCGGCCGCCGGTGAACGCAATGGTCACCGCCATGGTGAACGCCGAGAACAGCCCCACCCGCGGGTCGACCCCGGCGATGACGGAGAACGCGATGGCCTCCGGGATCAGCGCGAGCGCCACCACCAGGCCGCCCAGGACCTCGATGCCGAGCAGCCTGGGGTGGCGCAGCGTGCGCAGCACCGACTGGCGTTCCTCGGGTGTCGGCGCGGCCGCGGTCAGGGAAGGCATGAGTGGTGTCCGTTCGAAAATTGGTTGCTGCACGTGGTCGCCGGCGCGGGGCCTCGGTCCGCGCGAATGGCGGGCAGGACTCCTGAGCGCGGGCGCACTACGGGGATTCAGCCCAATACTAAGGGAGCCGCGGGGCTCGTGCTTTGCATTGTGTCCAAGATGGCGATGTTTTTCGTCTCCGGCTGCGTTGGGTGGCTGAACTTCCGGCTCCAATTTACTTGAAGCATCAACAAAATTGGTTTACGCTGGATTCATGACTACTTCAGCCGATCGACCCCCGGTACTCTTCCTCTCCCATGGCGCGCCGCCGCTTGCCGATGACGCCACCTGGACCGCCGAGCTGGCGTCATGGTCGGGGGCCATGGAGAAGCCCAAGGACATCCTGATGATGTCCGCGCACTGGGAAAACGCGCCGGTGACGCTGAGCGCCACCCGCCGCAAGCAGGAGCTTGTCTACGACTTCTGGGGCTTCCCGCAGCACTACTACGACGTGCGCTACGACGCCCCGATGGCGCCGGACCTGGCGGACGAGGTCGCGCGGCTGACCGGCAACGCACGGCCACCACGTGGAGCGCGACGAGACCCGCGGCCTTGACCACGGCGCCTACGTCCCGCTCAAGGAGATGTTCCCCGACGCGGACGTCCCGGTGGTGCAGATGTCCATGCCCACGCTTGACCCGCAGGGCCTGTTTGAGCTCGGGCAGACGCTGGCCCCGCTGCGCGAGCGCGGCACCATGATCATCGGCTCCGGCTTCACCACGCACAACCTGCGCTGGTTCAACCCCGCCGACGGCCCGAACACGGCTCCGCCGGCGGCATCGAGCGAATTCGACCACTGGGCCGAGGAAGCCATGGCCCGCGGCGACGTGGATTCCATCCTCGACTTCCTGCACAAGGCCCCGGCTGCCCGGGAGGCGCACCCGCGCTCGGAACACTGGGCGCCGCTCTATGTTGCACTCGGCGCCGCCCACGCTTCCGGTGGCATCGAGGCCAAGACGGCCATCGACGGCTTCTGGTACGGGCTTTCCAAGCGGTCCTGGTCGCTCACCTAGACATCGACGCGCGGCCCGAGGCCGCCATCAGAGGTCGCGGCGCATGATCAGCCGCGGCATCCGGCTGGCCACCGCATCGGTGGTGCCGATGACCCGGAACCCGGCCTGCTCGAACATGGCCCGGGTGCCGACGAACGCCATGGTCGTGTCCATGCGGCCCTGCCGGGTCCACCGGGTGGGCCTCGACGGCGGGTGCCCCGCGCGAGGCCGCGTACTCGACGGCGCCCTCGAGCAGGTGGGCGGTGACGCCCTGTCTGCGGTGCCCGCTGCGCACCACGACGCAGATGATGCTCCACACCGGGACCTCGTCGACCGGGCGGATGAGCTTGGAGCGCGGCCAGCCGCGGGATCTCGGCGCGCGGTCCGATGCTGCACCAGCCGACCGGAATGCCGTCGAGGTAGGTGACGACCCCCGGCGGGTTCTCGCGCTCGCAGAGCCGCCGCATCGCCGCCTCGCGGCTCGCCGTGCCCAGCTCCTCGATGTCCTTGGCGCCGCAGCCGGTGCGACAGGCACCAGCAGTGGGTGGCCCGCCGGTTGGGGTTGATGACGTCGGCGAAGTCCTCGAACCGGTCGGGGGTGACCGGGTGGGTCTGCCACTGCGAGGTCCGGTCGCGTTCTGGGTCATGCGTCCAATTCTGCCGCCGGGCGTTGTTTCCGGCCAGAGGCAATTCCATCGCATCCCGTGGCAATTTGGCCGAACCGCGCGGCCGTACCGGAAACGCCGCTGCCCGACTCCCGAGAGGGGAGCCGGGCAGGTGGCGTTGCGCACGTAATCCAACCGATTCAACCGGCCGTTAGGCTCCCTTGGTTGCCAATTCGCCGGCGGCGGCCCGGATTGCCTCGCCCAGGGAAGTGGTGGGTCGTCCCAGGGCGGTTGCCAGGTCGTTGCCCTCCACGAGCAGTTCGCCGCGGGAGATGCCGCGGTCGCTGTCGGCCAGGATCCGGGCAAAGGGCTCGGGCACCCCGGCGCCCACCAGCAGTCGTGCGAAGTCCGCCTCCGGCAGGTCCTGGTAGGTCACGGTCTGGCCGGTGGCGGCGCTGACCTCGCGGGCCAGGTCCTCGAGGGACATCGCCTCGTCGCCGCCCAGCTCGTGGACGGTGCCGGCCTGGCCGTCGGCCAGCAGGATCGCCGCGGCGGCCTCGGCCAGGTCCGCCCGGGTTGCGGCGCTGACGCGGCCCTCGCCCGCGCTGCCGAAGACCGAGCCGTGCTGCAGGTAGCCCTCGAGCTGGTCGGTGTAGTTCTCCAGGTACCAGCTGTTGCGCAGCATGGTGAAGGGGACGCCGGACTCGCGCAGTGCCTGCTCCGTGGCCTGGTGGTCGGCGGCCAGGGCCATGGTGCTGGTGTCCGCCTTGGCGATGCTGGTGTAGGCCAGAAGCTCGACGCCGGCATCCTTGGCGGCCTCGATGACGTTCAGGTGCTGGGGCACCCGCTGCGAGCCGGGCTCGTTGCCGGAGACCAGCAGCACCTTGTCGATCCCGGCCATGGCCTCGCGCAGGGATACCGGGTCGGAGTAGTCCAGTGTGCGGGTCTGGACGCCCAGCCCGGCCAGCTCGTCGAGCTTGGCGGCGTTTCGGCCTGCCGCCACGATCTGCCCGGCGGGAACGTTGCGCTCGAGCAGGGATTCGACGACGAGTCGGCCGAGCTGGCCGGTGGCACCTGTAATGAGGATGGTCATGGGGTATTCCTTTCGAGGGTGAACTGAACTTCCTCTCATCACAACCGAGCGCCAATTCGATTACTTCCCAAAAGAGAGTACGCACTTTAAAGTAAGCTACTTTCATGTCGGTAACCACCAGCCCCCAAGACGGCCGACCAGCCCGGCCCCGGTTTTCGAGGCCGGCTGCCCGAGCCGGACGGTCCTTGACCACGTCACCAGCAAATGGGGCGTGCTGATCCTGGTCGTCGTTGGCGCAAGGGCCGTTGCGCTGGAGCGAATTGCGCCGCAGCGCCGAGGGCATCAGCGAAAAGATGCTCGCGCAGACGCTGAAGATGCTTGAAGCCGACGGCTTCATCCACCGCGAGGCCCAGCCCGTGATTCCGCCACGCGTCGACTACAGCCTCACCGAACTGGGACAAGGGCTGGTACAACACCTGATGCCGCTGGTCGTCTGGATCAGCGAACACGCCGACGACATCGTCAACGGATAGAACTGCCGGCGGCTGCCGGCGCTGACCGACCGGCGCGGGCTCAGTTCAAGACGTTCACGGGTGCGCCCGGCCGCCCACGCAGCGATGTCCTCGACCGCGCCGGTGTAGAAGATCCGGAACTGTTCTTCCGTCACGTAGCCCACGTGCGGGGTGGCGATCACCCCGGGGGTCTGCAGCAGCCGATTGTCCGCGGGCAGGGGTTCGACGTCGAACACGTCGAGTGCCGCCGAGCGCGGTGCGCCGGTGCCGAGGGCCGCAACCAGCGCATCCTCGTCGATCATGGGGCTTCGCGAGGTGTTGACAAGGATCGATCCGGGTTTCATCAGCGCCAGTTGCTTCTGTGCCGACCACCTTGGTGGTGCGCTCGGAGAGCTTCAGGTGGATGGAGAGCACGTCGCTCTCGGCAAAGAGCCCGTCCTGGTCGACCCATTCGACCCCGACCTCGGCGGCGCGGTCCGTCGTCAGGTTCTGGCTGTGGGCGATGACCCGCATCCCGAAGGCCTGCGCCGATCCGGGCGACCTGGCTGCCCAGGTTGCCCAGGCCGTAGACTCCGAGGGTCTTTCCCGACAGCCCGGTGCCCAGGGTCTGCTGCCACGGCTGGCGAGACCGGGCGCGGCCGGGACGGCGGAGAACAGTTCCACGTCCAGCCGGCGGGCGGCGGCCAGGATCAGCGCCCAGGTGTGTTCGGCGGCGGCCGTCGGGCTCCCCGCGGTGCCGCACACCGTGATGCCCAGCTCCCGCGCCGCGTCCAGGTCGATCGAGGCGTTGCGCATGCCGGTGGTGACCAGCAGCTTGAGGTTCGGCAGGCTCCGCAGCCGGTCGGCGGTGAACGGCGTGCGTTCGCGCATCGCCACGATGACGTCGAAGTCCTGCAGGGCGCGGCAGACGGCGTCGTCGTCATGCCCGAGGAATTCGGTGAAGAACGTGGCCTCGCCGGGCAGCGAATCCCAATCGGCCAGGGATCGGGCGGCATTCTGGTAGTCATCGAGGATCGCTATGCGCATGGCTTCATCCTAGGAGCTGGGCCGCGTACGTTGGAAACGATGGCCGTCACATGACGGCAGGTTGATCCGAAGCGGGAGAGCTCACATGGAATTGGTTCAGGCGTCGCTCGGCGGCCGGCGGGGGCTGCGGTTGCTGCTGGAATTCGCGATTGAGTCCGAAGCCATCCTGCTGGGGGAGAACGCGGATCGGCCGCTGAATCTTGCCGCGTTCCTTGCTTCCTACCAAGCGGACCCCGGACGCGGGGAAAGCGTGGTGCTCGGCGCCGGCGCCGACTCGGCGCCCGCAACACCGTGGTCACGGCCGGGGACGTCGCGGTCCTGTTGGCTGCCACCGAACTGATCCCGGTGACCGAGGGGCTGCTGCGCAAGGCCCTGGTCCGGGAAGCGTCATGCGGCGCGCTACTGGCAGGAGCCCGACGGACATGACGTGATCGCTGGTTTGGGGCCCGTGCGGAAACAGTTGGTGCGGGTGGCGAGGGACCTTGCCGGCACGGCGCGGATGCCGCCTGGTGGATGCGACCAGCAGCAACGGCGGACCAGTGGAGCGTTGAATGGGAGCAGGACGCTGCGCAGGGACCGCTCCGGCCCGCCGGCGAACCCGCAACCGCGGTGCTGGAT
>CAVUHR010000027.1:0-100217 GCA_963741245.1 Nitrospirota bacterium | reverse complement strand
TTAGGGCAGTGAACAAGTAACGCGGAGGTTGGTTTGAAGCGCAGTAGGTTGAGTGGGCGATAGCTCAACCCAACCCAAGGAGGCCGATCATGTCACAGATGACTGCGGTGCAAATCAGCGGTCCGGGCGGCGCGTTCGAGACAGTGAAGCGTTCGGTGCCGGAACCGGGGCTTCATACCGTCCGCATCAAGATACAGGCTTGCGGCGTCTGTCATAGTGACGTCTTTGTGAAGGAAGGGCTCTGGCCGGGCCTGCAATACCCACGAGTGACGGGGCACGAGGTCGCCGGTGTGATCGATGCCGTTGGATCGGGCGAGACAATTTGGAAGAAGGGCCAACGAGTCGGCGTTGGGTGGCACGGTGGACATTGTGGACAATGCGTCTCCTGTCGCCGTGGCGATTTCATGGGCTGCAAGAGTTTCCAGGTCACGGGGTTCCAGGATGACGGCGGGTATGCCCAATATATGATTGCGCGGAGCGAAGCCGTGGCTGCAATTCCAGATGCTCTCTCGCCGGTCGAGGCGGCGCCGATCCTCTGCGCTGGAATCACGACCTTCAACAGTTTGCGCCACAGTGGAGCGACGGCAGGCGATCTGGTTGCGGTGCAGGGACTAGGCGGACTTGGGCATTTGGGTATCCAGTTCGCCAACAAGATGGGCTATCACACCGTGGCAATCGGGAGGGGCCAAGATAAGGAAGCGTTAGCGCTGAAGCTAGGTGCTGCCCGCTATCTCGACACAGCCACGACGAACGCGGCTAGCGAATTGACCAAAATGGGCGGCGCCTCGGTCATTCTGGCCACCGCGCCGAACAGTAAATCGATGTCGGAGCTGATCGATGGACTCGGTGTCGGTGGCAAGCTGCTGGTAGTGGGGGCATCAGCCGACCCCATTACTGTCACGCCCATTCAACTCATCGGTGAACGCCGGTCGATTCAAGGCTGGCCATCGGGAAGCGCCAGGGATTCGGAAGACACACTCAACTTCTGTGCGCTGACCGGCATTCGTCCCATGGTCGAGACCTACCCGCTCGAACAAGCCGCTGCCGCCTACGATCGTATGCTAAGCGGCAAGGCGCGTTTCCGCGTCGTGCTGACAATGGGTGGATGAAAGGTGAGAAGGACACCCACGTTGGTCCTGTGCTCCCGGAACAGAGGAGGGGATGGAGGCTGATGATCTTCTGTGCTCGCGCAACGCGCGGCCTCAGAAGTCCCTCGTTGGACGCGCGCAGTGGAAGATCCATCAGCCCCCATCCCAGAAGAGGTAACGAGCGAGCTTGGAGGGAGTGTGAGAAGGCGGACTAGGTGATCTGCTGTGCTCGCAGAGCCCCCACGATGAAACGGTGGTCGCTCGATGCGCGCAGTGAAGGACGGTTTGCCTGCTCCCTATGGAAAAGTTGAAGAATCAGAGGGGCCTCGTTCGACGGCCGCACTTAGACCAACATGGGTGCCCTTCCAATAGGGGGAAAGCAGGCGAGCTTGGAGGGATCATTTAGAGGAGTTGGCGTTGACGTGAAGTTGCAACGAGGTATATTGTTATAATATACAGACTGGGAAGCGCATGAAGAGACTGCTCGGGCTTGAGGGATTCGATTGGAATGAGGCCAACCTTACAAAGAATTGGGAGAAGCATCGTGTTACCCCGTGGGAATGCGAGCAAGCGTTCCTCAATCTTCCGCTGGTCGTGGCGGACGACTCAGCTCATTCTGCAGTTGAGGCCCGCTACTATGTGCTGGGGCAAACCGATGCAGGACGACGGCTCTTTCTCGTCTTTACCACCCGCAAGCTAAAGATTCGCGTCATTTCGGCGAGGGACATGAGTGTGAAGGAACGGAGGATATACGATGAGCAAGTTAAAGCCAAGACCGACGTTCAAGAGTGAAGCGCAGGAAGCTGCCTTCTGGACCTCGCATGACTCAACGGAGTATATCGACTATTCCAAAAGCCGCAGGATGATCTTTCCAAAGCTCAAACCATCGACGGAAACGATTTCACTCCGGCTGCCAAAATCTCTTCTGGATCAGCTCAAGACGTTGGCCAA
This sequence comes from Nitrospirota bacterium, assembly GCA_963741245.1. Lineage (GTDB taxonomy): Bacteria > Nitrospirota > Nitrospiria > Nitrospirales > Nitrospiraceae > Palsa-1315. The sequence goes on along the minus strand of CAVUHR010000027.1, from coordinate 98,178 downwards.
CAAGCGCGATGTCCCCTACCAGACGCTCCTGAAACTCTTTGTGCTTGAACGAGTGCAAGCGGAGTTACACCCCAAGACCGCCAAGGCTGTGTGAGAGAGCAGGCAACCGTCCTTCTTGCTCGCAGAGCCCCCACGATAAAGCGATGGTCGCTCGATGCGCGCAGTGAAGGATGGTTTGCCTACTCCCTCTGGAGAAAGGGAAGAATCAGAAGACCCTCGTTGGACGCGCGCAGTGGAAGACCATCTAGTCCGGCTTCAAGGGAGAGGGTGAAACGCGCGCACTGAAGGCCAGTCTGGCGACTCCTTGTTCATGTCAGCCACACTTCAGCCACAGGTTGAAGACTTCCAGAATGAAAACAGGAAGTTCTGGAGCGACTGCGAATATGCAATTCACTCCCCTGTTCAGCACTGAAAACTAGTCCGCTATGCTCATGCTGTTCAATGGCGTATCTTGCATATCGGAGCACTCCGGAAGCATACTTATAAACCTATGTACAACGCGAAGGCTTACTCCGCTGCCAGTGCTACATCGTCGCTTGCCTCCACCACGATCGCGCGGCGCGATCCGACCGAACGCGACGTACAAATTGACATCCTCTACTGCGGCATCTGCCACTCCGACCTCCACCAGGTGCGTAACGAGTGGGGCAGCTTCATGCCCACTGTGTACCCGATTGTCCCCGGCCATGAGATCGTCGGCCGTGTCACGAAGGTGGGCTCGGCAGTCACCAAGTTCAAGCCCGGCAACCTCGCCGCGGTCGGCTGCATGGTCGACTCCGACAGGACCTGTCCCGAGTGCCAGGCTGGCCTTGAGCAGTTCTGCCGGAACATGACCCTCACGTACAACTTCCCGGACAAGCATCTCGGAGGCGTTACCTATGGTGGCTACTCTGATAGCATAGTGGTGGACGAACGGTTTGTCCTGCGCGTCCCTTCCAATCTCAATCTCGCCGGCGTCGCGCCGCTTCTGTGCGCCGGCATCACAACGTACTCGCCCATGCGCCACTGGGGCGTCACCAAGGGCAAGAAAGTTGGCATCGTCGGGCTCGGCGGACTCGGCCACATGGGTGCGAAGTTTGCTCATGCGCTCGGAGCCCACGTTGTTGTCTTCACCACTTCACCCAACAAGAAGGAAGACGCGCTCCGCCTCGGGGCCGACGAAGTCGTCGTTTCCCGCAACATCAAGGAGATGCAGAAGCACGCTGGCAGCTTCGACTTCATCCTCGACGCCGTCTCCGCCGATCACGACATCAACGCCTATATCAACCTCCTCCGCCGCGACGGCAACATCACCCTTGTTGGCGCACCGGAGAAGCCCCTGAGTGTGGCGGCATTCAGTCTCATCGTGGGGCGCCGCAGTCTTTCGGGCTCACCCATTGGCGGTATCCCCGAAACCCAGGAGATGCTCGATTTTTGCGGGACTCATAACATCACTGCCGATGTCGAAGTCATCCCGATCCAGAAAGTCAACGAGGCCTACGACAGACTGCTCAAGTCCGATGTGAAGTACCGCTTCTCCATCGATATGGCTTCTCTCAAATCTAAGTAAACCAACTGCCGCCGTTCTGCTCGTAAAATCCCTGTGGCTAAACTGTGGCAGAACTATCGTGTCCGATCTGGTTTGATCGGTTCATCCCCTGCCTCTGACTCCGCTCTAATTGATTGAGAACCGAACGATGAGACTAGATTGGAGCCTATAGTCTCTGGTGCTGTAGGGTTTTCATATCTCTCTCCCTCCGTTATTTCCGAATAGGTGAAGGGGATGAGTTTTTGGGCCACGCACAATGACCCTCATGAGCGCTCAGCTCTTTCAATTGCTCCATTTACTGTGACTGTAGGGAGTTCAGAGGAGGATGCTCAAACAGGCCACATTTCTCACCCGCCCTATCCTGGCGCGCCGAGACGCGCCTTCTCCCAAGCGAGGCCGCAGGGGAGACAGAACCGGAGGCGTAACCTCATGGCTACGTTGAGGATTCTGTTGAGCCGAGAACAAAGTTGGGGGCTTGTTTCAGCGTCCGATTAGAGCTGGTACTTCGCCATGCGATACCGGAGTGTATTGCGGGTGAGTTTGAGGAGCCGGCTTGCTTCGGAGATGTTGCCGCCTGTGCGCTGCAGGGCTTCTTTTAACAGCTTCTTTTCCATCTCCTGAGCCGAGAGGCCGAAGGCCAGGAGCGATGTCTTCTCGATCTCTCCGTTCGATCCCACTGATTGGGCGTCTCGCAGAGAGACAGGGAGGTGGTCCGGTCGGATCATCTCATCTTTGCAGATAATGGTGAGTCCTTCGACCACGTTGTGCAGCTCCCGTACGTTGCCGGGCCAGTCGTGGGCTTGCAAGATGGTCAGCGCGGTTGGAGTGATGCCTTTGATGCGACAGCCATGATCCCGGCGGGCGACCTCCAGGAACGATGTCAGAATCGGTTCGATATCTTCGGGCCGTTCGCGGAGCGGCGGGATGCGCAGTTGGTAGACGTTCAGTCGATAGTAAAGGTCCAGGCGGAATCGCCCGGCTTTGATCTGAGCCGGCAAATCTTCGTTCGTGGCCGCGATCACGCGAATGTCGACGCGTATGCTGCGCGTGTCGCCCAGCGGATCGACCTGGTGATGCTCCAGAACGCGTAAGAGCTTCGCCTGCGCGGAAGGACTCATCTCACCGATTTCGTCGAGAAAGAGAGTGCCGCCTTCCGCGAGTTGGAATCGTCCAGGTTTGGTCTGCTTCGCATCGGTAAAGGCGCCGCGCTGATATCCGAATAATTCCGATTCGAGGAGGTGCTCGGGAATGCCGGCGCAATTGAGTGCTACGAAGGGGCCTTTAGACCGGGGGCCTGCGGCATGGATCCCACGGGCAAAGAGTTCTTTGCCTGTGCCGCTTTCGCCGGTGATAAGGACGGTCGTTGCATCGGTTTGGGCGACTTCGGCTGCCAAATGTTTCAGCAGTTTCATCTGAGGCGATCGGCTGACGATCTGATCGAATGCGAAAAGACGTTCCGCCAGCGCTTGCGGCTCTGGCGCTCCGAAGATGTGGGTATTGCAGATGGAAGTCTGGAGATCCTTGGGTGTGACCGGTTGTGCGAGATAGTCGGTGGCGCCACGGTGCAACGCCTCGACCGCGGCTTTTGCTGATCCGTCTGTTCCGAGGATGATCACGGGGAGGTTGTGAGCGGTGCGTCTTGCCTGAGACAGGATCACTTGACTCGCAATCTGTCCGTGACTCTCATCACAGAGGACGAGTGAGAGGTCTGCTTGGTCTTTCAGTATGCGCACACCCTCTTCGGTCGTTTCAACGAGAAAGATGGTGGCGTGTCGGTCGTCGAGGGCTTGTTCGAGCAACGCTCTGGCGTGGGGATCGGTCGAGATGAGCAACAAGATGGGAGGATGCATAGGAGTCAGACCTCCTGTGAATCACCAACAAGATGCTGAAAAAGTCCGCCAGCTTCGTTCTCGCTTCGCTCAGAGGCTCAACGTACCGAAGCGTACGCCTCGCCGCTTCGCTCACTGCGGCCTTGCTGGACGGCCTTTTTGAGCATCCTGCCAACTACTGGAAATAGCCTACTCCTCTTCCGACCAGGAAGAAAGGGGGCGATATGAGGGCGTTTATGAGACCCGGCCCCCTGTCTGTCGCCGGTGATTCACCTGTGCAATCCCTATGTTGCGAAGGAGGCCGCTCCGTTTGGTTCGTTTGAGGGGACTCTCCTTGAACGTGGCCGCAAAACCCTCCTCGCTGATCTGAGCCAGAGTCTGGAGGCTGGGAGCGATGGTCAGGGGGGTGGGGACAAAGGCTGGTTCGCTCGTCGCGTCAGATCGAAGATTAAAGGGACAGACATCCAGGCAATCGTCGCAGCCGAAGATGCGATTGCCCATCTGAGCGGCGAGCTCGTCGGAGATAGCTTCTCGGCCGCCACGTAGTTCAATGGTCAGGTAGGAGATACAGAGTCGGGCATCGACGAGATAGGGTTCGACGATGGCGCCGGTCGGGCAAGCCTGGATGCAGAGGGTACAGCTTCCGCACAGATCTGTAGCCGGTTCATCTTCTTGTAGATCTAGGGTCGTCAGAATCTCCCCGAGAAGGAGCCATGAGCCGCAGTCGGCCGAAACGAGATTGGAATGTTTCCCGATCCAGCCGAGGCCGGCCTGCTGCGCCCAGGCCTTTTCCATGATCGGGCCGGTATCGACGTAGGCCCTGGTGGCCACGCCTGGCGCCAGGGCTGCGATTTTCGCTTCAAGTTGCGCGAGTCGCCGGCTCATCACTATATGGTAATCCTTCCCCCAGGCGTAACGGGCAATGCGTCCCATTCCAGGCTGCTCGTTTGCACGATTGTCCGTGTAATAGTTCATCCCGATCGACACCATCGATCGGCATCCGGGTAATACCTGTTGCGGATCGCTTCGTCGAGACGGGTCGCGAGTCATCCAGGCCATCGTGCCGTGGTAGCCTCGTTGGAGCCATTCCGCGAGACGGTTGAACAAGTGATGGGATAATGGGGTAACAGGGTGAGGGGGTCCAGCTGGCGGCTTGCCTCGCTCTCCTACTCGGCTGATGCCGACAGCGTCGAAACCTAGGGCTCGGGCCTCGCTTTTGATCGCCTCAGAGAGCAACATGTTAGTGCGATTGTTGGGAACAGTCGAACCGGACGCTAAACTGGACCGAACAATGGTCGGACTTGCATCGGCCGCAGGAGCCGGTGATCTTGGTTTTCCAGTCTGTGGCGTTGTCGTCAAATCGGCAGAATGTTTTTCCGCCCTTGGAGATGGTCGTCCAGGGTTTGTCGGTTCCGGGGACATCGGCTACGAGGCAGCCTATGGGGAAGGGGACATGACAGCTCTGCGAGGCCTCTCCCTTCGCCATACCGAAACTACAAGACTGTTCTGTCGTGGCGTGTGAATCGTCCATGGGTTGCGCGTGAGCCGCTTCTGAAAGTCTCCACAGGCCGATTAGCATGAGTAACAGGAAGGACCAGCGTTTCATCGTGCCGCATCGTAGCACAGAGATATTTGGGTCCGTCAATCAAGGTTCGACGCGTTGGCAGGATGCTGAATGGTTTCCGGACAGCCTGAAATTTCACTGGTCTGCACGCTTGGGATAACACGCGTACACCCTCGCAGGATGCTCAAAAGGGCCGTTCAGCAAGTCCGCAGGCGAGTCGAAACCGGAGGCGTACCCTCTGGGGCGCACGGTGCGACGAATAAGGAGCACCACGTTTGTGCGCGCCGCCGAGTGGTGAGGCGGCCGGGTCCCCGTTGAGGATTTCGATGAGTCGAGAACGAAGCTGGCGGACTTTTTCAGCATCCTGTTAATACTCGCCTGGTTATCAATGGGTCTATATAATCACGCCATGTCGTGGCGTGCGATGATCGTCATGGGCTTCCTACTACTTGGCTGGTCCGGGTGGAGCCGTGCGGCAGAACTGGTCGAGCTGGATGTTCGTACGGAACCCACTGGCGGCGTCCGGGCGACGGCCACGATTTTATTTCCGGTGGAACGGGCAATCATTCAGCGATTGCTGACCGACTATGCACATTGGCCTGAGCTCTTCGACCTACGGATGCGGATGGCAGAGATTCGGGAGGAAGACGGCAAGGCGTTCACGGATATTCGGATCGACCATGCCATGCTTCCAGGAGAGCGGCGCCTCTTGAGTGAGACGACGACCCTGCCGACCGGCGGGATACTGACGGAATTGAAGGGGGGCGACTTTAAGCAGTACCGCCGGTTCTGGAAACTCACCCCCGTCGATGGTGGGGCTCATACAAGAGCCGAGTTTGAACTGCTCTTCGAGATTGATTCGAATATGCCGGATTGGATAGTTGCCTTGGCGTTGCGGCGAGATCTGGTATCTCATTTTCGAATCATAAGGGAAAAGGCGCTCGCGCAGCAGGAATTGCAGTCGGGACGATGAGTCAGGCACAAAGAGAACAATCCTGCAGGATGCTCAAAAAGGCGACCTTCTCACCCGCCCAACCCTGGCGCGCCAAGACGCGCCTTGTCCCAAGCAAGGCCGCAGCAGTGTATTACTCGCTTTCAAAAGGGTAGCCTGGATTGGTCCCAAACCGCGCGCATCGAGGGAGCACATTCTGATCGTGCACACTCTGCGAGCGAAAGGGACCATCCAGGCTACCCTCTCCATCCTTTTTCAGCATCCTGCTACTGAGGAAACGTGAATTGGGACAGCTCAGCCTTCTCGAGCCCCTGCTTCACCAACGCGCCAATATCGAACATCCGTTCGACCTTCTGAATGTCATCGAGTCTGGTTTTCGTGCTGGGGTGCGGTGGGGTGAAGAGTGAGCAGCAGTCTTGATCAGGCTCAATCGATATGGCAAAGGTGCCGATACGCAGAGCCTGGTCGGTGATTTCCACCTTGTCCATGCCGATGAGCGGGCGCAGCAGCGGCAACTCTGCCGCCTCTTCAATGATCGTCAAATTCTCCGGTGTTTGCGAGGCGACTTGCCCTAAGCTATCGCCCGTGACGAGTCCCCAACATTGCTCGCGCCTGGCTAATTCCTGCGCGATGCGGATCATGACGCGTCGGTAGAGCACCACGCGAAAGGGGGCCGGCGCGTTGGCCACAATGTCCCGTTGAATCTCCCCGAACGGGATGACATAGAGCTTCGACGTGTATTGATGGGCCGTGAGGGTTTGCACGAGTTCGCGAACTTTCTCTTCCGAGGCACGGCTTACGAGCGGTCGGCCGGAGAAGTGGACGAAGAGGGCTCGGCATCCGCGCTTCATCATGCGATAGGCTGCGACCGGCGAATCGATCCCTCCGGAGATTAAGCAGGCGACTTTTCCGCTGACGCCTACCGGCATTCCACCAGGCCCCTGAATCTTTTTGGTCGCGTAGTAGACTTCTTTGGAGAGCAGTTCGAGATAGACGGTGAGGTCGGGATCTTTCAGGCTGACTTTTTTACCGGTTCCTTCACAGACGGCAGCGCCGATGTCCCGCGCGACTTCCATGGAGGTCAGCGTCAGGCGTTTGTCGGCTCGTTTTGCCGATACGCGAAAGGTGGAAAAGGATTCTGATTGGAGCGCCTCGATGACCGCTTTGCTGAGTGTGCCCAGGTCTGGATGGGCCAGATCGAGCGGCAATCCATGGGCGAGCGAAAAGTTGGCGATCCCGAAGACTCGTGTGAGCCGCTCTATGATGGCCTGGTCCGGAACCCTGTCAGGCAGGACCACGCGAATCCGGCTGCGAAGATTCTCGACGCGTCTGACGCCGAGGTCTCTCAGCATCCATTGGATATTGCGCACGAGCCGCAGCTCGAAATATTCTCGGTTGCGGCCTTTGAGGGCGAGTTCGTGGTAGTGGACGATAGCGCAGCGCATGGTGTTAGGGTGAAACGTAAAAAGTGAAAGGTGAAAAGTAAGAAGAATATAGCGTCATGGGCTGTTACGCCTTCGAAGTGAGCGAACGAGGCCGCTCAACATACGGTCGATCCATTCTAATCTTTCGTCGAGAGCTTCCCACCGTGCCTGGTCAAGGTATTCGAGGCGTCTTACTATCTCTAATTGAGTGTCCAATTCGCTTAACGAGCCTTTTGCAATATGGAGAAAATTTAGAAACTCCTTCTTCGTCTGCCTGGCAGCTCCTTCGGCAATGTTGCTGGGAATGCTCACGGCGGCTCGCCGGACTTGGCTTGTAAGTCCGAACTGTTCATTCGACGGGAATCTTTCAGTGACCTTATATATCTGTTGAGCTAAATCGACAGCGTCACTCCAGACATTGAGCTTTTTGTGAGGTTTGTTCATGCTCGAGCTTTTGAAGAAAGCATTTCACTTTTCACGTCTCACGTTTCACGCGACTCAAGATAACGTTCGGCATCGATGGCAGCCATACAGCCTGAGCCTGCGGCGGTGACGGCTTGGCGGTACACAGAATCCTGCACATCGCCTGCGGCAAACACACCGGGGACACTAGTGGCGGTTCCCTGGGTCGTGCGGATGTAGCCTTTCTCATCCATGGTGATTTGGCCGGCAAAGAGCGCGGTGTTTGGCCGATGGCCGATGGCGACGAAGACGCCGGCACAAGGCAGATCTGTCGTCTTGCCTGTGACGAGATTCTTGAGGCGGGCGCCGGCGACTACGTCATTCCCCAGAATATCTTCAACGACGGAGTTCCACACGAACGCGATCTTCTCGTTCTTCACCGCGCGGTCTTGCATGATTTTGGAAGCCCGCAGCTTGTCGCGCCGGTGGACGATCGAGACTTTGGTCGCGAACTTGGTCAGGAAGGTCGCTTCCTCCATCGCACTGTCGCCGCCGCCGACGACAATCAGCTCCTTGCCCTTGAAGAAAAACCCGTCGCAAGTTGCACAGGTTGAGACGCCGTGCCCCGTGAGGCGCGCCTCGTTCTTCAACCCGATCTGAATGGCCGTTGCGCCGGTGGCAATGATGAGGGTCTTGGTTTGCACGGTCTGTTCGCCGTCGATCGTGAGCGTGAATGGGCCGGTCTTGAGGTCTACCGCGCTCACGTCACCGGTCAAAAACTCCGTGCCGAATCGTTCGGCTTGCGCTCGCATTTCTTTCATCAACTCCGGGCCCATGATGCCCTTGGCAAAGCCGGGATAGTTCTCAACTTCCGTGGTGGTCGTTAGTTGTCCGCCGGATTGCCAGCCTTCAATGAGCAGGGGCGAGAGATTCGCCCGCGCTGCATAGACAGCGGCAGTGAGTCCTGCAGGCCCCGAGCCGATGATCACGACGTTTCGCATGAGAGAAAACTTAACACAAGGGGTGGCGGGAATGCACGGCAGAGAGTTAGTCGAGGAGGCGAAGACTCTTCAATAGCTGGCCGACTTGCCTGCGGAGTGAAGGACGGGGGAGGGTCCCATTTAACACGTGGTCAGCTTGTTGGATCTTCTTTGTCAAGGGCATTTGGCTGCGGATGCGCCGGATCGCTTCAGCGCCGGAAAGTCCGTTTCTTTTCTTGAGGCGGGCGATTTGGGTCTTACGGTCGGCGGTGACCACGATGGTTTTGTCGACCCGTTTGTCTACGCCGACTTCAAAGAGGAGCGGCACTTCGTAGATGACTACAGCATTGGGTTTGCGAGTGGCGATCCGACGCACGAGTCGCTGTTGCTCGCGGGCGACGCGGGGATGGATGATGCGTTCGAGTTGTCGGCGTTTTTTCGGATTGTGGAAGACGATGCTTCCGAGGGCTTGGCGGTCGAGCGAGCGGTCCTGGTTGAGGACTGTCTTCCCAAATAGTTTGACGATCGCTCGCCAGGCCGGTTTACCTGGCTTGACGACTTGTCTCGCCAGCAGGTCGGCATTGATCGCCGCTGCGCCGCATTGCTTGAACATCTTGGCGACGGTGCTTTTGCCGGTGGCGACGCCGCCTGTGAGGCCGACCAAAATCATGGCGCGGAGGATACCATGGGACTGTTGAAAAAGTCGTCCGCCTGGACGAGTCCACGAATTGACATCCGGAAGGGCGCCCCTGTATGAATTTCTCATGATATGTGCCGCAGTTCTGAGTCTTGTGGCGGTGATGGCCCCTTGGGGGGTGGGTTTGGTGTGGGCCGATGAGGGGCCGCTACTTGGTTCTCGGACCCTCGTGGTTGCACTGGATGGAACCGGGGACTACGTCTCTCTTCAGGAAGCGGTCGATGCTGCCAAAAAGGGCGATACGGTGTTCGTCAAGGCGGGCCAATATCCTCAGGACGTGACCATTCACAGCAAAGAGAGGATCAAGTTCATCGGGGCTGGAGTAGATCAGGTGACGATTCTGGGGCGTGATATTGTGGTGGGCGCTCTCCATGTGGGCAAGTGGCCCTATGGGGCGACGGACATTGAAATTAGTGACATGACCATAAATGACCAAGGGGGGCATGCCGTCGGTCTCTTCAATGGGCAAGGGATTGTCCTTCGTCGGATCAAGATACATGGCATGTTGTTCAGCCAGCAAGTCCACGATGTGCGGATAGAAGATTGTGTCATCGGGGGGAGCGAGACGACTGGCGCTCAGTTTGCCGATTCAGAAGCCGTCCTCATCGGGAATGTTATTCATGATAACGATCATGGCGTCTCGATTGCCGGCACGTCGAATGTGCGGTTGGAGCGAAACGTGATTACTCGAAGTCTTTTTGAAGCCGTCGTTGTCAGCGATCGTGCCCGAGCCGTGCTGGTGAGCAATACCTTGGTTAAGAATGGTGGTGGCGCGGCGTTTCTCGGGCAATCCCGGAGTGACGTCACCGGCAACGTGGTCGGGCTGAATCGAGTGGGTTTTGTGATTGCCCCATCCAGTCAGACCACCACCTCTTTCAATGCGTTCTACAACAGGGATGGTGATTATCTGCGTGTGGGTAATCCGAACCAACCGGCTCCGGAACTGAAAGCCCAGTCAGATATTACCGGCGATCCGCACTTTGTTGACCCAGGGCATGACGATTTTCGCCTGCGCCTCGATTCGCCGCTTCTCAAGATCGGTCATTTCCCATACCTCGGCGCCCTTGCACCTGCCTCAACCGCTGCACGTCGATCGGCTGAAAAGTAGATTTGAATCAATAAGATAGCTCACTCTCACCGGAGCACGGATTTCCATGTGCTATGCTACCTGTACGCAGTAAGTCAGATGGATGATGAGTCTCTGGCGTAGGAATTACTGATCCAACTGTCAGGGAAACAGGAGGCGAAGGTGGCAAGTTACCGACAAGAGCTGGAAAAGCGTGGACCTGATGGGATTCCGTCGCTCGACGACGTCGAATCAGGCAAGCTGGTCGGTGCCGTCCTCCCCATGTCCGAAAAGGCGCAGATCCAGATGCGTAATAGCATCGAAGTAATCGATTACCTCCTCAATCAAGAACGCGTCGTCTGGAGCTGACGGCCGCGTTCGCCACTTTCATAATCCCCGATCCAAAGTCACCCTCTTGACAGTCCTCTCGCGCCTTCGTACGCTCTTTGCCGTACAACTTTCCTTTACAACCAGGAGTCACACCGATGGCGTGCGTTCACCCGAATCATAGGCGTTCTACGACTACGGCGTATCAGCTCATGATCGCAACGGCGTTCGTGATGATGATGCCTTATTCAGTGCCGGCTTCTGATGAGTTGCCGAAAGAGGCAGTCTTGCCGATGGTGCTGGCTGGAAAGGCGATCCAGGCATCGTTGGATGCCTGCAACAAAGATGGGTACCGGGTGAGCGTGTCAGTCGTGGATCGAGCCGGCGTGCTTCGCGCCATGGCCCGAGCCGATGGGGCTGGGCCTCATACGGTCGATAGCAGCAGGAAGAAGGCCTATACCGCGGCTAGTCTCCGCCGTCCTACGACCGAGCTGGCTGAACTGATCAACAGGGTGCCGACCTTGCAAGCTCTTCGCGAGGTGAACGATCAGGTGCTGATGCTCGGGGGCGGACTCCCGATCGAGCTCGGCGGTGAGATCGTCGGAGGAATCGGCGTTGGTGGGGCACCCGGTGCGCACCTCGACGATGCCTGTGCTCAAGCAGGGCTGGATGCGATTGGCGCAGCGCCGAAAGTTCCAGCGCCCAAGTGAGGCGCCAACACTGGTTGGTTGCCATTGGGAGCGTGGCAATGCTCTGCGGTGCGTGCAACAGCAGTACCCCCGAACCGGCATCTGTGGATATCCCTTCGGCACAGGCCCAGCTTACCATCATTCGAGCGGCGACCGATCTCTTCCTCTCTCGGCACAGTCTCACATTGAGGGTCGAGGGAGCGGCAGGCTGCTCGTCTTTAACGGAGCTGTTCCCTAATACGGGATATGTAAGCCGACGGAATCTCTATCAAGCGGGAGCGGGTTTGCTCTACGTGGTGGGTCAGTTCGATGCCCGCGTCATCGATGTGCCGCACTGTACGATCACACTTGCCGAGTTTCGCACCCTCGATCGCTATGTGACATTTCTTGGCAGCTTCGATGAGAACGAACAGAAGCGCTGGACCTACTTTCCCGCCAGTCAACGCCCGGAACTCCCCTTTGAGAAGCGGTGAGGGATGGGGATGACAATGTTGGGCAGGTTCCTAGCAGTTTTCGGAATTACTCGTTTTTGCGATACGCTGTAGTGTGGTACGTAGAGTGAAAGTGCATGAATAGTTGGCAGGATGCTCGAAAAGGCCAGACTTCTCACCCGCCCAACCCTGGCGCGCCGAGACGCGCCTTGTCCCAAGCAAGGCCGCAGCAGTGTATTACTCGCTTTAATAGGGTAGCCTGGATTGGTCCCGACCCGCGCGCATCGAGGGAGCACATTCTGATCGTGCGCACTCTGCGAGCGAAAGGGACCATCCAGGCTACCCTCTCCATCCTTTTTCAGCATCCTGCTACTGAGAGCTTCGGTCTTTGAAGGTAAGTTCAGAGACGGCGGATTTGTCCAGCTCGCCTTTGCCGAGTGAGACCAGCCGCTGGTATTGATTAAAGGTCGCTTGAGCTAACGGTATGGTAAGACCGGCGGTCTTCGCTAACGCAAGGGCGATGCCCGAGTCCTTGGCTGCATGGGCAGCCGAGAAGTAACAGTCATGGGCGCGGTTCTGCATATCCTCACCGTCCGTTTCTAACACGCGCGACGCGGCTCCCGTTTGGGCAAAGATGTCTCGCAACATCGTCAAATCGAGGCCGAGGGCTGCTCCAAGCCCAAGCCCTTCTGCGAGTGCTGCCGTATTGCAGTTCATCACCATGTTGACAAGCGCTTTGACCTTCGCAGCCTCTCCAGCCGATCCGATATAGTGGAGGTGCGCGCTCAGTTTTTCCAAGAGCGGCTTTGCTGACTCGAACGCATCCGGGCGCCCGCCGCACATGAGGTATAAGGTACCTTGGCGCGCCTGCGTGATGCTGCTAGCCATGCATGCTTCGAGGCTCTGGCCTCCACGTTGCGTCACCAGAGTTTCGACGTCGACGTGCACGGCCGGCGAGAGGGTGGCGCAGTTCACGAAGAGCCGGTCCTTGGCGTGGCGGAGAAGACTCTCTGTGTCGGTCGCGGAAAAGATCTGGCGCATCGCAGCGTCATCGGACACGACAGTGAAAATGATGCCCGCGAGTTCTGCGACGCGGGCAGGGGTCGCAGCCGCTTCACAGCCTAGCTCGGTCGCAAGGTCGGTGGCTGTGGCGCGATCCCTATCGTACACGGTTACGATTGTTTCCTGTTGATCCCTCAAACGCCGGGCCATGTTGGCTCCCATCCGTCCGACTCCTACGAAGCCGATCTTCATCACGCGTACTCCTCTGTTCGTGTTAGCATGCGCTCGCGCGAGCGAGTTTAACATATCCCTAAGGAATCGATGACGAGGATGTAAGGGAGATTCATACGTGCATCAACCCATTGTTGGATTTCATTTGGACGAATATGGTGATTGGGTGGCCGATCTACAATGTGGCCATGGTCAACACGTGCGGCACCAGCCACCGATGACGAATCGGCCCTGGGTCTTGACAGAGGAAGGCCGGAGACAGCATTTCGGAGAGACGTTGAATTGCAAGAAGTGTGACGAAGTGAGCGGTTGAATTATTCGATGGAGGTGACGTTCGGGGAGGGCGGTGCTTTCAAGTCGAGGCCGTGGCCTGACCAGGGTTGCAGGCGTGAGCCTTGATATCGGTAGCCACCCGTGACTGGGTCATTGACCAGCAGCAATGGGGTGTCGAGGTCGAGCACGTCGAAGCCGCCAAGTCCCAGGACCAGGCTGAAAGAGCAGCCCATCGCCATACGTGTTTCGACCATCCCGCCGATCATCAACTTGAGGCCGGACGCTTTGGTGAAGGAGGCAATCTCCACCGCTTCAACCACGCCGGTCTTCATAATCTTGATATTGATGTAGTCAGCCGCGCCTCGAGCGACGACCTCTTGCGCGTCCGCGAGCGAGCGGACTGATTCATCCGCCGCAACGGGAATGCCGGTCTCTCGACGGATTGCCGCCATGCTGTCGAGGTCGTTCCGCACCACCGGCTGTTCAAGCAGCACCATTGTCCCGCCAAATCTCTTCACCTCCTGTGCAAACGTCAGGCAGTCTTGGCGCGAAAAGCCCTGATTGCCATCGCCGATGAACAAGATGCCTGGGAGTGCGCGATGCACGGCCTCCAGACGCCGGATGTCGTTCTCGACATCTTTACCGACCTTCATTTTGAAGAGGCGAAACCCCTTCGCGTACCATCTGCGTGCCAGGGCGACGGTTTTGCCGAGGTCGGTGATGGGAATCGTGATATCCGTCTCCCGCGCTCGCACATCCGCGCCACCCCAGAGCTGCCACATCGGGATGTTCGACGTGCGGCAGTAGGCATCGATGACGGCGGTTTCGAGTCCACAACGTGCCGCTGGATAAGTGAACGCCTGTTCAGATAGCAAGCGCCCTATTTCCTTGTAGCCTGAGGCTGAATGACCAAGGACGGCTTTGCCGAGTTGGTGGAGGGCTAGAAGGCAGCTCTCGCGAGTTTCTCCTCCGACTTCAGGAAACGGCGCCGCTTCACCATAACCCTGTATGCCATTGGCCAGCGTGATTCGCAGGAAGACGTTCTCTGCCATCGTTCGTGCGCCGGTGGCGACGACGAAGGGGTCAGTGATGGGCACATCCACCGGCCAGAATTCCACCTTGCGTATGGTGCCTGACATGTCGTGCATTGGAAAGAAAGGGGCAGGTCGGCTAGACGGTCTCACCCATATCGATCATTTTCCCAGGGGAACGCGCTGTTCGAATAGCCCCGCACTTCCCAGAACCCCTTTGCATCCTTATCCAAAAATGTAATCTCCTTCACCCACTTGGCGCCTTTCCAGGCATAACGCTTCGGGACAATCACGCGGACTGGGCCTCCGTGTTCCTTCGTGAGGGGTTTGCCGTTCCACTTGTACGTCAGGAGTACGTCCTGATCGTCGCAGGCTTCACGCGGCAAATTGGTTGTGTAGTCGTCATAGGACTTGAAGAGCACGAATTTGGCGAGCGACAGTGGTTTCACAACCGAGATAATGTGTTTAAAACTCACACCTTCCCACTCGTTGTCGAACCGGCTCCAGCTCGTCACACAGTGGAAGTCTGAGACGTCCTTGAACTGGGGCTGGGCGAGAAACTCTTCCCAGGTCCACGTGATGGGATTCGCCACGAATCCGCCGATGGTGAGTTTCCATTCCGAGAACGGAATGTCAGGCTTTTGACCGAGATCGAGCACAGGCCAGGTCTCGACGAGATGCTGTCCCGGTGGCAGGCGGGCATCTCCTTCGTAAAACACTTCCCGCTCTTCACCCCCACGGCGGGCCTTGGCCCACTGTTCTTTCGTCTTGGTTAACCGACTAGATTCATCCATATGTTGGCCTCCACGTACAGAGTAGGACAGGAGGCTGAGACCTTACAAGTAGGAAAAGCAGGTGCTTGGATTGGCCAAAGAGTACTGAAGAGGCTAGGGAAAGGACGAGGAGGCCATGGGCGATCAGGATTCTGGATGTTGGTATCGTTTTCGCGGCTTCCAGATTGTCCGCCGCAAGCAACAACCCTATAGAATCGCGTGCAGCATTCCGGTCCCTCCCAAAGAAGTACCCCGATAGTATACGGGTCTCCCACATCATCGGTATGGGCGGAACAAGTATTCCATTCTAGAGTGCGTCGAGCACACCGCTGAAGGAAAACAGCCACAGAAATCCTGGTCCAGGCAAGACAGAGAATCACCAATCAATGGTGTGGCACTTCGGTCAGGAGCAGCAATCACGGCGATCAGTTGCTGCGGCGTGAAGCCTCGTGGATCGAAGCGGGTAAGTGAGCGAGACGACTCAGAAGAGGGAGACTCACAAAGGAAACGCCTATGACATGGCTCAATCATTTTTATAGTTCCTCGCTGGCCATACCGCTGTCGCTCTGTATCCTGGCGGTGATCGGTGTGCTCAGTTGGAGGAAAAGAGGCCATCAGGTCATCTTGGCGCTGACTCTGTTCCTGTATGCACGGTACCTGTTGTGGCGAGGCCTCTATACGATGAACACCGGCGATTGGGAGAGTCTGCTGGTGAGTTGGACAGTCTATACGGCGGAAACCTACGCCTTTGTGCAGATCCTATTATTTGCCTATCACGCTTGGTCGCCGCTCAAACGCCAACCGGTGCCCCTGCTCCGCTATCCGCATGTCGATATCTTCGTCACGGTTGTCGATGAGCCTCTGAGCATTCTTCGCCGCACGATGATCGGCTGCGTCAACCAGGACTATCCCAAAGACCGCTACCGGGTGCATGTGCTCGACGATGGTCAGCGAGACGAGATTAAGACATTGGCCACGACGTTGAACTGTGGATACATCCGCCGGGCGGACCTACAACATGCGAAAGCCGGGAATCTGAACCATGCCTTGCAAGAAACCTCGGGAGAAATCATTGCGATCTTCGACGTCGATCATGTTCCAACCGACCGTTTTTTGAAGGACACGGTGGGATTTTTCCAGGACGAACAAGTTGCGTTTGTCCAAACGCCGCATCATTTCTACAACCCCGACGTGTTTCAGAGGAATCTTCAACTCGAGGAATCGCTCAAGAACGAGCAATCGCTGTTCTATCGTGTGCTTCAGGCTGGTCGCGATCGCCACAATAGTGCCTTCTTTGCCGGAAGCTGCGGGTTGTTTCGCCGCCGTGTCTTGTTGGAGATCGGCGGGTTCCGAACCGAGACCGTGACCGAAGACATTCACACGAGCATGGCGATTCATGCGAAGGGCTATCGGTCATGCTATCTCAATAAGGTGCTGGCAGTTGGACTCATGCCCGAAACATTCGAGAGATCCATCAAGCAACGGGTACGGTGGGCGATGGGCCACGTGCAGATCCTCTTTCAGACAAATCCGTTCACGATGCGCGGCCTCACCCTCCCGCAGCGGATCGGCTACTTTGCGTCCATTTTTTATTTCCTTCACGGAGTACCTCGGTTCATATGCCTCGTCGCCCCGCTATTTGCCCTGCTGTTCGGGATTATCCCCGTCACGGCTGATATCTCGTCGCTCGTCAACTTTTTCGGATCCTATTATCTGGCGACGCTCGTGATGCTGAGGACCGTCAGCCTGGGCACGCGGAATGCGTTCTGGTCCGACATTTATGAAACGGCAGGCAGCATGGCTCTGAGTTGGGCCACGCTCAAGACCGCTATCAGTCCCAGGAAGAAACGGCCGTTCATCATTACTCCTAAAGGAGAGGCTCAAGAGCGGCGCGGGTTCACACGATTTTCGTACATCCTGCCTCATGTCATCATCATGGGACTGCTCATCGCGGGATTGGCGACGGGGATACGTCTGTGGCTAGCACAGATCCCTCTTCCAGGATTGGAGGTCAGTCTTTTCTGGGGGGCGGTCAATATTGTCTTGGTGGGCGTGGTCATTCTGGCTGCCGCCGAACTGCCGGAGTGGCGCAAAACATTTCGCATCAGGCGCAGATTGCTGTGTGAATTGGTGCGAGGAGAGCAACGGATCCGTGGCATTGTAGACGACATCAATGAAGTCGGGGCACTTATTCGAGTGAACAAGCAACTGCTGAGTGGAGGCGGAGATATTTTTGTCAGCGTCAAGACTCGTAGAGGTAAACGTCTCACCGTCAGAAGTCGAATGTGCCGGCATAAGCAAATCTCAGCATGCGTGGTCGAGATCGGGCTAAAATTTATCGATGTAGACGAGAAGGCTGCCGATTCGTTGATCGTTGCCGCATTTTCAGACTCCCGAGCCTGGAATCAACCCGAAGTCGAACAGGGAATATACCGGAGCTTGTGGTCTCTCGTGCGTGTGTTTAGAAAAGTCGTCAAGAAGTCGAGAAAGTCACATCGGATTGACTTTCGCTTCCCCTATCAAGAGAAGTGTCTTCTGGTGCTGCCGGACCGTACCCTGGAAGGCACAGTTGAGCAGATTTCACCGACCGGTCTCTCAGTGAATATGCTGGGAACGGTCGATCTTGTCGGCGAGAATGGGACCCTGTACGTGAAGTCCTTTGCCTTTCAAGTCCGTCGGCGTTGGGCGATGCAATGCGAAGAAACGGTGGTGGCAGGTTTCGCAATCGAACAGGTGAACAGAGGAGCAGACCAATGGCGAGAACTCACGTCTTTTGCGGCATAGCGATGTGCGTGGCCCTGCTGTGGCCCGCTATCGTCGCGGCCGGTGATGTGTTTACAGGCTATCAAATAGACCACCAGGGTCAGTACTACACATACTTGGGTGTTCGGACGCCGATCACATCGGGAGAGTCAAATCTCCAGCCGTTTATTCAAGTGCTGGGAGGCGGGCTCGGCTACTCGTTCAAAGATAACGGAGCGATTCGTGATGCCGAGGTTCAGTTTGCGACCCCCTCTTTAGGGATCAAATATATTCAGGGGCCGTGGAATTTCATTGGATTCGCCGGTCCCCAGTTTCGATGGAAACAAGAGGACCGTCCAACTGGGGGAAGGACAAACGAGAATGATATCGGCGTATACCTCCAGGGAGAGGCCTTTTACTGGCATGAGAATGGAACAATTCATGCCATTGTGTCATACACGGATCTGGACAGTTTCGTCTGGAGCCGCCTCAGAGCAACCAGGTTGGTACATAAGAGCGAACAGGACTGCTGTTCCACCTACCTTGGTTGGGATCTCGCAGGCATGGGGAACGTGGATTTCTATGCGGTCCAAACCGGCCCCTTGGTTCAAGTGCCAATCGAGCGCTTTTACCTGACGCTCAAAGGCGGCTATCAATACACGCAAACATTTCATAATGGGGTATACGGCGGAGTCGAACTCTACTTTCCGTTTTAGCAGGCTGCTTCAGCACCCTGCTAGTAGACCAGGCCTTTCTTAACAACAAGCGTCAATATCCTCTCCAGGCATTGGGTCGTATGCTACATGCCAAGAAGGCACTCTGACCTCTTGAAATATTAGGCACTTTCACGCGCTCATTTGGCCGGATGGCCTGCTACACTTGTAGAGGTTCATCAGGAGGGAGTATGAAGAAGGGGTGCTTGGGCCGAACAATTCTAGCCTGTGCCTGTACGGTGGCCCTGGTTGGGGCCGAAGTGGGGCAGGCGCTTGCAGCTCAGAAGAAATCCAAGGAACAGACCCCGGCTGTCGTTCCGGCTATATCTCCAATACCATCACCTGAGCGAGCTCAGAAGTCTAGGAGAGCGACCGCAAAAAGAACCGCTGTATCCACCGTTCCAGAGCAGCAGCTTGAAGTCCTTCAGGGACAGGCCAAACAGACCCCGACAGAGTCCAAGACGACAGGCCGTAAGGGCCGCCGTCAGGTAAAAATCAGCAAAAAGATCCCGCCGAAAGCCGTCGTGCAGCCAAGAACCGATCTCATGTACCACGGCATGCTGGAAAGCCCGCAGCGCTATAATCCTCGCCGGAATCATCTTGGTGCAGGCGTTCCGGACCCGCACACCCCTGAATTGAGCCACGACCATTTCCAAGAGCTCGATCGCAACCAGGATGGGACGATCGACCCAGTTGAACGGGTGTTCGGCCGGCTCGATATGGATCGCGATCTCCACGATCGTCAGCCACGATAGCCGGCTCTGCTACCTCCATCGGTTCTTCACCCGCATTATTCATGAACGCGTCTGCTGCAATCGCCGATGTTCAGGCGAGAGGCACGGAATGTCTTCCCTCTCGCCTCGTGCCCCTCGCCCCTTGCCCGCACATTGACAGCCAGAAAAGGAGTCCCCATGATACGCGGATACTCGAGCAAACCGTCATGACAAACGACATGCCAGCTTCTGAAGCAAAAAGCGGATTGAGTGCCGGAAAGATTGCTGTCATCCTCGCGATCGGAGTTGCGGTGGCCGCATTCTTCTACTTCGATCTGGGCCGGTTTCTCTCCTTGCAGGAGCTAAAGGACAATCGCGACTACCTACTGTCGTTCACCGAAACACATTCTGCCGCAGCCGCAGCGTTGTTCGTCCTGACCTATGTGGCCGTGACGGGACTCTCGCTTCCCGGCGCCACGATCCTGACACTGGCCGGCGGGTTTCTCTTCGGAGCTCTACTGGGTACGCTCTTCGTAAATCTGGGGGCGACGACAGGCGCGACGCTCGCGTTTCTCGTATCCCGCTATCTGCTGCGCGATTGGGTGGAACAGAAGTTTGGAAAGTGGCTGGGTCCGGTTCAGCAGGGCTTTGCGAAGAACGCGTTCGGTTATCTCATGACCCTCCGGCTGATTCCGCTTTTTCCGTTCTTTGTGGTGAATCTGGTTTCGGGCCTGACTCGCATGAATGTCGGCACCTACGTCGTGGCGACGGCACTCGGAATTATTCCGGGTTCTTTCGTCTATTCCTACGCGGGCCGACAACTCGGTACGATCAATTCTTTGAAAGACATTGCTTCCCCCGGAGTGATTGGAGCATTTGTATTGCTGGGGCTTCTGGCGCTTGTGCCAAACCTGTACAAGAAGTGGTCTGGGAAACCAGCATGACCCCAAGCCCCGTAAAACGTCCCTCGGCTTGGCTCGGGACGGTGAGCCTGTCGAACCGTGAGGCGTGATACGTGAAACGTAGGCGAAATGAGGGGGCAATACGATGGTTTCGCAGTCGGCAGAAGAGAGGATCGTGGTGATGAATCAGCGTGAAGAAAGCCTTGTGCTGCCGAACGACGAGCATAACCGCACGCTCGTCAGCAACGTGCATCCCTCGAACTGGGTCAATCCCGAACCGGCTGGCCGCTACAATGTTGTGGTCATTGGAGCTGGGACCGCAGGATTGATCACAGCCGTCATTGCTGCGAGTCTGGGGGCCAAAGTGGCCTTGATCGAAAAACATTTGATGGGTGGCGACTGCTTGAATGTCGGCTGTGTGCCCTCGAAAGGCATCATTCGCACGGCAAGGGTTTGGGCCGATTTGCGGAATGCCGAAGAGTTCGGCCTGCAAATTCCTCCCGGGGTGAAGTACGACTTTGGCGCAGCGATGGCCCGCATGAGACGACTGCGGGCGCTGATCAGCCACAACGATTCGGCTCATCGCTATTCGAAGCTGGGCGTGGATGTCTATATCGGCAGCGGACGCTTTACCGGTGCCGACACCATTCAAGTCGAAGGGCCGTCCGGCAATCGTACCCTCACCTTTGCGAAGGCAGCTGTCTGCACAGGGGCACGGGCGTCGGTGCCTCCTACGCCAGGATTGAAAGAGGCAGGCTATCTCACCAATGAAACGGTGTTCTCGCTGACGGAACTGCCGCAACGCATCGGGGTGATCGGCGCCGGTCCCATCGGCTGCGAATTGGCGCAGGCATTTGCCCGCTTCGGGAGCCAGGTCTACCTCATTGAAGCGATGCACGGCATCCTGCCGAAAGAAGACCGCGAAGCGGCTGAGATCGTCGAGCAGCACATGTTGCGTGATGGAGTTAAGTTGTTCTGCTGCGGGAAAGATCTCAAGGTCAGCAGGACGGATAGCGGCAAGCGGCTCACAGTCGAGTCACATGGTCAGCAGTACGATGTGACGGTCGACGAGATTCTTGTAGGCGTCGGCCGAACCCCTAATGTCGAGGGAATCGGGTTGGAAGCGGTCGGTGTCGAGTACGACAAGAACGGGGTCAAGGTGAACGAGCGGCTGCAGACGACGAATCCCAAGATCTTTGCCGCAGGCGACATTTGCTCGCGCTACAAATTTACCCATGCTGCCGATGCCATGGCGCAGATCGTCATTCAGAACGCCCTATTTCCACATCCCTTCGGTTTCGGCTATGCCAGTGTCGAATCCTTGATCATGCCGTGGTGTACCTTCACGGAGCCGGAAGTCGCGCATGTCGGGATGTATGAGAAGGATGCAAGGGAGAAGGGCATCGAGGTCGAAACCTACACCTACAAGCTCGACGAGGTCGATCGCGCGATTCTCGACGGCGAAGACGAAGGGTTCGCGCGAGTGCATATCCAGAAAGGCTCCGACAAGATCCTGGGCGCGACGATCGTAGCGGCCCACGCTGGCGACATGATCGGCGAGTTTTCAGTTGCGATGAAAGCCGGCGCGGGAGCGAAGACCATCGCCGGTACGATCCATCCCTATCCGACTCAGGCTGAAGTCAACAAGAAGGTAGCCAATCTGTGGCGCAAGGCACATTTCACGCCACGGACGAAGAATCTATTGATGAAGTTGTTCGCGTGGATGAGGGGATGAGGGCAGACGTGGTTGACTTCCGTGCTCGCAGAACGCGCACGCTCGGAAGGTGCTCGTTCGATGCGCGCAGTCGAAGGCAAACCACGTCCGCCCTACAGGAGGAGAAGGAAGAGATGAGAGAGGTTCAATTATCCCGGTGCTCGCGCAACGCGCGGCCTGAGAAGGATGGAAAGGGAATGGCCAAGTCCCCTTCTTGCTCGCAGAACCCCCACGATGAAACAGTGGTCGCTCGATGCGCGCAGTAAAGGGCAGCTTTGGCACTCCCCTAAATAAAGGTATGGAGAATCAGAAGGCCCTCGCCCGGGCTAATGGCACGGCTCGGCGTGCCAGTGGGTGGGCGGGTGAGAAGGACGCGCATGTAAGGATAACCTACCCTGCCTCACCGCAGAAGTGGATGGAAAGAAGGGTATGGAAATTCGTGCTTATTGCGATGGGGCTACTCATTGCACCTACAGCTGCAAGGGCGGAATCTCCTTCGGTGATCGAAGTGGGGAAGTTTTCGAGCGGGACGGTCGGGCAGGCGATGCCCGATGGGTGGAAGCCGCTCACCTTTAAGAAGATACCAAAACATACCTCCTATGAAGTGGTGAAGGATGGAGGTGTGACGATCGTAAAGGCGGTGAGTGAGGCCTCGGCCTCTGGCCTGATTAAGCCGGTGGTGATCGATCCAAAAGAATTCCCGGTTGTCCGGTGGCGCTGGAAAATTGACAACCTGCTCCAGCATAGCGACGTGGCCCTCAAGGAGGGCGACGACTATCCGGCCCGGCTCTACATCACCTTTGAATACGATCCCGACAGAGTCAACTTCGGCAAAAAGCTCAAGTTCAGAGCCGGGCAGGCTCTGTTCGGCGATATTCCTATCGCCGCCTTGAACTATATCTGGGAGACAAAGACCCCTGTCGGCACGATCGTCGAGAATGCCTATACCGATTTTGCCAAGATGGTGGTCGTCGAAAGCGGAACGCAGAAAGTGGGCATCTGGATCGATGAAGAGCGGAACATTTACGAAGACTACAAGAAGGCGTTCGGGGAGGAGCCGCCGATGATCAACGGCGTCGCGATCATGAGCGATACGGATAATACCAAGGAACAAGCCACGGCCTATTACGGCGACATTGTCTTTCAGAAATCGGTGAAGGGGTCGTCTCGATGACCGTGTACTGCGTGGTGGCTCATAATCCAGGATTGGCGCGGCGCAAGCGCGCACATCCCGCAATACCACCGACGAGAAGCACGATCGTCAGGGGAATGGGTCGTCTCCCTCAGGAGCGTCTTTCTCTTCTTCGTGATCTTGGGAACCTCGCGGATGAGGATGGGGTGTCCTTGTACCTCGTCGGCGGAGTCGTCCGCGATCTCTTGCTGAAGAGGAAGGACTGGGACCTTGATCTGGCAGTCGAAGGCGATGGGATCGGCTTCGCGCGACTGGTGGCCGACCGGTATGGGGCAGGGCTGGCAGTATTTGAACGGTTTGCGACGTCGCGGCTGGTCTTCCAGGACGGGCTCAAGATGGATATCGCGACGACCAGGCGAGAGTCCTATGCACATCCAGCTGTCTTGCCGACGGTTCAGCCTGCGTCGATCGAAGAGGATCTCTACCGGCGGGACTTCACGATCAATGCCATAGCGATACAACTCAATCCGCGGCAGTTCGGTCGCGTGCTCGACCCCTATGGAGGGCAGCGCGATCTTCGGGCGCGCACGATCCGCGTGCTGCATGCCGGAAGTTTCCAAGACGATCCCACGCGCCTCTTCAGAGCGATCCGGTTCGAACAACGATTCGATTTTCGCCTTGAACGCACCACATTGCGCCTGCTCGCGCAAGCGGCCTCCACGAATCTGATCCAGCAACTCTCCGGTCCTCGATTGCAGAACGAAATCCTGTTGCTGTTCGCCGAGCACGATCCGGTGCGCGCAATTTCCCGGCTAGGGCAGTTGCAATTGCTTCGCTTCCTCCATCACCGTCTGTGCTACACGACAAAGGTGAAGCGAGTGATCACCGCCGTTACTAAAGCGCTCGCCTGGTGGGCGAGTCGATTCACGAATTCTGTAATCGACAGGCCGATCCTCTATCTTATGGCGTTGTCGAGCGAGTCCAGCGCGGTCGTGGTGGCCTCGATGATCCGGCGGTTAGCGCTTTCACGAGAGCAGGCCAAGAACGTGAGTGCTGGAGGAAGTCTGGTCGATCGCGCGCTGAAGAGACTCACCAATAAAGGGACAGTCCGGCCATCGCAGGTGTATCGCCTCTTGGCAGATCTCTCAGACGAGGCGCTCGTGCTGCTTCTGGCGAAGCAGGTAAGCGCGCAGCACGGGGTGCGAGTGAGTCTGTTGAAACGATACCTTGTGGTGTATGCGAGGAACAGGGAAATCAAGACGGCACTGACGGGGCGGGATCTTCAGGCCATGGGGCTGAAGCCAGGGCCGCAGTACAAAACTATCTTGGGGAAATTGTTGGACGCACGCATTGATGGAATGATTACAACTGAAGCGGAAGAGCGAGCCTTCGTTCAGAAGCGATTTGGGCTAGTAAGTTGAAGAAGAACTGCTTTTGCCCTGGTTGGGCTCGGCGAAGGAATCGTTCTCGATGATTGACGGTGAGCCAGCAGGATGCTCAAAAAGGCCGTCCTTGTTCTTCGTGAAAGGTGAAATGTAAAAGGTGAAAGGTTTCAGAGGAAGAGCCTTCGACACTCCTACGTTTCACTTTTAACTTTTCACGTCTCACGCCTAACAATCTTCGTATGCTGGCGGACTTTTTCAGCATTCTGCCTAATTCAGCGAGGTGATGGATAAGGACACTTCGTTTGGCAGCAAGAGCGTCACGTTCGCCTGGTGCGTGGGGTCCGGTTGAATGAGGGCAAACAACGGCACAGGCTGAGGCACCTTGCTTGGCGGCAAGGCCAGCAGAACCGGAAAGTCGAGCAGGGGCGACACCGTCGTCAGGCTGGCCAGGCGCAGACGAAAGGCCATCAGAATGTCGCGCAACCGGCTGGTTTGATCTTCTTCAGGGAGTGATTCGTTCGTGACTATTCCCACTTCCCAGAGTGGTCGAGTGATCGTGACAGGGAATGTGATGCCGAGTTGCAGGGCGGTCGGCGTCACGTCGATCAAAATCCCGGCCTGAATTGCCGCTTCTCGGTCGCGAAGGGCTGGAGGCATCGCAGTCCCCTCCACCAACTCTTGCCCACCGGTGTGCTCTTGCGCGAGAGGCTCTTGAGGCTGGAGAGGCTCGCTCTGCGTGGAAGAAGTGGGAATCGCGACGTCTGTGTGAGGCAAGGCCTTCACGATACCGTCGTAGACCGCTCGGGCTGAAGCAGACCATGCCTCATTAAAGGGGCGGCCTGCGAAGGCCGCGTCGGCCGCCTTCTTTTCATCGTGCGACAGGGCTTTGGGTGGTGGTGTGTAAGTCATGTTATCAAGTTAAGTCGGTTTGGTGGGATGTCAAGACCTGGTGTGCGTGACCCCGACTCGGAAGTGGTTATTCCGGCAGAAGTTTTCCCTTGGTCTCCGGTGCAAAGATTAAGACTACTAATCCTACCAGATAGATCAATGCCACCGTGCTTGCGGCTCGCCCAAAGCTGCCGAGTTCCGTCACCAGCCAGCCGGTAAGAAATGGCGAGGCCGATGCCAGCACACGCCCGGCATTGAAGCAGAAGCCGGCGCCGGTGGCGCGCAGCCTGGTGGGGTAGAGCTCGGGGAGATAGATCGGAAATCCGCTGAAGATGCCGTTGTTGAAAAACCCCAGCAGCGGCAACAACATCAAGACGCCGGCATAGGTCGTCGGTAACAGATATGTGATCGGCAGCATCACGAGACTTCCGAGGCACATAAGGGCAAACACCGCGCGCCGTCCAAATCGATCCGCCAGCGGTCCAAACCCCAAATAGCCAAAGAGGGCTCCCCCGTTGAGAGCCATGATGGCATAGCTCACAGAGACCGACAGGGTTGCTGCATCGGAGCTCTTGAGATCTGGTAACTCGCGGATGAGCGTGGGCGCCCAGTTTGTCGCCCCCCACAAACCAAAGACGGCGACGAACGCCAGCGCGGAGCCTACGATGGTTGACCGTCTTAAGGGGGGATGAAAGATATCGGTTATATGTGTGGGGCTGATCGTCGTGTCCCGGTCGTGGGCCTTGGCCCAACGATCCGGTTCCTTCACATGCCAGCGGACCAGCAACGACACAAAGGCCGGGAGCACGCCGATCACAAACATCACTCGCCAACCATAGCCCTTTAACAATAAATTGAACGACGCAGCGAGGAAGAACCCGACCGCCCAGGCTGACTGGAGAATGCCCGCGGCTTTCGCTCGTTTTTCTTCCGGCCAGGATTCAGCGACGAGCGCTGCGCCGGCCGCCCATTCCCCTCCGATTCCCAGTGCCGTAAGAAAGCGATAGATAGCCAGGTGCCACCAGTCGTGCGAGAGCGCGGCGAGTCCGGTGAAGATCGCATAGATGAGGATTGTGATGATCAGGGTTTTCGTGCGGCCAAGATGGTCCGCGACCACGCCGAAGAATATCCCACCGATGGCCCAGCCGATGAGAAAGATGGAGAAGATGATCCCCCCGT
This sequence comes from Nitrospirota bacterium, assembly GCA_963741245.1. GTDB lineage: Bacteria > Nitrospirota > Nitrospiria > Nitrospirales > Nitrospiraceae > Palsa-1315. The sequence continues at coordinate 71,611 of CAVUHR010000027.1, read as the reverse complement.
ACCAGCCGATCTGCTCCGAAGAAACGGTCTCGCCGGGGGACTGGAGCAAATCGTGCAGCGCCGGGTGGAGGACGATCGCGTAGATTGTCGCGTCCATCGCATCGAAGACCCAGCCAAGCCATGCGATAAACAGGACCAGCCATTGATAACGAGTGACACCCTGTCGCCAAGACTGTCCGCTCACAAGGGTATCTCGCACCGAGGAGACCGGAACGCTTCAGTGCTGAGTGCTGAGTGCTGAGTTGCGGGTGACAGCATAAATGGCGCCAGGCTAAAGTTGTTCAATACAGGAGTCAAGGTGAAGCCTGCGAAGCCCCATGTTATAGTCCTTCGCCATGGCACGAATCGACTTTTATCGGGTGCTGGGGGTCTCGCGCGATGCATCCGACGACGCGATTAAGAAGGCCTACCGAAAGCTGGTCTTCCAGCACCATCCTGACCGCAACCCAGATAGCACTCACGCAGAACCCAAGATCCGTGAGATCAATGCGGCCTACGAAGTCGTCGGCGATCCAGAGAAGCGTCGGAGCTATGACCGACTCAATTGGGGGGATGAAACGGCACGGGATGAAGCGGCCGATCCAGCCGTCATCCTCGACGAGATGGAGCAGAAGCTCTTCGATGAAGGGCGAAAAGAAGTGTTCGCGGTCTTGATGAAAGACGTGAAGTGGATCAAAGCCGAACTCGCCGTGATTCGTAAGCGGACCGTGGCGGATCAAGGGTATGACACGTTTAAGGAAGAGATGATTCGGGAGCGGGCATCGGAGGTCATGGAGGAGCTTGTCACTGCTGAAATGGAGGGGCGCAAACAGCGGCTCGTCGAAGTGGCGACAGAGATGCTTCTATCTCAAGGCGTAGTCAAACGAGGCGATGAAGGTGGCGTCAGATCGTTACGTGGACGGCTTGAGGAGGTGTTCCGCAAAGGACGGATGAAAGGCTTCGCAGCCGCACTGGAGTTGTTCTACGAAAGACGGTAAGGGGTGAGGCGTTAGGCGACAAGGGGAGAGTTTTTCAGAGCCTCTTCTGTCGGCTCCTCTTACCCCTAACCCCTTACGCCTCACGTTCTTGAAAGCGGTCCAGAGACAAACTTGCCCGATCGCATCACTCCAACAATCCGATCTCGGTCGCGTAGTAGGTCAATGCGACGAAGCGGATTTCCCTCGAATAGCAGAAGATCCGCCAGTTTCCCCTTCTCGATGGTTCCCACCTGGTTCTGAATCCCGATCAAGCGTGCGGCAGCAGAGGTCGAGGCGAGAATCGCCTGCATCGGGCTCATCCCTAAGGCGACCATCCGTTCGAGTTCCTGGGCGTTCTCGCCGTGAAAGTTAAAGGGCGTCCCCGCATCGGTGCCCATCGCAATCTGGATTCCGTCCCGCAGGGCTTTCTTGAAGCTCACTTGATGGCGCTTCGTCATGGATTTGGCTTTGTCCAGGACGCTTTCGGGAGTGCCGCACCCGAGTCGGCAGGCGGCAGTGGTGGCCAGCGCAGAGAGTGTCGGCACCATGAAGACACCCTGCTGCTTCATCATGGTCGCGGCTTCTTCATCCATGAGTGTGGCATGCTCGATCGAATGGACTCCGGCGCGGACGGCATTCTTCATCCCAGACGATCCATGGGCATGGGCGGCGACTTTCCGCCCAGCTCGCTGCGCTTCTTCCACGGCGGCCTGGAGTTCCTCCACGGTCATTTGCGCCTGGTCCGGCGAGGTGCCTGGCGTGAGGACGCCACCTGACGCAATGACTTTAATGACGGCGGCCCCGGCGGAGATTTGCGAGCGCACGACGGCTCGTACTTGCTGGACTCCTTCCACCTCTTGACCGATAAATCTGGCGTGGCCGCCGATCATGCAAATCGCCAGGCCTGCTGCAGCAATACGAGGTCCGGGAACGAGCCCTGCATCGATAGCCCGTTGCAAGGTAAAGATGGAATGGTCTCGCGACCCCACGTCGCGCACGGTCGTGAAGCCTGCCTCCAAGGTCTGTCGCGCAGCCCGGCTCGATTTGAGCAATGTCAGAGTGGGCGGTTCTTTGGCGATCGCGTCGATGACATCCGGTTCAGCACCGAGGCAGAGATGCACGTGACAGTCGATCAGGCCTGGTAACAGCGTCAGTCCTCGGCCATCGATCTTTGTCGTTCCACGTGGGATGGAGAGGTCTCGATCCGATCCGACGGCGGCAATCGTGGTGCCGCGAATGACAACCGTGGCCCGTTCGATCGTCCGACCGGTCCCGTCGATGACACGCACTGAGCGAATGGTAACGGACTTCATGATGGTGCGGCCCATCACATCGCTGACGTTGTAGTCGCGGCCTTGTCCTGCGGAACGAGATTCGGCTGCATGAGGTCGGCCAGTGTCAGGGCGAAGATCAAGTACGCGATCATGAGGAGAAAGACAAGGACTCCGCCAGCGAGCATCCAGAGTAATCGTTTATTCTTCATGCGATCGATCTCTTGGGCTGTCAGGATACCGTGCGGCTATAGACTCGTGCGGCAGCCTGGAGTGCAACCCCAGGAGTGGAAAGCCATCCGCCGTGGATAAAAATTTCTTCCAGCGCATTGAGTAAGGTCAAGACGTGAGCCTCGGTCGATGATTCACCCATCAAGCCGATGCGCCAGACCTTCCCCTTGAGTGGGCCGAGCCCACCGCCGATTTCAATGCCATAGGTTGAGAGCAAGTTCGTCCGTATCTCGGCTTCAGGAATATGAGGGGGGACCGTGACACAGGTCAACATTGGGAGTCGATGTCCCGCCGGGGGAAGGGGAGGAAGCCCGAGTTCGGTCAAGCCCGCGACCAAGGCCTCGCTATTATGCTGATGGCGAACGAAGCGGGCCGGCAATCCCTCTTCTTCGACGAGTCGCAACGCTTCCCGCAGGGCATAGAGCATCGAGATCGGAGCCGTGTGGTGGTAGGCTCTGGTGCCTTCGGCCCAGTAGTCCGCGATCAAGGCCATATCCAAGTACCAACTCTGGCAGGGGGTGCGCCGGGCTCTGATGGCAGCCAACGCGCGGTCGCTGAGGGTGAAGGGAGACAACCCGGGCGGACAGCTCAGACATTTCTGCGTGCTGCTATAGCAGACATCGATGTCCCAACGATCGATCTCGACCGGTGCGCCTCCCAGCGAGGTCACGGCATCAACGAGGAAGAGTGTGTCGTGTTCGCGGCAGAGGCGGGCGATCGGCTCAAGCGGCTGCCAGACGCCGGTCGAGGTTTCGGCATGCACGATAGCCACGGCTTTCACCGGGCCGGATCGGCGCAACGCCTGTTCTATGGCCTCTGGCTCTATGATCTGTCCCCAGGGGGCTTCTACGTGAATCGCTTTACCGCCGCAGCGTTCGACGAGGGTGGCCCATCTCGTGCCAAACAGGCCATTGACCCCGACGATTACCGCATCGCCCGGCTCAACGATATTCACGATCGAAGCCTCCATCCCGGCTGAGCCGGTGCCGGAGACCGCGATGGTGAAGCGGTTCTTGGTCTGAAAGACGAAGCGCAACAGGGCTTGGATATCGTCCATGATCGCAAGAAAGACTGGGTCCAAATGGCCGAGCAGAGGAGTTGAGAGGGCACGTAGGACTCGCGGATGCACCATGCTCGGCCCTGGGCCAAGAAGCAGCCGGCGTGGAGGGATAAAGTTCTGAACTGGCATATCACTCCAGATCTAACAGCATGCTGAAAAAGCCCGCCAGCATACGAAGATTGTTAGGCGTGAGACGTGAAAAGTTAAAAGTGAAACGTAGGAGTGTCGAAGGCTCTTCCTCTGAAACCTTTCACCTTTTACATTTCACCTTTCACGAAGAACAAGGACGGCCTTTTTGAGCATCCTGTAGTCGAGTACTCCTGTTGCCCAAGACGTGCGGACCATCGAACTGCCGTTTTGTCTAGTTTAGTTTTCCCCCAGCCTGCTAAGAAGGCTGCTCAGTATAGCGGAGTTCAGTTGTCTTAGCCCACATTATTCATGACGGTTCGTCGCGAAATCGCGCAGTTGGCATGCGAGACAGGCGCGCGGAGCCGTGAGGGAGGGAGGCATACTTGAAACAGTATGTTGACCGACCGAGTGGCGAGCCCGCCTGCCTGGACGCCGGGCCAACCGCGTCCAGGCTTGTCGCAGCGGCGAATCCGCGATCGCAGCAGAAGCGCTCATGAATAATGCGGGTTAGGCCACGTGTATTCTAAACGGTTTCTTTCTTCGCCTAGTCACTCCGAGGGGGTTTCGAGAGAGAAAAACACCATGTTATAGTTTCAAGGATTATGGAACCCGCCACTCTTTCTCTCAATGACCCGCAACAGCCCAAGTCCTGGTGGCGAGCCATCGACGCGCCGCCCACGATTGGGGTCTATTCTGGGCGGTTCTCGCCCACGGTCACGCTGCTGTCCGCGCTCTTCCTCATAGTGGCGCTTTCGTCGGTTGTGTGGTTGTCAGCCTCATCATCCAAGTTGGAGCGGATCGAGTCGCCCGAGCGAGCGCTCAGTCTGATGGTCAGTCGGACCAGGGATGTACAGGAAGGACTCAATCATGCGCCCCAGTGGGAACAGCAGCTCTTGGCCTGGGCCACCGGCGACAACGAAACTGAACGGACGCACGAGATTGAATGGTATCAAGAACTGGCGGAGATTTCCGAAGACCCGTTGGTGCCGCTTCAGTTGGCAATTCTCCAGGCCGAGGCCGGTCATGTCTCGCAGGCGCTCCTCTCTGCGCATGAGTGGGCCAGGGCAGAAGACCCGCTTCCTCAGTTTGCCGATCTGGTGGTGGCCGCCTATGGCGAAGGCCCGGTTCATGACGCGGACAGGTATGTCTTGTGGCAAGCAGAGGTGGCAGAGGTGTTGCCGACCGGCTGGTTCTACGATCGCCTGGCTGAACGCCTGGCACGCCGTGCCAACGATGCCGCGCTCGTGGAAAGGATTCAGGAACAGGCTGCGGTGCGTGTCGATCGCCAGTTTATCCGGTCGCATCGCTTGACGTTCGTTGAACTCGGAGCGATGGCCGTCGGCACCGTGGTGGGCCTGTTGCTTTGGTTCAGACGGAATGAGCCTTCCAGTTTCGTCAGGCTTCATGAACCGGGCGTGCCGCCGCCGTGGCCAGGCGGCGTCGGCGCGGCGGTGTTGCTGCGAGGCGGCGCAATCGGTGCGATGCTCACGGGGCTGTTTTTGATCTATGCGCCACCCGACAATGTCTCGCTCCGGGCGTTGACCATTCCGATGACGAATGTGCCGTTACTCCTCTTGGCCTACCGTCACCTCTTCCGGCCGTCCGGCATGACGTTCGATGAAGGATTTGGACTGGAAATCGGATGGGCCCGTGTCGGTCGTCTGGTAACTGTGGTATTGGCGGTGGTGGCAGCCGGTTTGTGGGGCGAGTGGGTGATGGATCGCTTGTCGGAGCCTTTCCATCTGACGAGTCACTGGGCCGAATGGTTCGACGCAGATCTCGTCTGGGCCTCGCCCTCCTTGACGGCGATAAGTTTAGTCGAATACGTGATCTTTGCGCCCGTGTTTGAGGAACTCGCGTTTCGCGGGCTCCTGTTCGCCATCCTGCGCCGAAAGTTCCGCTTCCTGCCGGCCGCGCTGATCAGCGCGAGCATCTTCGCCATAGCCCATGGCTATGGATTGGTTGGCTTCATCAGCGTCCTGTGGAGTGGCGTCCTCTGGGCTTGGTTGTATGAAAAAACCGGGAGCCTGCTGCCCGGCATCCTGGCCCATACCATCAATAATTTGCTGGTGTGCTTAGCAGTAATGGCCCTCCTCCGATAGCAGGCTTGTGAAAACGGTCCCCAACGTCGTTCTCGGGTCGTCAAAATCCTCAACGTACCCAAGAGGGTACGCCTCCGGTTTTGACTCACCTGCGGCCTTGTTGGATGACCGTTTTGACAAGCCTGCTTGGAATGGTGAAAATGCCTTCCAGCGTCGTTCTCGGCTCGACGGAATCCTCAACGTACCGCTAGGGTACGTCTCCGGTTCCTTCTCGCCTCGGGCCTTGCTGGAAGCCATTTTGACCATCCTGTGCTTCTACCCCGTCCCCTGATTCGATCAATGCTAGAGCTTCGTATAAGTCTGGGTACCTTAGGACGCAGCCTAGCTCTGCTCGAAGCTTGGCGTTGCTGATTCGCTTTCCTGGTGAGTGGTCTACTTTTGCTGCTCCCGCTATCACAGCCCATCGCTGCTGCGCAATTGCGCAGATCTCATTCCAAATGTAAGGTTGGCCATCGCTGACGTTGTAGGCCTCGCCGGGCTTCCCGTGCTCCAACGCAACCAGACAAATGGCGGCCAAATCCTCCACGTGAATGAGGTTTACATACTTGCATGAAGGGCTGACGCGGCCTTGCCTGATCCAGTCCAGGGGATTCCGCCCTGGTCCATAGATTCCTGCCACGCGCAGGACAATTGCGCCACAGTTGGTGCGCAAGAACTCTTCCCCCTGCACGCGCGGTTTGGTCAAGTTGATCGGGGTGGATTCCTCAATCCATGGCGGAGGGTATTCAGTCGATTGACTCGGTGCATCGTAAGCTGAGGTGCTCCCTAAGACGACGATGCGTCGAGCCGGCGCATCGAGCGTGCGTGCGAAGGCCTGTACCTGTTCGAGCGGCGTGGCGGGAAAGCACCAGATGAGATCGGCGCCCGCCGGAATGTTCAGCCAGGTCGAGGGCTGTTCCAAATCGAACCTAAGGCGCTGCTCCGAAGGAATGCCTGCGAGTTTGTTCAGGGGATTCCTACTGGTGGCGTGGACGGTCCACCCCTCCGAGGTTCCCGTTCTGTGCAACACACGTCCTGTGTAGCCAGATCCCAGCACAACCAGCGGTGATGTTGCCTGTCGCGTCACTCAATACCTCCCCCCATCTGTAGGTTGGTCCATTTTTTCACAGTTGCGTAAAATGGCACAACTGTTGCGTCAAAGAGGAATTCGTAAGAGAATGCTCCATATGAAATCCATTGCGTCTGTGCTGTCAATCATTGCCCTTGGGTTCGGACTCTTGGGCTGTCCCAGCAGTGGTGGCGGCGGTTCCGGCGGTAGTGGGATGTCCGGAAGCGGAACGGTGGTCTATCTCGCAGATCAAGATACCATTGGAGTCTTTGAATTATATTTGGCAACTTCGGGAACAAAACTCAATCCTCCGTTGGGCCCTGGACGCACCGTCACCAGTTTTAGGTTGACGCCGGACGCAAGCGCGGTGATTTATATAGCTGATCAAGTTCAGGATGACGTATTCGAACTCTACCTCGTGAGCTTAGCGACACCGGGAGTCAGTACTCAGCTGAACCCAGTGCTTGTTGCCGGTAAAAATGTGGTCGAGTTTGCCGTCACGCCTGACAACAGTGCTGTCGTGTATCGTGCCGATCAAACCACCGACGAGACCTTTGAGCTGTACCGGACAGTACTGGCTAGTGGAGTGAATTCAAAGCTCAACCCCCTCTACGTGCCCGGGCAAGACGTCGAGACCTTTGTGGTCCTGCCGAACAGTACTGGGGTGATTTATCGTGCCAATCAAGACACTGCTACTGTGAGTGAATTGTATCGTGTGCTGTTTGCGACAGCTCCAGCAACCGACAGACTTGTTGCCCCTCCCCTGGTGATTGGGCAGAACGTGGGTGCGTTTGCCCCAACTCCCGACAGCGCAAACGTCGTCTATATCGCCAATCGGCTCGTTCCCTCAAAGAACCAGTTGTTTGTTGTCCCGGCTGCAGGTGGCGGCAGCATCCAACTCAACAGCCCACTCATCGCCAACAAATGGAAACGTGACGAGTTTTGCCGTGACGCCGGACGGGCTCTCTGTGGTATATCTAGCTGATCAGCAACTTGAAGATGTCTTTGAACTGTACCGGACTTCCTTTTCGTCTCCTGGTTCAAGCACCAAACTCAATCCCAATCTTGTTCCAGGCGGAGATGTAACCTTGTTTGGCATCATTCCAGACAGCAGCGGGGTCGTCTATATTGCCGATCAAACGACAGATGAAGTGTTTGAGTTGTTCCAAACGCCATTCCAAGGCGTGAATTCTCAGCTGAATCCGCCCTTCGTCGGGTCCGAGGATGTGGTGGATTTTGTCTTGTTCCCGAATAGCAGTGGAGTTGTCTACAGGGCCGATCAAAATACCGATGGCGTCAATGAAATTTACCAGGTAATGTTCGGCATTCCTGGTTCAACCAGGCTCAATCCTGCACTAGTTATCGGACAAAACGTCTCGACCTACGCCGTGGCTCCCGATAGTAACAGCGCGATCTACCGTGCCAATCAGGACAATCCAGCTATCATAGAACTGTACCGGACTTCGTTTTCGTCTCCTGGTTCAAGTACCAAACTGAACAGCCTGCTCGTTGTTGGAGAGGATGTTGCCAATTTTAAAGTAAGGTAACCCTGAAGCGACTGATTGGTTGTTGAGTTTAGTTGTCGTTTGCCATCACGGGGCCTTGACTCGCCTCTGTCGGCATCCTAGCATTCCCGGATGCCGCTCACGCGCTTCCACCCTCTCATTGCTGAATGGTTTTCAGTCGCAGTCGGTCACCCCGACAGATGTCCAGGTTCAGGCTTGGCCTGCCATTCAATCGGGGGCTGATGTTCTGATTGCCGCGCCGACCGGCTCCGGCAAGACGTTCGCCGCCTTTCTCTCCTGTATCGATCACCTCTTCAAGCAAGCCCTCGCGCGTGAACTCGATGACCATACGCAGGTGCTCTACGTCTCGCCGTTGAAAGCGCTCAGCAACGACATACAGAAAAACCTACAGCAGCCACTGGCTGAAATCGGTACGGCAGCGTTGTCTGCCGGGCTCTTGATGCCGGAACTCCGGGTACTGGTCCGCACCGGTGACACGCCGATGACGGAGCGCCAGCAGATGCTCAAGCGGCCGCCCCATATACTCGTCACAACCCCGGAGTCACTCTATATTCTTCTGACGGCAGAGAAGAGCCGCCGTCTACTCCAGACGGTCCGGACCGTCATCGTCGATGAAATCCATGCCGTTGCGCCGAATAAACGCGGCGCCCATCTGGCCCTATCGCTGGAGCGATTGGAAGCGCTGACGCTCACGAAACCTCAACGCATCGGCCTCTCCGCGACGCAACAGCCGATCGAAACCGTGGCCCGATTCCTAGTAGGAAATCGACAGCCGGCTCAGACGTCCCTGTTCACACCTCTCTCGCCTGACGCCTCACCCCTCACGAGTCTTTGTCAGATCATCGATGTGGGGCATAAACGTGAGATGGATCTGGCCGTGGAAGTGCCGAAGGATGAACTGAGCGCTGTCGCCACGAACGCGATTTGGTCCGATGTCTATGATCGCGTCGCCGAGTTGGTCCGGCAACATCGCTCGACATTGGTTTTTGTCAATACGAGGCGCCTTGCCGAGCGAGTGTCGCACTCTCTGGAGGAGCGGCTACGGGACTTAGGCGCCGACGTCGTTGCGGCGCACCATGGCAGCCTTTCGCGCCAGATTCGCTTATCGGCGGAAGAACGGCTCAAAAGCGGCAAGACGCGCGTCGTCGTCGCCACAGCCTCGCTGGAACTCGGCATCGATATCGGCGCTGTGGATCTTGTCTGTCAGATTGGTTCGCCCCGCGCGATTGCCACCTGCCTGCAGCGGGTTGGCCGAGCCGGTCACTGGATCAAGGCCATTCCCAAGGGCCGACTCTTTGCCATGACGAGGGACGACTTGCTCGAATGTGCGGCGCTGATGCGTGCGATTCGAACGGGAGTCTTGGATCGCATTGCCGTGCCGCCGGCTCCGCTCGATATTCTGGCGCAGCAGCTAGTGGCAGCAGCGGCGACGCATACCTGGCAGGAAGACGAATTGTTCGAACTTTGCCGACGGGCTGATCCCTATCGGGCCTTGGCGCGTTCGGAATTCGATCAGGTGTTGCGGATGTTGGCGGATGGAATTGCGACCAATCGCGGGCGGGGTCTGGCCTATCTGTTCCACGATCGGATCCATCGCCGGATCAAAGGCCGACGAGGGGCGCGACTTGCGGCGATCACGTCCGGCGGGGCCATCCCGGACACAGCGAACTATGCCGTGGTCGCGGAGCCTGAAGGCACGGTTGTGGGATCGGTCGATGAAGACTTCGCAGTGGAGAGTCTGGCCGGCGACATCATGTTACTGGGCAATACTTCCTGGCGGATCAAGGGCGTGGAGATGGGCAAGGTGCGAGTGGAAGACGCCCATGGAGCACCACCCAACATTCCCTTCTGGCGTGGCGAGGCACCGTCGAGGACGGCAGAGCTTTCAGCTGAGGTGGCTCGCCTTCGGGGCGATCTTGATAATCTGCTGTTTTCCGGTGATTCACTCAGCACCCAACACTCAGCACTTCGGTGGCTCCAACAAGAATGTGCACTGGATCAGCGAGGCGCGCAGCAGGCTATCGAGTATGTGTTGGCAGGCAAGGCTGTGCTCGGAACTGTGCCGACCCAGCAGACGATCGTCGCGGAGCGGTTCTTCGATGAAAGCGGCGGGATGCAGTTGGTATTGCATACGCCATTCGGGGGCCGGATCAACCGGGCCTGGGGCCTCGCCTTGCGGAAGCGGTTCTGCGTGACCTTCGATTTCGAATTGCAAGCTGCGGCGACTGACAACGGGATCGTCATCTCTCTCGGCGAGAAGCATAGCTTCCCGCTCGAGGCGGTGTTCGGGTTCCTGCACAGCCATACGCTTCGCGAGGTCTTGCTTCCCGCCGTGCTCCAGGCACCGATGTTTATGACGCGCTGGCGCTGGAATGTCAGTCGTTCGTTGGTCTTGCTGCGTTTCTCCCATGGGAAAAAGGTTCCTCCTCAGATTCAACGGATGAAGGCGGAGGATCTTCTTGGCGCAGTATTCCCTGACGCGATGGCCTGTCAGGACAATATTGTCGGCGAGCGGACTCGCCAGATCCCGGATCATCCGCTCGTGAATGAGACCTTGCGGGACTGTTTTACCGAGGCGATGGATCTCGATGGGTTGACTGCGCTCCTCAAGCAGATTGAAGACGGGGCCATTCGCTGTGTGGCGGTTGATACGCCGATGCCGTCTCCGTTCTCGCACGAGATCTTAAATGCCAACCCCTATGCGTTTCTCGACGATGCGCCATTGGAAGAGCGGCGAGCGCGGGCGGTGGAGATGCGGCGCACGCTTCCGGCTCAGCTGGCCGGTGAGGTCGGGGCGTTGGACCCAGCAGCGATTGAGGAGGTGCAGCGGGAGTCCTGGCCCGTCGTGCGCGATCCGGATGAATTGCACGATGCCTTGCTGACGTTGTTCTGGCTGCCGGTCGAGGAGGTGCAGGACTGGGCGATCCACCTGCCGCGCTTGATCGAGGAGGGGCGCGCGGTTGAACTCAACGTGAGGGGTGAGGGGTTAGGAGTGATGGATGAGGCGCAAGAAGTAAGAGGATGGGTGGCTGCGGAAAACCGAGCACAGATCGAAACGATGTTCGCGAGCGGCGACGAGGCGATGCTCGACGCTCTCGTCCAAGGTTGGATGGAGAGCATCGGCCCGACGACGGTGGCTGAATTGGCCGAACGGTTACATCTTTTGGCTGATGACGTGAACGGCTCTATGGTGCGGCTAGAAGCCCAAGGGCAAGTCCTCCGCGGACAATTCCGACCTAACTCAGCACTCAGAACTCAGCACTCAGAACTGTCGGGCGCCGGAGCGCCCGAATGGTGCCACCGCCGACTGCTGGCGCGCATTCATCGTCTGACCATCGGCAGACTGCGAAAAGAAGTGGAACCAGTGACCGCGCAGGAGTTCATGCGATTTTTATTTCAATGGCAACATGTTTCCCCTGGGTCGCGTCTCCATGGCGAGGCCGGTCTTTTGGTTGTCATTGCTCAGTTGGCCGGCTTCGAAGCTGCAGCCTCGGCCTGGGAGCCGCATCTGCTCCGGGCGAGGCTGGCGAAGTATGAACCGGAGCTGTTGGATCGGCTCTGTTTGAGCGGAGCAGTCAGCTGGGGCAGGCTGTCACCTCATCCACGGCTTGCGCACGTTGGCGATCTTGAACGACGCCGCATCATCCCGACGAGTGTGGCGCCAATTAGTGTCTTCCCACGTGAGGAGAGCGAGTGGTTGAGGGATGCCTTCCACGAGGACGCCGCATCGGCCGGACCTGACCCGTTTGTTCAGTTGAGTTCCGTGGCGCAGGACCTGCGCCGTGCCTTGCTCGAGCGAGGCGCGAGTTTCTTTGCCGACTTGGTGCGGATGACTAACCATCTTCCAACGGAAGTGGAAGATGGACTCTGGGAACTCGTAGCCGCCGGCCTGGTCACTGCCGACGGGTTCGACAATCTCCGCGCCCTCATGGACCCGCGTCGCCGCCGTGCGGAAGGACGGGAACGGTCTCGCCGACCTCGACATTCAGCCGGGCGGTGGTCACTCCTGAGACCGACGAGTCCGTCACTGGTCAATCGTCATTCGTCAATCGGAACGAACTCAGCACCCAGCACTCAGCACTTCCCCGCCGAGCCCGTGGCTCGTCAGTTACTCCGCCGATATGGCGTGGTGTTCCGTGACTTGTTGGGGCGGGAAGCGCTGGCATTGTCCTGGCGCGACCTGCTGGTGCAGTACCGTCGGATGGAACTGCAAGGCGAGATCCGTGGGGGAAGGTTTGTGAACGGCTTTACAGGGGAGCAGTTCGCGTTGCCGGAAGCCGTCGAATCGTTACGGGCGGTGAGAAAACGGAACGAGTCGGGTGCTGCCTCTCACGACATCAAGTTGTCTGCCAGCGATCCGTTGAATCTCGCAGGAGTCATCTTGCCGGGCCCGCGCGTGCCCGCGGTGCCGTCGAACTTCGTGGTGTTCCGTGACGGGGCGGTGGTTCGAGCCGTTTTGGGGAGGGAGGCTGCGGACAGACCGAACGAGCAGATCGAGTGGGGCGGACGGACCAATCAGTCTAGCCCGCATTATTCATGACGATTCGTGGCGAAATCGCTGAGCCGCGTCGCGAGACCGACGTGCGGAGATGGACGAGGTGGATGCCTAGGCGGGAAGCGCCGTGAGCTTCCCCGCCCAGGCTGTGCGAACAGCTACTGTGTATAAATGTTGTGCGAAGGCCGGTCTTGCGCAAATAATGCGACAACGTCCGCGGGTCCGCTTCCGTTTGTATTCACGAATGGGTAACGGGACTGCGCATAGGCGAAAAACGCTCCCCGGCGATCCTGCGGAATCCCTAACAAGGTGCTCAAGGAGGTGAGGTATTCTCCATGGCCTCGCGCCATGTCCTGTTTGAGATTCTCGAAATTCAACGCCACGAACGCGTTCACCTTCTGGTCTCCTTTCAGGAGCCCATCGCCGGTAAACCAATCACCCGGCGTTGTGGAGGAGAGAATATCTTTGACGGTCTCGGTGACACTGCAGGCTGATATGGTGACGCATAGCATCGAAGCCCACACGAAATGCCCTATGATGGTGGAAGATCTTCCCATAACCTCCTCCATGTTGGTGGGGTGAATGTGCACTACACTTTGGGAATGCGTATAAGGAATACTGGCCCGAATGTCAAGGGTGCTCTCACGGACGATGCGCTGCGAGGCAAGAGTGCCATGAGCCCGAAGCGATGGAAACATGATCGGGGGCTGCGCGAGACGCTGCTGGAGCTTCCCGCGTGGCAAGGCAGGGCCTATTACTCCCCACCCGCTGATACCACTGCTTCTCGATCGGGGCTGAGCCGTCTCGATGTTCATCGTCCGGCGAATTTCGCCGATGTTCCGGCCGGTGAGCGGAGAGGGCGGCCTGGTTGGTCCCTTGTGCTCACGGAACGCTCACGATAAGTCTGTGGTCGTTCGACGTGCGCAGTGCTGGACCAATCCAGGCCACCCTTTTTGGGCAAAAACGAGCAAGCTTGGAGGGACTATCTAACCAGGAGGGGAGCAGCCTGACAGTCCTTCTTGCTCGCAGAAAAGAGAGTGAGAGCAGCACCCACGCTGGCCCCTTGCTCCCGGAGCGCGCACGATCAGAATGTGCTCGCTCGACGGCCGCAGTGAGGCCAGCGTGGGTGCTGCTCTCGGTGAAAGTGAATAAAACAAGCTTGGTGGGAACTTAGAATTGCTCCCTCGATGCGCGCAGTAAAGGACAATCTGGCCACTCCCCTAAGGGGTGGATGAATTGAAGGTCTGGATCTAGACTAAGGGGGCTCCTGTGCTCGCGCAACGTGCGGTTGGGAGTGGGTCTTGGTTGACGACGTAGGTGGCTTGTTCCTGTGAGCCGAGGCTGGACAGAGGGGGCTGACCCCATTGCTTGGGAAGTCTTTGAACCGACCCAACAATCACAGTGGAATTTTGGGGCCGGTTTTGCGTACTATGCGGTCAGTTTATGCAATGGTTGGGCGTCAAAATTGGAGGATGTACACAATGACCACACGGTTTGTCATACCGATTACCGCTGCTCTAGCTTGCGCAGTCTTTGTCGCGGCATGCGAAAAAGGCCCAGGGCCTCCTAGTAAAGCGTGTGTTGATGCCGCCCGTTTATATGCAGAATCACTAGACGTGGAACGTACCGCCCCAGAGGGCGAGAAGGCGGATAAAATTGCCATTAGAAAAGAATCTCTTGCGGCGTTAGAGGAGCGGAAGATAAAAGCGTGTGGGGAGTAATGTGATCTACCCGTACGTTTGAATCGGGGTGGGGATATGGTACGGAGTCCAGCTCAAGCGAGACGGACGCGACTGGCGGGGACAGTTCTCTCTCGTCACGCGCGTCTCGCTCCTCGCGCTTGTCGCGCGCCACTGTGCCATTTCGCAACGAACCGTCATGAATAGTCCTGGTTAAGGCCGGGCAATTGTCGCTACCGGCCGAGGGTCATATCGACGGCGATCTGAGCGGTTGTGGATGGGTCTTGGTTGACGACGTAGGTGGCGCGTTCTTGTGAGCCGGCTGCTCCGCTTGGCGTGAAGGATTCTTGGAGTTGATTGGGAGAGAGCCGGTCGAACATGGCGGCTTCTTCTCTCGTGATGGGGCCGAATGGTGCTCGGGAGAGACGAGCCGTGATGGTGACGGGCCCGCTCTCCATCGGCAGAAGAATGTGTTGTCGTTGACCAGCGGTAATCTTCAGAGCGATCTGACCGGTTTCTTTCTCGGGCCATAGCAGTTGCGGTGTTGAGGAACCAGTCGTCTTCCAGACTTGCAGATAGGCGACCTGATTGGCTTCCACGGTGAGACGTACTGGCTCGGTACTCTTCGCTGCTGCCGCCGCATCCACTTCTCGCTCCTGACCATCTGTTCCACGAACTATAAAGCTGTAGCGGAGTCCTAGGGGTCTGAGTTGGGCGGCTGTGCCCGCTGCTTTGCCCAGTTGTGAAAGCCCTTCCATTGGTCGTTCAAGCCGGTTCGCTTGCGGTGCCGACTCAGCCAGGGGCTTCATGGCCTGCTCTTGCTCTTTTGCCATCGATTGCGTATCAGCTCGGTCTGGCTCTCCCCCATAGTACAGTGCACGAGCGCTGAGTGTCGGCGTGACGGTGGCAGCGACTCGTCCACCGGCCGGCGATTGTAAGTGCTGGGGTTCTGGCGCGGTGGCTGGTGGTGCAGAGCTTGCTGCGAGTTTCTGATCTGCGGACAAAGTCACTTCCTCCGTGGACCGTTCTCGCTTGGCCAGCTTGTCGATCAACGTGTCTTTCTTCGGGAGGTCGATCGCTGGAACTACGTTTTTTTTAGCTTTCGCCTGCGGCTCAATGGCTTGAGGCATTGCCGGTTGAGATGCTGGCTTTGCCTCTTCGGTTGCGACCGGTTGTGCCGCCTGTCTAAGACTGTCCTGATAAATCCTGATGCCCAGCACCACCGCGAGGGCAGCTGCCGCAAGGCCGCCGGCGAAGGCGAGGCCTGCTGGGCGGCGGAACCAATCCAGCCATGACAGAGAACCGCCAGCGCCTGAGGCGCTCTTCTGCTCCAATGAAGCGAGGAGTCGGCGGCGCACATCTGGATCGGCGAGCAACTCTTTGAGAGCCTGCTCATCGGCTAGCGCATTGAACAGCTGTTGGTCTTGCAGCGAGGCGGTATAGAGCGTTTGCTTCTCCTCCGGCGTCAGCGTATCGGCTGCGAATCCGCCCAGCAGTTTTTCGAGATCGTGTTCAGACATCGTTCTTTCTCGTTTGCACCCTTCAACCCAGGAGCGGCAGGCAGATTGGGCCTACTGCGCGCATCGAACGAGCACAGTCTTATCGTGCGCGTTCTGTGAGCAAAGGGCCAGTCTGCCTGTCGCTCCCAGCTTCATTCCCAAGAGCCTCCCATTAGGCTGAGTAACTGCTTTCGGCATCGTAGGTCCCATGTGTAGATCGTATTGATCGAGGTTTGTCCCATGATCTTTTGGATCTCGGGAAAACTTTTCCCTTCGAGTTTCCACTTGAACAGCTCGCGACAGCGTTCGCCGAGTTGACCTATGGCAGCCAGCAACCGGTCTACTCGCTGTTTCTGGTCGAGTTGCGTCGCCGGGTCGTCGCCGGGATCGGCGAGCGGAAGGTCATCAACTGATTCCTGATTGTACTCACCTCGTCTGAGCAACTTGCGATGGGCATCCAGCATCTTGAACCTCAGGACTTGAAAGGCCAGAGGAACCAATTCGGTCAAGTCCGTGACGTGGGGATATTTTCCATGGAGGACCACCAGCACCTCTTGGGTCAGATCCTCAGCGTGCTCCTTCGATACTCGTAATGTCGCGAAGGCCAGAATCCTTTCGCGGAGAGATTTGAGAATCGCGTCTTGATCCATCGATAGGTCGCTCTAGGGTGCCGTCTTTGCCATTGAATGAGGGAGCAAATCTCCAAGCGAGCGGAAGCCGATCTTCAGTCCATTACAGACTTCGACTTGCCGATCGAAGCGGTTTTTTGTCCGAATCATCTTGCGCAGCGTGCCGAATCCCACACGGCCCCAGGCGACAAAGTGAAATACGGACAGTGGATAGTCGGTGCCGAAGATCAGGCGTTCATGCACCTCGGGGTGCTGGCGAAGATGCAGGAGCATCCGGAACCGATTGGGCAACGTGAGGGCGGAGATATCGGCGTAGAAATGAGGGTAGCGTTTAGCGAGGTCTTGAAAGGTCGGCAAGAATTTCTCGTACAGCATCAACCCATAGCTGCAGGCATGGGCCGCAATGACTGTGACCCCTTCATCCAACGCCACACGGAGTCGATCAGGGTCACCGACTGATTGATCCTTGCCGATCAAGCTGAATTCGTACCCGACGTGGCTGAGGAACGGAAGCTTCCGCTCGGCGAGCGCCTGGTAGAACGCTTTATAGTGCGTATTAGCCGGGTTGAACTGCTGCGCGTTTGGGAGGACTTTCACCAATGCGGCTCCGGCATCGGCGCAACGGTGGACTTCTTCGACCGCGTCCCGTCGCTGCGGATTGATCGAGACGCCGGCGAGAAATTCATTCGGGTAGGCCCTCGCGGTGTTGAGCACATAGTCGTTGCTGATCAGGAAATCCGTGTCTGCCTGATTGAGCCGGCCATTCTGGTCGTAGACCCCGTCCATGCCGAGGAGCACGGCTTTCTGGACGTGCCGTGACGCACGCAATTCGGTGAGCAGATCGTCGAGGTATTTCCGGTTCGCTTCCCGTGGGTTCGATGGAGACAGTTGGTGTTTCCACAAGAGGAAGCGAAACAGCGTACTCTTGAGCATCTTCGGCGAGATGTAACAGCCGTTGTCGCCGTCGGGCAGCGCGGCCAGATGCACGTGGCAGTCGATCAGGGTTTTATCAGTCACTGGTCAGCGGTCATTGGTCAATTGTCAGGCATGAAGAGCGGTCAGCTCTCAGCTTTCCGATAACTCAGCACCCAGCACTCAGGACTCAGCGCTTCCTCGGAGTCGATCCAGCGCAATCCGTTTGAGACTACGCAAGTCCATCTTACCAGTCCCCAGCAGCGGCAGGGCGTCGACTTTGATGAAATTAGTGCGTGGTGGAATATATAGGTTCGGCAGACCGTTTGCTGCGAGCTTGGTCACGATACCGGGAATCTGTGATTCATTCAGGGTGTGAAGGACCGCGAGTTGCTCGCCCTTGCGTTCGTCGGGAATGCCGGTGACGGCGAAGACTTGCATATCGGCGCCGGCGGCCTGCTGCAGCGCTTCTTCGACAAGGCCATGCGGAACCATTTCACCGCCGATCTTCGAGAAGCGCGAGAGCCGATCGGTGATCGTCAGGAATCCATCCTCGTCCAAGGTCGCGATGTCGCCCGTAATGTACCAGCCATCGCGCATGGCGCTGGCCGTCAGATCCGCACGCCCCAGGTATCCCTGCATGACGTTGGGGCCTCTGACCAACAACATACCTGGAGTGTCGGGTGGCAATGGGGCGAAGCTGTCGGGATCGACGATTTGCACAGACACGCCGGGGAGCGGTTGGCCGACTGTTCCCCGCCGTGAGGCCGGTTGGAAGTATCCGGCAGCTCGGAAGTCCGGACAATTGACGGCAACGACGGGAGCACATTCGGTGACGCCGTAGCCCTCGATCGGTCTGATGCCGAACCGATCTTCAAATGCCTGCGCGAGCTGGGACGGAAGTTTCTCAGCGCCGGTCAGGACCACGCGCAGCGAGCTGAATTGCTCTGGAGTACAACGGCGCTGATACAGCTGGAGAAAGGTCGGCGTGGTCACGAGGAACGTGATGCGGTAGCGGCGCACGAGTTCGCCGATGGCGGCGACGTCGAGCGGGGAAGGATGAAAGACCAGGCCTGCGTTGTTGAACATAACGAACCAGAAGACGAAATAGCCGAACGAATGGAAGAACGGAAGAATGCCAAGCACCTGCTCGTCCTGGTAGAGATGGAGGACTTGGCTGACTCCCTGCGCATTGGCGTCGACGCTGAAGTGAGACAGCATCACGCCTTTCGGTTCCCCGGTGCTGCCGCTGCTGAATATGATGGTGGCCAGGTCATCCATTGTCAGCGGGTGGTTCTGTCCGCAGGCCAGTTCGATCAGCCGCGCAGGGGCGCAGAGGGCGAGGAGACTCGCGACGAGTTTCTGTCCTGTGCCGATGGTGCGGGCGACGTCCTCCAGCCACACGATCGACGGCCCGTCCGGCAGATCCAACTTGGCCTTCTCGACGAAGACCCGGCTGGTGACGATCGTGCGAAGGCCGGCGAGTCGCACGGCTGCTTCGAGGCCGGATTTGCCGACCGTGTAGTTCAGATTCACGCTGGTCCTTCCGCAGAGTGGCGCAGCCACGTTGACCAATGCACCGGCGACGGTCGGCGGGAGCAGGATGCCGACATAGCGCTGGTCCTCCCAATGTCGCCGAAGCGCTCTGGCGAGTACGATGGATCCGATCAGGGCTTGGAGCGACGACACACGTGGGCGGGTTTGGTCTGCCATTGCGAAGCGGAAGGGATGCCTCCTCATGGCATGAATGAATCCACGGTGCAGTGGACGGCGATAGGTTTTGCGCAGGCCCCAGGCCGCTTCTCCGAGTGTGCGAATCGAGTCGCGGAGCATGTGCGCCGGCGTGTCCGATGGCAGCGGAGTGCCGAAGGACACTGAGACCGGGTAGGGAATGCGCTCCGGCCACTTCGTGAGGAAGCGACCGCGCTCAAAGCTGAAGATGCTGCCCCAGACCCGATCCAAGTGCACGGGAATGACCGGCACCGGGCGTCCCTTCACAATCCGTTCGAAGCCGCGACGGAACGGCAGTAGCGTGCCGGTGCGGGTGATCTGTCCTTCAGGAAAGATGCAGACGATCTCTCCGTCGTCGAGTGCCTGCCCCGCGCTGCGCAGCGCACGGAGGATCATCCGGGTGTCGCCTGCAGAAGTAATCGGGATGACCTTCATGACGCTCATCAACCATTTGAACAGCGGGTACGTGGCATAGGCGGCATCCACCACGAACCGTATGGGCCGATCGACGCTGGCCATGATCAAGAAGCCATCGATGAACGACATATGGTTCGGAACGAGAAGCGCTCCGCCGGATTGGGGAATATGCTGCTGGCCGACGATGCGGAGGCGATAGAGCGTGTTCGTAAAGATGACGAACAACAGCCTCAGGAACACATCGGGCATCAGCCAGAGGGCCCACAGCGTGCCCCCCATGGTCACTCCGGCAGTGACGAGAAAAATGTTGCTCGTCGAGAAGCCGGCATTGGCGAGCGCGCCACCGGCGAGCGATCCCAATAGAATTCCGGTGAAGACGCAAGTGTTGGAAAACGAGATAACGGCGCCGCGCCGATCGGGCGGCGATCTCCATTGGAGAATGGCGTTCAACGGCACGAAGATGAAGGAACAGGAGACTCCGAGGAGCCCCAATACCAGAAACGTTCCGAACAATGGCGGGGTCAGTGCGCCGATCAAGGACAGTGCGATGGACGCACCCGTGGCTCCCAAGGGGATCAGTCCGTACTCAATCCGGTTTTGAGACAGTCGCCCGACCAGCATCGCACCGAGGCCGATGCCGACGGACAACAGCGTGAGGGGGAGCCCTGACATCGCATCCGAGAGATGCAGAACGGTTTTGGCATAGACGAGAATGTTCTGGGCGAAGAGGCTCGCAATTGTCCAGAAAAAGATTTCTCCGGGGATGGCAAGGCGCAGCAGGCGTTCTGTCTGAATTGCAGCCCAGGCACCGCGGATCGTCGAGCCCACGCCGCCGGTCGAGCGTGCGGGCGAGACCTGGGGGACGGCGAAGGCTGCAACCAGACCGGCCACCGACAAGGTGGCCAAGGTGAGGGGTGCCAGCCAGGTCTGGTCCCCGGCGCTTTGTAAGAGAAAGCCTCCAGCTGCCGTGCCCGTCAGGATGGCGGCAAAGGTCCACATCTCCAACAGGCCGTTGCCGGCGGCAAGACGTTCATGCGGAATCAACTCAGGGAGAATGCCGTATTTTGACGGGCCGAAGAGCGCACTGTGCACACCCATCCCGCATAAGACGATCAACGGCAGAATGCCGCCGGTGGGGTTCAGCCAGAGTGCGACGGTGCCGGCGCTCATGAGGAACACCTCGACGACTTTGATCGCGATGATGACGGTGCGTTTGCTCAGGCGATCGGCCAAGGTGCCGCCGACCAACGACAGCAACATCAGAGGCAAGGTGAAGATGATAAAGGTGAGCGCGGTTTGCGTCTGTGCCGCAGTTTCCATCGCAGGGCCTGGCGCCAGCTGCGCGGTGGCTTGCCGGATGGCCAGCAAGGCGACCATCAGTTTCCAGGCGTTGTCGTTGAACGCGCCGAAGAATTGGGCGATCAAGAGTCCGCGGAGAGGATGCGAAGAGGGGCTGATATCTGATGGTTTGTGTTGGAGACTGTCCACCAAGAAAGGCCTCGTATGGTCCGCAGTGTGCCAGTGTTTGGAGTCAGAGGCAAATATTCCCCCCCCTCAATCTGTATGAATCGCACAATGGTTTGTTTTCACAGAGACAGCCAGAACAGCTTCATACGAGTCCGCTCGTTGCTTGCATCCATTCCCACCAGCCCCCCGAAGAGATCCCAGGAGGTTCCCCTCTCCGTTTCATGTCGGTACCGATACAGTGGGATGATCGGGTTGAATTCAAAGACTGATTCTCTGGGAGAGGTCATGCGCCGGACCAGGGCCATCTTTGAGGCTCCGAGGAAATGGAAGTCGGAATGGTCTGTATCCGGATGCTCGTAGGAGGCCAGCCACCACAGCAGACTGGCCGATGTGACGGTGCCTTGCTTGCTTCTGTAATCGACCAGAGGCCACAAGAATGAAAACTCCGCCTCGCCGGTTTCACGCGTGGAGGCATACTTGTACAGGGGAAAGAGATGGTCGGTCGTGCCTGTCGACGTGGCATGGTGCTCGAAGAGCGACCATGTTCCGAGTCCCAGCCCATTGAATCGAGTCTCGTCCTGATTATGGGCTCGTTCGTAGCGCCAGAGCGGGATCAATGTATCGGTGTTTCGCGACGGCGTGCTCTCATGCTCGTAGGCCAGCAGGACACTTGTTCGTGCCACGTCTTGGGTCAGGTCATGTTGGTAGCTGTAGAGGGGGAAGAGTCGATGACTCCGGTACGCAGGTGTCTCTTCTCGACGATAGATCGCCAGTTGTGAGACTCCACCGATCGACAGGACGGACTGGCTTTCTTCGTTCCGGTAGTCATAGAGCGGGAAGAAGAACCCGCTACTGCCATCAGATGTCCAGGTATGGCGAACCCAACTCACCGGAATAGCTGGTTCGAGTCCAATCAAGGACCAGCTTCTTTCACCCGTGGCCTCATCGGTTGACCGGCTCACGATGGGAAAGAGACTAGTCTGGCTTGTGGTCGGTGACGTTGTGCGCCAGAACATCCAGAGTGCGGAGAATGAGGTGGTGTCGGTTGTATCGTCCGCACGGTAGCTGTAGAGCGGAAACAGCCGATCATGCACGGAGGAAGGCGTGGCATCGTGCGCGTAGAGCGACAAGGCAGGCATGCCGCCGATCGCGGGGAGCCCGATAGCAGAGAGGCGGTGGGCTTCACCGGTTTGTTGATAACTGTAGAGCGGGAAGGCATGGTAAGCGCTCTGTGTGGGGCTGCTCTGAGATCGGAAGAGACTCAGCGGTTCGACTCCAAGCAGATTGATCGTGGTCTGCCTTGTTTCCTCATCGTGAGCATATCGATAGAGCGGAAACACACGGTTTGTCACGCTAGTCGGAGTCGCCTCGTGGTGAATGAGGGAGGCGGACCCCATCCCCAGCATGTCGAATGCTGACGCCTGCTGTGTTGTATCCTTCCGGTAACTGTAGAGGGGGAAGAAACGATCGCTCATCTGCGTCGAAGAGCTGTCATGCTCATAGAGAGACCAGGTGGCAAGCGAACTGAAGGGTGGTAGCCCCAACGCGCTGAATCGAATCTCGCCATCCTGCTCTTTGCGATAGCCATAGAAGGGAAACAGGTGGTCCAACGTGTGCGCGTCGTTGCTGTCGTGGCGATAGAGGGCCATGGCCTCACTCCCCAGGAAACTGAATCGCCAGTCGGTCTTGGCAGTCGCTCCAGCATAGTCCCAGAAGGGAAGCAGTCGATCGGCGGTTTGAGCCGGTGTGGTCAGATGACGGTACAAGAACATCGCGTCGAATTCGGTTTCATCCTTTAACAGGTCATGCCGGTATCGATAGAGCGGAAACAGACGATGTCGGAACAGAGACGGACTCGATTCCTGGCGATACAAGGCGATTTCGGATGTACCAAGGAGCGACAATGAACTGACATCACCATGACGGAAGTAGTCGTGCAAAGGGACGAGCCGATCTTCGGTCAGATCGTCCTGGCTCCGGTGAAGATAGAGAGACAATCGGCGATAGCCGACGGCAGAGAGCTGTGAATATCCATCCTGGCTGCGATCGTAGTTGTAGAGGCCAAGGAGTCGGTGTGTACTGTGGTGCGGGTCATCTTCATAGCGAAACCAAGACGCGTCGCGATAGCCGAACAAATCGAATTCATGGGTCTGGCTGTCGACGGTACCCTCGTATCGATACAACGGAAAGAATCGATCGATGGTGCCGGACGGTGCAGTCTGATGCCGGTACAGGAGGAGCGCGTCGATGGTGATGCCATCATTGGCTCCTGAGACATAGCGGTAGAGTGGGAAAATGCGATGACTCGTCTCGTCGGCCGTCGTCACGTGCTCGAAGAGCGCTAAAGAGGGTATCGAGGAAAATCCCTTGGCCGGCGGCATGCCGAGCAGGCTGAATCGGGTGACCTGGGCCGAGGTATTGTCGGCATAGCCAAAGAACGGGAAAAGGAAATGGTAGTGTTGGGATTGGTCGTCCGAGGAGCCGTAGAGCAGCAGGATAGAGCGATAGGCCTCTCCCATCGACCGATCTTCGCCTGACCAATAGAGCGGGAAGAGCCAGCTGTTCGACGAATTCAAATCCTGTCGATAGTGAAAGAAAGGAAAGAGTAGATCCCATTGGGCCAAGTCGGTGCGGCTGTCGCGCGTTGTAATCAACAGGGGGCCGAGCACAAAGTTCCTGGCATAGTACTCGCCCATGACATGGCGGCTGAACAGGGGAAACAGATGGTGCCATGAGCTGTCACCATGGATCGATTTCATATACAGCGGGACGGTAAAGGTCCATTCCCCCCCCGGCCGCTCAGAGTGCCAGTAGAGCGGAAAGACATGGGCCCAGGCCTGGTCTCCTCTCCGCTCGTAGGTTCCCAAGGGCCAGAGAATGCTCCGCCGCAGCAGGTTGCGCGTCGGATCTTCCTCCATAGAATAGAGAGGTCGAACTGCCATTCGAGAATAGCTGCCTCGCTCCTCAGCCGAATAAAGCCCCAACAATACGTCCGTCGAGGTGGAGTCGGCCGACTGTTCGTTGCACCACAGCAGGCCGAAGCAATGCCGTTCGATGCCATCGGTTGCCGCGACCGCGGGAACAGTTGCATAGGTCCCAAGGAGCAAAGCAATTAGAGCCAACCATCTCGGTTTCATAGCGCCCTCCCTTCGCCGTTCAATCCTCGTTTATCGAGGCAGGAGGGCAAGCGCTGTGCCGGTTCGGTGTGCGTGAGGATGAGCAGCAACCTGCCGCTCCAAACCGCTGCATTTTCGATGTCTTAGGGTGATCAGCAAGGAGGAAGAGAGGAGCGTGGAGGCGCCGGCGTGGCGCTGAGCCTGGATCGAGACCGGGAAATCTATGAACCGGTATTCATAGGAAGAGTCGTGTCGTTCATAGAGGTGTCAGAAGTTGGCATGGAATGTTGAAGACAAATTTTAGGGTTACTTCCCGTTGCTCTAAATCTTATGGCTGACCCACTTCGTTAGTCTTGAGGGACTCAGGCGGCAGGGAATGCTTCATCCGGAGTTTCAACTAGATGAAAGGTCGCCAGTTACATAAATGATGGAAGACGAAAGTCCGAGGCTCGATAGATTGAATGAATACCGACAACAAGAGACCGCGGTCGATGCAAAAACGATCGTTCATCAGATCCTCGTGCAACTTGATTGTACTTTTGTTGAAAAAACTCAGTGAGACTAGGATTTGTTCGAGGGGTTGTGCTCTGGAGATTGTGGTCCAGTCATCTCGCTTTCCAGCTTTCGGAGCCAGCGGTAGGTGCGCCCGAGGACCTTTGCGGCGCGGCTCTTGTTGCCGCCATACTCGGCGACGGCTCGGCGGGTAATAGACCATTCCACACGGTTCAAGAGTTCGGTGAGCGAGCCGCTCTTTTCCACGGTCTTGAGCAAGGCTCCCCATTCGATATGGTCGATGAGTTCGGCGATATCGACCGAGGGGGCAGAATCTGTGGTCGAACGCAGGTTGTTCGGGAGCAGGTCAGGAGTAATCCATTTCTTGCCTTCCGGCGCCAAGGTCACGGCGCGCTCCATGACATTCTCCAGCTCGCGGATGTTACCAGGCCATTTATAAGACAGACAGAGTTTCAACGCGTCCGGCGTCAAGCCTGCGATGGATTTTCCGGTTTTCTCGGCGAATCGCTGGACGAAATGCTTGGCGAGTTCAGCAATATCCTCCGGACGTTCCCGCAAGGCCGGGACATAGAGCTGGATGACATTCAAACGATAGAACAGGTCTTGTCGAAACTGATTCTGCTCCATCATTGCCAAGAGGTCTCGATTAGTGGCGGCGATCAGCCGGATGTTCGCTTTAAGATCGCTCGTTCCTCCGACGCGCTGAAACTCTCGTTCTTGAAGAACGCGTAGCAATTTCACCTGCACCGAGGGCGAAATGTCTCCGATTTCGTCGAGGAACAGTGTGCCCCCTTCGGCAAGCTCGAATTTCCCTTTCTTCTGGGCTATCGCGCCGGTGAACGACCCTTTCTCGTGACCGAACAACTCACTTTCCAAGAGCGTTTCTGGCAGTGATCCACAATTCACGGCCACGAAGCGGCGGTCCTTGCGTCGGCTCAGTTGATGGATCAAACGAGCGGCGAGTTCCTTCCCCGTCCCTGTTTCTCCAGTCACCAACACGGTTGTGTCCGAGGGAGCAATGGTTCTGATCAGTGAAAGAAGATCTAGAAGCAGAGCGCTCTTGCCGATGATGCCGCCGGTTTCTTGCTGCGCAGACAGCTCCTGCTTCAACTGGATATTCTCCTGCGCCAGTTCCACATTGTGGAGGAACATGGTGAGCATGTGCCGATGCGTCGCCTGTAGGTTTTTCAATTGGATAAAGAGCTGGTGTGCGAAGGCGCGCCGGTCCGTCAAGAATTGCGAGCGGCCGGCGGCAGCGGCGTTGCTCGAGTCTAGAGGGCGATTCGTCCAACGCAGGCGATAATGTGTATAAGGCGCGTTGTATATCGAGCCGGCCTTGATCGTGGTGCTGAGTGATCCAGCCGAGAGGGTGCCGCCGCGTTCGATGCGGATAGCGGTGCAGTGATCGCCCTGCTTGGGGATGTGTGTCTTGGATCTTCGGACCGGCTCTTCAGCCTTCCAGACCGAGAGATGATCCTGCGGCTCAAGTGTGGCGACAAGTTGTTCGTCGGAACCACGCGGAGCGGGAATTGGATCGGCTTTGAGGGGGATCAGCGTCTGAACCAGACGAATCGTTCGTCCCGTGATCACGACTTCGCCCGTCGACCGGCGGGCCACAGTGGACCGATCGTTCTTCGTGGTCATGTCGTAGGCGTCTCCGAACTCATTGACCAGGGTTTCTAAGCGGAGCTGTGAGTAGGTCTCCTCGCAGGTGGCGGTTTCGACGGAGGGATCCAGTTTAGCAATGCCTTCGAGATTGCCTTGAACCAGGCGCATATTTCCAAGCCCAGGATCGACGGGTGGTAAGTACCGAGACAGGATGTGCAAGGTCTGTGCTTCATCCGGACAGACGAATGATTGGAGTTGTAGATAATTGGTATAGGCCGAGGCCCAGTCGCCGACGGAGCGAAATACCGACTCCACGTCGTTCAATAGAATGGCGATCGTCTCGATGAGGGTTGGAGATTGGGGTTTGACGGTTTCGTAGTAGGCCAGAGCGGCTTGATAGGTAACGTCTTTCTCGCCGGATGCCAGTTCACAGGTCTTGATCAATTCACGAAAGACCGAATGGGGAATCCAATTGCTTGTATCGGTCAGGAACGCACGGGCATCCTGAATTTCCTGGAATGATTCGGCTACCCCCATAACCCGTTTGAGATCGACTTTCGATGCCTGTTCAGGGTAGTGAGCTTCAAGATAGCGGATGAGAATTCCGCTTTGCAGGCAGGTGATCCAAGGTTGGATGGTCATGGCGCTCCTTATGCAGGTGAATGCGCCCGAATCGTGCGCAGAGTCATAGCACAGCAGGAACGGAATAAAAAGACCGCACAGGTTAGGCCTGATGTGGAGGCACCGGCAATCCTTCCAATTCCATGATGCGCAAGGCGTTGGTGGTCGGGCAGGGACCGGGTCTGAGCTTGTAGTCGAATTGCAGCGCGCCGGCTGCCACCGTTTCTTGAAAGTGGGCATTCCGCAATCCGGGTACCGTCTTATCGAGATCGGTCAACTCCAGATCGTGGGTGGTGACCATACCGAAGCCATTGCCTTGCGAGAGTGCGGAAATGTAGGAACGGCTCCCGATCAACCGTTCGCGATTGTTGGTGCCTTTGAAGATCTCGTCGATCAGGAAGAGCACCGGTGATCTGGACCCATCCGTTGTCTCGTCGAGGAGGCTTTTGAGGCGCTTCACTTCGGCATAGAAAAAAGACAGACCGGCTTCGAGCGAGTCATCCACACGGATACAGGTGGCCAGGCGCAACCAAGTCCATTCGAAAAGGCTGGCGCAGACCGGGGCCCCTGCCTGAGCGAGGCACAAATTGATGCCCAGAGTCCGCAAGAACGTGCTTTTACCCGACATGTTGGACCCAGTCACCAAGAGTATGGTTCCCAGGGTTTCGAGGGCAAGATCGTTTGCGACTCGGTGCGTCTCAGGAATCAGCGGATGGGCGAGGTCTTTTGCCGAAAGTCTCGCCTGCGCTCCATTACGCCGGGGATCGACGGTGAGTGGGTCCGGCCAGCGATACGAAGGATGGAGTGCGGCAAACGTCGCGAGTGCCGAGGCAGCCTCGACCTCGGCTAGTCGATCCAGCCAGGTCGGCAGATGGGCGGTCACCTGCGCCTGAATCCGTTGGAGCCGATAGGTAAACCACAGGTCCCAGGGGCAGAATGCGTTGACGATCAGATGGATGACCGGGTGGGCTTTGACACTGATCGCGTGCAGAATCCGAGCCGCTTGCCGGACGAGCTGGGGCGGATTCACATCTGGCGCGAGCAGCGGCGCCCACAGGCCGGCGAGTGCTTCGTGGCGAGGCCGGGTGTGCCGTTCGACAAAGCCAAGCACGGCTCCCAGTTTCTCCAGCTCGAAGTGCACGCCCACCGCATGTTCCAATAACTCTTCCCCCTGATCGGTCCAGAAATAGAGCAACGCATACGCCGCGAAGGACCACATCCAATAATTCGGGAGCCAGTCGAGCACCGCACCCAGCCCGAGTCCGATGGTGGTGGCGGCAAGCAGAGTTTGAATCGCTAAGACGGTCGTGAGATGAGGGAATCCGACTGCATGATTCAGGACCGCTTCCAGTCGCCGGCCGTTGATTTCCTGCTCGCCAATGAGCTGAGCCTCGAGCCCCAGCCGATCGCGAAAGAGCGATCGCGGAATGAGTTCCTGCACGAGGCGGCGGCGCATGAGCCACTGGTCCGGTTGAGGCGGTTGCTCAAGCAGCCACGACGCCAGCCGCGCCTGTCCGTGCGAGGAGACGGTGGTGTCGAGCAGATGGAGGAGCGAGTGGGGGCCGACGAGGTCCAAGTCTTTGGCGTACGGATGCTGCTCGGGAGCGTTCGACGGACGAGCGGGGATGCGAGACCACTCCAGGCGGAGGCGTGCCAAATGCACGAGCTTGATCTGCTTCCAGAGACGAAGGCGGTGCAAGCGACTTTCGAGCCTGTTATGATAGACGGCCACAATCAAAAACAGGGCGACAAACGCGACGAGTGTTCCATTGCCGGCTTGATACCAACCCATTTTATAGATCGCTACCGTGCAGATCGCTCCGACGATGAACAGGATGAGACGCCAGCGGCTGAATGTTGAACTCGCGGCGGTAGCCTGGGCGATCACGCGGTCGAGTTTTGCAGCCAGGCGTGTCAGCGCATGGGCTTTCGTCATAGGCTGCTTCTGGAGCATAGAGCCGACCTTACTGGATGGGGGAGAGTGCGTCAACTCTCGTTAGCTATGAAATCAGAGGGATGGATCGATGTCCAGATTCGGACCGCTTTCGATGCAGCAGAGCTGCTCAGTATGCTGGCTGACCCCGTGATTCAAGGCGGATGGGAGGAACAGGGGATCGTCCATCTCTATTGGCCAAAACCACAGTGGAGCATGGAGGCCCGGGCGCACCTCAATAGTATTCTGCAGGGAGTCGATCCGTGTGCCTCGCCCGAGAGCGACATTCGTGTTGAGGAATTGCCCGATCAGGATTGGAATCGGCAATGGGCTCAGTCGGTCAGGCCGATCCGGATCGGTCGGCGGATTGTAATTAGGCCGAGCTGGGAGCCGGTGACGCTGCAAGCACAGGACATTGAGATCGTGCTCGATCCGAAGCAGGCATTCGGCACAGGTCATCATGCAACGACACGGATGTTGTTGGAACGGCTTGAAGACCTCGTTCACGGCGGTGAGTTCGTCCTGGATGTGGGGGCGGGGAGCGGCATTCTGGCGATGGCCTCACTGCGGCTTGGGGCAGCCTCGGCACTGGGAGTGGAGTGCGACCCTGTCGCGGTGGATTGCGCGCGAGACTATGCCGAGGAAAACGGGTTTGGGGGTCATCTCGAATTCCGGTGCGGAACGCTGGAGGATGTTGACCCGCACGGCGAGCTGCGGCCGGATCTGGTGCTTGCCAATCTCGATCGTCAGACACTGTTGCTACTGTGCGATGAATTGACGCGGTACGTGAGCCATGGTGCACGGCTCCTCCTGTCCGGCATTCTGCTCGAGCAAGAGCAAGAGATTGTCGAGGCGTTCTCCAAGGCCGGCGCCACGTTGTTTGAAAGGCGTGAACAAGAGGGCTGGCTGGCGTTGGAATTGCTGCTGGCAGAATCCTGCGAAGGAGTGACTTGATGACAGAGAGTGGACGACCACCCTATCCCCACGTATACCAGATTAATGTGTCAGACGGAGGTGTGCCGAAACGCCCGTTGTTGGAGGCCCTCATCACCAAAACTGGAGTCGAGGGTGACCGGCAACAGAATCTCAAAGTGCATGGTGGACCGGATCGTGCTGTCTGTCTCTATTCGCAAGAGCTGATTGAGCGGCTACAGGACGAAGGCCATTCGATCGAGGCCGGTTCATCCGGAGAGAATCTGACGCTTGCCGGGCTTGAGTGGGAGAAGCTGAAATTGGGGGACCGGCTTCAGGTCGGGCCACAGGTTCAGGTCGAGATCATGAGCTATACAAGTCCCTGCGAGAAGAATGCCCAGTGGTTCCGGGACAGAGATTTCAAGCGAGTTTCCCACAAATTGAACCCGGGATGGAGTCGATTCTACGCGAAAGTGTTGCGTGAGGGCGTGGTGAGACCGGGAGAT
This sequence comes from Nitrospirota bacterium, assembly GCA_963741245.1. Classification (GTDB taxonomy): domain Bacteria; phylum Nitrospirota; class Nitrospiria; order Nitrospirales; family Nitrospiraceae; genus Palsa-1315. Next base: position 41,250 of record CAVUHR010000027.1, on the reverse strand, counting down.
GAAGTCACGATAGAAACAGGCTAGGTCAAGGTTGAGGTCAAGTTTGATTGAACTAAACCTTATCCTCACCCTCATCCTACGAGAGGAAAGCCATGGACCGCATACTCGAACCTGAGTTGATGGACGATCCCGCGCAAGCCCTTGCCTATGCGGCGGCAGATTTTTCACAAGAAAATCAGGGTTTCGTCGATCGTTTCCGCGAATACTTTCCTGATTTTTCCGAGGGGCACGTGCTCGACCTGGGTTGTGGTCCGGGGGATATTCCCATCCGCTTCGCTCAGGCATTTCCCTCTTGTCGCATCACCGCCGTCGATGCGTCTGAGCCGATGGTACGGTTGGCTGAAGAAACTGTGCAGCGGGTCGGCTTGTCCGGGCGTATTACCTTCCGCTGTGAACGATTTCAGGATCTCGCCGGCACCAATATCGTCGATGCAGCCATTTCCAATAGCTTGCTGCATCACGTGCCGAACCCATTGCAGTTGTGGCACAAACTGCGATTGGCTGTGAAGCCCGGCTCACCTGTGCTGGTAATGGACCTCTTGAGGCCGGAATCACCGGAGGCGGCGCAGACCATCGTCGATCAGTATGCTTCCGGGGCTCCGGACATTCTAAGGAGAGATTTCTATAACTCGCTGCTCGCGGCGTTTACGGAAGATGAAATCAGCGCGCAGCTAGCCCGGATGAATCTGACACGGTTGATCGTCGATGTGCCGGATGATCGGCATTGGGTTGTCGGTGGAATCATCCATTGAAAACAGGATGCTGAAAAAGGCCCCCGACTTTGTTCTCGGCTCGACAAAATCCTCAACGTAGCCCAGAGGCTACGCCTCCGGTTTTCTCTCGCCTGCGGCCGCGTTGGATGGCCTTTTTGAGCATCCTAATCTTGCTGGATACAACAACCTCAGTTCATTCCAGCGAGGCTCAGCTTGACCGGCTCAGGAAGTCCAAAGCTTTGGACACGACGGCTGTCGCTGAAACTCCTATGGTGGAGATCCCGGAAGGGTTGTTTACGATGGGCTTCGACGGGACTCAGGCTCTCGAAGATGAGCGCCCTAAGCATCAAATCTGGCTGCCCGCCTTCTTCATGGATATCCACGAAGTGACGACGGCTCAGTACGCGGCGTTCCTTGCTGCCACAAACCGAGCCACCCCATGGCAATGGAACACGGTAGACCTGTCGCAGCATAGCGATCGGCCGGTGATTGGCGTGGACTGGTCGGACGCTGATGCCTATTGTCTCTGGAAGGGGAATCGGCTTCCAACCGAAGCGGAATGGGAGAAGTCGGCCAGAGGAACGGATGGAAGGTTTTATCCCTGGGGTAATTGGGTCCCAAGCAAAGGTCTGGCGAATTTCGCGTTGGGTGCGCGGTTCAGCTACAGCCAGGTCTTGATGCCCGTGCAGTCCTATGAGCAAGGCAAGAGTCCATTCGGGCTCTATCAAATGGCTGGGAATGTCTGGGAGTGGGTGCAGGATTGGTACAGCGTGAACTATTACGAAATCTCGCCGGAACAAAATCCGCAAGGACCCGAGCAGGGACAGTTCAAAGTGCTCCGCGGTGGATCGTGGTCCGACTTGCCGAAATATCTTCTCACCTATGGGCGCTTTAAACTGCCTCCAGAAACGCGCAATAGCTATACGGGCTTCCGCTGCGCCAAATCTTAACAAGCTGATGAAAACGATCCCCAACTTCGTTCTCACCTCGACCACATCCTCAACGTAGCCCAGAGGCTACGCCTCCGGTGTGGCCATCGGCTGCGGCCTCGTTGGATGATCGTTTTGATCAGCCTGCCGGGATTCCTTTAGCACAATGACCCCCACAACTCGGTTCATCAAAGCGGCGGTTCAAACTGTTTTCCAGCAAGGCCGCAGGGAGTGCGGCGACTGAGGCGTACGGTTCTCACCCGCCCACCCCGAGCTGCCAAGATAGCTCTTTCACCGGCGGGTACGTCGCAAAGAGACGCACGACTGAGAAAGAAATTGGATCGTCTATTTGAGCATCCTTCTACAGAAAGCACGCTTCATTGTTTTCTTATTCATAAGCGGCTGCTCAAAACGGTCATCCAGCGAGGCCGCAGCCGATGGCCACACCGGAGGCGTAGCCTCTGGGCTACGTTGAGGATGTGGTCGAGGTGAGAACGAAGCTGGGGACCGTTGTCAGCAGCCGCTAGAAGAGGCTCTTGCTAACTTCTGCTGAGAGCGCGCTTTCGTTGCCGGCACTATCGTAGGCGGAAATGGCGAAAAAGTAGGTCTGGCCCTTCGGAAGATTGGAGACGGTGTAGCTCGTGACTTTTCCTGTCACGAAGGCCGATCCAGGAGCATCATAGGTGCCCGAAGCCGTGCCAACGTAGATTTTGTAGCCGGCTAGATCAGGTTCCCCATTCGCCGTCCATGTGAGTGTCACGTTCCCTGTCGATGGGCTGGGAGGAGGAGGTGTCGATGGAGGAGTCGAGGGCGGTGGGAGTGACGGAAGTGTAATCACAACAGTGGTCGGGGGTTGCAACAAGCTCGCGATCGCAGAGTTCTGGAGCAAGTTCGACGCCGATCGCGAACCGCTATACGAGGGAGCTGAGCCGCGTCCTGCTGAGGCCACAGGGCGAACGCCTGCTGCTCCGGCGAACGGAGTTGAAGCGGTCGGAGCGACCGCAACAGAGCCGGTCGAGGTCACTGCTGATAGCGGCGCGCCAGACGATTTCGTGATAGGTGCCGTTGCAGTGGGGGTTGTGCTCTTGGCGGTATCGGCTGTCGTCTGCGTGACCTGCCCGGCTGCGACACTCGATGTCGGTGCTGCACGGAGTGTCTGGGATAAGGCAGCAGGAACGGTTGTTGAAGCAATGGCCGGACGCTTGGCCAATGTTCGTTGATGCGTCAATGGCATGGTCGGTAGAGAAACCGAAGTTTTAGGTGGCCCGATCGGGCTTGTGATGCGAGTTGGCTCAGCGCTGGGAGGTTGGAGTATAGCCCCTTGAGTCGTGACAGGCAGAGCAACGGATCCAACGGTTGAACGGTGAATCAAGCTATGACGGCGTGGCATCTCTTGTTCTGCAGCTGAGATGATCGTAGGCATCGCTACAGATTGCAGGCCCTGGAGTAGTATTGCCGCAAAGACGGCAAGCTGGAACCGGGGCGTCATGATATCTGTCATGAGAATCATTCCTGGCAGGCCATATAATACTCACTCAGATGGAGACGACTACGCCACGTGTGTGTCGGACGTCTGTCTGTTTGTGACTCCTCTGCATTGTCTCGTGGAGCTGCGTGGTACGCCAGAAAAATATCAATTTTTTCCGGAGGCAAGCCGCAGCTGATCGGAATTATGAGAGGAGGAAGGCGAGGCTGGCTGCTCAGAAACTCTTCTGGCAAGCTAGAACTTTGATGATCCGCACGTGTGGCACAATTGGAAAACCTTCCCGCAGGATGCTCAAAAAGGCTGTTCAGCAAGGCCGCAGCGAGTGGAGGACCGAGGCGTACCCTCTGGGGTACGTTGAGGGTCTGAACGATGCGAGAACGCCGCTGGCGGCCTTTTTCAGCATCCTGCTAGGTCTTTGCTGTGAGATGGGTAAAGACCCAATCGCTGATCGATGTGGTCATCTGGTGAAAATCCTCCCCCCGAGTGAATTGGTGATCGGCTCCTGGCAGGAGATCTAGTTTCTTTGGACCTCCCAGCGCGTCACGCAATCGCCGGCTTTGATGGAGGGGGACACATTCATCCTGCTTACCCTGGACAATCAGTGTGGGCACGGTGATTCGTTCAGCCGGCCCATAGGCAATCTGCCTGAGGCAGTCTTCGTAAAAGTCATATCGCAAACGGACGCGATCTGGCCCTCCCATGATGTTCGGAATCGTGTCCGTGGCTTGCCACCGTGCCAACTCTTCAGGCCCGAAAGTTAAGCGAAGCTCTTCCGCAAAGTCCACCACAGGACATTTGAGGGCCAAGCAGACGATATCGCGACGCTGGGCTGCCGTGAGGATGGCGACGAGCCCTCCAAAGCTTGAGCCGACGAGCCCGATTCGGTCATATCCCCTGGCGGTCACCAGTTCCAATGCGGCTTGGGTTTGATGCACGGCCAGGGTTGACGTGATCTCTTCGAACGGTCCGTCACTGTCTCCATGGCCGAAAAAATCGAACCGAAAGGTCGCCAGGCCCAGTTCATTGAGGAGGCGGGTCAAGGTCCTGTTGGTCGTACTGTTCTTGCCGGAGAGAAATCCATGGCACAGCACGGCGAGACGCGTCGTTGGTCCGTCGGGCGTGGTCAGCATCGCGGCAATGCTATGACCATGGCGATCATGAAATGTCAGGGATTCTTCTTCCAAGAAGTGGTCTTTCAATCAAGTATAACGCTGGGAGAATAATTTCACAGCTGGAACATCTAGGGTCCGCGCCTGTCGCGCAAAAGAAAAAGATGGCGCAGGATATCCGAGCGAGACAGGCAGGACAAGCTAGATGGGCCAAACAAGGTGGGAACCCAATTTATCCACGGCGCGACTTCCTCGCATGTCGCGCGTCTCACGCGGCAGGATCTATGGCGCTGGTGGATTCTTTCGGCATCTTGTTAGGGAGAGAAACGACTAATCCTGAGGGCGAAACCCCCAAAACCCAGGCGAGTTTGGTGGTAAAGAGGGTCAAGCTGCTAAGGAGCAGGCCGCCGGTGACCCAGGTCGCGATCTGAATGGAGAGCGAACTGAGCGGGAAGTTCCAGGTCATTGCAGAAAGTACGCCGAAGCCCATCGTCCCCAAGGTCAATCCAGTCAGCTGAACAGCTCGCCACCGGTCCATGATGGCTGCGAGTTGATCTCGATAGGGCCCCTGTTTTTTCAGGCTCGGAATTCGGCTGGTCGCCAGTATCTCAGGAATGCCATGGGACAAGGCCCCCAAGACCGTCTGCAAGATAAACCCGATCAAGGCCATATGGGTATAGGCTGCGAGGTGCAAAGATCTAAACGGTAGTACCGGCAGTGGTGGGAGGAAGTTGGCTCCGACGAGCACGCCCATGATCATCATGAGGACCAGGAAAAACGTCGCGATCAGGAGGTGATCGGAGGCGGCATTTCCCGGATGGCCGGAGCCCACCCAGGTGCGCAGCAGGTTGTAGGCGTAGAGGCTGATGCTGAGGACAAGCAACCCTCCGATCGCGAGTTCAAGGCGCAGGGACGAGGTGATAAACCCACCGATCAAGATGGCGAAGCCGGTGGGCAGTAATATCATCACGAGGCGAGCGAGTCGCGGGCTGTAGAGTTCGGCGTTCAAGACAATCGGCAAGAGGCGATGGGTGGCGCCGATCATGGCCATTGTGACGAAACCCAACAGAATCAGGTGTAGATGAAGCAGCCGCGCATGGGCATAGTACTGCTGGACGAACTGGAAGGCCATCGCGACACTGATGACTAATCCAACGAGTAGGGAAATGAGTGAAAAACGATATAGCCAAGAGGAACCTGTTGGTTGAGTCGGGCTTTGCCGCGCGTACTGCCACGCGATCGGGGCGATGGAGGTGACGGCTCCAATCAAGACAATTCCAGCCCCGCCGACGATCATCATGTTTCCGAGCCCGAATCCAATGAGCAACAAGACCGTGGTGGCGTTCAGAATTGCGAACAGCCCTGGACGGGAGTTCGAGCCGGAATGGCCGCTCTGGGAATCACTGGATAGGGAAGCCAGTAGCCCGCCAATCATGAGTTGCAGGATGCCACCGATGAGGATGGCATGCACATGGACCAACCTCAACCAAGAAGGCAGCGGCGTGCCATGGACCAATCCAATCAGGATGGCCAATCCTATCACCGAGGAAAGCAGGAGCCAGCCAAATCCTGTGATTAGAAAGCTGAGTGGGCGAAAACTGAATCGACCCATGTAGTGGTTTTCCTAACAGAACGCTGAAACAGTCCGCTCGAACATCATCGATACCCGTAAAGTGTATCTTGTTCAGACATTTCAGGTTAGAAGTTTTTAGTTTTCAGGAAATGCTCTCTGAAAGCCTGAGGCTGCATGCTAGAAAACAGCAACGTCACCCACGGAGGAATGACGCGTTACGGGCGGAGGATAAATGGGTGGCCTTTTTATCCTGCTATGTCTGGAGAAAATAGAAATGATTTGTCGGTCCCGTTCCGTGACCAATTGCCAGGCTATGGCGAATGGTCTCGGTGAGATAGGTCTTGGCTGTCTGTACGGCGTCGTTCATGGATTTGCCTCGTGCGAGATGGGCCGCGATTGCCGAGGCGAACGTGCAGCCGGTGCCATGCGTGTGGGGGGTATCGATGAATTTTCCCTTGAACACATTGAAGAACCTGCCGTCATAGAGCAGATCGGTGGCTCGATCTTCCGGCAGATGACCGCCCTTGATCAACACGTGCTTGCAGCCGAACCCGTGAATGACTTTGGCGGCGCGGCGTGCATCGGCGATCGTCTTGATCTCGATACCGGACAGTTGCTGGGCCTCATGGATGTTCGGCGTGACGAGCAGCGCCAAGGGGAAGAGCTGTGTCTTCACTGCGTCGATCGCCTCAGGCTTGAGCAGCACATGGCCGGTTTTCGAGATCATGACCGGATCCACCACGAGATTCGTGACATGCTGAGGTTTTAGCAGTCTGGCGACGACTTCGACGATCGCCGCCGAGGACAGCATCCCGGTCTTCACCGCCGCGACGTCGAAGTCGTCGAATACGGCATCGATTTGCGCCGCGATGATCGAGATCGGCAACTCGAAGACCTCGGTGACCTCTTCCGTATTCTGCGCCGTGACGGCAGTAATCACGGACATGGCAAACACGCCGTTGGCCGACATAGCTTTAATGTCAGCCTGAATTCCCGCTCCCCCACCGGAATCCGACCCAGCAATCGTCAAAACCTGCTTCAATGTCATGAGTACTCCTGAATCAGTACCGCTAAGCCTCGCAGATTATACTCGGCAGGCCAGGCCTGTCCAGCGGGGCGAGCCTAGTAATACGAGCCTAGCATACCTCCGGCACTATCCGCGTCCTTGTGTGTTGCCAATAACCTCAATCACTATTGGGGGCCTGAACACAGGTCACCGTCGATACCTTTAGAATAGGTGCGGTAGGCCTAGAGCATTCTCATAGTGCTGTGCAAGGCCTTCAATCCCTGGATAGAGGGTCATGCGAGTAATATTTAATCGTTGAAGCTCTTTTAGGCAGGACTTCAAACGGGAGGGGGTTGCAGTAAACAAGTACCGCTTTACGTGTTTGTCACTCTTGTGGTTAGGGATAAGCGCTGTAAGGTTGGCTTCGAGTGTTCTGGTTACATCCAATGGCAGCACGAAGGCACCTTGCTGGGCTGCGAGTCTGTTATTTAGACGGAAGGGGCTTAAAAACCACAATCCTGGATTTTTCTTCATACAGAATACTAGCTTGCTCTCTTCGACGGAATTCGATCCATTTGTTTTTACCACGTTAGTTAGTTCTTGGTATTCCTTCTCGGCCTGCGCTCTCCACCATGGTGCTTCCAGAGCCCAGATTTCGCAGGTGTCTCCTGCCTTTGCCCGATCGACAGCAAAATGAACTGCGACCCAAAATGAATAGGTCCAGTCCATTAGACGGGCAGGACCACCATAGTGTCTAAGCAAGGCAAGCCATTCCATGCTGTTCTTTTGATCAAGGGGTTGGTCATTGACGAGATGATAGCGTCGTTTGAAATCTCGGAGCAGGCGGTATTCCCATATCCGGGCCTTGGATAGGGGAATATTGAATCGACTCATCCCCCTTTCAAGAGAGGTCTCAAGTGAGCGTCGTGATTTGCGAGTGCCTTTTGGGATTATCTGTCCACGGAAGAGCCAGCCATTCCAGCGATCCGTGTTTTTCTCGTACAACTTCCTCAGGGAATTCCAGGAAGAAAGATTCATCTGTGAATAGAAACATGGAATTCTACTTTTCTTTTGACCTGTTCGGTTGCCCAGCTGCTTCTTCACTCTCTCCCTCTCATGACCGGTGTATTCCGTGCAAGCAGTTGGGCTGTCCTTGAACTACGCGCGTCCAACGAGAGTCCTCCCTTTCTCTCCCCATCCCAGTGGCAGTGAACTCAAAGAGGCTGTGGGTGGGATGCCCCATCGTGCGATCCGCGTTCTGCGAGCACGCAGAGGCCTGCCCCTCTATCCGCTCCCGACTTTTCTCTCCCCCAATCTGGCCCGTCGTGACTTGACGGGTGGCGCTGACCTGGGAGCCCGTCCGCCCGCAGCGGGGTCCCTACACCGGGCGGGGTGCGAGGACGGACGGGCTGGTCAGCGACAGGACCCGTTCTTCTCTTCCCCCATCTCTTTCTTGGCCGGTGTCCCATTTTAGGGCCTGGGCTGGGAGGCTCTCGGAGCGTGATCAGAGCGCCGTTGGGCTACCGCTCTTGCTGAGCCACAGCGACCGCCCGTGGCGGTGGCGACGAATGTCCGAAGCCACACCTTTGCAAAGCAAGTGGTGTGGCAAGTTTTCGGCGCCAAGCGGCGGTGAAGCCTAGAGCGGTCAACGGCGCTCTGTGGCTGCGAGCGGAGAGAGCCTCCCTGCCCTGGCCCGCCCTCTTACACCGGCCACTTTTCCTCGTTCCACGCCATCTCCCAAAACATCCACTCATACCGCGAGCTGATGACGAACGATTCTTCCATCCTCCGTTTCTCTTCCGTGCCTGCCGTCTTGGCCCACTGGTCTACTTTCTCGCGCATCCAGCGCTGCACCTCGGCGAATTCCGGCGAGGCGTAGAGCATGAGCCAGTCCCGATAAGGATGATTCTTCTTCGGCGGGCCATCTTTCAAGAGATGCTGGCCGACGACACAATAGATCCAAGCGCAGGGGAGGGCGACGACGGTGATCTCCGCTGCCGAGCCTGTATGGGCGACGGTGAGCATGTGCCTGGTGTAGGCGTAGGTCGTCGGCGCCATCGGCACGGATGACATCTGTTTGGCGCTCATCCTCCACCGTGACCCGTACCCTTCGTGGAGGCTGCGTTCAACGACAATGGTTTCCTCGGCGAGTTTCGTTAAACGCAGGGCCGATTCTGAATCCGGCGCTTTCAGCGCTCCGGCAGAAAACACACGGGCGAGGTCGCCGAGAAACCTTGCGTCTTGCAGGATGTAGTACTTGAATATGCGTTCCGGCAAGGTCCCATTGCCCAACGCCACGACGAACGGATGGGTGAGCTGTGCTTCCCATATAGGCTTGGCGAGTTGCCGCAAGTGATTTGTGAAGGACATGTGAGTTCATTCTATAGCAGAACATCGTTCGTGAAGCGTAGCTCGTAACTCGCGAGACGAGACGCAGATAAACGGAGGAAATCAATGTACCGATTGCAGCTTCATGCTTCCGCGATAGACACGTTTCACGTTTCACGTTTCACGTCTGCAGTCGGCTGGGGCCAGGGCCTCGGCAAACGGTTGATGCCGTCGAGCGCGGCGACTTTATAACATTCCGCCAGGGTCGGGTAGTTAAAGATCGTGTCGATGAAGTAGTCGATTTTCCCCCGGTACGCCATGACGGCCTGGCCTATGTGAATGAGCTCCGTGGCCCCCTCTCCTATGGCATGGACGCCCAGTAGCGCGCGGGTATGACGATGAAACAGCAGCTTCACCGTGCCGGTTTCGTCGCCGATGAGCTGCCCGCGGGCGATTTCCCGATAGTGTGCGATGCCGACCGCATAGGGAACCCCTGCCTTTGTCAGATCTTCCTCATTCCGCCCCACCATGGAGATTTCCGGAATGGCATAGATGCCGTAGGGTAGGAGATCCGTGTCTGTGTGGTCGGGATGGCCAAAGGCATGGCAGGCGGCATGGCGCCCTTGCTGCATGGATGTGGAGGCCAAGGCGGGAAAGCCGATGACATCGCCGGCGGCGTAGATATGAGGGATTGCTGTTTGGAAATGGTCGTTCACGATCACGCGGCCTCGCTCATCCGGCGTGATGCCGATGGCCTCCAGGTTCAAGTGCTTCGTTGCGCCGATGCGGCCGATGGCATACATGAGAGTTGTAGTGGTGATCGGTGGTCGATGCATCAGCGAGACCGTGACCTGTCCATTGGTCTCTTTCCGGATCGCGACTACTTCTTCTTCATGGCAGAGCGTGACGCCGATGTCTGTTATCTGCTTTTGCAGGGCGTCGATGATCTGAGCGTCAACAAATTCAAGCAAGCGCGGTCGCTTGTCGATCAGAATGACCGGCACGCCCATCGTGGCTAAGATTGACGCGTACTCTGTGCCGATCACGCCGCCGCCGACAATGACCATCGATGTCGGAAGGTGTTTGAGCGTGAGGAAGCCGTCGGTATCGATGATGGTGTCGTCGTCAAAGGGAATCTCGGCCGGCCGAGCTGGTTCGGTCCCTACGGCGATGACGATCACGTGCGCACGATGTTCAGTCGACGTGCTGGCCTGTTGAATGAGGAGCCGGTGAGGATCGATGAAGCGGGCCTCTCCATAGATCAGATCGATGCGGTTACGCTCCATCTGGTTCTGCACGATCTCAATTTCGTTCTTGATGATGTGGTTGGCACGAAACGCGAGATCTTCGATCGTGATCGTCTTTTTCAAGCGATATTCGGCTCCATACAGGGTACGTTGGCGGAGCCCCGAGAGATACAGGACCGCTTCGCGGAGGGATTTGCTGGGGATGGTGCCGGTGTTGGTACAGACGCCGCCGACGACTTCTTTGCGCTCGATGATGCCGACTTTTTTGCCGAGCTTGGCGGCCTGGACCGCAGCCTTCTGGCCGGCGGGCCCGGTCCCGATCACGAGCATGTCGTATTGCGCCATGAGTTCCTTGTAAGGGAAGGCTGAGGTAAAGGCTAAGGCCAAGGTTGAGGGGGAGTATGGGCCCCTCTACCCTTAGCCTCAACCGCGACCGTACGTATGTCAACTTGCGGTGATCAATGACTTGGCTACGGCGAAGGCCTCATCCAAGTCCGGCAGATGCGTCAGTTCGGGCGTGACTTGCAGATACCGCACGGTATTGTGGGCGTCGACGACCATGACGGTACGAGCCAGGATGTGGGGGTCCTTGAGGAAAAGTCCGTAGGTCTTCCCGAATTCGGCATCCCGATAGTCCGAAAGGAATGTCACATTGGCGATATGGGCTTCTCCCGCGAAGCGTTTTTGTGCGAAGGGGGTGTCGACGCTCACAGTTACCAGTTCAACCATCTTGTCCAGGCCCTTATTCTTCTCGCTCAGATAGTGGGTCTGTTGTTCGCACACTGGGGTGTCGAGCGACGGCACGACGCTGATGATCCGGACCTTACCCTTGCCCTTTGTGTCAGTGATGTCGACCAGCGACAGGTCCGCCTGCGTCAGGTTCGCCTCCCGCAGAGGGTCGCCGACTTTAATGCCGGTTCCCGATAGGGCTAGGGGGCTTCCCTTGTAGAGGACCGTATGGCCCTCGCCCGCCACGGTGCTGCCGTCAGCGACGGTGATGTTCTTGTAAAGAAAACTGGAGCTGCCGGTGCTTGCGCATCCGGCCAACCCGATCGCCATGCAGACGGTGGCCCCGATGATCATTAGATGTGCTGCCTTCATATTGCCCTCCTTGGTGAAGTGACGGTGACCATTCTATCAAGAATACGCTGGCTTGTGCTTGTGTCATTTGCAGGATGCTGAAAACTATTTTGTTACGCGAGAACTTCGATGGTCCGAACGTGCGGCACAACAGGAGAACGCTCCCCCAGGATGCTCAAACAGGCTGTCCAGCAAGGCCGCAGCGAGTGAAGGCCCGAGGAGGTACATACCGCACTTCGTGTGGGCCGTTCGCCCCTAGAATGGATCTTGGCGAACGGAAAAACCCCTTCAGCCACCCCGCCTTCCGAGCATCTTCGTCGGTACGTTGAGGGTCTGAACGATGCGAGAACGACGCTGGCGGACTGTTTCAGCATCCTGTTAGGGTTGAATAAAGGTGATGAGCTCCTGATTAACCAAATCCGGTCGTTCCCACTGCGGGATGTGCCCTGCCTTGGGGATTCTGATGAATCGTGATCCCTTGATGGTCTGGTGGAGTTCCTCGCCTACGGCTATTGGGAACACCCGATCTTCTTCCCCCCAGATCACCAGCGTCGGGTGGGTAATCTCACCGACGCGCGTGGCAAATCCGGACTCCCATAGCGGAAGGTTTTCTCTGACGGTCATAATGGGTTTGATGAGTCCAGGGAGTTGACGGTTGCGATTGGATCGCTCGATGACGGCCGGTGTGAGGAGTGCCGGGTCATGCACGATTTCTTTTAAGACGGACTCGATCATCAGTCCGCCGAACAGCATGTTGCCGAATGAGACGAGCCAGGACGGCGCAGTGGTTTCTAGGGCCCGCCTGACTGACGGACTGGTGAGTTTCTCCATGACGTGTTGTGGCAGCCCGTCGATAAGGACAAGCTTGGCGACGCGTGTGGGGTGTGCCAGCGCCATGCCGATGGCCAAGCCGGCGCCCATGGAATTGCCGACCAACGTGGCCTGCTGGATTTTCACGGCGTCCATGAATCCGACAAAGAAGTCCAACATCTGATCTGGCCGGTAGTCGATCTCAGGTTTATCGGACAGCCCGGCGCCGGGCAAATCGAGCGTGAGGATGCGGAAGTGCTGCGACAGAGTGTGCTGCTGCTGTTCCCATTGCCACATTGATCCCCCGAAGCCGTGTATCAGGACGACCGGTGGGCCTGCGCCCACATCCAGATAGGCGATCCGCTGGTCGTGGACGAGGACGGTGTGAATGGACATGCGCTCAATGGCGTCGAAGTGCGTCGGAATCGACGATGGAGGCGAGCAGGCGGTCATGATGTGACAGAACAAACTAACAATAAACAGCGCAACGTGCGGCTGTCTGCATGCGCGACCGGGGGCACGCGGGTCTATCTGGCTACTCCAGTTGGATGACTGTTTCATCCGTCTTCACGTTATCGCCTTCTGAAACCAGGATGGCGGTGACCTTCCCGTCAATTGGCGCCGGGACCTGGCTTTCCATCTTCATGGCTTCGATGATCAGGAGAGGGTCACCGGTCTTGACCATGGCATCGATCGCGACGAGCACTTTGACGACGCGGCCCGGCATTGGGGGGGCCACGTCTCCTGGTTTGGACGGCCTGGGCCGTTTGCGTTTGGCACCGGTACCTGCGTCGGGAGCTTCCGGCACGCCGGCCAGTATCTCCTGGATCGGCTCCAACGAGACTTCTTCGAGTTTGTCGTTGACCCGGATGTAATAGGGTTTACGGCCGTCGACCTTCCGTCCGGAACCGGACACCTTCACATGGTAGGTTTCGCCGTGGACCGTGACGTTGAATTCGGCCGGGGCCAAATGGAGTTCGGTGGCCCCAGCCGGTCCGCTGGGCAAGAAGCTTTCGAGGGGCTCCAGCGTCAGGTCCCCCTTCTCGCGCGCTTCAAAGAAGTCTCGTGCAATAGTGGGGAACAAGGTGAACGAGAGCTGATCTTCCACCGTAGTGGCCGAGGCGGGCAGATCCTTTCTGGTGGCCTCGAGTTCAGGCTCCAACCGATCGGCAGGCCGCGTCTTGATCGGCTGGTCGTCCCCGATTGCGCGGGCCATGATGTCGTGATCGAGGGGTCCCGGCGCCCGCCCGTAGAGTCCGAGGAAGTAGTTCTTGGTTTCCGTGGTGATGACTTTGTACCGTTCGCCCGTCAGGACGTTGAGCGTGGCTTGGGTGCCCACGATCTGACTGGTCGGGGTGACGAGCGGGGGATAGCCCATTTCCTTTCGGACGCGCGGCACTTCATCCAGGACTTCTTTGATCCGATCGAGCGCATTCTGTGCAGTCAGTTGCGCGGCGAGATTCGAGAGCATACCGCCGGGAATTTGGGAGGTGAGGATCTCGGCATCGACTCCGGTGAACTCGCTTTCGAACTGCCGATACTTTCGTCGAGCAGTGCGGAAATGTTCGGTGATCGGGAGGAACGACGCGGGATCCAGCCCCGTGTCGTAAGCGGTGTTGCGCAACGTGGCCACCAGCGTTTCCGTCGGTGGATGTGAGGTGCCGCCTGCCAACGGCGAGATGGACGTATCCAGCATGTCCAGACCGCCCAGGATCGCCATGAGGGAAGTCATCGAGGCCATCCCCGAGGTATAGTGTGAATGCAAATGGATCGGGACCTTCACCGCTGCTTTGATACGGCGTATGAGGTGATAGGCGTCGAGCGGCGCCAAGAGACCGGCCATGTCTTTGATGCAGAGCGTGTCGGTTCCCAAATCCTCCAGCTTTTTCGCCATGTCGACAAAACGCTCCACACTGTGGACGGGACTGATGGTATAGCAGATGGCAGCTTCGACATGCTTGCCGCAGGCTTTCACTTCTCGCATGGCCTGTTCGACGTTGCGGATATCGTTCAGCGCGTCGAAGATGCGGAAGACGTCGATACCATTGGCAGCGGCCCGTTCGATGAACCGTTCCAGCACATCGTCGGCATAGTGTCGATATCCGACCAAGTTCTGCCCGCGGAGCAGCATTTGGAGTTTGGTATTGGGCATGGCGGCGCGCAGCGCGCGGAGCCTTTCCCAGGGATCCTCTTTGAGGAAACGCAGGCATGTGTCGAAGGTGGCGCCACCCCAGACCTCGAGCGACCAATAGCCGACGGCATCGAGTTTTTGGGCGATGGGCAGCATGTCCTCCGTCCGCATGCGCGTGGCCAAGAGCGACTGATGGCCGTCGCGCAAGGCGACATCTGTGATCAGGATGGGCTTGCCCGCCGCCGGCTGGATCGTCAGTTCTAAGCCGCTGCGGGCACGTGTCTTCGACGTCCGGACGGCTGGTCCGGCTGTCCGCTTCTTGGGCGCCTGTGTTAGTGAGGGTCGTCGTGTCGCCATGATGCCCTGATCTACCCGTTATCTCGTCACCGGATCACTGGGGTTGACCGGTAGCTGTTCAGTTAGCAGCCTGCGGAAACCCCCTGTGAACATGCCAAGAACTTCACTGGTTCGCCAATCTTGGACAACCGGAGAACCGCACGCAGGATGCTCAAAAAGGCTGTCCAGCAAGGCCGCAGCGAGCGAAGAGGCGAGGCGTACGCTTCGGTACGTTGAGCCTCTGAGCGACGCGAGAACGAAGCTGGCGGACTTTTTCAGCATCCTGCTATAGCCCTTCGTAGGCGGCGATGGCTGCAGAAAGTGCCAGCACCAGATCCTCCGGCTGCTCAAAATCGTCATAGTTGAACAGGTCAGGATGCCTTTCCAGATAAGAGGTGTCGAAATGTCCTGCCATGAAATCCTGGTCCTGCATGATCGCCATCATAAAGGGGATCGTCGTTTTCACCCCGCGCAAGACGTACTCTTCGAGCGATCGTCTCATGCGGCTGACGGTTTCTTCCCACGTACGGCCTCGCACGGTGAGTTTGGCCAAGAGGCCGTCATAGTAGGGCGGTACCACGTAGTCCTTGTAGACTGCTCCGTCGATGCGCACCCCGATCCCGCCCGGCGAGAGATAGGCTGTGACAGTGCCGGTACAAGGCCGGAAGTTGTTCTTGGGGTCTTCCGCGTTGATGCGGCACTGGATAGCATGGCCTTGGAGCGTGACCTCCTGCTGCGTGATCTCAAGAGGAAGGCCGGCTGCGATAGCGATCTGATTGCGCACGATGTCGATCGCCGTGATCTGCTCCGTCACCGTATGTTCGACTTGGAGGCGCGGGTTCATCTCCATGAAGTAATAGCGGCTGTCCTGATCGAGGAGGAACTCGACGGTCCCGGCATTGTCATATCCGACCGCCTTGGCGATGGCGATGGCCGCTTCACCCATCTCGGCACGAAGACGTGGCGTCAGAATCAAAGATGGCGCAATCTCGATGAGCTTTTGATGCCGGCGCTGAATCGAGCAATCGCGCTCGCCCAGGTGGATGATGTTGCCGTGCCGGTCGGCCAGTATCTGGAATTCGATGTGATGAGGTCGCTCGATATACTTTTCGAGGAAGATGCTTCCGTCGCCGAAGGCAGCCAAGGCTTCGCGTGACGCGACTGCCATGTTTTCGCAAAGTTCGGTATCCGACCGCACCACCCTGAGGCCGCGTCCACCCCCGCCTGCGTTGGCTTTAATCATGACGGGGTAACCGGTGTCTTTTGCGAACGACAGGGCGTCCTTGACGGCGGTGATTCCGCCTTCGGTACCGGGGACGATCGGGATGCCGACTCGTTTGGCCAGATCGCGGGCTTTGACCTTGCTCCCCATCAAGTCGATGGCTTGCGGCGATGGGCCGATGAAGGTAATGCCGGAGGTGTGGCACAGCTGCGCAAATTGCGAGTTTTCGGAGAGAAACCCATAGCCTGGATGGATGGCATCGGCGCCGATCCGTAGTGCCAGACTGACGATCTGTTGGCCGTCCAGGAAACCTTTGACCGGTCCCGGGCCGACCATATAGGCCTCGTCCGCCTTCTTGACGTAGATCCCAGTCGAATCGGCCTCGGAATAGATGGCCGCGGTAGCGAGGTTCAATTCGCGGCAGGCGCGGATAACCCGCATGGCGATTTCGCCGCGATTGGCCACCAGAATTTTCTTGAACATACCGGTCCCTATCTCCTCAGATCGTTCGCGATTCTGCGAGAGTTATCAGGCGAAAATGAGCGCGTAAGCTAGCATAGGATCAGGAGTCGTGTCGAGGGAGGAAGGGGGTAGAAGGGGCCGGCTTAGCTCACATTATTCATGACAGTTAGTGGCGAAATCGCCCGAGCGCACATTCATCGTGAAGCGTATTTAGTATCTCGCATGTGACGACACAGACACACTTTTTCCGTCCCGCGCTTCACGCGTAAGAGCAGCGGATCGGCGATTGCAGCAGAAGTGCTCATGAATATTGTGGGTTAGCAAGATGAAAGAGATGGTCCCCTCGAAAAAACCGGTCAGCTTTCCAGGGGGAACCGCCTACTTGGACTTGATCAAGACCGGTTTTGACTGGGCGCTTCCACCGCCCGCGACGATGATGACGAACGACATCCCTGCTTTCGCATCTGGCACAGTTGCTTCAATCACCGAGTCGCTCATGAACTTGAAGGTCACGGGCGTGTTTGGGGCTGCGCTGAAGGTCACAGTATGAAAGCACTCCTTCGTGCCGAAATTCTCGCCGGTGATGACAACTTTGTCGCCCGGCTTGGCTTCGTCCGGCTCAATTTTGGCGATCCGTGGGCGCTTGCTCTGGTCGCAGATCGGGTCCCGTTCGACTTTTGCGGCATCGAAGCCCTTGATCGATTCGGTACCGTAGAGGGTAAATCCTGCGCCATCAACCATCGCGCCTGGCTCCTCCGCGTGGGATATGGACATGGGTGAAGCCATGGATCCGATGAGTCCCAATAACATGAACCCCGACGATCGCCACGTCTGCATAGGTGCCTCCTTCAATAACAACGACGCACGATTATTTCTCTTTGATCGGGATATACGTCTCGGCTATGAGTTGTTGACCGGCCGGAGACAGGGCGAACCGGGTGAATGCCTCAGCCAGGGGATGCGGCTCCTTCTTGGACAAGAGAAGGACGGGGCGTCGGAGCGGATAACGGCCGTCTTTGACGGTGGGGCCCTCCGGTTCGACCTTGTCGATAGGCAAGAGTCTGACGGGGACGCCGCCTGAGACGACGGACAATCCCTGGCTCAGAGACAGGTAGGCGATCGCAGACAGAGGGGGAAGTGTTCCCACGACGATTTTAACGACCTGTTCATCGGAGCCAATCACCTTGGCGGCACCGGTGATCTTGCCGGTAATGCCGAGCTGCGATTCAAACGCATCGCGGATGTTTTGGTTGCGAGGCCGGTCGATGACCAATATTTTCGTCTCTAGACCACCGAGTTCGGACCACAGCGTGATCTTACCAGAGAAAATGTCGGCTACTTGTTGTTTCGTGACTTCTTTCGTGAAATTGGAGAGGTGCACGAGGACGCCGATCCCATCCCACGCGATGGGCGTCGCTGAAAGGTCTGCTGTTTCAGTTCCAGTCACGGCGATGTGAGCCTGGCCAGATTTGACCATCTCAACAGGTTTCGAATTGCCGTCCCAGACGACATCGAGATAGGCTCTCGGATTGGCTTTTTCAAATGCGCGGGCGAGGGGTTCGATGGTCGTCAGCTCCGGTCCATTGCCGGCGATGGTCAGGCTTCCGGCGACGTCCGCAAGGGCGACGAGGGCTATTGCACAGCTGAACAGAAGGCTGAGGCCTAGCGAGAGCACGAGTCTCCCGGTCATGCGATCTCCATGGAGTTAGGGTGGATGTTGGGAAGAGGACGACGCAAGTTCACATGACGGCCACGGTTTCGCTTAGCAGGCTGCGGAAAAATTCTGTGTATACACAATACATTGTTGGAATCTTACATAATGGTGCCGATGTCAACATATCTTCAGGATGCTCAAAAAGGCCAGACTTCTCACCCGCCCACTGGCAGATATTTTTCACCCGCCCCACCCTCCGATTGCTTCGCAATCGATTTCCCGGGACATGCCATTAGCCCGGGCGAGGGCCTTCCAATTCCCAATACCTCCCTTTAGGGGAGTGGCCAGGCTGCCCTCAACTGCGCGCATCGGACGAGCACAGTTTCACCGTGCGCGTTCTGCGAGCAAAGAGGGCACCTGGCCGCTCCCTGCCTATCCTTCTGAGGCCGCGCGTTGCGCGAGCAAGGGGATCGTCCCAGCCATCCCGCCCCCTTTTTCAGCATCCTGTTAGTGCTCCGTTGTGCCGCCGGTAGAGGGATCGGAAGGTGGAGCCGCGTCGGGGGCGGCGCGTTTGCCCATCAGCGGCGGGAGTTTGGCAAACTTGTCCATCCGCTCGTCCAACATGTTATAGGCTTTCATTTCGGCGAAGCCGGATTTGCGAGTCCCTTTCACTTGTGTCGTGCAGGCGGAGAGTAACCGCGTGGCGCTCTGGGCATTACAGTGAGGGCACACGGTGTCTTCCGCTCTGGCATGGACGGATTGGGTGGCATCAAAGTGCTTCTCGCACTGTCCACAACGATATTCGTAAATCGGCATGGTTCATATCCTTCACGTCAGATGCAAACCGCACAGAGAGAGAAAGCGCTCTTGACCGGCCATTGAGCGTTGTCTTATTCTACACACCTAGCTGATATGACTTCTAGTGGATTAGCAGGTTGCGGAAAAACTATGGTGGCACGGTGAATAGTCATTGACCCACACATCTAGGCCTACAGGAGAACACCAGCAGGATGCTCAAAAAGGCGGCCAGCAAGGCCGCAGCGAGTGAAGGGCCGACGAAGTACAAACAGCACTTCGTGTGGGCCGTTCGCCCGTACTATGGATCTTGGCGAACGGAATAGCCCCTCCAGCAATTCCGACCTCCAGGGATCTCATTTCGTACGTGGAGGGTCTGAACGATGCGAGAACGAAGCATGGGAAATGGCGCGTCTCGGCGCGCTGGGGTTGGGCGGGTGAGAAGAGCGTCTTTTTCAGCATCCTGTTAGAGGAGGAGTTCGATGTCTCTGTTGATTCGTAAGTACAAGAGCGTTAGTGGAATGATGCAGGAAGAGCGGATCGACGATCCAGATCGGATCGAGCGGTATATGAGGATCTTCGAAAAGGACGATATTAAGAAGCTCGAGACGGGCGTCAAGGTCTTCATTGAGAAGGATGAATGGCAGCTCCTGCCGTAACAAACTGCGGGAAAACTATTTTCGCTCCGGTGCGGCTCGGCAAATGGGATGTTCGCGATAATTGCCGATTAGCCCACAGGATGCTCAAAAAGGCTGTCCAGCGCGGCCGCAGCGAGCGAGGAGGCGAGGCGTACCCTTGTCGTACGTTGAGCCTCTGAGCGATGCGAGAACAAAGCTGGCGGACTTTTTCAGCATCCTGCTAAGCTGTCTCAATCGTCGACGAAACTCCGTCGTAGATTGAATCGGAATCCGATCGCTGGTCGTGAGTGTGTCCAAGCCCGGAATCGCAAGAAATCAGCCATGTTGCAGTCTGTCGGTCAAGTGCTGCTTCTGTGAGCTACTGGATTCACATCGCGCGTTCGATCGATCGGGTCACGCTCCACAAGGATCGTTGTTCTGAGGTGCCGTCTACGTCGATCGGTTCCTCAAGCGATTTTTGGGAAGGTGGGTGGTTCGATTACCCGGACAAGGAGCGGGCGCTAGCAGCGATGGAGCAGGCCGGGACTACGGAACAGCGCCGTTGTCCACTGTGCAAAGCCTAACAGCGAAGTGCTGTGTGCTGAGTTCTGAATAGGGCGAAAGGGATCTCGTTACTCAGCACTCAGTTCTCAGCACTTTTCTAACCTGATGCCACGATTTGCACTCCTGCTGACAACGTTCATCTGGGGCGCGACGTTTCCCGCTACCAAAGCGGTGTTCGAGCAAATTCCACCGCTCTCGTTTCTGTTTCTCCGATTTCTCCTGGGGGCATTGCTGGTGGGGGGCGGGTATCTGCTCTGGAGGTTTCGCTTACACCGTGAGCCGGCGGTCTTGCGGGCGAGTGCGATCGCCACCTGCTGGCTCTTTCTCGGCTATGTCCTCCAAACGGTCGGGCTCCACTATACGACCGCATCGAATTCTGCCTTCATTACAGCGCTGTATGTCGTCATCGTGCCCTTGATCCTGCGCCGATTCGGCCGGCGTGTGTGGTTGGCCACTGGAATCGCCACGGTGGGGCTCTGGCTGCTGGTAAAGCCCAGCGCATCCGGGAATCTTGGCGATCTCTTGACGCTCGCCTGTGCGATTGCGTTTGCCGCACATATAGCCTGTCTGGAACGGTTTACGCGCGAGGTCGATGCGCCGTCATTGTTTGCCTGGCAAATGATGGCGATGGTCGTCTTGTTGCTTCCCACCCTTCTGGTTGAACAGGCGCCGGCTCAGGCGTTTGCGCCGACGGCGTTGTTGCTTGTCGGGCTTGGGGTGACCGGAGGACTTGCGACCGGGGCCTTTGCCGTTCAAATGTGGGTGCAGCGCATTGTGCCCGCGCAACAGGTGGCATTGATCTTTGCGTCAGAACCAGTCTACGCGGCTGGTCTCTCCTGGTACTTTCTCGGTGAAACATTGGATCTTCAGGGGTGGATTGGAAGTGGGCTCATTTTGTTGGCAGTGTTGGTGGGCGCCTTTGGGAGCGGCCCTCAATCGTCATCGCCCGCGGTCAGCACGGTCCAGCCGGCTTAGCCCGCAATATTCATGAACGTTTCTGCTGCAATCGTCGATCCGCTGCTACGACGGGCCTTCGGCCGGCGGGCTCGCCCTTTTGACCCTCACCGTACTGCACGAGTACGCATCGGGTCCTCAGGGCTCCGCGCGCCGGTCTCGCGACGCGGCTCAGCGATTTCGCGACGAACCGTCATGAATAATGCGGGCTAACTCGTTACAAGGAGTCAGATGGCACAAAAATTTGGCAATGGACGCTGGGTGCAGGAAGGGTTTCTGGATAATCGCGTTGACGGAACAATCGTGGGACAGATTGTATTTGCGGTGGTCGGTCCTGTCGATGTGTATTTACGGGGAAACTTCAAGGCCGATATCGCGGGGCAGGTCATTCAGTTTCGGAATCGTCGGTTTGAGGACGAGGATCTCGCTGGGCAGGTGATTGGTGACATGGAAAATCCACAGATCGGGGATGTGAACTTGATCTCGTTCGACCCTCATCCGAATCTCACTCCTCATCCGTACATTGAATGGTTCTCGACGAGGAAGAATCACTATCGCATCGAGCTGGAACCGGCAGATGCCTGGATTATTCCCGCATCGAAGGTGGGAGAGATCGATCAGGTGAGTCGAACGATTCGTGAAGCGCTCGCTGGGCGGATGACTGAACGACCGACCCAGGAGCCCACTGGCTGAGTGCAGCGGACTAGAAACCGTCTCTCGCTCCTCGTGAAGCGTCGCTCGACAGGCTCGAGACATCCTGACCCGTCGAAGGGCGTATCTCGAATCGAGCTAGGTAATAACGACCGTCGCAATTTCGGTATGGTCGGTATGATCTGCCGCCTGCATCCCTGTCAGACGTCGCGCGCGTTGCTGAATCCAGATATCGCCGGGAGGCAGTCGAAGGGGATAGACCAGCAGAGGATCCGACTTTTCCCAAGCTGAGGGGAGGGGTTCGGTGGTCCCTGAGGGAGCTTGCTCTAGACCGAGAATGAGGGCGACCGATACCGTCTCCATGGCCTCAGAAGAGAGAAGAGCCGCGGGCCGGCGTTCCCCGACCAACTGAACCCGTACGACGGATAGGCCCCCTTCCATCATCCCTAACCGAGCCGCCGCGCCCCGGGAAAGATCGAGGATCCGGCTGTTGACATAGGGACCCCGGTCGTTGATCCTTACGTGGAGATGTTTCCCGTTCGCTAAATTCACGACTCGGACCACGCTGCCGAGTGGGAGAGTCCGATGGGCCGCGGTCAATGCCTCCATGTCGAACAGCTCGCCGTTGGCTGCCTGCTTGCCATGAAACGACTCGCCATACCAGGAGGCCACCCCACGATCCTCAATCCCCACGTCCAATTGAGACATCCCCTTAGGAACCCACGAACAGGCGCCCAGGAGCATCCCCAGACCAAGACTCATCGCACATAACAGCTGCCGGCTGTTTACACGAGTCCATCTGATCATCTAACACCACCTCTTGTTCCTGGTTGAACCAACTGGCACACAGGATCCTGGCCTGTGTGCCCTCACAGTACGGTCCAACCGAAAGTCCCACAATACCGAAAGCGTAGCCCTAACCCCTACGTTGGGATGAAGGAAAAATGAGAAACCAATAAGGAACTGTACGACAACGAACCAACAATTCTGGCTGGTAACCGAGAGGACTGTATCTATATATAGAAGAAAGTACTTGTGCGAGTCAACCCATGATCGGTACTAACGCGGACGGTTTGATGGCGCCATGCCCTGAACCAGAGGCGCTACTGAACCTGAATGACCCGAGCAAATACCCCGTCCCGCTGTTTGACATAGGTCAGCCACACCATCTCACCCACTCTGATGGTCTGAAACGCGATCTGCTTCCCCTTTCGCACAATCCTGGTTTGTCCTGTCACCTTGGCCCCTACGGTCATATCATCATGCTTGGTCAACGGTGTCTTGACGACAATCATATGGGAAGATTGGGTAATGTTCACCGCCATTACCTGGCCATGAACCCGATAGGTCCGCCCGCTGGCTGCCTTACTTTCAGGCGGAATACAGAGCAGCATCATCAACGCAGCGATCGCGAATAGTGTCCCTCTCGCTTGACGCACCCTCATCATGGATCGATTTCCCCTGGCAGGCCTTTCCGCGCGCGAGCGGACTCTAGCAGGATGGAGAAAACGTGTAAAGTTGCACAAGGCCGGAACACGATATTGACTGCCCCAATCTGACTGAGTAAGATGCCCACGTGTTGCCTGTAAGGGTGTAACGACCAACCCGCCGGCAGTACTCCCCAACTCAATCGATCCAATCTCCACATATGTATGATTGAAGTCCAACAGGTCACGAAGCGGTATGGACAACATACCGCCCTCGATCGCGTCAGTTTCTCCGTCGCCAAGGGCGAGGTGTTGGCTTTCCTGGGCCCGAATGGGGCTGGTAAAACCACCACCATGCGCATCCTGACCTGTTTTATGCCGGCCACCGAAGGCACTGCACGAGTGGCGGGATTCGATTGTGCGGACCAGCCGATGGAGGTGAAACGCCGGATCGGCTACTTGCCGGAGACTCCGCCGGTCTACCAGGAATTGACGGTCACAGAGTATCTTCAGTTCGTGGGCCGCCTCCGCGGTATGGGTAAAACAATACTCACCTCGTCCATGCAGCGTGAAATCGAGCGGCTTGGACTTGGCACGGTTCAACACCGGCTCATCGGGAATCTGTCGCGCGGATATCGCCAACGCGTCGGGCTGGCCCAAGCGCTGCTGCACGATCCTCAGATCTTAATCTTGGATGAACCGACCGTTGGGCTCGATCCGAAACAGATTATCGAGATTCGAGAGTTGATCAAGAACCTGGCTGGATCCCATTCCGTCATCCTGAGCACCCACATTCTTCCCGAAGCTACCGCCGTGTGCCAGCGCGTCGTGATCATCAGCGGCGGGCGCATCGTGGCCGAAGATACACCCGAACAACTCTCGGCGCGCCTACGCCAGTCCGAAAAGATCTCGCTCACCCTCAAATCTCCCGCTGCAGACACCGACAGTCGCTTGAAGGCGGTGCAGGGGGTCCAGAACGTCTTCACGAGCGGCGTCCCCGGTACCTTTCTTCTGGAATGTGAACTTGGTCGGGACGTGCGGGAAGAAGTGGCTCGCCTGGCGGTCACCAGTGGATGGGGGCTGCTCGAACTGAAAGCCATTTCCATGACGTTGGAAGACGTGTTTCTCCAACTGACCAGACATGAGGAAGGCCTCGCGCCGGACACAGTGGTCGCCTCAGCAGACCCGGCCAGCCAGCCAGCATGACACCAGTCCAAGCCATCATCGCCAAAGAGCTACGTTCGTACTTCGTCTCGCCCGTCGTGTATGCCGTGGGATCCGTGTTTCTCCTGATCGTGGGACTGCTCACCTATCTCTACGTTGTCTTTGCCGGAGCCCAGGCGATTCAGCTGACGCAGATGCAGGGAAGCGCCCAGCTCAATCTGAACGATCTGGTCTTCCGGAATCTGTTTGCCAGCATACGATTTATCCTCCTGATTATCCTCCCGATCCTGACGATGCGGTTATTCGCCGAAGAACGCAAGCTCCGCACCTTTGAATTCTTGCTGACCTCTCCGATCGGCATCAACGAAATCGTGGCCGGCAAGTTCATGAGCGTATTCCTCGTCTTTCTGGGCTTACTCGGTCTGACCGGTCTGATGCCGCTCATGCTTGCCCTATTCAGCGATTTCGATTGGTATCCCGTACTGACCGGCTACCTTGGACTAGTCTTACTCGGCGCCCTCTTTCTCTCCGTCGGCGTGCTGGCCTCAGCACTGACTGAAAACCAGATCGTCGCGGCCTTTGTGAGCATTGGCCTGTTACTGGTCCTGTGGCTCCTCGCCGGCTTGGGCTCACTACTCGGGGATACGGCCATCGGACAGGCCGTCTCGTACCTATCATTCATGGAACATTACGACCACTTGGTGCGTGGGCTGGTCGACACGAAAGACCTCGTGTATTTTTTCAGCGGTCTGACCTTGATGCTCTTTTTGTCTCACCGAGTTGTGGATTCGGCACGGTGGAAATAAATCTCAAGACGATTCCTCTTGGCGTGATCGGAGTGGCTCTGGCCGTGGCCGGAGCGATCGCCTATAGCCTCGTTCCGGAGAAACTCTGGCTGGTCACCCTCATGGAAGGATCGGCACTCCTCTGCCTCATTCTCTTTTTTGTCGTCCATTTCAGCGGCCTGAAAGCCTTCTCCACCCGTCGCTCGACACGCATGGGTGCAAACAGCCTGCTGATGATCCTCCTCTTCGTCAGCATTCTCGCGGTCGTTAATTTTCTTGCTGCCCGCCACTCTATTCGTTGGGACCTGTCGGAGAACCAGAACTTCTCTCTCGCCCCGCAAACGCATCGCGTGTTGCGGAGCCTCCTGCGCGAGGTCACCATCACCGTCTTCACCAGAGAAAAGGATCCCGGCTATCAATCCTACAGAGAACGGCTCGATAGTTATCGGCAAGCCAGCCCGAAGATTTCCGTGGAGTTCGTCGACCCGGAACGGCAGCCGAAAATCGCCCAAAACTACGGCATTACAAAAACCGATACGGCCGTTTTTGAAAGCGCCGGGCACAGCGTTCGGGTCACCTCTCCCTCGGAAGTGGAACTGACAGGTGCGTTGATCCGCGTGTCTCAAGACAGTAAGAAACGCGTGCTCTTTCTCGAAGGGCACGGTGAACCGAGTCTCGACGATCGGGAGCGAACCGGACTGTCTGCCGCCAGAGAGATCTTGTTCAAGCAGGGCTACGACGTCGACACCCTCAGCTTGCTCAAAGAGGAAGCCGTGCCGGATCACACCGCCATCCTTGTCGTGGCTGGGCCCCGTCGGCCCGTGACCACCGAGGAGCAAGAACGGATTCATACTTATGTGGAAAAGGGCGGCCATCTCCTGCTGCTCATCGACCCGGATACGCAGGCCGACCTGAATCCTCTGCTCAAGCAGTGGGGCCTGGGAGTCGGCCCTGGAGTTCTGGTCGATTTGCAAGATCGATTAGCCCAAGGCGATCTGACGTCCCTGCTTGTTCGCACGTTCACAGAACATGAAATTACGCAGGACCTCACCGCAGCCGTGCTGTTTCCCCTCGCGCGCCATATCACCTTCGATGAACAGGTCGGCAACGCATGGGATTACGTGCCGCTCGCCCGAACATCGCCGAACAGCTGGGCAGAAACCGACCTGAAAGGCCGCGTCGTAAACCTCAATGAAAAGGAAGACATCAAAGGCCCCCTGCCGATGGCTGCGGCTCTTGCGCCAAAGGTCGCACCGGAGGAAGGCAAGCCTCGACCGGCGATCGTGGTCATTGGCAATTCCACATTCGCGACCAATGCCTTCGTGAACTTTCCCGGTAACAGCGACTTTTTTCTCCACACGGCTGGATGGTTGGCTGAAGAACGGAACATGCTGGCGATCGGCCCGAAGGATTCCGCGCTTCGACCGTTTACCCCCAACCCCTTAGAGGAACGAGCACTGCTCTATCTGCAAGTCATCCTCCTGCCGGCCACCATGTTTTTCTCCGGTATCATGGTGTGGCGCAGACGCCGGCGCCTCTAGCAGGATGCTGAAAAAGTCCGCCAGCATCGTTCTCGCTTCGCTCAGAGGTTCAACGTACCGAAGCGTACGCCTCGCCTCTTCGCTCGTTGCGGCCTTGCTGGACGGCCTTTTTGAGCATCCTGAGGCTATTTATATCGGCACCATTATGTAATTTTCCAACGGTGTATTGTGTATAAACAGAGTTTTTCCACAGCCTGCTAGACCGATGCGTTACTGGCCCACACTCGTCATGGTGCTCGTACTGGCCGGACTCGGCCTTTACCTCTATGTCATCGAATTTCCGCAGAAAGAGTCGCACGAGCGACAAGACACCGCCGACAAGAAGGTGCTGCTCTTCGACCAGGAGACCCTTTCCGGGCTCACCATCAAGACCGATCGGCACGAACTCGTCTTCGCTCGGACCTCCGAGCAGGGCTGGGTGTTGACCGCGCCTCTCAACACCGAAGCCGATCAGCGGGAGGTACAGAATCTGATCCGAGCCTTGGTCACTGGCACCGTGACCCGCGTCGTCGAGGATCACCCGACCAACCTGACTCCCTTTGGACTCGATAACCCGGTGACGACCATCACCGTCGCAGCCGGCGCCGCACGGGAGACCTTCTCCATCGGGGATAGCGGTCCTCTCTCCTCCACCCTGTATGTCCTTCGTGAATCGGATCGCAAAGTCCTGCTCACCAATCTGGCCCCCAAAGATTTCGTAAACAAGACCTTAATGACCTTCCGCCGCAAAGACCTTTTGCGCGTGTCACAAGGCGACGTCGACCGTATCCGTCTCACCTATCCGACCACCGAAATTGTGCTCTATCAAGGACAGGAAAAGCCCAAGAGCAAATGGAAGCTTCGCTACCCGATTGAAGCCGAAGCAGACCAAACCGAGGTGCGGGCTCTTCTGTTCAGGCTCGAAGACTTAAAAGCACTGGGCATCGTCGACCCGGGGCCCGAACGCGAGGCCCTGGCCAACACTCTCACCGTGCCGAAAGTGAAAGTCACTATCCATACGGCCGATGGTGATCAGACAGTCAAACTGTACCAACCAGACCCGGCCAGCGGCGAAGCCATCGCGGAAACGAGTCCCGAGGGCCCGCTCTATCGCATTAATCCCACCGCGATCAGAGACCTGACCAAGGAATTATTTACGTTCCAAGACAAGCGGCTGCTCGGCATCGATTACACCGACATCGCCATGCTTTCCGTCAAGACGCCGACCGAAGAATATGTCCTGATCAGCCAACAGAACGAGTGGGTCTTGGAAGATCAGCCGACTGAGAAATTGGACCAACAGGCCACCGACTTGTTTGTCAGCCGTGTTGCGAATGTCCCAGCCGAGGAACGGGTGATCAAACAGGCCGGGCCGTTGGCACCCTACGGCCTCGTGATACCGGCAGCAGAATTTATCGCCACGGGAAGGGATGGGAAGATAGCGGGGAAACTCTCGATCGGGAGCCATGCCAACGGATTGGCCTACGCCATGGGGCTACGGATTCAAGGGATCTTCCAAATTCGCGCCGACCTGCTCACGCAGATCCCTGCAAAGAAAGACCTGCTGGCTGCCTCATCCGAAAAGACACCTACTTCGCACTAGCAACGGCAAGAGATCATGTCCCTGACCTTGACATGTCCCTAACCTAGACTTTTTACTTCCCATTCAGTATCGTAGCCTCCACGCCCCCGTAGCTCAGTTGGATAGAGCAGCGGTTTAACCCCTCGGTTGAGACACCAGAATTAGCACACTACCCGCACAATCAGCTCTAAGATACCCGTGAGAACCGCCAATTCAATTAACGATCGAGCGCGCAGCCCGAGACTCTTGGTTCCCCCATAGGCGAGCCAATGGACTCCTCGACAACTGATCAGCCGTGGACGACAGTGTCCATGCGTTGCCTGAGCATCGATCAGGATTTGGTTTTCATCTTCAGCAGAGTTCCCACGGAGATTCCCTTCACTAAGGTCGACGTCTCTCCCCAGGAATTCGCAAGGCCACACCCGGGAACACATTCCGATCGTCCAAGTGGCACACCTCCTGCTCGAGATACGGCTGTTCGAGTGCCCATAATCGAACTGATTCGGTCGATTTCGAATGTTGAGCGAGGGGACCATCACCCCGGAGTAGAAACTTAATTTCGACGCAATCTTGTAGCCGTTTGCGGTCCAGCGACACTCAGGATAGTCTTTCATCAACGACTCCGCCCACACCTTCCATCCATGAGTTTCCGCGATGACACGGAATCGGGAAACACGCCGATAGGCTGTGCCAAAAACACACGAACATGATCGTCAACACCAAGGAGATTGCCATGAGGGTGGCCGGCACCTTTCCCATCAGGGGATGGACGTTGCGTCGCAGGAGAAAGACCGCAAGCGCAAGATAGGCGGCAATAGCCCAATTTCCTTCCACTTTCGTCCGAAACACAGGAGAGAAAAAAGAACCCTACGGTCACCCACACGATCGCCTTCAACGTCCGCTCAAACGGCGTAGTCGCAGGCGTCTTGGCGAACTGCGTCCAGGCCCACGGGCCAAGCAGCAGTCCCGGCAGCACAAGCTGAATGCCGATAAACTCGACGACACTCAACCAATCAACCTGGTAATCGCGTACGCGCTCAAACAGATGATAGGTGACGCTCACCCATCCATGGGACCATTGCCAATAGAGATGCGGTATAAGAAGCAGCAGTCCGATTAGCGCACAGGCCCAGAATCGTCTGGTCCGAACCCACTGCAGATTCGCCAAGACGGCGGTGCCGATAATAAGCACTCCGTGGTACTTGCTATACAGCAGGCCTGCAGCCGTCACGGCCATGGCTGCTCCGGAGAGCCAGGTATTCTCGGGCGGAGATACCGCTCCAGCGCATAGAGGAAGGCCAGAGTAAAGAAACAGAGCGGGGCATCGGGAATGGCAAGGAAGCCCATGTACGAGCTCAAGGGAAGCAGCGCGTACCAGAGCACCGCAGCCGTGGCCGGCGCTGGTCGGGCCAGTCGGACAAACAGCCATCCGCCCAGGGTCCAACAGATCAGGCTCGCGAGCCGGACCCCAAGTTCTCCACCGGTCCACGACCCGAGGATAATCCACCAGGCCACCATCGGGGGTGATCAAAATATCCCCAATCAGGGAAGCGGAAAACATCCAATAGTAGGCCTCGTCATGGAAAAGCTCCAGCTGCGCAGCCTGCCAGACATTAATGGCGCTCCATGCGAGGAGAAGAGCCCACCAGGGTATTCGCGTGAGCCACCCAGCGACAATGAGGACATCCTCCCCTGTCTTTGGTGACGACGCCGTCAAAGACGTCAGTCGGTTACAATCCCTTGGACGGTCGTGTCCGGATGCGGTCCTGGCAATTGCCTTGTTCCCAACGGTACAATCCGTACGCGGTCGGTCGACCAGCGTTGTCGAGGTGATGAAGAGGAGGGAACGGGGCAGGAACTTCGGATGCATGGCCATGCCTCACGGGGTAAGCACCTGACAAACCATCCACTCTGATGTTAGTATATATGGGATTTATTTCCCATTAGCATACATGGGATTTATTTCCTAAATCAATGGCTGACATATAATGAAGCACTCCGCACGACTCTACTCACGCTGCTGCGTCCCTTGATTCGCATTTGCTTGCGGAACGGGTTCTCTGCGAAAGCGTTCTTTGAACTCGTCAAACGGGTGTACGCCGACGTTGCACACGAAGAGTTCGGAATCGGCGGAAAGCTCGCCACGACCTCTCGGGTTGCCATCCTCACCGGGTTGACCCGAAGGACGTTCAACGCCTCTTCGACGCCGAACAACCCGGATATGGCCGCGGACAGCGACCAGTACAACCGGGCCGCGTCTGTCCTTGCGGGTTGGCTCAAGGACCCAGATTTCGCCACAGGTAGAGCACTCCAGCCCCGCTCCTGATGAGCGACGCTGGGGCCTCCTTTTCGGAGCTCGTTCGTTCTATACAGCGGTGATATGCCTGCGCGGGCCATGCTCGATGAACTCATGCGGGTGGGAGCCATCAAGCAATTGAAAGACGGTCGCATCTGCCTGCTCTCCCGAGCCTACGTGCCGGAGAAGGGGCCTGTTCAAAAACTGGCCATCCTGGGAATGGACACCGCAGACCTCATTGCCACGATCGAGCACAACCTCTATGCCCAGCCACGGAATCCCCGCTTCCAGCGCAAGGTCATGTATGACAATGTGTCGGAGCAAACGGCGAAGGTGTTCCACTCGATCGCCGCGGCCCCAGGACAGGAGCTGTTAGAAGCGTTGGATCGATGGCTTGTGCATCGAGACCGCGACGTGAATCCTCGACCGCAACGGGAACGGGACGAGTACGCCTGGGGATGGGCGTGTATCACTTCGAAGAACCGTTCTGCCCGCCCCGTGTGGGAATCGAAATGAAACACACCAGTTTGATCTATGCCACCGTGCTCAAGCCCGTCGCTGACCACGGCTTCCTGCGCTCCCCGCGTCCAGGAAGGTGGGGGCATCGGCGGCACAGGCATCGTGGCCAGCGTCTCTTCAGGCACGATCACAGACTTCGGGAGCGTGTTTGTCTCAGGAGTGGAATACGAGACGGGTTCCACGGTGTTTACGGTCGACGGACGTTCCGCTGTCACCCAGAACGAGCTGAAAAAGGCATGGTCGTCCTCGTGAGGCCACGCTCCTCGAAGACAACGTCACGAAGACGATCCTCAACGAACGGCGGACCGCATCTCATACTCGGATACGGTGGAAGGACAGGTCCAGGCGGTCGAGGCATCCGGAATGATGCTCACCCGTGTTGGTCAAACGATCCTCGTTACCGACAGCACCATTATCGACGACAGTGTGCCGGGGCGAGACCTGACCCGCCTTGTGCCCAATGTCGATGTGGTGGAAGTTCAGTGGCTTTGTCTCCGCGATGGAGTCCTGATCGCCACGCTCATCGACCGCCAAGCAGGTGCACCGGACTTCGAGCTCGAAGGGCTGGTCAAAGACCGTCGACGCCGGATTTAAGAACATTCCGGATTCGGTCGGTCTGACCGTCTCCTACAACGGCGCCGGACATTTCCGGGAGTACGAATCCGACCACTGCACTGCCTGGAACAGCCTTCCAGTCCACCTCTCGGGGAGTCGAGTTTTCGCTGATCACCCCAGGCCAACTCGACGACGCTTGCAAGCGACTTCAGTGGCACCGGAATCGTTCGGGGTTCGTGAAAGCACACGCGCGGAAATCGAAGAGTTCGTCAGCCAGATTGTCCCTCCGAACGGTTTCCTCGTCGGTCCTATCCCCGTGCCAGTCGATAGCCGACCCTCTTCGTCGGCGGGACCGCGACCGACCTCGGTCCCGGTGTCCGAGTCGAAGTCGAGGGCGACGTCAGCGGCAATATCCTGTTCGCAAAATGGTCGAGTTGCAACAGCCACGTCGAAATTGAAGCCGACCTCGCCACCGCGAACACCCGCGGACAGGGTATCCCGGCAGTTTGACGCTCACGGGGTTGACCGGCACCGTCGTCCATATCGATGCCCAAACCCAGTTCAAAGGTCAGGGCGCGCCGCTTCGCATGGGCGATCTCTCGGCGGGGGATCATCTGGACAGTTCGGGGCGAGCCGTTCAGTCGCAAGCCGTTGCCACGGAAGTCACCCGACAACCCGCAGACAGCAATGCCGTCCTTCAAGGTCCGTGAGTACGTCGAGTCCTCCTTCGATCGTCATCCTAGGGACAGACGGTCGATCCGCCCCACTGCCCGACACGGCTTTCAGAAGGCGACAATTCTCCCATTGGCCGCACCGCATTCTTTGCAGCGGCACAGCCGGGGGTGATCGTGGAAGTGGAGGGCCTGCGGGTAGGTGGCTCGATTGTATGGCATGAGATCGAGCTACAGCAGTAAGCTTCATCGTGAACACACGCAACAACCGGCGCTTGAGTCCTCACGATCGTAGCGTATTGCACCGCGCGTGCTTGAGCGGCATCTTCAGCCAGGGATCAAGCTGAAGCAACAGAGGTGGTGTGAGGAATAACATTCATTGAACCGCCGAGTGTGCTCATTCTGGTTTCTCACTGGAGGGGTTCACCCCAAGAGCGTGTGCTGAATTTGTGCTAAAAGTTATCTGAATCCACGAGATCCTCTGCAATCAGTAGAGCTGCCAGCATGTTCCTCAGCCGCGGTATTCAAAGAAAAATGCAAGCGTTCCCATCAGTATTTAATTATTTACACTTAAGCAATTCCTAAACCGTTTGTCGTACGTTCAATTCGTATCGGGGACACCAACCCGAGATCGCTCGTGCCGTCGGCCTCTTTAGGGCTCTCGCGTCATATCGACCAACGAGTCCCCAGGAACATCGATCCTGCCCACGAAGCGTGCTTGTACCGCAGGTGCTGCATCGTGCGTTCGCCATGATTGCCACCCACACTCCAGCTGTGCTAACAGTGCACATCCCCCACCGTTAAGGTGCCTCAATGGCGTCTGCACCAACTTCGCGTACCCCGCACCCTGGTGACCCGGAGTTACGGAGAGCCATCGTGGCAAAGCGAGGCATTCAAGGCCGGCATATCCGACACAACAGGAGGACCGGGCAGGATGGTAGGGAGGCGAACCGCACGGACGCAGCGAGCGAATTAGGCCCGGCCTCATTTGGGTACGTTGAGCTTCTGGGCGAACCAATGCCACGGCGACCCGATACGCTCACGACCAGAGTGGCACACAAGGAGGGCATCATGACCTGTACTCGTTGCCAGGGTTGTATGACTAAAGATCACTTCTGAGACCTCATGGAGAGCGCCGAAAGTATGTGGCTGGCAGGTTGGCGCTGCCCCAACTGCGGAAACGTCCTTGACCCCGTGATGGAGCGGAATCGCCGCGGACAAGAGCTGGCCGCAGTCGTCTCAAGCGCACGGGCGCCAGGCCATAACAGGATCGAGGCTCCCGAGGAAGTCGATGTCACCACAGGCCTCGCGGCCTAATGAGCCGGGCGATTAACCCCTGCGACATACGGCAGATACATCGTCCTACCTCAACCGGCTGCCAAAGCCCTCGTCCGCTTTCCCATGTTTTCTTGCCACGTTGTGGAGGCTGGGCTAGACTTTCCCTACACTCTATGGCACGAGCAAAAACATCAGAACAGTCCCGCTCGACGCTCCAAAGCCGCCACGATTGAAGAGCTCACCCGTGGTGTCGGAAACCTCCAGGAATTCCTCGCACAGGTGGAGGACCTTGGCCGAGAGGGCTTCCCTTATCTCGACGCGGCCAAGGCGAGAACAGAGCTGCAATTCCGTGAGTGCATTCGCCGCACATTTGGCGAGAAATCCCCTGAATTCCAAGAGCATCGGCACCACAGACTTCTCATGGACAGCCCTAAGGACACGCAGCAGAGCATCGCCCTGATCAAGACCCTTATTGCCACGCTTGAGCAGAAGAAACTTGACCTGCAAGGAGGAGCTTCTCCCCAACAGATCCCAGCAACGCCGCCGGCCCCACCAATACCCACACGCCCACAGATGACCTTAGTGCCGGCATCGCCCCCGATGGTCCACATGACGATGACGCAAACAGCACCGGTCACGCCACCGCCAATGATCATGTCCGTCGCCATGACCACGAATCCCGCCCTGTCCTCAGCCACCGCAGCACCGAGTCCACCTCCGCTCCCCCCGGTGCCCTCAGCCGCATCAGGAGAGGCGGAGCCTACTCCGAGCCCATCCACATCTCTGCCCGAACCAGCACCGATTTCACCAGCCGTGCCTCGACGGCGATGTCGCGTACGCCACCGCCACCGGTGGCTCGGCTCGCTCCGGCACCCCTGCCCCAGCCACCCCAAAGTGCGCAGCCCGCGCAGGTGGCTTCGTCACATGCCAGCAGGCCACTGCAGCCGCCACAACGTGAACCGGAGCCCATCATGCATCCAATTCCCGCCGCCAGCCTGAACCCCAGATACAGGAAGCGCCTCCCGTCCCCTACGCATCTGCAGACGCGTCCCGCGATGCCGATCGGCTCCTTCTCGGACCAGAAGCCAGCACCGCAGTCTCCTCAGGCCGGATCGGACTCTGTCGAACGCGTGAAGACACTCTGTTGTCGGTTCCACTCCGTCGCTCGGCAGTTGCGACTCCGTGGGGAATATCGAGCCACGTTAAGTGTGGAAGACGAGTTCGATGCGCAAGACCTGCTGCATGCACTCCTACGGATCCAATTCGACAACATCGACACGGATGAATGGACGCCGAGTTATTCAAGCGGAACCCCGCGCACGACACTCTTACTAAACGACAGTCGTCTTGCGGTGATCGTCAAGAAGACACGCCCGGTCTCAATGCCAAAGACCTCACCGACCAACTCCGGATTGACGCAGAACGGTATCGATCCCACGGCCGCTGCAGAACGCTGTTGTGCTTTATGTACGACCCTGAAGGCCGAATCGGGAACCCGCGAGGCCTCGAAGCTAGTCTCACGAGCGTGACCGATTCATTTGTTATCGACGTACTGTGTCGCCCCGAAATGAGGTTATGAATGAAGAAGTCAAATCCGCCGTCGCCACGCTCCCCACATCGTCTGTGGGCACTCCCGCATTGACAGAGAAGACAGGCATCCGCTACCTTGGCCAGGACCCCGCTATTTCTGCGGTGCCGTGCACGATTCACGCCCCAGTCGATGGCGGGAGAATCATGTCAGATCGGGCCTACGTGCTCATCAATGTGCAGCCGGGACGCACGAGCGAGTGCCGGTTCGGGCTCTGTCCGGAATCAAGCAGATCAAGACTATCGACCCCTGCTGGGGCAAGCCGGATATTATTGTGGTGGTGGAAGTGTCGGACCAAGATGCCCTGACCCAGTTGGTGCTGAGCCGGATTCATGAGATCGACGGCGTCTCGCAGACTGACACCCATCTCGTCTATCGATTGAAGACCAGTAACGCCAAGTGACCCTGTCTCCTACTCTGAACTCTCCGCTGTCGGCATCATCGCCAAGATCTAATCCAAACCGCTCAGCCATCCGATAGAGCGTGCGCCGATCAATGCCGAGAATCTTTGCGGCTTTGACTTTATTCCCCTTGGTTTCCTTCAGCACGCGGACGAGATGACGCTTCTCGACCTCCTCAAGCGTCAAGCTCCCCTCATCGCTGTGGCCGATCGCCCCGGCGGTCTCCTTCGATGGCAGCTCTGTCCGACGCAGCGACGCCGGCAGATCGTCCAGCGTGAGGAGGGGACCGTGACTCAACGAGACAGCCCGCTCAATGGCGTTTTCCAACTCGCGCACGTTGCCGGGCCACCGGTACTGCATCAACACTGCCATCGTTTCCGGCAGCACGCCGCGCACCGCATGGGCCGTCCCCCCTGCGCACTTCTGCAAGAAGTGATGCACCAACATCGGAATATCCTCCCGCCTCTCCACCAGCGACGGCAAGGTGATACGCACGACATTGAGCCGATAAAACAAGTCGTCCCGAAACTTCCCCTCCTTCACGAGCTGCTCGAGATCCCGATTTGTCGCAGCGATGACACGGACATCGACCTTCGTCGATGTCGTGCTGCCGACACGGCGGACTTCGTGATCTTGCATCACCCGCAACAACTTCACTTGCACGGCCTGCCCCAACTCGCCGATCTCATCGAGAAACAACGTGCTCCCGTTCGCGGATTCAAAGAGGCCGACTTTGTTTCCCACCGCGCCGGTAAAGGCTCCCTTCTCATACCCGAACATTTCCGACTCCAGCAGGGTATCCGGCAACGCCCCACAATTCACCGGAATGAACGGCTTGTCCCGACGAGGCCCATTCGCGTGGATCGCCCGCGCAATCAGTTCCTTGCCGGTCCCGCTTTCCCCTTGCAGGAGCACCTGTGCTCTTGCTTCCGGTCACCCGAGCCACCAGCTTATACACTTCCAGCATGGCGGGACTGCTCCCCACCAGCGGCGACCATTCATCTTTGCTCTTCAACTCTTCACGAAACCGGGCATTTTCTCGGACGAGTCGGCAGTGATCAAGACTCCGCTTGACCACCAGCGTGATATCCTCTTTCTTAAACGGCTTGGCGAGATAGTCGTAGGCTCCTTGCTTGATCGCTTCGATCGCACCTTCCAGAGAGCCGAACGAGGTCAGCACCACAACCTCTGTGTCAGGGCTCATACGTTTAAATTCACGCAAGACCGTGAGTCCATCGACCGCGCCCATACGAATATCTGTCAGCACCAGATCCGCTCTCCCTGGCGTCCACGAGCGATCACCTCTTCTCCGCTGGCGAAGGCTTCAACGGCATAGCCTTCCTTCTTTAAGGCCTCAGCCAAGAGATCGCGCGCGACCGCATCGTCGTCGGCTACGAGAATTTTCGCTGGTGGCATCAGTTCCCCTCTGTTACGCGCGACGGCTCGGTCTTTAGTCCAGGCAGGTCACCGACTACGGGTCCGTGCCGCGGTCTGTCTCGCTCTCGAGCACGAGCCGCCTCCACTGGGCCAAGACCGTTTCGCGGCTCAAAATAAGCCCTAATCCGGTGCCCTTGCCAACCGCTTTGGTCGTGAAAAATGGTTCAAAGGCTTTCTGTACATCGGCCTCCGGGTCGCCGCATCCTGTATCCCGCACTTCGATTGTGATTACCAGCGGCGACATCGCGTCGGCAACCCGACGGCCGCGGTCGAGTTCGTCGGACCAGGCCGCACGGGCTCCTACTAATACGCTCACCGCTCCATGCGCTGGCGTGGCGGCTAGGCATTGGCGAATACGTTCACCAACACTTGATGCATCTTTTCCGCATCGGCCCAGATGAGCGGGAGGTCTCCGGCAATTCTCGACCGTCATGGGAATCTCCTTTCGCATGGAAGGCCGGTTCCATGAGCGCGACCGCCTGGCTGATCACCTGCTCGACCGGCAACCATGTCGGCTCAGGTTGGCGCTGTCTGGTTGAGGACAGCAAATCCGGTATAATCCGAACCACCCGTGTCAGCTGCTCATCGATCACTGTCACCCGCTTCTTCATCGCAGCGTGACGCCCGGCTCTTCAGCCAGCGCTTGCACATGCCAGGCAATCGAGTGCAGTGGCGTTCCGACCTCATGCGCCACGGAAGCCACCAGTTGCCCCACTGCGGCGAAGCGTTCCAAAGCGCATTGAGCCGGTCTTTTGCACCGACCAGCTGAGTATTAGCCTTCAGAAGATTTTCCGTTTCCCGGGCGAGAGCTGCACGCGCCGCCTCCTCTCTCGTCTTGCGTTCTTCCCAAGTCATGCCGATATAGGCGACGACCAGGAAGGAACCCCTGCGCACCACGCTGCGATTGATCACCGCTGCCTGAAACCGCCCCGGTTTGGTCGGTTGCATCAACCCGATATAGGTCGCCACGACACAAGCCACCACTGTCACGAGCATCAGGCTGCGACTGCGAACCGTCGCAACCAACAGAATCGGCACCACAAAACCGTACGCGCCCACAACGTTGGCCGGGGCGACCATCTCGAGCACAACGATCGCCAGGGACACCGCCCCTGCGATCGCCAGCACAATGCGATTTTGCTTCAACATGGGAATGGGAGATACGTAAACTGCCGATGAACCATGGTCCGATCCCTAGCAGGCAGCGGGAAATTATTTCAACGCAGTAGACCTTCGACGGGGTGCTCCTCAGGGATAAGAAAAGAACATCGACGAAGGACGCTCAAAGACCATCCCGCAAGGCCCTTCCAATTCTATCTATCTCTTGTTAGGGGAGTGGTCGAGGGTGCCCTTTACTGCGCGCATTTTCTCTCACCCACCCGCCCTGGGCACGCCAAGACGCGCCCTTGACCCATGCGAGCACATGCTTATCGTGCGCGTTTTGCGAGCAAGAAGGGCACCTGGCCGCTATCCCCCCCGTTGGCGGTCTTTTTCAGCATCCTGAGAGAGGGTCTTACCCTAGCGGACGGGTCAAACGCAAGACAGCCCCAAGCTTCAGCAGACGTTCATCACACAAGATCTCATCCACACGAACCGCATACTTACGGGGTCCAGTTTGGGTGACTATCGACTGTCCCAGGAAGATTGGTTTGCGAAAGTTCGCCCAAGCCGTCTTCGAGATTCGCCAACACGATACAGGATGGCGTGCGAGCCAGGTAGATATGAATCGCTCGGCATAGATCAGCCGTCATGGCTGGCGCGGTGGCCAGGTCCTCAGTCACGCCATTTGGCAGGAGGCTTTCCCGTTTAAGAGCACTGAGGATGCCTGCCTTGTCGCGCTGGCGCTCCTCCCAGGTCTGACGGCGCGCCGCGTCATCTGTAAAGGCGCCTAATGCCCCACGTACTTGCAAGTCCTCCCCGGACCAAAATCCAGTGAGCGTCGGCAAGTCGTGCGTCGTGGCTACAGCCATCGATTGCGCGGATAGTCGCTCGGCGACTTCATTGCACCGTCTGGACCGCGCTCGAAGTAGAACACACGATACGACAGCACTCGCGCCTTCGCCAACTCCTCCTGCACCCAATCGGGCACGGTGCCGAGGTCTTCTCCAATGACTAGGGTTTTGGATCGAACGCTCTCCAATGCCACGATGGCCAACAAGTCTTGAAAAGGGTACTGCACATACGTGCCTTCGGATGCGGGCCTCCCGCGCGGAATCCAGAAAGAGACGGCAGAACGCCATTACATGGTCCAATCGGATGGCCCCGCCGGATTGGAAGTTATTGCGCAACAACTGGATCATCATCTCATAGCCGCTGGCGCGCAACGCGTGAGGGTTGATCGGCGGCAAGCCCCAATTCTGCCCCTCTGGCCCTGAATGGGTCTCGGCGGGGCTCCGCAGTCGGCTCCGAGCGCCATACTGATTGATAGATCCAGGCATCGGCCCCATTCCGATCGGCGCCAAGAGCCAGATCATGATACAGCCCGATCGGCATAGCCAGCTGCTCGACCGTCCGTCGGATCTCGTTCAGCTGTTCGCTCGCCACCCACTGAATGTATTGAAAGAAGCGAACGCGCTTCCGGTGCCGTTTCGCATATTCACGAACCGGTTGGCCAAGGCATCAGATATTGTTTGGGCCAATCGTGCCAGGTGACCTGATTCTGGGATTGAATCCAGTCGGCGTTCTTCCTCCAATGTCTGGAAGGTGGCATAAACCTCAAGCGGCGTGCCTTCAGACTGGATAAACCGCTCCAAGAGCCAGGCGCGCGCCGTTTTCGGTTGAAGATTTGGCTCCTCTCCGCTGTATGCCTCTGTGAGGAATTTGCGATAGGCAAAATCGAGCATGGTGCGCTTGGCGGTTGCAACAGCGTCGTAGTCCACCTGCCGGCTCTCTCGCAGTGCCTGGAGCTTGACTTGAAACTCGGGAGCAAGGAACTGTTGCTGCGCCTTCTCCGACCTATAAAATTCCGGCAGCCGCTCAAGATCGATATAGAGTTCGTCTGAGGTACAGTCGGCTGTACGGCGCATAGGGGCTGATGTGATACGGCGTGATATTTTCCTCAGTGCGTGCAGCGGATTGAGCCCAATGACTCCGGCGCCGAGCACGTCCTCCCGGCCCACTCCACAATCCGACCGAGATCGGTGAAGTCGCCGCACCCCCAATTTCGATCAGAGGACAATGAATAGAGCTGCAAGGCCAGTCCCCACAGCCTTTGGTTTGCCTCGAGCGACGGCGGGACATAACATTGGCGTGGCGCCACGATGACACGCATCGTCCCCACGACCCCTCCGACCAAGTCCTCGGCCCGTACCGTCAAATTGTAGTACCCGAGCGAGAGACCACGCGGGGCAGGTATTTCGACACGCACATGCCGTCGACCATTAATGATACGGACATCCACAGCGGAAAGCCCTGGCCCTTCCCGCGCCCTTCCTGCACCACTGCATTATTCGCTTCGTCGCGGACCTGCCACTCCACCGCGAGGTCCCCTTCTTTTCCATCCTCGAGTGCCAGATAACAGGACACGGGAGGTACCGTCTCGCTGTCAAGCAGGATCCGCACCGGGTCGCAGGGGCGTTGCCACGGCGCCTCATCCCATTCTTGCAATGCCTGTGTCAGCGATGCGGTCGAATCCACTGCAAAGCCCATGGCAGTCAAAATGGCGCGTCGGGTGTCATCAGAGGTGAGGTGCAAAGATTACCCGCGATATCGTGATAGTCAGTCGCGATGCCGGCATGTTCAGCGAGTTTGGCAAGAAGGGTTTGCTCCGTCTGGTCATGCATGAACGGAATCTGCGTGAAGACCACTGGCATGTCAAGCTATCCCATTGTTCTTACAGATGAATTCTGTATAATCGCCTTCTCGTGTCCACCAACCTCAGCCACGTTCGACTCGGCACCAGCTCCTGGGACTATAAAGGCTGGCAGGGATTAGCCTACCAACAGACCTATCAGAAGGGCCGATTCTCAGCAAGACACTCTGGCAAGAATATGCCGGTTACAGGATACATGGCATTGCACTGTTTCGCACCGTCGGCATCGACCGTTCCTTCTATCGCCCGGCCAGCGCCGCGCTACTCGCCCACTATGCAGGGCAAGTCCCTGAATATTTCCCGCTTTTGTTCCAAGGTCTGGGAAGAGATCACCATCCCGGCCTATGCCAATCTTCCCCGCTACGGAGCCAAAGCCGGGAAGCCCGACCCACGATTTCTTGTTACCGGTTCGGGACTTGGTCTGCGCCGGTACAAGAGAGCTTGGGATCCGAACTTGGTCCGTTCATTTTTGAGTTTCAGCGCTGGAGTATGGAGCGCGTCGCCTTTCTTGAAGCGTTGGCCCGATTTCTCGGCACATTGCCACCAATA
>CAVUHR010000026.1:0-32042 GCA_963741245.1 Nitrospirota bacterium | reverse complement strand
AGCCTACAGACGATGGGAAACTGTGCTCCTCTCGGCGCGACCGTCTGTCATGGCGGCGTCAATTTCAGCCTGTTCTCGCGTGACGCGGCGGGAGTGGAGTTACTTCTCTTTGACCGGCCGGATGACGCAAAGCCTGGGCGCGTGATCGGCCTCGATCCCGCATCCAACCGTACCTACCACTACTGGCACGTCTTTGTACCTGGTGTGCGGGCGGGACAGATTTACGGCTATCGCGCTCAAGGCGCCTGTGATCCTGCCGAAGGGAAGCGCTTTGATGCGATCAAAATACTGCTCGATCCATACGGCCGCGGCGTCGTGGTGCCGAAAGACTACAGCCGCGAGGCTGCCAGTCGAGAAGGCGACAATACGGCGACGGCAATGAAGAGCGTGGTGGTGGACCCGTCGGCGTACGATTGGGAAGGTGATGCGCTGCTGAAGCGGCCCTCCGCTCGGTCCATCGTTTATGAAATGCACGTGCGAGGATTCACCCGCCATCCCAGTTCCGGCATCGCTGAGAACAGACGGGGCACCTATGCCGGCCTGATCGAGAAGATACCCTATCTCCAGCAACTCGGCATCACGGCCGTTGAACTGCTGCCGGTGTTCCAGTTCGATGCCCAGGACTGTCCGCCGGGAAATATCAATTACTGGGGCTATGCCCCGGTCTCGTTCTTTGCACCTCACCAGGCCTACAGCTCGCGTCAGGATCCGCTTGGCCCGGTGGATGAATTCCGAGATATGGTCAAGGCGCTGCACCGGGCCGGCATCGAGGTCATTCTCGATGTCGTGTTCAACCACACGGCGGAAGGCGACCACCGCGGGCCGACGCTGAGCCTCCGCGGTTTGGACAACAAGACGTACTATATCCTCGAGCAGGACCGTTCGCGCTATGCCAACTACACGGGCACGGGGAACACGCTCAACGCCAACCATCCGATCGTCCGCCGCATGATCGTGGACAGTCTTCGCTATTGGGTGGAGGAAATGCACGTGGACGGGTTCCGGTTCGATCTCGCCTCAATCCTCGCGCGGGGCGAGTCGGGCGCGGTGATGGCAAATCCGCCGGTACTGTGGGATATCGAAACGGACCCGTCAATGGCGGGAGTGAAGTTTATTGCCGAAGCGTGGGATGCGGCCGGGCTCTACCAGGTGGGTAGCTTCATCGGGGACAGTTGGAAAGAATGGAACGGGCGATTCCGCGACGATGTCCGCAGCTTCTTCCGCGGTGAAGACGGTTCTTTAGCGCGCTTTGCCGACAGAATGATCGGAAGCCTCGAGATCTATGGGCACAAGCAGCGCGAGCCCGAGCAGAGCATCAACTTTGTGACCTGCCATGACGGTTTCAC
This sequence comes from Nitrospirota bacterium, assembly GCA_963741245.1. GTDB lineage: Bacteria > Nitrospirota > Nitrospiria > Nitrospirales > Nitrospiraceae > Palsa-1315. The sequence continues at coordinate 30,696 of CAVUHR010000026.1, read as the reverse complement.
GCTTAACGATCTCGTCTCGTACAATCAGAAGCACAACGAGGCCAATGGTGAACAGAACCGGGACGGAGCCGACGACAATCGGAGCTGGAACTGCGGCATCGAGGGACCGACGGACGATCCGGCAGTGGAGAAGCTGCGGAACCGGCAGGTGAAAAACTTCCTGACCGTCACAATGCTGTCCATGGGGCTGCCCATGATCCTCATGGGCGACGAAGTGCGGCGCACCCAACGGGGCAACAACAACGCCTACTGCCATGACGACGAGACCGTTTGGTTCGATTGGACGCTGGTCGCCAAACATGCAGACGTGCACCGGTTTGTGACGCTACTCAACACGCGAAGAACCTTGCGGGACCTGGAGCACGAGCGCCAACGCATGAGCCTGACCCAGCTTATCGGACAGGCAAATAAAGCCTGGCACGGCGTGAAGCTTGGACAACCGGACTGGAGCCGGCATTCGCACAGCGTGGCGTTCAGCGGCGAGTTGCGAAAGGAACGAATCCTCTTTTACATGATCCTGAACTCCTATTGGGAGCCGCTTCATTTCGAGCTGCCTCCGGTGCCCGATGGCAGCGATAATCCCTGGCGTCGGTGGATCGACACAGCGCTCGACTCGCCCCTGGACATTGCTCCATGGCAAACCGCCCCCACAATTCCTGGCTTCACCTATCGAGCCGAAGCGCGCTCCGTGGTAATGTTGTTCGCCGGTCTGGCAGGGAAGTCAGGGTGGGCGATGGAGATGACGTCTTGATACCGTGACGGATAATCAGTCCGCAGATCCGATACGAGTAGAGAGGGGCAAGGTAATGGCAAAAGACAAGGGACAGGAAGACAAGAGTAACTCTAAACTGAAGCGCAAGGAATACGAGAAGGAATTGCGCTGGCTCCAGGCTGAGCTCTGCCACCTTCAGGCCTGGGTGAAAGCCAAAGGGCTACGCATCATGGTGGTATTCGAGGGCCGCGATGGCGCCGGGAAGGGCGGCACCATACGCGCCATCACGGAGCGCGTCAGTCCTCGCGTGTTTCGCGTCGTGGCGTTAACAGCGCCCTCCGACCGCGAGAAGACACAGATGTACTTGCAGCGTTACATGGCTCACTTCCCGGCGGCCGGAGAAATCGTCATCTTCGATCGCAGTTGGTACAACCGTGCCGGGGTCGAACATGTCATGGGCTTCTGCACCAAAGAACAGTACGAAACCTTCCTCGAACTCTGCCCAACTGTCGAAGGTTATATCACGAGGGGCGGGATTATCCTGATCAAGTACTGGCTCGAGGTGAGTAACGAGGAGCAAGAACGACGTTTCGAGGCCCGCGTCGAGGATCCGCTACGCCAGTGGAAGCTCAGTCCCATGGACCTGCCGTCACGCGAGAGGTGGTACGACTATTCCCGCGCACGAGACCGGATGCTGGAGGCCACAGACACGAAGCATGCGCCGTGGTATCTCGTGCGGTCGGATGACAAGAAACGCGCGCGCCTCAACTGTATTACCCATCTGCTGTCGCTGATTCCTTATAAAAAGCTGCGGCGTGAAAAAGTCAAGATTCCCACGCGATCGAACAAGGGCAGATATGACGACCACGCGATGTTGAAAGAAAGACGCTTTATTCCAGAAGTCTACTGAAGTCCGGGCCCGCGGGACTAGGACTGGGAGTTTACTTGAGGGCTTCGGCTCCGCCGACAATATCCATGAGTTCCTTGGTGATGACCGCTTGTCTGGTTTTGTTATAGTAGGTTGTCAGTTTCTTGATGAGTTCACCTGCATTCCTCGTGGCGCCATCCATTGCCGCCATGCGGGCGCCCTGTTCGGCGGCCGAGGATTCCAATAGTACGCGGTACGCCTGGACATGGAAATTCCGGTGCAGAAGTTGCTCGAGCAACTCGTCTTCACTCGGTTCATACAGATAGGCTCCAGGAGTTGCCTCCGTTGGTTGATCAAGATCTTTCGCGCTGGTGATCTCAACGACCCAGTCGATCGGTAAAAGCCGTTCGACAACCACCCGTTGCTGGACGGCGGATTTGAATTCATTGTAGATGATATACACCGCATCGATACGCTCTGCCACGTAGTCGTCGATGGCCGGGAATTCTTCTCCCATCACCATCCCGTGCTCGAACGTCAATTTGTCGAAGATGTCTACCACCTCCCGACGCACCGTCCAGCCGCGTCTTCGAAAAAAGTCACGGCCTTTCCGACCGACCACCGCCACCTCAACCTGCACACCGCGGGATTCTAATCCCTTCAGTGCGGTGATCGCCGTTCGAAGAATGTTCGCGTTAAACGCGCCGCATAATCCCCGGTCGCTCGTCACGACCGTCACGACAACGTGACGGTGGTCGCCTTCCCGTTTACGGAGCAACGGGTGAGCGTCTCGATTGACGCGTCGGCTGAGGTTGCGGATGGTTTCCCGCATCTTCAGGGCATAGGGTCGTGCCGCGAGAATACGGTTTTGCATGCGTTTGAGTTTCGCCGCCGCGACCATTTTCATGGCTTTCGTGATTTTCTGGGTTTTCTTAACGGAGTCGATCTTTCGTCTGACGGATTGAAGGCTGGGCATATGGTCCTCGTTTGGTGTGCGATGCAGTTGTCAGCGTGACGGAACTCTTTCTGCGACGTTTACGGCGACGGAGCCGACGCTACATCGGTTCGCGACCGATGAGCGGGGCTGCGTGAAGGGGACGTATTGTCAGTACTCGTACCATTGAGCGGTTTCCATTGATTTCTATTGCGCGGGCGCGGACTGCAACATTTCGTTTCGTGCTCGCTCTTTCGCGGCTCGCTGTTCCTCGATCAGCGTGTAGGCCACGTAGTACTTGTAAATATTAGCGACGTAGGTCACCGTCTCCTCCCCGATCCGTCTCCCGGCGATGATCTCGACGTTGTTGAACCAGACGTTCGGATCGAGCCCGCGTTGTTCCGCCTCTTTCCGGAGCTTTTGCACACGCTGGGGCCCGGCGTTGTACGCGGCAAATGAGAAGAGGATCTTGTTGCGCGCGTCCATCGGCTCGTTCGCGAAAAATTCGTTCCGCATCAAGCTGATGTATTTTATGCCGGCGTGGATGTTCGGTTCCACCTTCGAAATATCTCCGGTGTTCATCTCCTTGCCGGTGGCCGGCATGAGCTGCATCACGCCGACCGCGCCCACTTCGCTAACAGCGTTTTGATCGAGGAGAGATTCCTGATAGCCTTGCGCGATCATCAATAAATAGTCCATGTCGTACTGGGCGCCGTATTTGCGAAAGAACTCGATCGTCGCATGGTACTTCTTGATCTCGCCGGCCGACGTCGCGGGCTTCACAATCCGCGGGCTGCCGGTGTATTTCTTGACGAGGGCATTCCCGAAGGCCGACTTCTGGCCGTACTCCTTGGCAAACCCCGCAATCTCCGCTTTCAGTTTCGGGCTGTTTTTTCGGATCATCCAGGCGATGTTGCCTCCATTGTTGACCACGACTCGTTCGTGCGGTTTGAGCTTCTTGAAGACGGTTGCCCACAGCCGCGCCTGATAACGGTCGACGACGACGATGCCGACGAGTCCGGCATGGACCATTTCCAGCAGATCGTCGTCCTGCAGATCCTCCGGCGCGGCCTTGAGCGTGACCGGCGGTTTCTGCTCTTTCGCGAAGCGCTCGTTAAGCTGTTCCAGGTGAGTCCAGAAACTCGACGATTTGCGGACGAAGACTTCCTTGCCCGAGAGATCATCGACCGAGGCCAGCTCAGGAGAGTTCGGTCCTGTCACTGCGATTTCCTTGACGCCGCGGAAAAAAGGCTCGCCGAAATCAACCTGTTCGAGGCGTTCCGGGGTGACCGTCAAGATGCCGGCCGCGATATCCCCGCGTCCCTCCAACAGTCCCGGAATCAGCTTGTCGCGTGACGTGGGAATGAACGCCACAATAATGCGGATGTGTTTGCCTTTTTGCGTCTGGTGATGGTTGTTGACTTCTTCCTCGAAGGCCTTGAGCAGCTCGTATTCGGCGCCGGTCTGCCGGGCCCCATTGAGCCAATACGACGTGCGGGACGGGGCAACAAGCGCGCGAATGACGCGGCGCTTGACCATTCCATCAAGGTCTCCTGTCCACAACTGAAAGGCTGGGGCCTGGGTCAGCTCCTGCTTTGTCTGCGATTGTTGATCTTGCGCAAAGGCGGGCAGAGACAGAGTGATGCAGATGCACAGGATACCCAGAAAAGCATGTTTCATGGAGTCGCCCCGTTCGTTCTAGTCTGTCTGGTCTATCTTGTTAGGTTGGTTTGTCTCGTTTATTTGGTTTGTTTGGTTTCTCTGGGTCACGCAACGAAACAAACCAGATAGACCAAATGAACCAGAGCAACCGGAGAGACCAGATAAACGACAAACGGAGGCGATGCTAGCATTCGCCGGTTTATGAGGTCAAGAAAGAGAGGGGAGAGTAGGGCAGGAACTCCACGATTTCGTGACGAATCGTCATGATTATTGCGGGTTGAGCCTTAGGCGAACGACCTGATTTCCACAATATTTCGCCTGTTTGTCCGAAACCGGCTTACGACCCTTTGCTTCGGGGAAGGGCCGCAGGGGCTCATCCTCCGCTACCGATCTCTCGTCGCTTCATTGCAATCTGACAAGGTTATCATGTAGTTTTCTCTTTTTGTGGAGGCGTCAATGGGCCATCAAGATAGATTTCGTGGCTTGCCGAAGGCGGCGGCGACGGTCTGGTTGTTGAGCCTGTTGCCGCTTGTTCTCGTTCACTGCAAAGGCGAAACCGCCTCTGCACCATCAGCTCCCTTGCTCCACGTAGACGTTGTCGAAATCATTCAGAAAGATGTCCCGATCTACTCGGAGTGGGTCGGCACGACAGATGGGTTGGTCAATGCCCACATTCGTGCTCAGGTCAGCGGATATTTGCTGAAGCAGCTCTACATGGAAGGAGGGTTCGTCAAGAAAGGCGATCTCCTGTTCGAACTGGATCCCAGCAAGTTCAAGGCGGCACTGGATCAGGCCCGGGGCGATTTAGCGAAGGCGCAAGCCCAGCTCATGAAGACCAAGCAGGATGTGGATCGAGACACCCCGCTGGCCAAACAGGGGGCCATCAGCCAGAAGGAATTAACGGACTCCATTCAAGCCTATGAGGCGGCCAAGGGGGCGACCGCCGCCGCAAAGGCCGCAGTCGAACAGGCTAGGCTCAATCTCGGATGGACCAGGATTACTGCGCCGATCGATGGAGTGGTCGGCATTGCCAAGGCCCAGATCGGCGATCTCGTCGATGCCAACACCGAGGTGACGTCAATGTCCACTCTCGACCCGATCAAGGTCTATTTTCCGGTGAGCGAGCAGGAATATCTCGGGGCGGCAGAGAAGATCCGACACCGCTACAAAGAACAGAAAGAAGGAGATGAGTACGGCGGGCCTCAACTCGAATTGATCCTGGGCGGTGAAAAAGTCTATCCGCATAAAGGACAGTTTTTTCTCATCGACCGGCAGGTGGATGTAAAAACCGGCACGATTCTCGTCGCAGCCCTCTTCCCCAACCCGAACAACCTCCTCAGGCCCGGCCAATTTGCGCGCGTGCGGGCTGTGACCAGCACAAAAGAGAAGGCGTTGCTGGTCCCCCAGCGGGCGGTCACGGAGTTGCAGGGCAATTATCAGGTGGCGGTCGTGACCCCGGACAACAAAGTGGACGTCCGTCCTGTCAAAGTCGGTCAGCGAACAGGGAATCTCTGGATCATCGACGAAGGACTACGCCAAGGCGAGCGCGTGGTCGTCGAAGGGTTGCAAAAACTCAAGGCCGGCATGACCGTGAGTCCGAAACCGTTCCAAGACCAGGCGGGTGAGCAAGCGGGATGATATGACGCAAATTTGCTTGTTGCGCCGCTGCCTTCGCTAATTCGCTCCCTTCGTCTTTATGGCCAAATTCTTCATCAATCGTCCGATCGTCGCGATGGTGATTTCGATCATCATGACGATTCTCGGCGTCGTCGCCATGGTCCAGCTTCCGATCTCGGAGTTTCCGAACATCGCGCCCCCGGAGATCATGCTCCAAGCCACCTATGTCGGAGCGGACGCGGTCACCCTTGAAAAGTCGGTTGCCACCCCCATCGAGCAGATGATGAGCGGGGTTGACAACATGCTCTATATGTACTCGGTGAACGCGAATAACGGCCAGATGACATTGCGCGTGAACTTTGACATCAACACGAGGCCGAACGACGATCAGATCCTGGCACAGATGCGCTACGCGCAGGCCGAATCCCAGCTACCGTCCGAGGTTAAAAATTTTGGCGTTGCGATCAAGAAATCCACGACCAGTCCTCTGGCCCTGTTCTCGCTCTATTCCCCGAACGGCACCTACGACGCCACGTTTCTGGCCAACTATGCCTACGTCAATATCAATGACCCAATGACCCGAGTCCCGGGCCTCGGCCAGGTACAGATCTTCGGCGCGGGCCAGTATGCGATGCGCTTCTGGGTGCGGCCGGATCAGCTCGCCAAGCTGGGGATCACCGTGACGGAGATTCTTAACGGCATCAAGGCCCAGAACACCGTGAACCCGGCCGGTCAGATCGGCGCCGAGCCGGTTCCTGCCGGACAGGAGTTCACGTACAGCGTTCGTGCGCAGGGCCGCTTGGAGACGGAAGAGGAATTCGGGAGTATCGTGATCCGCGCGAACAAGGACGGGTCCATGGTCCGGTTGAAAGACGTGGCTCGCATCGAATTAGGCTCGCAGATGTACAACATGATCGGCCGGATGAACGGGAAGCCTTCCGCCATTGTTGCCATCTATCAGCTGCCGGGGTCGAACGCGATTCAGACGATGGATGCGGCTACGAAGCTGATGGAAGAGATGAAAGAGCGCTTCCCGGCCGACCTCGACTATGTCACCTCGCTCGATACGACGCAGGCGGTCCGGGAAGGCATCAAGGAGATTGTGCATACCCTCTTCGAGGCGCTGGTCCTCGTAATCATCGTCGTCTATCTCTTCCTCCAGGGCTGGCGCGCCACGTTGATTCCATTTCTGGCCGTGCCGGTTTCGTTGATCGGCGTGTTTGCACTCTTTCCGTTACTTGGTTTCTCGATCAACACGCTGTCGCTCTTCGGCCTGGTGCTCGCGATCGGCTTGGTTGTGGACGACGCGATTGTGGTGGTCGAGGCGGTGGAGCACCACATCGATCACGGCATGTCTCCCAAAGAGGCGAGCCTCAAGGCCATGGGAGAAGTGTCGGGGCCGGTGATCGCCATTGCGCTGATTCTCGTGGCCGTGTTTGTTCCGACGGCCTTCATACCCGGCATCACCGGTCGGTTGTACCAGCAGTTCGCTGTAACCATCGCCTTATCCACCGTGATCTCGGCTTTCAACGCACTGACCCTCAGTCCCGCGCTGGCGGCACTGTTGTTACGACCCAAACGACCAGCCGGGGGGCCGCTGGGCGCATTCTTCAGTTGGTTCAACCGATGGTTTGGGCGTGCGACGGACGGCTATGTGACGGGCTGCGGCCATTTGATTCGTAAGGCCGGCCGTTCGATGCTTTTTCTGGTTGCGGCCACCGTCGCATCCGGCTGGCTCAGTACGCAACTGCCCAGCGGTTTCATCCCGACTGAGGATCAGGGGTATGTGTATTTGAACGTCCAGCTGCCGAATGCCTCGTCGCTTCAACGCACGGACGAAGTCTGCAGAAAGATCGAGGCCATCCTGGGAAATACGCCGGGCGTGCAATATGCCACGACGGTCGTCGGGTTCAGCCTGCTGAGCACAGTCAGCACCACGTACAACGCATTCTTTTTCGTGACGCTAAAACCGTGGCACGAACGCAGCAAGCCCGAGGAAAAGCTCCCGTCGATTTTCGAGAACGTCAACGCGCGGCTCGCCCAGTTGCCGGAGGCGAAAGCCTTCCTCTTTCCGCCGCCAGCCATTCCCGGTGTCGGCACCTCAGGCGGCGTGACCTTCATCCTGGAAGACCGGATAGGTAAGGACATTGGATTCCTCGCAGAGAGCACAGAAAAGTTTATGGAGGCTGCCCGCAAGCGTCCGGAGATCTCACGGATCGATACGACATTAATCCCCGACGTTCCGCAAGTATTCGCCAGAGTTGATCGTGACAAAGTGCTGAAACAGGGAGTGAATCTATCTGATGTCTACCAGACGCTTCAGTCTTTCATGGGCGGGGTGATGGTGAACTTCTTCAACCGCTTCGGGCGTGTCTGGCAGGTCTATGTGCAGTCTGAGGGAGAGTTCCGCACCCAAGCAGAGAATGTTGGGCAGTTCTATGTGCGCAACGCCAACGGCGATATGGTCCCACTGTCCACGCTGGTGACGATGGAAACCTTCCACGGCCCGGAGTTCACCATGCGGTACAACGAGTACCGTTCCGCGCAGCTACTCGTGGGAGCGTCACCCGGCTACAGTTCAGGGCAGGTGATGAAGGCGTTGGAGGAAGTGTTCGCGTCCACGATGCCGAGCGGCATGGGGTACGACTACATGGGTATGTCGTTCCAAGAGAAGGCGGCTTCGGAAGGGGTGCCGGCCGGCGTGATTTTCGGATTCTCTCTATTGTTTGTGTTCCTGATTCTCGCTGCACAGTATGAGAGCTGGGCCTTGCCGTTCAGCGTGCTCCTCGGCACGCCGATCGCCGTCCTCGGTGCTCTCGGTACGTTGTGGCTGTTCAAACTGGCGGCGCCTCAAGCTAGTGAGAACGACGTCTTTACCCAGATCGGCTTGGTGATGCTCATTGGTTTGGCCGCCAAGAATGCGATCCTCATCGTGGAGTTTGCGAAGGTCGAGTATGAGGGAGGGAAGTCTCTCAGGGATGCCGCTCTGGCGGGGGCAAAACTGCGGCTCCGTCCCATCCTCATGACGGCGTTTGCATTCATCCTCGGAGTCGTCCCACTCGTCCTGGCTTCTGGAGCCGGGGCGCACGGGAGAGTCCTTCTCGGTCTCACAGTCCTCGGCGGGATGCTGACTGCAAGCCTCATCGCGATTTTTCTGATTCCGGTCTGCTTCTACGTCGTTGAAAACCTGATGCACCGCGGCGGGCGACACGAGAAGCCAAAACCAAATGGACCTGCACCAGGGGCTCCCAAGAAGACCGGCGATGGTGAACTTGCTTATCCGGTTCCGCGGACGGCGCTGACGCCGACCCCTGTACCTGATGGCGGAAGTTACGAAGGAAGGCACTAAGATGAACCGGGAGCGAGACATCCCCCTGCTCTGGACTGCTACACGACTATATATAATGGTAGTGTTTACAGGTGTGGCATTTTTGCTGCCAGCCTGCATGATGGGTCCCGATTACACCCGCCCCGAAACCCCGAAGGCTGATTCCTGGAAAGTCACTGCTTCAACCGCAGAGTCTATTGCCAATCTACCTTGGTGGGAGCTGCTGAAAGATCAGGAGCTTCAGCGATTGGTCCGCATGGCGATCGAGGAAAACCTGGATCTGCAGATCGCCGCCGCCAACATCGAAGAGTTTCGGGCTCAGCTCATGATCGCCAAGTTCGATCTGGTTCCGTCGCTGGATTACTCAGGGACAGCCTTCGGTTTTCGGAACACGAACAGCAATGTGTTGCATAGCAATGTGTTTCCGATCGGCCCCGGCGCCGTTCCGTTAGGAGGCAAGGACGATGGATTGAGCCTCTCCCACGAAAGCGCTGATGTCGGGCTCAAATGGGAGGTTGATCTCTGGGGCCGCATCCGACGATCCGTCGAAGCCGCTCGGGCGCAATTGTTGTCGAAATCGGAGAATCAACGCGCGGTGATCCTCGGATTGGTCAGCAACGTGGCCGAGGCGTACTTCAATCTCCGGGGATTGGATTACGAGGTGGAGATTACCAAGCGTACCCTCAAGTCGTGGGAGGAATCGGTCAGGCTGTCCGAGCTTCGGTTTAAGCAAGGCGTCATCCCGAAGCTCGACCTCGATCGGTTCCAGGCGGAACGGGCAGGGGCTGCGGCGCAGCTGGCAGATCTCGAGCGGCAAGTCGTCCAAGAAGAAAACCGGCTCAGCATCCTGCTTGGCCGCAGACCGGCGGAGATTGCGAGAGGGCTCCGCCTCACCGAGCAACCGATTCCTCCTGCCGTCCCGCCCGGACTCCCGTCGGATCTTCTTCAACGGCGTCCGGACATCCTGAAGGTCGAGCAAGACCTGGCGGCGGCGACCGCCAACATCGGCGTGGCCCAGGCGGTCCGGTTCCCGCAATTGGCACTGACCGGCGCGATCGGTGGAGCCGGGCTTCAAATCTCAGGGTCCTCCTTTGGACCGTACGCCACCTTCAAAGGGGCTGCCTCTTTGAGCGGCCCGCTCTTCAATGCGTCGGCATTGGGCTACCAGGCGAAGGCGACGGAGGCCCAGGCTCAGGCGGCTGTGGCCCAATACAGAAAGACCGTGTTGACCGCGTTCATGGAAGTGGAGGATGCGCTGATTGCCGTCCAAAAGACCGGTGAGCAACGTACCGCACAAGAGCAGCAAGTGGCTGCCTTACAATCCGCTCTTACTCTGGCCGATTTTCGCTATCAAGGAGGGCGGGCCAGTTACCTTGACGTACTGACGGCCCAGCGCAGTCTGTTCGATTCGGAACTTTCGTTGGCCCGCACGCGGCGTGGACAACTGACGTCCGTCGTTCAGCTCTATAAGGCTCTTGGAGGAGGCTGGTCTCCTGGCGCTGCCGGGCCTGAGCAAGCGACCGAGGGGATGGGCGGGGAAACCGCCGAACCGGTCGAATCACATATGGCAAAGTCCATTGATCGGTAGGTATGGCATCTTGTATCTGTCAGGCTTATTGTTGCAAGCTTCTTCCGGACAGGATACAAGCCGGTCGGTCTAGTCTATTTAGTCCATCTGGTTTGTCTGGTTCATCCGGTTAGTCTGGCTCACCAAATACACGAGACAGACCAATCAAGTTCGACTGGCTCTCCTGCGATGGAGCTCATGAAATGAGACAGGAATGTTCGAGATCTACGGCAGTCGTCGCGTTACTGTTACTATCCATCTTTCTAACCGGCTGCGCCAGTTCGCTGTATGGTTGGCAAGTCCGAACCAATTCGACGCCGATGCCTCCATCGTTTAGTCCGGTCAGCTTAGAGCAATACCCTGTGGCACTGCTCCCGGCCGTGACGCTCTTTGCTCCATGCATCGCCAATGTCGTCGCACCCGTCATGATCTGACTGTTCGTCGGTTGCACCGGGCCGTTGGCCTCGATAGCGCCAGAGACATCTCATCAACTGCCTGCCGCATAGTTTGCCAACCCGGCTACCCAGCGATGTGACGGCAGGCATTTAGCGGAGGGAATTATGAAACGGCGTATCGGAATCTTCAAACTGGTAGTAGGCATAGTTATCGGGGTAGTAGGAACGGTGCTTTCGGCATACGCCGATGATTTCTTGTCGGGCGATTCCTTCCGGAGCAAGCGTTGGGAAGTGCTCCTCGCCCCGCAATATACGTTGTCCAAAAATCTCGGCTTCGACGGTGGAACGACGGCAAAGATTAACGATACGTGGGGGTTCGGTTTTCAGGTCGGCTATAACTTCAACGAGCACTGGAATCTTGCGGGTCTTTTCTCATGGAGCAATCCCGACTATCAGGCTGTGGTCCAGCCGGCTGCTGGGAATTCCTCGCCTGCCCGCTCCATTAGCGGGTCACTCCAAACGAACACGTTCGCATTAGCCGTGACCTACAACATTCTGGCTGGTCCATTGACACCGTACATCGATACAAACGTCGGAGGTACCTATGTCAACACCGATATCGCAGCAGGCCCGCCGGTCGCCGGATGTTATTGGGATCCGTGGTTCGGCTACATTTGTGGCACCGCGCAGCCGACCAAATCTGATACATTTCTGAGCTATGGAATCGGAGGAGGTCTGCGGTGGGACATCAACCAATACTTTCTTGTCCGGGGAGGTGTCAGGCAGCAATGGATCGATCTATCAAACACAGGAACCCCAGGATTCTGGACCTTCAAACTCGATCTTGGATTTAAGTTCTAAGAGTTCCATCTGCAGGTCGACGGACAGGTGCGTTTGGCCATGGTCGGGAAGAGGGGAAACTTTGGCTGAAGACGATTCCGCACCAGGGTGTCTTCGTCATCTTGCGTCTCTAGAGGAGGACAGATGAAATCAGCACGAGCACTGGCAGGACTCTTTCTGGCGATTGCGTTAATCGCGACGATACCGGGTGTGGCGAAAGCTGCGGACGATCCGCTTTCTTCATGGAGCGATGGTCCTGTGAAGAAGGCGGTGAGGAACTTTGTTACTCGCGTCACGACGGAAGGCAGTAACGATTTTGTTCCACCAGCCGAGTATATTGCCGCGTTCGACAATGAGGTACGCTCTCTCCTGCAATGGAGCTCATGAAATGAGACAGGAATGTATAAGAAGATCTGCGGCGGGCGTCTGGCTGCTTCTACTATCCATTCTTGCGATGGGTTGCAGCAGTTCGCTGTATGGATGGCAAGTCCGAACCAGTTCGACGCCGATGCCACCGTCGTTTCAACCCGCCGTGTTTGAGCAGTACTCCGTTGCCCTGTTCGGAGCGATCACCCCTCCCGCGCTCCGGGGTAATGAGGTCACATTATCGTACGTGCTTGGCGAGATTCTTTACAAGGTTTCGCCGAACTGGAAAGTGATGTCCCCGCAGGAATTAGCCAAGCGCATCAACCAGCATGGATTGGCCGGAGAGTATGCCAAAATGAGGGCAGATTTCGAACTGAGTCACATCCTCGACGGCGGTGCCCTGAGACGAATCGCGTCTGTACTCGGTGTCCGCTACGTGTTTCAGCCCCAGCTAGCGGCCTTCTCGCAAACGATGACCGATCGCTGGTCATTCCCCCCAATTGATCTACGCATGATGCAGACTCGGTCGAGTATGATGCGGGTCTCGCTTCAATTGTGGGATGCGGAGACGGGAGAGATCGTGTGGGCTTCCATGGCCGAAACGACCATGCAGAATGAGGCCGTCTCGCAAGACCCAGTGTACATGGAGGATGTCGCCCGGGCCACATTGGGCAGTATGGTGGCGGATTTCAAGAATCGAAAAACGGCCTCTACATATACACCCGTGAATAAAATTCTTAATGACCTGGTCGAGGAGGCCGTGCCGAAGGAGAAGCCTGAACAATAAAATAATCACTGAGCCGGACAGGAAAGCGGAGTGACCTAAGTCCTTACCGGTCGATAGGGCGCCACAGGGAAGGGCAGTAAGTCATCCGGTTCGACAGGCGTCGATGATGTCCGGCAGGCGTTGCCTAGAAGTAGAGTGCGCCGTATAGGAAGGCCGTGTTCCAGGAATTGTCAACCGACACTCCGCTCGGGCTTGTCGATTTACTCCAGTCGACGTTCACCTGCAACCTGTCGTAGGACACTCCAAGGGCCAGGTGCTCAAGGAGGCGATATTCTAGCCCCGCATAGAACTCGAACATGGAGCCGGTGAAGTTGTCTCCGGCTTGCAGGTAGAACCAGTCACTCCGGACCTGCGCCATCAGTCGTGGAATGATGTTGTAATTGACATACATGCCGATTGAAGGAAGCGGCACCGTGAGCTGATCCGATGTCGAACCGAAGACGGTCGGTTGGCCGGCACAGTTCGGTAGTGAGCCACTGCACGTGGCGCTCCCGGCGATGTCAAACTTTATCCTGGCCAGATAGAGACCAGGAGAGAGACCCAGTTCGACCTTCTCATTGCGATAGAAGGAATAGTTGTAGGTCAGTCGCCACATGTCGAAGTTCAGACTCGATTGCACGGAGGCACCGGCTGCGATCGTCACATCGTCGACGGTCAGGTCTTCAGTAGTTGAACTGTTGGAACTTCGCAAGACACGATAATAGGAAACCCCCAGGCTATGCCGTTCGTTGAAGCGATACGCGGCATCGATTCGAAAACCGCTATAGTCCGTCTTTCCGTCCAAGGTCCTTTCGTAGTTAATCGCCGTCCCGAACCCGGAGGGACCGTTCACGGCAATATTCGTGTCCGCTCCAAAGACATAGAGGTAGCCGCCGCGGACCATGAAACGGTCGGGTAAATTTATCGGTCCTTCTTCTTCAGCACTAACGGGCGGTGCGAAAATTAGTAATACAGTCGCAAGGCTTACGGTGAGTAGTGTACCTGCGCCCAGTGGACCTCGCTTCATGTCTTACCTCCTTCACCGTTAGTCAGAAGCGCGTGCTGCGGAGTCCGTGATGTGCCAGAAAGTATCTCTCTCCTGTGTCAAGGTGTCAATGTTGTTTTTCGCCGCCGGGCAGGCCTCAGTCACATTCGACTGGTTGTGTGCGTTGGTCTCCTTAAGCCTGTATGGACACCCTTTGAAGAACTGGCGTACCATAGCCCAGGTCTGCCGGACCTGGTTGAGCAATGCGTTCGGGTCCGGCCGATCCGAACGCAGGTCTCCGACAGGAGCTATTCGGAAAGCCAAGTCCCGTTACGCTCGATGTCGGATCGGATCACTATGGAATATTGGACACCTACACGACAGACGGCAGCAGTTGCTGATGGGTGGTAGTCCCAGCATGCTTCCTGTTGCGGTATTTAAATCTTGATTCTTAAGGAGGCAACGATGCGCATGTGGCGTACCACTCTCTACCTGGCGATGGCATGGCTCTGTCTTCAGGCCTGTACCAGCATCGATGTTAAAACAGACTTCGATCCTTCGGCAGACTTCACCCGTTTCCACACGTTTGCGTTTGCGGGTCTGACAGACATCACTAAAACCGGCCTCCTCGATAATTCCCTGACCCGTAAGCGGATTGAGACGGGCGTCTCGAGAGAACTCACAAAGAAGGGACTCCAGGAAGTCAAACTGGACGAACATCCGGACCTCCTGGTCAACTACTGGCTTGGCACGAAAGACAAGCAGCGAGTGCAAGGGACGGGCGGTCCAGGGTACGGCGGGGGATACTACGGCGGGGGATACGGATGGGGAGCAAGTTACAGCACTGTCACGACCTATGAGTATACAGAGGGGACGCTCGTTGTGGATCTCGTCGAGCCGACCAACAAGGAACTCCAATGGCGTGCAACGATGGTCGCAAATTTAGAGGATACAACCGAGGAAAATATCGAACTGGGCAACAAGGCGATCACGAAGGCGTTTGAAAATTATCCACCCAAGAAGAAAACACCGTAACGGCTAGTGGAGAGATGAATCCAACGTCTATTCGTAGAAGGTGCTTGCGCAGGACAAATCGATGTTTAAAAAGACGGATGCGATGCGTGTTCGCAGGCTGACTCTGTGGGGGGCCGGGTTGCTGCTTCGCATGGATTTGAATGAGGACCGTACAAGCTCCACTTGCACGACGCGCTGGTGGCCGGCTCCTCCAGGCTGAGGCCTGTTCAGAATTTCGCTGATAGGCCGATGCCGACGGCGGTGTTCTCGAAGGCACTCGACTCAAAACTCTCCTTGCGGCTGGACCGCTGGACCAAGCCGAATCCCTGGATGGAATCCGTCAGGCGATAGGCCAGAGCCAGCTCACCTGCGTAGATGTTTTCATGGGCACCGTTCCGTTCATCGCCCACCAGACCGCTGGTCCAGATGTTGTGCTCAAAGTGAACGGCGGTGAAGAGCGAGAGCCGCTCGGTCAGTTCCACGTCCACATCCCCGGACAGGTAGTGGTTGACATAGGACGTATCATCCTCGAACTGCGGTTGGGTGCGTCCCTCAGCAAGCCCGCGTTCATAGTGGTAGCTGAGCCCGAGCTTGATCTTGGGCGCCACCCGCCATTCTACGTGGGGGCCAATCGTCCAGAAGTCCATGTTGCGTTCTGAGAAGGCTTCGTTATAGCGGCGCAGGCCGTACCGGCCGAGCAAGTGGACCGACAGATCCGGCGTCACATCGTGGCTGAGGCGGGTGGACCAGATGTAGCTGGTCAGTTTTTCAGCCATGACCAGCTCCTGTCCTGACTGGCGCTCTTCATTGTTGCCGAGAAACTGATTCGGAGCGTAGATGAAACGCGCCTGCAGGCGAGTCGTGGAGGAAAGGGCCTGGGTAGCCTGTAGCCGCAGCGTGCCGTGGGTGAACTCCGGATTCTCCGTGAAGATAAGGCCTTCGCCTTCAACATTCAGGTCGAGCTGTCCAAGGTTGTTCGTCAAGGATCGCGTGATGTCAACCACCGGTACGAACACAACATCCGATCCCTGATCCGTTAGTTTCACATCGATGGCCGGCAGAGTTGGGTCGGCTTCCCGGCCGAGGCGGCGGGTAGCGGAATACAAGCCGGCGTCGTCCGTATAGATGAGAGCCCCCCCGGCTTCGAGAGACCATCCCTCTTCTGCGGACGACAGCTGGGGCAGGAGCCACAGACTTGCGAGAACCACGAACAGCACGACCACTCGTCGTAGCGATGTATAATGAGAATAGGTGTTCCGCTTAGGCATAGCAAACAAGACACAGGCGTGAATCTGAAGAGAAACCTATACTTATGGTTTAAAGTCGTAGCTGAACCAAAAGATTAAGTTCGTGTTAGTCGTCTTGAGACCGGAGACCGGCAACGAGTTGTAACGGATATCATATTCAAAGTTCACCCGCCAGTTCTGCGTAATTCTTACCCGGACTCCCTGGTCTGCATTCACGCGGAATGCCGAACCATTCCCCAGATCTTTGAATCTCTATTGCTTGTGGAACACATTCACATCGTCGTCCCGGAACATGGCGTGCGCAGTCTATAGAACATAAGCGAGCCTTTCAAGGATACGGCACGGTGGAACCAGAAAAAGCCTATTGATTTGCTTGAGATGACTACCTACGATACGGCATCCAGAATTATGGATGTCGCAGCAAGCCATCAAGGGCGCAGCCGGGGTCGGCGTCGCGAGAGTCCGGGGCCTGCTGTTGGTACGGGTCGAGAACATCGGCGAATGGTCCTGCCCTGCCAGGGATGGAAGTAGAATATTTTAAAGAGGAATGATCTGTGAAGAGACTAATTTTCATAATCGGGCTGACATTGGTGTTGGCGGCTGTGTGCGCGACCAGTCCCGCGACGGCAGCCGACAAGCAACCCAATATCGTGATCCTCTGGGGCGACGACATCGGCTACTGGAACGTTAGTGCCTACAACCAGGGCATGATGGGCTACAAGACGCCCAACATCGACCGGATCGCGAAGGAGGGAGCGCTGTTCACCGACTGGTATGGCCAGCAGAGCTGCACCGCCGGCCGCGCGGCGTTCATCACCGGCCAGTCCGGCTTCCGCACCGGCCTGCTCAAGGTCGGCCTGCCCGGCGCGAAGGAAGGCTTACAGGCGCGCGACGTGACCATCGCCGAGCTGCTTAAAGCTCAGGGGTATATGACCGCGCAGTTCGGCAAGAACCACCTCGGCGATGCCGATACCACTCTGCCGACCGCCCACGGTTTTGACGAATTCATGGGCTCGCTCTACCACCTCAACGCCGAGCAAGAGCCGGAGAACGCGGACTACTTCAAAGATCCGGCGATGATCAAGAAATATGGGACGCGCGGCGTGCTCCACACCTGGGCGAATGAGGACGGCACGCAGAAGATCGAACTGACCGGTCCGCTCACCACGAAACGGATGGAGACCATCGACGAAGAGGTCACCAAGGCATCGCTCGATTACCTGGACAAGGCCAAGAAGGCAGACAAACCCTTCTTCCTGTGGTGGAACTCCACCCGTATGCACATCTTCACGCACCTGAAGAAGGAGAGCGAAGGTAAGACAGGCCTGGGCATTTATCCCGACGGCATGGTCGAACACGATGCCATGGTCGGCCAGTTACTCGACAAGCTCAAGGAATTGGGCCTCGAGGACAACACCATCGTGATGTATTCCACCGACAACGGTGCGGAGGAAATGTCGTGGCCCGATGGCGGCACGACGCCGTTCCGCGGGGAGAAGAACACCAATTGGGAAGGCGGCTATCGCGTGCCCACGGAGATTCGTTGGCCGGGCGTGATCAAGCCGGGCACCGTCAGTAACGAGATCTATTCCCACGAAGACATGCTCCCGACACTCCTAGCCGCTGCGGGCGTGCCCGATGTGAAGGAGCAGCTCCTTAAGGGAATGAAGGTCGGGGACAAGACCTTCAAGGTCCACCTTGACGGCTATAACATCACCGATGCCCTCGCCGGCAAAGCGCCCGACCCGCGCCACGAGTTCTTCTACTTCAATGACGACGGCTCGCTGGTGGGGCTGCGCTACAACCAGTGGAAGCTCGTCTTCGCCGAGCAACGGGCAGAAGGCTTAGAAGTCTGGCAGGAGCCATTTGTCGTGCTGCGCATTCCTAAGATCTTCAACCTGCGCGCCGATCCGTTCGAGAAGGCCGACCATGTCGGCATGGATTACTCTCACTGGAGAATCGACCGGACGTTCCTGCTCGTGCCGGCGCAGCAATACGTCGGTGGCTTCTTGAGCACGTTCAAGGAATTCCCGCCGAGCCAGAAAGTCGGCAGCTTCAGCCTTGACAAGGTGCTGGAGTCGCTCCAGCAAGGCGGAGGCAAGTAACGCGCGCTGGCTAAATAGCTGAAGCCGTTTATCGGGGCCGCACCAGCCGTATGGGCAGATGCGGCCCCTCCATTTATGGAGCTGTCTCTATTCTGCTTCGCCGAATACCCCGCAGCCCCCGGCCGTCTTAGCCCAAGTGGCTACTTCGGCGGATTAGGCTGCTGCGGGGAGCTTCATAACAATTTGTAAATAAGAATTGACAAGTCGTAATTTTATTGTAAAACTGACTCATGTATACACGATTACTTCAACCGCCTCCTAAGCAAAGTTTTTTCCTGTTTGGGCCGCGCGGGGTGGGCAAGACCTCTTGGGCGCACGAACAGTTTCCCGACGCGCTATTTTTCGATCTGCTCGACTATCAGACGTACACGCAATTGCTGGCAGCGCCACAGCGGCTCGGCGATCAGATCCCGCAGGGGTACAAGGGCTGGGTTGTGGTGGACGAAATCCAGCGTGTGCCGGAGTTGCTCAACGAGGTGCATCGGCTCATCGAGTCGCGGCGGATGCGGTTTGTGCTGACCGGTTCGAGTGCGCGCAAGCTGCGCCACCGGGGCGTTAACTTGCTGGCGGGCCGAGCCCTGACGCGCCATCTGCATCCGCTCATGGCGTCGGAATTGGGTTCGGACTTCGACCTGAAACGCGCGCTGCGATGGGGTTGCCTGCCGCTGGCCTGCACCAGCAAGACGCCGCAGGATTACTTGAACAGCTATGCGGCGACCTACCTCCGCGAAGAGGTGCAACAGGAGGGATTTGCCCGAAACATCGGCGCGTTCGGCCGGTTCCTCGAAGCGGCCAGCTTTTCTCAGGCCAGTGTCTTGAACATGGCGGCTGTCGCCCGCGAATGCGCGGTTTCGGCCAAAGTCGTCGAAGACTATTTCAGCATCCTCGAAGACCTCCTGATTGCCGTGCGGTTACCGGTTTTCACCAAGCACGCCAAGCGTCGGCTAATTGCACATCCGAAGTTCTACTATTTCGACGCCGGAGTGTTTCAAGCCGTCCGGCCTCGCGGTCCGCTGGATGCCACCGAGCAGATTCACGGCGCGGCGCTGGAGACGCTGTTTTTGCAACAGGCGCGAGCGCTCAACGACTACCGGGACCTGGGTTATCGTCTGCACTACTGGCGAACGGCCTCGGGCGAGGAGGTGGATTTCGTGCTGTATGGTGAACGCGGCTTGCGCGCGTTCGAGGTGAAAATGAGGCAGAACATCCGTCCCGACGATCTGCGCGGGTTGCTGAGTTTCCGCACCGATTTCCCGCAGGCCAAGGCTTATCTATTGTACCTGGGCAACCGCCGGTGGCATGACCGAGGTGTTGAGGTGTTGCCATTCGCCGATTGTGTGACCCAGCTCGATCACTGGTTATGATCGCGCCCGGCAGATAAGACGACATGACCGCACCAATCAACCTCTGAAATGATTGCGTGGCAGGTGCATCATCGACAGGGCAGTGAACGGGCGCAGAGGGGACCGCCATGGCAGAACGGCAATTTGATCTCACTCGCGACATGCTCGCGGTCGTGTTCCTTTTCGCATTGATCGCGGCCTCTCTTTGGATCCTCTTACCGTTCCTCGGCGCGGTCGTGTGGGCAACCATGATCGTGGTTGCGACTTGGCCGTTTTTGCTCAGGCTCCAATGTTGGCTGCTGGGCCTCCGTTGGCTCGCCGTGACAGGGATGACGCTCCTCTTGCTGGCGATCTTCATTCTGCCGTTATCGTTCGCTATCGTCGCCGTCGCAGAGAATTTCAAGGAGATCACCGCATGGACGACCTCGCTCGCCAGTTTCACGTTGCCTCCGCCGCCCGACTGGCTGGGAAAGATCCCTCTGGTCGGCGCGCGAGTGACGTCGAGATGGCTGCAACTCGCCGAACTGAGTCATGAGGAACTGGCCGCGCGACTCTCGCCGTACCTGGGTGGAATCGTGCGATGGGTGGCCGGACAGATCGGCGGTCTGGGGTGGCTGCTTGCCCAAATCGGTCTGATGGTCATCGTCGCAGCCGTGCTCTATGCCACGGGAGAGTCTGCCGCCGCGATGGCCCTGCGGTTCGGCTCTCGACTCGCGGGGGAGCGGGGAGAGCAGAGCATCCGCCTAGCCGGACAGGCGATCCGCGGGGTGGCGATGGGAGTGGTGGTGACTGCCCTGGTGCAGGCTCTGGCTGGCGGGATCGGCCTAGCGATCGTTGGGGTGCCGTTTGCCGTGATATTGACCGCTGTGATGTTTATCTTGGCGACCGTGCAAGTCGGCGTGGGTCCGGTGCTGCTCTGTGCCGTGGCGTGGCTCTACTGGACTGGCAGCGCCACCTGGGGGACCGTGCTGCTGGTGTGGACCATGCTCGTCCTCCTTATCGATAATTTCTTGCGGCCTATCTTGATTAAACAAGGGGTGGATCTCCCGTTGCTGTTGGTCATTGCAGGCGTGATCGGCGGGTTGCTCGCCTTCGGCCTCATCGGGATCTTTGTCGGTCCGGTGGTGCTCGCTGTGTCCTACACTCTGTTCACGGCATGGATCGACGAGGATGGGGCAATCAGCCGGACAGAGAAAGCATCCAGTAAGGAATCTTCCTAGCAGGATGCTGAAAAAGGGGCAGGGTAGCCGGGACGATCCCCGTGCTCGCGCAACGCGCGGCCTCCGAAGGTGGGAGGAGAACAGTCAGACCATCCTTCTTGCTCGCAGAACGCGCACGATGAAACTGTGCTCGTCCGATGCGCGCAGTGAAGGACAGTCTGGCTGTTCCCCTCAAGGCCAAAGTGGGAAAATCGGAAGGCACTCGCCCGGGATGATGGCACGTCTCGGCGTGCCAGTGGGTGGGCGGGTGAGAAAGTCGCGCGCAGTGGAAGATCAATCAGTCTCTATCCCTGAAGAGATAACGAGCGAGCTTGGAGGGATCGTCGGTAACCTCGCTCGACGGCCGCAGTGGGACCAACACGGGTGCCATTCCAGGAGAGAAGTAGCGGGCTAGCTTGGAAGGATCATTGATGCGCACAGTAAAGGACAGTCTGGCTGCTCCCCTGAGGGCAAAGTGAGGAAAATCAGAAGGCCATCGCCACGGCAAATGGCACGTCCCGGGAAATCGATTGCGAAGCAATCGGAGGGTGGGGCGGGTGAAAAATATCTGCCAGTGGGTGGCAGGTGAGAGCGTTGCGCGCAGTTGGGATCATCCCAGCCACCTGTAGTAAGTGAGAGATCGCTGTGGCCTTGCTTGGGCCAAGGCGCGTCCCTGGGCGAAGAGGCTGCCTCGGCAGACTCGGGGCGGGCGGGTGAAGTAGCCGCCGGGGTTGGGCGGGTGAGAAGACTGCCTTTTTGAGCATCTTGCAGAAATATTCTTCTGTTGTGCCACCCGTGCTGACCCTCGACGTTCTGGCATGCCTACATAGTTTTTCCGCAGGCTCCTAGCCGTCTGAAAAAGATCGTGGTGACAGTCTGCTAGTTAGTTTTCTCTGTATATGTGGTATAAAACCTCCCGAGCCGGCCAGGAAGCCGAGCCAAATTTCTGGTGAATATACACTTCTAAAGGAGCGCGCCTGGCTCACGACCATTCTCTCTTATAAACAAAGGAGGACTCAGATGAAGACGACACATTTAGCTTTTGGGATACTGTGCGGCATGGCCGGACTTCTAGCCGGCTGCGGCGGCAATTATTACAAGGTGAGCGATCCGGCCGGCGGCGACAGGATGTATTACACCACGGAGATCGATCAATCCAAGGCAGGGGCCATTACCTTTAAAGATAAAAAGAGCGGCAGCAAAGTGACGCTGCAATCGTCTGAAGTAAAGGAGATTTCCAAAGAGGAGTTTGAGGCGGGCCTCAAGGCGCCGGCAGCCGCGCCAGCTAAAGCAACTCCAGCTCCAGCACCAGCCGCTGCGGCTCCGGTTGAGGCCCCGGCTGAGGTCCCGGCGCAGCCTGCTGATACAAAGTAGCACTGGACCTGAAACCGCCAAAGGCCGGCATGAGTTCAAGGCGGCGGTGAAGCCCGAGGAGAAAAAGAGCAAATCGCCAGGATCACAAGTGGGATGACGTTCCTGTACCGGCTCACGGAACGACGGGCAAGTTGCTCAGCCTAACAGAAGGAGCCCCATGAGCCAGACGTCTCTGAATACACCGATTCTGCAGCATGTGTTTCATCCTTCCGACTTTAGCCCAGCCAGCGAAGTCGCCTTCGCCCACGCGCTCAAGGCCGCGCTGATTGCCAAGGCCACACTCACCGTGCTCCACGTGTCGCCTAGCGGGGAACAGAATTGGACGGAGTTCCCTGGCGTGAGGCAGACACTGGAGCGGTGGGGATTGCTTCCGAAGAATAGCCCCAAGTCTGCCGTGCCCGAACTGGGTATCAAAGTCCGGAAGATTATCACCAAGGACAAGGATCCGGTGAAATCGGTGCTGGGGTTTCTTGAGCAGCAGTCCAGCGATCTGATTGTCCTCGCCACGCATCAGGACAAAGGGCAAGGCCTGTGGCAGGAGAAATCCGTCGCCCAACCGGTGGCCAGGAAATCGCGTCAGATGACGCTCTTCATTCCCGTAGGTGTGAAGGGGTTCGTGTCGTTCCAGGACGGCACCGTGTCGCTCAAGAACATCTTAATCCCTGTCGCCCCGGTTCCGAAGGCGCAGCCTGCAATTCAGGCCGCCGTCCGGATCGCGCAGCAGCTGAACTGTCCCACCGGACGGTTCACCATCCTGTATGTGGGTGACGACAGCGGGATGCCCGAGGTCAGCTGTCCGGAATTGCCTGGATGGGAGTGGACGAAGCTGTCACAGAATGGCGACATAACCGAGGTCATTCTGCAGACCGCTCACGCGACGGAGGCCGATCTTATCGTCATGACCACCGAAGGCCGGAACGGCTTTCTCGACGCCCTGCGAGGCAGCCACAGTGAACAAGTGCTCCGGAATTGTGCCTGCCCCTTGCTGGCTATTCCAGCTAGCGGGTGGGTCTCGTCCGTGCTGTAAACGACATCAGATTGCGCGTGTCCGAAACCAGGCAGTGCCTGGTTGGGTTTCGAGGGGCAGTTCACTTTCCACTTTCCTCTGAGGGATTCTCGCGACAGCCCCGAAGCAGGTTCTTCATCTCGTGTGCCAGGGATGTGATCCCGCCTTTGGCATAGTTCCACGCCTGCGGTGTCGGCGCTAAATGTGGGGCTTTCCATAGAGCCTGTGATTCGGACGGCAAACGGGAGGGCCGTAAATCCGTCAGGCGTTTTGAGAAGTCCCGACATGCAGGGGATCTTGATCTTCTTTCCAAGGGATGGACCGATTTTCACAAAAATCCGTCCATCGACCGTGCGGTCAGGCGAGACAGACGCGTTGCCCTCGAGTGAGGCGGCAGATCCAGTGACAGTAAGAGAATCGGCATGAATCCATTCACCTTCCAGGCGCACTTGGCCCTGTAAGCCATCAAATCCCATCTGCTCGATTTCCCCAATATGAGTGTACTTTGCGAGAAATTGAAGGAGTGGGGCGCGCATGAATTGTCCGTCCGCGATGTTGAAATTAAAGATTCCCGAAAGATGCTTTCCGATGGGGTCTTCATTCAGAAGGCCATTTCCTGAGGTCATAAATGATCCAGTTCCTTTCAGACGAGCTTCCTGGCCTGGTTCCACTGCTTGCATGATGGTTTCGATGCTCAACCCCTGGCCTTTGCCGGACCAGGTGAGTTGCGCGTGACTGTCCTGCCGCGCGAGGGTCACTATCGCATCCACCCGGCCACCAGCAATTCCCGTTGGTTCCAGTTTGGCCTCCAGCCGCTCTCCGGTTCCTTTGGCTATCAAACGCCCTGACCCGATCATCAGTGTGCCGTAGGAGACGGAGCCTATTGACAGCTCGGCATCGAGGTTCATGAGAAGCGCTAGGGGATTCGTCTGGTTCGTAACGGTTTGTGGCGTGGCATCAGGTCTCGAGAACAAGGCCGCGTACCAGGCGGCGTCGAGCGAGGCGATATCCCCCCTGAGTTGCGCGCTTGGCCGTCCGGCAATCCTCACCATGCCGCTGGCAGTCATGCGATCAGACCGGCCACCAGGACGGTCGGCGGTCACCGTCAGGACTGTTGCGCGGATCTCATCATTATGTCGGCTCAGGTCATGGTCAATACGAAGGGTGGCCACATTGGGCCTTTCGTCTTCACCTTTACGAGCGACGCGAATCGGTCCGAGTATTTCCTGGCCGCGAACCACGAGACTTCCACTGGCGGAATCCCGAGCTATGGCGACATTGGCACTGACCGGTAAGGGACCGTGCTCTCGACCAGGGAACAATCCGAATACATCCACGAGCGGCGCGGTATCCAAGTCTTTGGTCACGACGGTGATGGCGCCGCCTTGTTTGGACGACGCGATCGGCCAAGTTCCCGCAAGGGTTAGAGTTCCAGCTGCTTTCCCTTGGGACTCCAGAGTCATGCCGATCCTGTTGATCTCGATGCCAGTCCGGGCCACGTCTAGTTCCGCGGTTCCTTCCGTGAGAAGCGAATAGGTGAGGAATTGACCCTGCAAGGGCTGGAACCGAAATTCACGAGCATGAATCGTAGCCTGCGCTGAAAGGGGGTGCTCCTGTCCACGACCTCTCAGGCGTCCTTCAGCCGTCACGCTACCTCCTGTGAACAATTTGCGTTGCCGTTCGTCGAGTAATCCGATCCGGTCGAGAAGGTCCGCCATACTGCCGGTCTTGAATGTGACTGCGAGATCCGTGGAACCGTCGTCGATATTGGTTCGACCGCTGAATCCCGCCTCCGCGATCAGCCTCGCTCCCGCCAGGGCCTCTACGTTCAGAGTTTCCACCCGAATATGAGAGAACTCCGTGATCGTGGCATTTGTTCTGCCTCGAAGGCCGAGGGGGGCGCTGATGTGTATGGCTCCCGCATCTAGACGCAGGTCTGCGACGTCGAGAGTACCGGTTACAGACAGGGTGCCTGTGCCTCCGTGCCATTGAGTAATCCAACGTCCATCAATGCTGCCGGTCTTCACCCCGTCCAAAGCTGAGATTCTCCAGGCCGCCAGGTGCGCTCTTAGCTGGTTCATTCCAACATGGTGCGCCTGTACGGTGAAGGTGGCGACATGGTTATCTTGCGATTGAAGTGTCTTCCCATCTGTTTCCTTGCCCGGAAGGGCGATGCGAACAGGTTTATCCAATGCGGCAGTGATGACAGGCCGAGACCGCTCGAGTTCTTGCAAATTCCCTTTGTCCAGACGAAGCACACCGGTTGCGCGGTCGAAGCTGCCGGATTGTGTCACGACCAGATCAAGGGGGGCAGTCGCTTGATGCATCTCGGGAAGCCGCAGACTGACTTGATTGCCACGGAGATCGATTGCCCAACTGATCAGGTCTCCGGTCAGCTTGATCTGGGCCGTCCCGTTGAAGAGGGCTCGGTCGATGCGTGCGTCGCTCCAGAGAGCGAGCAGTGGATTGCAAGCTCCACCGGGTAAGCCTGTAAGCGTGAGCGAGCCCTCCAGCCTCGGATCTCTCGTGGGCGTCCTCAGGTCTATGGCCCCGGACAACCGAAATCCTCCCACAGATCGGTCGTTTACTGAGGCCGTCATGATCCAGGAATGCAGTCGAAGAAAGGTCAGATTGGTTACTGTTCCCTGGATCTCATGAGCGAACTTCAACGGTGTTCTGTCGGTGTCTTTCTCCGCACCGGCCATCCTCACGTTCGATATCATGAGGCGAGTGTTCAGATCTATTGCATTGCCGTTGTCTCGGCTGGAAACAGTTACGATGCCCCCTAATTGTCCTGTGCGGACGCCTCGTAACCCCTTCCAGCCAAAGGCATCACACCATTGGCGTAGTTGTGCAACGCCGATATCGTTGATCGTGAGCACCCAATCAGCCTGAGGGGCATTCTGAGTGGAGACTCCCTTGTGCTCTATACCATCTGAACCGAGGTTGATCGTCAAAGAATGTTTCAGTTCTCCCGCTAGCCGGACGTGACCGCGCTCCGCAACGCGCAGATCGAGTATATCCAAGGTTAAATTGCGTGAGCCGATGTGGAATGTCCCTGTCTGTGCCACGTCGACATCCACTGGTGGAGTCGCATCCGTCCCCGAGACTGCTTGCAGCTGCCGTCCTGTGAATATGGAGCGAATATCGTACCGTTCCCCCATGGCATGAATATTCACGTCACCGCTCATGTGGGCTGAGCGAAGGCGGAACGATTCGTCGTTGCCCAGCAAGTGATTGACCGCCTCATCAGTCATTTCTTGAATCTTCATCCCAATGTCCATGACCGTACCGTCGGGTGATTCGGTTCGCGTGAAAGTAAGAGAAAAGTTGCCGAGAGAGGTCTCGCCTTGCCGAAGAGTCAACGATGAGTCGGCGTGCACAGTCGCTTGCGTGAAGTCATAGTGACCTGACAGCGTCTGATCGAGCGTGATTACGCCGGAGTCGGATGAGGCGACATGCATGGGCCACTCCCTAACCTTAAGTGTATGTGACATATTCCACTTCAACTCTTGGCCGCCGAGGCTTTCTTCAAGAGCGCCGGTCAAGAGAAGTGCACCGGCCCAGCGCTTCTGGCCTGCAGACCGCTCAAATGCCACCTCGCTGCGCAGGTCGATGGTTCCGGTTCGACCAGGCCCGACATCATTGATCGCCATCTTCAGGTTTCGCACCGTGAACTCATCACTGCCTCTTTGGATCGAAAGCGTTATGTTCTCCAGACGCGCGCGTTGAATAGCTAATGGAACCATCAGGACAGTCTTGCCGGCCTTTGCAACTGCTGTTTCGCCTTTTTGCGGAGGTGGTGTCATCCCCGAGGCCATGCGCAGATTGCCATTCTCAAGATCGAGTTCTTCCACAAGGAGGAGCTGTTCGCGCAGCCATGCCATTACGGAAATCCGAACAAGAAGCTGGTCTATCTGCAGCGACAGGCCTACCTCCGGTTGTTGGTAGGAGAGTCCTGCCAATTTGAGTGTGGCAGGGAAGGTGAGAGACCCGTCATTTACTTGAAGTTTACCTGGTACAGCTGCAGCCACGAGCGCAATAATGATGTGCCGGAATGCGTGCCCTGTTTGGAGATAAAACACGAGTGCGGCGAGGAACAGAACTATCCCGAACAGGAAGAGACTCAGCTTGCGAAACAGTAGATAGCGGTGACCGGAATCAGTACCTGTCATAGTAAGTCACAGTGTAGGCTGTCACACGAGAGGTTAGGGAGGGGCGCTCAAGTCCGTGGTTTGCCAGGTGAAGAAGAACAGCACAATGTATTGATTGTAATAGGTCCGTCCGATGATGGTTGGAGATGACCCCACAAGCTTTCCGCTTTGGTACTCGAAGTAATCCACGTGCAGCCTTGCGTACCCATTCTGTCCCTGGGCGCTGAACAGCACGAGAGCGGGGAGAGAAAAGGGAATCAAGACACTTGTCACAGGTGGCATGCCGAAGAATGTGAGCCCCTGCGTCGTTCCGAACGATTCGACGACCACCCGCGCCAGGTACACGGGCTCTGTGTCACGCGGGTCGATCCGGTAGCCTAATCGACCCGAGACCCGTGGCAATGGAATCGCGAATTAAGAAGAGATCGAGCGATGGTCCGTGCAGAACACCCCGGTCTTCTCCCACCATATTAAAGTGGGCTCGGTCGGTCTGGAGACCTGTGACGTCGACATGCAGGCTTGTCTGTTCCGGGAGAAATATCGTCAGGTTGTGCAGCGCATGCTCGATCGCCGCCGTGAGCAGCAATTGCTCCACTGCGGTTCTCGGAGTCCGTGAAAATTCTTGTGTAAGCGAACAGCCGCAGAACAATATCGCCGACATAAGAAAAGACGCCGGCCGCGAGCTTTCTTTGCATGTGATCCCCAAGGGTTCTCAATAACCGGCGAGAGACTACGCGAATCATTTTAGGATGGCAAGTCTACGGTTCTTTCCGAGGTGATGAATGAGAAATGGCACAAGATACATTCCTATTCCCCGGAGATACCGGAAAAAATCCTTCAGATCAGTACAAAGAATTCGCCTACAAACGACGGCGTGCTGATCCCTAGACTTGGTGAGTTGGATTGTCAGCGATGTTTCGATGAATGGCTCATTCACTGAGATCGGGGCGGCAAGAGATACAGCGTCATGGCGAAGATCAGATAGACCATCAGCGCCAACACCCCGATGAACCATGCCGAGCGTCCGCTGTTGGTAACCAACGACACGGTCATCGTCGAGATCAGTATCATCACCACGGCGCCCGGCCAGAATTGCAGGTCCATTGGCGCGGGGCCGAGGACGTAACTGAGCAGGACCAGCACCGGGGCGACGAAGAGCGCGATTTGGGAGGCGCTCCCCAGGGCGATGCCCACGCTCAGGTCCAGCCGGTTCTTGCGCGCGCCGGAAAACGCCGAGCCCATCTCCGCCGCACCGCCCACCAGAGCTACGACGATGAAACCCACGAACGCCGGGGTCATCCCGAACGACTCCGCCGCTTTCTGCACTGACTCGACAAAAATCTCGCTCACCAGCGCGACCAGCACGGTGACGCCGGCCAGCGTGGCCAGGGCCAGACCGATCGGCCACGGAACTTCACCCGCCTCGCCGGATTCCGCACTGGCAAAGAATTCGCGGTGTGTCTTGAGCGAAAAGACCATGCCCAATCCGTAAGTGACGATGAGCAGGACCGACAGCCCCACGCTCAGCTTCTGGGTGAATGCCGCCCCCGTCGCGGAGTTGGTTTGAGAGACCGCCGAAGGAATCAGCAGCGCGACCGTAGCCAGGAAAAGCAGGCCCGCTTGAAGGCGGGCGTTGACCCGATTGTATTCCTGGACATGATGTTTGAGTCCACCCAGCAGAAACGATGCCCCCAGCACGAAAAGTGAGTTGGTGACAATCGCGCCGGCAATGGACGCCTTCACCAACATGTATTGCCCGGCACGCAAGGCGGCGAGCGCGATGACCAGTTCAGTCAAGTTTCCCAGCGTGGCGTTGAGCAGGCCGCCAACCGTATCGCCCGTCTTGGCCGCTACGGATTCGGTGGCGTGACTCAGCAACGCAGCCAGTGGCACGATGGCCAGCACGGACAGCACGAAAAGCAGCGTGTGCGCTTCGGGCTTGAGCTTCGCGGCTGCAAACACCGTGGGCACGAACGCCAGCAGCCAGAGCAGCGGATTGTGACGGATTTCTTTGAGCAGGGGGTACATAGTCTGGGTGCGGGCCTAAAATCATCAATCACACCATCCACCGCATGTGTAGTGTGGAAGGCGGTTGAATGTCATGCGACCCTATGCCCCAGAATTGGCATAGGCGATACGCTCAGAAAGTAGAGTTAATGAGTGGGACCCTTCGAGAGAACAGGCTACTTGGTTGGGGTCAATTCAGCCGAGTATTGCGTGCCATCCTTCGTCGCGCTCTCGACCTTCAGCATCCGCCGCCCACCCTCCTCGTAAAGCGTGGCGATGGCCCATCCTCGCTCGGACTCCGCTTTGAGCTTGCCGTCGATGAGCGTGAATGTTCCCTGCCCCTGGAAGATACCGATTGTCCGAACGCTCATAAACTCGTACGACCCATCATCGCGGATCGTCAACGTTACCCAATCATCCCCCCGTACCCTGGGTGTCGACTTCAATATTCCGGCCCACTTCCCCGCCGCACTCGTGAATGCCAAAATGGAGACCGGGGTTGACGGAGGAGGCGGCAGCGGTTCGACCGGCGCGCATCCGATAAATCCGGTGATCCCTCCCACCAGCAGCCCAAAGCAGAGGGCGCGAAGCCACTCTTTCATCATTACCTCCTCTTCGGCGTCAGCGTTCCTTCAACATATACAGGCTCAACGAGCCACGTAATCTACATCACTCGCTCCTATGCTGTCCATGTGATGACGCCCATGGTGAGGATCATCGCCCTTTCTCAATTGGCTAGCTGTCGAGTTCCTTCAGGCGGGCGCGTGCTCGTTCAATTCGTTGGTGGGTATCTGGAGTATCTTTCTCCTTGGCGAGATAGTCGCGCAACGCCGCTGCCGCTTCCTTGTCCTGTCCCTTCTGCGCCAAGGCTTCTCCCAGCGCATAGAAGCCTGGCGCATAGTCCTGCCGCAGATTCACAAGCACCCGGTACTGTTCGATGGCCCCATCCAGATCGCCTTTGGCTTGGAGTGCCACGCCCAGATTATAACGAGCGCGCGCGCGTTCCGGCTGCAAGCTGAGCAGATGACGGTACATTGCAATCGCCCCGTCGAGATCGCCGTTCGCGTGCAGTGCCGCGCCCAGGTTCAGTAGTGCCCCGACGTGGGTCGGCTGGAGGCGAAGCACGGTCCGATACTCCGCAATCGCGCCATTAAGGTCACCCTTTTCCTGGAGCGCGTCGGCAAGACCCTGGTGCGCGTTCACGTAA
>CAVUHR010000025.1:0-64327 GCA_963741245.1 Nitrospirota bacterium | reverse complement strand
TTCCTGGCTCGCCCCTCTTACGATACAGTCAGCTCACTAGGAATCTCCTCTCATGTCAGGCTTGCCGCTCGAGCAACTCGAACAACTCGTCCAGGGTCACCACTGGGACCCCCTCGCAATTCTTGGTGCCCATCCGATGGCCCAGGGCAGTTCCCCTACCGTTGCGATTCGGTGTTTCTTGCCGGAAGCCAACGACGTTGCCCTACTCCTCAGTGAGCGAGGTCGACAGCCCATTCCCATGACGCGCCTCCATGAGGCCGGTCTGTTCGAAGCGATCGTTCCGGGGCCGCTCGGAACCAGCCCTCTATCGTCTTCGCATAACCAACCATGCGGGACAGGTATCGGAGCGGTACGATCCCTATGCCTTTCCACCTCTCCTCACCGACTTTGAGCTGCACCTCTTCGCCGAGGGAACCTTCTTCAAAGCCTACGAAACAATGGGCGCCCATCTCCGGACGGTGCAGAGTATCGTCGGAGTCCATTTTGTCGTCTGGGCGCCGAACGCTGCGCGAGTGAGTGTCGTGGGCGACTTCAATGAATGGGATGGACGCCGCCATCCCATGACAAACCGCGGAACAACCGGCCTCTGGGAACTCTTCATTCCCGAACTTACAGACGGCACGCTCTACAAATATGAAATTCGCTCACGCCATCATGAAGCACCGCTCCTGAAAGCCGATCCCTATGCGGTCGCATCGGAGTTGCGCCCCAAGACCGCCTCGATCGTTCGCGCACTCTCTCCCTACCGCTGGAAAGACCAGTCCTGGATGACGGCACGGGCACAGCAAAACCCGCTCGCCTCGCCCCTCTCAATTTATGAAGTCCATCTCGGCTCCTGGATGCGTATCCCTGAGGAAGGGGATCGCTGGCTAACCTATTCAGAGCTGGCCGCAAAGCTCATCCCATACGTGAAGAATATGGGCTATACCCATGTCGAACTGTTACCGATTACCGAGCACCCGTTCGACGGATCCTGGGGCTATCAGACCACCGGCTATTTCGCCGTCACCAGCCGGCACGGATCTCCCGAAGACTTCATGGCCTTCGTCGATACGGCACATCAGGCCGGAATCGGTGTACTGATGGACTGGACCCCCGCACACTTTCCAGACGATCTGCATGGGCTCGCCCAGTTTGACGGCACGCATCTTTACGACCATGCCGACCCACGGCTCGGCTACCATCCGGACTGGCACAGCCGCATCTTTAATTACGATCGCGTCGAGGTCCGGAACTTCCTTCTCAACAGCGGGCTCTTTTGGCTGGATCGATACCATATCGACGGCTTGCGCGTGGATGCCGTCGCCTCGATGCTCTACCTCGATTACGGCCGGAAGGAGGGAGAATGGATTCCCAATCAGTTCGGCGGGCACGAAAACATCGGAGCCGTCACGTTGCTGAAAGACTTGAATATCCTGGTCCATCGTGATTTCCCTGGCGCCATGACAATCGCCGAGGAATCCACGGCCTGGTCGGGAGTCTCACGCCCCACCTATGTCGGAGGACTGGGCTTCACATTCAAGTGGAACTTGGGCTGGATGCACGACATGCTGGATTACTTCGGCCACGATCCCGTCCACCGCCCCTTTCACCAGAACCAAATTACGTTCGGGCTCCTCTATGCCTTCAATGAAAATTTCGTCCTGGTGCTGTCGCATGATGAAG
Source organism: Nitrospirota bacterium (assembly GCA_963741245.1). Classification (GTDB taxonomy): domain Bacteria; phylum Nitrospirota; class Nitrospiria; order Nitrospirales; family Nitrospiraceae; genus Palsa-1315. The sequence goes on along the minus strand of CAVUHR010000025.1, from coordinate 62,662 downwards.
TGGTGCACGGAAAGCGATCGCTGCTCGACAAGATGCCCGGCGACGAGTGGCAACGCTTTGCCAATCTCCGTTCCCTCTATGGCTTGATGTACGGGCATCCCGGCAAGAAAATGCTGTTCATGGGCGGAGAGTTCGGGCAGTGGCGTGAGTGGGACCACGACGTCAGCCTGGAATGGCATCTCTGCGATTTCGAGCGGCATGTGGGACTCCAGCGGTTCGTACGAGACCTCAACTGGCTCTACCGCCAGGAGCCGGCACTGTACGAACTCGATCACGACTGGACCGGCTTCCAGTGGATCGACTTTCACGATGCGGCCCATTCCGTGATCGCCTTCCTGCGAAAGGCGAAGGACCAGGATAATCAGATATTGTGCTTGTGTAACTTCACCCCAGTTCCCCGCTACAACTATCGAGTTGGCGTGCCTGGAAAAGGCTACTATCGTGAATTGTTGAACAGCGATGCCTCGGCCTACGGGGGAAGCAACGTGGGAAATGCGGGAGGGCTCCAGACAAGCGCCCTACCCTCTCATGGCATGCCCCATTCGCTCGCAGTCACGCTCCCACCTCTGTCGGTGGTATTCCTCAAACGGATCTGATTTAGCAGGGTGCTGAAAAAGCCCGCCAGCGGCGTTCTCGCATCGTTCAGACCCTCAACGTACCCCAGAGGGTACGCCTCGGCCCTTCACTCGCTGCGGCCTTGCTGGACGGCCTTTTTGAGCATCCTGCAGGAGGGTTCTCTCGTTGGGCACACGTGCAGACTATCGAAGATTCAAGCCTGTCTCGATAGTTTATCCGGGGCTGCTGGAAGGGGACTACCAGATTCGGAATGGACCGCAATCGAGATGGATGAACTTCGCGCGCGGATAAAATCCTACCCCGCCGTATCGCAGCCGCAACGCGGCATGGCGAAGATCGCGAAGCTTGACACCGGGAACATAGAAGTCGAGCGCCTGCCCCTGGACATGTAGGCTGTGCCGCGCGGCTCGCCGGCTCCGCTTCACGAGCAGCGCATTGTACTCGGGCGACCGATAGCCCGAAATCACGTGGATCTCGCCGGTACCATGGACCGCTTTCTGTACGAGATTTACGTGCTCCAGCAATCGCACATCGATGGCTGCGACTTCTCGTGTGTGATGGCAACGCAGAATATGATTCACCTCATCCAGCGCCGTCAGGTCATAGTTCCCTGCGTCATCACGATAGCGGACTCGCAGTCGTTCGTTCGTGTGCACGTTAAAGAAGGTGAGTTCGCTGTCAGGAAGCTCGTTCGCGCGCGCGACCGAGGGAAGCAGCAGCTTGCTGCCGAGCAACAGAAGCCCGACAACAGACGTTTTCAAGAAAGATCGACGAGTCCAAGACCAGGAATCTGGATGCTGCAAGGAACCGCTCCGGAAGAAGGTGCGCTGCAGGCTGTCAGGACAACGGGTGTGCTTGTATCAAAAGCGCAAGGGTCAGTCAACCCCTTTCAATAGGAACCTGTCCGGCATTGATCTTTCTACTGCGGCGAATGATCCGCGGATCGATGTGCGGCATACCGCTGGCGCAGTTGACAGTGAAGGGACTCCGGGGCTACACAACCTGCATGGGCATGCATCCCCTCGCAGGTCAGCCAGCGCCGGCATTGGTCCTCGTCGATGCCTTGAAGCTTATCGCAGCCTATTCTTCAGAGAAGCCTGATGAAATGGTTCGTGAGCAACGAGTGGCCTTTGGCACGTCGGGACATCGGGGGTCTGCCTTCAAGCAAAGCTTTAACGAATGGCATATCCTGACCATCACGCAGGCGCTCATCACCAAGGCTCTGTCGTTAAACAAGTAAGAGAAATACGTGTCCGTCCATAATTTGCGTGAGATCAATACATGTTTGAGTTAGGCAGCGTGGCAGTCCTGATCTGGGGGATGCTCTTCGGGGCCGTCGGTTTTGGTTACTTTCTGTATGGAAAAAAGCAAAAGTCCATCGTCCCACTCTGCGTCGGAATTGTCCTCTGCGTCTTCCCCTATTTCATTGCCAACGTATATGTTTTAGTCGGTGTCGGCGTGATCCTGGTTGCAATTCCATATTTTGTGCGGGTGTGACGTGAACTGAAAGTTGCTCCGATTACCCACTATTCCTTGAGGAGGCCCGATGAGCACACAGAGCCGCTCCGCTCCGAATTCGCGTCTGTTACTTCGGCGTCTGCTTCTTCACCTGGCGTTCTCACTTACTCTTCTGGCGGCGTCTCTGGGGGTTGGCATGTGGGGCTACAGCCACTATGAGCACATGCCTTGGCGGGATGCCTTCTTGAATGCGGCCATGCTCCTAGGCGGAATGGGGCCGGTGAAGGTAGATTTGTCAGAGCCGGGGAAAGTCTTCGCAGGGCTTTTCGCACTCTACTCGGGCTTAGTCGTGATCGCCGTCACCGCACTACTCCTCGCGCCGGGCATTCACCACATCATGAAACGGGTGCACTGGGAGGATCGATCAGATATCACGTGACCGGGACAAGGTTGTCCTTCGCCGCGTGCGTCATTCTCCCCTGCCCATCCCCATGAGAATCACGCCCCGTTCCCTACCCAGAATTGTCCCCTCCTGATGAAACCCGCCGCTCGCCGATTCCGAGTTGAAGCGCCTCCACATCTAACTCGTGCTCTAGACGATGCAGCACGTCATCACTAATGACACCGTCGTTTCGCAGGCCGATCACCGCAAGGCGTTCTGCCGTCAACGTCTCATGTCGCAAGCGCCGGAATATCTCGATGGTTTCTGCCGTACACTCAGGAGCAGTTCCATCCTTGGTATAGCGCTGTACGCGGTTGCCATAGTGAACACGCATTTGATCGAGGTGTTCGGGAATGGTCCACCCTTCGTTCGCGACTTCATTCAGGCGTACAAGAGCGGCCGTCGCTGCATGTTCGCGCGCCTGCATCTCCTCACGTTCCAGAGTTCCGTCTTCCTTTAAATTCAGGGCGCGGATCAGAGGTGCAAGTGATAAGCCCTGTACAACCAATGTGGCGAGAATCACTGAGAATGTGATCAGTATGATCTCCGCTCGAAAGGGAAACGGCGCTCCGGCTGCAGTTGTCAGCGGCAGCGCTAACGCCGCTGCAAGAGACACAATCCCGCGCATGCCGGTCCACCCGATAATAAACAGACCCGACCAAGCCGGCATCGGATCGCGCGCTCGCAACGAGGGGCTGAGTACTCTTGGTATCCACGCGGCCACCGGCACCCAAATCAGACGCACCACGATCGCGGTGACGCTCACGAGTGCTCCGCTGAGCATGAGCGGCATGAACATTCCAGACGGGATGGCCTCACGGAGGGCGCCGAGTTGCAGGCCGATCAGAATAAAAATGAATCCATTGAGCACGAACACGAGAAAGTCCCACACGGCCCTCGCTTGAATCCTTGTCGTGGGCGCAACGGCCTCACTGAAATGTTGGCGAAGATAGAGACCTCCGGCCACGCAGGCTAGGACGCCTGAAGCGTGAGCCTGTTCGGCCAAAACCCAGGCGATATACGGGGATAAGAGCGTGACCGCGATCTCACTGAAACTGTCCTTCATCAATTTTAGCGCCCACCGAGCCACTACGCCAACCAAGAGTCCGACCACGACACCCCCTCCAGCCGCAATGAAGAAGTCCAGCACAGTGTCGCTTACGATGAAGGTGCCACTGACCGCCGCCATGACCGCAGCGCGATACAGAATGAGCGCTGTCGCATCGTTTACGAGACTCTCGCCTTCCAGGATCGTCACAGCACGACGTGGAAGGCCTAATCGCTTTGCGACCGCAGTGGCCGACACGGCGTCGGGCGGTGAAACAATTGCCCCCAACGCAATGGCTCCAGCCCAACCCAATCCCGGAAGCCAGACGTGCGCGACCACTGCTACGGCGGCGGTTGTCGCTAACACGAGTCCTACAGCCAACAGGGTAATCGGACGAAGGTTTGAACGAAAATCACGCCAGGAGGTGAAGTAGGCCGCTGACCAGAGAATAGGGGGAAGAAAGACCAGAAACACGACGTCAGGATCGAGTCGCAGCGTCGGCACGCCGGGAATGAGGCCTAAGACCAACCCTCCGATCACCAGCAAGATGGGGTAAGGGATCACGAGTTTGCGTGCGAATGCCGCAAGGGCGAGTACGGCTATCAACAGCAAAATAACCGTTTGGAGTTGATGAAGACTTTCCATATCGAGTCAATGGTACGCGAATCGCACGTGCAAAGAACAGGGACATTCTGAATCCTTGATCTCGACCTTTTCAGGAGTAGGCCTGGTTAATCTCCCCTCTGCGCTCATTGAAGGTGATTAATATCAGAATCGCCCAGAAGGATGTTCAGAAAGGCGGCCCAAGGCGGTCGCAGCGAGCGAAGGGGTAAGTCACACTAATGAATCTGGTTAGAGCGTTTTTTACTAGGGACGCCAGAATGCCTCCCAATCCTCTTGCCGAATTTGCAGCGCTCGAAGCACATCGACCGGAAGGCCAGTGGACAGCTGAGCTTGGGCTTCATACCCCACTATTTGTTTGTGCAAAATGAACGCCATTGCTTTTAAATGCTGAAGGCTCAGCCGAATAGTGGCAACGCGTTCAATCGGCGGCGGAGAACCTGGAGCCACCGGATTTGCTCCAGAGACTTGAAAATTAAGAGTGCACCCAAGAGGCCCAAGGTTGAGCTGAAATTGGTCGGCATAGACATCAGTGGCTTCAGCCATACTTCCCCCTTTGATTAATTTGATTAGCGGAGCGATGTTAGCCCCCAGTTCTAGGATTGGTCAAGGGAGTCAAACTTTACCAGTACCAAGAAACGGAGCTTTTTTGTCAAAGAGGAGAAAGCGTGATCCGTCGAAAGACTTCCGCATACAGACCTGTCGGGGCGCTGGCCTTGGGATCGGCGAATACGGCTCGCCAGCGGTTCAATCCAAGAACTCCTTCCCCATAGGGTATCGTTGCCACCTGACTTTGATGTTCCGCAATGGCGGCCATCTTCTTGGCCACATAGCGGTCAATGTATTCAAGGCGGTCCCAGGTAGCGAAGGGCCCCCAGATTTCGTAAGCCCAGATGCCACCGCCTAGGACGATGCCCGCTTCAAGGATGCTCTCCCTCGCCAGCTTACCGGCAAGGCGATGGGCGGGATGTCGGTCACGTTCCTCATCCAGCGTATAGACCTCGGTCGGTCGGAGGCGAGCGAGCATTTCGACCAGTCTCTGTTTGACAGCCGCAGTATTCACCTCGTCCGCCGCGTCCGGTTCGTCATAGAAGATCACGTCTTTTACTCCCAAGACGCCGGCAGCACGGAGGGCCTCCTCTCTTCTCACTTCGGCCATCCGCTGCTCCGTCAACGCAAATGGATTCGATGACCGGCCGCCGTTCGTCACAACGACGGAAGTAATCACAGCCATGGATTCCACCAGCTTGGCGACCGTCCCGCCCATGCCGATTTCCATGTCATCCGGATGAGCGCTGATGATGACGACGTTGTGGTGGCTCATGGCCGAGGCATATTCCCTTCGGAGGCTACTTGCTGTTCTGCGTGATATGAACTTCGCACCAGCGGACCGGATTCGACGTGGGTGAAGCCAAGGGCCATCCCTTCCTCTTTTAACATGGCAAACTCGCTGGGATTGTAGAAGCGCGCAACAGGCAGATGCTGTCTTGTGGGTTGGAGATATTGGCCGATAGTCATGATGCCGCAGTTGACGGAACGGAGGTCGCGCATGACTTCGCGGGCCTCGTCCATGGTTTCTCCCATCCCGAGGATCAACCCGGACTTAGTGCGCATGCCCAATTGTTTCGCCTTGCCGAGTAACTCGATCGATCGCTGATACTTCCCCTGCGGTCTGATTGCCGGAAACAGCCGTCGAACGGTTTCGATGTTGTGATTCAGAATTTCCGGCATCTCGGCACAGACCATCGCGAGGGCTGTCTCATTCCCTTCGAAATCTGGAATCAAGACTTCAATCGTGCAACCTGGGCTGAGCTGCCTGGTTTGCCGGATCGTTTCGGCAAAAATCGCGGCGCCTCCATCTTCCAGTTCATCCCGGTTCACCGATGTGATCACGGCATGTCTAAGGCCTAACACCTGGACCGCTTCTGCGACGCGACGCGGTTCTTCTTGATCGATCGCCGGCGGTCGGCCTGTCTCGACCGAACAGTAGTGGCAACGTCTGGTGCAGATGTCGCCCAGGATGAGGAATGTCGCGGTGCGTGCGTTCCAACATTCCCATCGGTTCGGGCAACGCGCTTCTTCGCAAATCGTATGGAGCTTGAGCCGGTCCATTGTCTGCTTGATGTCGAGGTAGTCAGGACCGGTTTTCGCTTCGACTTTGAACCAGGACGGAAGGCGCCTGGAAGAACTGATGGCTGAAGGCTGAAGGCTGATAGCCGGAGACAAGTCAGTACACGATGATCGGAGTTGGTTGAGGGGGATAAAACTCATGGAGTCTCCTTCGCCGGGAGTAACTCCGAGGGGTGTTCAAGGATGCGTTTAAACTCTTTCAGGAAACTGGCCCCCTGCACACCATCCAGAGCCCGGTGGTCGCAGGATAACGTCACCTTCATGCGCCGGCCCGCCTTGATCGTGCCGTCCTTGACGATCGGCGCGTCGCGAATTGTACCCACAGCGATGGATGCTGCCTGAGGGGGTATGAGAACCGCAATGAAGTTTTCCACGTCGAACATTCCCAAGTTTGAGATCGAAAAGGTGGCGTCCGTGTATTCCTGCGGCTGCAAACGTTTGTTCTTCGCCCGGTCGATCAGCGTCCGCGATTCGGTCGTGATATCGTCCAGCGTCTTGGCGGCGCAATCACGGATGACCGGCGTGATCAAGCCGTCCTCGATGCCGACGGCGATGCCGATATCAATGCGGGCATGCCGCCTGATGGCGGGACCGGTGAATGACACATTGATTTCTGGATGGCGGGTGAGCGCGATTGCTGCGGCTTTGATCAGCAAGTCGGTGACGGAAGGATGCGCCGTTCGGTTCTGTTTGAACTGATCGCGGAACCGTTCTGCCTGCTCCATATCGATCTCGCTCGTCAGATAAAAATGCGGCACCGGCGCTTTGCTCTGTGTCGTCGCTCGCGCGATGGCTTTCCGCATCTGGCTCAGCGGTTCGTCTGTTCCGGCCGGCAGCATCGGCGTTGGCGGCGCCTTGGCGTTTACAACATCCTCCTCCACGATTCGCCCGCCAGGACCGGTTCCAGTGATGGTGGAGAGATCGATTCCCCGGTCGGCAGCAAGCGCTTTCGCGCGGGGCGAAACGATGAAACGAGTTCCCTGTGGACTCGCAGGTGAGGCGGGTGTCGGAAGGACAGCAGATGGCGCGCTTGTCCTGGATCCGCCGCCGGTCGATGGTGCGGCAGTAATCCGGTCGGTCAATGCTGAGGTAATGTCCTCATCCACTCCGCCGATGACGCCGATCAATGTTCCGGACATCACGGTTGCGCCGTCCTGCACCAGGATCTTGCGTAGGATGCCGGAGGCGAAGGCCTCGAGATCCATGATGGCCTTGTCGGTTTCGATTTCAGCAAGTGCCTCCCCTGCCTGCACTGAATCCCCTTCGCGCTTTTTCCACGCAACGAGGACACCCTCTTCCATCGTGTCGGTTAATTTTGGCATTACGACGCGACTAGCCATGTGTGTCCTCACTTTGTCGCAGGAAAGAGCGGCACAATCGTTTCAGCCACCCACCCTCTTGTTCCGTACGGTGCGGAGGGTCTGGATACTCAATCCACGGCTCCTGAGAACCCAAGTAGCTGCCCTCCCGAACGCTCAGTTGGCTGCGGAGTTGCGAATAGCCCTGTCCTTGGAGCGTGCGAATTAATTCCTCCAGCGCCCCACTCGGGGTGGCGTACGCAGTGGTTACCACGCGCGTCGTTTCATATCGCAGAATAGCTTGATAGCCTCCATCGGCTTGCTCAAACACGACTGGCCTACTGAAGCCGCGTTCGCGGGTATCCAAGCCGGCCAATTGATGTTTCTCTTGTATATGGTCTGACATAAGCAAATCCAGAAAGGATGCTGAAAAAGTCGCCCGTCTCACCCGCCCGACCCTCGCGCGCCGAGACGCGCCTCTTCCCATGCTTCGTTCTCACCTCGAAAGCATCCTCAACGTAGCCGAGAGGCTACGCCTCCGGTGCTTCCATCGGCTGCGGTCTTGCTGGGCAGCCTTTTTGAGCATCCTGCGAGAGTGCATTTCTCCCGAGTATTCTTTCAGATAGCCCGGAATACCGCCAAAAGATCGCTCAATGCAATGGTTTTGTTCCGCAGGATGGCGTGCTGCGCCTGCATCGGCTCCATCGCCGAGGCTCGCTCATGGCCGCCTTTCAAGATCGCGGCTCCGAGGGCGAGCACATCCTTGCATTCCTTCTCGACTTTGCTCTTGACCACGGGATTCACCGCGAGAATGTCCGCCATCGTAGCGCGCGTCTTGGAGAGATGCGCGTGCAGTTCTTCGTCCGGGTATTCCCTCCTGGCTGCCTCATCGAGGCAGCGATCCAGATACTGCGTCAGGAACACATAAAGCCGAACGAGCGTCTCCGTGATTTCGATATGACCAGGAGCCTGGGATTGTAACGACATGGGTAATCGCGCCTCCTTCCTTCGTTTACTGTGCGCCGCACAGAGCTTTGACGGCTTTGATGACGCGCTCCTTGTCCGGGATGGCGGCATCTTCCAATGGGCGACTATAGGGCATCGGCACATCTTCGCCGGTGACGCGCTGGATGGGGGCGTCCAGGTAGTCGAACGCCGCCGCGTACACGCTCTCGGCAATCTGCGCGCCCAGCCCGCAAAAACGCCAGCCCTCTTCGACGATCACGAGACGTCCGGTCTTCTTGACCGAAGCCACGATGGTTGAGAGGTCCAAGGGCTTGAGGGTGCGGGGATCGATGACCTCGACCTCGATGCCCTCTCGACTCAGCTGATCGGCTACCTCCAGCGTCAGCAGGAGCATCTTCGAGTAGGCGACGATCGTCGCGTCGCGCCCGGCACGCTTCACCTCGGCAACACCGATGGGGATCGTGTATTCACCGTCTCCGACATCCCCCTTCGTTCCGTACAGCAATTGCGCTTCGATGAAGATGACAGGATTGTTGTCGCGGATCGCGCTCTTCAGCAGGCCTTTTGCATCGTGCGGCGTGGACGGCGCAATCACTTTCAATCCCGGCACGTGACAGAACCAGGCTTCCAGACTTTGCGAATGCTGCGCACCTAACTGGTGAGCGGCGCTGCCCGGTCCGCGAATCACCAGCGGCACCGACAGCTGGCCCCCCGACATGTAACGAATTTTAGCGGCATTGTTGACGATCTGATCCAATGCCACAATGCCGAAATTCATGGTCATGAGCTCGACGATGGGATGCAGCCCCGCCATGGCGGCGCCGATTGCCAGGCCCGTGAAGCCGGCTTCCGTGATCGGAGTATCCACCACCCGTTGCGGGCCGAATTCTTCCACAAAACCCTTGCTGACCTTGAAGGCGCCCTGGTAGTAGCCCACTTCCTCGCCGATCAAAAAAATGCGCGAGTCTCGACGCATCTCCTCCCGCATGGCCTGGTTCAGAGCTTCCCGATAGGACATCAGCATGTGAAAACCTGCCGGCTGTTGAAACAGCCTTCCAGCGGCGTTCTCAGGTCGAAACAATCCTCAACGTACCCCAGAGGGTACGCCTCCGGTTGTTTCTCCCCTGCGGCCTTGCTGGCAAGCTGTTTGACCAGCCGGTTACTCACCCAGGACGTCATTGTAAAGCTCCGATGGGACGGGGAACGGGCTCTCATCCGCGAACCTGACGGCGGCCGTCACGACCTCGCCGACTTCCCGCTCAAGTTGTACGAAATCGGTCTCGGTGCTTAGGTTGTTGCTCAGGATCGTCTGCTTCAGCAATAGAAGAGGGTCGCGTTTGCGGTGCTCATCCACTTCTTCTTTGGTTCGGTAATGTCCGTGTGCCGGGTCGGACATTGAGTGACCCATGAACCGGTAAGTCATCGCCTCGATGAAAAATGGTCCCTGTCCGGCACGCACCTGCTCGACGACCTTACGCATCACATCGCGCACGGCCAATACATCCATGCCATCCACGCGCTCAGCCATGATGCCATAGGAGCGGGCCGTCTCCGCCACATCCGCATAGAGCGCGATGGCCCGTTCAGCCGGCGTCCCCATACCGTAGCGGTTGTTCTCGCAGACGAAGATCACAGGAAGTTTCCACAAGGCCGCCAAATTGAGCGCTTCGTGTGCCTGGCCGCTCGGGATCGCCCCTTCACCAAAAAAGCAGACGGTCACGAGGTCGAGTGTTTGATACTTGGTCGCGAACGCGAGGCCTGTGGCAAGGGGAATGTGGCCTCCTACAATGGCGTAGCCGCCCATGAACCGGCGCGAGGCATCCACCAGGTGCATGGAGCCCCCTTTGCCCTGGCACAGGCCCGTCGCTTTGCCGAACAGCTCGGCCATGACATGGCCGGGATCGGAGCCTCGGGCGAGACAGTGCCCGTGGTCGCGGTACGCGCTGATCGCGTAGTCATCCGGTCGAAGCGAGGCAATGGCCCCGACTGCAATGGCCTCTTCGCCGATATAGAGATGTAGGAAACCGGCAATTTTTGCGAGGGCGTACATCTCTGCCGATTTTTCTTCGAACCGGCGGATCAGCAGCATTTGACGATAGAGGAACAGTACGTCGCTCCGGTCCATACTTGGCATGATCATGATGAAGATCCTAGCCGAGCGAGACTGGCTGAACGAGCGGAACGAGCGAGACGCGAGAGTTCGAGGTCCGAAGTTCGAGGTTTTCGGAACTTCGAACCCTGAACTTCGGACCATTGGCTGTCCTGTTCATTTGTCTGCCGGTTATGTTGTCGCAAATGGTTTTTTGATTTTGCTCAACAGGCTTTCAATCGGCGGAACTCCCTTGGCAGTGACGGTGACTTCCGCGATAATTTTCTGTGCGATCTCCCGGAATGCCGCCGATTGCGGAGACGCCGGATTGGCCACGACGATTGGGGTGCCCGAGTCGCCGCCATCGCGAATCGCCGGGTCGATCGGCACTCGACCGAGGAACGGGACCCCGAGTGTGGCGGCGGCCCGCTCCCCTCCCCCGTGCGAAAATATTTCGGTCCGCTCGCCGCAGTGGCCGCAGAGAAAGTAACTCATGTTCTCTACAATGCCGAGGAGCGGCACATTCACCTTTTGGAACATCATCATGCCTTTGCGAACATCGTGCAGGGCGACTTCTTGTGGCGTCGTGACGGTGACGGCGCCGGTTAGCGGGACCAACTGGGTAAGGGTGAGCTGCGCGTCTCCTGTGCCGGGCGGCAGATCGATGAGCAAGTAATCCAGTTCACCCCACAGCACATCTCGAAAAAGCTGTTGAATGGCGGTATGGACCATCGGACCGCGCCAGACCACGGCGGTGTCTTCCGGGACGAAAAATCCCATGGAGATGAGTTTGACGCCGTGACTTTCGGCTGGAACGATCTTGCCGTCTTTCTGTTCCGGGGGCTTGGCCACGCCCATCATCATGGGAATGTTCGGACCATAGATATCCGCATCGAGCAGACCGACCTTGGCGCCGGTCAAGGCGAGGGCCACGGCGAGATTGACGGCGACCGTGGATTTGCCGACCCCACCTTTGCCGCTGCTGACGGCGATGACATATTTGACGCCGGGAATGAGGTTGTCTTTCCCGTGACCAGCCTGGGGTCCAGCGGGATGTTGATCAGCCATGGAGCGCTCCTCCTCTGGCAGGATGCTGAAAAAGTCCGCCAGCTTCGTTCTCGCTTCGCTCAGAAGCTCAACGTACCGAAGCGTACGCCGTCGCTTCTTCGCTCGCTTCGGCCTTGCTGGACAGCCTTTTTGAGCATCCTGCTTGGTGTTCTCTTGTTGTCTTAGACATGCGGACCATTCAATTTCCACTGTGCCACAATGTTGTTCCGCAGTCTGCTACGTGCACAATCGAATAGGACTGGCTCTCTGGCCAGCCACTCCATCATAAGCGAAAGACAGGCTGAAAGAAAATGGGGCTAATGCGCAATGGGGGAATGTATAGCAGAAAGATGAAACAGTCCGTCGGGAGAGTTTTTCGCGAACTGATTACCCGACGGTGGGGTCGTTGCGGCGAAGGTTGGTCGCGAGCCCGATCAGTGAGAAGGTGTAAATGATCCATTTAGAGGGGTCGAAATTGTACCACTTCGGTCCGTTGCGAAAATCGCGCGCGTAGGCGTGATGAAAATTGTGATAACCCTCGCCAAAACTGACAAAGGAGACCAGCCAGCTATCGCGGCTGCTGTCCTTCTTGCTGTGGGGCTGTGTCCCCACCATGTGACAGAGTGAATTGATCGTAAAGGTGGAATTCAGCACCATGAACATCCGGAAGAGACCGCCCAATAGGAAGGCGCTGATGCCGCCCTGCCAGCCGCCGTGCCAGAGACCAAGAACAAAAGGGAGCAGAAGTCCCGTGACCACGATCGGCCAGTAGTAGCGATCTTGCCACATCACGACAGGGTCGCGGCGCAGACGGATCTCGTACTTCTGCGTGCGATAGGGGGTATCGTAAAAGAGCCAGCCGCAGTGGCTGTGCCAGAATCCCTTGGTGGCGTTGTAGGGATCTTCTTCTTCATCAGTCTTGGCGTGATGGCGAATATGGTCGCCGCCCCATGTGAGGGCAGAATTTTGCATCGCCCAGCCACCGGCGACGAGAATACAGGCCTTGACCCAGTTCGGGCATTCAAAACTCTGGTGTGATACCAACCGATGATAGCCGACGGTGATGCCCATGCCCGTGACGATGTACATTACCAAGGACAGGACCCAGTCAAAGAGGCTGAACCCAAAATAGTATCCGTAGAGTGGGATGCCGATAACCGTGGCTGCCACAATGGCGCAGAATAGAGCCAAGTTTAACGGTACAAACACGTCTTCGTTCGGTGCGGCTTCAGTCGTTGTAGCGAGCATTACTTCTCCTTGGGAGCACTCATCCATCGCTTCACCGGAGTATCTGACGGGGAGGACGAAGTAGTATTAACAGTATACCAAAGTTGTGCAAACGTTTCAACAGAATGCCCGCAGTGTATACTGATGGTGTTCGTTCGTCTCACTGCCAGTGGGGGTGCAGATGCCGACAATTTCTTCCCCTCTCGAACCTGTGGTTTACCGTATCGGTGAACAGCTCGCTCGTCTCTCTGCCGGTCGAACTCCGACTCTTTTTGAGGGCCGCTGGTGGTCGCAAACGGCCCTCAATCTGGCCATGCAGGATAGCCGCTTCAAGACACAGCTGTTTCGATTCATTGATGTCCTGCCCTCGGTCACAGACGACGAGCAGGTAGTCGCGCTGGCTCGCGAGTATTTGGGCGATGGAGGCACAGCACTCTTCGGCGGCCAATGGGGGTTCAAAGCCCTTTCCGCCACCAGCTTGGGGGCTCGACTCAGCGGCAAGGCGATCAGAAGCCAGGTCGAACATATGGGGCGCACCTTTATTGCCGGAGCGACAGTCGAGGAAGCGGCGCCAAGGTTGGCCGATCTTTGGCAGCATGGGCGAGCCTGGTCGATCGACTTGTTGGGCGAGGCCACCATCAGCGATCGTGAGGCTGATCGGTACCGCAATCGCTGTGTGGAAGCCCTGACCCTGCTCGCGCGCGAGTCGGCTTTGTGGCCGTCCCTTCCCATACTGGTGCGGGACCATCTCGGACCGATACCGAAGGTCCAGCTCTCCATCAAAATCTCCGCGCTCTCTCCTCATTTCGACCCAATCGATCCAGAAGGAAGCTACCATTCTGTGGCGGCGCGGCTTCGACCCATCCTCGATCTGGCGATGCGACTCCCCGCTTCATTGATCTTCGATATGGAACAAGCTGATACAAAATCATTGCTGGTGGAGATTTTCACCAGGCTCTTCGCAGAGCCTTCTTACAAGGACTATCCGTATGCGGGGCTCGCGTTGCAGGCCTACCATCGTGAAACGGAACGAGATATCGAGGGGCTCCTGTCCTGGGTTCGCCGGCGTGAGGCGCCCATCACGATTCGACTGGTGAAGGGGGCCTATTGGGATTCGGATATGATCCGCTATCGGCAACGAGGCTGGGCTGTTCCTCTGTTTGAACAAAAAGTATTGACGGATGCCAACTATGAGTCGCTCACGCATCTTATTTTATCTCAGACATCCCTGATTCGACCGGCCTTCGGGACACACAATCTCCGTACGTTGGCCTACATCGAGGCGGTTGCGGAGTCGCTCGGGCTCCCTCCAGAGGCCTGGGAATATCAGATGATCTTCGGCATGGCTGAGCCCTTTCAGCAGGCGGTCACGCAGTATGGGCGTCGATTGAGACTCTACACCCCGGTGGGGGAACTGCTTCCTGGCATGGCCTATCTCGTACGGCGATTGCTGGAAAACACCTCGAACGAATCATTTCTACGCAAAGAGTATGTGGAGTCCCAGCCTTTGAGCACGCTGTTGGCTCCGCCTGTCCCTGAGCGACTGAGTCAGAATCAGCCGTCTCATCGAGCCGGTATGCAGGAGTTTCGAAATGAACCGCAGCGGGATTTTGCGCAGGCCGACAGCCGAGCGGCGATGCAGCAGGCCCTGGCGACCGTACGGTCGCAACTCGGCCGACAGTGGACTTCGTCGTCTGGAGGACTGCGCCTGACGGGGCCTTTCATCGAGTCTCGCAACCCCGGACGTCCGGATGAAGTCGTGGGCCGGCTGCCCGGCGCGAGTTCGGAGGATGCCGAACAGGCGGTGCGCCGAGCTGTTCAGGCATGGGAATCCTGGCGCGATACCACAGCAGAGCGACGAGCGGACATCATGTGTGCCGCCGCCGCGCTTATGCGGACGCGGCGCGATGAGTTGGCAGCATGGGAGATATTGGAATGCGGGAAGCCATGGCGGGAGGCGGATGCGGATCTCGCGGAAGCGATCGACTTTCTGGAATTTTATGCGGCAGACTGGCGTAGGCTCGCTCCCCCAAGACGGTTAGGACAGGCGCCGGGTGAACTGAACCAGCGTCTCTATAGCCCTCGCGGGGTGACGGCCGTCATCGCCCCGTGGAATTTTCCGCTGGCGATTCCCACCGGCATGGTGTCGGCGGCGCTCGTGACCGGGAATCCTGTGATCTTCAAACCCTCCGAGCGCTCGCCAATGATGGGGCACTGGCTCACGGAGATCTTGCGGAAGGCTGGTGTGCCTGAAGGGGTACTTTGTTGTCTGTCGGGTGGCCCTGACATCGGACGGGCGCTGGTGCGCCATCCTGAGATCGCGACAATCGCGTTTACCGGTTCCAAAGACGTGGGGCTCGGCATCCTGAACGACGCGGGTACTCTTATGCCGGGGCAACGCATCGTCAAGCGGGTGCTGGCCGAAATGGGAGGGAAAAACGCGATCATCGTGGATGAGACTGCGGATCTCGATGATGCGATCACCGGAGTGGTCTCATCGTTCACCGGCTATGCGGGTCAGAAATGCTCCGCCTGCTCGCGGGCGATCGTGCATGCCGCGATCTACAATAGTTTTCTAGATCGCCTCAAAGAGGCGGTGCTGAGCCTGAGGGTCGGAAATCCTGAAGAGCCGGGCACGCAGGTCGGGCCGGTGATTGATCGTCGAGCGCAGGCAAAGATTCAGGAATACATTGAGATTGGGAAGAAGGAAGCCCGCCTGCTGGTGGAAGGGATTGTGACAGGACCAGGGTGGTATATCGGGCCGACGGTCTTCGCGGATGTGGCGCCGACACATCGAGTAGCCCAAGAGGAAATCTTTGGGCCGATCCTCGCGGTGATGAAGGCCGCTTCCTTTCAAGAAGCGCTGACCCTGGCACATTCGACGGCCTATGCGCTCACCGGCGGAGTCTATTCACGAAGCCCTGCCAATCTGGAACTGGCACGGCAACGGTTCGATGTTGGGAATCTCTATCTGAATCGTCCGATCACGGGTGCGTTAGTCGGACGCCAGCCGTTTGGGGGCCATCGGCTCTCCGGAATCGGAGCGAAAGCCGGAGGTGAAGAGTACCTGACGCAATTCGTGGTCACCCGCGTCGTCAGCGAACAGACCCTCCGTCGAGGATTCGCGCCGCCCGAGTGAAGCCTTCGGCGGCTTGATCTCGTAAGATTCCAGTTCTTCCATGATATCCGTGACCACACCCCGGTCGTCCAACGGCGAGAGTTCCTGCCGCTCGGCATACTTGACCAACCCCACACCCTTCACAAACCAGGCGGTCATCACATCAGTTCCCTGGACCGTCCTCTTCGCGCCTGAGAGATGAATCTGCATGTACATACGCGCTTCCACCTTCACGGCATCCTTGAACGTGCCGGCCGGCACGGTGACCGATTCCTGTCCCAGCACTGTGGCATCGCCTTGTGCATCGGCCTTTTCATCGATGCCGTCCCGATCCAGGTCGGTGTCAAAATCCAGCTCCTTTCGGTTGAATTGCGGGAAAGACGACGAGACCTTCATGGGGAAGCGCACGATCTGATAGGGCACGAGCTGTTTTTCAAAGGGTGTGCCCGGGTCCGAGCCGTAATAGACGATGCCGACGCTGTCACGGCGATAGAAACTATCCATGGGGCCATGGTTGCCCGGATTGGTATCGTGGAACACGGTGACCGTCATGCCCTTGATGTCTTTCGTGCCGGTGACCGAGGACACGTTGGAGAAGAATTTATGCTCAATCGTTTGCAGAGGCCCTTCAGTAGCCTGGCCACGATAGTGCCATTCGTTCCCAATCTGATCGGGGAAATAGTCGGCGGATTGGGCAATGATACCGGCGTTTTCCGCTGCAAGAGGCGCTGACCAGGTACTCCAGACGAGCAGCAAAGCTGTTCCCAGCATGAGGGCCCTTCGATATCCCGGCGTCTTCAACGGCATGCTCGAAACCCTCCAGTGGTTAAACGCTAGGAACCTGTCCGACATAGACCATTTCTACTGCGGCGAGCGATCCGCAACCATCTGCGTCGTTCTCGGCCCTGAAAAATCCTCAACGTATTCCAGTGAATACGCCTCGGGTTTTTCCGGGCCTGCGGCCTTGCATCTGGCCCCATCTCCTTCGCCTCGTCACGAAGGCAATGTCGGACAGGCTCCTGGGTGACCGTACCATAGGAATCCTGGAGGCGGCAAGGGAAGGAGATCGGGCTCGTCCATGTCTCGACCGCAGGCTTGCCTTCATACGATATCCCACCCATAATCCAATGGCAGAATGTTGAAAAAGCCCTCCAGCTTCGTTCTCGCATCGTTCAGACCCTCAACGGGGACCCGGCCGCCTCACCACTCGGCGGCGCGCACAGACGTGGTGCTCCTTATTCGTCGCACCGTGCGCCCCAGAGGGTACGCCTCGGGCCTTCACTCGCTGCGGCCTTGCTGGAAGAGCGTTTTGAACATCCTGCAGAACGGGTTCTCATTTGTCCGGCCCGTTCAGTCGCATCCTAAGCAGCGAGTACTCTAGATGACTAAACCTGATTGCGAATTCCCACGTGCGGTGCTTGTGACCGGTGCGTCCGGAGGGATTGGTCGCGCGATCAGCCTGGCCTTTGCGGCGGCCGGCTGGTCTGTCGGGGTACATTACCATCGAAACAAGGCAGGGGCCGAGGGCACGCTCACGCAAATGGTAGCCGCCGGTGGAGCCGGGGCGCTCTACGAAGCCGATATTCGCGAGTCGCATGCGGTGCAACAGATGGTGGAAGCCTCCTGCCGCCAGGCACCTGTGCCGTCGGTATTTGTCTGCAATGCCGGAATCGGAGGGAGCCATCTCCTTCTTCGACAAGAGGAAGAAGATTGGGCCGAGGTGTTGGCCACGAATTTGACGGGAACATTTCACTGCCTCCGCGCCATGGCCCCTCCTCTCCTTGCTCGCGGCGGCGGATCGATCGTGGTGATTGGATCGCATGCCGGGTTCCATGGCTCAACGGGACAAGCAGCCTACGCATCGTCAAAAGCCGGTCTCATCGGTCTGGTGCATACTGCAGCCCAAGAGTGGGGAGCGGGCAACGTCCGTGTGAATCTTCTCTTACCTGGCTGGCAGCAGACGGGACTGTCTGAAGGGACCATGCCGGCAGGCGATAATTGGAAAGGCCACGCGCTGGGTCGCCCGCCGTCACGAGAGGAAGTTGCCAAGACTGTCTTTCATCTGGCGCAACTTAGCGATGTGTCGGGACAGGTTTGGAACTGTGACAGCCGCACTCTGTAGCAGGATGCTGAAAAAGGGTCGGTATGGCTGGAACGATCCCCGTGCTCGCGCAACGCGCGGCCTCAGAAGGTGGGAGGGGAACAGTCAGACCATCCTTCTTGCTCGCAGAACGCGCACGATGAAACTGTGCTCGTCCGATGCGCGCAGTGAAGGACAGTCTGGCTGTTCCCCTCAAAGCCAAAGTGGGAAAATCGGAAGGCCCACGCCCGGGATGATGGCACGTCTCGGCGTGCCAGTGGGTGGGCGGGTGAGAAAGTCGCGCGCAGTTAGGATCATCCCAGCCATCCCTTATAGAGCGATAGTTCGCTGCGGCCTTGCTAGAAGAACTTTTTGAGCATCCTGCTGGGAGCTATTCTGTTTTGTTTAGGCGCGCCACAATAGATTTTCCACTTCCTGCTAGACCTCAACCATGCGAAGAACCAAACAGCTAGCTACCGATTCTCGCCCGCGAGGGGTGTTCATCACCGCGACCGACACCGGAGTGGGGAAGACACTTGTTGCTTCTGCACTCGTGACGCGGCTGATTCAACGCGGTATCGATGTCGGTGTCATGAAGCCGATTGAGACAGGGGTCTCGCGATCGGCCAAGGCTCAGTCTGATGGAGCGCGATTGCGAATAGCGGCTGGAAGCCATGATCCGATAGCAGAAGTTTCTCCCTATGTCTTGCGACTCCCCGTGGCGCCGCTCTCTGCTGCACGAGCGGAGGGAACGACCGTGCGAGTGGCGACCATCATACGAGCCTTCCGTGCCCTGCGTCAGAAGCATGCGCTTGTGGTGGTGGAAGGTGTGGGCGGCGTGCATGTGCCTATTACGTCGTCACTTAACGTATTGGACCTAATCTATCGATTGAAGTTGTCTGCCATTGTGGTCGGACAGTCGGGCTTGGGAGGAATCAATCACGCGTTGTTGACGCTTCAGGCTCTCCGCCGGCGAAAGATTCCCATCGTGGCGTTGGTCTTGAATCAGCATCGACCAGTGCATACGAAGACCGCTCGAGCGCAGGAACGATCGACCGTAACCCTGCTTCGACGCCTCGCGAAGGTTCCCGTGGTGGGCCCCCTCCTCTACAGCCCGAGCTTGAATCGAAATTGGAACGAAGGCCTGGTTCGCCTCGCGGGGACCACTCCGATCACGAAGCTGGCGAGGTTGGTCCTAGCCCGCATTATTCATGAAGGTTCGTCGCGAAAGCGTGCAGACGCGAAGCGAGACGGGCACTCGGAGGCCAGGGGGCTGGCTCCGCCATCTGCGGCGGTGCCTGTCCCGCTCCTCAGACGGGGACAGGCGCCAAAAAGAAGGGCACCAGTCCCCAACAGCATGTCGAAGGGCTGAACGGCGAGACTGCCCGTCACAGCCGCGTATCCTCGCTAGCAGCAGAAGCTTCATGAATAATGCGGGCTCACATCTTGGCGAGGAACGCTTTCACGGCGAGGCTGATATCCGGGGCCTTCAGGATCGCTGAAATGATCGCGACGCCATTCGCGCCAGCGCGCATCACCTCCCCTGCCTGGTCGATCTGAATGCCACCAATCGCAAAGACGGGCAACGACGTGAGCGAGCGCATCGCACGTAATCCCTCAAGCCCAACCACCGGGTCATGGCCCTGTTTGGAACCGGGTTTGAAGATTGGACCAAACCCCAGATAGTCCGGTTTCCCGGCGGTGGCCTCCCGCACCTGGTCGGGACTGTGCGTGGAGATCCCGATCAGCTTATCCGGTCCCATCACCTTCTTCGCCATGTAGAGCGGCAAGTCTCCCTGCCCCAGATGGACGCCATCGGCATTCACGGCCAGGGCCAAGTCGCAGCGATCGTTTACGATGAAGAGTACGCCTGCCTTCGCAGCAGCTCGTCGGAGTGCCAAAGCTTCCACGTAGGCCTCCTTCATCGATGCGGTCTTGTTGCGGTACTGGAAGAGGGAGGCCCCAGCCTCAGCCGCGGTCGCCAGTACCTCGACCAAGGGATGCGCAGGGCAGACCGACGGATCGAGAATGACATAGAGGCCTGAGAGGGAGTGAGGACGTGCGGTATTCATGAGGAAGACATTCTAGCTCGAAGGTGCAATCAGTCTCTAGCAGGATGCTGAAGAAGTCCGCCAGCGCTCTCAAGCGCACGACGGATAATAGGGGGAATCGTGAGCGGCTGTCAGACGGCGTCGCGGGATGCGTTAGCCGGCGAGGAAGCGCTCGAGGAAGGTGGTGGAGACGTGGCCCTTTTGGAAGTCGGGGTCGTTGAGGATACGTTTGTGCAGCGGGATGGTCGTCTTGATGCCTTCGATCACGTACTCATCGAGGGCTCGGCGCATGCGGGCGATGGATTCCTGCCGGTCCCGTCCGTGCGTGATGACTTTGGCGATCATCGAATCGTAGAACGGGACGACCATCATGTTCGGTTCCATCGCCGAGTCGACGCGCACGCCGAATCCGCCTGGTGCGCTGTACTTCGTGACCATTCCGGGACAGGGCGTAAACTTTTCCGGGTCTTCGGCGTTGATGCGACATTCGAGACTGTGCCCGCTGAGCTTGATGTCTTGTTGCTTGAACGAAAGGGATTGGCCGTCGGCGAGCCTGATCTGCTCCTTGATGAGATCGATGCCGGTCACCATTTCGGTAATCGCATGTTCCACCTGGATGCGGGTGTTCACTTCCATGAAAAAGAAGTTGTGATCCTTGTCGAGCAGGAACTCGACGGTACCGACATTCCGGTAGTGCACGGCTTTGACAGCCTCGACGGCGACGCGGCAGATTTCCCGGCGGAGTTTCTCGTCGAAGGCGGGCGACGGCGTTTCTTCGAGAAGCTTCTGATGGCGGCGTTGGATCGAGCAGTCGCGCTCGCCGAGATGCACGATATGCCCACGATGGTCGGCAGCAATCTGCACTTCAATATGGCGAGGCTCGAGAAAATATCGTTCGAGGTAAACTGCATCGTTGCCGAATGTAGTCTTCGCCTCGGCCTGCGCGGCTTGAAACGCGCGCGTGAGGTCTTCGGCCTTGTTCACGACGCGCATGCCGCGTCCGCCTCCACCGGCTGAGGCTTTGATGATGACGGGATAGCCGATCTTGGTGGCGGCTTCGAGGGCTCCCTGTTCGCTCTTCAGCTCACCGGGACTGCCCGGTGTGACGGGTAAGCCTCGGCGGGCAACGATTTCGCGCGCTTTGGCTTTGTCGCCTAGGAGGGCGATGTGTTCGGACGTGGGGCCGATGAATTTGACGCCGATAGACTCGCAGACTTCGGCGAAGTGGGCGTTCTCGGAGAGGAATCCATAGCCGGGATGGACGGCGTCCGCACCGGTGATCTCGGCCGCACTCAGGACGTTGGGAATATTTCGGTAGCTGAGAGCGGCGTCGGGAGGCCCGACGCAGATCTTCTCATCGGCTGCGCGCACATGGAGGCTTGCCGCATCGGCCTCAGAAAAGATCGCCACGGTCTTAATGCCGAGTTCCTTACAGGCCCGAATCACCCGGAGCGCGATCTCACCGCGATTGGCTATCAACACTTTTTTGAACACGTGAGTACTCCGATGTGGGTCGAGGGAAGAGGGCTAGAGAGTGGCTGTCGGGTCGACGAGGAAGAGCGCCTGGCCATACTCCACTGGCTTAGTGCTTTCGGCCAGAATTTTCGTGACCCGCCCATTTACCTCCGACTCGATTTCGTTCATCAACTTCATCGCTTCGACGATGCATAGGACCTGTCCCTTTTTCACGTAATCGCCCTCTTCAACATAGGGGTCGGCATCCGGCGAGGGAGACCGATAGAAGGTTCCGACGATTGGAGACACGATGGTGATCATGCCCGTCGCGGCTTCAGTCTGTTTGCCGGCCGCGGCGGGCGGCTGAGAGACTGAGGTCGAGCCGGCCGTCCCCTGGTCGGCGACGGTGGTCGTGATCGTGTTAACCCCGATTTCGTATCGCACGCGGATTCTGAGGCCTTCGCGCTCCAATTCCAGTTCGGTCAGGTTGTTCTTCTTGAGCAGATCGATCAATTCTTGGATGTGCTTGGTCTGTTGTCCGGACAGCGAGCGTGTGCCCTGCCCGCTCTGGGTCACGGCAAAGGCCTGAGGCAGAATGATCGGGGTTCCACCCTTCTTCGACTTGCTCGACTTCTGCTTACTCACCGTACACGCTCCACGTAGGCTCTCGTACGCGTATCGATCTTGATCACGGTCCCGGCTTCCAAATAGAGCGGCACCTTGATGATGGCGCCGGTTTCGAGGGTGGCTGGCTTAGTGCCGCCCGTGGCTGTATCACCCCGAAAACCCGGTTCGGCACCGATGACTTTTAGTTCGACAAAGTTGGGCAGTTCGACATCGATCGGACGATGTTCGTACACGAGAATCTTTACCGTCATGTTTTCTTTCAAGAGATCCGCATTTTCGCCGAGCTTGCCCTTCTCGAACGTCAGTTGCTCGAAGGTATCCGTGTCCATAAAGGTGTAGGCGTCGTCGGTCGCATAGAGGAATTGCATGGTCCGTTCTTCGAGATTCGGCTCTTCGAACCGTTCTCCGGATCGGAAGGTACGATCCAGGACATTGCCGGAAAGATAGCTCTTGAGCTTGGTGCGCACGAAGGCTCCGCCCTTGCCCGGTTTTACATGTTGAAACTCAACGATATAAAAGGGCTGATTATCTACCATGAGCCGCACGCCACCGCGAAAATCGGTCGTGGAAATCACTCGGTACTCCCTTCAGGCGGTAAGAGGCCGCTCGGCCGGCTCCGCAATTATCTCGTTCCTTTTACCGTCCGTCGCGATGTCGCTGCTGCGGCCGTCTTCTTCTGGCGTCGGGATGCGGTCAGATGGTCGCGCAGCCCCCTGAGTGCGAGGAGATAGCCGGTTGGGCCCAAACCGGAAATTTGCCCGATTGCGACTCCCGCGATATAGGACCGATGGCGAAATTCTTCCCGCTGATGAATGTTGGACAGATGCACCTCAACCGTCGGCAGGCCGACCGACGCAATAGCGTCCCGGATTGCGACGCTGGTGTGGGTATAGGCGGCAGGGTTAATAATGATCCCATCGTATCCCGTCCGAGCCTCTTGAATCCAGGTGACCAGTTCACTCTCGCTATTTGACTGGCGGAGGTCCACATTCACTGCCAACTCCTTCGCCAGCTTTGTGATGGTTGAGTCCAGGGCATCGAGAGACAGGGTGCCGTAAATCGACTGCTCCCTGGTCCCGAGAAGATTCAGATTTGGGCCGTGCAAGACTCGTATTCGTAACATGTCTTTGTGTTCACATACCGGATACGTGAGGATGATACCTTACTTATGACAGTGTCCAGCAGGGTAGCATTGTATCAGTCCACCCCAGACCGGTCAAACGCGCGAAAAATTTTAGGAAGTTTTTGGGTGTGGCTCGTTCGTTGCGTCACGATCGTGACGACGTGATTCGATGGTGTGAAGCCAGGCTTCCAGCTGGGCCACGGCTCCCGCGTGAGGCGAAGGAGGAGGCATCACCGCAGTATCGGCGGTTTGGGGATCCAACTCCGGCAACGCGAGCTGCTGCTCTGTCTGATCCTGTGCGGGGAGGGCCGTCTCCATCGGTTTCGTTGCCACAATATGTGGGTTTATAGAAGCGATCTCTGGTCCGGTCGTCGTTGAGGTCGGCAGATCTGGAGACGTACTCGCCTCCGGGGCGGAGAGTTCACGCGTGACTGGAGCCGCCGGCTTGGGCCGTTCCGATTCCTTCTTTTGTTTCAGCGGTCCTCCTAGAGCAGATTGGAGTGAGAGCGCTTCTTCATCACGCGGGTTGATTGCCAGGATGACGGCGCAGGATTGCAGTGCTGATTCGTTCAGCCCCTGGCTCTGGTAGATCTTGATCAAGGTCCGGTGCGCGCGCAGATTCTCAGGGCTCAACTTGACGGATTCTTCTAGAATTGCCTTGGCCTTCGTGGCCTCACCCATGTGGTCGTACGCACGTCCGAGCGCAACCATGGCGGTAATGAAGCCGGGATAAAATTTCAGGCCGTCTTCGAGGACGCCCGCAGCTTCCTGCCACATGCCGACTTTTCCGTACTCTTCGGCCAGTGGCATGAAAACTTTGGAATATGGATCTTTGGCCAACTGAGTTGCCATTCGATCGATTTCCAAGGCGCTCTCGGGGGCATTCTGATTCTGAGCCATGGGCTGTTAGCGTCCTCCCGCCACTGGCTTGGGTGTCTGCCTGGATTGTCTGGTGCGGAGCAGTTCTTTCGCCCGGTTCAGGATCGCGTCGGCGAGTGCTCGTTTTGGCATCAGCGGCAATTCTGTCATGGCCCCCTGCCGGTCGATCAATGTGGCTGCGTTCTGATCGCTGCCGAATCCCCCTCCCAATGTCGTGACATCATTTGCGACAATAAGGTCGAGCCCCTTCGCCGTCAGCTTGTCTTTCGCGTGGGTGATCAGGTCGCTGGTCTCAGCGGCGAAGCCAACCATGAGTTGCGTAGTCCGTTGGGCAGATAAGGAGGCCAGGATGTCAGTGGTCCGTTCCAGATCTAGCGTCTGGTCGGTTCGCCCTTGTTTGTGTATTTTTTGCGAGGCAGGTTGCTTGGGACGAAAATCCGCCACAGCGGCGGCCATGATCACAGCCGTAGACCATGCAAGGTGCGCGGATAGGGCCTTCGTCATTTCCTCAGCCGTGGAGACTGCGACGACTTCGACGCCTCTCGGAGTTGGTAAGGCTGTCGGACCAGTGACGAGAACCACCTGGGCTCCCCTTGCCTGGGCGGCTTCGGCGATGGCATAGCCCATCTTGCCGGAGGAGCGGTTTGAAATGAAGCGCACCGGATCGATCGGCTCTTGCGTCGGGCCTGCCGAAACCAGAATACGGTGCCCTTGCCAATCGCGCCGTGGAGCCAGCGCTGCCTGAATAGCCTCCAGAATTGTGCCTTCCTCTGCCAAGCGGCCTTGGCCGATCCGTCCGGAAGCGAGCGGGCCGATTTCCGGATTCACCACAATGGTTCCCCTCGCACGCAACGTCGCTACGTGTGCAGTGACGGATGGATGGGTCCACATCCCTCCGTCCATGGCGGGGGCCACAATCAACGGGCACTGTGCCGTGAGGAGCATGGTCGAGAGCAGATCGTCGCCCAGCCCCAGCGCTGACTTTGCAAGGCAATTGGCCGTGGCCGGCGCAATGACGATGGCATCTGCCTGTTCGGGCAATGACAAGTGTTTCATCTCCTGATGCGCCTCGAACACATCCGTCGAGACGGGATGGCCGGAAAGCACTTCAAACGTGAGCGGTGTGACGAACTTCGTGGCCGATTGCGTCATCACGACGTGCACGACCGCTCCTTCACGGAGCAAGGTCCGGAGCAACGCGACAGCCTTATAGGCCGCGATGCTGCCGGTCACGCCGAGCACGATCTGCTTCCCGATCAACGTGGGCCCTATTGAGCCGGAGATCTTCACCAGTTACTCCTCGCTCTCACTCACCGCGGGCTTCGGGGTATCGTCGACATAGACGCTCAGCTCTTTCTTGATCTCCTTCGCATCGTCGCCGGTCATCACGGCGATACGCTCCATTTCGCCTTCCTTGCCGCGCTTCGCTTCCTTCATTGCATCCCGCGCTTCTTGACCGACGAGGTATTTGACTTGGCCCCGGAGAACTTCATCGAGGGCGATGGTCGTTTCTTTGGTGAAGCGTGAAGCGGCGTGACGTGATCCCTGCACAATGTGTTTCGCCCGTTGGGCTGCGATGATCGTCAGCCGGTGGCGTGAGTCAAATTCGTCTGCTGTGTATTGGGGCAAGAGTCTCAACATGTCGATCATGGATGCATACTCCTTTGGGTTAGGGAAGATCTTTGCGATCTCCCGTTTTCTGTTCATCGTCAAGAATGAAATTATTCTCGAGCCACGTCATGTTCAATCGTTTCGTCTTCAAGCGTTCTGACCAGAAGATGCTTTCGAGATCACGAAGCGACTGGCCGAGGTCTTCGTTTCGGACGATATAGGCATATTCGCGGTAGCTCCACACCTCTTCTTTCACTTTGTGCAGTCGCCGTTGAATCTCTTCCGCGGTATCGGAGGCCCTGGTTTGGAGCCGGGCCCGGAGCTCGGTCATCGAGGGAGGAAGGATAAAGATCGACACTGAATCCTCGAATCGTTTCTTGACCTGCATAGCCCCTTGTACATCGATCTCCAGCAACACATCGATCCCCTGATCGATCTTTTCGGTCAGCGATTTCCACGGCGTCCCGTAGAGATGTCCATAGACGTGGGCCCACTCGACGAACTCATTTCGCGCGACCATCTCTTGGAATGTTTGCTCTCCGACGAAGTAATATGCGCGCCCATGCTCCTCGCCTGGCCGCGGCTTCCTCGTTGTATAGGAAATTGAATGCCACAGTCCGGGGAGGTTCGTCGCAAGTTGCTTGCACAGCGTGGTTTTCCCCGTCCCGGAGGGCGCGGAGATAATGAAAAGAATGCCCCGCCGATCCGTTGAGGACCGGGGTTGGTCTGACGCCGGCGCCGTGGAGCTGGTAGTGGTGACTGAGTTCATTCGACGTTCTGCACCTGTTCACGAATGCGTTCCAGTTCGGCCTTCATCTGGACCACATGACCAGCGATTTCCGCGTCGTTGGCTTTCGAGCCGATCGTGTTAACTTCCCGCCCGATTTCCTGGAGCAGGAAGTCGAGTGTTTTGCCCACGGATTCTGTACGCTTGAGCGTCTGCTCAAACTGTATCATATGCGAGTCCAATCTGACTATTTCTTCCGTAATGTCTCCACGGTCCGCGTACACCGCCAATTCCTGATAGAGCCGAGGGAGATCGGGGATTTCAGATCCCAGCAGCTTCTCGACACGGGTCTTCATTCTGTCAAAGTTCCCCTGGGCCAGCAGAGGGGTTCGTGCGGCGACGAGCGTTTGGTGCCCCCGGATCGTCTGAATCCGCACGCTCATATCCTCTGCCAGGGCCTTCCCTTCGCGCGTTCGCATGCCCTCAAGATCCGTCAGTGCCTGGGTCGTCAGTTGCTGAACGATCTTCACCAGTTTCGGGTCTTCCGTCGGTTGATCAGATACTGACACCACGTCACGGAGCCCAGCCATGAGCGCCAGATTGATAGAACCGCTCAGCTTCAGTGATTTCTTGAGGGTGCGGAGGGCCTGATGGTACTGCTTTGCGAGTGCTTGGTCAAGATTGACGCTTCCGGCTCGGCCTTTGCCCCCTTGGACCGTCACTGTGATGTCGATGCGTCCACGGGTACAGCGGTGCTGGATGGCTTTCTTGAAGGAGTCTTCTAGGTGGCTCAATGGCCGGGGAAGGCGGCAGGCGATTTCGAGAAAGCGATGGTTGACGGAGCGCATTTCCACCGTCACGGACCCATCCTGCCAGTGGGTCTGTTGTCGGCCAAAACCGGTCATGCTACGAATCATTGGAGACCTTTCTCTTTCCATGGGCAGTGCCGGTAGAGTGGACAGGTGCGGCACTGGGGGTTTCTCGCGAGGCAGATGTAGCGGCCATGCAGTAACAAGCGTTGTGAGACAGCCGTCCACTGAGACTTCGGCACGAGCTGTTGCAGGTCCTGTTCGACCAGGTCCGGATTGTCGGATCTGGTCAGACCGAGTCGCTTCGCCACGCGCTTCACATGGGTATCGACGACGATACTGGGCTGGCCGAAGGCATTCCCGAGAAGGACATTCGCGGTCTTTCTGCCGACGCCCGGCAAGGTGATCAATTCCTCCATTGTGTGCGGGACCTGTTCGCCGAAGCGCTCGGTCACGGCTTTGCCGCAGGCGACGAGATGTTTCGCTTTGTTCTTAAAGAAACCGGTGGAACGAATGAGCTGTTCGAGTTCAGGAAGATGAGCCGCAGCCAGCTCTGCCGGTTGCCGATACCGCCGAAAGAGCGATGGAGTGATCAGGTTGACTCGCTGGTCGGTGCATTGGGCGGAGAGGATTGTGGCCACGAGCAACTCCCAAGGGGAACGATGGTCGAGTTCCATCTTCGGGCTTGGCATTGTGCGCTGGAGCGTCTTCGCAATCTCTCGGAGACGCTTCCGATAATCCGATGACGGCAGCGATTTCATTGTCATGGCTGGTACCAGAGAGGGTCGATTGTGCAGCGGGTTAAGGACGAGATGCAAGCGTGAGTGCCTGGGCTGCCGATTTTGGGGAAGAGCCGTCCACCGGGACAAGTGCGTCCAGCCGTTCTTCGAGGTGCTGGATCAGCGAGGGCAAGGTCTCCTGATGCAGAGCCGAAATTCCGATCGCGCTGTAGCGCCGACACAGGGCCTCCGCTTGCCCGGTCGGAAGCTGATCGCACTTGTTGAATACCAGAACTCGTGGAAGCTGATCGAGGGTGAGGCTTTGCAGCACGGTGTCGACCGCTGCGATATGAGCGTCCAGATCTTTTGCCCCTGCATCGACCACATGCAGGAGGAGGTCGGCATCACGCAATTCGTCCAATGTCGTTCTGAAGGCGGCGAGGAGATCTTTGGGCAGGTCGCGAATAAACCC
Organism: Nitrospirota bacterium; assembly: GCA_963741245.1. Classification (GTDB taxonomy): domain Bacteria; phylum Nitrospirota; class Nitrospiria; order Nitrospirales; family Nitrospiraceae; genus Palsa-1315. The sequence goes on along the minus strand of CAVUHR010000025.1, from coordinate 34,089 downwards.
CACCGTGTCGGTGATGATGACTTCCCGGCCATGCGGAAAATGCAGTCTGCGGCTCGTGGTGTCGAGCGTTTCAAAGGGGCGCGGGGCCGTGCTCACCTGACTGTTCGTCAAGACATTGAGCAATGTCGACTTGCCGGCGTTCGTGTAGCCAACGATGGACAGGACTGGGAATTCTTGCCGGATGCGGCGAGATCGCCGTTGGTCTTGGTGACGGGCAAAGCCCTCAATCTCCCGTTCCAAATGGTCGATGCGCTCTCTGATGCGGCGGCGGTCCGTTTCGAGCTTTGTTTCACCAGGACCTCTGCTGCCGATACCACCGCCCAAACGCGAGAGGCTCGTTCCCTGACCGGAGAGACGGGGAAGCAGATAACGAAGTTGCGCCAATTCGACTTGCACCTTGCCTTCTCGGCTATGCGCCCGCTGCGCAAAGATGTCGAGAATTAGCTGGGTCCGATCGATGACCGTGAGGTCGGTGATCTCCTCAATAGCGCGCAGCTGCGCGGGAGCCAAATCTTGATCGAAGATCAAGAGATCTGCTCCCTTTTGCATGGCTTGCATTAGCACGTCCTTAAGTTTACCGCTTCCCAATTGGAACCGATGATGGCCGCTTTGTGTGCGTTGCACTAAACGGTCGATCACGGTGAGATCTGCCGAGGAGGCCAGTTCTGCCAGCTCGGTGAGACGTTCTTCTTGGTCGGCCTTACTCTTGGGCGAGGCGCTCACGAGGATGGCGGTCTGCCCCTGAGCCATTGTGTGAGACCCACTCTGACGTTGGAGGTCTGATTCCAGTTCACGAATGAATGTCTCGAAACTCACCGGGCATTGATGCACCAGAGTGGGCTTCAGGAGCGTATACAATGGCCCCTGCGGACTGGGTGGATTCAGATGGGCCAGGGAGAGCAACCCTGGATCGCCATTGGGTGTGACGGCCACCGTTCCGATCATGTCGAGTCGGAGCAGGCCCAATATAGTGAGGTCTTCTTGAGTAAGGGGCTGCTCTTTCAGAGATGAACGGATCAGCCGAAGGCCCCGTAGCGATCGCGGGCTTGCACGAAAGGTGGCCAGAGTTGTTGGCGAGGGCTCGGTGCCGGCGCCGACCAGGACGTCCTGAACAGCACCCCGCCTGGTGATGACCAGTCCGATGGGACGCCGAATTTCATGCGTGAACTGTGCGAGAGTTTTTGCCGCTTCAGCTGAGAGGACTTCATCCACTGGCATACGTCGGCGGTACAGCCGCTCAAGCATTGCGAGCTGGCCAGCACGGAGTCCAAGGACCTGTCCGTGAATTTCTGGAATGGGCGTCGTTTCCTTATAGTCGTCGGTTAGATCGCATGTGTAAATGGTGAATTCAGCGATGCTTGGACATCGATGTCCAAGGGTGCACGGAGCCCTGTGCGAAGAGCCTGCCTCCCCGCTGCCGCAATCATCGCGGCATTATCCGTACAGTAGGTCAGCGGGGGAAGACTCAGGGGCAGGCTTTCGGAAGTAGCTCGTTGCTGGAGCAGCACGCGTAATCGAGAATTGGCGGATACGCCTCCGACAACGGCCAACGCGCGAGCACCGGATGACCGGACTGCGGCAAAGGCTTTGTCGACCAAGACGGCTACGATGGCCTCCTGATAGCCGGCAGCGAAGTCAGCAGCTTGCGCCGCGATAGAGTCATCATGTGTTGCTTGAAGTGTATAGAGCAAAGCTGTCTTTAAACCGCTAAAACTAAAATCAAGACTCCCCTTTTTGAGATAAGAACGAGGAAATGCAATGGTGTCCGGGTTTCCCTGTCGAGCCAAGAGATCGATGGCTGGTCCCCCGGGGTATTCCAGCCCAAGCAACTGGGCGCCTTTGTCAAAGGCTTCCCCTGCCGCATCGTCTCTGGTAGCGCCAAGGAGCCGGCAGTGACCGCTGGGTTCCTTATAATAGAGATGGGTATGTCCACCCGAGACAACCAGAACCACACAGGGTAGCGGAAACGCTGGGTCCTGTAACCAGGCGGAGGCAATGTGGCCTTCAAGATGGCTCACGCCGACCACCGGAATATTCAAGGCATAGGCAAGTGCTTTTGCATAGTTGACCCCGACGAGTAGAGCGCCGGCCAGGCCGGGGCCTTGGGTGACGGCGATTCCAGTGAGATCCGTCCATGCGAGACCAGCTTGTTGCAGCGCCTCAGCGGAGACATCTTCAATCGATTCAATGTGGGCACGGGAGGCAAGTTCGGGGACGACGCCACCAAATCGCTGATGAACGGCATGCTGCGACGCAATAATGTTCGAGAGAACGGCGCCGTCTGCGGCAAGCACCGATGCGGCGGTTTCATCACATGACGTCTCGATACCAAGGGTGGGCCCCGGTACCCAGGCGGAGGTGGGCTGTTTTACGGTCGTAATCATGCGTTTTTTACCGATCACGTGAACTGGAACGATGGAAAATACGTTAATCGGTAGAGGGGCAAAATAACACAGCCCTTGTGGCCGCTGGCGCCACAAGGGCCGTATCGAACTCTATGCGATGGCGTCGCGCAGTTACATGGCTGGGACATTAGACGCCAGCCATCGCCTCCTGCTCGATGAATGCCGGAGCGCCGTCGCGAAGCACCACGCGGATCTTTCGGCATTCCTTGAATCGTCCTCTAATCATCTCTTCGGACAGTGGATCGCCGATCGCGCGCTGAATCGTCCGGCGCATCGGTCTGGCTCCGTAGAGCGGTTCGTAGCCTTCTTTAATCAACCACTGCTTGACGTCGTCCTCGACCTCGATCTCCACCCCCTTTTCGAGGAGACGAAGGTTGAGTTCACCCAAGAGGATGTCGAGAATATTGTAGAGATGCGTTTTGTCTAATTGATGGAAGACCACGATCTCATCAACCCGGTTTAGAAACTCCGGACTGAACGAGCGGCGCAATTCTCCCAACACTTCTTCCTTCTTGTGGCGCTCCTGATCGCCTTCCGTACTCTGGAATCCGAGCGAGACCCCCTTTTGGATCAACTTGGTCCCGATATTGGAGGTCATGATGATGACGCAATTCTTGAAGTCGACTTTGCGTCCGAGGCTGTCTGTCAGTACCCCGTCGTCCAATACTTGTAGAAGGATATTGAACACATCAGGATGGGCCTTTTCGATTTCGTCGAACAGGACTACTGAATAGGGCCGACGCCGGACCCGTTCAGTCAATTGGCCGCCTTCTTCGTATCCCACGTACCCCGGAGGGGCTCCGAAGAGTCGTGAACTGGTGAATTTTTCCTGATATTCGGACATGTCGATCCGAACGAGTGAGTCTTCGCTGTTGAAGAGGAACTCAGCTAAGGTCCTTGCCAGCTCAGTTTTTCCGACCCCGGTGGGTCCCAGGAAAATAAAAGACCCAATAGGCTTCTTAGCTTCCTTCAGGCCGGCGCGTGACCGTCGAATGGCCCGGGCCACGGCGGAGATCGCTTCGTTCTGTCCGACCACGCGTTTATGGAGGAATTCCTCCATGCGCAGCAGCTTGTCAGACTCTTCTTCCTCAAGCTTGAAGAGCGGAATGCCCGTCATCTTGGAGACGACATAGGCGACCTCTTCTTTTCCGATCGTCGGCTTGTTCTTTTCCTGATTCTTTTTCCACTCGCGCTTCGATTCATCAAGAAGTTTGCGAAGCCGTTCTTCTTCCTCGCGATGGCGGACAGCCTCCTCGAAATTCTGCATCGAGATGGCCAGTTCCTTATCGCGAGAGACTTTCTTCAGCTCTTGCTCCATCGCTTTCAGGTCCGACGGCAGCGCATACGTCTGCAATTTTGCGCGTGATCCCGTCTCGTCGATCAAATCGATGGCCTTGTCCGGGAGAAAGCGGTCGCTAATGTATCGATCGGACAGCTTGACCGCTTCGAGAATCGCCTCTTCAGAAATCTCGACACCATGATGTTCTTCGTACCGATCGCGAAGCCCTTGGATGATCAGCACTGTTTCGTCGATGCTCGGCGGCTGGACGTGAATCGGTTGGAACCGTCGCTTGAGGGCTCCGTCTTTCTCAATATGCTTTCGGTATTCATCGAGAGTCGTGGCGCCGATACATTGAATTTCTCCGCGTGAAAGTGCGGGCTTGAGCATGTTGGAGGCATCAATCGATCCTTCTGCCGCCCCTGCTCCCACCAAGGTATGGAGTTCATCGATGAAGATGATGATGTTTCCGGCCTGGACGATTTCCTTCATCACGACCTTCAGCCGTTCCTCAAACTGGCCGCGATATTTCGTTCCTGCAACCAGTGAACCGAGGTCGAGTGCGATGACGCGTCGTGAGAGAAGATTATCCGGCACTTCGGACTGGATAATCCGTTGGGCCAGACCTTCCACAATGGCGGTCTTGCCGACTCCGGCTTCCCCGATGAGCACGGGATTGTTTTTCGAACGGCGACTCAGAATCTGAAGCACCCGCTCGATTTCGTCGGCTCGGCCGATGACGGGATCCAGTTGCCCTGCCTGGGCAAGCTGGGTCAGATCCCGACCGAACTCATCGAGTGCAGGGGTGTTGCTCTTCCGGTCGCGCTCACGAGGGGCGGACTTCCGCAAGAATGTCACGGTCAATTGTCGGGCGGTCAGGAGATTGGCGCCTAGGCTGCGGAGAATCTTCCCGCCGATCCCTTCTTCTTCTCGGAGGAGACCCAGTAAGAGGTGTTCACTGCCGATATGATTGTGTCCGAGGAGACGGGCTTCTTCGACCCCGTATTCGATGACCTTCTTGACCCGAGGGCTGAAGGGGATCTCCCCAAAGGTCATGGTAGTCCCCCCGCCTGGCAAATTCCGTTCAATTTCCAAACGGACTTGTTCGGTCGAGAGTCCCATCTTTTTCAAGATCATCAAGGCTATCCCGTCTGATTCACGGAGAATGGCCAAGACGAGATGCTCGGTTCCGAGGTAGTCGTTTTGATGACGTTCGGCTTCTTCCCGTGCGAGGATGATGATCTTCCGACCCTTGTCCGTAAATCTCTCGAACATCCTGCCTCCTTCTAGGTGGAGCCTATAACAAGTTCCACGTGCGCAAACCTATCGAAAAATCTGCCTAATTCTAACTAGAAGGATTTTAAGTGTCAAGGCTACGCGACAATCGCACAAGCCAAGAACTGGAGTGGACGGAATACGCCTCGTGCCGGCTTGACGTTTTTTAGCCCGCATAATTCACGAAGGCTTCTACTGCAACCTCCGATACGCCGCTGCGACAAGCCTGACGGCGGGCGGGCTCGCCGCTCGGTCGGTCAACATACTGTTTTAAGTATGCCTCCCTCCCTCACGGCTCCGCGCGCCCGTCTCGCTTGCCGTCACGGCGGTTTCGTTACGAACCCTCGTGAATAATGCGGGCTTGTTCGTTGACTTCAAAAGAACCCTCCCGATACAATCCCGCACATTTTCACCGATAACTCAAATGGAGTCACGACAAGGTTTTATCAATGAAAAGCAAAAGTGTCGGGATTCTGACAAAGCCAAAGTTTCCTGAGGTCGAGCGGACGCTGCACGATGTGGTCAGCTGGCTTCGGGCTCGAAGCATCGATGTAATTTTGGACACGACGTCGGCGATTCTTCTCGGTGGACAGGGAGGCTATCAGAAAACTCAGCTGGCGAACAAAGCGGACGTACTTCTTGTTTTGGGCGGCGACGGGACGATGCTCACTGCTGCGCGACTCGCCGGGGAACGAAGCATTCCCATCCTGGGTGTCAATATGGGCGGACTCGGTTTTTTGACCGAGGTCCGGCTGGAGAACCTGTACCCCTCGCTCGAACGGGTATTTGCGAATGACTTTGTTCTGGATGAACGACTCATGCTTCAGACGCATGTCCATCGGCATGGAGAAACAGTCGCGCGGGGGGTGGTGCTGAACGATGTCGTGATCAGCAAGGGGACACTGGCCCGGATGATCGAGTTGAAGATTGCCATCCAAGGACAGTTCGTCACCAATTTGCGTGGCGATGGACTAATCGTCACCACTCCGACGGGATCGACAGCCTACTCCCTGTCGGCCGGAGGACCCATTATCAATCCAGCGGTCCAGTCGCTTATGGTGACGCCGATCTGTCCCCACACGTTGACGCACCGTCCCCTGATCGTTCCGGGAACTGCCGAAATCGAAGTGACGCTCACCAGTAAAGATGATGGCGCGATGGCGACGCTGGATGGACAGGTTGGAGTTGCGATGACCCAGGGTGATACAGTCGAACTCAAGGTGTCGGAACACAGAACGAGACTTATACGCTTCCCTGAAAGTGGATACTATGAAGTCCTGCGCGAAAAGTTGAAGTGGGGGGATGCATAGCGGTTCGACCGGCTCCTTCTACTCGTCAAGCTTTCCCCTGCTCGATGAGTCCGATCATGTCCTGGTTACTCGCGTATTTGAACTCCCCGATACAATCTGTTGCACCCTGGTGACTTTTTTCTCTCGATTCGAGAACGCGGAGCCCCTGCACATCGACCGGATGGCTCTTGCGCGCCTTGAGGATCGAGGCGAGTTTGTCAAGGATGACCTTTGTACTAGAGTGGCTGCCCGATGTCTTGGTCGCGAGGTACCGGTTCACGATTTCTGCGCACCAATCCCCGTCCCGTTTGGCGATGCCGACTAAGCCTTCGCTCGCCTTCCGTGCCCATCCAGCGAGAAACACGCCGTCGACAATCTTGCCTGTGGTTTCGTCATAGGCTTGGAAGAGCGCGTCGTCCGGATCGTTGCCGGTCTTATTGGGATTCGTGATGAACATGCCGCTCTTGTACGGCAGTCCAACGGTCTCATCGACTTTGTCGCCGACCGCGAAGACGACGGCGTCGCACGGGAATTCGTAATATTGCTTCAGTCCGACCGCGACCGTATCCTCGCCTTTTGGATCGAGCTTGTTGTCTTCCATTTCCAGGCCGCGCACGCGGTTGTTCCCATCGACAAGAATACGCTTGGGAGACGCGAGAAACTTGAAACCCATCTTCGTCTCGCTGACCGTCTGTTCGCATTTAGTGAACTCGTCTGTGAGGCCCTTCAAGACTTCATCGGCCTTCTGACCGACGGCGGCCATGCGATCCTTGATGCGATCGAACTCTTTTGTGATTCCGTCGAGATCCATGTTCGAACAGACGGCCCGGATTTCTTTGGGATTGTACTTCCGTTCCACTGGTCCTCGCCTGACGATCGCCGTGACCCGTTCAACCTTTTTATAGCGAATCAGCCAGTGGGCGATATCGACCATCACATCACCGGCTCCGATTACCGCCACGTGCTTGCCCATATCGAACGGCCGGTCGCCGAAACCAGGCAGTCGATTGAAATGGTAGACCACATCTTTCGCGTGAAAGACCCCTTGAGCCGAATCCCCTTCCACGCCGATCGCCTTGGTCCCTTGCGCGCCGATAGAAAACACGACCGCGCTGGCGCCAAGGTTTCGGACCTCTTCGACGGTAAGATCTTTGCCGTTGCCGATTGAGACATTGCCGAAATAGTGGACGTTCGGTCGCTCGAGCAACTCCCAGTACTGCTTTTTGAGACCACCACGCAGCTTCAACTTCGAGGGGAAAATCCCATATTCAGCCAACCCGCCGAACTTGATGTCACGATTCAGGATAATGACTTCATGCCCCGCCTTCGAGAGCGAACTCGCCACGGCCATTCCGGCTGGTCCGGCTCCGGCCACAATGATCACGTGCGATGTCGTCGCGCTCATGCCTTGTTCCCTGGGTGAATCGAAAGAGAAAAACCTAGAACCTCAACAGTTCCGCGGACTTTAGCATAGGAGCTTTTGGGCTGTCAAAGCTGAGGGACAGTGCAGCGCGAGAATGCGAACACCTAGCATGACTGATCAGGAAGGAGAGTGCAAAGTGTGGTTTTAAGTGGGCACAGACTCAGCCCGCATGATTCATCCGCCCTGCGTAAAATGTCTATCAGTCGATCTGAGCGCCACTAAACTTCTTGCCTTGGCTGGAGCTGAGTGATCACAACACCAGAGGACCCGGTGTGGTGGCGTTCCACCATCGCACCGGGTCCTTGGTTGTGCCGCTATGTTGACCTGCCGATTTTAATCATGCTCTACGGAATCGGGAATGGATTCCTCTGCTTGCGCTGTGAGCTGGGATTCTAAATACGACCGGAAGCTGCTGGACCCAACCGTTATAGATAACGGGGACCGGCAACACACCCTGGCCGCCCATGCCTTTATTGCCGACGATCACATCGTCTTTAAGAACGTCGGCGGTGCGAGCAAGGTTCACCCAGCCGGCAATTTTTGCATCAACCACATCGCCATCACCGTTCGGATCATAGTCCAACACGATCAGCCGATTGGCAAACTTGCTGGTGACATAGGCGTACCACCCGCCACCTGCCTTGGCTCCGAAGTTCACACCATGGCATCCTGGGTCACAGGGTATACTCTTCACCAGGGTATCGGTGGCTGTATCGATGATGGTAATCGTTCCAGTCAAGGTATTCCCGGTGATCACAAATTTCCCATCAGGGCTCACAGGGGTTTGGATCGGGAGCCCACCGATGGCTCCCCCATTGGCCCCCTGAGCGACTGTCCCCGTAAGCGGATCGTAATTCTGCAAGCAAATTGATGTCTGTGATCTTGGCCCCTTCCGGGAGATTAGGATCAGCTCGGTTGGGCCCAACCTCCAGTCGATGACCGACACCGAACTGTCCGAGGTAGTTCGACACATAGTACTTGCTCGAATCCGGCATCAATGCTGCCGCAATAGGCAGAGCACCTGTTGCGTTTTTTGCAGTGACTGTATCCGTTACGAAATCGATACAGAGTCGAGTCGTTCGCATTGGCGTTGGGGGTGACCATCGTTTGTCCATCGAACCCCATCCAATGGGCGTGGGGCTGCGTTGCGACTGGTTATTTGGATCCTGCATCGAGATCACTCCACCTAACGGGAAGTCGGCAGTGTTTTTCGTGAGCAAGCCCGTGAGCTCCGATTCAGTTCCACCACGCCATCTTCGCCATTGAGCGCTCACATGCACTTGCTGGGTGTCCACCCGGGTCATGACGTGGGCCGGATCGTGACCGACCTCGATTTCCTGTAAGAGCTTGCCCGTTATACGATCGAGCACGAACAAACTCTTGCCATGCCATTCCGTTTGATAGAGCTGCTTCTGATCCCTGGCTGGCCCACATGTTGTGGCCGTTGTTCATGTTGATGCCGGGCAGGGAAACCCTCTTGGTGACCTTCCAGGTATTCGTATCCACGGCTACCGCGGATCCTGGTTTCGTCTTGTCTTCTGTCTTCTCATACTGTGCATCTACCCAGACCTCGCCGATGCCTGGGATTGTTGGTTTTTTCAGTGCATCCAGGGGTGCATTGACGATGTTCAAGGCACTCAAAAGAGGCTGATCAGAGACATTATTCACATCGGTGCGATTGACAGGAACTCCGGGCAGGGTAACATTCCATGTGCCTACCCTGTGGTCTTGATAGTTCACTGGGTTGGTGATGAGGAAGAAGGCTCGCAACAGGCGACTGGCCAGGTCGCTATTCGTGGGAACGGTTGATAGCATTTGCCGGGTTGGCGTTGATCAGCCTGATTTTTTTCCCAAGATCCAATCCGCCATCTAATCCGTTAGCGTCCACGATCGTGGCTGCAAGCATGAATGGATGTAGCTTACACACGAAGACATAGAGGCCCGGTGTGGTGAGGCGGACGCTTCTGATCCCCCTGAAGGCGCCTTCCGACTGATCGAAGGGCATGTTATTGGCATTGCTGCCATCATCCTTGAGCGGCCAGAGCAGGCTAGTAAAGGTGTGAACCGTATTGGTGGTGTCCACTCCCCTATTGTTGGTCCCCCGTCCGTTGTCAATCTGGACCGTGTCGCCAGGATTTATGATTGCCAGAGAGCTCGTGAGGCCAATGCTTTTAGGAACACAGCCCCCTTCGGTAGCATCGATGAAAGGGCTGACGCACTTGAACCAGGAGCCAGGCTCGTCTGTGGCGATGAAATTGACGGTTTTGCCGCCGGTGGCTTGACTGGCCGGTACGGTGCCCAAAAGACTCCAGGCCAATAGAGCAGTCACTCCGATGACGGATTGAGTAATCAATCGTTTCCTCATAGTGAATTCCTTCTAAATTGGGCCATATCTCTGTGGCCGCAGTGTTGAGAGCGTTACCAGTAAAAACGGAAAATCAGAACCCCGATTCCCTCCTTTTTGGTTATAGGTTGATCTGGCATCGATTGACAGCTCCGGCCTACTGTTCTGCATCAGCCGCCCGCGCCCAATTTTGCTCGATTAACTCCATCGCCCTTGCCCGGACTCGTTCATCCTTATTGTCTAACGCCAGAATCAACGGATCGTCTGCTCCCGGAGGCGCTGTCTGTACCCACTTATCCAACGCGCGGAGCCTGGTGCCGACATCCGGAGATTCGAGATCTTTGGCTATCCAGGCTGGTACGACTAGAGGTTCCAGAACTGCTGCCGGCTTAGAAGCGGAAACAGGTATCGCCTGGGGACTGTCCCCCACTGGGGCTGTCCCCTTTCCTGAGGCGCTGCTCATCCCACTTCCTGATGCAAGGGGCACAAGATTCGTTTCTTGCTTGAGCGGAACGACTGGGTTGTTGCCTGGCATTGGACCCTGCTTGGAAAGGGGGGGCCCGCCCAGGCTCGAGCGCGACTCAAGACTCGGTGTGTTGTCGGACGAAGCTGGTCCGCAGCCGGCTAGTCCGACCGACAGCGAACACATGGCAGCAACTAGCCAGCAGCGCAGATCGAACAGCCAAGAGATCGAATCTCTTGGCTGTTCGCCCCTCGCTATCCGCTTCACGAGAGACCGGAGACAATACGAGCTCACATCTATAGCGGAGTGAGAGATGAATAGCTTCTTCAATCAAAATCCTCTTTGGGATGACGGGTGAGTAACGCCTGACCTATCTTGATAGGCTCAGCAAAACTCGCAGGCCAGGAGCGCCCTCAGTCAACCCGATAGGCTCATAACTGGCCGTGCGTGCCGCTTTGTAGCCGATGCATTTCATGTGTGTCAAGACAATTCTTACGGAAAAAAACAAAATTGTTCGACGGCAACTACCATGCCAGGACAGAACGGTGACTCGCCGGTAACGGCCTGCCCCACTGGTTATTGGACATGAGGCGTATCGTGTGAACATACGAGTCAATGGCATTATTACTACGTAGTTTAACCAGATTCGGAATTATATCCATATGACGTTACATGTTCGTTCAGATTGTCTCGAGACCACGTTAACTTGTGATTCCCTGCCCGTAGGGGGAGACAAGAAGACAGGCTCCTAGGTGCTAAGAATGCACTTATTTAGTTGGGAGCACTTCGCACGATTTGGCCCCCCTGTGAATGTTGTGTCCATCCACGAGCAAGCTCTAGACCAGAGTGTTGTCGCGCTGACGCGGGATTGCGAAAAATTCAAAACGAATAGATTACAGCGGGGTTTAGCAGATGTGCATCACAGCTCTACTTCACAGTGAGTAGTCCACACGACATTCTGTCTGAATCCAAAACGATTCTCGCTGAATCTAATTTGATTCTCAGAGCAACGAATGTTTTTCTGTAAGAGCAAACAGGGTTCTGAAAAAGACGTCCCAACCCCTTCTCACTTCTCACTTGGGCAGGAGGCCTGGCTGATCCTCACCGTGCGCGCGTCGAACGAGCACAGTTTTTCGTGCGCGTTCCGCGAGCAAGGAGGATTGTCAGGCCTCCCGCCCTCTACCCCCCTGCGCTTCCCACCGGCCCGCCTGGTTCGGTCATGCGCCAGGGATCGAGCAGTTCAGTGAGCCGTTTTTCCGGGAGGACTTTTTGCTCTTTGGCCATCTGGCGCACGGTCTTGCCTGACTTGTAGGCATCCTTGGCAAGTTTCGCGGCGGCTTCGTAGCCGATCTCGGGTGCCAGGGCGGTGCACATGGCCAGACTTTCCTCGATCAAGCTCCGGCAGCGTTCGTCGTTGGCTTTGATGCCGTCGATACACTTGATCGCGAAGTTGGTTGAAGCTGTCGAGAGGAGTTCAATGGATTGTAATAGGTTATAGGCCATGACCGGCAGCATGACGATCAGTTCGAAATTGGCCGCCTGCCCTCCCACTGTGACCGTCACATCGTTGCCGATCACCTGCGCGCAGACCATCGTCACCGATTCGGCAATCACCGGGTTTACTTTGCCCGGCATGATAGACGAGCCTGGTTGTGTCTCCGGCAGATTGATCTCCCCGAGCCCACAGCGCGGGCCTGAGCCGAGCCAGCGGATGTCGTTGGCGATCTTCATGAGGCTCACGGCAATGGTCTTCAACTCCCCGCTCGCTTCGACCAACGAATCCTGAGTGGACTGCGCTTCAAAGTGGTTCTTCGCTTCTGTAAAGGTGCAGCCGGTTTCTTTCGAAATGATGGCCAGCACCTTGGCTGAGAACTTCGGATGGCAATTGAGCCCTGTGCCCACTGCTGTGCCGCCGAGCGCGACTTCGCTCAGGGCTTCTTGTGCGCGCGTGACTCGTTGAATGCCTAATTCAATCTGCCTCGCGTACCCACCGAATTCCTGACCCAACCGCACAGGTGTCGCATCCTGCAAATGGGTGCGACCGATCTTGACGATCTTGTCGAACTCTTTGGCTTTACGATCGAGTGATTTGTGTAGGCGCGTGAGTGCGGGAATGAGCTGCTGTTGCATCATCTCTCCGGCGGCAATATGAATCGCCGTGGGAATCACGTCGTTGCTGGATTGGCCCAGATTGACGTGATCGTTTGGATGCACCAGCTTGCTGCCTCGTGCTCCGCCGAGCAACTCAGTCGCCCGGTTCGAGATCACCTCGTTGGTAGTTCATGTTCGTCGAGGTGCCTGAGCCGGTTTGAAAAATGTCCACGGGGAACTCGGCGTCGAGTTTGCCCTCGACCACTTCGGTCGCTGCCTGGTTGATCGCATCCGCTGGTTTTTTGTCGAGGAGGCCCAGCGACTGATTGACCGTCGCGGCAGCACGTTTGATCAACCCCATCGCCCGGATCATGGCGCGGGGGAATCGCAACGAGCTAATCGGGAAGTTCTCGATGGCGCGGGCAGTTTGCACACCATAATAGGCAGTGGCCGGTACGGCCAGCTCGCCCATCGTATCGCGTTCAACTCTGGTCGCACGTGATGACTGAGTCGCTACCGTTGTGGGTATCTTCTTCATGCGCCCTACTCCAGTGTAAAAGTCCAAAGGTGTTGCGGGCGCCATGATAAACTCAGCTCCCCTACTTGCACAAGGGTATTGGTCTATGGACAGGTCGCATATCGTTGTTGACGCGTTCGCTGGTGCGAAGGGGGAGGAGACTCCCCGGGCCTTCACGCATGGTGGAAACCGGCGGACAGTGACCGAGATCGTAACATCGCTGGTATACCGAGACCCACTGCTATTTCCGCCTTCAAGCTGACGACGGACATCGCTATGTGCTGCGGTACGATCTGGATCATCTAATCTGGGAACTCGTGATGGGCGAAACGACCGACGGCGGGTCGTAGAGGCCAAAAAGAAGAGGCCCGCCGGAGCGGGCCTCTATTCAGACCGAATGTGGCGGTTGACGATTAGCCGACCGTGACTTCAATCGCTTTCGGCTTTACCTTCTCGGATTTAGGCAGCTGGAGATTCAGGACACCATCCTTGAATTCCGCCTTCACCTTCCCTTCATCGACGAGATCGGGCAATGTGAAACTCCGGACGAAGCGGCCATAGGAGCGCTCCACCCGATGGTACTTTTTGCCTTTCTCTTCCTTCTCATGCTTCCGCTCACCCTGGATCGTGAGGACGCCGTCTTCTAGTGTCACCTTCACATCCTCTTTCTTCACGTCAGGGATCTCCGCCTTGATCTGGTAGTCTCCATCCGTTTCACTGACGTCCACGGATGGTACCCAGTCGGCGACGACCATCGTTTCCTTGCCGTTCGTCTGAGGCAGAGCGGGACGGTTAAACATCCGATTCAACCGATCCGACATGTCTTCGAGTTCACGAAATGGATCCCACCGTACGAGTGTCATGCTAGACCTCCTTCTCATTGTTGTTCTCTGTCTGTTCGAGGCGCGCGCCGATTTCACTGTATGAAATAGCAGATAACGCTGGCTGCCGCGGAGTCAAGGGGGGGCGGCGCGCGAAGGGCGAGAACGGATGGTTTGTCTTGTTTGTTTCTATTTGGTTTGTTTGGTTGAATTACACTAACCAGATGAGCCTGATCAACCGGTCCGCGCGTCTCGCGCAGGATGCTCAAAAAGACCACACTTCTCACCCGCCCAACCCTGGCGATTATTTCACCCTCCCGCCCTGAGTCTGCCAAGACAGCCTCTTCGCCCAGGGACACGCTTTATCCCGGGCGAGGGCCTTCCAATTCCCTCTACCTCCCTTAAGGGGAGTGGCCAAGGCTGCCCTCAACTGCGCGCATCAATGATCCTTCCAAGCTAGCTCGCTATTCCTCTCATGGAATGGCACCCGTGTTGGTCCCACTGCGGCCGTCGAGCAACGGTACAGACGATCCCTCCAAGCTCGCTCGTTATCTCTTTAGGGATGGGGGCTGATTGATCTTCCACTGCGCGCGACTTTCTCACCCGCCCACCCACTGGCACGCCGAGACGTGCCATCATCCCGGGCGAGGGCCTTCCGATTTTCCCACTTTGGCCGTGAGGGGAACAGCCAGACTGTCCTTCACTGCGCGCATCGGACGAGCACAGTTTCATCGTGCGCGTTCTGCGAGCAAGGAGGGCACCTGGCTGCTCCCACCCCTGCTGGCAGACTTTTTCAGCATCCGGTTAGCGTTGCTCGATGGGCACGTACGGCCGGCCATGCTCACCGGAATAAATCTGGTCCGGACGGAACAGTTTGTTCTCGCGAAGCTGTTCGAGCCAATGGGCCAGCCACCCCGACACTCGAGCTAGAGCGAATAGCGGAGTGAACAGATCCGTCTCGATGCCCATCTTGTCGTAGACGATCCCGGAGTAGAAGTCGACGTTGGGATAAATCCCCTTCCCCTTCAGCAACTCTGCTGCAACCCGCTCGACCTCTACAGCAACCTCGTACAACGGTGAACTGCCACATTCTTTGAAGAGTCGCTCGCACAGACCTTGTAGGATTGTCGCACGGGGATCTTTGACCTTGTACACCCGGTGACCGAAGCCCATCAGCCTTCGTTTCGCGCGGAGCTGTTCTTCGAGGTACGATCGGACCCGCCGTGGCTCACCAATCTCCTTCAGCATCTGCACAACTTCTTCGTTGGCCCCGCCATGCAGCGGGCCCTTCAGGGCTCCGATTGAGGACGCGACGACCGTATAGGGATCGGCCAGCGTCGAAGCGGTGACCATGCCGGTGAAGGTTGAGGCATTCATCGTGTGCTCGGCATGGAGGACCAGGCAGTCGTCGAAAATGTTGCCCCACAAAGGAACCGGCTCCGCCTCAGTCAGCATGTAGAGAAAGTTTTCTGAAAATCCGAGATCGTCGCGCGGTGGAATGTACTCGTCCCCATGCCGCAGACGCGCCCAGGCCGCAACGATCGTGGGCAGTTTGGCAACGAGACGGACGATAGACCAATAGTTATTTTCGACGTCCTGGACATTCCGGCCTGGATAAAACATGCCCAACGCGGCGACCGCAGCTTGCAAGGCGTCCATGGGATGCCCCTGCTCCGGAAGGCATTTCAATAAATCGACAATCTTGAACTTGATTCGACGGTGATGGACGATGTCCTCGTTCCATCGCGCGAGCTCCGGTTGCGTGGGAAGATGCCCAAACAGCAACAGATAGGCGGTTTCGAGATAGGACGATCGCAGGCAAAGTTCTTCGACGCGGATACCGCGATATTCCAACACACCGCGTTGCCCGTCTACATCGCTAATCGCGGATTTGGCTGCGGGGACGCCGGCGAGCCCCGGCATAAAATCATGCGGCATGATTGTGCTCCTTCAACTGAGTGCCAGGATATATGAAGCAGGACCTGCACGTCTAGGAAAAGACAGGAGAGACAGGATCTTGAAATGGCTCTTATCGGTTGGCATACTCAATTTGCCAGTAGTTCACGACCGGGGAAAGGCCCATGTGCCTGTGGGCTAGGTTCACACGAGGAATTGGATACGCGGAGGAGGTAAGCGATGACTTCGCGTCTGTCCCTCCTGCTGATGCTGTTCGGTCTCGTCGCAATGGGGACAGCCTCCTTGGTCCAGGCCGACGGCGAGCTCCTTGGCTTTGCCGTCGTGAGCGAGGTGCCAAAAGATAAGGCGCGGGTGTCGGCGAAGGTCTCGGTGAATGACATAGTGTCAGATATGAAGCTACTCGCATCGGAGACGATCCTGAATAATCTGATTTGGAAAAAACTGGAAATCTGTCATGCCATGAAACTTGAAGGATACAAAGTCGCTGAAGGCTTTCAGGTTGTCACAGTGCACGTGATCGACGCCGGCATGCTGCCGATGTCCTTACAATCTTTTGCGGGCGATTGCTTGATTAAGAAAGCGATCGAGATCGCGCCGCTGGTCGACTAGCAGGGGGGAGCGGCCAGGTGCCCTTCTTGCTCGCAGAACGCGCACGATGAAACTGTGCTCGTTCGATGCGCGCAGTAAAGGGCAGCCTCGGCCGCTCCCCTAAAGAGAGGTAGAGAGAATTGGAAGGGCCTTGCGTGGGACAAGGCGCGTCCCTGGGCGAAGAGGCTGTCTTGGCAGACCTAGGGCGGGCAGGTGTAGTAGCCGCCAGGGTTGGGCGGGTGAGAAGGCTGGCCTTTTTGAGCATCCTGTGCGAGATACGCGAGACTGGCGGGACAGGCGTGACGAGCGAGACGCGAGGATTCGAGGTTCGAAGTTCGAGGGTTTCGAAACTTCGAACCTAGAGCTTCGAACTTCGGCATTCTGGACAGGAAGTGGGTTCTTCTGCTGCCTCACACTCTTCGGCGGTTAGGGGGAAGAGTTGTTCGCACTGCCGGCAGGGGCGAATTTCGAAGTAAGCGGTTCCCTTGTCGTCGATATCGGTAGGCAGTAATAGCTCCTGCGGGTCATATCCAATCACGCCGCCGTCGGAGAATTTGACGATGGCCAAGCGGTCGTTAAAGACCTCGAAGGTTCCTTCCTTCCCTTTTCGGGCTAATACATGTCCGAGAACGAATACCGGCTGTCCCTTGCGTTTCGTGCGGAGGTCTCGTAAGGCATGCTGGGTGTCCGTAGCGCAAGAAAACTGACCGGTGGAGCTGGTTCCGAAGATTGGCGTTGGCATAATGGCATTCATGTGAATAAGATGAGCCCCATGTATCACACGTATCACACGGGTAAAAATGGCGTCAAGGTTGGCGAGACGTTAGGAAAGGAGTTTGAACATGGCTGAGGTGACGATTTACCAGAAACCAACCTGTAGCACATGCCGTCAGGCGGTGCAGTTGTTAAAAGAGAGCGGCAAGCCCTTCACGGCCATCAACTACTATGAGAAACCCTTCACTAAGGCACAACTCAAGAACCTTTTAAAGAAGGCGGGTCTCTCACCGAAGGATATTCTGAGAACCAAAGAGGACATCTACAAGGAGCTCGGTTTAGCGAAAAAGAATCTTTCGGATGATGAATGGCTTGATGTGATGGTGGCCCATCCGGATCTCATTCAGCGTCCGATTGTCGAAAAGGGTGAGAAGGTGATCTTGGCTAGACCGGCGGAGTCTGTGAAAGGACTTCTTTAGCAGGCTGTTGAAAAAGTCCGCCAGCATCGTTCTCGCATCGTTCAGACCCTCAACGTACCCCAGAGGGTACGCCTCGGGCCTTCACTCGCTGCGGCCTTGCTGGACAGCCTTTTTGAACAGCCTGCTGGTTCTGCTGGAGCCGTTCGTGATTTTCTCCAGCCCTGTAATCCTCGTACCCACAATAGTTTTCAACAACCTGCTCGCTAGGCCTACGTTCCGTACTCTCTACTCGCGACAATTCGTCCTGTTCCGGATTGAGACCGTCGTGCCGGGACAACCGCCTCCAGTCCGCGTTTCACGACGTTCCCTCCTATCCCTTTGGCCTCATAGAGGGCGCGATAGGCTGACTTGATCACCAGGGTCAGCGTCGCGCTGTCGCTCGATTTTTCCGCTACGCCAACACTCAGGGTGATCGGGAGTGCTCGGTCTCGTGATCCGGCCTTCTGGGTCCCTCGCTGCTTTTCCCAGACCCGATCTCGTCCTCGGAGGAACAGTTCGATGGCTTCGATCGTTTTCCGGACAGTCTCCAGCGTACTCAAAGTTTCTGTGGTCGATTTTCCAGAGAATAATACGGTGAGCTCCTCTCCAGTTGTACGGAAAACCTGCCCCTCAGCACAGGCGGCCTGAACTCTGGGAGCGATCCGTTTTAGAATCTGTTCGCTGACAGGTCTCCCGTGGGTATTGGCATACAGGGTCAGCTGGTCGATGCCGATGACTGCGACGGAAAATCTTTTTCCGAGTTGTCCGATCGCTTCGTCATAGGCCAGACGGCCGGGAATGCCGGTGAGTTCATCGCGGTAGGTCTGCTGATAGAAGGATTGAAGCAATGTGGCAAAGAGAATCAGTCCGGCCGCCATGAAAAAGTTTGTCGGCTGCCAGCCGTAGCGGATCGTATGATAGGCCACGAAAATGGCAACCAGAGCCCAAATTGCTCCTCCCTCCAGTGGGTCACGATGAAGGGCGAATCGTATGACGTGCAGCAGCAACGCTGTGGCAAAGGCAAACAGCGCCGGCTGTGGAATCGGCGTCCATTCCATGTAGAGTGAGGGGATGTACTCCCGTGTGAAGGAGGAGGCCAGGTCATGCTGGTCCGGAAGGCAGAGCCAGAGCAGCAGAAAGGGTTGGACCAAGACGAGCACTACACGCGTCAAGCCACGAAGCGTCGAGAGAGAATCTTCTTTGAGGATGGAAAATGCCAACAGGTTGAGAGGGACGAGAAAGGCGGTTATGGCGATAATCGTCTGGTCTACGGCCTCTTGATCGGCACCGGCGGTGGGAAATAAGACCAGGGCGCGATCGGCGAGTGCCAGCACAAGCAGGGAGAGAATCATGCGGCTGCTGGAAAAATACCAGCCAAAGATGAGCCCAAATGTGAGGACGATATACGGCAGGGCTGCGATTGGCTGTTGCAGCCACATGGGGAGTCCCTGGGGGCGGAGAAATCCAATCGCTAAGAGAAAAATCAGCCCTCCAGGGAAGACAGCCGAGAGTAAGGATTTCCAAAGCAGGCTTAGCATGGCTCGTACCTGTGAATAGAGTGGTCTGGGGGGCCTCTAGACTTGTGCCAGATCCATACCAGCCTGTCCCTGCCTAGGGAGAAGAAGAAAACGATCCTGTAAAACCATGGCTTTTTCAGTGAAAATCAGGCGTCCGCCGGGTGTCTTGCGAGGGAGCCGTGAGGGCGAGGGCTGAGCGAGGGCCGTTTTTGAACAGTCAGAGGAGGTTGTTGTCGTGAGAGACGGCTCGTCAGTTTGAAGCGTTCAAGGGACGGTACTAACCTGCAGGATACTCAAAAAGGCTGTCCAGCAAGGCCGCAGCGAGTCACCCAAGATGGTCCGTCCAAGCTTGCTCGTATACGTTTTCCCCACGATGGCTCGGATGAGTCCCCCACTGCGCGCGTCCAACGAGGGCCTTCTGAGGCCGCGCGTTGCGCGAGCAAAGGGGACTCACCGGGCCATCCTTCACTGCTGGTAGACTTTTTCAGCATCCTGTTAGGTCATCCGGAGAGCACCGGAGGTTCGGTCTACGGTGATGGTAACCGCTCCATCTAATACTTGTAAGAGCAGGTCACCAGCCAATTGTCGTCGCCAGCCATGGAGGATGGGCACATCAAGGTCTGTTCGATTTTGCTTGGCTTCCACGAGTGTTTGTAGGTCGGCGCTGGTGGCAAGCATGGTAGGGGCAATCCCCTGCTCTGCTGCACGGGCCTTCAACACAGCTTGCAGGAGTTCGACGATGCCGGTCGACTCAGGATCCGGTTTTCGCTCGCAAGGGACCTCCGGCCAAGCAGACGGTGGAAGTGCCAGTGCCGAGGTGATGGTGGCAAGTAGTTGTCCTCCGTGTCGATCGACCTCGGAAGAATGGACGCCGCGGAGACCACGGAGCTCATTGACCGATTTGGGTGGATGGCGTGCGAGTTGGAGGAGCACCTCGTCTCGCATGACGCGCCCGCGAGGCACGTTCCGGCGGCGGGCTTCCGCTTCTCGCCAGGCAGCCAATTCACGAAGCACCGCAGCCCCTTTAGGCTTGAGCGTGTCCCACCCCCGAATTCGTTGGTAGCGTTCCTGCGGCTCTCGACTTTTTTCTCCCACCGACGTTTCGAGGCGTGCAAATTCCTCACTGACCCACTCCAAACGGCCAAGTGTGCTCAAGCGATCCCGCAAATGCGTATGGATTGACAGGAGGAACTCGACATCTTCTAAGGCGTAAGCAATTTGGTCATTCGAGAGCGGTCGCGCACTCCAGTTGGTAAAGGTGTGGGCTTTCGCCAGCTTCGTGCCGTGGAGTCGCTGGACCAAGTTCGCATAGGCGACTTGGGTGCCATACCCGACCATGGCGGCGGCGATCTGGGTATCGAAAAACGGCTTCGGGATCTGCCCTGCGTGTATGGCAAAAAGATCGAGATCTTGCCGCCCGGCGTGGACGATTTTCTCAATTTTGGCATCACAGATGAGTGCCCAGAAGACGTCGAGCGATCCGCTGGCCTGCACGGCAGGAAAGTCGATGACGGCAGCGGTGGTGGCGGTGGCGACCTGGATCAGTTCGAGTCGTGGAATAAAGGTGTCTTCCCCGACGAATTCCGTATCCAGAGCCAGCCGCGGACTCTGCCGCAACGTGTGGCAGAGGGATTCAAGCGCACGCTGGTCGGTCACATATGGCAGAGGTGGAATGGGAGGTGTCACCTGCGTCTCATTCCGTTGGACGGTAGGTGGCGTCTGGTGCCCGCGGAGGCTCGACATTGCTGAGACTCAAGTATTCCTTCAGGAACTGGTAGGCCTCCAACATACGGCGCAATTCCGGTTCGGCGCTGCGGTCGCCGTTATTCGAATCAGGGTGAAGCTGCTTGGCCTTTTGACGAAATGCGGTGGTGACATCGGCGAGCGAACTGCCGAATTCCATGCCCATCACGGCGTACGCGTCCATTGCGTTGTTGATGCCGCTCGATCCTTGTGACAGGTCGCCCCCTCCCCCACCGGCGGCTTTCAACATATCGGCCAGGCTGATTTTCTTGCGCCGGCGACGAGGGCGCTCTCGAATCTCGCTGTCGAAATCGTCCCATCGGTCTTCGACAAACTCGAGGCGAGATTCCAGCCGCATCGCACCGGAGAGCTCACGGATCTCCCCAATCTCCTCTTCAATTTGGACCAGTGACTTGATGATTTCCTCCAGCCCTTGTTCAACACGAAAGAAGCTGTCGACCCGCTCCTGCATCATCGTATCGACGGCGAGCTCCAGACTCTCTTCGGCTTTCGGGCGCAACGACTCGATCCGTCGTCTCATCCCTTTCTGAAACTTGATGAATTTACTTTGTGAGAATGGCATGTAAACCAGACTCTCTCCTGGCAGGATGCTGAAAACTCGAAGAGTTAACAGTAAAACGTTAAAGGTAAAAGGTTTCTCATGAAGAGTACTCGACAGTCTTTCGTTTCACGTTTCACGGTTCCTGGGACGGACTTTTTCAGCATCCTGCTTGGGGGCGCATTGTAGCATAGCTGGGAGCCTGTCCGACATTGCCTGCGTGACGAGGCGAAGGAGGTGCGGCCAGATGCAAGGCCGCAGGCCCGGAAAAACCGGAGGTGTATTCGCTGGAATACATTGAGGATTTTTTCGGGCCGAGATCGACGCAGATTGTTGCGGGTCGTTCGCCGCAGTAGAACGGTCAATGTCAGACAGGCTCCTAGGTCGCATGCCAGAAGGGCAGCAGAAACAGCTGGATTCATGTGGATTGACTGGTCAGCGTGACGTGAAGTCGTCGCTGAGTTTGGTGCGGCGGCGGGCCACGCCCGTTTCACGTGCGGCTGTCGCCACGGCTTTGGCCACACGCGGTACGACTCCCTTGTCGAACACGCTCGGGATGATGTAGTCGTCGCTGAGAGCCGCAGGGGGAATGGTCTCAGCCAGAGCCTTTGCCGCAGCCAGTTTCATCGCTTCGTTGATGTCGCGCGCTTGCACGTCCAGAGCCCCCCGAAAGATGCCGGGAAATGCGAGCGCGTTATTGATTTGATTTGGATAGTCCGAGCGCCCGGTGGCGAAGATCCGGCAGTGGGAAGCAGCCAATTCGGGGGGGGCTTCGGGGTCGGGATTGGCCATGGCAAAGACGATGCGATCAGCCGCCATCAGATCCAGGTCTTGCGCAGTGACGATATTGCCGACGGATAATCCGATGAAGACATCAGCCCCCTTGAGCGCATCACGGAGTGTGCCTTGGGGACGGTCTTTGGTCATGCAGGCGGCGAGGTCCGTTCGGCAGGCCCGCAGCTGCTGACCGTCCCCTCGTAAGACAATACCGCAAGGCTCGCATCCGACCAGGTGCGAGAGGCCGGCGGCAAGCAGCATCCTGCAGCAGGCGGTTCCAGCGGCGCCGAGCCCATTGACGACCACGCGGATATCTTCCATCCGCTTCCCGGTGACGGTGAGCGCATTGGTCAAGGCGGCGAGGATGACCACGGCCGTGCCATGCTGATCGTCATGCATGACCGGAATATCCAGGGCGCTTTTTAAGCGGCGTTCGATGTCGAAACAGCGCGGAGAACTGATATCTTCCAAATTGATGGCGCCGAACCCCGGAGCAATGGCCTGAACCGTGCGAACAATCTCGTCAGGATCCTGCGTATTGAGGCAGATCGGCCATGCGTCGATTCCCGCAAATTCTTTGAACAGCATGGCCTTGCCTTCCATGACGGGTAACGCGGCTTCTGGACCAAGGTTGCCAAGGCCGAGCACCGCGGATCCGTCGGTGACCACGGCGACCGTGTTGCCCTTGCTGGTAAAGGCATAGGCTTTGGTTTTGTCCTTTGCGATCGATTGTGAAACGCGGCCAACTCCCGGCGTATAGACCATCGACAACAGGTTTCTTGTTGTGATGGGGAACTTGCTTTGGACGCGAATCTTTCCGCCGAGATGCAGAAGAAAAATCCGGTCGGAAGCAGAGAGTACCTCCACGTCCGGCAGCGCCCCGAGTCGGGCGAGCACCTTCTCTCCATGCGTTTCATTCTGGACATCGAAGGTCACGTCTCGCACCATACAATTGGCCGTTGCAGAGACGATATCCACCGCGCCCAAGTTGGCACCTTCCTCGGCCAGGACGGCGGCTACCCTTGCAAACATGCCTGGTGTGTTGGCAAGTTCGAGGCGAACGGTCAGGCGGTAGTTGGAATAGGGCCCAATGTCCGTCATGGCTGATCCTTACTTTTAATAGAATGCTGAAAAAGTCTGTCAGCAGCGTTGGTCGGTTAAGTATGATGTAAAAGTTTATAAAATACAATCTGTTAGACGATAAACATTAACCTCTACTTAATACTTCTTCGTGACTGTTTTCCTATCGTGGCACATTTGCCTGCCTGTGCGTGCCGCCCGCAGACAGGTGGACCATCGAAATTCAATCGGTCCGACATGGTTTTTCCGCAGCCTATTAAGACTACCACAAGACAGGTCAAGCGCCAGAGCGGCTTACTTGTGTGTCGTCGTTTCCATAGAGGTGGCAGAGGAGGAAAAATAAGCGGTTGACAACAGCGGCCTGTCCTGACTACCGTAGCAGGTCAGTGTCCTCCTTAAGTGGGGACACAGCATCCTAACACTAACATTCAAAGGGGGTGACATATTATGAAGCGCATCTTGATGGCAATCATGGCAGTGGCAGTGGCAGTGACGTTCAGCGCTCCGGCCTTCGCAGGTGATCCGCCGAAGGACACGACGAAGGAAGAGAAGAAGGCCCCGAAGCACATGGTTTACGGGGAGGAAGATAAGAAGAAGGAAGAGAAGAAGGAAGGCAAAGTCGTCGTGTACGGTGACGAGAAGAAGGACGAGAAGAAGGACGAGAAGGGCAAGTAAGCGCGACGGAAGTCGTTTGTCTGATCAGGCAAGCCTAACTTGAACGATTCTGAAGAGGCCTGCGATCTCACGGTCGCAGGCCTCTTCCCTTATCCGCTCATTGACCCCTCATTGGCCCCGATGCTACCGTGCACACTTCACTAGGAGTCTGCGGAAAAACTATTGTGGTACGGTGGAAATTCAAAAATCGCCGCATCAAGTACAATAGGAGAACCGCGCGTAGGATGCTCAAAAAGGCTGTCCAGCAAGGCCGCAGCGAGCGAAGAGGCGATGGCGTACGCTTCGGTACGTTGAGCTTCTGAGCGAAGCGAGAACGCCGCTGGCGGACTTTTTCAGCATCCTGCTAGAATCAGCAATGCCTAATCGTCTCATCCACGAAACCAGTCCCTATCTCCTCCAGCATGCCTCGAACCCGGTCGACTGGTACCCCTGGGGACCGGAGGCTTTGCAGGCATCGAAAGCGCAAAACCGTCCCATCCTGCTCTCGGTCGGATATTCCGCCTGTCACTGGTGTCACGTGATGGAAAGGGAGTCGTTCGAGAACGAGGCCATTGCGTCACTCATGAACCGGCATTTTGTCTGTATCAAAGTCGATCGGGAAGAGCGCCCTGATCTCGACGAGATCTATATGCAGGCCACGGTGACCCTCAATCATGGTCAGGGTGGATGGCCGATGACGGTCTTCCTGACGCCGGATCAGGAGCCATTCTTTGCCGGTACGTATTTTCCTCCTGACGATCGCTGGGGCCGTCCGGGGTTCCCCAGCCTGCTCAAGAAAATCGCAGACGCGTGGGAGCAGGATGCCGCCGGTCTCACGAGTCAAGCGCGTCAATTGACCGAACGGTTGAAGAACGAACTCAAAGCGGTGTCCCCCGTCTCCGTCAGTACCTCCGTGCTTGATGAGGCCGTGACGCAATTCCGCGAGGATTTCGATGAGCGCCACGGCGGATTCGGCAGTGCACCGAAATTTCCTCCGTCCGGAGGGCTCTCGTTGCTCCTCCGTTGTTACCGCCGAACAGGAGCGAGCCGAACCTTGCAGATGGTCACACGCACGCTCGATGCGATGGCGGCCGGGGGGATCTACGATCATATCGGTGGCGGGTTCGCACGGTACTCCACCGACGAGCGCTGGCTGGTTCCCCATTTCGAGAAGATGCTCTACGACAATGCCCTCCTGGCCCGGACCTACCTGGAAGCCTATCAAGTGACCAAGCAGGCCTCCTATCGCCAGGTCACGACGGAAGTACTCGAGTATATTCTCCGGGAGATGACCGACTCTGCTGGAGGATTTTATTCCGCGACGGATGCGGACTCGGAAGGGGTCGAAGGAAAGTTTTTCGTCTGGACGCCGACAGAGATCCAGGCCGTGCTGCAGAATGCAGAAGATACGCGCCGATTCTGTGCCTGCTACGACATTACCGATCAGGGGAATTGGGAACATCGGAGTATCCCGAATCGACTGCGTCCCATCGAGGCCGTGGCCAAGGAGTTGAACCTCACCATCGATGAACTGTACGAGACGATCCATCGCGTGCGTCCCCTCCTCTATCGCGCCCGCCAAGAGCGAGTACCGCCAGGACTCGACGACAAGATCATCACGGCATGGAACGGCATGATGATCTCGGCGATGGCCGAGGCAGGCCGTGTGTTAGGGATCAGCCGCTACATCGCCGGAGCCAAGCGGGCGGCAGACTTTCTCTTGCTGGTGCACCGGACTTCCGAGGGGGCGCTGCTCCGCACATCGCGGCAGGGCCGAGCCCATCTCGATGGGGTACTGGAGGACTATGCCTATCTGGCAGAAGGATTGATCGATCTCTATGAGGCCTGTGGGCAGGAACGATATCTCACTGCCGCGCTTCAATTTGGAGAGCGGATGGTGGACTCATTTCGGGATGAGGACCAGGGGGGGTTCTACACCACCGCGAAAACGCATGAAACGCTGATCATCCGGGCGCGTGAGGGGGCGGATGGTGCGACGCCCAGTGGAAACGCCGTAGCGGTCTCAGCCCTCGCCAGACTCTCGTTTCACTACGATCGCCAGGATCTGCGCGAGGCAGCGATTGGCGGGATTCGCGCCTATGGCCGCCAGATGGCCCGGTATCCGAGAGCCTTTGCCAAGAGTCTTGCAGCGGTGGATCTGTTGGCGGAAGGGCCGATTGAATTGGCTTTTGTCGGGGCGGCCAACGATCCTGGGTTGGAGGCACTGCAGCTCGCCGTGCGCGAGGTGTTCTTACCTCATCGCGTAATCGCCTCCAGCGATGGAACGGGCACGCCGTCTGGTCATCCCCTACTGGCCGGCAAGGGATTGGTGGAGGGGAAGGCGGCACTCTATATCTGTCGGAACTTTTCCTGTCAGCGTCCCCTCACCGATGCGCGGGAGGTCCCCGAGGCGCTGTTGTCTGCGTCGTGGCGAACGGATCAGACGACCCAACAGACACTCTTGCAAGGAGCGGCGCTTCCTGGGTCGGCCAGTCCCGAGGGGACAGCCAGGTATGCTGCGCGCATCGTGAGTCAGTCACGCCATGAGGGCCGCATGGAACATGGGTATGGTCGGTTCGGCAACGGGGGGTTGACGACGTCCCGACTGGGGTTCGGTACCTATCGGGTCGATACGAGGGAGCCAGAGCATCGAGACGCGCTCACGAAGGCCTTGCGAGAAGGCGTGAACCTGATCGACACGTCGACGAATTACATGGACGGCGACAGTGAGCGCCTGGTCGGCTCTGTCTTACGCGAGTTGATCAAGAACGGTGAGCTGACTCGTGAAGAGGTGATCGTCGTCTCGAAGATCGGCTATGTGCAAGGGGACAACTTGAAGCAAGCGGAGGCACGAGAACAGGCTGGGCGCCCCTACCCTGACATGGTCAAATATGGCGAGGGCATCTGGCATTGTATCCACCCGGAGTATCTGGCCGATCAGCTCACACTGTCACTGGATCGGCTTGGACTAGCCACTCTCGACGTCTGTTTGCTGCATAATCCGGAATACTTTCTTTCCGAGGCAGCGCACCATGAAGGTGGAGATCTCGCGGCGGCGCGGGATGCCTTTTATCGCCGGATTGAACAGGCCTTCACGTTTTTTGAGTCGCAAGTGGCGGCAGGACGGATTCGCTATTATGGCGTGTCGTCGAATACGGTCACGGCAGATCCATCGGATGCCGAGGCGACGTCGCTCTCTCGCATGTGCGACGCGGCGCGAGCTGCCGCTGCATCACAGGGCATGGACAGCCACCATTTCGCGGTGCTGCAATGCCCTATGAATCTCTATGAGGCAGGCGCACTGGTGACGCCCAATACCGGAATGGATCAGCATGAGACGGTGTTGGAGGTGGCGCAACGAGAAGGGATCGCGGTGCTTGTCAATCGTCCGCTCAATGCCATGCCGACGAAAAAGAGCGGCGTACTTCGATTGGCGGATTTTCCGATCGAAGGCGAGCCGGTAGACTTCGATCGACAATGCCGGACGGTTGCGGCGCTTGAAGAAGAATATCGGAAGGCCATTGCCCCGGCCCTTCAACATAGTGGTCAAGGAATGGCCCCGGCCGATTTCTTCACCTGGGCCGTTGAATTGACGCGCGTGCGGCCTCAGATCCAGGGGCTGGAACATTGGGAGCAGATCGAGCAACAAATGATTGCGCCTCATGTCAATCAAGTGGTGCAGGCGCTTTCACGGCATCTGACCGGAACAGCCGCCGAACAGTGGGAGGCCTGGCGCGATCGCTATGTACCGCAGTTACTCACCCTGTTGGGCGGGCTCCGCAGAGAAGCCACGGAACGCAGTCGAGTCAAAACTGCCTCGGTGTCGGCAGCCCTCGATCCCCTGTTGCCCGAAGCAAGGCGCAAAGAATCGCTGTCAAGAAAAGCCTTGTGGGTCCTGGCGAGCACACCGGGGGTGACCTCTGTGTTGAATGGGATGAGATCGCCGAGACTATGTCGAGGATTCTCTTGCTGTCATGGGATGGGAACCACTGACTGGAGTCAAGCAGGTATTCGAAGGCATGGCACAAGCGAGGCAGGGTGAGGTCGAGGTTAAGGTTGAGGGGTGGAAAGCTTGAGGTTGGAGGTCAGAGGTTAGAGGAATAAGGCTGATGGGCGGGATCCACCAATCCGTTACTTGCGACTGCCGATAAGCTGGTTGAAACTCTCGATGGCATTGCCGAACCAAGACCCGTTGCTCGCACCCCCCCGCTTGCCATTGGTCGGATGTTTCGGCTTCGACGAAAGCTCCTTGGCTCGATAGGCAGCATCTTTAAAACGCGGATTCATTTGAGCGATACGGCGGTACAGGGTTGCCGCTTCTGCTATCTGCCCGACCGATTCGAGGGTCCGTGCGAGAAAATACTGGACATCGATAGCCTCCGTCCGAGAGTCCGACTGACCGTTCAAGGCAGCGCGAAACGCCTGAATCGCGGCCCCATGGTCTCCCATAGACCTGTGGCAGAGTCCAATCTGTGCCTGGGCTTTCAGCCAATAGGACGGACTCTTCCCCGCCAGCTCGAACATATCGATAGCCTCTCTCAATCGGCCGTCCTTCCTCATCGCTACTCCCTTTGAATAGAGAGGTTCGGGGGTGCCGACCGAACGCGCGGCCGTGAGTTCCGGAGATGGGCTTGCTGGCCTCGGCTGCGGTGAGCTGAGTTCCTGGAGATGGACTTTCCGGCTTCACTGCGGTGAACTGGGTTGCGGAGGGACGGTATCGATCTCGCTGGCATCATCCGGAGCGCTGGCCAAGGCACTCAGTTCCTCTCGTGCCGCAAGCGGCAGAATCCCGCCTTTACTTCGGTCGAAAGCGGCCTGAGCGACCAGCTTGGATGTGATGACCCGAGCCTGCTCTGCAAAGCCATAGGTCAACGCAACATCGCACACCTGACTGATGAGACGAGGATTGCCTCTCGTCAAACGATGCACCAAGGCACAGGCTTTATTCGTAAACAATGAGGGATGTCCGCCGGCAATCTTTAACCGGTGACGAAGGCAATGCCCCGTCTCCGCCTCCGAGAGCGGTTCCAGGTGATAGTCGACGACAATCCGTTGGGCAAACTGGGTCATGTCGATCCGCTGCAGTAATGTGTGGAGGTCCGGCTGGCCGGAAAGTATGATCTGCAGCTTCAACGTTTTCCCGTCGTTCATATTGGACAGAAGCCGCAGTTCTTCGAGCAGCTCGAAACCAAGACTCTGGGCTTCATCGATAATAAGAATGACCCGTCGGTGCTGTTTGGATCCCTGAATCAGAAACTCCGAGAAGAGGTGATAGGCCTCAACCGGGTCAAGTTGCTTTTTGCTCAACCCTAGGGAAAGTAGAATCCAGGGCAGGAGATGTTCAATGTCGTAGCGCGCGTTCGTGACGAGACCGATCGAATGCTTCTCTCCGTGCTCTGCAATAAGCTTCTGTAGTAATGACGTCTTGCCCATCCCCGGATCGCCGGTGAGCACCATAAACGGCGCCTCGTTGACAAGGCCGTATTCCAAGATGCTGTAGGCCGCACGATGCGTCGCGCCAGGGTACAGAAAGTCGCTATCCGGCAGGAGCGCGAAGGGTTTGGTCCGAAGATTATAAAACGACTCGTACATTCAGTGTTCGCCTTCCGACAGGAGGCATCAGAAATCTAGTGAGAGAGTAGCCTCCGCATGCTATCGGGAGTTGTGGCCATTTGCCCAGCCTTGTTCAGCACCGTCCCCAACACGGGACGGGAATTCTTCACCAGCGACAAGGCACGCTCTACCTCCTCGGCCGTCGTTTTCCCCTCCTCCACGACAAGGAGAAGCGCGTCCGTGTAGGGTGAGAACGCAAGTACATCTGCCGTGTGAAGCAGCGGCGGAAGATCAAAAATCACGATCCGCGAGGGGTAGCGATACTTCAGTTCTTCGACTAGGGCGAGCATTTTTGGCGACGTGAGGATTTCGGTCGAATTTGAAATAGCCCTTCCTCCCGGCAGTAAGACAAAACGACCGATCCCGGGATGCACCAAGAGATCTTCGAGCGGCTGGTTATCCAGCAGGTAGTCTGCGAGGCCTGGGCAATCATCGAGGCCAAATACCTCATGGACGCTGGGGTTACGGAGATTGGCGTCGACGAGGAGAACCGTCTGAGCCGTCTCCATCGCAAGACTCACCGCCAAGTTCACCGCAGTCAACGTCTTGCCTTCACCGTGGCCTGGACTGGTGACGCCCAACACATTCCAGTCATGTTCTCGAAGGCGCTGCATGACCTGGGTCCGCAAAATCTTAAAGGCATCGACAAAGGGACCCTTGTCGTACGCAGCCATCACTCGCCGTTGACGAAGCACAGAGAGTGGAATATCCAGCGACCTCGTCCTGGTATACACGATGGGGCGAGGCAAGGCTTGGCCGCCGGCAGTCTTGCTGGCTTGTGGCCTGGTACCAAACTGACCCTCTTGGTCTTTATGAAGCTGCAGCGCAGTTCGAAATCGGTCCATGGGTTCTCCTAAACCGCCAGAAAGTTGGAGGGGAGAGGTTGGAGGGTTCCGCCTCTAGCCTTCAGCCTCTAACCTCCTACCTCTATCATTCTTCACCCTACTCTACGCCAAATCGTCTCAATGCGGCAAACCACAGCACATCTAAAGGCATCACGAACATATGCAGCAACGCGAGGACCGCCACGAGCGCGCCGACTCCGGCTCCCTTGAGGAGGCGACGACGCTTCACGGCGCGGGAGAGATCCTGTTCGTTCGGCATGAAGGGAATCACCGCCAGCGGGGACAACTGGGTGAGGCGCATAAGCTGTTCCGGCGTGCGTATCGAATGGTCGAGAGATTCCGCTGCAGCGCCGGAGCCGATTCCGCCGGCGAGGGCCAGAATAAAGCCCAGAAGCACAATGGCGGGCCGGTTGGGCTTTTCCGGCTTCTCCGGCAAGCTAGGCGGATCGATGAGAGAAAACCGTTCGCCCTTTCGTTGAATCTCCAGGCCTTCCGAAACCTTGGCTTCCAGCAGCCTGGACCGAATGTCCTGATACTTCTGTCCTGAGGTGTCGCGATCGCGCGTCAGGAAGAGATAGTCCGGCTCCATCTCCGGAGTCCGTTCGAGGCGAGCCGCATAGTCCTGGAGGCGCCGCTTCACAGCCGTGCGAGTCGCCCGCAGGGCGTTCAAGGAAGAGGTCGCGGAATTGAGCTGAGCCTGGAGATTGATATAGGAGGGGTTTTCCGGTCTTAGCATGGGCTTTCGAAGAGGGACAGATCCGAGCTGTCGAACTTCCTGTTCCAAGGCTTCAATCGTGCGACGGGCTCGAACGACGTCGGGGTGATCCTTGCCTAAACGCTTCGAGACGGTAGCCATCGCGGCGCGGGCGTCGATAAGTTGTTTGGTCGCTTCCTCGATCTCGGGAGGCAGTCCAGTTTCCTTTTCCAAGGCCTCGATCTCCTGCTTCATCTTCATAATGTCGGGGTGGTCGGGAGACCGATTGGCAGAGGCTCCGGCATATTCCGCGCGCAGGCTGCGTAAGCGCTCGGCTGAGTCCAGGATGCGTTCTCCGGTCACGGACATGATCGGGGTATTCGGTTTGATCGTGGCGAGTTCACCTTCAAGATAGTTCTTGCGCTCCTCAATGGTTCGAATCTGCTGGTCGATGTCCATCAGTTCTCGATCAGACTGACTCATGAGCTGCAAATTCAGGGGCATCAGTTCCGGCAAGGCGCCGCTCGCCCGGTGCTTGAACGTGGCAATCTTTTCATCCACCTCGCCGATGTGCTTGGAAAGATTCTCCGCCTCCTGTTGGAGGAAGGACGTCGCTTCCTGCGCCTGCCGCTCTCGGCTCTTCAGATTCTGGCCCAGGAACAGGCTGGTCAGCTCGTTGGCGACCTTTTGGGCCAAGTCGGGCGAGTTGCTCTGGTACGCCACGGTGAACGCGATGGTGGCCTTCGTCGGATGTTGGGTGCGCTTGTCCACGACGTCGGCGCTGATCACTTCGACCGCGATGTCTTTGCTGAACCGCTTCACGACTTCTTCGGCGGGGTTGGTTCGACGCAGGTCCTGGTAGAGATTGTATTGTTCCACGACCTTCCACAAGGTCG
Source organism: Nitrospirota bacterium (assembly GCA_963741245.1). Taxonomy (GTDB): domain Bacteria; phylum Nitrospirota; class Nitrospiria; order Nitrospirales; family Nitrospiraceae; genus Palsa-1315. Next base: position 2,127 of record CAVUHR010000025.1, on the reverse strand, counting down.
TCCGGCTCATGACTTGTTGCTTGATCGTTTCGATTCGCTGATCGGCATAACTGGTAATCGTCGAATGAACGAGTTCGGATGGAATCTCCTGCTCCTCGATCAGAATGGTCGCCATGGATTTGTAAGTCGCAGGCCAGAGAAACGCGGCAGCGAGGCTGAGGCCCAACAGAATGCCACCAGCCAGGACAATCAGAGTCCGTCGCCGATGAAAAATAGCCACATAGGTCTGAAGACTCTGGACCGGTTCGGATTCTTGTGAGTGCAGCCGGGTAGTCGTAGCCATAGATTTATACAGCCTAGTTGGAAAGCGCGAGTTTCGGAGGATAGTACGTGAGCATGAACATCGTGCCATTAGACATGACAGGATCTGAGAAACCGTCTACGTCGCGAAGTCGATAGGTATAGGACAGTTCAAGCTTCCACCACTCCAAAAATTTCCAGGCGATCTTAGGTGTGAGATAGATGTAGCGATTCTCCGGAAAGGTGCCACCTGTTGCGCGCTCCGTGATACCTGAGACGATATAACCTGATCCGTCGAAAGAAGCAGTCAGGGTTTCGGTAAGATCATGAGAAACTGTCACGCCCGCACGATCCGTTTGAATCAGAAGGCCGAATCCGCTCGGTACAATATTCCGAGACCCTGAGACTTGTACGGTCCCGCGCTCAAACTTCTTTGTGAGATTCGCCCCGAACAACCAGACGGTGCTCTGAGCCTTGATGTCATCGCCGGCTGTCTGGGTCGTTGAACTCACAAAACTGGGCCCACCGGATGCCGTTCCCGTGAGAGTTTCTGTGAAGGCATGGGTCAGGTTCAGATTGACTCCAGGAAAGCTGGCACGGAATGGCGAGGGTGCGTTGGTCGTATGAAAATTAGCGTATGAACCGGACAATTGGACTTGATCCTGTTCGGTCAATTGATAGAGCAACCCACCGGAACCACCAAAGAGTTGATAGTTTACCAGGCCAAGACCCAAGCCATTCTCATAGGTGGTGTCGTTCAATTGAAAACTGGATTGGACCGACAGTTTCTCAGTGATGCTCCTGGTCCAGGAGGGGTTGGCCGTCCATTGGTTCCGTTGTGTAAAACGCAGAACCAGGCCGGTGGTCAGCAGTTCGCTCATCAGCGTGTTGTCACGAATGAATCCTCCGGTAAAGCCCAGCAGATCCTTCTCTGTTTTATAACGAACAGTTAATGGCAAGTGAATATTGATAAAATTGTTCTGCTCCCCCCCGTAGTAAGACACGAAATCGGCAGCGGCCCGGCCACTGACTTCAAGACGCTCCGTCTTGCCGGCAAACTCAGCCGCCGGCGACACCCAATAGCCATAGGTCGCGTCGTGCGGCAGCGGAGTCAAGAGCAAGTTATCATTGTACACGCCTTTTGCTCCGATCGATGGTAACACCGACCACTCAGCTGCCTCGCTTTGGCACACCATGCCGGCTCCTATTACCCAGATCCACAGGATGAACTGCCCAATGCCCCTCCAACTGCGGGATCGACCACAGCTTCCAACATCATGCCTCAATCTCATCTGTGTCACAGCCGTTACGGCACCATAACGGCGTCGCCACGCTGCAAGAGAATATTTTGCTCCAGATCCTGCCCTTTTCGGACATCGCCATAGCGAAAGAGAAATACCTGTTGCCGTCCCTTGAGACGCCTGATGACCTTGATATCGTTTTCTGCAGCAAAGGGCGTCAACCCTCCGGCTAAGCTCAAGGCCTGGAGCACATCGGTATAGTGGCCGATCAAGTACTCTCCCGGCTTGTTGACGCGTCCGACGACATAGACCTTGTAGCTCAAGACTTTCGTGACTGCCACCGACACATTCGGATTCGGAATGTATTTCGTCAGCCGTTTCACAAGATCGGCACGAATCTCCTCGACCGTTCGATCTTCGGCCTGGATATCCCCCACGAGGGGAAACGAAAACATCCCATCCGGACGAACCACAACTTCCCTGGTAAGTTGCTCGTCCTTCCACACGGAAATCAGCATGACATCTTCCGCTCCGAGGCGATAGCCTGGATCGACCGCCGGCGCGGTTTCCTGGGCTCCCAGGGCATCGGAACCGTGAGACAGAGCGCCGCCCATCAGCACTGCAAGAAACAGGATCAGCATCGCCA
>CAVUHR010000024.1:0-22688 GCA_963741245.1 Nitrospirota bacterium | reverse complement strand
CTCTCTTCCTGGTACCATCCAATTTTTCTTTCTCTGCAGACAGATCCGCGTCGACCATCATGGCGATCAGCTCTTGGAAACGCACCTTCGGTTGCCAGCCAAGCTCTTTCTTCGCTTTGCTCGCATCGCCGATGAGGAGATCCACCTCGGTCGGACGATAGTACTTTGTATCGATCTTGACATGTTTCTTCCAATCCAGTTGCAGACGGTCGAACGCGAGCTCGAGCATTTCCTTGACGGAATGCGTTTCGCCGGTGGCAATGACGTAATCGTCGGGGGTCTTCGCCTGCAACATCATCCACATTGCTTCGATGTAGTCGCCGGCGAAACCCCAGTCGCGCTTGGCGTCGAGATTCCCCAGGAACAGATCCTGCTGGACACCCAGCTTGATGCGGGCTGCGGCTTTCGTGATCTTGCGCGTCACGAACGTCTCACCGCGCCGAGGCGACTCATGGTTGAATAATATGCCGTTACAGGCAAAGAGGTCGTAGGCTTCACGATAATTGACGGTAATCCAGTAGGAGTAGACCTTGGCCGCTCCATAGGGACTGCGGGGATAGAATGGTGTGGTTTCGCGCTGAGGTACGTCCTGCACTTTACCGAACATCTCGCTTGACGATGCTTGATAAAACTTCGGTTTCAACCCTGACTCACGAATGGCTTCCAGGAGGCGGATCGTTCCGAGTCCGGTAATCTCGCCGGTATACTCGGGAATATCGAAACTCACACGCACGTGACTTTGTGCTCCCAGGTTGTAGATTTCATCAGGCTGGATCGTTCGGATAATGCGGTTCAGCGAACTCGCGTCGTTGAGGTCGCCGTACACCAGATGGAGTCGTCGATGCGGAACATGCGGGTCTTCATAAATGGGATCGATCCGTCCCGTATTGAACGAACTCGATCGTCGAATAATGCCGTAGACCTCATAGCTTTTCCCGAGAAGAAACTCTGCCAGATACGATCCATCCTGCCCTGTTATGCCACTGATCAGCGCTTTTTTCACAAGAGCACTCCTTTGATTGTGGCGGAAAGTGGCTGAATTATGTCTCGATTACACAGCGTTGTCTACGGACTGCACGGTTTTGATCGTTTGACTGGCTTATTGGTTGTTCTTGCACGGGACCTTCGCTCCGCACTAGAATGGCGTGCTGGATGGGATGAGTGATCCTTAATCGGTCTCGAAGACTATGAATATACGTCGGGGCATCATATTCGCCTATGTCATGTGTGGCACCTTTCTCGTGGCCCACATCATCAACGCGGTGATTGCGGAAGCCTTGTCTGTTCCGGCAGGGCTGGTACGGCCATCACCGGGTTCCGACCGAGAGGCTAAGGCGAATGCTACCTTGCCCGTTTTGGTTGAGCGCATTCGGACGAGCGGACTCTTTCCCCTGCCGCCTGATCCCCTTGGCATAAGCACCGCTGAGTCTGGCGCACCGCCTTCCCGTGCTCCGTTAAATCTGGCGGCGAAGCTCAAGCTGCTGGGGGTGGTGATCGGCGATCACGAGGGGGTCTCGGCCATCGTTGAAGAACTTTCCAGCAAACGCCAACTATTTTTCCTGTTGCACGACCAAATACCCGATGTGGGTGAGATCAGCGAGATCCGGCGGGACGGGATAGTCGTTCGTCAGGGCAATCAACAGGAGTTGCTTGAACTCGCCGCCTCGCAGGTTGAGAAGCCTCCGTCTGCCCCAGTACCAGCGGGAACAGCCGCAGTTCCGGTGCCTGGGAGTCCAGTGCGTACAGTGCTCGATCGGAGAGACGTTGAACAAGCGATGGGCGATCTGCCCAAGTTATTGTCCCAGGCGAGAGCTGTGCCCTACATGGTGAATGGAGCGATGAATGGGTTCCGTCTAGACTTTATCGCACCTTCCAGCTTTTATGAGAAAATCGGTTTGAAGTACGGGGATGTCCTCCAGCAAGTCAATGGCGTGGACATTCGTGATCCAGGTACGATGCTCACGCTATTCCAGCAGCTCCGCAATGAGAAGACAGTGAAACTTGATGTCCTGCGTAACAATCAGCGAACCGCGATGACGTTCGACATCCGCTGAATCCGCTGTATCCTCATCTGTTGCGGCCCCTTTCTGCATTCAACAACTGGCTGTAGTACTAAGCTTCTAATGTAAGCAGGATTAGGAAGGCATGCCTCTCAAAACGGCAAGAGTGAAGAAGCCTTCGTGATCTTGTCAGAGTGATCCGTAGGGAGTATCCTTTTAGTTCCAAAGACTTGTGGCATTGTCCCGAGGCGATGGGGTTTTTCAGGGATGGACCATCCATTTGGTGTTCTGTGGTGAACGACGAACATAACGGTCGGCCGCTGTTAGGAACGATCCTCGAACAGCAATTCGGTGTGCTCGAAGCCAAATTGCTTGAGGCGATTAATGTTCAGCAGACCAAGGGGGGGCGCCTCGGAGAGATCTTGGTCCGACTCCGGGCGGTTACGGAAGATCAACTCCTCCAGGCGCTTGCCGTTCAATTTGAACTTCCCTGGCTTCCGCATCTTGATGTGAGCCAGGTCGACCATGAATGGGTCAAGAAGGTTCCTATCCACTTCGCCCGCCGCTATCACGTGCTCCCTCTCAAGACAGAGGATGGAGCGGTGATTGTGGCGACGACCGATCCCATGGAAACGGCTGCATTGGACGACCTTCGACTGTTGCTCGGCCTTCCGATCAAACCGGTGCTGACGAGCAGCTTGTCGCTCCTGGCCTGCCTGAATCGTGTGTATGACGAAGCGGCGAGTCCTGCGGGCGCAGAGCAAGTGATGGACGACATCGCGGCCAGTGAGAGCCTGGATCAAATTGCTCATGAGCTGGATGAACCGCAAGACCTTCTTGATGCCACAGACGAAGCCCCCATCATTCGGTTAGTCAACTCCGTGCTCTTCCAAGCGGTTAGGCAGCGCGCGAGCGATATTCATTTTGAATCGTTCGAACGGGGGTTGGTCGTTCGGTATCGCATTGACGGGGTGCTCTATCCCGTCTTAACACCCCCCAAACATCTGCAGGCGAGTATTATCGCGCGATTGAAAATCATGGCGGCTCTGAACATTGCGGAAAAACGACTGCCGCAGGATGGCCGGTTTCGGATTCGGACGGCGGGGAAGGACGTCGATCTGCGTGTGTCGGTGCTGCCGACCTCACATGGTGAACGGGTGGTCCTGCGTCTGTTGGAGAAAGAGAACCGTCTCCTGAATCTGCAGGAGATGGGCTTTTCGCAGGATCGGTTGGGGATCATCCTGCAACTGATTCAGCTGTCACACGGTATCATTCTCGTGACCGGGCCGACTGGGAGCGGGAAGACGACGACACTCTATGCAGCGCTGACTCATATCAATGCGCCGGACAAGAACATCATTACCGTCGAAGATCCGGTGGAATATCAGCTGCTCGGCGTGGGTCAGATGCAAGTGAATCCCAAGATCAACCTGACGTTTGCCGCGGGGTTACGGTCGATTCTCAGGCAAGATCCCGATGTCATCATGATCGGCGAAATTCGCGATCGTGAAACCGCCGAAATCGCCATTCATGCCTCACTCACGGGGCATTTAGTCTTCTCCACGCTCCATACCAACGATGCCGCGAGCGCGGCCACACGGTTGATCGACATGGGCATCGAACCATTTCTCGTCGCCTCCTCCGTCGTGGCCGTCTTAGCGCAACGGTTGCTGCGGCAGGTCTGTTCGGACTGCAAGCAGCCCTATCACCCGGACGATGAAGAACTCATTCGGCTCGGTATCGTTCCGCCGAGGGTACGCCCTACATTCTATCGGGGAGCAGGATGTCCGGCCTGTGCCCAAACCGGCTATCGAGGCCGAACAGGAATTTTTGAGCTTCTCGTGCTGGACGACGAGATTCGCCGCCTCATCGGCAACAAGGCGGACTCGGCGTCGATTCGTCAAGCGGCGATGGCGAAGGGGATGGTGACGTTGAAAGATGAAGGCGCGGAGAAGGTGTTTCACGGGGTGACGACGACCGAAGAATTGATGCGGATTACCCAGCAGGAAGTAGAAATCTAGCCGATGCCGGTCTACCACTATAAAGGCTATCGGAACGACGGCGGGGCGGCGACCGGCATCATCGATGCCGAGAGCTCGAAGGTTGCGCGTGTGAAATTGCGCAAGGTCGGCGTGTTTCCCACCGATATGGTGGAACAGAGCTCTGCCATGGCCGGCTCGACAGCGGGTACTCCCGGCAAATCCTCCGCTGGAATCGGCCGCTCCCCTGCCCTCAGCACAACCGATGTGGCAATGATGACCCGGCAGTTGGCAACCTTGCTGGTGGCTGGTCTGCCGCTGGTCGAGGCGCTCGGGGTGATGGTGGATCAAACCGAGAAGAAATCCGTGAAGAGCCTTATGGCCGATATTCGCGAAGAAATCCGTGGAGGAGCATCCTTTAGCGCGGTACTGGGGGGCTATCCTCGCGAATTCTCCCAGATCTATGTGCACATGGTGCGAGCCGGTGAGGCCAGCGGGGCGTTGGATCAGATCTTATTCCGCCTCGCGGAGTTTCTGGAAAAGCAGTTGGCGTTGAAACACAAAGTAACCAATGCCATTCTCTATCCTGCCCTGATGTTGATCGTCGGTGTCTCGGTGTTATTTTTTCTCATGACCTTTGTCGTGCCGAAAATCACCGCCGTCTTTACGAGTATGAAACAGGCCCTCCCCTGGCCGACCGTCGTGCTGATGAGCATCAGCCATTTTCTTGCAGACTATTGGGCGGTGATTCTTGTTGGGGTGGGTTTGATTGTGTGGGCGGTGCGTCGGGCGCTGAAGACGGAAGCGGGGCAGATTAAGGCCGACCGATGGCTGCTCAAGGTTCCGCTCATCGGCGAGGTCGCTCGTATGGTCGCCATCTCGCGGCTCACGAGCACGCTGGCCACCATGTTGGCCAGCGGTGTGCAATTGTTGGATGCGATGGATGTCGCGAAGCGTGTGATGAATAATCGTGTGCTGGAATATGCGGTCGAAGGGGCCAGACAGAATATTCGCGAAGGGGAAACGATTGCCGAACCGTTGAAGCGCAGCGGAGAATTTCCCGCACTGGTCACCCACATGATTGCGGTCGGTGAGCGGAGCGGTGAAATGGAAGAGATGCTTCGTCGAATTGGACACATTTATGATGGAGAAGTGGATCGGGTCATTACGCGGTTCACATCGCTCCTGGAACCCATCATGATCTTGGTCATGGGTGTCTTGGTGTTCTTTATCGTGGTGGCGATTCTGTTGCCTATCTTTGAGATGGGACAGATGGTTCGCTAGCAGGAGGCGAAAAAGTCCGGCAGCAGAGAGGGATGGCCCGGTGAGTCCCCTTGCTCGCGGAACGCGCAGCCTAAGAAGGTGCTCGTTCGACGCGCGCAGTGGGGGACTCATCCGAGCCATCCTGGGCAACATACTCGAGCAAGCTTAGAAGGACCATCTTTGATCACTCGCTGCGGCCTTGCTGGACGAGGCCTTTTTGAGCCGCCTGCAGGAATGTTCCGGTGTGTGTACCACACGAGCGCACTTTGGAAGACTCTTGGTTGCCGGAATGGTTTTTCTGCAGTCTGCTAGAGCTAGTAGATCCGAAGTTGAAGTAGTGATCAGTTTAGCGTGATGGGTGATGAGTCTAACGGGAGGTGTGCGATGAGTGGAAGAGAGCAGGTCGAGGGCATGTGGACGATGATGAGCAGGAAACACCGGCACCGAGGCTCCCTCGCCTCGCGCCTCATGCCTCGCGCTTGCGGTGGAGCCGCCGGTTTTACGTTCATCGAAATCATGGTCGTGGTGGCCATTCTCGCGATTCTCGCGGCCTTGGTCGTCCCTCGCATCATGGGGCGGACCGATGATGCCAAGCGTACGGCGGCAAAAGTTCAAATTCGGAATATCGAAGGGGCCTTACAGCTCTACAAGCTCGACAACGGTGTCTATCCCACGACTGACCAAGGATTGAAAGCTTTGGTCGAAAAACCTTCGGTCGGGGTGATCCCGAAGAAGTGGAAGCTCGGCGGTTATCTTCCAAAACTTCCGGAAGATCCCTGGGGAAACCCGTACAAGTACCTGAGTCCCAGTCTGAGTACCGGTCTGAGTCCCGGTCAGAGTCCCAGTCTCAAAGGTGAGTACGAGATTATCTCCCTCGGAACCGATGGCGAAGTGGGTGGCCAAGGCATCAATGCGGATATTACCAATTGGAATCTGGATAAGGATTAAGACGTCAATGGTCATTGGTCATTCGTCAATCGGTGCTGAGTTCTCAGCCATCAGCATTCAACTCTCAGCTCCGGACAAATCTCAGTCCTCGGCACTCGATTCTGAGCCTTGCAATTCATCATTTAACATTCACAATTCCACATCCGCCGAAGACGGAACCGCCTTACGCTTCACGCCTCACGCCTTACAATCCACCCGTGGATTCACCATCCTGGAAATTATCATTGTGCTGTTCTTGCTCGTCGGTTTACTGGGAATCATCCTGCCACGAATTTCGCTGGAAGAAAGTCTGGGTTCTGTTGGCCGGCGGATGGTCGGGACTGTGCGATCCCTTCAGAGCTTGGCCATGTTAACCCAGAAGACGATCCGTCTATACGTCGATATGGACCGCGGGGTCTACTGGCCGGTGATTCTGGATGGGAACCAAGAAAAGATACCGATCGATCCCACCTGGGCCACGCCGTTGAAACTCTCTGAGACCATTCGCATTTCAGACATTCTGGCAGGTCAGGGGAAAAAAGAATCCGGTCTGGTCGATCTGTTCTTCTACCCCACTGGAAGGATCGATCCGGCAACGATGCATTTGGTGGATGCGGGCAACAACATTCTGGCCATTGCCATTGAGCCGGTCACAGGAGCGATCCGCATGAGCGATGAGCGGATTGAGCCCCCCAAGCCACTCATAATTCCCGATCGTATAAGACCGTTGCTACAGACCGCGGGGCAGTCAAGTAATCACGCCAACGATGAGAAAGCGGTGTCATTGTAGAGTTTTCTATGGAGAGTGAACGGGGTTTCACGCTATTGGAAGTATTGATCGCGCTCGGCATTCTTGCGCTTGCGCTGCCGATCTTATTGGGACTTCGCAATTGGGATCTCGACCTCCATGCGAGAGCCAAGGAACTCACGACTGCCACGATCCTCGCGCAGGAAAAGTTGATCGAGTCGGAGTTGGGGACGCTCTTGCCCATCGGTGAATCAGGCGGAGAATTTCTTCCGACTCCCCTGGGATCGCAAGCCACCGCAGAAATCACGAATCGCCCGTCGAATTATCGGTGGAAGCGGATTGTGTCGCCCACGCCATTGCCAATCGTGCGAGAAGTGAAGATTCAGGTCCTATGGCCACGAGGGACAACGGAAGAAATGGTCGAGGTCAGCACCTATGTCTTTTCGACAAGCGCCACAGAGTTCTGAGGGCGGCTTTACCATGATTGAGGTCCTGCTGGCGGTGTCTTTGGTCGCCATGATGGCCACCTTGGTCTTTGGATCCCTCTATGTTACGACGAGTGCGATTGATGCTGCACGAGCGAACTCGGCCAATGAGCAGATCGTTCGAAGCACGTTGCGCGTGATGATCGATGAGCTGTCGGTTGGTGTGGGTCCCGCGACCGGTCCTTGGATGGGGATCAACGGCCAGCTGGGCGGTCAGCCGGCCGATTCGGTAGCCTTTCTCACGATGGGCCAGTTTCGAGGGTCGGAGTCGACCAAAGACACCGAGATGGTTCGTATCGTCTACACCAGAGAAGGGGATCGGCTTCTTCGATTCGTGCGCAGGAATCTCTACGGGCTGACGGACGAGTCTGTCGAGCAAGTCGAGCTGGCCAACAAGGTCAAAGGGTTCAACGTGCGCTATTACGACGGCCAGAGCCGTCTCTGGGTGGATGAGTGGGATGGTCGTGGGCGACCCGGGACACCGAAAGCGCTCTTGATCGAGCTGACGGTGCTCCAAGAGAATGCGGAACTACAGACCGTCCGTCAGTGGGTATCGGTGGGGGCTTCATGATGACGTGGCCTTTTGCCTGGCCGGAGACACTGAAGCTGAAAGGCCCGCTGGGCTGGGGGCTGGCGTCAATGGCCTGCTTCATCGTATTTCTGTTCCTGACTTTTCCCTATGGCCCGCTCCAAAACCGGCTGTTGACCGAAGTCAATCGGGCGAGTGGATGGGAGGTTCGTGCCGCGGATTGGTCGGTGGGCCTTCCCATGGCCATTGAGTGGCGTGATGTCGTCCTTGCTGGACCGACGATTGGGGTGATCCCAGTTGAAGCCGTGCGGACAACAATTGGAGTCTTTCAGGCATTTTTAGGGCAACTGGTGATAGACTACGCCGTCCAGCTACCCGGAGTGGCGCAAGCGGGATCTGGACGAGCCACGGGATCTCTGACCGCAACCTCGTGGTCTTTACTGGGTCCTGTTGCCGTCAAAGGCCATCTCCAGCAGATGGATCTTGCGACAGTCTTGAAGCCCTACGTGAGCAGAGGCACCGTCCAGGGAGATTTCATGCATCGATGGGACAGTGCACAAGGTGCCTATGCTGCCCTCAAAGGGGAAGGGACCGTGAAGGTCGAAATCAAGGATCTCGTAGTTGAACGGATCGCTGCCGGCACCTCCTCGATTCCCTCGCTTACCTTCGGCCTCATCCAAGCCGCGCTCGCCTGCCACGATGGCGCATGTGACGTCACGGAACTGAAGGGAGACGGCGTAGATGGATCGTTTACGGCCCAGGGACGTATGATGTTGCGGCAGCCGCTGCAGCAGAGCTTGCTGGATCTCACGGTCACCGTGATTCCCGGTGCGGGGTTTGCTCAAAAAGCGGCGAGCCTCTCGTTGCCGCCGTTCCAGCCTGGGACCCCTTTGACGTTTAAGTTGGTGGGGCCGATTATGACCGCGAGAGTGGCGCTCTAACAGGCGGCGTGACGCGCGAGAATGGCGGGACATGCGAGACGGGGCAAGATATGCGCAGATCGTTGTTCCAAGCAATTTCGATGGTCTTCCGCGTCTCGCGTTTCTCGCCAGTCCCGCCCGTCCCGTGCTGGTCATGAGGAGTGAACAGAGTTGTCGATGATTGCTGAATGTGTCGGGCTCGATATCGGACAGACGGCCTTCAAGGCCGTGCGCTTTCGCCGCCGCCTGACAGGGCGTGAATCGGTGGAATATTTCCACCTGCCCGTTCCCTATGGACGCCAGGAACACACGGAGCCGGCGCATCGCTCGGCCATGCTCAGGAATTTCCTCTGGCAGCATGGTTTGTATGGCAGCGGAGAGATCGTGACCGCACTCTCCTGCCAGGATGTATTTGTCAGGACCCTCTCGTTCCCCTTTCGCGATGCCTCCAAGCTGGCGCAGGTCGTCCCGTTCGAAATGGAAAATCTGATTCCTATGCCCTTGGAAGACGTCACGGTCGGCAGTCTGTTGCTGCCGGCGCGAGAATCCCAGGATGGGGCCGCGAAAGGCAAAGGGTCCGATGTCCTCGTCACTGCAGCGCCCAAAGTAAAAATTGCTGAACATTTGCGGTTTATGGCATCCGCTGATCTGAACCCCTCTGCGATCACGATTGACGGCATGGCCTTGTTTTCGGTCAGCCAATTTCTGAAAGAGGAAGGGGCCCAGGTCCCCGGCGACATGGCGATCATCGATGTCGGAGCCTCGAAGACGACCTTGTGCCTTGTGCATGAAGGTCGTCCCGTGCTGTTGCGGACCGTGCTGTGGGGCGGGAATCATCTCACCCTTGCGCTCGCCGTTCGCTATGCCTGCAGCTTCGCCGAAGCGGAACGACGGAAGCGTGCCATGGCCGTACAGGAAGTCGATGCCTGGCTCGAGCCGGTCCTCAAAGAGTTACGCGTCTCCCTCCATGCCTACGAAGGCACCGTCCATCAACGGTTGACTCATTGTTGGGTATCGGGCGGCGGCTCTAAACTCAGAGAACTGAGTGGGCATATGGCACAGCAGCTGGGCTTACAACCGGTCGGCCCGCGGCAGGGATTTGGATCAAGTTGCCCCCGCGCGTTTTCCATCGCATTCGGATTGGCGATCCATCCGAACATTGTCCGCCCCCGCTGGAAGTCAAGGCTGGTGGGATCAGGTCTCGCTCTGGACTTCAAAGCCGGCAGCGATGCCGCATCGGCCACAGCCGATGTCTCGAAACAGGATCGCACGATTGGCCTTATGGGGCGGGCTCATCCTGGCTGTTCTGGCGCTCGTGGATCTTTCCGCACGTGTGTTACTCAAGGATTCGACGGTCAAGGACCTCCAGCGCGGGCTTCAGGCGCAATACGAGCAAGCATTTGGTCCTGGCGTCGGCCCGGGTGAGGAATTGGACCAGGCCCGGTATCGAGTTTCGCAGCTCGAGAAAGACCTCTCGATTGTCGACGGCACACGCTACAACGTCCTTGCCGGCCTTGCGGAACTGGTGAAACATGTGCCGCCAGGCGTTCCATTGAAAGTACGAGAACTGACGATCGACGGGACCAGCATCCACCTGGAGGGAGAAACCACGACCTTCGATGCGGTCGACAAGATCAAGCAGGCCTTCGTGGCGGACGAGACCTTTCATGACGTGTCCATCAGCGATACCCGTGTAGGGGCTGTGCCGAACCAAGTCGTGTTTCGCCTCACCTATTCGGTGCAACGGCCATGATACAGATGCTGAAAGAACGGTGGCAGCATTTTTCACAACGCGAGCGTATCATCGTGGCTGCCGGCGGAGCCGTGGTTGCAGCAACTCTTGTCTTCCTGCTGATCATCGATCCGCTCATGGCGACGATCGACAAGCTCGATCGGCAAGCGCGACGGAAAGCGAAAGACAGCCAGGAACTGGCGCTCGTCGCGCAGGAATACGTGGTCAAGCAGACGCGTATTGCCAAGCTCGAACAGCGCATGCCGATCCCGCCGGCCCAGTTTTCACTGCTGGCGTTCATGGAAGAAGCGACGACGACGGCGCAGATTCGCGATCGCATCGTCGGCATGCAGCCGCAGGCCCCCATCGTCGTTCAGGGCTATCAGGAGACCGCCGTCGACCTTCGGCTCGACGGCGTGTCGCTTCCCCAGATCCTCGCGCTGCTGGTGGCCATCGAACAGGCACCCTATGACGTCCAGGTGCATCATCTACAGCTGAAACCGAAATACGATAATCCGGTCAATCTCGACGCCACGCTGAGAATCGTGACCTATGCGAAGGTCTGATGAACGTGGTATCGCCCTTCTTCTCACCCTCCTGGTTCTGACCCTCCTGGTTGCGCTGATTCTCGAGTTCGATGCCGAGGCGAGGCGGGAATACCGCGACGCTGCGGCCTTTCGCGATAACTTCAAAGCAACCGTGCTCGCACGAGCCGGGGTGCAGGCAGCCCGTGGCGTCTTGCAGCAAGACTTCTTGAAGGACAAGCAAACGGGACAGTTCTTCGACGCCCCCACCGACTTGTGGGCCTTTCCCATCACGAATTATGCCATCGGCGACGGCCTGCTGAACGCGCAGATCGAGGATGAACGGGGCAAGCTGAACCTGAACGACCTGGCGGCCGGCGGAGACCCCACTGCCAGGAAGAGCAAGGTATCTGAGGGTCAAACGGCTCTTCGAACTCGTGCAGGTCAATCCGGATCTGGTGGATGCCATCGTCGATTGGGTGGATCAAGACGAGGTGCCGGAAGCGGTCGGCGCAGAGAGCCTCTACTATCAAACGCTGCGTCCGTCCTACCGGGCGGCCAACGATCATCTGCAGACACTCTTAGAATTGCGCCTGATTAAGGGGATGACTCCCGACATCATCACGAAGCTCTCGAAGGTGGTGACCGTCTATCCGCAAGAAGGTGAAAGCCGGGTGAATGTGAACACCGCCGATCCCCTCGTGCTTCAGTCACTCGATCCTCGTATTACGCAAAACATGGCTGCGGAAATTGTCCAGGCCCGTCCTTTCAAGACCATTCAAGAGTTGGATCGCGTGAGTAGTTTTGAGGACATTGGGAAGGAACTCCGTCAACGAAACCTGTACGACATCAAGAGCGACCTGTTCTCAGCCCGCATGATGGTAAGGGTGAACGAAGTGATCAGGAATGCAACCGTGGTGCTCCGGCGCGATCCGAACAGTGGGACGGGCACAGTACTGTACTACCGCGTCCTCTAAAATAGAATGCTGAAAAAGTCCGCCAGCTTCGTTCTCGCATCGTTCAGACCCTCAACGTACCCCAGAGGGTACGCCTCCGGGTCTTCACTCGCTGCGGCCTTGCTGAACGGCCTTTTTGAGCATCCTACGAAAAATTATTCTGTCGTACCGCTCGACTGAGCTCGTCGCAGGCACACGTGCGGCCCAACGACATTCCGGCGTCCCTGAATAGTTTCCCCGCAGCCTTCTGACCGCCTGCTCGAAGTTCTTCGAATTCCCCTCCAAAATTAACAGTCCTGTAACGCCGCTGTCATGGATTCTTAACCTGAATCCTGGATAGTCCCGTGCGACAACACTGTGATCTCACTGGCCTGCATGAACCAAAACAAGAAGGGAGGACGATGCGAGGAGGTCTGGCAACTTCAGCCACAATCGATTGGGGCTACCCTTCAGGTCAGCCAAGATAATCGATAGTCCCCAACAGAAGGAAAAGGAGGTATTCGAATGACACGACTGTGGTTCGCGACCATCGTCTGCGTGATCGGCCTTGGGTTGATCATCCAGGCCAACATTGCCCGAGCTGGACTTGAGGACATTCTCTACGAGAAAGGCCAGATTACCAAGGAAGAATGGCTCAAGGCCAAAGCCGATCAGGAAAAAGCCGCAGAGCCAACAAATAACCTGACGGAATGGCAAAAAAAGGTCTCACAACTACCGATCTTATCAGACAAATTCAACATCGGAGTGAATGCGCTGCAACCGCAATTCTTTTCTCAGAATGCACATGTCCCCGAAGGAAGCCCCCAGAATGCATTTCTTATTCGACGCGCCGAGCTGATCGTGTGGGGAAAACTGATGGACCAAATTCCGCGCTGGCACATACTGTCTGACTTTGCGTCCCTCAGCACATTGAATTCCAATACCAAGGTCTGTACCAACGCTACATGCACGACAACCTCCAACGTCATGTCGACCGCCAACAATCAGATTCTCAAAGAAGCCTACATCGACGTTAGACCAGTTCTCTCGTGGGCCCCTTATCTCGACATCATCAGATTCGGACAAATGCGGATTCCATTCGGAATTGAGAACGAGACCTCATCGGGACTCATCGACTTCATCAGCCGCACCTATTTCAGCTCAGGAGCAGGCGGAGGTGGCTCTGTCTCGACTGGGATTGACTTCGTGCAAGAGCGTGACATTTACGTCGATTTAAAAAGTAAACCGCATGAGATGATTGAGCTGGATGCCGTGGTGATGAACGGCAATTCACATCGATTACACCAAGATCGACAACAATTCACAAAAGGACTTCTTGGGCCGTATCACGGATCAAGCCACGGAAGGATCTGTTTTTCAGTTTCTCGACCATTGCCGGAGAGTCTGAAAATCTCAATACAGCTCTGAACGGACGTGGGAAAGGTAAGTACAACCGGGTCGGCTATGACATCCGATACACTCCCGACTGGCTTCCAGGACTTCACCTTCAAGGTGAGTATGTCTGCGGTCACGACGCCCCCAATCAAGCGACCATAGGCGCCACCAGCGTCACGACCAATGTGCCAGGCGTGATGCGCACGGCCTGGTACGCCTACGCAAAGTACCGACTCGACAATCTGGGAGTGGAGTGGCTGAAAGGATGGGAACCCATCGTTCGCTATGAAGAATTCGATCCGAATACAACAGTTGGGAACGACAAGTTTAACACGCACAACGGTTGGAGTTAACTACTACTTTGCAGATATTTTTCCCAAAGTTCAGACAAAACTGCAATTCAACTATGAATTCCGTCACCACCAGCAAGGCAGCAGTACCACCACTTCCGAATTCGATGCTGCCGCGAATGATGCCTTTTTGATTCAACTCCAGGTTCGCTGGATGTAACGAGGAAGAGGGGCGGCAGACGGCTCGCCCCTCCCGGCTCGGTCACTTGGATGAGAAATGAGTAGAAGTATTGCGGGAGTTAACACCGTTGTAACATTCATGTAATGCCCTCGTAACAAGACACGACCATCCTTATGGATGATGAAAGGAGTCTCAATGAACAGATTAGCTGCCAGGTCCAGTCTGTGGTGCTTCGCCCTTCTTGGGGCTCTTGTTTCCAATATCCCATCGACCTATGCCGATGAAGCGATCACGCTCGACCCAGCCTTGAAAGGCTACATCAAAGTCAGCGGGGTGTCCGGCAATGTCAACAGCATCGGCTCGGATACTCTCAACAACCTCATGACACTCTGGGCTGAAGGATTTCGCAAACAATATCCCAACGTCAAAATCCAGATCGAAGGCAAGGGCTCAAGCACGGCTCCTCCGGCCTTGATCGAAGGCACGGCGCAGCTTGGGCCGATGTCCCGCGCGATGAAAAATACCGAGACGGATGCCTTCGAAAGAAAATTCAGATATAAACCCACTGCGTTTCCGGTCGCCATCGATGCGCTTGCCGTCTATGTCAACAAGGACAACCCGGTCAAAGGACTCACGATGGCGCAAGTCGATGCGATCTTTTCGAAGAGTCGACGCGGGGGCCACAATGAGAACATTCAGTTGTGGAAACAGGCTGGTGTGCTGGATGAAGGCCTGGGCAACAATCCCATCAGTATCTATGGACGGAACTCGGCCTCCGGCACCTATGGATTTTTCAAGGAACATGCGCTCAAGAACGGAGATTACAAGGACGAAGTCAAAGAACAGCCTGGGTCAGCCTCCGTGGTCCAAAGTGTGAGCGAAGATCAAGCCGGCATCGGCTACAGCGGGATCGGGTACCTCACATCAAACGTGCGCGCCGTTCCACTGGCCGAGAAAGAGGGTACGCCGTTTATGGAGGCCAACCAACAAAACGCGGACAATGGGTCGTATCCGCTCTGGCGCCATCTCTATCTCTATGTCAACAAGGCACCCAATAAACCGCTGGATCCGATCGTCGGAGAATTCATCAAATTCATCTATAGTAAAGAAGGGCAGAAAGTGGTGATCAAAGACGGGTTTTTCCCGCTGAAGGCCGCCGCGATCGAGAAGGAACTCAAGAATCTTGACTAGCGACACCGGTCCCGCTCTAGCTCCCTCTCCCGCTGTAGGGGCGTATGGCCATACGCCCCTACAAAAGGTATCGCAACACTCAACCAAGGTAATGTGGCGTCGTATCTTTGATCGGCTTGCCCAAGCCGTCATTACGATGGGAGGGATCGCCGTCATCTTGAGCATTATCGGTATTTTTATTTTCTTGGTAAAAGAAGTGGCCCCCGTGTTTTTCTCTCCACAAGGGACCCAGACCAGTCACTTTGCCGGCG
Organism: Nitrospirota bacterium; assembly: GCA_963741245.1. Classification (GTDB taxonomy): domain Bacteria; phylum Nitrospirota; class Nitrospiria; order Nitrospirales; family Nitrospiraceae; genus Palsa-1315. The sequence goes on along the minus strand of CAVUHR010000024.1, from coordinate 7,338 downwards.
CTCCTCCACCAGGGGCGCTCCCGCAATCCAGCCTGGTTGGAATGGACGAATATCAAGAGATTATCTATCAACTCACGGCAGGATCCGATCACCAGATTCGCTTCTTCAATGCGCGCTCCGGCGCGCCCATGACCCATGACCTTCCTTCAGGCTTAGCCAAGGTCCACACCACCTCCATTGCGCGAGCGGTAGGGGTCGGCAATCAATTTGCCTTGGGCACGAACGATGGCCGCATCATTCCTGTGACGCTCGAGTTTCCAGCCAGTTTCGAAGAGGGGGCGCGCCACATCGTTCCAACGGTCGCCCTTGGTTCTCCTGTACAATTGACTCCCACCAAAGAGCAAATTATTCGTTTGGCCTATCAGCCAACGGAGCGAGGCACACTTGCAGTAGCCCTGACGGATCAAGGGCGCCTTTGGTACGCTGCCACACCATTCGCGACCGCTCCTGTTGCACTGACCGGTCACGGCGTTGAGCCAGTGACGGCCTTGATCTTTGACAGCCGCGGCGAAACACTTTCGATTGGAACGGCCGGAGGGAACATCTTCTATTATAACGTGCGAGAGGGTACCCAGCCGAGTCTGATCGAAACCATATCGGTGGCTCCGGCCGGCACGTCAGTCACCGCCCTGTCCTACTTGATTGGAGATCGTTCGCTGGCCATCGGTACCAGCGCCGGCGACGTCTCAGTCTGGATGCCGGTGCGTCAGGCTCAAGAAAGCTCGACGACTCGCTTTCGCCTGATTCATCAGTTCGACACGCATCCTTCTCCCGTCACCGGGATCTCTCCATCGCTTCGCGACAAAGGATTCATCACCGGCGATGCGCAGGGCAATCTTTTTGTCCACTACTCCACCTCCGCACAGACTCTGTTGAAGCTTCCAGGGAACCACCAGGCGATTCGCACCCTGACATTTTCTCCCAAAGCCGATGGAGCCGTAGCCCTCACCGACCAGGGAGAATTGCTAACTTATGCGATTCACGACCCTCATCCGGAGACGACACTCGCAACCCTGTTCAAACCCATATGGTACGAAGGCTATGAGAGACCGGAACATGTGTGGCAATCCTCCAGTGGCGCCGATGACTTTGAAGCAAAGTTTGGCCTGCTCCCGCTGATCTTTGGCACGCTGAAAGGGACCCTGTACGCCATGCTGGTCGCAGTGCCTCTGGCCCTCTTAGGCGCCATCTATACATCAATGTTCATGCACCCCAATCTTCGAGCCAAGATCAAACCGACCATTGAAATGATGGCAGCTCTCCCGACCGTCATCCTGGGCTTCTTGGCCGGCTTGTGGCTGGCGCCTATGCTCGAACGGATTTTCCCTGCGATGGTCGCAATGACTGTGGCCGTGCCCGTGAGCGTCGCGGTCACGGCGATTCTTTGGCAATATCTCCCAGCCTCAATCATTCGTCGCCTTCGCCCTGGGATGGAAACCTTTGTCCTGATTCCTGTCATCATCGGTGCCGTCTGGCTCTGTCTGGGCTTGAACCAGTCGATCGAGTCGTTCCTGTTCGGAGCCGACTATAAAACATGGTTTGCCACCCATTGGGGACTCAGATATGACCAACGAAATGCCCTCGTGGTGGGGTTTGCGATGGGCTTTGCAATCGTTCCTATTATCTTTAGTATTTCTGAGGAAGCACTGTCCAACGTCCCACGACATTTGATCGCCGGGTCTCTTGCGCTGGGAGCCACCCACTGGCAGACCTTGGCCAAGCTCGTGCTGATCTCGGCGAGCCCTGGAATCTTCTCTGCAATAATGATTGGCTTTGGTCGGGCCATTGGAGAAACCATGATCGTCCTCATGGCCACAGGGAACACCCCCATTATGGATTGGAGCCTCTTCAATGGCTTTCGCACGTTATCGGCCAATATAGCCGTGGAAATTCCAGAGGCCCCTCATGGAGGCACACTCTATCGCATCTTATTCCTGGCGGCCGTGCTTTTATTTGTGTTTACGTTTCTGATCAATACCGTGGCGGAAGTCATCAGGCAACGGCTGCGGACGAAGTATAGTCAGTATTAATGCGCACCACGTTCAAAAGATTCCTCGCCTCCGGCAGCGTCTTTATCTGGGGTTGCGCCGCCGGCGTCTCGGTATCCCTGCTCATGGTCTTTGGACTGTTGCTTTTGATCATGATCAACGGATTGGGATACTTTTGGACTTCGGATATCGTCGAGCTCACCCTGAAAGATGGACACCACGTGATGGGGCAACTGGCCGGGCGCGAAGTCATCCCTCGCTCTGTCACGCCGGACCGCCCTGAAGGGAAAGGCCGCCTTCGGGTAAAGATCGGGAATCGTGATTTATATGGGCTTGATTTCAAATGGGTCAACGACGATCAGATTGTGTCACAAACTTCTCCGACAGATGTTGTGCTTTTGGAACGACGCGAATGGGGGAACATGTATGCCAGGATCAAGGCCGTCTACAAAGGAGAGACGCTTCAGGCAAAAGGGAATGAAGGTGGATGGATTGCCTTGGCCCCACTGATCAGTACCACCAATGCCCTCCATCAACAGATCGCCCGGATCGAAAGAGTCGAGATTGGCTCTATTAACGCAGACATCGAGGGGGCGCGGTTGAAAATCCGTGCGTTCGAAATGGAGGCCGCCCCCGACACGAGGGAGAGAGGACAACTTGATAACCTCAAAGCACAGGTTGCTGCTGCTGAATCTCGTTACCAAGAGAAAACCATAGAAATGGAAACGTTGCGCACACAATTCGATGAATACTCTGTCCTCATGGTGGATACGAACGGACGAGAAAAGCAGATCCCGGTAGGGCAGATCATTCGTGCCCTGCGTCCGAACGAGATGGGTCTGTTGCGCAAGAGCTGGACCTATCTCACGAATGTGTGGTCTGTCCTCAGCACCGAGCCCAGGGAAGCCAACACTGAAGGCGGAATTTTCCCGGCCATTTTCGGCACCGTCATGATGGTCATCATCATGAGTCTCGCCGTCGTCCCCTTCGGAGTGCTGGCCGCGCTCTATCTGCGAGAATATGCCAAACAAGGCACCATGGTTCGTCTCGTGAGAATCGCCGTCAACAATCTTGCGGGTGTGCCCTCAATTGTCTTCGGTGTGTTCGGATTAGGCTTTTTCATTTACGCCATCGGCGGGACCCTCGACCAGCTCTTCTTTCCTGAACGACTTCCGACACCAACTTTTGGTACCGGTGGCATTCTATGGGCGTCACTGACGCTGGCTTTACTCACGGTGCCAGTGGTCATTGTCGCCACAGAAGAAGGACTGGCCGCTGTACCTCGGGAGTTTCGTGAAGGATCTTTGGCTCTTGGAGCAACCAAGTTGGAAACGATGCTCAAAGTTGTGATACCCTGTGCCCTACCGGGTATTCTGACTGGATTGATTTTGGCGATGGCCCGCGCTGCGGGCGAGGTGGCACCGCTCATGCTGACAGGAGTCGTCAAGCTTGCGCCTTCGCTCCCCGTAGACAGTTCCTGGCCCTTTTTCCACTTCGATCGAAAGTTCATGCACCTGGGATTTCATATTTACGACGTGGGCTTTCAGTCCCCCAATGTGGAAGCAGCGAAACCAATGGTCTACATCACTACCTTGGTATTGATCACCGTCGTGGTCCTGTTGAACTTCACAGCGATTATCCTTCGTAACCACCTGCGCAAAAAGTATGCCGGATCAGTGTTATAGGGGATCTCTGTGTACAATTCTCCACCTTCGACACAACAGCCGACCCAATCACACACGCTCAACTCACAAAGGCTCAACGTGCAGGACGGTCATCCCCAGTTGCCTGACAATGATTCCAACACTCAAGCCATCAAACTTACCTTGAATCAGGTCGACTTTTTTTACGGGGACCGCCAGGCTCTCTTCAAAATTGATATCGATATCATCAAAAATCAGGTTACATCGTTCATTGGGCCATCCGGCTGCGGAAAATCCACCTTGCTGCGATGCCTCAATCGGCTCAACGACTTGATTGAAGGAGCTCGAGTAGAAGGCAGCATGCTGCTCGACGGCGTGGATATCAATGGTCCCGATGTGGATATCACCGACCTGAGAACACGTGTCGGGATGGTTTTTCAGAAATCGAACCCCTTTCCGAAATCGATCTATGAAAACGTGGCCTATGGGCCACGCCTTCATGGAATCCGAAACCGTGGTCAGTTAGATCAAATTGTGGAAGAGGGACTCAAAGGCGCAGGGCTGTGGGATGAAGTGAAAGATCGTCTTCAAGCAAGCGCCTTGGGTCTCTCTGGAGGGCAACAACAACGACTGTGTATCGCCCGCGCACTCGCGGTCAAACCGGATGTCTTGCTGATGGATGAACCCTGCTCGGCGCTGGATCCCGTGGCCACCGCCAAAATAGAAGAACTGCTCTTTTCCTTGAAGCAAGACTTGACGGTTGTCATTGTCACCCACAATATGCAGCAAGCGGCGCGGGTGTCCGATTGGACGGCGTTCATGTACCTCGGCGAACTGGTGGAGGTTGGCCTCACGAAGCAGCTCTTTACCACGCCTTCCAAGAAGCAGACCGAAGACTACATCACCGGACGATTTGGGTGAACGTTATGACACAGCGCCACTTTGACGAGGAACTCTCCGACTTGAAGACCAAGCTCTTGCGAATGGCCGGTCAGGCGGAAGATCAGATCGACAAGGCCCTCACCGCACTGGTGACGCGCGACTCGGCCCTGGCCCGCTACGTGATCGAACGGGACCACGAGGTCAACACCTTGGATGTGGAGATCGACGAAGAGAGTATCCGGTTGCTGGCCCTCCATCAGCCTGCCGCGCGAGATTTGCGATTGGTGACGACGGCGATGAAAATCTCCACCGAGCTCGAGCGGATCAGTGACCTGGCGGAGAATGTCTGCGAGCGGGCAATCGAGCTGAACGAAGAGCCGCAGCTCAAACCCTACATCGATATCCCGATGATGGGTAAAATGGCGCGGATGATGGTGAAGCAAAGTATCGATGCATTCGTCAAGGAGGATGCCACGCTCGCTCGGAAGGTGCTCACGGACGACGACTTCGTCGATGATCTGATGGAGCAGTTATTCCGCGAGCTGCTCTCATACATGATCGAGGACACTCGCACGATTTCACGCGCCATTCGCTTGAGCTTCATTGCCAAATACCTCGAACGGATGGCCGATCACGCCACCAACATCGCCGAGCTGGTGGTCTATCTCGTGGAAGGCAAGATCATTCGCCACACCACTCCACCAGTATCTTCCAGAAACTACTCTGCGGAAAGTTGAGCCTCGCTGATCCTTCAGGTTGCGGTTGATCTTTCCTCGTCGAGAAGAGTCAGAGCGATGCCCCGCCCCGTGACACAACAGACCCTAGCGAGTGAGGCAGGCTGAGGTCGAGGTTGAGCGAAGATTCGACTTGCTGAATCTCAGCCTTAACCTGAGTCTTAACCTTCCATTCACGATGGCGGACTTTTTCAGCATCCTGCGTGGAAGGACGTAGTTATGCCAGGAAATTGGTGGAAAAGAGCGTGTATTCGAATCGGTGTCGGCGAAGGACGACCTTGTTGCATCGGGCGAGTTGGTCAACGCGGTGGAAGATTTGATTCCATGTGTATTGGGGCATGAGGCAGATGAGCGAATCCAGACTGATGACGGTCTGCTCATTGAGATGGTCGAGAATGATTGCCGTGAGGGCGTCAGTATGAGAACGCTCCCGTCGTAAATGATGAACATCCGGAGCTGATTCAAGAAGAGAATTCGTCGGCATAGGTGCCTCCTGGTGAGATTATGGGAATGAGAGCCCCAGTTGACTAGCCTGTTGCGTGAACGTCTTCGGCGCCGGACTGTATCGGACGGCCACGATGCGCATCAGACCCAGTGTGATTAAGATGCCTCCCAGTATCGCGAATTGGTGCCACTCCCCGCCCGTGAACCATCGTGAGATGACCTCCGTCAGCATCACTACAAGGACTGTGTCGATGATAAACGTGACCCGGACTCTCCCGTCAGAGCAGTATGCGAGGGTAGTCTTTAACACTTCGACGACGGCCAGCAGGGTCAGGGTGTCGACCACTATCTGCCGAAGGGCCACTTCCACGTCGGTGGACAGGAGAAGCCGCAGGTCGAGAAACGTTTTTATGACGCCTCCTGCCAGACCGAGGAGGATCGTCAGGGTGAGCAAGCTCAGGATGAATCGCGTGCCCGCTTCCCAGATACGCGTGATGTCATAGGCCGTGAGAGTGATCATAAATCGTTTGGGCCAGCTGTTCGAGAGAGTCTGTTCCATTGTGGTTTGTGTCATGGTCCTATTCGTGGCTCGATAATGCGCTCCAAGCATCTAGACCGAGTACGACGAAGAACAGCATGACGCCAAGCACGAACAGATAGATGTCTGTGTTCTTCATGACCTGCTCCAGAGGTGGTGTGAATGGTTCCTGCATATTCACGTGCCCCTAGCCTAACCGGGACACATTCCAGTTCAGTCAATTCCCCGTAAACTTTATGTAAATTATGTATCGAACGGAGTAGGTTAAGGGTGTTCGGGCTTGGAAATGAACCAGGTGTTCCTTTCCGGCTCACTCGGAGTGGGCGAGGCGTGCCTACGCAGCCTTCCTTTTGGGTGCAGCGTTCTGTGGCGTTGAGGAGGAGCTGACTGCCTTGTTGTAGCTGGTGGTCATGAGTGGCGGCACTCTGGCTTTGTTGAATCGTTGGTGGACTCACCGTTGGACTATCAAACTTAACATGATACTATCTATACTTATAGTCCATCCTTAAACTATCACATCATCCACCCGTTCGTATAATTGTTGTATGGACACAGGGTCTGTTACCGTGCGGCCTCGATCACACGTTTGGGAGGCACCTGTGACCGCTATCGATAGTCTCATGCTGGATGCGAAGCAAGCGATCATGGATGAACATCATCGCCGTTTTCAAACCCTCCATCAGGAAGGACGATGGGAGGAAGCTCTCCAACAAATTCACATCACCTTGCGCTGTGCAGCAGATCTCCTCAATGAGTCGCTCCGAGTCCTCGAGGATACCCTGGATGGCCACAACCACACCTCCGACGGTTCCACTCCCCCTTCCACAATCACGTAGTGATTAGGCCGTGCCTCCGCCTCTCCAATTTCACACGATGGAGGCATAGTCCACTCGATGATCTCCGATGGTGCTGATTCCTTCTATAACCGGATTGTGCAGATTCCAAGTCACACCACGCGTTCGCTTGACAGCTTCATACGCAGTTGTTAGGTTTTCACTCTGGCGAATCGCGATGGGTTTGCAGACCTAGACATCCAGGCTGGCGTAGCTCAATGGCAGAGCAGCGGTTTTGTAAACCGCAGGTTGGAGGTTCAATTCCTCTCGCCAGCT
>CAVUHR010000023.1:0-205304 GCA_963741245.1 Nitrospirota bacterium | reverse complement strand
ACCATTTCTCTGATCCTTTCCCCTTCACTGTGAAGTCGAAGGACGACTTGACCACAGGACCATCCACCAAAAGGAACTCGACAAGAGACAGGTAAAGCTGTGTCCCGATCGAATCGTCCCTATCGATATTGCTCAGTTCATCGATAACGCTGTTTCTCCAGAGTGGGCACAATCTGCCCCTGCACATCCTCTGTAATGTTGTAGCGAGTGTACGGGTTCTCCACCATCTGGTTCGCGTAGAGACGCCCACTCGGTGCGGCGATGGTCATATCCAACACCGCCTGCTCCTTTGGCGCAATCGTGACATCGTGGGTAGACGACTCCCGCAGGTAGGGATGCCAGACGGTCACGCGGTACGTCCCCGGAGGAATATCTGTGAGCCGATACCGACCGTCCTTGTCCGTCACGGCATAGTAGGGATGGTCCGCCACTAACGCCCAACTTTCCATGTACGCGTGAAACCCACATTGCATACTGAATACCCGACGCCCCTTGGTCATATGGATATGCTGAGTCACCGGAGTGCCCTCATAGTGTTTGTGAACATGCGCGCTGAGCCCGGCCTCACGAGGATATCGGGTACTGATAGGCAGCGGCACGTTGAACAGAACACGTGGTCCGAGATGCGAGCTTTCGTAGGCTTGGATATCGTGCATAGCCGGGTCCATATTGGCGACCACCACGTCGTGGCCATCTCGCACGACACTGACAAAGGGAAGAAACCGGCAGTCCGTGGCATCAATACGAGAGGGCCCTATCTCTGGAAACGCCTTTCCACGTTCGATCACGTCAATGTGTACGACGACCTGACGAAAAGCCCCAGCTTCTCCCACGTCGAACGGCTGCAACAGACGCCAGCCCCGGCCATCCGAGATACGTCCGCAATAGATCGGATCAGGCAAGGTCGTCAGGTTATAGCCTTTGGGCGCTGGAACTTTTCCGCTCAAGGTGACGGTACCGATTAGAGTTCCCCCATCCGCCACCGCGATTTCCTCGTAGGCAAAAGCTCGTCCCTGCGACACGCAGCTCGCAGCCACGACCCCCATCGTCACCACAAGTGTCAGGACTCTCTGGTTTCCCATCTGTACTCCATGCTCCCCCACTCACTCAACGCATATGAAGACACTGCGACGTCAGACCAGTGGTTCACGCACGTGTCAACGATGGCTGCCGAGAAGAACGATCCTGGCACCTATCCGCTCAACACATTCGCATGAAGCGAGTCTGATTTTTCCTCTCACCACTGTTCCCCGCTGCGTTCTCCGCTGCCACCACGTCATGGTCAATGCTGGCATCGTTGTGTCGCGTCCTCTGCCAACCCATCTTGGACCCGAGCACAATCATCGCCTACCCACACGCCCATTTGAGCCCACACCTGCCGAGACACACCCGCCAGTTCAGATTGTTCAGGTAGACTCACCCAATCACCGCATGAGAAGAGGATCGGTATCAGTCGCGGTGTCATTGCGCATGGATATATCGCTTTTGCTCAAAGGAAGGAACTCGTAAAAGCTGAAGGAATCCCAGAAAATATTACCAGGACGAGATAGGCCGATCCGGCGACTATGACGCGCTCACAATGCCGTGGGTCAGCGCGTATTTGATCAAGTCTGCGCTGGTCTGCAGATTGAGGTGGTCCATGATCTGCCCCTTATGAAACTCGACGGTCCGAGAGGTGATGTTCAATTGGTTCGCAATCTCCTTGGCCGTCTGTCCTTCGGCGAGCAGTTGCAGCACTTCTCGCTGGCGCGTGGTGAGGCGGTCTGCGCCCATGGATTTCTCCGAGCCTTTGGACAAAAAGATGTCGACAAGGTCTTTCGTGATCAGCGGCGTAATGTAGGAATGGCCTGCGAGCACGGCCCGAATCGCCTGGTCCAATTCATCCAAAGCTGAGCCCTTAAGCACATAGGCCGAAGCCCCCACCTCAAAGGCCGCCCGCACATAATCCGTATCGGCATGCATCGTCACGACAATGATTTTGGCGTTCGGACAGATCTTTTTCAGCTGCGCCGCCGCGTCGATGCCATTCAGCAATGGCATGGAAACATCCAGGATGACGATGTCTGGCTGCACGGTCTTCGCGGCCTCAAGAAGTGCACGCCCATCCCCCACCGTACCGACCAGTTCATAGTGCCCTTCCAGGATACGGCGAAAGCCCTCCAGGACAAGGGCGTGATCGTCGGCCAGCAGGATACGTGGCTTAGGCATGGAATGCTCCTTGACTCAGCGGAATCTCCGCTCGGATCTGTGTGCCGTGCGTGCGGGCCGACTCCACCTCCAACGTGCCCTTCACCAGGCGCACACGCTCCTTCATGCTCAGCAAGCCAAGATGGCCGCCGACCTGCGCGAGTTGCCCGGCATCAAACCCCACGCCATTGTCGCGGACTGAGAGGCTCACCACTTCGTCCTCGCAGATCAGCTCTATGTCCACTTGCGCCGCCTGAGCATGCCGAGTGACGTTACTCAGACTTTCCTGTACCACACGATACAGGCAAATAGTCACTTCGGTCGGCAGTGTTGCCCCTGGATCTTTATGCACATAGGAGCTTGTGATGCCGGTGCGGGCGGAGAAATCATCGACGAGGCGGCGCACGGCTTTCACCAGTCCCAAATCCTCCAGGATAGAGGGATGATAGCGATACGCCATTTGCCGTACGTCGTCGGAGACGGCCGTCAGGCACTCGGACACCCGGCGGATCTCATCCCTGAGGTGCTCTAGATCGCTGGAGGGATCTTTCTCCATCCGTCGGAGATCCATCGAGAGCATCGCCAGGCGCTGATTGATGTCGTCATGCAAGTCGCGCGAAATTCTCCGGCGATCTTCTTCCTGAGCCGTCAACAACTGGCCCGCCAGGGCCTGCAAATCCTCACGGCTCTGCTGGAGCTCCCGTCGACTGGTCTGCAGCACGGTCTCGCTTGCCCGGAGTGACCGTTCTGTGTCCATTCGTTCCATGATTTCCGTGACGAGCGCCTGATTCGCGGAGGCGAGTTCTTGCGTGCGCGCCTGTACGCGCGCTTCAAGGTCGTCATGCGCCCGCTGTAACGTGTCTTCCGCCCGTCGCTGATGCACGAAGAAGAGCACGGGTAGCCAAATCGCTGTCAGGCTGAACAATCGGTTGGATACGCCCATCCAGAGGGGCACACCCTCTATCATCGTAGGACTGAGGATGACATCGACCATCGAGAGCACAGAACACACCGCCGCCGTGATCAACGGGCCTTTCCGATTCGGTAAGAGAAAGGACAGAATGACGAGCCCACCGTAGAGCACACCGTTCCCGACCCCAAGAGGAAGATACCGATCGAGGCAGAAGAGGGCGATGCCCAACCCGACAATCGTAATCAGCAAGCGTCTGTTCGTATCGGTGTCCATTTCGTCTCTCATGACCACATATTATCCATCTCCGGAGGGTTCTCAGCAAGAGCGCTTACCAGGCCACCGGTTGCCATCGGGACAGCGTGGGCCTTGTGGTTTCGGCGCATCGCTCTCAAACGACCGGATGGTCGGCTGTCTACGACACGGTGCTCAGCGAGGATTTGCGGCGACCGCGCAGGAAAAACAAGATCACCCCCACCACGGCAGTCCCTGCGAACGCGATCAGGAAGTAGCCGGGGGGCAATGGTATTTTCGTTTCCCCGACCGAGAACGGGAATCGTGAGACAAGCTCCTTCTTATCGCCCACGGTGACCAAACCGACGAATTTGCCGGGCTGGTCGAAGTTGTATTCGAAATTGACCGTGCCGGCGGGGTAGACCTTGGGCGGCAGGTGCAAGACCGTGATGGCCTGAAGATCCTGCTCTGAACCCGTGTCCTTGATGACCCGGACCTCGGTGGGCAACGGGCGGAGGGCATCTTCCATATAATCGAGCACCACGACTGTGCGGCCGGTTGCCGGAATGTCCTCGCAGAATTCCTTATTGCGTGTGCTGTCAGGCTGATAGCCGGTGAAATGCATGTTGTAGGGTCCGATCCGCAGTTTGCACATGTCGTCTGCCAATGCCAGTCCTCCGTGAGCATGGGCTTGAGTGGAGAATATAACCCCAATCACCAGCATCACGACGCACACGCACGCAGGTTTCAACAATCGTACAGACATCGTCAGCCTCCTCCTTTTGCAATGGTAAACCATGTGATCGCGGCCGGAGCTCCAGGTTTCCTATCAATAGAGGACAGTCCACCAACTCCGGAACTTCGGCACGGACACCTTTCGCGCCATTCACTCAGACAGATGATCGTGGGTGACGAGCCCATCGTACGGCACATGAAAATTGGGATAGAAAGTGTCATGCGAAGCGAGGCCCGTGATGAGAAGCAGGTTCACGATTCCAATGCATCCATGTTGAACCATCGGTGGCACCTCTGCACAGACTTGTGGGTCAGACAAAATCTTCCCCAGGAGGAATACCAGAGGCCTGTCGTGACCACCCGCCCTCTTTTAACCATCGTGCAGGAGGATGATAGGGCATTCAGCGTTCAAAACCTACTGTGAAGACCTACAGGTCTGCGGTGAAAATTTACTAGGAGAGACGCTGACGTCACCCACCGCATGCAATTAAGTGTCATGATGAAAGCGAGTCTATCCACATTGGAGGGAACAACCGTGAAAGCGAACAGACCGATTGCTACTCGGATGTTTTTCTTCATAATGGTCATGTGTATTACTCTAGCTCTCACCGATACAGCCTCCTCTACAGAAGCCTATTTCCAATTTAAAGATTTCGATTCAAACACGTTCGTCTTCAAGCTGGTTGATGCATCGACAATCAAGGAGGCGAGGGAAATCCTCGCGAAGAAGTTGAAGATACACGTCATGGGGACTATTGAAAAATCCCCTGTTGCGTACAACCCACCGTGGCACTTTCACCTGAAACCTGAAACCGTCTCCTTTTTTGAAGTTGCACCGGAAAGCTGTCACTCCACCATTAAGGATGTTGAGGGCCGTCTGTCAGACGCAGGTGAGGAAATCTTACCTGTGAATTTCTGGTGCCCTTGGTCCTCACTATTGACGAAAGAGGTCCATCCAGTCTCCAAGAGATAGAAATGACAACGAACTTTCAAAACGTCAACTTCAATCAAGGAGGTGTGTCATGGATCGATTCAACCCGCGACAGGTGGACATGAGCCATCGATTTCGCCAGGGGGTCGGATGGAGCATCGCTGGCTTCGTCTTCGTCGCAGCGATATTCATCGCCACTCCTGGCTCAGCCGCAGACTGGCTGGCACCGGCCGCAGATCAAATCGTGACGGCTCCGTGGGTCAAAGACATTGCAGCTCAGCTGGAGCAGGACGTCTATCGGGACGTCCTCATGAACGCCTTGGGCAACTCGCCGCAGACAGCGGTCGTACGGTATCTCAACAACGCTGCCCAGGCCTTACAGGCCGGGAACAGACCCTTGGCCCAATCCTATCTCGATCGCACGATTGCGATATTCGACAACGGTGTGCAGCGCGGCTACTACAGTCGTGCGGATGTGGAGCCCATCAAGAATATGATTCGTACTCGGGCCAAGGCTGCGTTCAAGGGAGAAATGGTGGCAACGGCAATCCAGAGCGACGATCGCTGGACGGGCTACACGCATGACAAACCGCTAGGGCTCACAAATGATGAGACGAGAATGACGAGTGAGCACCCTGAGGCGAAGAAGTAGCGCATGGGAGCGACTCACGAGCCAATTGGTGTTCCTGTGGTAGCACGTACGAGAGGGTCCCGTCGTCTTCGATGCTCCATTTCTCAATGGACATCCGATTGTACTCGCTCGTGACTCTGTGGAAAGGGCCTCGGCTGTCTTCCGCTCCGATGGGTTTTGAGTAATTTCAGCGGGTGTCCTGCAGCCGCCTTGACTGAGCTGCCTGTCCAAATCTCACGTGGGGTACAACACATGATGGGTCATGGCAGTCTCGATACCCATCAGTCCATAGTTTCTGTTGCAAGCATATTCGAGTGGGAGTAGTCTGACCGCGTCATGCTCAATCGAACGGGCAACAGTATCGCTAGGACACGATCGAGGGGTGTTCGTACAGTCGTCATCCTGTTTCTCTGTTTCTCTGTCATCATGCAGATGCTGGGAGTACCATCCACACTCCTTAGCCCGGCGCTATCCCTCGATACGCCAGACGCATCGGTCTTCGAAGGGTTTTCCATTCCTCCGACAGTGCCTCAGCTCATGCTTTCATCCGAAACAGTACCCGTGACGGACGTTCAACCATCTGGGCATATGCCGATTCTCCCCTCCGCACTGTTTCATCCTCCTGTTCTCTAGTTTCGTTTCCTTGCTCCACACCACAGCGGCACTTCTTCTGCGAGAAAGAGCGTGCACTCACGTGTCCGTTCGTATTCGAAGGAACGCTGTTGCTGAGACAACTCTATTTCGTTTGTGAATGGGTACTCCAATGCAACCTGCGGTTCGATGTCGAGAATCTCAAAGTAGCGATCAGCCCGACGGAGGCAATTCAAGTGGAGAAGGGGCGCTGACGTCACCACCGATTACCGAAGGGCCGCCGTCGGCATCGTCAGCAGCCTGCATGACGGCAGAAATTTCGTTGCCAAAGAATTCGTTGCAGCGCAAGTCGACGAGCAAGGCATGCTGATCCTGAGCCAATTTACCGGCGCGGCTACTGAGGTACCCGATGCGCTGATCATCAATCCGTACAACATTGATCAGTGTGCGGCCGCCCTGCACCTGGCCCTAACCGTGTCTCCAACCGAACAACGGACTCGCATGCACAGCATGCGCGGTATCGTGCAGGTATATAACGTGTACCGCTGGTCCGGGCGCATGCGGATGGATGCGGCCCGCATGCGGCAACAAGCCCGTCTCGTCCGCCAAATGGGAGCGCGTGACGCACGAACCACCACGGGAGGTCAAGTATGACCTACCTGTTTTCTGACGAAGGACGCCTGGCGCTGCGCACCCTCACGACCCGCTCCATTCTGTACGCCTTCGATTTCGACGGTACGCTCGCGCCGATCTCGTCTGATCGTGACGCCGTCCAGATCCCACCTTCCATCAACGAGTGGATCAAGGAACTGGCGAAACGCGCTCCCTGCGCCGTGGTCTCAGGCCGGGCGCTCGCCGATCTCGCTCCTCGAATCAACGACACGGTCCCGTATCTGATCGGGAATCACGGAATCGAGAGCTCCCTGACCCCGCTCCCCACACTTCTCTGGGCTGAAGGGATCTGTGCGGCATGGAAGCGAGACAACATTGCAACCCGTCTTGCCGAAGCACTGAAAAGCCTGGGCGGAGAGGTGGAAGACAAACGGTATTCCCTTACCGTTCATTATGGAGCCCACGCACAGAAAGCCGGAGTCCGGCTCGCAATTCTCACGCTTCTTCAGCAATTAACCCCCGCGCCTTATCTCATTGCCGGCAAATCGTCGATAAATGTGCTCCCTCCTGGGCAGGGCGGGAAAGGACCGGCGGTCTTGGCGCTGATGCGTCACCTCCGGCAAATCGGTCTGTTTTTCGTTGGTGACGATGAGACGGACGAAACCGTGTTCGGACTCACGGAAGGGCTGGTGATAGGGATTCGTGTCGGAATACACGCCGAATCTCAAGCGAAGTTTTATCTCAAACATCAAGGTGAGATGGAGGAAGTCCTTCGGTTCCTCGTCCACCAACTCGACAGTACGCCGGAAGCTGTCGACCATGGCGGCCGGCAGACGAACGACATGTGAGAAGTACCCAATGATTCATAAGACACACACGAGCAAGTTGAACGAATGGGGTCCGGCAAGCTCTCGCGCGACCGTCGCGTGCTTCATGGTTAGTCCTGGGAGCATGCGGGAACGGTGAGAATCCAATTGAGTTGGCATCCAAGCGGTTGTCCAACACCTGCGTGTCCGGAAAGCATGCCATCCCGCACGAGCAGCAGGACAAGACCTTCTGGTCATCGTCAAGAAGCGCCTGGCCCTCTCCGCCAGCCTGTACGAAATCCTACAAATATTGAGTCTGACCATGTTCGAGCGAATCCCCTTAGATCAACTACTGCTACTCTCAGAAGCCGAGTGCATGTCATCGGATTCCGTCAACCAGTTGAATCTGTTCGAATAACGTTGGGACACTCCTGAGAAACTATGCTATTGAATCCGCAGGAAAAGAGGAAAGGCTGAAGGGAAGGGGCGGATGCTTCTTTCATCGTCATATTGTCCGCATTGTGTGAAAGAGACGGGATGTTGAGCTTTACGAATCACTGGACAGGCTACATGGCATTAGCGGTGTTTCTGGCCGCCTATGTGTTGGTGATTGTCGAAGAAAATCTTGATCTGCGGAAATCAAAACCCGTCATGGTGGCGGCAGGCGCGATCTGGATACTGACGGCGATCGCGTATGCCTCTCAACACCAATCCCATGTCGTCGCCGAAATCCTGCGCCATAATCTGCTGGAATACGCCGAACTGATGCTGTTTCTTCTTTCCGCGATGACCTTCATCAATACCATGGTGGAACGAAACATCTTTAAGGCCTTGCGGACACGCCTCGTGTCATTAGGATTGTCCCTTCGCGCGGTGTTCTGGCTGACCGGCACTGCTGGCTTTCTTCATCTCCCCTGTCGCAGATAATTTGACGACGGCGTTGGTGATGGGAGCCGTGGTCATGGCCATGGGGGCAGGCAACGGACGATTCATCAGCGCGGCCTGTATCAATGTAGTGGTCGCGGCTAACGCGGGCGGCGCGTTTAGCCCCTTTGGTGACATCACGACTCTCATGGTCTGGCAGAAAGGCGTGGTTCATTTTGGCGATTTTTTCGCGCTGTTCATCCCCTCTCTGATCAACTGGCTTGTTCCGGCAGTACTGATCTCCATGACGATTCCGCACGAGAAGCCATCGGCCAGAACAGAATCCGTGCAGGTCAAGTATGGCGGCTACTTCATTGTGATCCTGTTTCTCATCACCATAGCCGGAACCGTTCTCATGCATCATTTTCTTGAGATACCTCCGTTTCTCGGCATGATGACCGGACTGGGTGTCCTTAAGTCCTATGGTTATTTTCTCCGGCGCAAGGAGCTGGACGAATGGACGGAAACTCCCGCGCTTGATGGCGAGAACGCCGAACGCCTCAGCGCAGGTCTCAAGCCTGCCGTCAAGCCGTTCGATGTGTTCATCAGCATGAAGCGTGTGGAATGGGATACGCTGATGTTCTTTTACGGCATTATGCTCTGCGTCGGCGGGCTCGGCGCACTGGGGTATCTGGCCACACTCTCTGATGTTCTCTATGGGGGTTTGGGCGCCACAACAGCGAATATCCTGGTCGGGATTCTTTCAGCGGTCATCGACAACATCCCCGTCATGTTTGCGGTCTTGAGCATGAACCCGGAGATGAGTCTCGGTCAATGGCTGTTGGTGACGTTGACAACCGGTGTCGGCGGATCGCTGTTGTCCATCGGGTCGGCAGCGGGCGTGGCCCTCATGGGGCAGGCACGGGGGATCTATACGTTCTCTACCCACCTGAAATGGATATGGGCAATTGCCTTGGGCTATGCCGCAAGTATCGCCGTTCATCTAGTGATGAATGGAGCCCTCTTTAGTCCATAGAGTGTGGGAAAGGGGTGGTGTGAAATAGTGGAAACAATAAAAATCTGAGCCGCAGCTAACCCGCCGCCGTATCCAGCCGGAACGCTCTTCCGATGCTCGGGCAGGAAGGAAAGGCATTTTGTTCAAAAGCTCCCGACGTGCAGACTTTCCCGTTCCGTAGTTGCGCCATCCTTTTTCTTTCTCACGGGCAGCCGTTCTGTGACGCCATTTTTTGAATGGTGTAACTCCGTAATGCCCAGCTGCTCAGCGGCGGCGGTGGGAAGGAACGCAGGAGAGGTCGGAGCAGTGAGCCACCTTGAGATTGCCGTTGGTCGCGTCGTAGTAGCTGATGAGGCCCAATCCGTCGGCCCCGATGGTCACGGAGGTGTCCTGCCCGACATCGCCTGTGCTGTCCAGGGTGGTGAGGGTGGCGGAGGTGCAGGCCCGGTTGGAGCAGTGGGCCACCTTGAGGTTGCGGTTGGTCACGTCGCGATAGCTGATGAGGCCTAGGCCGTCGGCCCCAATAGTCACGGAGGTGTCCTGACCGACATTGCCTGCGCGGTCCAGGGTGGTGAGGGTGGCGGAGGTGCAGGCCCGGTTGGAGCAGTGGGCCACCTTGAGGTTGCCGTTGGTCGCGTCGTGGTAGCTGATGAGGCCCAAGCCGTCGGCCCCAATGGTCACGGAGGTGTCCTGACCGACATCGCCTGCGCTGTCCAGAGTGGTGAGGGTGGCGGCGGTGCAGGCCCGGTTGGAGCAGTGGGCCACCTTGAGGTTGCCGTTGGTCGCGTCGTAGTAGCTGATGAGGCCTAGGCCGTCGGCCCCGATGGTCACGGAGGTGTCCTGACCGACCTCGCCGGCGCTGTCCAGGTGTGGTGAGGGTGGCGGCGGTGCAGGCCTGGTTGGAGCAGTGGGCCACCTTGAGGTTGCCGTTGGTGACGTCGTGGTAGCTGATGAGGCCCAAGCCGTCGGCCCCGATGGTCACGGAGGTGTACTGACCGACATCGCCTGTGTCGTCCAGGGTGGTGAGGGTGGCGGAGGTGCAGGCCTGGTTGGAGCAGTGCGCCACCTTGAGGTTGCGGTTGTTGGTCAGCGTCGTAGTAGCTGATGAGGCCTAGGCGGTCCGCCCCGATGGTCACGGAGGTGAACTGACCGACCTCGCCTGTGCTGTCCAGGGTGGTGAGGGTGGCGGAGGTGCAGGCCCGGTTGGAGCAGTGGGCCACCTTGAGGTTGCGGTTGCTCACGTCGTGGTAGCTGATGAGGCCCAAGCCGTCGGCCCCAATGGTCACAGAGGTGTACTGGCCGACGTTGCCTGGACCGTCCAGGGTGGTGAGCGCGAATCTCGGACGCTCAAGACCGGTATCGTCCGCTCCGCCACTGAGGGGCAGCCCGAAGCCTAAGAGAAGCCCGACCCCCAACACGAGAAACAGCTTTCTGCACATCGTGATCCTCCCTGGGTGGGGCTGTACTGCCCCGCTTAATTGTGAACAGGTCGTTGGTTGTGTGTGACGAGCCAGTAAACGCTGGGCTCGAACTCTTGTCAATCGTTCCTACATGGGATTTGCTACTGGCGGCGTGGCGACTTGTTGGGAACAGCGTTCAATGAGGGGCCACACTTTACGAGCCAGATACCAGCCACCCATCACACCTTCTCGCATTTCAACCGTGGTGGCCTGGCCATGAGCGATGAAACGAAGTTCAAGGCCAGCCCTCTGTGGCCTCGTAATCACCCTGGACACCTGTCGGGTGATGATGAAGAATTCCAGCTTGTCTGGACGGGAGTGAAAGCGAAGGGAATAGGAAGAGCCCATCTCTTCCATGGCCCGGTGCACGCAGTCCGAGAGCTCCGCCGCCGCACCTGGAAAGTCCGCCACCTTGTCGGCCTGACGACGATCGGCCAGGCTCGACACGCAGGCAGAGAGCAGGCACGCCAGACCAACGACCGTAAGATGTTTCATCAGCAAACATCCATGGGGGAGGGTGCTGTGCCAGAGTCGGTACGAAAAGAACAGATAGAGCTGCCGATCACTTTTCGCCGCCTCTGCCCGCGTCTCTCGTTGAAGCGAGAACGGTTTGAGAGGCAAGTTCCCGCAGGCACACCGCATTAAATACATTGACGTGTTTCCTAAGAATTCGAACATGGTTCTTCTCCTGTTATCAGAATGAGGAAGTGCACAGCCGGTGTCGCCCGCAGCCGCGAATACCACAAGGACCGATGTCAGGCATCAGAGCGGACGAAGGCAATCAGGAGGAGACGAGGACGGTGACGCTCAGATCCGATACACGGAAATGCGTTGGTGAACACGCAGCGCGTGGATGCGTGGGATGGCAGTCACAGTGCGTCCAATGAGTGGAGGAGAGAGACTAACCCGATAACATACCTGATGAGAACAGGTCGTGACGAAGGACGTAGTCTTCCTCGCCAGCTTACCTCTTCTGATGCGTACGACCTCGGCGAGTGCCTCGTCATACGCCGAATGTTCCTCCAGCTCGCTCGCGTCGCTGGACGTGAAGTCGGATGTCGTCGCAGGACGAATCTGTGCGCCAATCGGCACGACCAAGCACTGGAGCACGAACCATGAGACAATAAGCAGACGCATCATAACCATAAGTTTCAATATATCAGATGGTGTCAGAAAGCAAAACAAGAGCTGTTGGATCGTCTCATACTGCTGAGCGTTGGCCCCTATCTTTCTCAAAAGGGATCGAAGCCACTCTTTCTGTGTACTGTACTACTCCACCTAAATGTGGACAAGGAGAATCAGTCATGGGAAATACACGAAGCTCCTCGAAACTCGGTCAAAACGATTCTGGTGACAACCAGCAGGGACCACTGAGAAAAGGTCACTCTAGGAGGACCCAGACTTCCCTTTGGTCAGGCATCCTCGAAGTCGCCCGAATTCTCTACAGCATGAACGGTAAGCTACGAGAAACACGCTGTCAAAATTAAGTGGGGTAGCACAACGCTCCACGAACAGCTTGACCATCGCGATTCAATCAAGTGCCACTAGTGGCACCGGCTGCTGTAACTCATTGATTTTCCATGACATGAAATGTCACTTTTTGCATCGTCTTTTTCTTATAATATATTGATTGTGATGAATTTGTTGAGGCCCTGAAAAGGCTGGTGTCGACAGTTCAATTCTGTTCACTCGGTACCACATTTCCACTATTTGCCGCACCCCTAGTGTTTGGTTGTAACCCCCAGCATAGGCACGGCTAGCACCTGCGAGGCGCACCGCTCGCGCCAGTTCGACTGTCACTCCCGCCGCTTATCCCTCTCCGACACGCCGGCGCCATCCTCTACCTCGTGTTTCCTCCGTGAAATGTGCGTTGGCTCTCCTCTTCCTGTGAGAGAGTCAACTTCATCTCAGCAAAGGAGGAAACAAGATGGCTACCAACAACAAACCCGCGAACACGCTGCGATGCGGCAACATCAAAGCGACGATCTGGCAGAATGTCAGCGAGAAGGGTCCGTTCTTCTCAGACGACCTTCTCCCGCCCATTCAAGGATCAGTCCGGCGCGTGGCGTAATGGGACTTCATTCGGTCTCAATGACCTAGAGGCCCTTGTCACCGTCGCGCGTGACGCCAAGGAGTGGATCTCCGCTCACGTCTTAAAACGTTGAGCCTCTTCACTGGGAAGCCTCCGGTCCTCCGGGGGCTTCCTTCTCAATCTATCTTGACCAGTCAACAGAGAAACCCACGCCACCCTTAATTACCGTTTGTTCCACCGTATCAACTGCATCAGATTGAGACACGCACGAACTCGCATAATTGATTGTCCACAATTCTGAGCATTGCTGTGCCCCACTTAAATTGTGGACAGGCGGCTTAGTCAGTCCGGTGCAGGAAACTCACTGATATTATTCAAAACCCATCGGAGCGGAAGACAGCCGAGGCCCTCCCAATAGAATCCTGAGCGAG
This sequence comes from Nitrospirota bacterium, assembly GCA_963741245.1. GTDB lineage: Bacteria > Nitrospirota > Nitrospiria > Nitrospirales > Nitrospiraceae > Palsa-1315. The sequence continues at coordinate 191,865 of CAVUHR010000023.1, read as the reverse complement.
TGCACCCGGGATGTCTCTTCAGAAATGGAGCATCGAAGAGGGCGGATTCTCTGCAAAATGGATGGTTGGCAATGTTCAATAAACTGTCCACAATTTAAGTGGGGCAGAACAGCCAGTCTTGTCTACCAATGTCTTGTCATCAGTCGAGCGGCAGCCTCCGGCAAACCGCTGGTTGCCGCTCATGGCAAATCGGCAAGCAATCTCCTCACACCGACCGAACTGAACTCCCCTCTTTGCCAGACCTCAGTGCGGGATCTTCGCGCCGAGCACGTCGACTTGCTCGATCTGTGGCGGTTCGGCAAGCAACTCGGACGCCTTGGCCATCAGTGCTGCCGCGATTGGGCCAGCCAAATGTGCCTTGCGGCCTGCATCATCAGCAAAGGCATCGAAGATGCCAAACGTCGCCGGTCCCAATCGCAGGGCAAACCAGATCGGCGTCGTGGTTTCCTGATTCGCCAGGGCGAGCCCGCTTTCGAGAAAGCGGGCGACATCCGCTTCTTTTCCTGGCTTGGCTTTCAAGCGCACGAACAGAGCAACTCGTACCATGGTGGTCTCTCCTATTTGAGGGTAAAACAACGTGAGTTAAATTCTAGCGATAAGTGCCAATTCGTACTAGTGGCAGAAGTGACAATTATGATACAGTTCTCGCCATGCGAATTTACGTGCTTGCGCTGAATGAAGTCTTCGACACCGGCTTATCTACGCTGCTCGACACGTTCGGCACGGCGAACGACCTTGGCAGAATCCGCTGGAACACCTTCGGCACGTTTCGACGTGACGGTCGTGGGTGTCCGTTCCCGCGTATACACCAGTCACGGGCTGTCTGTGCCTGTACGGTCGGCGGCACGACTTGCGCGCCCGGATGTCGCGCTTGTGCCGGCGCTCGGGGCGAAGATGCCGGACACATTGCGAACCGCGCTTGAACGGCGAGACATCATGGACGCGCAAGCACTCCTTCGTCGCTGGTCTGGCAGCGGCGCGCTGGTGGGCGCGGCATGCACGGGAACATTTGTCCTTGCTGGCACGTCGCTGCTCAACGGCCATCGTGCGACGACATCATGGTGGCTCGCCCCGTTCTTTCGTGAACGGTACCCGCATGTCATACTAGACGACTCGCGAATGATCGTGAGTTCATCTCGCTTCGTCACTGGCGGCGCAGCGCTGGCACACCTCGATCTGGCATTATGGCTGGTGCGTCGCCGCAGTCCCGCGCTGGCGGCGCTGACCGCTCGCTACCTGCTGGTTGACCCACGGCCCTCGCAGGCGGCGTTCATGATTCCCGACCACCTTGCGCACTCAGACCCGCTCGTCGAACGGTTCGAGCGATGGGCACGGAGACAGCTCGCTGATGGTTTCTCGCTCAGCGAAGCGGCTCACGCAGCCGTGACAAGTGAACGCACCCTGGCGCGTCGTCTGCAATCCGTACTGGGCAAGTCCCCGCTTGCGTACTTTCAGGATCTTCGCGTCGAGCGCGCGGTGCATCTGCTACAAACGAGTACGGCCAGTGTTGATCAGATTGCCGCTCAGGTTGGCTACGCAGACGGGGTGACGCTGCGCACACTCATTCGTCGTAAGATCGGACGCGGCGTACGCGAGCTACGTGCACGCGACTGATCAAGCCATTCCAGGAGAGTCGTTGTGCTAACTTTGTGCTAAAACTGGGCTGCTGCTGGTTTCAAAGACACCGAGTTAGGTGTATGAATGAAACCGGCAGCAGCCCACACTGATGCATTCGAGGATTCAGTCCAGAACAGAGTCGCAGAAAAAATGAGCAACAAACGCCTCATCATCGTCGGCGGGGTCGCGGGAGGGGCCAGCGCGGCCGCGCGCGCGCGACGGCTGTGCGAAGACTGCGAGATCATCATCTTCGAGCGCGGCCCGCATGTGTCGTTTGCCAACTGCGGGCTGCCGTATTTTGTCGGGGGTGAAATCGCCGAGCAAGACAGCCTGCTGGTGCAAACACCCGAGAGCCTCAAGGCGCGCTTCAATCTGGATGTGCGCATCAATACCGAGGTCATTCGAATCGACCGCGCCGCCCGGCGCATCCGGGTGCGGGCGTGTGAACCCGGCCGCGAATACGAAGAAGCCTACGATGCACTGATCCTTTCCACGGGCGCATCGCCGCTGAAACCGCCCATCCCCGGAATCGAGCGGCCGAACCATTTCGTGGTGCGAAGCATCCCCGACGTGGAAAACATCATGGCGTGGTCGCACGATTGCCAGCGTTGTCGCGCCGTCGTGGTGGGCGGCGGCTACATCGGACTCGAAATGGCTGAGCAACTGCGGCACCGCGGCTTCGATGTGACGGTGGCGCAAGCACTGCCCCAGGTGATGGCACCCTTCGACCCGGAAATGGCTGCCTGGCTGCACGCGGAGTTGCGTGCCAATGGCGTGGTCCTGCATTTGAACAATCCTGTGGTATCGTTCGAACCGCCCTCAGCGCAGGAGCCCGCCCGCGCTTCCATCGTGGTGCTAAAAAGCGGTCAACGATTGCCGGCCGACTCTGTCGTGCTCGGGCTAGGCGTGAAACCTGAAGTGAGTCTGGCAAAGGATGCCGGTGTGGAGATCGGAAAACTCGGGGGTATTCGAGTCAACGAACATCTCCAGACCAGCGACCCGCACATCTGGGCGGTGGGCGATGCCATCGAGGTGCGTGATGGAGTGACCGGTCAATGGGCGCTGATTCCGCTGGCTGGTCCGGCGAATCGCCAGGGTCGCATTGCCGCTGATAATATCCTCAGCCGCCCGTCCCGATACGAACACACCTGGGGCACCGCCATCCTGCGATTGTTCACACTCACCGCCGGTTGCACGGGCGCAAATGAGAAATCCCTCCGGCATGCCGCCATTCCTTTTCAGGCGATTCATCTTCACCCCGGCTCTCACGCAGGCTATTATCCTGGTGCCGAACCCATCGCGCTGAAAGTCCTGTTCGCGCCCGACACGGGGAAACTGCTCGGCGCGCAAGCCATCGGCCATGACGGAGTGGACAAACGCATCGATGTACTGGCCACTGCCCTCAAGGCCGAGATGACCGTTCACGACCTGGCCGAACTGGAGCTGGCGTACGCACCGCCTTACGGATCGGCCAAAGACCCCATCAACCTGGCCGGCATGGCCGCGCAAAACGTGCTCGCTGGTGACGTGGCGCTCGCGCAGTGGAACGAAGTGGCGTCGCTCGATCCCAACACCACGATGCTGCTGGATGTGCGGCGTCCCGATGAGCGTGCGGCAGGGTTCATTCCCGGCTCGACCAACATTCCGCTGGATGAGTTGCGCCAGCGCTTAAGTGAGTTACCGCACGACCGCGAAATCATCGCGTACTGCCAAAGCGGCCAGCGTTCCTACAACGCGGCGCGCATTCTGAGCCAACACGGCTTCCGCGTGCGTAACCTGACGGGATCGTATCGCACATGGCAAGCCACACAGCTCCAATGAGTTACCAGGCCCATCCATGTAACCAGCAAGTGTGCTCATCCCAAACTGTCTCACCGGCGGGGTTCACCCCACGAGCTTGTGCTAATTTTGTGCGAAAAATCTTCACAAACGAACCGAATTCAGTAGAAGCAATGGAATCAGTAGAACGTCAGCAAGCCTATGATTTTCAACTATAAACGGGGAAACCTTCACAACATCGAGCGGTTCGAATCATTGGCCTTCTGCCACTCTTAATCAGCGGGCCGTAGGATCGATCGCGCCGCATCCCATCGTGTTTTTGTTGTAGCCCCCGGCAGTGGCCGACCGGCTAGCACCTGCGAGGCGCACCGCTCGCGCCAGTAAGACTGTCACTCCCGCCGCTTGTTCCTCTCCGGCACGCCGGCACGGCCTCTGCCTCGTGTTTCCTCCCTGAAATGTGCGTTGGCTCTCCTCTTCCTGTGAGAGAGCCAACTTCATTTCAACAAAGGAGGAAACAAGATGGCTACCAACAACAAACCCGCGAACACGCTGCGATGCGGCAACATCAAAGCGACAATCTGGCAGAATGTCAGCGAGAAGGGTCCGTTCTTCTCGACGACCTTCTCCCGCCCATTCAAGGATCAGTCCGGGGCCTGGCGCAATGGCACCTCGTTTGGTCTCAATGACCTTGAGGCTCTTGTCACCGTCGCGCGTGAAGCCAAGGAGTGGATCGCCGCTCACGCCTTGAAGCGCTGAGCTGCTTCAATGGGAAGCCTCCGGTCCTCGGGGGCTTCCCTTCGACTCATCTACTCTTCTATCTCTTTGCGAGGTCAGTCATATCTGTGTGTGTTCTGGGTTTGGGGGTTCCCATATATCCAGATGCTTGCCCTCAATTTGAAAGAGCTGTTGCGCACTGAAGAGATGCTCCACTTCCTCGGGACAGGACATTTGCACGACCCCGAGGCCGAGGGAGTGACCATCCGCATTCCTCATAACGTGCGCTGACTCCACAGAACTACCTTGATTGCCCTTTGAGGATTAAACGTCGCCATGTGTTGTGACTCTCTGAATCTTGAAAGCGGTAGGCCACAATAGCTACGGACATATTTAGTCTAGCACCGCGGGGAGGCCTACTCTAGAAGAGGTGCAAGCAAAGACGCAAAGGCCGAGCCCGGCCACTGTCAGAAACTTGAATCTGCTTGCGCGAGAGGGCGTCTAGTGGCACATCTAAAATATGAACGTGATGCGGAGCAGGGCCTGGAGCAGCCTGGGAGGTAGTCTGTTTGTGGCGATCACCCTGAGCGCGTGCGGAACGCTGCCTGCCACCACAGTGGACAAGAGATGCGATCGGGCTGCGGTCGACTCCGGTAACGTGCAGTCCTTTCAGCGACAGATCAGAGAGCGAGAGAAGCGTATTGCGGAGCTCGAGTCCCAGTTGGATGTCTTAAAGACGATCGATCAGGACATGGAGAAACGGAGAAGTCCAGCCGGTCACCCGCGACGTTGACCCCTGCAGCGACGGATCAGCTTCGGGCAGGCTTTTATCGGTCATTGCAGGAGGCCCAGCCCGTGGAGGAAGCGATGCTGGTGCGGGCCGAGATTCAGCAGATCGCGCTGGCGCATCGGCGTCGGTACGGCTATCGGCGGATCACGGCGGAACTGCGTCGGCGCGGTCTGCTCGTGAACCACAAACGGGTGGCGCGGCTCCTGCGGGAAGACAACCTGCTGGCGGTTCAACCGCGGGCCTTCGTCGTCACGCGGCTTGGCAAACACATAGCCTTGCCCATACTCGCATCCGAGCGCGCGGAGGATCGTCAGCTGTTCGGCGGTTTCCACCCCTTCGGCGATCACCTGCCGCCCCAGCTGATGCGCAAGGACGATGATGGTCTTCACGATGGCGAGCGCATCGTCGTCGGCCCCCAGCCGCCGCACGAACGACTGATCGATCTTGAGGAACGCAATCGGCAGCTGCTGCAGATAGCTTAAGGACGAATAGCCCGTGCCGAAATCGTCCAGGCACGTTTGAATCCGCTGCGATTCGAGTTGCTTCAGGACCTCGGTGACCGCGTCAGGGTTCTGCATCATGTCCGACTCCGTGATTTCGATCTTGAGGCTCGACGGATCCACGCCGGTGGCCAGCAGCACCTCGTTGACGAGCGCCGCCAGATCGGCGTTCGCGAAATGGCGGAGCGAGAAATTGACGCTCACGGTCAGCGGACGTATCTGCGGGAACGCCGCGTGCCAGACCGTGAGCTGCCGGCAGGCCTCTCGCAGGCTCCACTCCCCGATCTTCGTCATCAACCCCAGTTCCGTCGCCATCTCCAGGAACCCATCCGGCCTGGTGAGCCCATGCTCAGGATGCTCCCAGCGCAGCAACGCTTCGAACCCGGCGACCTGGCCGGACGTCAAGGCCACGATCGGCTGATACGCCAGCCGGAACTCCTGCCGCTCCAGCGCCTGCCGAAGATCGGCTTCCAGCTTCAACCGGACCATCGCCTGCTCATGCATGGCCGGATCGAACATCACGAACCCCGTCCGACCGGAGGCTTTGGCCCGATGCATCGCGGTCGTCGCATCGCGTAGAAGATGGTCGCCGCTCTCATACCCGGCATGACAGCACGTGAGACCCATGCTGGCCGTGAGCACGATCTGCTGGCCCTGCACGGTAAACGGCATGGCGAATTCCTGCTGGAGACGATCGGCCACACGCGTCGCATTGCTGAGGGCTTTCAGGTTATCCAGCAGGAACGCGAATTCGTCCCCTTCCATCCGGGCCATCGTGTCGGCCGAGCGCACGCGACGCAGCATGCGTTGACTGACGTCAATCAGCAGGCGATCTGCCGCCGCGGGTCCCAAGCTGTCGCGAATCACGCGGAACCCGTCCAGATTGAGCGAGAGCACGGCGAACAGATGGCTGGATTGACGCCGAGCTCTGCTGGTAGACACGATCCAGCCGGTCCAGAAACAGCGCGCGATTCGGCAGTCCGGTGAGCGAGTCGTGAAACGTTTCCAGAAACAGTCGCTGCTCGGCTTGGCGCTTGTCTTCGATCAGCCGTTTTCGATCGAGCGCCTGTGTCACGGAATGACCCAGGCGGCCCAGGCGGTCTTTCAGCAGATAGTCGGTGGCCCCGGCCTTCATGCATTCCACCGCCATCTCCTCACCGATGCAACCCGACACGACAATGAACGGAATATCGAGCCCTCGCTCTTGCATGAGTCGCAACGCATCGCGCGCCGTGAAATTGCGGCATGGAGAAATCAGAGAGAATGAAATCTGGAGGCTGGTCGAGTTCGCGCAGGTAGTCGGCTTGAGAATCGACGCGGCGGGAGGCCAGCTCGAACCCGGCCTCCCGGAGCACGTCGAGAATCAGCTCCGCATCATTCGGAGAGTCTTCGAGCAGAAGGAGGTTCAGACTCCTTGGCATCGTCGTCCGCGGCTAATACAACGGCCGTGCCTTTCCTCGTTAAGGATTGCGCGAGCGCCGAGCTCGCTCACGATAGTGGCTCAGTATAGGATGAACCCGCCGCCGACCAACGAAATGTGAAGAATCGTGCGATTCTCGTGTCTCAACGGAGGGGTTCACCCCACCCCATTGTGCTAAATTTGTGCTAAAGAGTGTCGAAAAGCATAGAATTGATAGAAGCAACAGAAACAGATAGAAAGCTTTAAGCCCTCGATTAATTTATAAAAGCGAGAAACCAGACGGAAAATCAGGGTATTAAGAAATTACCTCTTACGGCCTCATAACCCAAAGGTCGAAGGTTCAAATCCTTCCCCCACGACCATTCTAGTCAGGCCTTACTTCTGCTTCATCGTCGCTCCTAACCAACTCGCCCTGTCCAACTTTCAAGTGGCAGCCTTGCTCTTGTCTTTAGATAGACGGGCGGCTATCGTGCGGAACACCGACTAGGAGGTGTCCGATGCGTCTGAGCGTGCTTATTCTGTTGGGTCTGACGTTGTGTTGGCCGACTGGAGGATTTGCCTTTACCGCTGACAAACGTGAGACGCTGCGAGGACTCGGAGAGGTCTCGGTGCTCGTTGAGTATCTCCCTGACGATGTTGAACGAGAAGGGGTGAGCCGAGAGCAGCTCACCCGCGACATCGAAGGGCGACTGCGCCAGGCAGGCCTGCGCGTCCTGACCATCTCGGAGATCGCGAATTCACCCGGGGCTCCATATCTCTACGTTGCCGTCTACCCGATTACGGGTCCCTCAGTGAATTCCACCGCGTACGCGATCGGTCTTACGTTGAAACAACTTGTTCAACTCTCACGGGACCCACCCACAGAATTCTTTGCGACCACATGGGAAGGCCCTGCGCATCCGAGTTGGCTCAGTGCCTCTAGAGTGCTCGACATTCGCACGAGAATCTCAGAGGCTGTCGGACGGTTCATCATTGACTATCAGGCGGTGAACCCGAAATAAAGGGAGTCGTCATGCCGAACATTTTGAAGAAAGAGACCGCCTGCGCGTCCTGATCAGTACACTCATCCCAATCGGCAAAGTAACCTTGTGCAGTGGCCTTGTAACCGGGAGCGGGTCTCCCCTTTACTTTAACTATAATAGGTTGAGGATACCTGGCGGATTGCTCGTACGTCGGCCGAGCCGTGCTTGATCATGGCTGGTTGACACGTGCCCGGCGAGGTTCTCATCGCCCGCCCAGTTTGCCCCGCATTTCCTTGATCATATCCTCAAGGTCCGCCTCGGCGCGGTTCCGTTCACTAACGAGGCGGTCCAGATTGTAGGGGCGAGGCGAGGGCACGGTCTGTGCCGTGAGCTCAGGGGGAAGAGAAGGAGAGGCGATCCTGGGAGCGACCAGGGAATTCCCAAGCTGGGTCGTTTGCCTGCGAGGTAGAAGGAGAGAACGATCAGCGGATTTGTCTAGCCCCGGGGTGTCGGAGTGAGCCAGCGCCTCCCGGGCCGAAACACCCTGATCACGCAACCACTGCTTGGCCACGTTGGACTTCAAGGAGAAGCTGATACTGGTAATCGGCAGCCCATCCGGTGCGACGCGGGCGATTGCCGTATTGACCCCGATCATGCGGCCGTCGGTATCAAGCAACGGTCCTCCGGAGTTGCCGCGGTTCAATCCCGTTTCCGTCTGAAACACAGATTTGCCCTTCGTGGCGTTAAAGTTCTCGAATTCCGCACTAATGGTGCCGGTGGTCAAGGTCCAGAGTCCGCCCTGTTCTGGATGTCCGATCGCCACCACGCGATCGCCGATCTCGGCCCGATCGGAGTCGTCCAGTTCGAGAACCGGAAACGGTCCGGGCGGCCCATCGAGCTTGAGCAGCGCCAGATCCAACGGCTGTGAGAAGGCCACCACACGAGCCTTGCCACTCCGTGACAAATCCACCTTCCGGTCGCCGGTCACACGATCTGGCTTCAAGTAAATTGTCAAGCGGGGATAGGGCTGGCCTGTGTGTTCCTCGATCACGACATGCGCGTTCGTCAAGACGAGCCCATCCTGTTGGATGATGGAGCCGGTGCCACCGCTGCCCTGTTGGCCGCTGTGGGAATACCCGATGATCAGCACGACGGCTGGTGAGCTGCTCTCGTAGATTTCGCGCGGTGTCAGATCTCCCGCTAAGCCGACTCCCGGCCCCAATCCCAGGACTGTCGCGAGTCCGAGCAGCAGGAGTCTTGCCATGATGCGCTCCTCTCTCACCGAGTCCCGCTTCGGTTCAGTTGCCAAGATCCTGACTGAGAACCAGATCCCTCTATGACGCGAAGGATGTCACGCGTGAGGAAACCGGAATTCAATGTCGATTTTCCTGCTGGTCAACAGCATACCCCTCACTACGTCGGCCCGCAAGACTCCGGCCCAGGTTTCAGACCACCTGTTTCAAACGGCTTCTTTGATCATCCAGCGCTCGCCGATCGAATGGACACCCGAATCGTCGGGTAAAATAAAGACGATTGGATCGCTTGCCCTCCACCAAACTTATTTACACCCTCCAACCAACCGTAGTAGCCCCCTCCAACGCGAGCGTATGTTTTGATGAACCAACTACAGCCGAATGCGAATCGGAGGAGTTAAATAATGACTAACCCCCCCCGCAACCATTCTTGTCAGGCCGTATTGTTGCTTCAACCCCCTAACCAACTCAATCCGCCCGACTCTCAAGTGGGGCCGGACAATGGGAAGACGGTCTCGCTCGTGATACGAAGGCAGGACGGCCGAAAGTTTGTTGGAGAACGAGCCTTCCCGATCGGAGTGCTATTTAGTGGGATGACGTGCTCGTTTCAGAACTCTTAGTCTTCACGTTGAACTGCGCAATCTTCTCGCGCAGCATTTGGACTAAATGCTCGTAGGATGATGAGCGGAGTATCGCTGCAAACTGTCCCCGATAATTCTGGACCAGGCTGATTCCATCAATCAGCACATCGTACGCTTTCCAGTCATCACCTTTCTTTATAAGCCTGTAGTCCATCGAGACCTCCGTTTTCTTCCCGACCATGAGGCTCTTGACCTCCGCATGGTTCCCTTCACGCCGTTCGGTGAGGAATGTCACCTCTTCGCCAGAGTAGGAGTGCATCTGTTCCACATAGGTTGCCGTCAAAAACTCGGTGAACAGGTCGACAAACTCTTGTCGCTCCCTCTCTTCTAATTTATCCCACTGGCCCCCAAGCGACCGCTTGGCCATTTCTCCATAGTCAAAGCGTGCATCAGCAATCTTCTTCAGCCGAGTGATACGCTCGTCCGTGCGCTCTGGTTTCTTGAGCTCTTGATCCTGCAAGACTTCGAGGGCTTGACTGATTGTGGTCCTCATCGCTTCCGTTGGAGCACCTTGAGCCGGCGATGGTTTTGATTCATGAATACACGAAGTCCCCAAGAGGATCGAAGTTGCGCACATGAGCCAGAGAGAGAGGGGGCCGAAGATCTTGAGTCCTCTCCTCGCGCGCAACGGAAACCCAACATACCCTGAGCCTATCCGATGCGTACTGCTCATGCGTGAACTGCCTCACTGAAATGTTGGACAGCGTGTTGCTCGTTCTTAACCATCCATTTCACAGAGAATCGACCGTGGTTAAGGCTCCTCTTCCAAATGGGCATCTGGGTAGCACCCACCAGCTTCTGTGTGGAGCACCACCGACACTTCCTAACATGACCATGCTACCGGAGTCACGCCTGTTTCTCTCATCCTACCTGGCCAACTCTTTCTGCTCTATTCTAAAGTGGGGCACAACCGTTGTGCCCCACTTAAAATGTGGACAGGGAGCTTAGTCAGGCGGAAAGCAGGAAACTCAATGAAATCTGTTCAAAACTATCGTGGTGGGAGATAGCGGGAAACATCCGAGCAAACGATCAGACTGATGCTAGCCAAACGTTCCCTTGGACACGAAGCCTCAAAGACGCCAGAATTCGCTGCAAGCTGGATGGTCAACGAGGAGAAACAAGCTGTGCAGTAATTAATCGGGGCAGTACACCGCCCTTTTCTTCACAGTAACTGAACTGCTGCTCTGGCACCATTCGGTGTGGTGGCCCGGCTTTGAAGCAATCTTTCAAAACAAAACCTTTCATGGCCGCAACGGAATTCGTACGGGAGCGGTTAAATAACGCCTAAATCCCTCCCCCGCAACCAACCTTCTCTTTCTAACCGATCCACCCCACAGGAGTCTCAACCTACTTCAAGTCCTCGCTCGTTCGTGCCTGCGAGATCTTGCCAGAAAATACGGTAAGCGTTTGACGGAAGGCTATGCAGTGATATAGTCGGCGAGGAGTTGGCGCAGGGCAAGGAGACGCTATGCACTTCGTTCGTATTGGCAAGAAAGCCTTAAACCTCGATAGTGTGTGCTACTGCGAAGCACAGATTTGGCAAGATGCTATGTCGCTCAAGGTCTATTTCTCCGGATCCGCTAACAATACCCCGCTCGTATTCTCCGAAGAGGATGCCAAGGAACTGTGGAAATACTTGGAGTACGTCGCTGAAAAACCCGTCTAACGGTTCCACTTCCGCAACTCTCTGATTGCACGTTTCGCTTCGCTTCTTGATCCCTGCAGACGATTGATGGCCCTGTCTCTTCAGATGGATCCCTCATCTGAATCGCTGCGTCCTCATGACCACACGAGATCACGGGCGCTCACTTAGGACGGTCGGCCTGCGTGAAGAGACGGAGCGGTCATCACGGCCGGCATGACCCAACCGTCTTTCTTGTAGCTACGATAGTAGACGAGCACCCTTTTTACATAATCCTGTGTTTCCTTATAGGGTGGGATCTGTCCATATCGATCCACCCTGCGTTCGCCCGCGTTATAGGCAGCCAAGGCTAACCGGATGTTCCCGTGGAACCGGTCCAGGAGGTAGCGCAGGTGCTTGGCCCCACCGGTGATGTTGTCGTTCGCATCGTAGAGGTTACGCACGCCATGCCGGATGGCGGTTTCCGGAATCAGCTGCATGAGTCCTACCGCTCCCGCCTTTGAGATTGCGATCGGATTAAAGGAAGACTCGGCCTTCATCACTGCCAAAAGCAAGGCCGGTTGAACGTGGTGCTGCAGAGCCGCACGGCTGACCGCTTGCTCAAGTTCTCGATCCGTCACACCGCTGTGATACCGGGCCCTGTAGCGAGCTGCTGCGACAGGCTCATCTGTCGGTACATGCGTGAGACTCACCAGACCCGTGGGATCGATGTCTCCATAGAGCTGCGGATCGGCGAGAACAGAGGGTGCCGATGTCGCCAGAAGGAGCACGACTGCGCAGGCAAGCAATCTGGCGGAGCCCATGAGGACGAATGTCCGGCGTCTTGAGTCATCTCGATATGGTTCATTGTGAAGCTCGACTGTGTTCATCTTTGTTTCCTCCCTGTGCCGAAACCTGTGTCACCCTGCGGCGCGTGGTTCCTGTTACTCGGGAGCCGACCCTGTCTTGTGATGCTGTAAGCGCAGGTTCTATACCGTCTGGCAGGGAGGACAAAATGCTTGGCTATGTTATAATTCCAATAACTTATGGTTACTCATGACTCCCAACTTTCGTAGGGAGATGCGGGTGGGGGCTTTCCCTTTTTTGGCCCTCCTTGCCGCACTTTGGGGTTCGTTGGAGGATGCTGCGGAGGCCCAATCTCTCTTGTGTCATATCCCACAAACGAGGGGGCCTCTCGCGTGCTGAAGGAAGACTGTGGTACTCTCTGCACTCCTCATCGTCTGACCGAGAAGGAAGCAACTGTCATGACGAAACTTCGGAATTGCAAACGAGTCCACACCTACTTCCCCGTGGTGTTTGCCGGTGAGGCCTATGTGGGGGAGGGAACCGTGCTCAACGTGTCTGTACCTGGCTGCGCCGTCCACAGTCGAAAACGCGTCAAGCCCGGCTCCTATCTTGAGATGAGGATGCTCGTCCCTGACGTCACGTCTCCGCTCCGAGTCGGATTAGCCAAGGTACGCTGGTGCGAGGGACGACGATTCGGTGTCGAATTTATTCAAATGCCTGGTGAAGACCAAGTCCGCTTAGGTCGGCTCGTCAAAAATGAGGTCCCTCTCGCACTGCCACCTCGATCCAGCGTGTGGCAAGATGCACATTCCTGAAAATAATCACCCCAGTTAGTGAGGGTAAAGGCGCATGACGAGAGGTTCTATACTCATCATGATACTGCTCCTGGCAGGCTGCGCTGAGTCCTATACCGTATTCCATAGCCAGACGGGCAACCCGATCATACTGGGTCGGCGCGCCTATTCCTACGAAGGCTGCCTGTCCACAATGCGCGAGGAGGCGGATCGACTTGGGGTCTCGTTGAGTACGGTCCAAGTGAGAGGTTCTTGGCAAGGTCGATCCCTCCTCTGGCCCTTCGAACCAGGGTATGCCTGCGAAGGGGCAATTGGCCCCGAACGTCTCCCACGCGGAATCTATCCGAACGTTCCGCCCCGCTCGCCTCAAGGATAGTCACCGTCCACTTCCTGCTCTTTTTGACACCATCCGCAGGCCGAAGAATCCGGTGAAGATTTCTCTTCATCAATCTCCCAAGAGACCTGTTGACAATACCACTGCTGGCGCAGTATTACTCGACCAACTACTATCGGATGTTGCCTACGGGGTGCCCACTCTTGGACTTGCTCTCCGTTTTTCGTCAAAGGCCAGACATAAGAAAGGAGGTGGCTCGCGTTGATCTCGCTACGTTGTTCGCTTTTCATGGGCCGGTAAGAGAAAACTTCAATGGCAATTTGGCAGAAGTCTTTCGTTCGTCTGCCGCACACTATTCGAAATAATTTTCTTCACAAGGAGTTGTAATGGAAGACCTGGTTATCGAAGAAGAAGGCGCTTCATCCGCACTTAAAATTACGCTTGGTGATTTTCTCGTCTTCATCAATTGGATGAATCAAACTGAAAAATCTCTCGATCGCGCCGAAGCCTTGCCGCCCCTCCCTGACTTGGATTCCGGCAAGGTCAGAGGCTGGATCCAACTCGTACAGCGGCTTGAGGAACGCTTCCGCCGGAGTGAAGAAAAGAAACTAGCGCTCGAAGCGAATGTGATCGCACAGGAAGCACAGTTGGGACAACTCTTGTCGCACTTGCATGCGAATATCGCCTCACTCTACGACAACCTCGGACAATCGCAAAAAGCCGAAGAGGTTCGTCGCCGAGCTGAAGCACTCCATGTAGGCTAAAACCAGGTGGCCTGAATCCCAGATCGTCCGCCGTGGTTCCTCTTGACTGTCCTAGCCCGCATTATTCATGACGGTTCGTCGCGAAAGCGTGCGGACGCGAAGCGAGACGGGCACTCGGAAGCCGGGGACTGGCTCTGCCGTCTGCGGCGGTGCCTGTCCCGCTCCTCAGACGGGGACAGGTACCAAGAAGAAGGGTACCTGTCCCCAACAGTATGTCGCTGAACGGCGAGTCTGCTCGTCGCAGTCGCGTATCCGCGCTTGAAGCAGAAGCGCTCATGAATAACGCGGACCAGGTAGTTTTCTCGTTGGCTTGCTTCTGCTTACAAGGGGCGGTCATGGTCTTCACCGGGGAGAGTGGTAGCGTGAGCCTTATGCCGTCACACTTGTCCATGGCGTGGCACCCCCTTCGAGTTTCACGCCCTTCCTTACCGTATTCTCACATTTTCTTTGTCCTCCCTCGTTTCTTGGCTATAATCAATCTCTCATGGTGGCCGGCGGCGGCGTTCGTGAAAGGTGAAAGTTAAAACGTGAAACATTTCGGAGGGAAAGCACTCGGCAATCCTACGTTTTACCTTTCACGTCTAACGTTTCACGGTTCCTGGGAACGACTTTTTCAGCATCCTGCTAGGAACTAGGAACCGAACTCAGGGTTCACGCGATAGCGAGGCGGTCTGATGATCAAAGTGCTCCTCGTCGAAGACAATGACGTCGACGCTCAGCTCACGCAGGATCTTCTTTCTGAATGGAGCATCGAGGAGTTCCAGATTGCCCGTGCGAAAACATTGGGAGAAGGGCTCACGCTTCTGAGCCGTGAACAATTCGATGCCGTGCTCTTGGACCTGTCTCTCCCGGATGCGTTCGGTCTCCCGACAGTCAAACAGGTCCATGCCACCAGTCCAACGATCCCCGTTGTCGTCCTGAGTGGCGTGAGCGACCAAAACCTGGCTCTTCAAGCCGTTCAACAAGGGGCGCAGGATTACCTTGTCAAAGGTCAAGGACATCCCGAGCTTTTAGCTCGTGCCGTTCGCTACGCCATTGAGCGGAAACGCTCTGAAGAACGCCTGACCTACCTCGCACAGTACGATCACTTGACCGGACTGGTGAATCGTACCCTCTTTCGTGATCGGCTGGTTCACGCCATGGCTCGAAGCAAGCGTATGCAACAACCGATCGGTCTCATGCTCCTCGATCTCGATCGATTCAAAGCGGTGAATGATACCTTCGGCCACGACATGGGTGACGAACTACTCAAGGCCGTATCTGAACGACTCAAGACCTGTGTGCGGGAAGTCGATACCGTGGCCCGGATGGGCGGGGACGAGTTCACGATTATTCTAGAAGGGGCCTCTTCCGAACAGAACATCCTCGTGGTGGCAAAACGCATCACGGAATCCATTGCCACGGCGTTCGAGTTAAAGGGGCACCACATCACCATCGGAGTCAGCATCGGAATAACGATCTATCCTCACGACGATCATCTTGTCGACGAATTACTGAAGCATGCCGACACAGCCATGTATCGAGCGAAACAGCAAGGCGGCAGTGCGTTCCACCTTCACGAGTCCTCTGGGACTCACTCGGCCAATCTCCTTCCGTAGCAAGCGTGCACTACCGACGTTGCGGAATCAAGACCGGAGACGTGCTCTGACTCCTCCCCGATCTCGCCTTCTTTATTCTACGCACTGATTCTCAGATCGCTGGTGTCCTCAATACTCTGTCTACTCACCGGCCAATGTCACCTAACGGCTGATCCGTCACGATCAAGGCCCCGCGCGGATTGGGGACAAGAATGTTTGAGGTGTCGAGCGCCTCCCGACCGGGAGTAGGGTGGCAGTCTGGACTGATCACCATCCCCCAATGCTGATTATCGCTGCATGTATTGTCGACGAGGAGGGCTTCCGCGTGATGGAAGAGGAGAATCCCGCTTAGCATATTCTCCCGGCACCGGTTCCTGACGAGCTCCGGATGGCTCCCAGGATCCCGCACCGCGATACCGAAATGGTGGTTGCCTCTGCAGACATTGTCGGCGATCCTCGGCTGTGCCCCGGCAAACACAAAAATCCCCGATTCGCGGTTGCCACAGACTTCATTCTCGACAAATGTCGGCCGCGATTGCGGGCCATAAATCACCACGCCGGACAGAATTCCCTCCGTGGCACGGCACTGTGTCACAGCACAAGAGGAATCGAGCAGATTCATCGCGGAATTCTGGTCGCTTCCGACATACCGAAACGTGATGCCGGAGATGCGACCGCTTGGGACCTGTTGGAGATAGAGGGGCCCTCCACGACGGGAAAAGATCTGCACCTCGTCTCGACCGGCCCCCACCAAATGAATTGGTCGCCCCGTGATAAAGACTTTATCCTCATAGATCCCGGGACGAACAAAGACCTGGTCATGCTCTCCTGCATCGAGTAGTGCCGCACTGGGTCGCGGGTACGAGTCGCCGTCCTTCGCGTCGACGATCAAGGTCTTTCCGCCGAGTGGATTCGGTGGAGGATCAGTCATCATGTCCAACTTCCTTCACCGCTCCTTTCTAGTTCATTTGGTTTGTTTGGTTTGTCTTGTTTATTTGGTTGAACCAGACCGACAAAATAAACGAAACAAATCAGATAGACCAAAGAAACCAGATGAACCAGACAGACCGAGCGGCATTATTTCTGCCACAAGCAACCAAGTCAAGTTCCCCACAAACCGTTTACTGAAGCCACTTCGCTGAGTGTGGGCTCCATTCTGTCAAGGAGGAGACTCCCGCACAGATCGTACAAATCTGTCGCTCAGGCGAGGGCAGTCACTCGGCATTTCTTGGCATCGAAGAGGGCCAAGCTCGTGGATTCTCGTTGGTTTTAGCCACACCGGATAGTGCCATGGTGGCACGGCGATTGCGATATCACGAGAGGAAGGGTACCGAGACCTCGCTGAGCAGTACGGAGGCATTACGATGAAGCTGCTGATGATCGTGCTCCCAGGAATGATTGCGGTGCTGTTTTCTCTCAATCTCGCTGTCGCCGCCCCCTCCAACATGCAGGATTCGTCTCGACACCTCTACGATCGAGTGATGGAGGAGTTCAAGCATAGGGATTACGTGGCCGCGCTGGCTGGTTTTCGATTCTTTCTCGAACTCCACGGGCAATCCTCGCTGGCAGCGAACGCGCAATACTGGGTGGGAGAATGTCAATACCGATTAGGGCGCTACAAGGAAGCCTTGAAATCCTTCTACCAAGTTGTGTCCTACTACCCACTCAGTCCGAAGGTTGCGGCCTCTACCTTGAAGATCGGGCAAGCCTACACCAGGCTGAAGGATCACGAGAAAGCTCATATGATGTACGAGCGAGTGGTCGATGAATATCCTGAAAGCGCTGAAGCAGAGTTGGCACGGAAAGCCCTCGACGCGGCGGCGATGCGCGATGAGGAACCGACCTCTCAACTGACCGGCAATAGTCCTCCCGAGTAGTTCCACCTCAAGATAGGCAGAGGATGTGTCGGCAAAATACCCAGTGGCAGTCACTCGTCATCGCCGACGCCAAACAGCTGAGCCAGTTGAGGCACCGTATAAGACGTGTGGGGCTTCAAGGTGGTCAACGTGATGCCGGCTGCCTGCAGGACAGACTGGATCTCCTGTCTCCGAATGACCTCGTGTGGCTGAGAGGGGAATCCTTCCTCAAGCAACACAACCTGCTCCGCAGCCTTCGTTCCTGGGTGGACCAACACAAAGTCGAGTTGCTTCAGCGCGATCTGCCTCAACACCTGCGACCGAGCCTTTCCTTCCGCCTCCACGCTGACAACAGACCAGAGCGGAACCCTCGCAAAGACAAAATAATGGTCTTCTACGGCCAAACGTATGAGATTGTAGAGCAAGAGGTCAGTGTCAGTCAGCAGTGGCTGGGGGCGCAGCGTGACGCCAGGAGGAAGGACAAAGGGCTCTTTCTTGACTGGCGCAGGGGGTGACGAGACCCTCAGCCGCCAAACCAGAAAAGCCAGGAACGCGATGGCAAGGCCAATGAATACGTACTCCATCGTGCAGCTATCGCCCGAAAAGAGATTCACGCCAGCGAGGCCCGTTCGGGACAATCGTGCCAAGGAGTACTGGATGGTTCGCGCCAGTCACAGACGGAATGTTGCCCCACTGTCCAGTCACGGTTTGATAGGCCAATAGGGCAAAGGCCACCGCTTCAAACACCTTACTGTCCCACCCCAGGGCCTCAAATGTGGTGACCGGAACCGGGGCGAAGACCGTCGCGAGATGACTCATGATCGCACGGTTACGGACGCCACCGCCGCCTACCACCACTTCATCGATCTCACCGCTGATCCACCGTCGCGAAGTTCCCACCGCCTTGGCCGCCCACATACTGCAGGTCGCCAACAGATCCTCGATCGAGAGGCTGCGTTGCCGCTGAATCGCGATCAGTTCCTCAATGAGGTCAGGGCCGAATGCTTCCCGCCCAGTCGATTTGGGCGGCCTCTTGGACAGAAAGGGATGCGCGAGCAGCTTGCCCAACAGTCGTGAATCAACCTTCCCTTTCATGGCAAGTTTTCCATCACGATCCATCAACAGCCGCCCGTTGGTCACACGCACCATAAGACTATCCAGCACCATATTGGCCGGCCCCGTATCGAATGCCTGCACCCCGCTGAGGTGTCCCCCTTTCGGCACATACGTCACGTTGCTGATGCCCCCAAGATTCACCACCAACCGTGCACGACGCGCATGCTTCAAGAGCAATGCATGTGCTGCCGGAGTCAGCGGAGCCCCTTGGCCTCCTGCGGCGATGTCACGGGAACGGAAATTGGCCACGGTGGTAATCCCCGTTCGTTCGGCAATTACGGCCGGCTCGGCAATCTGGAGGGTGGAACGAATGGCGCCGACTCCCGGCGCATGGATACCATGCGGAAGATGATGCACCGTTTGGCCATGAGAGCCGATCAACGCCACATCGCTCGGCTGGAGTTTCGCCTGCCGAATCACGTGCAGCGCCGCGTTCGAAAACCATTCACCAAGCAGCGCATTGAGGTGACAAACATCCGCGACCGTCCCCGAAACTGACGCGGAGAGAATGCGCTGCTGTAACGAGCGTGGATAGGCCAGCGTGTGTGCCGCGAGCGTACGCGCCTTCAGGGAACGACCTCGCCCTGTAATGTCAACGAGTGCAGCATCGACACCATCACCGGATGTTCCAGACATGAGTCCCACGACGTACATTCCTTGACCCCTCCAGTGATCGTCTAGCAGGATGCTGAAAAAGTCGCTCTTCTCACCCGCCCGACCCCGGCGCGCCAAGACACGCCTTCCCCCATGCGGCGTTCTCGCTTCGCTCAGAAGCTCAACGTACCGAAGCGTACGCCTTCGCCTCTTCGCTCGCTGCGGCCTAGCTGGACGGACTTTTTGAGCATCCTGCGCGGTCTCCTCCTGTTGTCCTAGATGTGCGGGCCGTTAAATTTCCACCGTGCCAGAGTAGTTTTTCCGCATACTCCTAGCAAGAGCTGTAGGATCGCTACGCTAATGGAACTCTCCGGTGGGGTCAAGCAGAGAAGACATCGTGACAGAACTCAAGAAATCAACCCAAGTCGTTGCGTTGACAACGAAGGGACCCAATGTTACCGTCCTCGCCCATGCTGAATCTCCAATTGGTGCGCCTGCGCTGGGCAGTCCTCATTAGCTACAGTTTGCTTGCCGCACCTCTGGCCCATGCCGCCTCTCCTCCCGAGCCCCTCGATATCGTGGTCACGATTCCTGTCTTGAAGGACCTAACCGAACAAGTCGGCGGACCCCACGTACGGGTTACTTCCCTACTGAGCGGCTATGAAAACGAACATACCTATTCCCCCAAACCGAGTGATCTCGTCGCCGTCCGGAAAGCCCGGCTGCTGTTCGAAGTGGGTATCGGCCTTGAAGTCTGGGTCTCTTCGTTGGTGAAGAATGCCGGCAGCGCATCACTCCGGGTTGTCACCACCTCCAAAGGCATTGCGCTTCTTCGCGACAGACCAAACCGTGACGGGGCAGCTCATACCGCCGACGAGGAGGATCGAGGGAATCCTCACGTATGGATGGACCCTGAGAATGCGACAACGATGATGCGGCATATCACGGAAGCGCTCATTCAGATAGACTCAGCCCATGCGACGGAGTACCGAACCAATCAGGCATCCTATCTTCGGAAGCTGGACCAACTTCGAGGGGACTTGAGTGATCGGACCAAACGCCTTGCCGATCGGCGATTCATCGCCCATCACCCAGCCTGGCCATACTTCGCAAGGCGCTTTGGGTTCCAGATCGTCGGGACGATCCAACCGCAATCCGGAAGCGAGCCATCAGCACTCCAGCTTCACGGCCTCATCGCAAAGATCAATAAGGAACGGATTAAGGTCGTGGTCTCGGAAATTCAGCTGAGCCAAAAGATTCCCGAGCTGTTGGCCAAGGAGACCGGCGCGCGCGTGGTGGTGCTCACCACTCTCCCGGGAGGCCTCCCACACACAGAAACCTATCTCGACATGCTCCGTTATAATGTGCTCCAATTGGCCAACGCACTGGATGCAGCCTAGCGGCTGATAGGCATCGATTTCAGCGGCTCGGACTGAGAGGAGCTCTCAACGACATGGCAGGTCTATCGCCTCCTATCATTCACTTCGATCATGCCACCTTTGGGTTCCCTGGAGTGGTTGCACTGGATGATATCTCGCTCGAGATTCAATCCGGCGAGTTCGTTGGGGTGATCGGGCCCAACGGGTCCGGAAAGACGACTCTCTGCCGCGCGGTTCTCGGTTTGATGGCTCCGCTGAAGGGCCACCTCAAAATTTTCGATTGTGCCTGTGATGAGCTACGCTGTCACCACCGGGCCAGGATCGGCTACCTGCCTCAGAAGGGAGTGGTCGATCGTAACTTTCCCGTCACGGTACTGGAAACCGTCATGATGGGACGGTACGGCACATTAGGTCTGTTCGCGCGACCATCAGGGAAGGATCGCAAGATCGCGCTGGACGCCCTGGCTCATGTGGGGATGGAGGGGCATCGAGACAGCGCGCTGGGCCACCTCTCTGGAGGACAACAACAGCGGGTCTTCATCGCCAGAGCGTTGGCCCAGCAACCAGATGTGTTGTTGCTCGACGAGCCGACGACTGGACTGGATATCACGACGCAGCACAATGTCGTCGAGTTGGTGCAGCATCTGCACGAAGAGTTAGGCTTGACAGTCCTCTTGATCACCCATGACATCAATATGATCCGTTCGCGGGTGGACCGGCTCGTGCTCCTCAAGACCCGCCTCTACGCTGCAGGGCCTCCTGCCGATGTCCTGAAGCCGGACATCCTTAGCCAGGTCTACGGGAAAGACCTGGTTATTACAGAAAAAGACCTCGTCATCGTCGAGGACTACCACCACCATCATTGACTATTCCGTACGATGCTTGAACTACTCACGTACGATTTCATGCAACGCTCGCTTCTGGCTGCGGCATTGGTTGGTGCCCTGTGCTCGACGATCGGTGTCTTCGTCGTGCTACGAGGGCTGGCGTTTATGGGAGCCGGCACGGCACATGCCGCGTTTGCCGGAGTCGCGCTCGGCTATCTCATGGGCTGGCCGCCGCTGCTCATGGCCATTCTCTTTGGCCTCGCCACGGTCTGGATCACGGGATGGGTGGAAGAAAAAGGCCGGATGAAGCTGGATGTCTCCATTGGGATTCTCTACACCGCCACCATGGCTCTGGCGATCCTCTTCATCGGCTTGATGAAAACCTATAACGCCGAAGTCTATGGCTACCTCTTCGGAAATGTACTTGCAGTGACCAGCGAGGAACTGCGTACGATTGCCGGATTGAGCATCGTCGTCATCGGTGCGATTGTGCTCTTCTCGAAAGAACTGTACTTTATCGCATTCGACCAAGAAATGGCGGAAGCCTCCGGAGTGCCGGCCCGGCGCATATTTTTCCTCTTGCTGACCCTGGTCGCGCTCACGGTGGTGATATCACTCAAGACCGTCGGCGCGATCCTTGTCTTCGCAATGATCCTGATTCCAGCTTCCACCGCCTACCAACTGACGCATAGTCTCTCGACGCTGACCTGGTATTCGGTCCTCATCGGAATCACCTGCTCAGTCGGGGGAGTACTCATCTCGTCTTACTGGGATATCCCCTCCGGTCCTGCCATTGTGCTGCTCGCCACTCTGTTCTTTTTTGTGTCGGTGGTCCTTTCACCCAAGAGGCAGCACCGAGCCCTTGCAAGCAGCTAACAGGATGCTGAAAAAGTCCGCCAGCGAAGCTCACGCCGGCATCGCCATAAGTAGCGGAAGCGAAAGATGCTCTGGCTTGAAGAAGAGGGGCTATTCCTGTCGGACTTGTTTGGATCGGCTCCAGACCATCCCTGTCTGTTCCTTTGAACTGAAACCAAGCTTTTCGTAAAAGCCTGGCATACGGGTGCAGAGCCAGAAGAGTTCAACTTTCTTGAGGCGAGGGTGGTTCAAGATGCGCTGGACGATATCGGTACCGACGCCTTGGCCCTGGTAGGCCTTATCGACGATCACATCCCAGATGGCCGCGCGATAGACATAGTCCGTTAATACCCGTCCAAACCCGATCAGCACGTCACCGTCCCAGGCCATCACGGCCACATCGGTGTGGCGCAACATCTCACGTGCGTCCTCAAGGGTCCGTCCTTTGGCCCAAGGCGCTTGCTGGAAGAGGCGGACGAGCTTGGCTGGGTCGAGGTCCTTCTTCTCAACGAAGGTGATGACGGGCTTGAGGGTTGGAGGCATCTTGTACTAGATTATCTCCCAGTGACAGCAACTAAGTTCACGCGGAGTGTACGAGGAACATCATGGCAACGCAAGTCCGAACCTGCCCTAGGTGCGCGCAGCTGATGTGGCTGAAAGAAGACCAGTACGAACAGCTGGATGAGGAAACCATCCGCGGAAAGTGTCCTCAATGCGGATCGACAGTTCGCTTCAAGCTCGTATCACAAGGCGAAAACGCCGCCGGCCCTAAAATGGGCCACTGACCGCTTCGCGGAGTGAAAAGTTTTGAGTTATAAGTTCTGAGTTAGCAAGGAAACTCATCACTCAACACTCAGAACTCAAAACTTCGGCCTCACATTCCCCGTCCTGCGCCGTCCAGCTCCGGCTTGTTGCCGGGTAGAATCTTATTCAGAGCAGATCGATACTCGCCTGTGCGCTTCTCATCGATCCGTCCGATGTCGATTTCTTTATCTCGCTGCATCCGTTCCAGATGATCGAGCACCGAGAGGAGCGGCTGGACTGAGCCGAGCAATCGACCAACCTCGAAGGCTTCCAGCGATTCCACAAATAATTCGTTCAGGCCTCTAAAGGGTGTCCCAGCGCTCTGGCTCCGGAACCGAGAGATGATTTCCTCATACTCCTCGACCGCCTCAAACTTGGGCTTCACACCGGTCGGCACCGCCGACAGATGCACAATCGGCGGCAATTTGGCCGCATAAAGTTTCAGCTGAGCAACCAATCCACCCATCGCGTCCAACACATCGGCAGTCTGCATGAACTCATCCTTTGAGGCAGCATGGCTGACGCCAAGCTGAGGGGTCTGTCAAGATTTTCGAGCACCGTGAGGAGGTGTGAGACTATCGAGGGCCTGAACCACCTGCTCCATATCGGATGGAAAAGGCTTTGTATACTCCCGAAACTCACCGGTAGAGGGGTGATGGAAGCCTAGCGTCTTCGCATGCAGCATCACGCGTGGGATCTCGACGCCTTCTACCGTGCAGACTTTCCTCCCTCCATAGGTCTGATCTCCCAGTACTGGATGGCCCAGGGATGCCAAATGGACGCGGAGCTGGTGAGTCCGGCCTGTGCGTGGGTACAAGAGCACATGGGCGGCCAGTTTGCCGAAGCGATGGTCGACCTTGTATTCCGTCACGGATTCCTTTGGTCGCGCCGTGTGGGCAGAGAACTTTTTCCGTTCCTTCCTGTCACGGCCAATAGCCAGCTCGATCAACCCATGTCCTTTTTTCGGCACGCCTGCGATAAGAGCTTCGTACACCCGCGTGATCGTGTGATGTTTGAATTGAGCCGAAAGAGCACGATGGGCTTCGTCTGTCTTGGCGATCACCATCACGCCAGAGGTATCCTTGTCCAGCCGATGGACCAGCCCTGGCCGTTCTTTGCCACCGATCGTCGATACCGTGCCGCCGGATGTCTGAAAATAATAGAGGAGGGCATTGACCAGCGTCCCGGCCCAATGACCAGGCGCAGGATGGACCACCAGGCCAGCCGGTTTATGTAAGAGCAGTAACACGTCGTCCTCGTAGAGAATCTCGAGTGGAATCGACTCGCCTTTGAGCTCGAGCGGCTCTGCTTTTGGAATGTCAAAGACGATCGTGTCGCCAGGTTTGATCTTTTGACTGGGCTTGACAACCTGACCATTGATTCGCACACGCCCTTGCCCAATCAACCGTTGCAAGGCTGACCGCGATAACTTGGGCTCACGATTGACCAGAAAGATATCCAGCCGCTTTGGCAGCTCGCCGGCCGTCACGACAAACTCGGTCACCATAGACGCTTTGCCCCACCAGCACGTTCCGGCCACGCTACTGCAGCGCGAGGCTTAATTGCAATCAGAGGCCTGCCGATCCGATTGCCTCTCGAGTCGATTCGGACTAAGCTGACAACCGCGAGGCTGGTCCGACGCCAAACAAGGGGGTAAAACGATGCGATGGATGGTCAGCCTGATGGTGGTACAGGTGATATTACTTTCCTCGTTCACAATGGTGGGGCGCGCAACAGACCTGCCAGGCATCCCTCCGGAAACGGTCACCGATTATATCCATGCCGTCATTGAAGCCGACCGCACCTTCTACACCATTCATGTCGTCGAGCGCATGCAGAAGCAGGGCGGATCCCCAGCAGCGGAGAATTGGCGCGCGGAGAAGAAGACCTTGCCGTTACCAGCTCAGTTTCTCGCAGAAGCGAGCGACCTGTCCTCGAAGACTGGAACAAAGGTCCGCTACCGGTTGATCAGTCTGTGGCCGATCAATCCAAACAATGGCCCCGACGGTGAGCCGGAAAAGAAGGGGCTAGAAGCTGTGCGTGAACATCCAGAACGGTCTGCCACCAGTACGGTCAAGATCGGCGATCAGACCTATTTCAAGGCCATCTACGCTGACCGCGCCGTCAGCCAATCCTGTGTTGGCTGTCACAATACCCATCCGCACAGCCCTAAGAAGGATTTTAAACTGGATGACGTCATGGGCGGTCTGGTGATCGAAATTCCGCTGGGGGAATAGCAGGGACTTCTCATTGTGCTATTTACATGCGTAGAGCCTCCACTAGTCTGTCTTGTTCGTTTGGTTTCTTTGGTCTCTTAAGTTTGCTTGTACGATGAACGAAACAATATAGATAGACCAGACCAACCAGACAAACCGTCTTTGCCCTCACGCCTATTCGGGATGAGATTATTTCGCTATGCCAAGAACCGTCATGATCAAGAAGGCCCCATGTCCATTGTGACGGCGGTAGTTCTCTCCATGCTCTTGCTCACCGTGACCGGCTGCGTGGCCTCCAGCCCTCCTCCCGCCGGAAAGCAGGAGACGGGCAAGAAAAATTCAACCGTGAAACCCGCAAAACATGATGAGGGGAGGTCGATGAATGAGGAAAGTCAGGACGCCGTTCGTTAGGTCGGGAACCACTGCGCTTCCGGTTACAACAGCTGTATCCTTTTCTCTGGGGAAGATGGTTTCTTTGACGCGACACTCGTGAGACAGGCGGGACGAGCGAGACGGGCCAAACGGGGCGGGCCTGATGGATTCCCAGCTGCGCGCGTCGAACGACCACCTCTCTTCTATTCTTCCTTGAGGGCGGGCTAGAGGGGCTCCCACTGCACGTGTCCACGAGGGTCTTCTCTGTTCCGCATCTCCCCCTCCAAAGGAGACGTCAGACTGTCCTTCACTGCGCGCATCGAGCGACCGTCTTCCATCTAAATGTTCCCTCCAAGCTCACTTGCTTTCCTTCTCTTGGAAGGGCACCCATGTTGGTCTACGTGCGGCCGTCGAACGAGGCCCTTCTCAGGGCGCGCGTTCCGGGAGCACAGGACCAACGTGGGTGTCCTTCCCTCCCACCCTTCCGTCCCGCATACCTGACGGTGTAGACTCCCCTCGTTGTCTCCTGCCTGAGTATCGGAGGTGCCATGCGCGCGATTCAGCGTTTCGGCAAACAGCTTCAGCAACTGCGAACCCGCCGTGGCCTGACGCAAGAGCAGCTCGCCGTGACTGCTGGCCTGTCGCGCACGTTCCTGACGCGGCTGGAACTGGGACAACACGACCCTTCGTTGAGCACGCTGGTGCGATTGGCGAAGGCGCTGAGGGTGTCGGTGACGGAGTTGTTAGGAGAGACCATGAGTATGAGACAGTGGTGGCAGGTGGGGCAGGATCGCTTTACGACGCGAGAGGATGCCGAGGATCACGCCCGCACCGCGGGCGAGATGTTTGTCGCACGGTATCAGAACAAACCCGGAGGCCCGGTGCGCCGTCTCCTCCCTGTTCGCGGGACGAAATAGTCCCCTTCGACACCTGCCAGCTTTTCTTATCCATTGCGGGATGAGCTATGTTGTGTCTTGACCAGCGTGGAGATGACCTGTGTGATTCGCTTGGCCACCTTCGGCTGGGGGTTGACGAAGTCCACTCCGAACTTAGACCTCTTGACCCATGTCACGGTGGTATGGTCTATCAGCAACAGCTCCGGGTCTCCCGGCACAAAAATTTGCAAGGCGAGCGTCATCCCGACAGAGACCGGTTTATTCCCGATAATGTAGCTCCCGCTCAGCGAAAGATCTTTGATGATTCCTTCACCGGCAACCCCCTCCCCACGGTAGCGCACCGGCGCGAATGTCTTGAGCCGTTGACCCTTCCGTATGCCAAACCCGGCCATTCTGTCTCCTTGTCTCTATCGATCACTCTTGCGTACCAAGAACTCCTTGGATGGTCGCGATCAATTCGTCCGTCCGCTCAGTCGTAACGACGCATGCATACGGCGGTCCTATGCATTGCGGCCTCTTGACTACTACAATTGTACTACCCCACTGAGAGTTTGGACAGGTAATTGCCCCGCCAAAAATCAAAGGAGTCGGAGTCGTTTCTCGCTGCACGGTCCACCGCTTCCTGCCCGAGTGACACACCCGCTCTCCCCACTTCCCGCATCGAGCGACCGTCATCCATCTAAATGATCCCTCCAAGCTCGCTCGTTCCTCTCTTCATAGGGTGGCCTGGTTGATCCTCGACTGCGCGCGTCGAACGAGGCCCTTCTGAGGGCGCGCGTTCCGCGAGCAGGAGGACGACCAGGCTGCCCATCCCCGCCTTGCGGGTTCCTCAGTCCTCTCTAGAATGGGACACCCTGGGAGACCTATTCTAGGCGGTTACTCCTTTCGGGTTCGAACCATATTGATTGTCGCCGGGCGTGCCGTTTTGCGCCGTAAAGACAAGAAAGACAATCACGCCGATGAGTGGAATCACGTTGATAAGGATCCACCAACCGCTGCGGTCAGTGTCATGAAGCCGCCGCACCGACACGGCTATGCCTGGAATCAAGACGGCCAGCGTGTAGATACCGCCCAACAGACCTAAGCCAACATCGACGTTAAACGTGCCGGTCATAAGGTCGATAACTGAAAGAACAATGATGATGATAAAGCTGAACAGGTTAAAGTACCAATACTCTTTTAGCGCAGCTCTCCCGTCAAACCGTGCATACTTCTTCAAAGCTTCGAGATACCAGTTCATGTGTTTCTTCTTCGTGTTGCCCCTGATGAGTTTGCCAGATGTCCGCCAGCGCTCAAGCTCAGCGGCTACCGAAGGCAGTCTGCTGGACCAGTGAGCGAAACGGTTGGCTAGGGAGTCGGGAGCTTATTCATTTACGGGTAGCATTCATCTCTTTGCGGACCAGTTCCTCGGCTTTCAGCCAGTCTTCCAGGTCGCGCTCCGCCTGTCGTCCTCTTTGCTCATAGAGTTCGTAGGCTTTTTTCGCGATCCGTTCCCTTACCTGATCCGAATACTTCTGCATGGACTCAGGCTCGGGCGACAGGTTCCGTTCCTCCACACGCTGGCCATCCGGCTTTCTAGTCTTCATGGGCCTCCCTCCTTCGACGACGGAGTCTTATTTCCTCAAAAACCAGTCGGCCTGTCAAGTTGCGTGGTCGGAAGGAAGCACTGGGGTCAGGAACTGTGACGTGAGACGTGCCTCTAGCCCAGGGGAGGGCCTTCAATTCGCTTTGATCTTCTGACGTCCATTAGCCCGTGCGAGGGTCTTCGATTCACTATACCTTCTTTAGGGAGTGGCCGGGCTCCTCGTTCGCCAGGCTCGCTGGCCCCAAGGTTTCCGCCACCGGACCTTGAGGTAAAAGAATATCCCTCGTCCTGAACAGCCGTTCCGACTCCATGAACTTCCGTTCATAATTAGGCTCCTCGCGTCCCTGGCCTCCTCCCTACGTGCCTACGTACCGGATGCTTTTCTGCTGAAGATCCTAGCAATAATCAACGTACTGGTGAGTGGCGGCCGTTCTGGCACAGAGGTTGCGTTTCCTTTGGTCTTAGAACAGACTTGGGACAGCGACTACATGCGCGAGAGGACATCGATGCAAACCGGCGGCTTGATAAGTCTTCTTTTTCGGGTGAGCAGCACGAAAGGATTTCTAGGCATGACGCAATTTACTGGTCCGGAGCCCGGAAGGACCGCGAGTACAAAGGACAGGCTCGCTCGTCCCTTGACATCGGCGCGCCTGCTTATCGTCATATGCGTTGTCTTGGCGCTCGGCGCCTGTAGTAATAATGATGTGATCCCCCCTTTCACGATAACCTGGTCAGTTGCGGCGGGTGATCTGGATGGGGATGGTCGTCCAGACCTCGCCTCAGCGAATATTTTCATCGCTGGTCCCCCACCACATCCAGGCCACGTGTCGGTAATTCTGCACAGTCAGTCCTCCCCTGGTGCTTTCGGTGGTGCCATGAACCTTGACGTAGGCAGCGATACTGTAATGGTCTCCATAGGGGATCTCAACGGCGACAACCTCATGGATTTGGTTGCAGCAAATGATACCTCTGCGAATATTTCCATCCTGTACCAAAATTCCTCCTCGCCCGGCACTTTCCTAGCCGCACAGAACCATGGGGTCAGCGCTCATCCCGATGGGGTTGCGATCGGAGATCTGAATGGAGACGGTCACCTCGATATCGCAGTCGCTGACTCCGGGCTTTCTGTTCTCTTTCAGAATGCTGGTGTCCCGGGAACCTTCTTCCCTCCAATACGCCTGGGAATCTCTTGCTCCTCCGTCGGCATCGGCGACCTCAACGGGGATGGTCGAGCCGATCTCGTCGCTACTGCTACTAACGCGGGGCACGTGAGCATTCTCCTGCAGAGCCCTGCAGGAGCTGGCGCGTTCCTGCCGCCGCAAACTGTTGCGGCAGGATTTCAACCGATCAACGTTGCGATCGCCGATCTGAATGCAGATGGTCGACTCGATCTTGCGATTGCGAATCTTGGCACTCCAGACAATCCTGCTACGGCCAGCCTCTCCGTTCTCCTTAACAATTCGGCTTCTCCTGGAAGTTTTTTGGCTGCGGCCAACTACGCCACAGGAGAACGCTCTGAGTCCGTCGCTGTTGGAGATCTCAACGGGGATGGGAAGGCGGACTTAGCAGTGGCAAACGCGGGCAGTTTCGGCGACCCCCACGGGAGTGTTTCAGTATTTTTCCAGAACCCAGCCGCGCCAGGAACCTTCCTCCCTGCAGTGAATCGGCCAGGGACGAGTGGACCCCTTGGCGTGGTTATTGCCGACCTGAATGAAGACACCCTCCTTGATATCGCACTAGCAGACGAAGGTGTCAGGATTCTGTTTCAGATTCCTGCCAGCCCGGGACATTCCAATCACCTATCCTGGACTGAGAGGTCCGACTAGCTCATTGTGTGCTCAAGCTACTCACTTCAGCTCATTCCAGCTCATTCCAGCCAAAGTTCAGGTTTCGCGCACCCTTGATCTTCCCCGGTTTAGTGGACACCGCTGGTCGGACATCTAGGCCGCCAGAGCAACCCCCTTGAATTTCAAAGCGCCAACGACGGTTGGTCGCTTGCCCTTTACTACGCACATCGAACGACCACCTCTCTATTTTCTCCCTTGAGGGAGGGCTAGATGGTCTCCCACAGCGCGCGTTTTCTCACCCGGCCCACCCACTGGCAGATTTCCCCGCCCTATCCTCCGATTGCTTCGCAATCGATTTCCCGGGACGTGCCATTGCCCAGCGAGGCCTTCAATTCGCTAAACCTCTATTTAGGGAGTGGCCAAGGCTGCCCTCTCATGCTCCTTCCAAGCTCGCTAGCGTCCCTCATCGCATCCACATTGGTCCCACTGCGCAGCAGCACATTCGATCGTGTGCCTCCGGAGCAGGGATCGCGCGGGTGTCATTCCATCTCTTTCATCGTGCGCGTTCCGGAGCAGGAGGACGACCAGGTTTGCCCTTCCCATCCTTTTGAGGCCGCGCGTTGCGCGAGCATAGGAGATCAACAGGCCCCGTCCCCTCTTCGGCTCCGGGAGCAAGGAATCAGCACAGGTATTGTTCGAAATGCTGGTCGTGTGTGGATGGAGCGAGAATTACATCTGGCCAGCCTTACGGGCACGGTCGGCGATCCTTTTTCGGAGGCGGGCTTTTTCAAGACTGATTTCAGCTTCTTTGACTTCGGAGGGCAGGCCACCAGCCTTGAGATGCTGCTCGGCCTTCTCGAAGGCAGCCTGAGCACCCTCCACATCAATATCTTCGGCCTTCTCGGCGATCTCGGCCATGATAGTCACTTTGGTCGGTGTGACTTCCGCATAGCCCCAGAGGACCGCCATGTGGTTGGTCTGATCTCCGATGCGATAGCGAAGCTCACCGATGTGTAACGTGGAAAGGAAATGACAGTGTCCCGGCAACACACCGAACTCACCCTCTGAGCCTGGTGCAATGACCTCATCCACCTGCTGGCTCAAGAGCAACTTCTCCGGCGTCACAACCTCTAACAATAACTTTCCCGCCATATCTCTCCTACGTGCTCATCAAAAGATATGAGCAGGCGAGATGCTCTGACGTGCGCGCATCGACCGAGCACCGTTTCATCGTGCGCGGTCTGCGAGCACAAGAGCGCTCCCTCTTATACCTTCACTCCCATCTTTTCCGCCTTCGCAATCACTTCCTCGATCGGGCCGACCATGTAGAACGCCTGTTCCGGGAGATGGTCATACTTGCCATCGAGAATTTCCTTGAAGCTTCGCACCGTGTCTTTGAGCTTCACATACTTACCGGGCGAGCCGGTAAAGGCTTCGGCTACGTGGAACGGCTGTGAAAGGAAGCGTTGAATCTTCCGTGCTCGGGCCACGGCCATCTTGTCGTCTTCCGACAATTCGTCCATGCCGAGAATGGCGATAATATCTTGGAGGTCTTTATACCGCTGCAAAACAGACTGAACCCCTCGTGCGACCTTATAGTGATCTTCGCCGATGACTTGCGGGTCGAGAATACGCGAGGTGGAGTCGAGCGGGTCGACGGCTGGATAGATACCCAGCTCGGCTAATTGCCGCGACAACACGGTGGTCGCGTCCAAGTGGGCGAAGGCCGTGGCCGGTGCCGGATCGGTCAGGTCGTCTGCCGGCACGTAGATCGCTTGCACCGAGGTGATCGATCCACGCTTGGTGGAGGTGATGCGTTCCTGTAGTTGCCCCATCTCGGTCGAGAGGGTGGGCTGATAGCCGACCGCGGACGGCATACGGCCGAGCAATGCGGACACTTCTGAACCGGCCTGGGTAAACCGGAAGATATTGTCCACGAAAAGCAGCACGTCCTGGTTCTCTTCGTCGCGGAAATATTCGGCGACGGCCAGTCCAGTCAGCGCGACGCGCAGACGCGCGCCGGGTGGCTCGTTCATCTGGCCATAGACCAGCGCGACTTTCGACTTGGTGAAGTCCTTGGGATCGATGACCTTCGACTCCTGCATTTCGTGCCAGAGGTCGTTGCCTTCACGAGTCCGCTCACCGACGCCGGCGAACACCGAGAAACCACCGTGGTGCAAGGCGATGTTGTTGATGAGCTCCATGATGATGACGGTCTTGCCGACTCCGGCGCCGCCGAAGAGGCCGACCTTGCCGCCCTTGCTGTACGGCTCGAGAAGATCGACGACCTTGATGCCGGTTTCGAGGACTTCGGTCTTGGTGTCCTGATCTTCGAGGCGCGGCGCAGGCCGGTGAATGGGATAGGTCTTTGTCGTCTTGATGGGGCCCATCTCGTCGACTGGTTCGCCCAGCACGTTGATCAGTCGCCCCAAAGTCTCGCGGCCAACCGGCACAGAGATCGGCGCCCCTGTATCCTGCACATCCATCCCCCGCGTGAGACCGTCGGTCGTGGACATCGCGATGCCGCGGACGCGGTTTTCACCAAGGTGCAGCGCGACTTCAAGGGTGATGCGGACAGCCGGCGTGCCGGCGGCCTTATTTTCTTCCTGATTCACTTTGAGTGCATTGTAAATATTCGGCAGTTGTCCGGGAGGATACTCCACATCTACCACTGGTCCGATGACCTGAATGACTTTTCCTATGCTCATAACGCTCCTTCTCTCGCGAGTTCTGAATTCTGAGTCATGAGTTCTGAGTTTTAGGTTCTGGCGGCGTTCTCACTCAGAACTCAGCACTCAGAACTTCCAATCTACTTGAGTGCCTCAGCGCCCCAATTGAGAAGTAAAATTGAAAATTATGAACTATGGTTTTGCGCCGTACCCCATCTTTTGTTTAAAGGTCGCAAGAATCTCTTTCAGTCTTCCGGCGACCTTGTCATCGATCTTCCCGATGCTCGCGAGTTCTTTCTTCAGCTCCGAATGGTGCTGATGCACGTAGTGCAGCAGGTCGGCTTCAAACTGTTGCACTGTATCAACCGGGACATCGTCCAGGTATCCGTTGACGCCGGCGTATATCGACAGCACTTGATCGGCGACCGGCATCGGTTTGTATTGCCCCTGCTTGAGCAACTCGACCATCCGAACGCCTCGCGCAAGCTGCATTTGCGTTGCTTTGTCAAGCTCGCTGCCGAACTGAGCGAACGCGGCCATTTCTCGGTACTGCGCGAGGTCGAGTCGAAGGGTACCGGCCACCTGCTTCATGGTCTTGATCTGAGCCGAACCTCCGACGCGTGAGACCGACAGACCCACGTTAATCGCGGGACGAATACCGGAGTAGAACAGATCGCTGCCGAGATAGATCTGCCCGTCGGTGATCGAAATGACGTTGGTCGGAATGTAGGCGGACACGTCACCGGCTTGCGTTTCAATGATGGGCAGTGCGGTGAGGCTCCCGCCACCGAGTTTGTCGCTGAGCTTGGCTGCACGCTCCAACAACCGGGAGTGCAGATAGAACACGTCGCCCGGATAGGCTTCGCGGCCTGGCGGACGACGGAGCAACAGAGACAACTGGCGATAGGCCACGGCGTGCTTGGAGAGGTCGTCATAGACGATCAACGCATGTTTGCCGTTATCCCGGAAGTACTCGCCGATGGCTGCACCGGAGAAGGGAGCAAGATACTGCATGGGCGCCGCATCGCTCGCGGTGGCCGCCACCACGATGCTGTAATCCATCGCGTGGTTCTCTTCAAGTGTCTTGACGACGCGTGCCACGGTTGAACGTTTCTGGCCGATGGCGACATAGATACAAAAGACGTCGAGGCCCTTTTGATTGATAATCGTATCGACGGCAATGGCGGTCTTGCCGGTCTGCCGGTCGCCGATGATCAACTCACGCTGCCCGCGGCCGATGGGGATCATGGCGTCGATGGCCTTAATACCCGTTTGCAAGGGTTCGCGCACCGACTGTCGTGTATTGACGCCAGGGGCCACGACTTCAATACGGGACGAGAGCGACGATTTGATTGGGCCCTTTCCATCGATAGGCTGGCCAATCGCGTTCACCACACGACCGATTAAGGCTTCGCCGACTGGAATCTCCGCAATACGTCCAGTGCGCTTGACCGGATCGCCTTCCTTGACCCCAACGTCATCGCCCATGAGCACGGCGCCGACGTTGTCTTCTTCAAGATTCAGCGCAATCCCGTAGAGGCCGCCGGGGAATTCGAGCATTTCGCCGGCCATGGCGCCGTCAAGACCATAGATCTTGGCAATCCCGTCTCCGACCTGGATGACTGAGCCGGTCTCCTTGACATCGACCTGTTTATCGAAGCCTTTGATCTTTTCCTT
The DNA here is from genome assembly GCA_963741245.1 of Nitrospirota bacterium. Taxonomy (GTDB): domain Bacteria; phylum Nitrospirota; class Nitrospiria; order Nitrospirales; family Nitrospiraceae; genus Palsa-1315. The sequence continues at coordinate 157,659 of CAVUHR010000023.1, read as the reverse complement.
GATGATAGAACTAATTTCTTCTGCCTTGATCTGCATGGCTACTCCTTAGTCAACAGACTCTGCATCGCCTGTAATCGCCCACGGACGGTGCTATCGACCACCGTGCTGCCGAGACGGATCTGCAAGCCGGCGAGATGGCGGGCGTCCGTGTGAAAGGTCACGTCAATCTGACGCTTGAGCATTTCGCGCAAGCGAGTGCTGATATGCTTTTGTTCAGCTGGAGGTATGGCTGCAGCGGAGGACACGGTGATCTGCTGGGTGCCTTTCGACGCATCGGCAAGTTTCGCGAAGGCCTCGGCGATTTCAGGAAGAAAGCCGACGCGATTCTTCTTGACCAACTGTGCGAGAAAGGTTCTTCCGACGGGAGGACACCCCAGGCGCGAACCGAGTTCTGCGAGGACGGCAATTTTGACTTCGGCGCCATAGGTAGGCGAGGCCACGACATGGCGCAATGCGGCCGAATCCTTGATCGCTTGACCCAGCCCTGTTAAGGCCGCACGGGTTGATTCAATGGTGGATGCATCGAGTAGCTCAAAGAGCGCCTGTGCATAACGTCGCGCCACTGCTGTCTTAATCACTATACGGGTCCGTTCGCTCTTATTTTTGACAAAAGGGGAAGCTTCGTGCGCTCGCACGAAAAGCGGCGCGCCAAGTTAGCATTGGCGGATGAGGGCTGTCAATACGATGGCACGGACCATGAGGATGCTAGAGTGATTGGATGATGCCGCCGCCCAGCACGTGATCGTTTCGATAGAAGACCGCGGACTGTCCTGGGCTCAAAGCGCGTTGTGGCTCATGGAAGAGAATGCGAAGGGTGCCCTCGGAAAGAGGCTGGACGGTCGCAGGCGTGGCAGGCGTAGCATACCGGACCTTAATTTGAACCTCTGTTGATCCAGTAAGGAGTGAGGGGTCGAAGAGATTCAGATCCGCGACGTCACACTGACTGCGACGCAGGGACTCTTCTGCTCCGAGGACGACGGTGTTGGTGGCGGGCTGTACTTGCTGCACGTAGAGTCTGCGGCCGGCCGCAATACCGAGACCTCGTCGTTGGCCTGGCGTATAGAAAGCAATTCCCTCATGGTCGCCTAAATATCGGCCTTCATCGTCCACAAAGGCCCCTGGATTCTTGGCGGCAGGCGCTTCCTTCTCGATGAAGGTTCGATAGTCGCCGTGGCTCACGAAGCAGATTTCCTGGCTTTCCTTCATTTCATCTGCGGGAAGGCCCAAGACCTCTGCTTCCTTCCATACCTCCGTCTTCTGCATGCCCCCCACAGGAAAGAGAAGGCGAGCAAGCCATGACTGACGAAGACGATAGAGGAAATAGCTTTGATCTTTCTTGGGATCGGCTGCTCGCTGAAGAGTCGACAGCCCCTCGAATTCGCCAATACGAACATAGTGGCCCGTGGCCACAAAATTGATCCCGCGTGCGTTCGCAAGCTCGATGAGACTCCGCAGTTTGACGCGCTCATTGCACCGGACACAGGGATTGGGCGTTGTGCCATCGAGATAGCCGGCAACAAAGTCATCGATAACGCCGGTACGAAAGGTTTCTCGGGTGTCGACCACCTCATGCGGGATCTTCAATGTCTGCGCGACATACCGGGCAACGCCGACCTTGCAGCACCCACGTTCCTCCCAGCGCTTGGAGGCCGCGACTGTTTCGTCTTCGTGTTCCCAGACCTGAAGCGTGACGCCATGAACGTCGTAGCCCTGGCGAACCAGAAGCGCTGCGGCGACAGAACTGTCCACTCCACCGCTCATGCCAAGAAGAACTGTAGGGCGAGCCATAGGGTCGCTATTGTACTGAGGAGATAGGGAAAGGGCTAGAGGGCTGCTCCCTGCAGCTAATGAGCGGCTGCAACAAGGCCGTGAGGCACGTCGACCGATAGGGCGTGTTCGTTGCTCCAATGATGTGCACCCATGTCACACATGCCATGGAAATGAGAGCCTTCTTCGATTGCAATGACTGGGGTCCGGATATCGCCAACAAGAACACCGGGCTTAAGGATGTGAATCTTTTCAATGGCAGTGATGGTGCCATTGATTTTGCCGCTATTCATGAGCACCCCAGCTGATATGATGCCCTGGATCACGGCATGCTCTCCGACGATTAACGTTCCGGTTGTATGAACCTCGCCTTCGACGCGCCCATCAATCCGCACGGTGCCATCAAAACTCACGATGCCCTTGAAGTCTGTGCTTTTCCCCAGAAGCGTAATATTCTCGCTATCCTGTTCACCTTGCTGGCCCCGTTCTTTGATTGCCCACATGATCGCCTCCTATAAGACTCTTCCCACACATGCATGGCCCATCACCACACAAAGAATGTGCAAGATAATTACCTAAATATTAATCCCCCCTAGCCATTGACTCGCTTCATGACAGGGGGCATGATCATTCCGACGGGATGCAGAGAGGCGTCCCGAGGGACATCGCACACGCCGTGAGCCATTTCGAGTGCACCGTTGAATAGCACGCCGTCTTCCATGGAAAGTACTGGCGCCTTGACACTCCCATTTATTACGGCCGGAGCCCGGAGCTTGACGCACTCCTTCGCATCGATATCCCCGGTGACCTTTCCTTTACACACAACCGTTCCGGCGGTGATTTTTGCCTGGATGACGGCCTCTTCACCAATCAGCACCACGCCATCAGTGTGAATTTCTCCGTCGAGATACCCGTCAATTCTAATCGTGCCGCTATAAGTGATAGTGCCCTTGAACTCAACACCCTTTCCCACAAAGGCATTAATGTCCCCAGTCCCCTCGGCAATTGGTGAGTTGGCAGCAACCATAATAACCTCTTCGCCTTCCTGCTCGCTTGAGCTCGTCACTTCCTTTTTTTCCTGCCCCCACATGAACGCGTCTCCAGAAGTTGGCGACTCCACTATTCCAACGCAGTTGTGATGCTGTTATGGGAAATAGTCGATAAGAATAGATAGGGTCACGAATACGTAGAAGCAACAAGTATGCCTCTACCTCTCATGACTTCTACGAAACGAGAATGCGGTGTGGATTAATTCAGAAGTTTCTCAAGAATCCCGTCGAGTTCAGGAGGAGAGAAGTAGTGAATAACGATTTTCCCGCCACGTCTCCCTTTTTGGATTATGACTTTGGTGCCTAATCGTTTTTGCAATCGCTCTTCAACATCAGACCAGGGCGTTCTCTGTAATTCCTTTGTCCCTCGCTTCTTTGCAACTGGTGAGGATTCTATGAGTTTTTCCGTCTCTCTCACCGATAAGGCCTTTGAAACCACGAGCTGGGAGACTCTAAGCTGTTCATTCTGGCCAGGAAGACCGAGAATCACTTTGGCATGTCCCATGGAGAGCTGATTCGTTTCAATCAGCTGCTGGATCTCTGAAGGAAGATTCATAAGACGCACGACATTGGCGATCGATGATCGCTCACAACTGATTCGTTGCGCAATTATGTCCTGAGTCAGTCCAAATTCGTTCATCATCCGATGGTAGGCTCTGGCCATTTCCATGGGATTGAGATCTGCTCGCTGAAGGTTTTCTACCAATGCCAGGACGACAGATTCTTCATCTCCGCAATTGCGAATCACGGCTTGAATCGTTTCCAACCCTGCTTCTTTCGCCGCGCGCCACCGCCGTTCACCGGAAATGAGTTCGTACATTCCGTCACCCTTCCGGCGCACTAAAATTGGTTGCAGCATTCCACTTTGCTTCAATGAAGCCGTGAGTTCTGCTAGTTCCTGAGGAGAAAAGGTTTGTCTCGGCTGATACCGATTCGGCACGATCGCATCGACACGCAGATGTTGAACCTCCGGCAATTCCGGCATCGGTACGGGCTTGGTGGCGGGTAGCAGTGCGTCGAGTCCTCTACCGAGCGCTTTTTTCTCCATGACTCATAAACTCCTTGGCTAAGGACAAATAGGCTTGAGATCCTGCCGATGCGACGTTATATAACATGGCCGGACGTCCGAAACTTGGGGCCTCGGCGAGTGTCACATTGCGGGGAATCACCGTGTTGTAGACGACCTCTTTGAAATACTCGCGAACTTGCCCAACGACCTGACGCGCCAACGTATTCCTCGCATCAAACATTGTCAAGACGATCCCTTCCAACTGGAGCTCCGGGTTAAAGGACTGACGAACTCGATCAATGTTTCCAACCAAGCGACTTAACCCTTCCATGGCATAGTACTCACATTGAACCGGAACTAAAATGCTACGAGCTGCGACGAGTGCGTTCACCGTCAGAATTCCCAATGTAGGAGGACAATCGAGAAAGATAACGTCGAATAACTGATCAACATCTCGCAAGAAATGCCGAAGCAATTTTTCCCGCTCTTCAATGTTCACCAGCTCTATTTCGGCCCCAGACAAGTCAGCATTTGCCGGCAAAAGTGACAAACCGTTCACTTCTGTGACTTGCACAGCATCATGAAATTTCACATAATTAATCAGACAGTTGTACACAGTAGTCTGTAAGGAACGGGGGTCAACCCCCAGTCCGCTTGTGGCGTTCCCTTGCGGATCCATATCCACAAGCAAAACACGCTTGCCCAGGAGCGCGACACCAGCGGCAAGATTTACGGCTGTTGTGGTCTTTCCTACGCCACCTTTCTGATTTGCGATCGCTACAATCTTTGCCATATTTTATATTGAACCAATCACTCCTTCAGGTATTCATCAATAATGTTCCACGTGGAACTTTTACATATATGATTGTTTATATTATGAAGTTTTTCCTCTCCATCACTGTGACAACTCTCTTGCCAGATCCTTGCGGGAGAACAAAGGCCGTTTCGCTCACAAGATGAAACTCTTCTCCGATTTCCTGTTTCTTGATGGCCTCTGTTCGATACAAGACGATTTTCCCTTTTGAAGTCAGCAACGTAGGAATGTGACTCCTTATTTCTTCATACTTCAACGCCCTTACCACAACTATATCAATAGCATGGCGGATCGGCCGCTTGGCATATTGATCGATGGTGCCATCAAATGTAGACACATCCTGAAGCCTTAACAGGCCGATCACTGAGTTGAGAAATGAACATTTTTTCCGAACTGGCTCTATTAGAACCAACCGTATGTCAGATTTCATGATTTTAAGAGGGATACCAGGGAAGCCTCCTCCAGCCCCGACATCGAGCACCACGCCATTTTGTGGAAAACTTGTCGCGATAAGCGCAGTGAGCGAGTCAACGAAGTGCTTGATGATGATTTCCCTAGGATCGATGATCGCCGTGAGATTGATCGTCTTATTCCACTCAATCAAGTGAGCGAGATACCGCACGAACTGCTCAGCCTGGCTATCATCGATAGTCAGCCCTAGTTCCCTTACGGAACTAATCGTGAATTCGAACAATTCTGGTTTATGTTCCACGTGGAACAATTACGTGAATCAGCAGATGAGGTCAAGACATTCCAGAATGGATAGTTAAAATCTCTGCGTTTTCTCGCCTAGGATGATACTTGTAGGAGGCTATCGCGACGGGATTCGCCCTTGTATTTTTCGAGCGCCACAAGGAGAAGAGAAATTGCCGCTGGCGTGACTCCTGAAATTCTCGATGCCTGACCAATAGATGCAGGGCGAACTTTTTTTAGCTTTTCACGGACCTCTCGCGAAAAACCAGGAGTCCCATCGTAATTGAAGGCTAGCGGAATGGGCTTCGTTTCGAGATTTTTGAATCGACCAATCTGTTGAAGTTGGCGCTTGATGTAACCTGAATACTTGATTTGCAACTCAATTTCATGAACAGTTTCAATGTCTTGTACTGCATCAACCTCAAGTGCCTCTAACAGAAGCTTATAGCTCGCCCCCTGGCGCCGTAAAAGATGAGCTGCTGTGCAGGGCCCGGATATTTCCTCAATCTGAACCTTAGCTAGGCGTTCACGAACAGCTTCCGTGAGTCTTGGTCGAAGCTCTTCGAGGCGCACGAGCTCAGATTCAATTGCTTGCTGTTTTAACTGGAACCTTGCATAGACTTCGTCGCAAATCAACCCAACCTGCCGTCCAGTATCAGTTAATCGAAGATCAGCATTTCCATGGCGCAGCAATAGGCGATATTCTGCCCGTGATGTAAACATGCGATAGGGTTCACGTGCATCTTTAGTTATGAGATCGTCAATTAACACACCAATATAGGCCTGCGACCGGTCGAGCACTAATGGCAACTCGCCTCGGAATCTCAAGACTGCGTTGATCCCAGCCATCAGACCCTGAGCCGCTGCCTCCTCATATCCAGATGTCCCATTGATCTGTCCTGCGTGGTAGAGACCGGCCAGAAGCTTGGTCTCCAGAGTGGGATGCAATTGCCGGGGGGGGAAATAGTCGTACTCGATCGCATACCCTGGCTTGAGCATGGCAGCTTGCTCTAACCCTGGAATCGTCTTCAGAATAGCGGCCTGCACATCAACCGGTAGGCTGGTAGAGATCCCGTTGGGATAAAATTCACGGCTATCCAACCCTTCCGGCTCGATAAAAATCTGGTGCCGTTCTTTGTCGGCGAAGCGTACGACTTTATCCTCGATCGACGGACAATACCGCGGCCCCACCGACTCAATGATGCCGCTGTAGAGCGGTGACCGGTCCAGATTGCGCTGGATCAATTCGTGCGTCGCACGATTGGTGTGGGTCAAGTGACAAGGGAGCTGACGGTTTTCAATCCGGTCGGTCCGATACGAAAATGGTGGCGGCGGATCATCGCCCGGCTGCGGCACCATCACGGAAAAATCGATGGTCGCCCCATCTAAGCGAGGAGGCGTGCCGGTTTTGAGCCGGCCCACTTCGAACCCCAGGTCGCGCATACAATCAGACAGGTTCTCGGCGGACGCCTCTCCGGCTCGTCCCGCAGGAAAATGATTCAAGCCGATATGGATAAGTCCCTTAAGAAAGGTACCTGATGTCAGAATAACGGCCTTCGCCTGGATGTGATCACCGCGATCCGTCACCACGCCTGTGATCGCACCGGCATGCGTCAACAAACGATCGACCGTCCCCTCGCCGACCGTCAGCCCTGCCTGCCGGCCCAACGTTCGTTGCATGGCGTCTCGATACAGCTTCTTGTCGCATTGGACGCGGAGGGCTCGCACCGCCGGGCCTTTACTCGTATTGATGAAACGGAACTGGATGCCGGCTTGATCAGTGTTCCGCGCCATCTCTCCACCCAGCGCATCGATTTCCTTTACCAGATGCCCCTTGGCGATTCCCCCGATCGCCGGGTTACACGACATCTGCGCGATGCGGTCGCGATCCATTGTGAGCAGCAAGGTTCGCGCGCCCATGCGCGTCGCGGCCAAGGCGGCTTCACAGCCGGCATGGCCTCCACCCACTACAATGACGTCAACCGCCTGTTCCACGTTCAACCTGTTTCTATTTGCCGATACAGAATTCTGAAAAGATCCGACCAAGAATCTCGTCCGTCGTAATGGCACCTGTAATTTCTCCGAGCGCGTCAGCTGCGGCGCGTACATCGATTGAGACAAGCTCCCCAGCCAACCCGCACTGCACGGACTCAAGGGCCTGGCCCAAGGATTCACCAGCCCGGCGCAATGCGTCCCGATGTCGCACGTTCGTTACCATGACGCCCTCAGTTGCCTCAAAGCCCCCGGACACCAGCTGATCGCGAAGAGCCGATTTCACCATCTCAACCCCCAAACCTGTCTTCGCCGAAATAACATACAGCAGATGCCCCGCAAGCGCGGCATCCGTTTCCGCCATATCGGCAAGATCCGCCTTATTCAGCAGCACCACGTGCTTGCGATCTCTGACCGCACTCAAGAGTTCTCGATCATCGCTCGTGAGGGGCACACTCCCATCCACCACCACTACCAAGAGGTCCGCGTCATCCTGCGCGGCACGCGTCCGCTTGATCCCTTCCTGCTCGACGATATCTTCCGTTTCCCGCACTCCTGCCGTATCAACCAAACGAATTCTTACCCCGTCAAGATCGATGGATTCCTCAATCACATCCCTCGTCGTCCCAGGAATGGCCGTCACAATGGCCCGCTCCTCCCTCAGGAAACGGTTCAACAAGCTGGACTTGCCGACATTTGCTCGGCCAAGAATGACGACACGCGCCCCTTCCCGTAAGATCCGCCCATCCTGTGCAGTCGCTTCAAGTTTCTGAACCACTGCGCACGCCTCCCTCAGGATACGCACCAGTTCATCGCGTTGAAGAAAGGAAATATCTTCGTCCACAAAGTCGATCCCCGCCTCCACATGGGCCAACACCGTCAGGAGGGAAGTCCGAGCCTGTTCCACCTCACGAGCGAGATCACCTCGTAGCTGGCGTTGCGCGACATTCAATCCCGCGGATGATGTGGCCCTGATTGTATCGAGTACCGCTTCCGCCTGGGAGAGATCTAACCGTCCGTTGAGGAAGGCGCGTTTCGTAAACTCTCCCGGCTCCGCCATCCTTGCACCGGACTCAATACATACCTTGCAGACCATTTCGAGTACCAACGCCCCGCCATGAGACTGAATTTCGACCACATCCTCTGCCGTAAATGACCGCGGAGCCTTCATATAGACCACCAGCGCCTCGTCGAGCAGGCCCGATACAGGCGGGCGTTTATGTACGACTCTCGCCTCTTCCCGCTTGTCCGATGTGGGAATCACAAGATCGGCAAGATGCAGCGTATGAGAGGGAACCGATGAGAGGGGAGCACCAGACCGCAGCCGAACAACTTGGGAAGCGACGACAAGCGCCTGAGGGCCACTCAGACGAACGATCCCAATGCCACCTTCCCCTATGGGGGTGGCAATGGCACAGATCGTGTCTTCGAGTCCGCCATGCATGACGCCTCTTTCACTGGCAGGATGCTGAAAAAGTCCGCCTGCGCCACGCACCGAGGCGCGTGACGCGCGCGACAGGCGAGAAAGGCGCGACGTGGACGGATTGGACTCCCCCATCTCGCGTCACCGCCAGCGGGCCTGTCTGTAGCGGGCAGCGTGCCGAGAGGCGCCTATGCGTTCGTGCTGCCGCTCTGCTCGGCCCCTCCCGAGACGAGTGCCTTGTTGCGAAACACAAATCGATCCGTGATAAATTGCTGAGAGATGGTCAGGGTATTGTTCGTCACCCAATACAACACAAGGCCCGCAGGAAAATTTACGAACAGGAATGTCATGCCCACCGGGAGCACCAACATGATCTTCGCCTGTGTCGGATCCATCGTGGTGGGCGTGATTTTCTGTTGGATAAACATCGTCACCCCCATGATAACCGGCAACACATAGTAGGGATCCTGCACCGACAAATCGGTAATCCAGAGCATGAAAGGGGCTTGGCGCAAATCAATCGTCGTGTAGAGGACATTGAACAGGGCCACGAAGACCGGCATCTGCAGGATCATCGGGAGAAAGCCGCCCAGCGGATTCACTTTCTGATCCTTATACAGCTTCATTAACTCCTTGTTCAGACGGTCGCGGTCACCCTTGTATTTCTCCTGGACTGCAGCAATCTTGGGTTGGATCAGCCGCATCATTTTCATCGACTTGTAGCTCTTGTATTGCAACGGCGCAAATAACAGCTTGATCGCCACCGTCAGCAGGATGATGGTGACCCCATAGTTATAGACATAGCCATGGATGAATCGCAGCACATAAAAGATCGGCTTCGCGACCGACTTCACAACAGTCCAACTGCCGAAGATGAAGAATCCGAAATCGATCAACTCATCAAGTCGCACGTTCAGCGAGCGGAGCGAGTCGTATTCCTTCGGGCCTGCATACAGCTGAAGAGCAACCGAGGACGCGACTCCGGACGCGGCCATCCGCACCCCAGCCGACACGATCTTCTCGCCTTCGTTCTTGGCCACCGCAGCCGCACCCTGTTTCGGCATCAATACCGATACAAAGTACTTATCGTGCAATGCGACCCACTGAACCACCCCCTTCCGCTCAAGCTCTTTCTCTGGCGTCTCTTTTTCTATTTTGTCATCTACCCGCCAGGCAGATCCGATCACACCGATGAACCCACTACCCCATTCCACGATTCCGAAGTTCGTCCCCAACCCGACATCATAGGGTTCGTTCACCCCCTCCAAGTCGACCGATACATCCACCACATAACTATCGTGATGAAAGGTCAGCCGTTTCTCCACGCCGAGATGGGTGGCTGGATCGTGGAACTGCATCGTGACATGCCCGACAGGATGAGCGGCATCGAGACTCGTGAAATCTTTCTCAATATTATAGAGGCCTTCTCGAATCGTCTTGTCGATATCGGCATTCGCCACCGTAATCGAGAGTGGGCCTCTGAACTTCCCCTCTTGATAAACGAGTTGCACCGGCTTCTTTTCTGGGGACGCCAAATGGTATCGCTTCAGCTCCCAACTTCGAATCACCCCACCACGATTCGACAATTCGGCTCGAACCAGATCCGTTTCAACCGTCACCGTTTGTTCCGATGCTGGTGGCGAAATATCCGACAAGGGGGCGTTGGACTTATGACCCGATTGTGTTGGGAGGCTCAGACCGGTCGAACCGCTGTCCTTGCCTGTCACGGGGGCGGGAGTTGGCTCTCGCTCCGTGGAGGAGGGGCCCGGGACAGCGACGTCCTGAGCAGGATGCGGCTCAGGGAGCCACCCCATCTGCTTGAGGAGGAAATCAAATCCCAGGATGATCGCTAACGACAGAACGAGAAAGATGACAACGCGTTTGTCCATAATAAATAAGCCGCTACCCCGATGTGAAAAATTGTGACCCTACTACTTCACAGGATCCATTCCTCCAGGATCAATTGGGTAATAGATCAGCAGTCGGCAGATCACAAGCTTGCGTCCACACAGCACCCCATACCGGCTGATCGCGGCCCGCTCATATTCAGAGCAGGTCGGCTCAGTAGAACAGGCTCCTAGGAAAGCCGAGATCCAATAGGATAACCGGCGAGCAGAGTCAGACACCACTGGCGCAAGCTAGTCCTCATGGATACGAAGCAGCCGTTGACGCTGGAGCGCCGACAACCACACCTCTTTCAAGACGGCAAAGGGTTGCGCAATCGAATCCCGTTTGGGGAAGACCACAAGGATGTGTCCAGGGAGCAATTGACCGCGCAGTTGCCGCGTGAGCTCCCGAAACAGGCGCTTCACCCGATTTCGGCTGACGGCTCCCCCAAATCGCTTCCCCACCACAATACCGACCCGGCTTCCACTCACGTCAGTCCGGCAAATCACGACATTAAATAGGGCGGTCGAGATGCGACTGCCGTGCTCCTTGGCATACTCGATGTCGCGGCTGCGTCTCAGGAACAGATCCCTGTCACCTCCACCCTGCGACATCGTCATCATTATAGAAGAGGGCCAGCTTGCACAGGACTTCCACTTCAAGCCCAGATCTCCGGACTCGGTCCTGACCAGATACCGTCATCCTGTGTTGGGAGCTACCTTGTCTGGGGCACATAACGGAGGGCAAAGATTCCTTCGTGCAGCCCTAGTCAGCGTCGCTCGACCTATACGGTTAAGCGGGCCCGCCCCTTTGCGCGACGACGAGCCAAGACCTTCCGGCCATTCTTCGTACTCATCCGCTTACGGAACCCATGTTCACGCTTTTTCTTGAGGTTTGATGGCTGCTGAGATGTAAACGACATGCAATCACTCCTTGCCTAAGAACATTCATGGAAACAGGGGCATTATAGGGACGGGGTGGCACCCTGTCAAACTACGTGGTATCCATCCAGGAACGGTGACCTTACCAAAGGACGTCATGAGGTACATCCTCTCTAATAGAATGGTGAAAAAGTCCCTCAACCTGTCTTGCTCATGTAGTCTGTTCGGTCAGTCTGGTCTGTCTCGTTTAATTGGTTTGTTTGGTTTGTCATGTTTATTTTGTCATGTTTATTTGGTTGCACCAGACCAACCAGATAGACCAGACAGACCGGCTTGTCTCAGATATACGGACTATTGGATTTCAGGAAGGCCGGCATCGTTTCCCTACGACCTGCTAAAGGCCCCAAGGGACTGCTGTTCTAACCCATTGATAACTTTTCCGTATTGAGGCGCTTTTGTCTCTGACAGACTAGATTGCCCCAGAATCCCCTGAGCCGTTCAATCTTTCACATTGCTAAATTGTTGCAACCGCTCAGATTCCTCCTAGCCCTTGTTAGGCCGTTCCTGGCATTACCCTTGCGCATTATTAGATTGCATTCTCGACATCTTGTGTGGGAGAGCACCGCGGATGGCAATTGACACAGCAGACTCTCTGACCGCACAAACTAAGGCGAAAACCATTCACGTAAGGAGTCAGGCCGCTTCTCGCGAAATCGAGACAGCCCTTGCTGAGATCGAAAAGAGAAAACCCTCCGTGCCGAAGGAGAAGTAAGGTAGACTTGCTGTATGTCCAGTCATTGTCCACGAGTAACATGGGCGTTCTTGGGATGGGGGGCCATGGTGCTAGTAGGTTCCCTCTCTGGCTGCGTGGAGGCCGTGCCTCAAGACGCGATCGAAGCGGTTGAAAGCATCGATCGAGACTTGACGGAATTACGGGCGGCTGAATTCTCGCCCACCGACTATACCCAGTTCGCACAACAATGGATGGTCCTAAAAGCTCGTGTCCAGGCCGACGAAGATCTGATCCGTTGGCCGTGGGAGCCCAACGACCTGGAAGTCGCTCTTCGCCGGCTGCAAGAGGAAGGATCCCGCACGGTCGCCCGTCTCACGAAGGAACGTGAATCGCTCCGCCGCTCAGCCGAAAACAAGATCGCCCGGGTTGAGGATCGATTCCGGATGATGTCCCTTCAAGGCAGTGCCATCGATAGTCGGCTTGTGTTGGGACAAAACCCCGATGAAATCGAACTACTTATGAAGCAGGCCCATGAGTTCTATGAACAGGGTCGGTACGATCGGTCTCTCAACGCGTCTGACCTGGCTGCGCAGAATCTGGCGACGCAAGCGGCCTTGCTGAGCAGCGAATTGGGGCGGTACGCCGATCGAGTTCGAATCAGCCGGTGGCAACAGATGGCCAAGGGCACCATCACCTGGTCACGCATTCACCGAACCTCGGCGATTGTCATCAACAAGGCGGATCGAGTGTTGACCCTCTACAGAAACGGGCAAACAGTATTGTCGTACCCAGTCCAGCTCGGGTTCAATGGTATTCGAGAGAAGCAATACCAGGAAGACGGCGCCACCCCGGAAGGCCGATATCGGATCAACAGCAAAGTCGGGCAGGGGAAGACTCAGTTCTATCGAGCCTTGGTCATCGACTATCCCAACGAAGATGATCGACGACGCTACCAGCTCGGCCGGAAGACGGGACAGATCCCGGCATCGCGAGCCATCGGGGGACAAATCGAAATTCACGGGGTTGAGAACAAACTGATGGCCCAAACGTTGGGGTGCGTCATGCTCGACAATCAGCAAATGGCCAATCTTTATGACCGAGTCGCGAAGGGGACGCCGGTCACCATCGTGGGCGCGCTACACAAACAGAACTCTGTGGCGCTGACCTTGGCGACGCTCGATGATCAGAGGGAAGAAAGCTGACTTCGTGCAAAGCAGCGGCATTCCGGTCTCTGATGCGTCAACCGTTCCACCCACCGCCATCGATCCAGCCCTGCTCTATACGTTTCAAGTCCATTTTAAGACCCTCGTCAAACAACTAATCTAAATTCCCCTTCTCATCCGTCGAACCACGACACCATAGGTGCGACCTCCTATTTGTATTTTTCTCATCCGATATCTACAATACTCGGAAGGTTTTCCATGACGCTTGAGACTGATCGATCACTTCCCTCGGAACTTCAATCCCTGGTCACTGCGGCAAGTGCACGGCTCTCCGTATCCCATGCGGTCGAGCGACTATGGGCCCGCGACCATCGACTCTGGAAGCAAGATCCCACCGACATCGCCAATCGCCTCGGCTGGCTGACCATCATCGAGTACATGAAAGATCGGACCGAGGAGTTGCGGACCTTCGCCACTTCGGCCAAAAAGCGCGGCATCCGCGACGTGGTCCTGCTCGGGATGGGTGGCAGCAGCTTGGGACCGGAAGTGCTGCGCGCGTCATTTGGGTCATCCCACGGGTTCCCCCGCTTATGGGTCCTCGATTCCACCGTTCCAGGCTTGGTTCGACAGGTCACGCAGTCGATCGACCCGGCTCGAAGCCTGTTCATCCTCGCCAGCAAATCCGGCGGAACCATCGAAGTCATGTCCCTCTTTGCCCACTTTTGGGAACGCGTTCACCAAACCCCGGGCCACCAAGGAAGCGAACAGTTCATTGCCATTACCGATCCCGGCACCGGGTTAGAGAAACTGGCGGCAGAGCATCAGTTCTGGCGCATCTTTACGAACCCACCCGACATCGGTGGACGGTACTCAGTCCTCTCCTATTTTGGATTAGTCCCTGCCGCCCTGATGGGGATCGATCTCGCACGATTGCTCACACGTGCCACAGTCATGGCCCAGGCCTGTCGAATCCAGCCCCCTCTCGGACAGAACCCCGGTGCCGACCTTGGCGCAACGATGGCCTCACTGGCTCAAGCAGGACGCAACAAGATCACCTTGATCGCATCCCCGCAAATCGCCACATTTGGTCTGTGGGCGGAACAGCTCCTCGCGGAAAGCACCGGCAAGGAAGGAACCGGTCTCATCCCCGTGGCGAATGAACCGATTGTCTCACCGACCGCCTATGGCACGGACCGGCTCTTTGTTTATCTTCGGTTGAAGGGAGATCAGAATAGACAGCTCGACCGACAGACCGCCGGGCTCGTGCGACAGGGCCATCCAATCCTGACGCTCACGCTCCAAGACCGTTACGATCTCGCAGGAGAATTTTTCCGATGGGAAGTCGCCACGGCCGTGGCAGGCCACCTCCTGGGGATTCACCCGTTCGATCAACCGAACGTCCAGGAAAGCAAAGACAACACCGCCCGCGTACTGGAAACCATTCAGTCCACCGGCCGATTACCGAAACAGACCACCGCGACCGCGACACAAACCGCGGCACAACTCAAGCGACAGGGTCGCCCCGGTGCCTACGTCGCCATCTTGGCCTATACGACACCATCCTCCAAGATGGAACAGGCCATTCGCTCGCTGCGAAAAACGCTCGTTTCTCATCACCATGTGACCACGACAGCCGGCTATGGTCCGCGCTATCTCCACTCGACAGGCCAACTCCACAAAGGGGGTCCAAGGAGCGGACTATTCTTACAGTTCGTCGATCAGATGATTCCCGATCTCAGCATTCCCGGAAAACCGTTCACCTTTCGAACGCTCGCGCAGGCCCAAGCAGCCGGCGACATACAGGCACTCCAGGCCCACGGTCAACAGACCATCGTCTTGCCCTTGGGCAAGAACCCGGTCGCGACGATTCAGGCGCTGACGAAGTCCCTCGCGCCTCGCATGCCGTCTCGGCGTCCAACCATGCGCCGCAGCAGGAGCGGGCGCGCCCGCAAGAAGTAGGATGCACGCCGTGCCTGACATTCGCATCCACCGCGACAGCCAAACATGGGCTGAAGCAGCAGCTGAATTTGTACTGGAAGTGGGCAAAGAGGCCGTTCGCGCGAACGGCCGATTCTTCATCGCCCTCTCCGGCGGCACGACGCCGGAAACCCTCTACCGAGCCCTGACCTCTCCCGCCTTCGTCGATCGCTTCGATTGGTCCCGGACCACCTTCTTTTTCAGCGATGAACGCTGCGTCCCTCCGGATGATCCTCGGAGCAACTACGCCTTGGCCGACAAAACCCTGTTTACCCCTCTAAGAATTACTCCCTCACAGGTCTATCGTATGGCAGGGGAATCCCGTGACCCACAGGCGGCGGCCTCTGAGTATGAACAGCAGTTGCGTCTTGCAACAAAGACCTCACCATCGGTCCAGCCATCCCTTGACCTCATTCTCTTAGGGCTAGGCGAAGACGGGCATACGGCCTCTCTGTTTCCTGGAGCACCAATCTTATGGGACCACCAACGAATGATTGCGGCAACGCAATCTCCAAAAGATCCACCCAACAGGCTGACCATGACCCTAGGTGTGATCAACCGGGCGAGTGTGATACTGTTTCTGGCTATAGGAACTGGCAAAGCGGGAGTCGTGAGAGCCATCCTCGATCCGAAGACAGAGGCGGAACGACAACTCCCTGCATCGCTGGTCGCACCAGAGGAAGGCCGCCTCATCTGGTTCCTCGACCGAGCTGCGGCAGCCGAGCTTCCGATACATTAACAGCGGACGAGCGCATGAGGGCGAGATGATTGTTGCCGGCGATATCGGGGGCACGAAAACCCACTTGGCCCTGTTCGACTGGAAGAAGGATCGCGTCGATCCCGTCCGATTCGAGTCGTTTCACAGTGCCGATTACACCTCTCTCGAGGACATGCTCACTGAATTTCTCGTCCCCCGAAAGCCTGCGACGTCCATCGACGAATTTCCAACTGAGAAGAGCGACGCTGCAGAGCCTGAACCCGAGCGCTCAGCGGTAGAACCGCTGAAGATCGATGCGGCCTGTTTCGGCGTCGCCGGCCCCGTCATTCAGAACCATTGCCAAACGACCAATCTCCCCTGGGTGATCGATGGCGCAACGTTGGCGAAACATTTCGACATACCGAGAGTGAAGCTGCTCAATGATCTCGAAGCCATGGCACACGGGATTCTCTTGCTCCGACCGGACGAAATCGAAATCCTCAACGTTGGCACTCCTCCACCACACAACCAGGCGCTTGCCCTGATTGCTGCGGGAACCGGACTGGGCGAGTCCATCCTCTTCTGGAACGGATCGCGCTATCAGCCTATGCAGTCGGAAGGGGGTCATGCGGACTTCGCACCGAACAATGACAACGAAATTGAACTGCTGCGCCATCTACGCAGTAACTACCTGCATGTGAGTTACGAACGTGTGTTGTCAGGCCCCGGTCTGCATGCCATCTATGACTATGTCCGCGACAGCAAGAAGAATGAACCGACGTGGCTCTCGGAACAAATCAAAGCCGGCGATCCAGCGGCGGTGATTGCAGAAGCGGGGCTCAAGGGACAGGCGGACATCGCCAAGCAAGCGCTCGACCTGTTCGCCTCCATCTTTGGAGCCGAAGCCGGCAATCTTGCCCTGAAAACCATGGCGCTCAACGGCGTGTATCTTGGCGGAGGCATCGCACCGAAGTTGCTGGCCAAACTGAAAGACGGATCATTCATGAAGGGATTCACCAACAAAGGTCGCTATACACGATTGATGAGTTCGATCCCGGTCAAAGTGGTCATGAATCAGCGAACCGCCCTACTCGGTGCCGCATCCGTCGCCGCGGCCCTCTCCCATACCCCCGCGTCATGATGAGCAACCAGGACCTCGACAGCCTGAAGAAAGCCGCGGCATTAGCAGCCGTCGAATTCGTCCGTGACGGGATGGTCGTTGGCCTCGGGACTGGCTCAACGGCTAAGCACATGGTTATCGCGCTGGGGGAAAAGGTCCGCGCGGGCATGACACTGCGCGGAGTGCCCACGTCGAAGGAAACGGCCATGCTCGCTAGGCAACAAGGGATCATCCTCATCGATGCCGATAATGCCTGGGTGATCGATGTCGCGATCGACGGGGCAGATCAGGTCGATCCCGGCTTCAATCTCATCAAAGGCGGAGGTGGCGCACTCCTGAAGGAAAAGATTGTTGCGGCTTCGGCCAAGCAGTTCATCGTCTTGGTCGACCATACCAAGCGAGTCCCCGTACTGGGGGGATCATTCCCGCTCCCAATCGAGGTGATCCCCTTCGGCTGGGGAAGTACGGCACGAGAAATTGAAACCCTCACGCAGAGCCGTGTGGTGCTCAGGGAACGGAACGGATCACCTTTCAACACGGAAGCAGGCCATGTGATTCTGGATGTCCATCTCTCACGGATCGACAACCCGCGAGAACTCGAGATCGCCTTGCATCTGATTCCCGGAGTCGTCGAGACCGGTCTCTTTGTCGGACGAACAGACCTGCTCATCGTAGGCACCGCCAACGGAGTTGAATCGTACCCTGCGACGAGGACATGACTGATCCGATCAGCAGGCGACAGACCCTACAGACCCTCGGTAAGCATGTCCGATTCCTCCTGGCCATTCCACTTACATCGTTCCTCAGCTCGTGCCTCAACAGTACCTTCGTGCAAGCAGCCACCGAACGACCGAAAGGTAAGAATATGAATCAGGCCTCTACTCCTGGCACGCTCGATCCATACAGGCTTCCGAGACATGTGGTCCCGATTCGCTATGATCTACGATTGGAACCGGACCTGCCTGCCTCAAGCTTTGCTGGACAGGAAGCCATCACCCTCACGGTCCATCAGCAAACCTCTGAAATCGTCCTCAACGCCATTGAACTCGACATTACCTCGGCGAAGATTGAGGGAGATTCAGGCCAGGCGAGACAGGCCACGATAACGTTGGATACATCGCTCCAACGTTGCCATCTCACATTCAGCACGCCTCTCTCACCAGGAATCTGGAAACTGACAATAACATTCTGCGGCACGCTTAACGACAAACTCCGCGGTTTCTATCGCAGTACCTACAAAGACGAGCGTGGTGCGACTCACAGCTTGGCCGCAACACAGTTCGAAGCCACCGATGCCCGCCGGGCTTTTCCCTGCTGGGATGAACCGGACTTCAAAGCCGTCTTTGCGACGACGCTGGTCATCGATCCATCTTTAACCGCAGTCTCCAACACCACGATCGCATCCGAAACGCTTGCTGGCGGGAAGAAGGTGGTCCGCTTCGCCGATACGATTAAGATGTCCACCTACCTGGTCGCGTTCATCGTAGGCCGGATCGAGCCGACCGCACCAGTGATGATCGGCCAGACCCCGCTTCGCCTCTGGGCCATCCCTGGGAAAGGGCATCTCGCTCGATTTGGCCAAGACATTGCGGCGGCATCGCTCGCCTTTTTTGAGAGCTACTATGGGATCCCCTACCCAGGTGACAAGCTAGACCTACTCGCCATTCCTGACTTTGCGTCCGGTGCCATGGAGAACCTGGGTGCCATTACATATCGTGAAACGGCCTTGCTGATCGATCAGCCGAGCGCCACACACGGCGAACTGGAGCGCGTGGCCGATGTGGTCGCGCATGAAAACGCGCACATGTGGTTCGGCGATTTAGTGACCATGTCCTGGTGGAACGGGCTCTGGCTGAACGAAGCCTTCGCCACCTTCATGGAAATGCTGGCCGTCGACGCCTGGAAACCAGAATGGAAACGATGGGAGAGTTTCGGTATCTCACGCGCCGCAGCCTTTTCTGTAGACGGACTGCGGAGTACAAGACCGATCGAATATCCGGTGCAAGCCCCCAAGGACGCCGACGCGATGTTCGACGTCCTGACCTATGAAAAGGGCGCATCGGTGCTCCGGATGTTAGAACAGCACATTGGACCGACGGTCTTCCGCGACGGGGTCCGCAACTACTTGCACGCACATGCCTATGGAAATGCCGACACGAACGATCTCTGGGTTTCGCTCGGGAAGATCGCCAAGAAGCCGGTGCCTGAACTCATGAACGGTTGGATTTTCCAACCAGGGTTCCCGCTCGTGACCGTCACTGTCAGTCCGTCATCCGAACTTACAATCACCCAACAACGGTTCAGCTACCTGAGTGACGAGCAGTCCGGCCCATCACAAGACCAGCGGTGGCAGATTCCGCTCCAGATTCGAGTCATCGCCGGAGGCAAGACCAACACCTCACACATGTTGCTGACGGAGAAAGACACGACAGTCCCGCTTCCCCACGATTGGGAGTCAGTACTGATCAACGAGGGGGGTCATGGCTTCTATCGGGTGCGCTATGCACCAGACCTACTCGATCGGCTCCTGAACATCGGCATCGATCGACTTAACGTCACCGAGCGGTTCAACCTCATCAACGACGCCTGGGCCACCACCGTCGCCGGCCACATGCCCCTCACCGACTATCTTGACCTGACAGCCCGCTTCACTACGGAACGGGACAAGAATGTCTGGGCTGTGCTACTCGACTCCTTCTCATTCCTGAACCGGATCATTACCGTAGAGAATCGGCCGGCACTCGAAGCGTTCGTACGAGGTCGGATCGGTCCGGCCGTTGCAGACTTGGGTTGGGTCCCCCGAAGCGGCGAGAGCGAGCTGACGAAACAACTGCGGGGTGAACTGATCGGCGCACAGGGTAAACTCGGCAATGATCCGGCCATCCAACAACGCACAGCCGAACTGTACCGGGCTTACCGCAACGACGCGACAGCCGTTGACCCTAATGTCGTACCCTCGCTCGTCGCGATCCTCGCGCATACGGGCGACGCAACCAGGTACGACGAATTTAACGAACGATTCCGTACCGCCGCCACACCGCAAGAAGAACGGCGCTATCTCTTCTCGCTCGCATCGTTCCAGCCCAAGGCATTGCTCGAACGCACACTCGCCCGCACCATCAGCGGAGAAATCCGCACACAAGACGCGCCGTTTCTCGTCAGCGCCATCCTGGGCAATGTCTATGGCAGAGAAATAGCTTGGGCCTTTGTGAAAACGAACTGGGAGAAGATGGACCAATTGTTCCCCAAACAAGGGCTGCGGCGCATGTGCGGTGGGATCGTCAGCCTCACCACACCTGAACTCGAACGAGAGGTGCAGGACTTTTTCACAACGCGCAAAATCGACCTCGGCGGGAAAACGCTCGATCAGTATCTCGAACAATTGCGGATCGCCGTCACGGTCCGAGAACGAGACAGCCGCGCCTTGCGCACCTACCTAGCCCGCATTATTCATGACGATTCGTCGCGAAATCGCTGAGCCGCGTCGCGAGACCGGCGCGCGGAGCCGTGAGGACCCGATGCGTACTCGTGCAGTACGGTGAGGGTCCGAGGGGCAAGTCCCATCGACCGACCCGCGCACAGGGGCGACTTGAGGCGATTCAGCACTCTATAGTAGGCTGACGGCGTACAGCCTGGCATCACGCGAGGTGGCTGATGGTACCGATTCGACGCCTATTGATGGCTGGTTTGGTCCTTGTCAGCACGGGATGCCTGATCGGGTGCTCCGAAGACGGATCCAGCGAAACTCGCTTTACCTCTACGGCTGCAAACCGTCACAACAAATCTGACTTTCCCAGTGTTTATGACCGCAGCGCCAAACGACAACGCGCGTCTGTTCATTGTCGAGAAAGGAGGCCTCATCAGAATTTTTGACAGGAACAGCTCCTCCCTGCGTCCAACTGCCTTTCTTAATCTTAGCGGACTTATTTCAACGGCAGGAGAACGGGGGCTTCTAGGGATGGCATTCGATTCCGATTACGATGCCAATCGCCAGTTCTACGTCTATTACACGAACACCGCTGGTAACATTGTCATCGCTCTTTACCTGAGAAATTTTACGGACCCAAACCTCGCTGATTCTTCTTCGGCCGTGACCCTTCTTACTGTGGCACATCCGACCTTTTCAAATCACAACGGCGGCATGCTGGCATTTGGCTCGGATGGATGTCTGTATGCCGGGATCGGCGATGGGGGGGATAGCGGCGACCCGAACAACAACGGGCAAAATCCGATCACACGACTCGGGAAACTCTTGCGCATCAACCCCACCCTTGGCGGGCCTTGTGCCAATAACACTCCCAATCCTTTTTTGGTAGGAGGCGCACCGGAGGTTTGGAGCCTGGGTCTTCGCAACCCCTGGCGGTTTTCATTCGACCGTCAGACACATGATCTGTACATTGGAGATGTCGGACAAAATGTGCGAGAAGAGATTAACGTCTCGCTCGACCCGAACGCTGGGCGCGCACTGAATTACGGCTGGAGTTTGATGGAGGGGTTTCTTTGCTTCAATCCCTCCAGCAATTGCAACTCCGGTGTCCTTACGTTGCCGGTGCTCGATTATCCTCACCTCAATGGGGCTTGCTCAGTGACAGGGGGGTATGTGTATCGGGGATCCGTCAAGCCGGACTTGCAAGGCACGTATTTCTATGCAGATTTTTGCGCGGGATTTGTGAGGAGTTTCCGCTATCAGAACGGTCAACCCACAGAGCAGACAGAATGGCCCTTACTCAGTCCGCCGGGCAGTTTTGTGACGAGCTTTGGTGAAGATTCTGCAGGCGAGCTCTACGTAATGACCCAGGGAGGTGGCCTGTTCAAGATCGTACCAAATTGATGTGCTGCGCCCAGACTCTCGGGGGGGGCTTCCGTTTGATTTCATGAATTCGTACAATTGGCTCCCAGAACCACGACCTGCGCCTTACCGATCTCACAGTCTAAGTGCCGTTTCTCTCCCTCTTCAGCCCTTTCAGCAACCAGGCCGGTTGTCTTCCACTGCGCGCGACTTTCTCACCCGTCCACCCACTGGCAGATATTTTTCACCCGCCCGACCCTCCGATTACTTCGCAATCGATTTCCCGGGACTTGCCATTAGCCCAGGCGAGGGCCTTCACTTGCTAAGCCTCTACTTAGGGAGTGGCCAAGGCTGCCCTTTACTGCGCGCATCGAACGAGCACAGTTTCACCGTGCGCGTTCTGCGAGCAAGAAGGGCACCTGGCCGCTCCCTTCCCATCCTCTGAGACCGCGCGTTGCGCGAGCACAGGGGACTCACCGGGCCATCCTCCCCTGCTGGCGGGCTTTTTCAGCATCCTGCTGGTTGCATCGTTTACTCGTGCCTGAGCACGGCCAGCGGCCGTTGGCCGAGAATCCGGTAGGTGCTCGCAAAACCCACAATCAGCGTCAGCACCATCGTGAGCAGGAGGCCAATGCCAAGTACCCGTGGGTGTATGCTCCAGGGAAGATCGAACACATACCGCAACACAGCCCATGACAAGACACTCCCGAGGGTCAGTCCGATCAACCCGGCGACGGCGCCCAGCAGGACATACTCAATGGCAAAGGCGCGTGCGATCAGGCCACGGGTCGCGCCGAGCGCCTTCAGAATGACCGATTCATAGAGACGCCGGTAGCGTGTCGCTGCGAGTGCCGCCGCCATGACCAACCCGCCGGCCGCAACACAAAATAACGCCACAGCCCTGATCGCCAGCGAGAGACGATCAAGAACCCTCGCGAAACCCTCGAGCACGTCTCCGACATTGATTGCGCTGACGTTCGGAAATGAGGCGACGACCGCCTGCTGCAACGGCACCTCTTCCTGTGGCGAGACCCGCACCGTCGCCACATAGGTAAACGGCGCCCCTTCAATCGCGCCCGGGGACAAGATCATGTAGAAGTTCGTCGAGAAATTTCCCCACTCAACTTTGCGAATACTGCTCACCTCCGCCGACACCGTAGCCCCCTGAATATCGAACTCCACGATCGAGCCAATCGCGAGGCCTAAATGTGTGGCAGCCTCTTCTTCCACTGAAACCTGTGGGGTCGAGAAGACCTGCCCGGGCTTCCACCATTCTCCTTTGATCAGCTGATTGTCTTTCGGTAGCTGGTCGAGGAATGTCAGCACATACTCCCGGGTGAGATACCACTGTTTTCCCCGTGCCTCTTTCCCCTCCGTGCGCTTGTCGTCCTTCTCCACTCCCTCTTCCTCTGCCTTGACGATATGTCCATCGATCGCATGGAGTCGAGAACGTACCAGAGGCGTGAGTTCCGGACGCGCCCGGGCAGTCTGTCGATCAACCAACGACACGAACTCCTTCGCTTGGTCAGGCTGAATATCGATAAAGAAAAAGGTCGGGGAATCGGCCGGCCGATTCTCCTGTACTTGGCGGAGCAACGCCTGTTCTACCAGCGACACCGTGACAATCACCATCACGCCGATGCCGATGGCGACCATGATCCCGGTCGCCTGGCTTCCCGGCCGCACGACATTACCCAGGGCATGGCGAAGGCTCAGGAGGCGAGGCATCGGCACCCAGGCCAGCCCTCGCACGAACAGTCGCGCACAGACAAAGAGGACCGTGATGGCAAGAGACAACGCACCGAGAAACAGGAAGCCGATCGACCACGAACCGGCTTGCCATACCGAGAGTGCGCAGAGCCCGAGGATGATCCCTCCGGCCGTGCCGACATTCCATCGATCGGCCAGCCCCCATGTCACCCACCATCGTGACGGAGAAGTCTCACGCTCGACCGTCGCCTGTTCTGCATCGCGCCTGAAGATCGTACCTGGGTGAATGTCTCGAATTTTCAACAGGGGCCATAGGGTAAACAGCATCGTCGCCAACAATCCCAGCGTCGCCCCTTTTAACAAGGGCCAGATCGAGGACCACGACAATTCTGAGGAGACGCCTAATTGTTCGAGGAGGTCGGACACAAACAGACCTGCCATAAGTGGAGGCAGCCCCCGTTGGAGCGCAATCCCCAACAAGATCCCAGCGAGGCTCCCGACAGACCCCAGGAAGATCGCTTGCACCACATAGGTAGAAACCACCGTGGCCGAATCCGCGCCGACCGATTTTAAGATCGCGATCGTCCGCATCTTGTCCCGCAAGAACGCATGAATCGAGGTCCCGACCCCCAGTCCGCCGATGAACAGCGCGGTGAGACCGATCAGCCCGAGATAGCGGGAGAGTTGGTCGAGAAATTGCCTCAATTGTGACTGGGCCGTACGATAGCTGGATATGCGCACGGAATCTGCCGACAGCCGATCGCGCAGCTCGGAGAGCAGAGGTTCCAACGGCATATCGGAGGGCATCTTCACGAGATACCGTTCTCGCACCCTGCTTCCAGGCTTGATCAGTTCCGCGGCCCGTAGTCCCTCCTGCGCAATCATCACCCGTGGGCCCAAGCTGAAGGCATTAGCCATTCGATCCGGCTCGGTACGCACGACGCCGGTGATCAGAAACATCGCTTGACCGATCTTCAATTGATCCCCGACCGAGAGGCCCATCCGAATCAGCAGCGACTCCTGCACCACTGCGCCAAAACAGGAATGCCCGCCACAGCGGCGCTCATCCGGGTGGAGCAGGACATCAAGCAATTGCGCTGGGTCGAGTCGAATCGTTCCGTACAGGGGATACGTCGATTCGACCGCTTTGAGTTCGATGATCTGGGTCGATTGAGTCGCAGCGGACCCGTGGAGTCGAGCGCGCGGCCATGGCCACGAGTTCGCTTACATGGGTGAGGACCATGCCTCGTTCGTCCAGCGAGTCCAGCACCGCCTGTCCCGCGAGACTCAGGGAATGAGTCAGACGAATTTCGAGATCGCCGCCTAACAACCCACGCGCTTCTTTCGTGACGGCCCGCTCCACATGCGTGCTAAAGAGCGACACCCCGACCAAGGCTCCGACGCCGATCGCGATACAGGCGAAGAAATAGAGAAAGTGCCGCCAGGCTCCCCTGGTTTCACGCCAGGCCATCCTGAAGATGAAGCGATTCATTGGGATGACTCTGCAACTCGACCGTCTGAGTCGGTGAGGGTATCGGATTCGATGCGACCGTCGCGCAACGCAATCACACGTTCCATCGAGGACGCGATGGCTCGCTCATGCGTGACGAGGACTAAGGTGGTGCCGTAATCGCGATGGAGGGAACGGAGCAGATTCATCACGTGCTCTCCCGTAGCCGAATCCAAGTTGCCGGTTGGCTCATCGGCCAACAGAATCGGAGGGTGACAGGCGAACGCTCTGGCCACCGCCACCCGCTGCTGCTCGCCTCCCGAGAGTTGGACGGGATAATGATGCAGCCGTTCTCCCAGACCGACGGTCCGCAACAGATCCGTTGCGCGATCCTGTGCCGTGCGCATCCCTGCCAACTCCAGCGGCACCAGGACGTTTTCCAGGGCGGTGAGGGTGGGAATGAGATGGAAGGATTGAAAGATGTAGCCGATATGATCGCGACGATACCGCGCCAAGGCACTCTCGCGCATCGTCGAGATCTCCACGCCGTTCAATGTGATGGAGCCGGACGTCGGGCGATCCAGTCCCGCGATGAGGCCCAGCAAGGTGGACTTCCCACTCCCGGATGGGCCGACGATGGCCACGCGCTGCTTATCAGGAATTTCGAGTGTGATATCGTCGAGGATCGTGATCTGATGGCCGCCGCCGGCCAAGCGCATCGTCAGGTGAGAGAGGGTGATCATGTTATCCGTCGGGCTCCGACAGTATCGTCTTCGTGAACGGTATATTATACTGGATGATGATGCGCCGCCGCTCATGGATTCTCACAAATCTATTTTCCTGCCTCTGCCTCTCCTTCACCCTCCTCGGTGGGTATGACCTCGGCAGTGCGTCCGCCTCTCCACCCCCGCCGTCGAGCCCCCCGCGCGAGGGTGTGGGACCTCGGCCCATCTCCGACGAACGCCCCCGCATTGTCGCCTTCGGCAACAGCCTGACGGCCGGCTTAGGTGTGCCACAGGATCAATCGTATCCCGCACACCTGCAGCGGACGCTGGACGCAGCTGGCTATGCCTATCGGGTCGTGAACGCGGGAGTCAGTGGTGATACGACAGCCGGCGGAATCCGGAGGGTCTCCTGGGTCCTGAACAGCAGGCCGGCAATCGTTATTCTGGAGCTAGGCGGCAACGATGGGCTCCGCGGCCTTAGCCTGCACGAGACGCAAGCCAACCTCGAACGGATCATTCAACAACTCCAACAGGCCTCGGTCACCGTCGTCTTAGCGGGAATGAAACTTCCCCCGAACTATGGACAGGACTATACCGAAGGGTTTGAGGCGCTCTACCAGGCTGTCGCGCAGCGATATCACCTGACGCGGATTCCATTTTTTCTCGATGGTGTGGCAGGCTCCTCCTCGCTCAATCAGGCCGACGGCATTCATCCGACGGGAGAAGGCTATCGCCTGATTGTCGAGAAAGTCTTCCCAGCGCTGGAGCCGTTACTTGAGCGAAACCGGTGAAGGCGGTTTAGGGAAAGGCACGCGGGGACGGGCGAGGGTTCGGGGTCCGAAGTTCGAGGTTCCCGGAACTTCGGACCTCGCCTTTCTCGCACTTCACGCGCCACGGTCTGTGGCACTGGCGGACTTATTCAGCATCTTGCCGAGATGGCGTTCCGTCACTTCATGATCTCGCCTGTGCAATACCAGCTATCGCCTTTCACGCCGTTGACTGCTGTGACTAGCTGTTCTGGCTTCACCTTACCGGATTCGACGGTCACCACCGCATGGCCCGCCATACTCTTGACATCGACCGCCTTCACGCCGGCCACTTTCGTCAGCGCAGCCTGGACATTGCCCAAATAGGCATCGCAGTACTTGCCGCCGAGCATGATCATGACTTTCTCCTCGCCCGCGAAGACCGGCGTCGCCATCGCACAAACGAATCCGATCAGACAGCCAAACTTGATGATTGTATTCATGATCTCCCCTCCTGTTGAATCGTCACCAGTTTCTGCGTATACCACGATCCACCCGCGCCGTGCAATTCCGGCCTGACCCGAATGCGCGATGTACCACCCCGCGTAACTGCTCGGGCATCCCGCTGCCGGGCCAATACCGCACCAGCACAGTACCATGGTTATTCAAAAAATCCACCTGTCGAACCATCTTGAATGCACGAAGCGCCGCTTCGACATCCTCACGATGGTATTCTCACATACGACCGAAAATCTGGACGATAGCCTCGCCCGCCGCCGTCTTCGACTCCACGGACTCGGTTTCTGGAGCCCTAGCCGCAAACGATGCAGTCCCGATCATCAACCACCCGGCCAATGCGAGAAAGGACACACGTCTCATCGCGACATCCCTTCAAAACCAACCAAGTAAATAACCGGGGCGGAGGCATTGAGGAGGAAACACCTGCGCCCCGGATCAGTCCGAGCGAGGAGGCAGCCCGACCCGGACATCGATAAATCAACAATCGTCAATTGTGTGGACGCGAGACTGGGATCGAATAATGGAGCGCGAGAGGAATCAGAACAATACAGGCCGCCCGGGGTCCCTTATCCGATGAGGACGCAGGAAACCGACGGAGGCGCACGGGAGCGGAGCAGAGTAGAGGAGAATGAAGGGATCACCTGATTAGGAGATGCGACCATCAACCGGACGATCAGGGTCGATGACAACGCTGGCGACTCCGGCACCAGTCCGGCATCGAACGCGGCCTGACAGGCCCAGGCGCAGAGCGCGTTGTGCGGAGCAGATTCTTGCGAACCATGATGCGCATGGCCGCTAGGAGGGATCGACGTGACTCATCGCGCAGCTCGCCGCCATCACTGCAAGCGAGGCATAGACCAAGGCCACGAACCCTGCGACAAGAACGGTACTGCGTGATACAGCAGAACGCATCATCAATTTCTCCACGATGTCACTTCTATACGCGTCCGCCGATAACCTGTCTACCGACCCCTGCTCACGGATGCTCACGGATACTACAAACCTCAAGATGGGATGAGGCAGTCTTGATCACTGAGATCGGTGGGAATCATGAGCGCGAACCCACCGGGACTTCAGTCGTGAATGATTCGGGTCATGTGCGGATGACCTCCAGATACTCTTGGAGGAGGAGCAGGAGGAAAAGGCGGTGGGAAGTCTCTGCCAATCATCACGAGGTCGGGTATATAATGGGGCGTCGGAGGACAATAGGATGAAAGAGACAATCACGCAGGGCGCAGCCACGGCGGTCGCACCGGCGCAAGGGGGACAAGCGGCCCGACCCAGGCCGGTGATCCACGCGCTCCTCTTCGTGCTCGGCTTTTCGGTCGTCTTCGTCGGCGTGGGCTCGGTGGTGAGCGGCATCGGCCAACTGGTATTTGACCTCCGGGGGCCGCTGGCCCGGATCGGGGGTGTCGTCGTCATCCTGTTTGGCCTGGCGACGATGGGCCTGTTCGGCGCTCTATCAAGGTGGTTGGGCCGCCTGGAAGATGCCGCCGCTGAAGAGGGTGAGCACTGGTGGCTGCTGCCGGTCGGCTGGATAAAGGGCGGGATTGACCTCTTTCTGCGTTATTTCTACGCCGACACCCGCGCCGATTGGGGCAGGCGCAGCGGCAGCGGCTATGTGCCCTCCTTCCTCATGGGCATGTTCTTCTCGGCAGGCTGGACGCCCTGCATCGGCCCGACGCTGGGCGCGATTCTGGCGCTGAGCTATAGCACCGCGACCATCAGCCAGGGCGCATTTCTGCTTTCGGGCTATTCGCTGGGCCTGGGGATTCCCTTCGTCATCTTTGCGCTGGCGCTGGATCGCGCTACCGGCCTGTTGCACTCGCTCAAGCGCCACATACGGATGATTCAGTTGATTAACGGCACGCTGCTCATTCTCATCGGCTTTGCCCTCCTGACGAAACAGTTGGCGATCATCGCGCGCTGGACGCAGGAGCATAACCTCTATCTGGAGCCGGGTTCCCTGGGCGGGATGACACCCACCTTTTTCATCGCCATGCTGGCCGGGCTGCTCTCCTTCCTCTCGCCCTGCGTCCTGCCCCTGGTGCCGGCCTATGTTTTTTACCTGACCGGGCGCACACTCTCGAAGACCACAGCCAATTGAGGGCGCTCGACAGGGATTTTTCTTCACGGGACGCCTGCTGGCGGCGAAGTGTTCCCCGCGAGCGCGGAGATGAATTGAGTAGCAAAATCCAAGATGGTCTTCGGATAGCTGGGCTTTGCCACCTCCGCAACGTATTAACAACCAGCTGCCGTAATCAAAGGGGAATGTATATTCATGCAAATGAGCCACTCATGTCATGTACGAGGCGCCGAGAAGGAATTGAGCCAGGGGAGCCTCGAATGAAACGCTGCCCTTTGGTCGGGAGGGATGCTCGAAACAGCGGAGACGCCTCTCAAAACAGTCGTGGTAGGAGTGGATTGAACACGCCCGCCGGTCTAGTCTCGGTTACAACCTTGCCTTTCCCTTACATACTGGTGAGGGTTCAGAAGGCTGGATTCACCGATCCTAATGCATGATGTCTATGCAATGGATTGTCGAACAGCTCACGTTCTTAAGTGCAGTCAGGGTTGTGGTGTGCCGCACGATCGAAGCACGGATGAGACCATCAGGTCTGACAAGCCTCGATCAGCTCGCCGAGTACCTAGTGAAGATCTGGCTTTAACCGCGTACTCGTGTATCGCAGATCTCAAACCCTGCTACTCAGGAGCGCCATTCTACTTCCTTTGCAAAAAGGCTCGAACCTTCGTCACCATTTCTTCCTTGTTTAGACCGAGGTGTTTAGCTTCAGCGATGGCGTCATCCGCCTTCATTCCCTGGGTCTTAGCAAGATGAATGGCCATCCAGGAGGCGGCGCGGTTTGCCGAATTGCAGTAAACCCATATTTTCTGACCCTGCCTTTGGGCAACGATTCGATCGACCGCTTCGATTTGATCTTGTTGCAAGTCTCCAACTCGGGAGATGGGAGCTGAATAGTAGGTGATCTCATGTTGTTTTGCGGCACGTTTCTCGAATCCTTGTATTTCTTCGGGCTCTCGCAAGTCGACTGCGATTCTGACCCCCGCCTGTGCCATGTCACGAAACGTGTTTTCGTGCGGAGCGCCCGATAGGAATATGTCCTGTTTAAAGACGTGGACTCCTTCGGGCAATGGTATATCCGTTCCGGCATACGCTACATTCTGCAGAAACAATAACGCAACAATAAGAAGCGGTGTTCTAAGCATTTCGATCTCCTTTAGCGGCCAGCACCTTTTCTCGTTCAATCACTATTGCGCTGGTCAGTTATAAACGGTGCTTTCGATCATGCGCAAGGTGACCCGCGCCCCGTATTTCGCCACCCTCTCAGTTACTCACGCGGATAACGGGAATGGTCTAAACACCATTGTCTCTGGCGCTGGTGGTCGTCCCATCCACCGAAAAGTACAAGGGATTCTCTATCCTATGCCGACCTGACTTACGACGGGGTGTCACACGGGAGAAATTACTCTGATGGTATAAAGTCGCACGTGATCTTGCTGGATTTGGTCCGGAGATTTCCGGTCTCGCACCGTTCCATGCGATCCTCAAAGGCTGTGCAGCTGCCGCAAGTCAGGCCTGATGTTGTGGAGTGTACCGAGACACCTGTCCGTTCTTCAATTTGAGCTGAATGCTTCTCCGGTTGACTTCGGTTGACCAGTTCCGGCAGGATTCGCGGCGCTTTCTGGGTAGAGATCCCGAGCAAGGTCTGGAATGCTGCCTTAAGGTTGAGCCCTATGATTTAGCGTGATCGCTGAGGTAACGGATGATGGCCTCACGCTCCCGTTCCGTTAGAGGCGGGAGCCCGCTTTCGCGCATAAGATGGTCCATTTTTGGCAGGATCTCCTGCCGCCATTCCACCATCGTCCGGAACCGCGGATCCGGCACCCCATGGGCCCTAAAGGACTTGCCGTGGCAGGCCCCACAACGTTGCGCGAACACCCGCCCATCGGGAGTATCCAGGTCCGGGATTCCGGTAAACACCCCACCGCACCCTACCACCCACATCAGCACCAACAGTCCTGCCACAGATCTTCGTGTGCGTTGGGCACTCCGGATTTCTTTCTCGAAACTTTTTACAATGTTGACCATCACACGCTCTCAGTGCAGAAGATGAAGCCCTAGGTCATCGAAATATGTCACAGCGTCAGATTGGAACAGATAACGGTGCTACTAACATAAGATCGACCAGCGGGATGACGTTTATCTGATTCAGTTTACGATCCATAATGCAGCGTCTTCAACTGGTCCGCGAGACTGGGACAAACCCGGTCTGTCTGGTTATCTGGTCCATCTGGTTAGTTTCGTTCAACCAAATAAACCAGACAGACCAGACAGACCAAATGAACCAGACAGGCTTCCCTACTTGTGCTCCTTCATCCCTTCCGGGCAACACATCGGCTTCTTCGCCTCCATCTCGGCATGGGCGATCGATTGCTCCGCGTGAACAACCGCTTCATTCGCATGTTGCAGCGCTTCTTTGGCATGCGCATCGCCGGTCACCTTGATGGACTCTTCGATGTGATGGATCGCTTCCTTCGTATGCGCGATCCCTTCCTTGGCGTGCTTGATCACCTCCTGGGTATGATCCTCTGCCTCCCCTGCCAGCGAGACTGCCGGCTGCATGCTCAGGCCCATCCCGAGTACCGCCACTGCCATGACCGTCATCCATATCTGCTTCATTGGACGTTCCTCCTTCAAAAATTGTGAATGGATCCCTACGAACTATTCGAGTGCCTCCTTCCTCTCCCGATAAATTACAATCAAGCGGGGCCGGACGGGGTCGCCCTCCCGTTCATCGTCTCCCTCCTTTCTGTGCATCCTGACTCGACCGACTCTGCTGGCTCTGCGCAGGCGAGCGAGATGAGTGGATCTCCTGAGCTCGAATGGCAGTGGCGCGCAGGCCGTCTCGTCCATCGGCAGCACGTCACCGGCCGTCCCATAGGTCTCGCAGAGGCCCAGACCCCGTATTGCACGCGATCCGACTCGCCGGTTGTCACATCAGCATATCTTTCCTTGACAAACCGCGAGACGAGCGGCTCACCGGCAACCTCGATGTCAACGGTCTCCACGACGAAGGCCGTACCGACTGGAAAGGGCTGGTCGTCCGAGAGGGTCGCGGCGTGGGGCCCCACATACAACCTGAACCGCTGGCGGCGCCTGCGCGACTCCAACTGAGATTCCACGACCGGCCAAGTTCGGTACCCCTCCGGCACCGGCAAGAATCCTAGCTGGTCCTGCGGCTGGCGCCAGTCCGTTACCATCAGGGCAATGGTCAGCAGCCTCACGACGACGATATGCAACGTCTGTTCACGTGCGTCTCCCATCCGCATGGCCTGAACGAACTCCTGTTGCGTCATACCGAGAGTCAGAGACATGGATCACTTCGTTTCTGATGACAATACAATGGTGGCCGTCGATGTAGCTCCGGACAGCTCGAGCCAGTAGCTCACGTCCTTCTTCAACCGATACTGGATCGTCTTGAAGAGCGTGGCGCAGCCTGTCTGCATCTCGAACTGCGTTGGCTCCACTCGCGCCTGGCCGTCCACTACCTCGATCCAGACGGCAGCCCCTACACTGATGCGGTAGAGCCCGTCCTCTGGGACGGACAACGCCAGGAGCCCCGCGTTGGGACCCTCGGGTTTCGGCGTCGCTACAAGAGTGACGGATTCGCGGTGCTGTAGGGTCACCAAGAGGGATTGACGGCTCGGACTGATCGGGGGCGCAGCCCCACGTTCGGTCAGCGCGGTCAGGTTCCGTGGGACGCCTTCCATCGCCGCCAGTTCTTTTCGGACATCCAGCGCATAGTGATCGCAATTGCCTCGCATCTCCTCGATCGGTCGCGAGGCCTGAGCCATGACGGTCTCGCACTGCGCCAAAACTGCGAGACACAGCCCAGTTCCGATCGCCCAACGGCAGAGAGGTATATTCATGGCATGTATCATCGAGGCACCTCGCGATAAAAAGCCGGGGTGGAGGCACGAGGAGGAGCACCTGCGCCCCGGATCAATCCGAGCACGGGAGGGGCTGCTGCCATGCTCGGACATCGATAGCTCAATAACCGTCAATTGTGTGTACGCGTAACTGCGATCGAATAGGGGAGCGCGAGGGGAATTAGAACAATACAGGCCGCCCGGGGTCCCTTATCCGATGAGGACGCAGGAAACCGACGGAGGCGCACGGGAGCGGAGCAGAGTAGAGGAGAATGAAGGGATCACCTGATTAGGAGATGCGACCATCAACCGGACGATCAGGGTCGATGACAACGCCGGCGACTCCGGCACCAGTCCGGCATCGGACGCGGCCTGACAGGCCCAGGCGCAGAGCGCGTTGTGCGGAGCAGCCTCTTTCGAACCATGATGCGTATGGCCGCTAGGGGGATCGACGTGACTCACCGCGCAGCTCGCCGCCACCGCCACCAGCGACGCATAGACCAGGGCCACGAACCCTGCGACAAGAACGGTCCTGCGTGATGCAGCAGAACGTGTCATCAATTTCTCCACGATGTCACTTCTATACGCGTCCGCCGACAACTTGTCTACCGACAGCTACTCACAGATGCTACACACACTTAGATTTTCGTCGCATGTATCCCCATCGCTGGTGAGTGGTTGCTTCTCGACCTGGCAACTTCCATGATCGGCATTATCTTGGGGCCTGATATCCTCGCATTCGGCACATCTTCCGTTCGGCTTTGCTCAACAAGCATTTCGATTGAGTGAAAAAACACCCGCAGGCTTCCGCGCCCGATCTTCGTCCCTTCGAGGCGGCCCTCTTCCACCCAACGATAGATGGTCCAGCGGCTCACCGACAAGAAGTCTGCGGCTTCCCCCACGCGCAAGAGTGTTTTATCCATAGTCCTCTCCATGGCGAAATGATTTTTGTTTCGAAGGGGGCAGGTTGTCCTGCCCCCTTGGTTTCAGGTTAAAAATGAAACGTGGAGTGCTCTCCTATTCCGGCATGCCATGATCGTCGAGCAGTTCGGGTAACACAGAAGGCGTGGATTTTGACCCTCCCGTGAGCGATGACGTGGCTTGATTGCCGGCTGCGGCGAAACCAGGATAATAGACCATGACGCCGCCGGGCGTTGGCCCAACGGGTACCGTCTGCTTGATCAGATTATCCGTCGCATTGATGATCGAGACGGAATTATCCGTGCTGTTCGAGACCACGATATACTTGGCTCCCCCGGCTCCCTGCGCCAAGACATCCATGCTATGTCCACCAGTAGCCACCAGTACGATCTCTCTAAGGAGAGTAAGGGATGGAACAGCCGCCGTTAATGTGGAGGAATTGAAGGCAAAGAGTCGATCCTTTTTGGTCGCCGTGGCGGCGTTCCCCGCCAGAATATAGAACCGCTTTCCGTCCGGCGAGAACTTGAACGATCCGGGTGAAGTACCATCCAACTCGGGGATGGTAAAATCGGTTCGTGGGTTGCCTGCCGTGCCCAGATCGATCACTCCCAACTTCGTTCCCGTCGGAGGAGTGGTGTCGCCGCGCAGCAACAGGAAACGGCCATCAGGGCTGATCCCGTACGCGGTGTATAGCGATCCCGTAAGATCGAACGTGTTTGTAATCGCCAAGCTCGCCGGGTCGATTTCGACGATATTGTGATACCCCTCATTGATGCTGTAGACCTTCTTGGTGAGTTTCGACCAACGAATCCCGTGGGGGGCGGAATTGTTGGGCGTGAAGGCCGTTGTCAATGGAGTTGCCGACTCATCGTTGCAGGGCACAGCTTCCTTTGTCGAATTGCATAGATCGATCCGATTGATGAGCTTCAGATAATCCGGCGAGGTCTCATCGTTGTTGATCACGGAAATTTCTCCGGAAACTTCGCTTGAAACAAAGGCCCTCTTGGGAACCCCTGCTCCCGAGGAGAACGCGGTCACCTTATGCCCTTTCGCATAGAGACAAACCTTCCCGATGATCTTAGGGATCACACCCCCGGGGCCCAAATGCGAGTTGTGAAAGATCGTCACTGCTCCGCCGCCCGTCGAAGTACAGTCAATGATCTCATCTAGCTGGGGAGGCGTATGGGGTATGGTCGCTGGCACATCGTCGAGACCTGTCGCGGCAGAGCCATCGATCATAGACCAGATCACTTCACCATCAGTGGGGTCGCGATAGATGTGAACCGGTCTGTTTCCAACCTGTATAATCTTCTCAAAAATAGGCGTAGCACCGGACAGTGGATCGATTAGGGCCACGGAATTTACCAATCCCAGATTCATAAAGAGCCACTCGCCTTCTGAAAACTGCATGTCACCAAGAGCTACGTTGCCGAAGACGCCTGGACCGAGTGTGTTCACCACGGCATTTCCCGAGTCGCCCTTGAGTGCCACGCTGGTCAGCGTTTTGTCTCCCGTATTGTTGACAAACACCAACGGCCCTTGGAGCCCCGCGCTGCCGCCTGTGGTAGGTGTAGCAATGGGGTCGTCTCCGGAACTGCAGCTGGCAAGGGCAATTAGGACCAATCCCAGCATTGCCGTTGCGGCGCTCGTAATGGCTATGGTCCGATTTTTAGTCGACTTCATGTGTGCATCCTTCCTGATTTTGTTTGTGCGGGAATCCTCGTGGGAATCCTGTCGTTGTAACATGGCTTAGACGAATCCGAAGAAAATAGAATGAGGCGGCCCACGGATGACCTTCCCACCCTGAAGAATCGCAGTGCATACTCGTGACTGTTGAATCTCCGAACAGATACCCAGTCGGAGCAATGGATGGCCCCCATGACCGGCCAGAGGAGGATTGCGCGTTCGATCCCATCACAGTGCCACGCGCAAGATCCATGGGTGTGATGTGTACTGTTCGAATGAGATTGCGGACAGTGGGGCGTTGTCCATTGCGGGGCGAGGCTTCCATACAGAGTGGAGACGGACCCGGCCACCCAGAGCACCACACAGACGCCCGCAATCGCACGGGAGAATCTGGCTCGGCGACTCGCTGTCCACATCTGTAAGAACGTGCCGATCATCTACCCCTTGCCTTTACGACCCACCGAGCAACTGGAACGATTTGGAGAGTCCGAAGACATAACTGATCTGCTGTTCGAGGTTGCCGTTGAAATCGCGATACAGGGGAATCTGCGCGATGAAATACGCTGAGGCGAAATTCCAGAGGTTCAGCATGATGCCGGGAGAATAGGCGATGTAGGTTGATCCGGTAGTCGGCACTGCACGAAATTTGACTGTCGGATCGAGCAGGATCGAAGACCCCGTCGCCGGATTAAACTGGTAGAGCGAAGCGTCCATCGCATCGTTCTGCATCCAGCGATAATTGAGTTGCTGCGTCAGGACAAACCACGGTGTTTGCTCAAGCGGGATGATATTGAGACCCCGCGCTGAGGTTCACTTCGTCGCCGAACTGATACCCGTCGCTGTTCTTGAACGTGTGCCGATAGCCGGCTAACGCAAACTGATTGAGGCGGTGCGGAATCAGCTCATAGCTTTGGTACATGGTCGGTACGAGGCCGAAATTTCCTCGACCAACCTGCAGCGTCGATTCGGCTAGCGTCCCAGGCACCACCTCTTGCTTATAGTCGCCGGTCGGCAGATCGACTCCGAACCCCAGCACCACCATGCTCCGCAATGTTGGTAACATGTTGTATTTCAGCGCAACACGCATATCGCCGATACCTTTGTCGCTGTATGGAACCGGATTGAGACCTCCGATCTGGGCATCGGAGGTCACGTGCTTAAAGGGCAGCGTGACCTGAAGCCCAAACGTTCGGTCAACCCGTAGTTCATGTCCAACGTTGCGGTTCGATTGAGTGTCTGGATTTGATTCACGTCCAAGCTCGCAAGCGTCAACTTTTGATTGCCCTGATCGGCAAAGGGGATATTGCCGCCTTGCCCCGGAGGCGCTTCCATGGGAGTGTAGTTGTAAATCGACATTGACGGTCAGCAGACCTGCCATCGGCACCTGCTGTTGCGAACCGATCACCACAAAGCAGCTGACCGAGCCGCAGGAGGCGCTCACGGACGACGGCCACGCCATCGGGGTGATCATTGCCAGAACACAAAGGAATTGAACAGAACGCCAGCGCAGTTTGTGCGTCATGGTTCGACGATCTTTCTATTGACCAGACAACGGAAGCCGGGGACCAGCCACCGTCGCTAGACGCGATTGTTAAGGGACAGATGAAGGCTACGTTGAGATCGAAGGGGGACCGCGAGAGAGGGGGAGAACTGAGACGGCATCGTCAACCAGGTCGGCTGACTCGATGTCGAGGGTTGCGAGAAAAGCAATGGTCGGAACGTAGACGGAACCGGTAAGTTCGAACC
Source organism: Nitrospirota bacterium (assembly GCA_963741245.1). Taxonomy (GTDB): domain Bacteria; phylum Nitrospirota; class Nitrospiria; order Nitrospirales; family Nitrospiraceae; genus Palsa-1315. Next base: position 120,210 of record CAVUHR010000023.1, on the reverse strand, counting down.
CCTGTCCTGCTCCGCAGAGCCACGAACAGAGCGCGGAGGAGTGGGTCGCCGCATTGTGATGGGTATGCCGCGCCCCATGGGCCACCATCGCCGGTGAGGCGAGTGCAGGCACCAAGAACAGGCAGGCCACCAATGGCAAAACGAGGATCTGTCGATTGAATCGAATCACGCTATCCTACCGGGCCGATGCTGCCTGCATCGGCTTGTTTCCTTGAATGCGCTGGATCGTTTGATAAATCTTGTCTTCGGTCAGCAGCCCGCCCTTGACGTATTCCTGCACGCGCCCCTCTTGGTCGATGAACACGCTCACGGGTAATCCGAACACGCCGAACTGATTGGCCACTGTATTGTCGCGATCCATCAGGACCGGGAATGTATGGCCGTACTGCTTGATGTGCTCGCGCACTTTGGCGTCGTCTTCCAATTCGTTGACCGCGAGCACTACGAAGCCTTTGTCGCGCAGCTTGTCATAAATCTTTTGCATGGCCGGCATTTCGGTCGTGCAGGGCTTGCACCAGGTGGCCCAGAAGTTCACGAGCACGATCTTGCCGCGATACTGGCTGAGGCTCTGTGATTTGCCCTCTAGATCGGTCAGGTTGAAATCCTCTGCCTGCATGCCAACGGCCGGGACTCGCGAGCCCATGCTCCAGCCATCGAACGGCAGGAACCCGAGGGTGGCGACGAGGATACCGACCATCAGAACATGTAGACGTTTCATCGCAATTTCCTCATGACAAGGAGCACTGCTCTTACGACGGGTTCATGACTTGGAACAACTTCGTGATGCCGAACACATAGCTTATACCTTGAGCCAGATTCCCATTGAAATCACGGTATACAGGGATCTGGGAATAGAAATACAACGACGCATTTTCAGTCAGGGAAGTCTTGATGAGTTCACCTAGACTGATTTGGACACCAGGTGTATAGGCAAAGTAGGTTGAACCGGTTGTGGGAACCGCTCGGTTCGTGATGTTCGGATCGATCACGGTTGCCTCGTCGGGGAACCCAGGATCGCTTGGAGTCAGTGATTGAGACAGCGACCCCTTAAAAGAATCGTGAACCATGTAGCGGAAGTTGAACTGATTGGCCAGCACAAGCCAGGGAACTGTGACGAGATTCGCGCCGAGTCCCACATCGTATTGATCGCCGAATTGATAGTCAAAGCCATTGCGGAATGTGTGCCGGTAACTGGCAGAGGCAAATTGGTTCAACCGATGGGGAATGATTTCATAGGTTTGATAGATCGATCCTGAAAGACCGACTTGACCGCGTCCAAGCTGGGCTGTCGGTTCCATCGTCTCATCGCTGCCTTCGAGACCCGCGGTCTTCTGATCGTGGTCACCAGTGGGAAGGTACATGCCGAAGCCCATTACAACCATACTGCTCAGCGTGGGCAACATGTTGTATTTCGCGTTAATAAAGATGTCACCGATGCCGTTATCTGAGAACTCGGTGACCTCACCAGCGCCACCATTGGCCTCTCCCAATCCATCTATGTGCCGATGGTAGATCTTCTTATAGGGGATCGCGACTTCGATCCCGAACCGATCGGTGACGCCGTAGTTCAAATCCAATGTGACCATCTGACTAATTGTTTTAATCTCCTGGTGATGGCCAAGAATCAGATCTCGATTGTCGAGATCGACCGCGGGAATAACCCCGTTCGTGCCACTCAGCAACGTCGCTTGAGGCGTATAGTTATAAAAGGTGTTTACGGTTAGCAGACCCGCCGGCGACACCTGCTGTGCCGACCCGATCACCACAAAACAGGTGACCGACCCACACGAGGCCTGCGCGGGCTGGACGCCGGGCCACGAGAAGAGAACGAGAGCAAGGCTGAGAATGAACCAGAGTGTGAACCGTTTCTCTGCCATCATGATGCTGGTCCCTCCTCTCTAGAAGAATCGTCCCTATCCGCCTATCCTCCAACCCACTCAGTGGATCGAATGAGAGACGGAATACGGCCCTGCTGCGAGCCGATGGGCAACGGAGACTACAGAGAGAAAGACGGAGGAGCGCGGCTGGAAGAAGTCTGGCACAGCTCGACTGAGGGCTGCGCAAAATGGTGGAGCGGGATGAGAGCAATAGGACTGAGTTCGGCCTGAATCGTGACCACCGCCGTATCGAGAACCTCCCCGGCGGCACACATCCAGGAGCAGAGTACGGTGCCATGCGTGGCAGCGTTATGATGGGCATGGTGCCCTGCATGCTCGACCGACTGCGCCTGAGCCAATCCGCCGACGGAAAGGACACAGAGCACCAGGAGGATCGACACGAATTTGAGGACTGTGTGGTTCATCAGCATTCAACCGAGTGTAACGCGCCCGAATCCTAATGGACGCACACTAAGCATGTCAAGCCGCCTACTCGACCCCGCAGGATGCTCAAAAAGGTCGTCAGCAAGGCCGCAGCGAGCAAAGAGGCGAGGCGTACGCTTCGGTACGTTGAGCCCTCTGAGCGATGCGAGAACGATGCTGGCGGACTTTTTCAGCTTCCTGCTGAGCCTCTGCTTGTTATAGGATTCATAGAAAAGATACTGTATACTGCGCAAATACTTTCGGAGGCATCGGCGTTTGATCCGAGCGACAGTACCATGGTCACGCAACTACTCAACCAGATCTTCGGCAGTAAAAACGATCGTGAAATCAAGGCGCTCCGCCCGATTGTGGAGCAGGTCAATAGCCTGGAATCCGGCCTGACACCGCTCTCCGATCACGCCCTCGCGGACAAGACCCAGGAGTTCAAGAAGCGCCTTGAGGCCGGGGAGACCCTGGACGACATCCTGCCTGAGGCCTTCGCGGTCTGTCGTGAAATGTCCCGCCGCAAGCTGAACATGCGCCATTTCGATGTGCAGTTGATCGGCGGCATCATTCTCCATAGAGGCCGCATCGCTGAAATGAAGACCGGCGAAGGGAAAACCCTGGTGGCCACGCTGCCGATCTATCTGAATGCGCTCGAAGGTAAAGGCGTGAACCTCGTCACCGTGAACGACTACCTCGCCAAGCGCGATGCACAGTGGATGGGCGTGCTCTACCACGCGCTGGGACTTTCGGTGGGCATCATTCAACACGATGCCTCCTTTTTCTTCGATCCTTCCTATAACGCTTCCGACAAGCGGCTCCAGTCTCTCCGCCCCTGCACAAGGCCTGAAGCCTATCGTGCCGATATCACCTACGGCACCAATAACGAATACGGGTTCGATTACCTCCGCGACAACTTGGTCGTCACCGATTTGGCCCAATGCGTGCAGCGCGAGTTGAATTTCGCCATCGTGGACGAAGTCGACAGCATCCTCATCGACGAGGCCCGAACGCCGTTGATTATCTCCGGTCCGACGGATGAAACCACCGATCTCTACTACCGCATCAACGCGATCATCCCGCAGCTGAAACCGGAGCACGACTACACGATCGAGGAAAAAACGAAGACTGCGTCGTTGACCGAGGACGGCAACGTCCGGGTCGAGAAATTGCTCGGCGTGGAGAATCTCTACGACCCGGGCCATATGGAACTCGTCCACCACGTCGTCAAGGCGCTCCAGGCCTATGCCCTCTACAAACGGGATGTGGACTATGTCGTGAAAGAGGGCGAAGTCATCATCGTGGACGAATTCACCGGGCGACTCATGCCGGGACGCCGCTGGAGCGACGGCCTTCACCAGGCCGTCGAAGCCAAAGAAGGCGTGAAGATCGCCAACGAGAATCAAACGTTGGCCTCGGTCACCTTCCAGAACTATTTCCGGATGTACAAAAAGCTCAGCGGCATGACCGGCACGGCGGACACGGAAGCGGCGGAGTTTGCCAAGATCTACAATCTCGACGTCAACGTGGTCCCGACCAATCGCAACATGATTCGGCTGGATTATGCGGATGTCGTCTACCGAACCGAGAAAGAAAAGTTCACCGCGATCGTCGAAGAGATCAAGGAATGCCACGAGCGCGGCCAGCCCGTCTTGGTCGGCACGATTTCCATTGAAAAATCGGAGCGGCTCGCCGGCTTTTTGAGCCGAACCGGCGTGAAACACAATGTCCTCAACGCCAAGCAGCACGAGCGAGAAGCCGAGATCATCGCCCAGGCCGGACGCAAGGGCGCCGTCACCATCGCCACGAACATGGCGGGCCGCGGCACCGACATTCTCCTGGGCGGCAATCCCGACTTCATGTTCAAACAGATCCTGTACCGGGAGGAGAACCTGCCGGATGCACGCAAGCTGGAGATCTTCGAAGAGATTCGGGCCGACTGCGAGAAGGACAAACAAGAGGTCATCGCGGCCGGCGGACTCCACATTCTCGGAACCGAGCGCCACGAAAGCCGCCGGATCGACAACCAGCTCCGAGGCCGCGCCGGTCGCCAGGGCGACCCTGGTTCGTCACGATTCTACCTGTCGTTGGAAGACGACCTGATGCGCATCTTCGCCTCCGAGCGTGTCTCCCAACTGATGCTCAAGCTCGGCATGGAAGAAGGCATCCCGATCGAGCACGGCATGGTCACCCGGGCCATCGCCAACGCCCAAAAGAAGGTCGAGGCTCACCACTTCGACATCCGGAAACAGCTGCTGGAGTACGACGACGTCATGAACAAGCAGCGTGAGGTGATATACCAACACCGACGCGCCGTCTTGGGCGGGACGAATCTGAAAGACGATCTTCGCAACATGATGGACGGTCTGGTGGACTCCGCGCTGAACATCTATTGTCCGGCTGAACAATACCCCGAGGAATGGGATATCAAAGGGCTTGCTGAAATCATCCATGGCCAGTTCGGTCTCGACATCACCCAGGGCAAGAGCGATGGCGGCGAGGCGCTCAGAGCCATAGGCCGAGACGCGTTGCTCGAAGACCTCCGCGCGCAGGTGCGCGACGCCTATGACCGAAGAGAACAGGACCTGAGCCCGGACTTGATGCGCTTCCTGGAGAAGAACTTCATGCTCCAGGTCATCGACCACCACTGGAAAGACCACCTCCTCGGGATGGACCACCTGCGCGACGGAATCGGATTGCGCGGCTACGGGCAGAAAGATCCGCTCATTGAGTACAAGCGTGAAGGCTACGATCTCTTTGCCGGCATGATGGAACGAATCAAGTCCGACTCACTTGACCGGCTCTTTCATGTGCAGGCGGTTCGGAACGAAGGGCAACCCACCGCCCCACCGCCCCCACCCGTCATCTCACGCCCCCAGCCCCCACTCATCCTCAATCGCGGAGAAGAACCAGCCGCACCTCAGACTGTTCAGCGAAGCGAAAACAAAGTCGGCCGCAACGACCCCTGCCCCTGCGGCAGCGGGAAAAAATACAAGAAGTGCCACGGAGCGTGAAAACACGACACTGACTCTCTCGCTCCCCCGCCTCTGAAGCGACCCTTCCGGATTCTCCTGTGTGGAAACCTTCTGGAATTCCCTCGGCTGCGACAAGTGTCGCAGTGCCTCGGTCAGTTCCAGCTTTCCTTCCCAGGAGAATCTCGGTGGGTCCCCGCTTCTCCGGCAAGGTGCGCGAGAAGTTTCAGCGTCGTGAAAGGAAGTGGGGGGGGAACTACGAAACCAAGCCTCTGCGATTCGCAAACCCGGGACGAGCGAACCTATAATGGAGACTGAGAAGACAGCCAAAGGTCTCAGTCCACATCCCTTCCAGCCGAGCCGAAGAGAGAAAGTAAAAACAAGAGGATCGCGGCTGTTCGCGCAACCAAGGCCAAATGAGCAGCTGATGAAAATGATCCTTCCAAGCTCGCTCGTTTTTCTCCAGGGATGGGGGCTGATTGATCTTCCACTGCGCGCATCCAACGAGGGTTATCTCCTCACCAACATTCGGCAAGGCGGCTGGTGTGGTCTCCACTGCGCGCATCGAGCGACCACTGTTTTATCGTGGGGGCTCTGCGAGCACAGAGACCATGCCAGCTGCCTGGCCCTCCTCCCCCTCGAAAAGGGAGATTCGCCTGAGTTTCCAATACTCTTCGCCTTGACTTAGATGCAATCCCGAGGCTAATCTACGCCACTTTTGGTCCTCCGTTCGCCCTTTAACAGGGAAGGGTGGAGTGTACCCTCGGCTGTTGCTGTTACTTTTCGTGTGTTGTCGATGGGATAAGAGGAGTTGCTTGTGACAACCGGGCACCCTGAACTCGTCGCTGCTATTTCGTCCGAGATCACTAGAAACGGACCAATTCCCTTCGTCCGCTTCATGGAACTGGCGCTCTATCACCCTCAATTCGGCTATTACATGCGCCAACCTGACGGTACGGACCAGGAACGTATCGGTTGGTCCGGCGATTTCTACACCAGCTCCGATGTGTACCCAATTCTCGGCTGCGCACTTGCCGCGCAGGCCAGACAAATGGACGAATTAGTGGAACGCCCCACTCCCTTCACGATCGTCGAAATGGGTGCCGGCAAAGGATTTTTAGCCCGAGATTGTCTGGCGGCGATTCATGCCAAGCAGGATGACTTTGCATCGCGTGTCCGCTATATCCTGATCGAACGGAGCCCTGCCATGCGAGAACTGCAGCGCCAGAACCTGGCTCCATGGCTCAGCAAGCCGGGCCTTGTCACCTGGGTGGAAGGCCTTGATGGGCTGGCCCCGCAGAGCGTGACCGGTCTGTTCTTCAGCAATGAGCTGATCGATGCATTTCCGGTGCACCGAATTCAAGTCACGGCCGAACGGACCGAAGAACTCTATGTAGACTATCGGGACGGACGCTTTGTGGATTGCCTCAAGCCCCTGTCGACGGCCGCGCTTGCTCAATATTTACAGCAACTCAATACCACGTGGCCGGAGGGCTACCGAACCGAGGTGAATCTCCAAGCTTTGGATTGGATGGAGCAAGTCGCTCGGCGGATGGATCGTGGGTTTGTCTTGACGATCGATTACGGCCATACGGCGCAGGATCTCTATGGGCCCGAGCGGAAGGACGGCACGTTCCTCTGCTACTTCCAGCAGCAGACGAACGAAGATCCATTCATTCGCGTCGGCGAGCAGGATATGACCGCCCACGTGGATTTTTCGAGCCTGGCTTCTGTGGGTGAGAAGCAGGGACTCCACGTGACGGGGTTCACGAACCAAATGAGTTTTCTGATGGGGCTCGGCGTTGAAGAGATGATCGGGGAATTGGAGCCGGAGAGCCCGGAGTTTCGCGCCGCGATCCACCTCCTGAAACCCGATGGTATGGGCAGTACGTTTAAGGTGCTCGTTCAGCACAAGGGAATCGGTCGTCCGGAACTGGACGGTTTGAAATTCAAACCCTTCTTCGGCTCGGCGCTGTCAGCAAACAGGGTCCATGGTCAACAGTCATTGGTCAATCGGGAGACCATCAGCCTTCTCCAATAACAATTGACCAGTTCCATTGACGTTCATGCGCTTAACGCTTCACGTTTCACGGGGCCTGTATGGGTAACGAATCGATTCCGCTGAATTATCTGCCGATCCTGCTGTTCATCGGCGTTGGTGTTGCCTTCGGCGCCTTCGCGCTGCTCGCCGGCTCGCTCGTTCGGCCGAGTCGTCCCTATCGAGCCAAGCTGGCCCCCTATGAAAGCGGAAGCCCGCTGTTTTCCGATGCGCGCATCCAGTTCCCGATGCGCTACTACATCATCGCGATGCTGTTCGTCATTTTCGATATCGAGATCATTTTTATGATCCCCTGGGCCGTCCGATTTCAGTCGCTCGGCCTACTGGGACTCATCGAAATGCTCGTGTTTATCAGCATCCTGCTGGTCGGATTCTGGTACGCCTGGAAGAAGGGGGCTCTCGAATGGGACTAGCGCGCCGAAGACATGCAGTGATGAGTGCTAAGTGCTGTGTGCTGAGTTTCCAGACGCAACTCATAACTCAGGACTCAGAACTCAGCACTCAGAACTGGAGCGAAGCGACATGAGCTTTTTGGAGAGACAATTTGAGGCGAATATTCTGACGACCAATCTGGACGCGGTCGTGAATTGGTCCCGGAAGTCGGCTTTGTGGCCGATGACGTTCGGCCTGGCCTGCTGCGCCATCGAAATGATTGCGACTGTGGCATCGCGGTACGACATGGATCGTTTCGGCGCCGGGGTCTTTCGAGCCTCGCCACGGCAGGCCGATCTCATGATCATCGCCGGCACTGTGGCGCGCAAGATGGCGCCGGTGATCCGCCGCATCTACGACCAGATGCCGGAACCGCGGTATGTCATTTCTATGGGCTCCTGCGCCACCTCAGGCAACCACTACAATAGTTACGCGGTGGTCCAAGGCGTCGACCAGATTATTCCGGTCGATGTCTATGTGCCGGGCTGTCCGCCGCGTCCGGAAGCGTTGCTCGATGGATTGCTGAAGTTACAGGAAAAGATTCAGCGGGAAAAGGTCTTTGTAAAATGATGGCTGATGGTCAATGGTTGATGAAGAGACCAGCGCTACTGACCATTTAACCATCGACCATTAACCATAACCATCGACCATTAACCATGCATTCACTTCTCGAAACACTCAAGGCCCAATTCCCCGACGCGGTCCTGTCGATCCACGAGGACAAGGATCGCGGGGAGCTGTCCGCGCGTGTGGCCGCCGCGCGCCTGCTGGATATTGCGCGCTATTTGCACGATGCGCCGGAGGCAGCCTTTGACCATCTCACCGATATCTGCTCGGTCGACTATCCCGAAGATCAGCTGCGGTTCGAAGTTGTCTACCACTTGCACTCGCTCCCCCTTCAGCAACGTCTTCGCCTCAAGGCGCGCATCACCGAGGACGATCCGATGATCGCGTCGGTCACCGGCATCTGGAAGGGAGCCGACTTCCTGGAACGCGAAGTGTACGACATGATGGGCATTCACTTTTCCGGCCATCCCGATCTCCGGCGCATTTTGTTGCCGGAGGATTATACCGAGGGATACCCGTTGCGAAAAGACTTTCCGACCGAAGGGCGTGGCTGGCGCAGCCAGTTCGACTTCATCCCGAGATTGGACGAGCCCCCGCTCGACGTCACTGAGAGCGAAATCTCCGAGGAGCAGAAAAACGCCTTTCGCGCCGAACCTAGCGTACCCGGCTCCCGACGGAAAGAGGAATTGCTGCTGAACATGGGGCCACAACATCCGAGCACCCACGGAGTGTTGCGTGTCGTGCTCGTGTTGGACGGCGAACGGATTGTGAAGGCCACACCGGACCTCGGCTACCTCCATCGAGGCGTCGAAAAATTGTCCGAGGGGCTGACCTACATGCAGATCATCCCGCACACGGACCGGCTCGACTATGTCTGTGCCATGTCCAACAACTACGCGTACGTGCGTGCCGTGGAAAAACTCCTCGAGATCACGGTGCCGGTCCGAGCCGAATACATCCGGACCATCGTGGCCGAGATGCAACGCATCATTGGGCACCTCTTTTGGCTCGGCACGCAGGCCCTCGATATTGGCGCCATGACCGTGTTCTTCTGGACATTCCGGGAGCGCGAAATACTATTGGACATGTTCGAAAAGCTCTGCGGGGCCCGTCTGACCCTGAACTACTATCGCATCGGCGGTGTCGATAGCGATTTCACTCCCGAGCTGGTCCAACGGATGAAGGCGTTCCTCGATACCTTTCCCGAGAAGGTCAAGGAATACGATTCGCTCATCGCGTCGAATCGCATCTGGCTCGGTCGCACGAAGAGCGTGGCCGTGCTCTCGGCCGAGGACGCGATCAACTTCGGCTGCACCGGGCCGGTCTTGCGCGGGTCGGGCGTCGCCTACGATGTCCGCAAGGCCGAGCCCTACGGTGTGTACGACAAAGTCGATTGGGAAGTGCCGATCGGCAAGAACGGCGATACCTACGACCGGTACTGGATCCGCATGGAAGAAATGCGGCAGAGCGCCAGGATCATCGCACAATGTCTCGATCAGCTGCCGCCGGGGCCGACCATGGCCGAGGCGCCGCAATATATCCCGCCGCCCAAGGAGCTGGTCATGCGGGACATGGAAAGCTTGATCCATCATTTCATCATTTACACACAAGGCATCAAGCCACCGAAGGCCGAGACCTACTGTGCAACCGAAGCCCCAAAAGGGGAATTGGGATTTTTCATCGTCAGCGACGGCAGCGCCCGTCCTTACCGACTGAAAATTCGCTCGCCTTCATTTGTACACATGGGCGCCTTCGACCACATGGCGCGAGGCTACCTGATTTCCGACATCATTACGATCTTCGGGACCTACGACGTCGTGATGGGGGAGTGCGATAGGTGACCGTGACATGAGAGGCCTCCCTGCTCGCAGACCGCGCACGCTCAGAAGGTACTCGGTCGATGCGCGCAATAGAGGCTCTCTCACGCCACTGTCACAGAGAGAGTGTGATGTTAAAAGAAAAATATCAGAAAGAAATTGACGAGATCATCTCACGGTATCCGGTGAAGCGCTCGGCGTTGATTCCATTGCTGTACCTGGCGCAACAGGACGAGGGCTTCGTGTCCGAGGCGGCGATGAAGGAGATCGCAGGACTCTTGCGTCTGACCCCGCCCCAAGTCTATGAGACGGCCACGTTCTATACGATGCTCAATCTCAAGCGCGTGGGGAAATTTCATCTTCAAGTCTGCAAGTCTCTGATGTGCGCGCTGGCCGGATCGGATACAGTCATCGGGTGGGTCAAGACGAAACTCGGAATCGGACCTGGTGAGACGACGGCCGATGGACTCTTTACCCTCAGCACGGTCGAATGCCTCGCCGCCTGTGGCACCGCGCCGATGATGCAGGCCAACGAGGACTATTACGAACGGCTCACAGAAGATAAATTCGACCAAATCCTGGTCGATCTCAAAAAAGACGGGACCTGTTCGCTCAAGACCGGCCCGTTCATGTGGCCTGAACCTGCAAATGCCGTGAGGCGTGAAACGTAAGGCGTTAGGGGTAGGCAGGCCCCTGGGTTTCGCCTAACGCCTCACGCCTGACGCCTAACGAAAGAAAGATGCCGAAGCACGAACTTATATTGCTCAAGAATATGATGCAGCCAGGCTATACCGGTTCGCTCCAAGATTACGAGCGCGCAGGTGGCTACCAGGCGCTCCGCAAGGTCGTGGGGAAAGTGCCGCCACCCGAGGTCACCGCCACAGTGTTGAAGTCGGGGCTCCGGGGGCGAGGTGGCGCAGGCTTCCCGACCGGTGTGAAATGGGGATTCCTGCCCAAGGGCTACCAGGGCCCGCGCTATCTCTGTTGCAACGCGGACGAGAGCGAACCAGGCACGTTCAAGGACCGCCAGCTCATTGAACGAGATCCCCATCAGCTATTAGAAGGCATCGTGCTCTCTTGCTACGCGATCGGAGCAGAGTCCGCCTACATTTACATACGAGGCGAATTCGTCCTCGGGGCCAGGATCTTGGAACAGGCGATCGCCGAAGCACGGACCGCCGGCTATATCGGAACCAACATCCTGGGCACGGGAATCACCGCCAATGTGTGGGTGCACCGAGGCGCCGGCGCCTATATCTGCGGAGAAGAAACGGCATTGCTGGAGTCGCTCGAAGGCAAGCGCGGCTTGCCGCGCGTCAAGCCCCCCTTCCCTGCGACACATGGTCTCTACAACAAACCGACCGTGGTGAACAACGTCGAGACCCTGGCAAATCTTCCTCACATCATTAGCCGGGGCCCCGAATGGTTCGCATCGATCGGCTCCCCGCCGAAGAGCACCGGCACCAGAATCTTCTGCGTCAGCGGCCATGTGAAACGGCCGGGAAACTACGAAGTGCCGATGGGGGTTACCTTCCGCGAATTGATCTATGAGCAAGCCGGCGGCATGCGCTCCGACAAACCGCTCAAGGCCTTCATCCCGGGGGGTGCGTCAGCGCCATTCCTCACGCCGAACCACCTCGACGTCAAACTCGATTTTGAATCCGTTGCCGCCGCCGGCTCCATGCTCGGCTCCGGCGGCGTGACCGTGATGGAAGAGGGCACGGATATGGTGTGGGCCGCGCTCCGCCTCATGGAGTTTTTCTATCATGAGTCCTGCGGCAAGTGCAGCCCCTGCCGCGAGGGAAGCGCCTGGCTGGTGCAAACCATGCGCCGAATCGTCGCGAAGCGAGGTCGGATGGAGGACCTTGAAACCTTGGTCGATCTATGCAAGAACATCGAGGGCCGAACGGTCTGCGCGTTCGGCGATGCGGAAGTGGCGCCGATTATGAGCACGCTCAAACATTGGCGGCCTGAGTACGTCACGCTGATTCATGAAGCGGAGGCAACGAATCTGATCATGCCGGAACCAGCGGGGGCGAGGCATTGAAGACGTTAAACGTAAATCGTTCTTCGTTAATCGAATAGGATGGATTCTGGTCTCATCGTTTAACAGTTAACGTTTAACGAATAACGACGCCCATGGCTAATACCACGACAGAAATGGTTCGATTGACTATCGACGGCATTCCCATCTCGGTGCCGAAAGGCACACTGGTGATCGAAGCCGCTCGCCGGGTCGGCGTGATGGTTCCACACTTCTGCTACCATCCAAAACTCAAGCCGGATGCGAACTGTCGCATGTGCCTGGTCGAAGTCGAAAAGATGCCGAAACTCCAGACCTCTTGCAGCACCGTGGCGACCGAGGGCATGGCTGTTCGGACCGCCACGACGGTCGTTCACGACGCCCACAAGTCGGTGCTCGAATTCATCCTGGCCAATCATCCGTTGGATTGCCCGGTCTGCGATCAGGGCGGGAAATGCGACCTCCAGGATTTTTCCCATGAATACACCGCGACTGCCAGTCGATTTGTCGAGACCAAGCGCATTTTCCAGAAAGAATATTTCAGCCCCCTTATCGAAACGCAGATGAACCGTTGCGTGCAATGTTTGCGTTGTGTCCGCTACTGCGACGAGGTCATGGACGTCAAGGCCCTCGCCCCGGTCGGACGAGGCACGATGACCGAGATCAAGCACTTCGGCGCCCATCCTTTGGACTGCGAATTCTGCGGCGGTTGCGTGCAGATTTGCCCGGTCGGCGCCATCACCAGCCGGCTCTCGATGTACGAATACCGTCCCTGGATGCTCAAACGCGCCGACACAGTCTGCACCTTTTGCGGCGACGGCTGCCAGATCACGGTCCAAACCAAGGACCAGGAGTTGATCGAGGTCAACAGCGCCCAGGGTGCCGGTCGAAACAACGGCGACCTGTGTGCGCGCGGGTTTTTTGGATTTCACGCAACAAGCCATCCCAGCCGAGTGACCCATCCGTTGATCAGCCGGAACGGTGCGCTGGTCCAAGCCACGTGGGAAGAGGCGTTGGAATTTGTGGCCGAACAGACCAAGCGGCTCAAGTTAGCACATGGCCCGCAGGCCTTCGGCGGACTGATTTCCGGCCGCTGTACCAACGAAGAACTCTATCTGTTCCAGAAGTTCATGCGACTCACGATCGGAACCAATAACCTCGATAGCAGCGCGCGGTACGGCCATGTCAACGGGGTGCAGGCCATGCGTTTGGTGCAAGGCACGCATCGCTGGACCGTGACGTTTGAGGACATCACGCAAGCGGACGTGCTCCTCCTGGTCGGCACCAACATCACCGAAACCAATCCAATTACCGGACTTAAAATAAAAGAAGCCGTCAAGAAACACGAAGCGACATTGTTGACGATCGAGGCAATCCAGCCTGCAATCGGCACGATCAGCAACATTACCAACCTGTCGCAGCAACATCTCTGTGTGGCACCGTCCCAGTTCGGAGCAGCCGTCCTCGGCCTGCTGAAGGCTGTGGTTGAGGAAAACCATATCGACAGCACAATCCGGCAACGGGCGTCAGACTATGTCTCGGCCGTCTCTCAAGCGGTCCAGCAACTGGCCTGGGACGATCTGGCTCTGAGCACAGGGATATCGCGCGAATCATTCGCTCACATGGCCGCCTCCGTGGCTGGAGGACGCCGCGTCGTGGCACTGGCCGGCCAGGTTCTGTTACGCAGCCAAGGCGGCTATGGCATCTGTCTCAATCTCCTGGATCTGCTTCTCTTGACAGGGAAGTTGACCGCACAGGGCTGCGGCTTTGCTCCCTTGGCGGAAGAGAATAACGATCAAGGGGCGGTTGAAATGGGAGCGATCGCGGAACTGCTGCCGGGAGCGCTCGACCTCACCGATCAGGACGCGTGCGCCCAGATGACTCGTGCCTGGAAAGAGGAACTCCCTCTGGCGGCAGGAGCCACACTCATCGAGATGATCGACCGTGCGCAAGCCGGGATCATCAAGAGCCTCTTCATCATCGGAGAAAATCCTGTCGGGAGCCTTCCGCCCCAGACCGGAGTCAAAGAGGCACTGGGCAAACTCGATCTCCTTGTGTGCCAGGAACTATTTCTCACGGAAACGGCTGCGCTCGCTCATGTGGTACTGCCGGCAGCCTCCGCCATGGAAAAAGCCGGGACCTTCACCAATACCGAGGGCCATGTCCAGGCCGTTCGGCCTGCGATCGATCCGGTGGGGGACAGCCGCCCTGACTGGGAAATCCTGTCGGCACTATCAGTCTTCCTCGGTGCTCCGTTGGAATATGGCGATTCCAAGGAAATCCTCAAAGAGATCCGGGCGGTGATTCCCGGTTACGGATCGCTCGGCCCATCGCCGATCCCTCCCTCAGTGGATCCTGCCGCCGTCGACCGATACGTGAACGAGGGATATCGCCACGACTTTGCAACTCGGTATACTCTGCCCGCACGAGCCGTGCGTCCTGAGGGAACGGTCCAGCTTGGGTTGGTCCAGAGCCTGTTCCATTCAGGGAAGCTGTCGACCCATTCGAAGGGTCTACTGCAGATCGAACCGAGCGGGTTCTTGCAGATGAATCCCGTGGATGCCGCTCAATGCGCCCTCGGCACGGGAGATCGAGTTCGCCTCTCGAACAGCCGCGGCGAATTCACGACCACGGTGAAAGTATTCGATCGCGTGCCCGAGGGATTGGCCTGGCTCCCCGATCACTTTGCGCAGGAGGCCCTGCAACTCTTTGACTGTGTCATCGATCCGGATACGAAAGTCCCATCCTGTCGGACAGTGTCCGTGTCGGTGATGAAAACAACGTAAGCGGACGAGAACCAATGATGTTCCCACTTGTCATACGGGAGTGCTGTCGTGACTGAACTAAGCTTGCGACTTGCAGTTTCGCTCGCCCAGATACTGGCGGAGATGGGTATCGTGATGATAACGGTTGCGACCATGACCTATTTCGAGCGGAAGGTGCTCGGCTGGATGCAGGATCGCATGGGCCCGATGGAAGTCGGTCCCTATGGAATCCTTCAACCGGTGGCCGACGGCATCAAATTGTTCTTCAAGGAGGACATCACGCCGGCCGGCGCGAACAAGGCCATGTTTGCCCTGGCGCCGATGCTGACCATGGTCGTTTCCATGATCGGATTCGCCGTCATCCCCTTCGGCCCGAACATAACCATGGACATCTTTGGGATCACGGTCAAACCGTTCGTCGTCGCTGACATCAACATCGGGATCTTGTATATCCTGGCGATTGCCTCGATCGGCGCCTACGGCATTATCCTGGGAGGTTGGTCATCCAACAGCAAGTACTCACTGCTGGGAGGCTTGCGCGCCGCGGCCCAGGTCATCAGCTACGAGTTGAACGTCGGGCTGGCCATCGTCGGCGTCCTGCTGTTGGCAGGATCTCTGAGCCTCGTGGAGATCACAGAAGCCCAGGCAGGCGGCTTCTGGCATTGGTTCATCTGGGGAGCACGCCCCGACGGATTCTTTCCTATCCATACCCAAATCTTCGCCTTTGTCGTCTTCATCATTTCTTCCGTGGCCGAGACCAATCGTATCCCATTCGATCTGCCGGAAGCGGAAAGCGAACTCGTGGCCGGGTTCTTTACGGAATATAGCGGCATGCGGTTTGCCTTCTTCGTCAGCGCGGAATACGCCAGCATGACTCTCGTGTCCTGCGTCGCCGCCTCGCTGTTCTTGGGTGGCTGGAACGCCCCCTATCCTGGCACGATCTTTGGGTATGTCGGCCTCGAGCAGCTGGCCTGGGTGGAACACATCGCCTGGTTTGCGGCGAAAGTCTACTTTTTCCTCTTCCTATTCGTCTGGATACGCGCCACGTTGCCCCGACTGCGCTACGATCAATTGATGCGGTTCGGCTGGAAGGTCATGTTGCCGATCGCGCTGGCCAACATCATCATCACGGCCATTACCGTGTATGTCTTTCCGCGTTGAAGCAACAAGCTGTCAGCCATCAGCTGTCAGCTTTGGATGTGAATCTTGGTGAAGTTGACTGCTGAAAGCTGATCGCTGAGGGCTGGGCAAGAATGACATTTAAGACTTGGATCAAGACCATCACTTTCTATGAAATCCTCGTCGGGATGAAAGTGACGATCTCGCATTTGATCCATTACAAGCCGATCACCCTGCAATACCCGCACGAAAAGCGGACGCTACCGGACAACTATCGCGGGATGTTGGCCCTGTTGCGGTACGACGACGGGACGGAAAAGTGTGTCGGCTGCGACCTGTGCGAAGCCGCCTGCCCGTCGCGGGTGATTCGCGTGGTCAGCGCGGAAGTGCCGGGCGAGCCGACGAAGCGCTACGCGAAAGAATATTACATGGACATGACCCGCTGCCTGTTTTGCGGAATGTGCGTCGATGCCTGTCCGGTGGATGCCCTCGGCATGACTCGCGAATACGAGTGGGCGGTGTACGATAAGCGGCAGCTGAACCTCAACAAGGAACAATTGCTCGCCATCGGCGACCGGTCGTTCCCGGTTCGCGAGAAGCAGTTGGAGCTCCAACACCCGAATGTGGCGTTCTTCAACGTCGCGTTCAAGCACCTGCCGCAAAAACCCGGCTGAATCGCCTGTGCGAGGTCGACGGGAATAGCGGAAACAGCGAGATAAGCGGGACAGGCGAGGGTTGAGCTGGTTCATCTGGTCTATCTGGTTCAACCAAACAACGAGACAGACCAGATAAACAAGAGAGACCTGCCGGTTCTCGCGCTTTACGCACCACAGTCTATGGGACCGGCAAACTTTGCCGGCATCCTAACTAGCGGCACAGAGGAAGACGTGTGATGGAACAGGTGTTCTTTTTCTATTTTGCATTTGTAATCGCCGCCGCATCGGTGCTTGTCGTCGCGGTGCGCAATCCCATCTACAGTGCGCTGGCGCTGCTGATTATGTTTTTTCATGTGGCGGGGCTCTACGTCACCCTCCACGCGGAATTCCTCGCAGCCGTTCAAATCATCGTCTACGCCGGCGCCATCTTAGTCCTGTACCTCTTCGTTGTGATGTTGCTGAACCTGCGACAGGATGACCGTTACCATCGACAATGGCCCATGGCTGCCGCGGTGGGTGTGACGCTGGTCATCGAGGCCGTCATCCTCACGGCGATGAAGGGCTGGACAACCCCGGTCGTGGCAACCGGCACAGAAACCACTGTCGGAGGAACCAGTAATTCCGAGGCGATCGGTGACGTACTCTATTCCACCTATTTGTTTCCCTTCGAGGTGGCGTCCTTGATTCTGCTCGTGGCGATGATCGGTGCGATCATGCTCGCCAAGAAAGACATCGGCGGACATGAGGCATAAGGCGTGAAGCGTCAATGGTGAAGAGTGGATGCTGGATTCATTCGAGTTCTTAACCTGATGGCCAATGACCAATGACCATTCCACTGTCCTACTATCTCGTGTTAAGCGGCATCGTGTTCCTGACCGGAGTCATCGGAGTCCTCCTTCGTCGGAACATTATCATCATCCTGCTGTCGGTCGAATTGATGTTGAACGCGACGAATATCAACTTCGTTGCCTTTTCGCAGTACTTCCACGATGTCGCAGGACAAGTCTTCGTCTTCTTTGCCCTCACGGTCGCCGCGGCAGAGGTCGCGGTCGGGTTGGCCATCATCATTGCCTTGTATCGAGCCAAGTCCACGATCAACATCGACGATTTTCAGTTGCTGAAATGGTAGGGGAGAGGATGTCAACGGTCATTGGTCAACAGTCATTGGTGAGGGAATATGGCTCCAGCCTGCTTTTTCTCCGTGACCCATTGACCAATGACCAGTGACTATTGACCGCCGATGACGTACGCACTGATTCCACTGCTTCCCTTCGCCGCCTTCCTGATTCTCGGGCTTTTCGGACATTGGATCAAGGACAAGGCCCATCTCGTCGCCGTACCAGCGGTAGTCGTGTCGTTGCTGCTCTCGCTCTTGGTCTTCTTCGACGTGGCAGGCGGCCACCAGACGAGCTTCCCTCTCTACACCTGGCTGACCTCGGGCATGCTCGATCTTCACATCGGCTTCTCCATCGACCGGCTCACCGCTGTGATGTTGCTCCTAGTCACAACCGTCAGTTCACTCGTCCATGTCTATACCATCGGGTACATGCACGGAGAACCGGGCTATGTCCGTTTCTTCAGCTACATCGCCCTCTTTACCTTCTCGATGCTGATGTTGGTCATGGCGGACAACCTGTTTCAACTCTTCATCTTCTGGGAAGCAGTCGGTCTCTGTTCCTATTTGCTCATCGGCCACTGGTACGATCGCCCAGCTGCCTGCTCCGCCGCCACGAAGGCCTTCATCGTCAACCGCGTCGGCGATTTCGGCTTCATGCTCGGCCTCCTGTTGGTCTGGTACAGCTTTGGGTCACTCGACTATGACGAAATTTTTGCCCGCGCGCACGAATCCGCAGGCGACGTCATGAATGTCCTCGGTCCGTTCGGAGGAACCTGGGACGTCTCCGTGCTCACACTCATCTGCGTCTT
This sequence comes from Nitrospirota bacterium, assembly GCA_963741245.1. Taxonomy (GTDB): domain Bacteria; phylum Nitrospirota; class Nitrospiria; order Nitrospirales; family Nitrospiraceae; genus Palsa-1315. The sequence continues at coordinate 101,571 of CAVUHR010000023.1, read as the reverse complement.
ATTGTTCACCGGCGCAGTCGGCAAATCGGCCCAAGTGCCGCTCCACGTATGGCTGCCGGATGCGATGGAAGGCCCCACCCCCATCTCGGCGCTCATCCATGCTGCGACGATGGTCACAGCGGGCGTGTTCATGGTCGCGCGATTGGCTCCGCTGTATAACCTGTCTCCCGTCGCCATGGCGGTCGTGGCGGTCACCGGCGGAGTGACGATGGTCGTTGGGGCGACCATCGCCTTGACCCAGACCGATATCAAGCGTGTCGTGGCCTACTCGACAGTCAGCCAGCTCGGCTACATGATCATGGCCTGTGGTCTCGGCGCCTATGCCGCCGGCATGTACCATCTCCTGACCCACGGCGCGTTCAAAGCCCTCCTGTTTCTCGGTTGCGGGTCCGTCATCATCGCCCTGCATCACGAGCAGGACATGCGGCGCATGGGCGGGTTAAAAGACAAATTGCCGGTCACCTATTGGACGTTCGTTGTGGGCTCGCTCGCGCTTGCAGGATTTCCCCTGACGTCAGGATTCTTTAGCAAGGACAACCTGCTCGTCTCGGCTTGGTCGACCGGCCCGCTCGGTCAATGCTTGACGGTCCTGGGACTCGTGACGGCGTTGATGACGGCGTTCTACAGCTTCAGACTGGTCTTCGTCACATTTTGGGGCCCCTCGCATGTTGATCCTCATCATGCAGACCACGTACACGAACCTTCGAACACCATGACCCTGCCGCTGATAATCCTGGCAGTGCTCAGCATCGTCACAGGCTATCTAGGCATTCCGGAGTTTCTTGGACCAATGTTCGAGACAGACGCAGGTGGCGCTGCTCACGAGGGAGGAGCCGCTATAGGCATCATGGTGGTGGCCACGGGCATGGGATTACTCGGGATCGCCGGCGCCTATTATGTCTATGTACGCCACCCGGCGCTGCCGGATCAATTTGCTCGACGGTGGCAGTCGTTGTATCAGGCCTCACTGAATAAATGGTATGTCGACGAGGCCTACGATCGAACGATCGTCCGCCCCACCTTTTCTGCCGCAACCGAACTGTGGAAGCGTGTGGATGTGAACGTGATCGACGGCGCGGTGAACGGCGTGGCCCGTGCGATCGCCTGGGGAGGGTGGCTCTTGAGGATCATGCAAAGCGGACAGACGCAACATTATGCGCTCGGTATGGCGCTTGGGGCTGTGGTCCTTTTCACAATGTTCTTATTCTTTTAAGGGTTGTCAATGGTCAGCGGTCACTGGTCAATGGGAACAACGAACAGCTGTTCTCTTGCCAATGACAATTGACTATTGACCAATGACCAATGACCAGTTCCTTTCCCTGGCTCTCACTTCTCCTCGTTCTTCCCCTTGCGGGAGCCATCGCGATGTATTTCGTGACGGAATCGACCGCTCGATGGATTGCGCTGGCCGCGACCCTGGCCGACCTGTTCGTTGCCCTCCCGCTCTGGTGGCTTTTTGATCCACAGGCCAGTCAGATGCAGTTCACCGAACATGTCGCCTGGATCACGGCCCCTCCCATTTACTACAGCCTGGGTCTTGACGGGATCAGCCTGCCGCTGGTCTTAATGACCGCCGGAATCATGCCTCTCTGTGTCTTGGCATCCTGGGATGCGATCACCACAAGAGTCCGAGGCTTCATGGCCATGTTGCTCGTCATGGAAACGGCCATGCTGGGGGTATTCGTCGCGTTGGACTTCGTGCTGTTCTATGTGTTTTGGGAGGCCATGTTGATTCCGATGTACCTCCTCATCGGCGTCTGGGGAGGGTCCAACCGGCTCTATGCGGCCATCAAGTTCTTTCTGTACACCCTCGCAGGGAGTTTGCTCCTGCTCGTTGCCATTCTCGTCCTGTACTTTTATGGAGGGCACACGTTCGACATCCTCGCCTTAAGCCAGGGCACCTACCCCGCTTCGCTGCAAACGTGGCTCTTCCTGGCGTTCTTCGCCGCCTTTGCGGTGAAGGTCCCCATGTTTCCGTTTCACACCTGGCTCCCGGACGCCCACGTCGAGGCCCCAACCGCCGGCAGCGTCATCCTCGCCAGCATCCTCCTGAAAATGGGCACCTATGGATTTCTGCGATTCAGTTTACCGATGCTGCCGGACGCTAGCCGCTCCTTCACGCCCATGATGGTCGCCCTCTCCATCATCGCGATCATCTACGGCGCCTATATGGCTCTGGCCCAAGTCGATCTCAAGAAACTGATCGCCTATTCAAGCGTGAGCCACATGGGGTTCGTCACCCTTGGCCTGTTTGTCTTGAACCAGCAGGGTATCGAAGGAGCCGTCCTCCAAATGGTCAACCATGGGATTACGACCGGCGGGCTGTTCCTCTGCGTCGGCATAATCTATGAGCGCACCCATAGCCGGTTGATCGCCGACAATGTCGGACTGGCTGCTCCGATGCCTCAGTATGCCGTTCTGTTGGTGATTTTCGCCTTGTCCTCGCTCGGTCTCCCCGGCACCAATAGTTTTGTCGGAGAGTTCCTCGTGCTCGTCGGCACGTTCCTATGGAGCAAGGTCGCGACTGCCTTTGCGTCGTTGGGTATCATTCTCGCCGCCACGTATCTCCTATGGATGCTCCAGCGAGTGGTCTTCGGGGTCCCATCCCTCCACCACCTCCCGAAGCTCAGGGACCTCAACCTGAGGGAGCTCGCCACGCTGGTGCCACTGGCCCTGTTGATATTTTGGATCGGGCTCTTTCCGAATCCGCTTGTGAGTCGTATGCACCAGAGCGTGACCAACACAATTGCCTCCATGTCCCGCGCGAAGGTCGCGCCGACCGCCCACCCCTCTGCCGGAGTGACAGCGCCACTGCTGGCAGACAGCGGAGAGCAGCTGAAGACCCAAGGCACATCGCGATGAGTCTGTACGGCTCTGACCTCTTGGCCCTGCTTCCCGAACTCATTGTCGTCGTCACAGCCTGTCTCGTCATCGCGTTGGATCCCGTCACCCCAGCCTCGCGACGAGATCTCCTGGCCTGGCTGAGTCTGGCTGCTCTCGCCCTCTGTCTTGGGCTCACCGGCGGGCAGATCAACGTGCTGAATGTCCGGGTGTCTGCGTTTAGCGATCTGGTGGTGATCGATGCCTATGGCAGATTCTGGAAAATCCTCCTCTACGGCGTGACCGGCCTGACCATTTTGATGTCGCTGCCCTATCTGAAAGCGGAGCGCGTACACCTCGGCGAATACTATGGGTTCATCCTCCTCGCCCTCTCCGGCATGATGGTCATGGTCTCCGGTGTCGACTTGCTCACGATTTATCTCGGAACCGAGCTCATGTCCCTCTCGCTCTATGTGATGACCGGGCTCAACCGCTCTAAGCCTCGTTCGCTGGAGGCCGCAGCCAAATACTTCGTCCTGGGTGCCTTCTCCTCGGGGATTCTGTTGTACGGCATCTCGTTGCTCTACGGCCTGGCCGGCAGCACCAAGCTGGCATCGATCGCAGGCGCCATCGGAACTCGTGGGGCGGATGATCCCCTCGTGCTGATCGCCACGATTCTGATTGCGGTCGGCTTCGGCTTTAAGCTCGCCGCGGTGCCGTTCCATATGTGGACGCCCGACGTCTATCAGGGCGCCCCAACATCCGTCACGGCCTTCATGGCGGTGGCCGCAAAAGCTGCCAGCTTTGCCGCATTCATGCGTGTCTTCGTCGAAGGCCTCGGCGGGCTTAAGGCAGATTGGTCGCTCCTGTTCCTGCTCATCTCCGTTGTCACCCTGGTGCTCGGCAATGTCGTCGCCATCGTGCAGACCAACATCAAACGGATGCTGGCCTACTCCAGCATCGCGCACGCCGGCTACGCGTTGATCGGCTTTGTGGCGGCAGGCCGTGGGGTCGGCGCGTCCGGGGGAACGCCCGGCCTCGCAAGCATCATGATTTATCTCGCCCTCTATTCGTTCATGACGCTCGGCGCCTTCGCCGTCATCGGGATGCTCAGGAAAAACGGGGTCGAGGGAGAAGAGATCGAGGATTTCACGGGACTCGCAAAACGCCAGCCGCTTGCTGCCTTCCTCATGCTGATCTTCATGGGCTCACTCGCGGGCATTCCGCCGACCGCAGGCTTCATCGGAAAATTCTATGTGTTCATGGCGGCAGTCGAAGCAGGATTGGCATGGCTCGCCGCCATTGCCCTGATCTTTGCCGCCGTATCGGCCTACTACTACATGCGGGTGGTGATGGTCATGTATATGCGCGATCCGAATCCCTCATCCGTCGCGCCGCCACGCCTCGTGACCTCGCCGGCTTTATCCTTCGTGTTGGCCTGTGCCGTCGCCGGCGTGATTCTGTTCGGCCTCTTTCCCAACCCTCTCGTCAGCTTCGCGCTCCAATCTGTCCTGACTCTCAAATAAAGGGGGAGTGGGTGCCGGCTGGTCCTTCACTCCCACGCCTCACGCGGCGCCCCTTTCACGGCGGTCCAGAGCTGAAGCCTTCCGGTATTCCCGTCGCCGTGGTCTGACGACCACGGTGCGGTGGTCAGTACCGGCTTTCCTTCTCTGGACGCCGGGCGGGGCCCCCGCCGCTCCCGGCGAAGTTCGATTTGGACCACCCGGCACCCACGGAGAGGAATGTGTAAGAGTAAAGACCAATACCTCGAACTTGGAATCCATCTCAAAACTAAACTTGCATTGGGATCGGAAACTGACGAGCTCGCGATTAATTTCTTTCTCCAACAAGCCTTCGTGAATGATGCGTGCTAGACAGGTGCACGAGAGGGCGACTCGTGTTACGTTGGTGACAAGCCATTCACCCATCGCGCTTTATGCAGCCCTTTCGTTTCCTCCTAGACCTTGTACGATCATTTCTGCGCCATGGGTGCGCCAGTCTGGCGGCCTCTCTTGCATTTTTCTCCTTGCTCTCCCTCTTCCCGCTCGTCTTCCTCCTGCTCTACGGCTTGAGTTTCGTGGTGAGTCAGAACGTAATCGGGGAACAGGTCCTCCTCAGTTTTCTCAAGGGCTTCATCCCTTCGCTGGGAGAACATGTCGTACAGGAGTTGCATCGGGTGAGCGACTTAGAAACCGTCCGATGGGCCGTGTTTCTGACGTTCATCTGGTTCAGCGTGTTGGTGTTCTATGAGCTCGACTATGCGTTGAACGTCGTATTCGAGAGTGCCTGGCGCCGCCATCCCCTCATCTCAACCGGTATCGCCGTCGCTTCGCTCGCTGTGACAGGACTCGTGCTGCTGCTCTCCTACGGCGCGACCCAAATCGTCAACTTCCTAACGGGGTATGCGCCAAGACTCTGGGGGCTCGATCTCCTGGCACTCGCAGCCCATGATCTGTTCCTTACCTATACCCTCCCCTTCGCGCTGGCCTTCCTCACAGTCACGGGGTTATATCGCCTCGTTCCACGGCGGCGGCCGCAATGGCGCGAGGCAATGATCGGGGCGCTTACGTTTAGTCTGCTCTGGGTCGCGGCCAAACTCTTATTCGTGACCTATAGCACCTACGCGACCCTATACGCCCGCCTTTATGGATCCCTCTTGGAAGTCATTCTGCTGCTCTTATGGGTCTACTACTCCGCGGCCCTCTTGCTGATCGGCGCCGAGGTCGCCCACCACCTCCAGCAACAGGCACAGGCGCTGTCAGCCGCAGCCACGAGATCCGCTCAGTCAGACCCGGCCTTGCCGAAAGGTCCGCCAGCATAAGAAGACTGTTGTTTGGTTTGTTTGGTCTGTTTTGTTTATTTGGTTAAACCAGATAAACCAAATCAACCTGAGCAACCAAATGAACCAAATCAGACTGTCGGCTTCTGGACTTTTGCTGGCGGGGATATCCCTTCGTAGCTAGAATGGCTACCGGTACTATATCAAGGGAACCGCCTCATGCCCGAAGACTTCGGCAAAGACATGCTCATGCTCGGTGGCACCGTGATTGGCTTCATCGCGGCGCTGTTGACCCTCATGGAGAAGCTGCTGGATGTCAAGAGCCGGCTGACATCGAAGAAGGAACGAAAGTCACCCTCCACAAGCGAACGTCCGGCCTCTGACCCGTTTCCCACGATCGATTTCTTTTCGTCGAAGCCCTTCCGTGGTATCTCCTATCTCCTCTTGTACGAAACCAGCGTGATCGTCGCAGCAGGCCTGCTCCTCAACTACCTTGGGCTCACGTTGAGTCGGCATCTGGAGAGCATCCTGTTTCTCGACATGACGGGAACAGCGCTGGTCGCCTTCCTCTTGGGCCCTTGGTGGGGAGCCGTCGTGGCCCTCCTCTCGAATTCCGTCGTGAACTGGTTGTTGTACCCGGAAACCGGCGGGGACGTGGTGATATTCCCCTGGTCGCTGGTGAGCATGACCGGCGCCTGTTATTGGGGTTGGATGGCCAGACAAACAGGCTTTCAAAAGTATCTCCGCACAGGACGCAGTTCCGCCCTGTCCCATGCCTGGTTCCTCTATATCTTTGGGGTCGGCGGCGCGCTTGTCATGAGCCTGCCGGGAACCTTTGTCCAGGCTGCACTGCATGAACAAACGACCTTTGCCTTGAACCCCGATGTCGCTGAGTCAGTGAACCTGCGCGTACTCCAATGGGAACAGACTGCGCATCTCTACCTCGAATCCCTCTTTGGATTTACCTGGGGGGAAAGTCTGAGTTGGTGGATGGTGAATTGGTTCCAGAACTGTATCCGTTATGTTCCTGACAAGACTATGAGCGCTGCCATCGCGCTCGTAGTCCTCAAGTACGGCTACCCCCTATTTGAACGGGAGCTGATTCATGGCGGACCGGAGGGGGAACGTCCGAATGATGAGCGCATTCTGCCGCTGGTGTTGGGATTGCTCTATGCCCCCTCCTTTGCCGCCTTGCTCAGCAGCGAGACCTACGGAGGAGCGACCTACTGGCCCTTGTGGGCATTGCCTTGGCTCTTGATTTTGGGTGGCTATTTCTACTTGCGCTACTGGGGCACAGGCGAGGCCGCCCTGCAGGCAGCCAAACTTCAACGAGCCGAGCGCTATGCCCGCGCGTTGAAACAGATCGGCCGGGAAGCCCCCCATGAGTTCTGCAAGCGGTTGACCTTCATGACGCTGATTGCAAGCCTGCTCTTTGCTCTCTGCCTCCCCATCCTCTTGACAGACTTTTACCGCGCCACCTTCAAGTTCTTCTGCGTGGTCTACGGGTTTCTGCTCGTGGTCCACCTCGTGCGTATTGCCATTGCGCAAAACATTTCCATCGCCCGCGCGAACGACTAATTGTAAGACGTGAAGGCCCCTTACCTCTGACGCCTCACGCGCCTGACGCCTTACCCCTAACGCCTAACGATTCCGATCCGCGAAGCTGGAGAAAGTGAGCGATGGCCGATCGGGTGACGAGCCCTACGATCTTTTCGTTCTCTATCACCACGAGAAGATCCCACCCGCCCTGAACCATGCGTTCCATCGCCTGCATGACAGACCAGTCCGGAGGGACACAGAAGGCCGACGACGCCGGGCACATGATCTCGCGAACGCGGCGCCAAGGCCAGAGTGCTGTGGATAGTGCTTGCACGTCTCGCACTGTGACCACCCCAAGAACCTGTCCATCCTCGCATACTGGGAATCCACTAAATCCATGCGCGACAAAGTATTGATCGACCGCGTCCTGCACGCTCATATCCGGTAGCAGGGTCACGACGCGGTGGACCATGACCTGACGAACCGTCACCGACGCTAACGAAATCCGCGGGGCTACCTGCCGTCTGCTCGCCAAGGCCGCCGAAAAGAGGAATGCGCCGATAAAGATGAGCCAGCCCCCGTTCGTCGCGATGGAATGTCCCAAAGCGCCGGACCAAGCCCCCACCATCAAGACCGCGCCGATCAACCCAAGAGCAACACCGAATCCTATTCCCGCGAGCGCGGCCTGACTGGTCGCTCGATTGAAATCCTTGTTCCGGGCCCACAGTCCAGCCCGTAAGACACGTCCCCCATCTAACGGGAACCCCGGGATCAGGTTAAATAGTCCGAGCTGGACATTCACCATGCCGAGCAAGCTCCCGAGGACGATGAGCCCTCGAAGCCTGGATTGCCCGAACAATGATTCCACGGCCATGGCTCCGCCGAGACAACCGGCCCCCAGAATCAAACTCACGAGCGGTCCTGCGATCGCGATCAAAAACTCGGCCCGCGGACTGGGCGGTTCCTTTCCCATATGCGCCATACCCCCGAAGATGAACAAGGTAATCTGCCTGATAGGGATCTGGTAGCGCAGCGCCACATAGGAATGTCCCAGCTCATGTAAAAGTACGGAGAGGAACAACAACAGAGCAGCAATGCCACCCATGCCCCAATAGCGTGGAGCCGACAGACCCGGCAAAGTCTCGGGCAAGTAGCCCGTCGCCATTGACCAAGACACAAAGAAGAACACCACGAACCAGGAGGCATGCACGTGAATCGGGATGCCGAGCGCACGGCCGATTCTCCAATTGGGCAACAACATACCACCACCGTAACAGTGGGGGAATTGAAGCGTCAACTCGGCTTCGCCTCCTGGATCGGGTATACTCATCACCATGCGACCGCGCGAATCCTCAGGGATATTATGCCTGGCCCTTACGATGCTGCTTGTTCCGGCGATGCCTTCCTTCACGCAGGCCCAAGTGATCAAGTCTGGGCCACCCTCCTGTCCCGGTGTGGCGTTGACGTTCGACCTCTGCCCAGTGCGGAACGGAGCGGGCTATGATCAGCTATTGATCGACTATTTAATTGAGCAGAAGGTCCCCGCCACCTTCTTCATGTCCGGAAAATGGATGACGAAACACGACCAGCAAGTACGGGCCCTCCTCCAGATCCCGTTCTTTGAAGTCGGCACCCATGGGGAGGTCCACGCCCATCTGCCGCTCCACTCAACGGACGAGCAGAAGCAAGAAATTCTTGGACCAGTTCGTCGGCTCAAAACCAAGTACGGTCATGACGCGACGTTGTTTCGCCCTCCTTATGGGGAGTTTAACGACGACACCGTCAACGTGGCCCGCGCCCTCGGTCTCCAGTTCATTCTCTGGAATATTGTGTCCGGCGATCCCGACCCAACACTCACGGCGATCCGGATCGAAGACCGACTGAAGCAGTTAGTCCGGAAGGGTAGCGTCATTGTAATGCACGCCAACGGGAAGGGCATACATACACAAGAGGTGGTGCAAGATCTCCATCAACATCTCTTGCCGGAGCGTAACCTCACCCCCATGACCATGAGCGATCTCTTAATTTGTAACCAGGCAGCCCCATGACCGACCTGGCCGTTCGGCCCATGACGGTGGAGGATCGGGCAACCGTCATTGAATTGCTCGCCGACTCCGACCCGTGGAAACGGCTGGGATACCACGCCAGTGACTGGGACTGCTATTTCACACCGCTCCCACAGGGGCGTGACAGCTACGTCGTGGACCAGAACGGCAAAGCGGCCGGCATTGTGGTCGTTCGTCAGAAATTCTTGCTCGGCGACTATGTAGAACTGCTTGGAGTGGCGGACTGGGCGAGAGGCAAGGGGCTAGGGGGACTTCTGCTCGCCCACGTCGAAGCGGCGGTCTTCACAAGGGCGAAGAACCTGTTCGCCTGCGTATCGGATTTCAACGACCAAGCACGGCACTTTTACAAGAAGCAGGGCTACCAGGAGATCGGCCCCATGCCGAACTTTCTGATCCCAGGCAGTGCCGAAATTCTGCTGCGCAAGACCAGCGGCCCGGCGAGGAATAAATGAGTTCTCTCATAGAATTCTTTGGTGAACTGCTCTCCTTTGTTCCTGATGGCGCAGTGTACCGCCTCGGTGGGTGGGTCCTAAAACAATGTGGCTTAAGTAGCCCAAACTCACATGGCACTTGGTGTGTGGTAATCGGTTTCTTATGTTGGCTCATACTGTTCGGAATATCATTTACGTTCTTAGTATGGCTCTTCTAGAAATACGAACCAGTTACAGGCTGCTCAAAAAGTCCTCCAGCAAGGCCGCAAGGAGTGCGAACCCCGAGGCGTACGCGGGCAGGGTACGTTGAGGGGTTCGCACGACTGAGAACGAAGCTGGAGGGATTTTTCAGCAGCCTGCGGGGGAGTGAGCCGATGCACGTCAAAAAATTTCTCCACACCCGCATGAGGGTCAGCGACATGGACCAGACGATCAACTTCTACACCAACGTCCTTGGGCTGGAGGTCCTGGAGCGAAAGGTCTCGCCGCGCGGCTCTCATCTGGCTTTTCTCAAGGTACCCAACAGCGAGGAACTGATCGAACTTTGCAGCTTCCCGTCAAGTGGCCCGGTGAGAGTGCAGGAAGACCTCGTCCACATGGCCTTCCAAGTCGAGAACCTTGACGACACCATTGAACAACTCGGCGCCAAACAGATTCGAATTACGGACGGTCCGACCACAACCTCTTCCGGCAGCCGCTTCATTTTCATCGATGCTCCAGATGGTTACGAAGTCGAACTCATCGAACGCCCGCCGAGCGTGAAGATCGTCTAGGCAAAAGTCATCGGTCACCGGTCATTGGTGAGCCAGTAAAAGCTCTCAGTATTTTCCATTTCTCAAATGACTATTGACCAGTGACCAGTGACCAAGTATTGTTCCCTCCGTTTCACGATCCACCAGCGACGAGATACCATAGGAGACCGAAGGTGAAGAACGGTTTCTTTCGTGGACACGGCCTCGGCAACGACTACATTGTGATGGACCCCAAAGAGCTGACCTTCACGCTCACCCCATCAAGAATCACATCCATCTGTAATCGCAACTGGGGCCTCGGCAGCGATGGGATTCTTGCGCTCGTCCCGTCAAAGAAAGCGGACTTCGGCCTGCGTATCTTCAACCCTGACGGCAGTGAGGCGGAAAAATCCGGCAACGGCCTGCGCATCTTTGCCCGCTATCTTCACGCTACCGGCAAGACGAAAAAGACGCACTTCACCGTCGAGACCAAAGGAGGGCTGGTAACCATTGCGCTGCATGTGGACCGGCATCGGGATGCGAGCGCCGTCACCGTCGAAATGGGCCGGGCCACGTTCCAGCCGGCTTCACTCCCCTGTACCCTCACGACCAACGAACTGATCGAACAGCCCATCAACGCCGCCGGCCAATCCCTCACCTTCACCGGGGTGAGTGTGGGGAATCCCCACTGTGTCGTCTTCAGACCAGCCGGACAGTCCTGGTCGCGCGAGGACCTCCTGAAATTGGGACCGGCATTAGAGAACCATTCCCTGTTCCCGAAGCGAACGAACGTTCAACTCGCCGTGCCGACCGGCCCAAAAGAACTCTTCATCCTGATCTGGGAACGCGGGGCCGGTGAAACCCAGGCCTCCGGGTCGTCCTCCTGCGCCGCCGCGAGTGCGGCTATCCGGCTCGGGCTGGTGAAAAGCCCTGTCACGGTGAAAATGCCGGGAGGCCAGCTCAACATCGAGGTCGCCGCAGACTTCAGTCTCACCATGAAGGGTCCGGTCGCGGAAATCGCGCGGGGAAGCCTGAGTCCCTCTTTTGTCCGGTCGATGCGCTGAGAGGTCTTTGGTCACCAGTCATTGGTAAGATAGCTGCCAAGACAACTTGGCCAGGCGAACGACTATTGACTGCTGACCATTGACCGTTGACTATTGACCAATGACCAGTACCCTCGAATCCAAACTCGCTCATCTGCCTGACCAACCTGGGGTGTATCTCTTTAAAGACCAGGCCGGCGAACTATTGTACGTCGGGAAAGCTGCAGTCCTGTCTAACCGCGTGCGGTCCTACTTTCAAAAAGGGACCGACCACTCCCCGAAACACACCGTCCTGGTCAGCCACATCGCAGACCTCGAAACGATCGTCACCCGCTCAGAACTCGAAGCGCTCATCCTCGAAAGCAATCTAATCAAGCAGCATCGGCCCCGGTTCAATGTGGTCTTACGGGACGACAAGCAATACCCCTACCTTCGCCTGCCGATCAAAGAGGACTTCCCGCGCCTCTCCATCGTCCGCCGTGTGCAACAGGACGGCGCACTCTACTATGGCCCCTACACGCCGGCAGGCGCCTTGCGGGAGACATTGAAAGTCATCAAGAAAGCCTTCCCCTTGGCAACCTGCACGATCGAGATCGACGGGAAGGCGGAGCGAGCCTGTATCGAATTCGAGATCAAACGGTGCATGGCGCCCTGCACCGGCAATCAATCGAAAGAAGACTACCGCCACATCGTCGAACAGGTGCGCCAGTTTCTCGAAGGGCGCGACCATGAATTGCTGGACGACTTGCGCGCCCAGATGGAAGGGGCGGCGGAGCGTGAGAAATTCGAGGAGGCGGCGCGCTTGCGCGATCGGCTCTTCAACATCGAACGCACACTTGAAAAGCAACGTATCACCCAAACGACGACAACCGACCAAGACGTGATTGGTCTGGCGCGGCAAGGCTCGGCAGTCGATCTCCAGATCCTCTTCGTGCGCGGCGGCCTCCTGATCGGCCGCAAAGACTTCTTCTGGCCCCATTCAGCTGACGCCGGCGACGAGGAGCTCGTTCGATCCGCCATTGAACAGTTCTACAACAAAGACGGTCAGCCGCCCAAAGAGCTGCTCATCCCCACCGACCTCGACGACGTCACAGTGATCGAGGAGTGGCTCTCAGGCAAGCGCGGAAACGCTGTCCGCGTCGTGGCGCCCGAGCGGGGCGTGAAACACCAGTTGCTCCTCCTGGCGGAAGAGAATGCCGGCGCCGCAGTCGCCAATCACCTTCGAGACGAAGAAATCGGACGGCAAGCGGTTGAAGAACTGAAGCGGCTCGTACGTCTGGACACTGTGCCTCGGCGCATCGAAGGATTCGACATTTCGAACACCATGGGCGACCAGTCCGTTGCATCCATGGTCGTATGGGAAGACGGCCAGATGAAGAAAGCCGACTACCGCCGGTTCAAAATCCAAACCGTGACCGGCGCCAACGATTTCGCCAGCATGCAGGAAGTCGTCACACGCCGCTATGGAGACAGCGAGGATCTCGCGCGCCCGGATCTCATCCTCATCGATGGAGGATTGGGCCAGCTCGCCGCAGCCATGGAAGGGCTGAAACAGGTCGGCCATCAGGACCTGGCGATTATTGGATTGGCCAAAGCACGCGGCGAGAAAGACGAGCGGATTTTCCTGCCCGGTCGAAAAAACCCCATAGTGCTTCGCACGAACTCCCCGGCCACTCATCTCGTGCAACGCATTCGTGACGAGGCCCATCGATTTGCCATCACCTTCCATCGCAAGCTGCGCGGCAAAGCCCTTTTGGCCTCACAACTGGATCAAGTGATCGGCATCGGCCAGATCAAACGGGCCCGCCTGCTCAAACAATATGGCAGCATGGCGAACATCGCAGCCGCCACGGACAACGAATTGACGGCAGCCGGCCTCGATGCCAAGACCGTCGCGGAGATGCGGAAAGCCCTCGCGAAAACTACTCCGTCGCACAGTTGAACGCGGTCATCTCTCGCAGTTTGGGCAAGAGGCTAGGGGTGACCAGAAGAAATGTCTTCCCTCTCGCTCGTGTCCTTCGCCTGGTCTCTATGCGAAATCGTGACGAGCCGTCATGAGTCTTCCGGCAGGCTGCGGAAAAACCCTGTGCCCACGCCGGAGTTTCATTAGCCTGTGCATCTTGGACAACAGGAATAAACCACGCAGGATGCTCAAAAAGGCCGTTCAGCAAGGCCGCAGCGAACGAAGAGGCGAGGCGTACGCTTCGGTACGTTGAGCCTCTGAGTGATGCGAGAACGCCGCTAGCGGACTTTTTCAGCATCCTGCTAAGCATTACCCACAGCACCCGTCACTGCCAAGATTGGGTCAGGACTCCCTTCCCATCCTGCCAGTGAGGCGTCCAGGCGAGGGCGACGAGTTTCACGGCGATGTTGGCTTTGGTGGGTTTAAGAGAGACGATTTCAAGTTTCTCGTTGAGGGGATCGGTCGCGGCAGCGAGAGCAACGGTCTCTGTCTTAAACTGCGCTTCGAGGTCGGCTAATTGTTGCTGCAGCGCCGAGACGTTCTCTTCGGCCTGCCCCACGTCCTTCGATTCTTTGATCGCACGTCCAGCTCCGCGAATCGCCGTTGTCGCCCGGCCGATGTTCGTCGCGCTGATCGTCTTCCGCCCAAGGAATGCGCCCAGGATCGAGGCGCCGACAGAAATGGCCGCCTGCATTTGACTCGATCGAGACTCTGCTTGCTGGCGTTCGACCATTTGTCCTGCACGCCTGATCCGATCTTGCAAGGCGGCAATCTTCGGTGCGTACTTTTGACGCAGGCTGTCCGATTGTTTGTCACGAGCTTCACGACCGGATTGTTGCAGGCGGACGCGGAAATCTCGCTCTGACTCACCGGGTTTCGAGACCTCCTTAGAGATTCGACTTCTCATCAGTTCGACAGACTGAGTTCGATAGAGCCAGCTTGAGAAATCTTTCTTCCACATTTCATAGTTCTTACCTTTGCCTGCGGCAATCGGAATCGTCATGTACTGAGCACTCTCTTGAGGATTCGTTTCAAGATCGACAGAAGCAATTCTAAAGTTACTTGCGTCGTCCCAATCGATTGGTACAGGGCTGTCCGTCATCGGCACCAAGAAGGTACAGTCGTCCGTTACATCTATACCAGTCTTTGCATCTGCCACACGAACCTGTGCCGCGCCAAGTAACATGGGCTTATAGAGCAAATGCGTATTAGCGGGCTGACTGCCTCTAAGAGGAATGAAGTAGTGGGGTACATCCGGGGGCAATATAGGCTGCTGAGAACCAGACATGATACTGGGCGACTTGCTTTCAGCCGTACGCATGACTAAGGGGGATGCTACAGCCGTCTTACGAGGCTCCATTAACGCTTTGATCTGATTGCGCGTAAGCGGCCCTCTCAAGTAGGAAAGGGTCCATCGCGTCTGAAAGATAACTGGTGCATCCTCGTGCACATTGTTCATTAGAAAAACGCGATTGCCTAGCCCAGCCAAGACTTCTTCCATCTTCTGTCTATTGAACTTTGTCACGGAACTCGCCGCCGCGCCTTCAAGTCCTTCGAGCACTCGCGCCTTGTCCCGCTCCGTTTGGAGTCGTCCAATAAACCAGGTGCCGGTGTTGGCCAGTCCTTTGTAGTCCAAATCGACAGGGTTCTGCGTAGCCAGGACAACTCCTAAGCCATAGGCCCGCGCCTGCTTGAGGAGAGTCAACAGGGGTGCTTTCGACGGAGGATTCGCCACAGGCGGGAAGTAACCGAAGATCTCGTCCATATATAGGACAGCGCGAAGACTGGTCGTGCCAGACTGTTTACGCATCCAACTAAGCGTCTGAGTGAGCAACAGCGAGACAAAGAACATACGTTCGACATCGGTTAAATGAGCGATTGAGACAATCGCTATACGAGGTTTTCCTTCCGATGTATACAGCATCGAGGCGAGATCAAGTGGTTGCCCTTCCATCCAGGATTCAAAGCTTGGAGACGCAATGAGATTGTTCAAACGTTTTGTAAGAGAGAATCGGCCTTTGGATGGATCGTCTCGTTTAGTCGGATCCTGTTCTGGGTAGAATGATTCCAGATCGAGTGCGCCGAGGCGATTAAATGGCGGCCTTTGGACTTGCTGAATCAATGGTATAAGATCAAGGTCCTGGCCTCTTTTCCAAGCTGATTCAATAAGCGTAGAAAGCAAAATATGTGGAGGGCTGTTAATGGGATCGGCGTATACACCCACCAGACTCAGAAGACTCGTAACTGTTGTACTTATTTGCTCCCGCAGCAACTCAATATCTTCGATAATTTCAAGTGGTGGTGCAGCGAACGCTTTTAGAATCGAGACAGGCATACCAGCATTGCTACCTGGCGTATACACGACAAAGTCCGCGGCATCACGTAGCTTCTGAATCCGCTCGCTGCTCTGGCCCCAATCCTCCAAGCCTTTCTTCCACATCTCGGCTTGCTGGGTCGCATAATCCGCCGGGGAGAGCCCCTTCTTGCGCGCGTCGTCTTCATTGATCCACGGCGCAAAATCTTCGCCGCGGAGTTGAGGAAATGTCAGCATCAAGTTTGCCAGATCCCCTTTGGGATCGATGATCAGCGCGGGGATACCGTCGATCGCCGCTTCTTCGAGTAATCCGATGCAGAGGCCGGTCTTCCCGCTGCCGGTCATGCCGACACAGACCGCGTGGGTGACCAGATCTTTCGAGTCATACAACAACCAGCCCGGCTTCGCTTGTTTAGCCACGAGATCATACGGCCGGCCCAGGTAGAACACCCCGAGCTTCTCAAAATCTTCTGCCGAACCCCCACCAGTTGATGCAGTTGCAGCTTTCGCTGGCTCTTTAGCTCTCGGCGATTCTTTCTTCTTCGTGGCCATAGCTCACCATTCTTAAATCTTTAAAGATGAGGAACACAGTTCACGCAGGGTAATCACTTCCTGGATTGCTTTCAATTGAGCACCGGTGAATGTGCGGCTGAGGGCCATCGGCGCCGTCAGCAGCTCTCACCCTTTTCCTCTTTGCAGGGGTGGAAGGGATGGATTGGAGGGAGTCGCCATAGCGGGCGCGGGGAGATAACAGCCAAGAGGGTGCCGCTGTGCGACGGCATGCGACCTTCGGTCGCGCTTTAGAGGAGCACGCGGCCAATAGTAAGGAGACATTGGAAGCCTCTAGCCAACGCATGATGGCGACTGCCGGAATATCCGCCCTTCGTCACCCCCGACTCCGTGCCGCTCCGAACCTTCAAACCACCCCCGCTTCTCGTAACACTTGTCCCGTGTACGATCGTTTCGACTTGGCTATTTCCTTCGGAGGTCCTTCGGCCACGATCTCACCACCTCGATCGCCACCCTCCGGCCCGAGATCAATGACCCAATCCGCATTCTTAATGACGTCGAGATTATGTTCGATCACCACCACGGTGTTGCCGGCTTCGACAAGCCGATCCAGCACATCGAGCAATCGCTGCACATCAGCAAAATGAAGCCCGGTCGTCGGTTCATCCAAGATGTACAGCGTGCGTCCGGTCGGACGCTTCGACAGTTCGCGCGAGAGTTTGACTCGTTGCGCCTCGCCCCCGGACAGCGTCGTGGCAGACTGGCCAAGTTTCACGTAGTGCAACCCGACATCATGCAAGGTGTCGAGTTTTCGCTTGATGAACGGAATATGCTCGAAGAACTCCACGGCATCGTCCACCGTCATATTCAACACGTCGGCGATGCTCTTCCCCTTATGGTGAATCTCCATCGTCTCACGGTTGTACCGTTGACCCTTGCAGACCTCACAGGTCACGTAGACATCCGGCAGGAAATGCATCTCGATCTTGATCAACCCATCACCCTGGCAGGCCTCACAGCGACCGCCCTTCACATTGAAACTGTAACGGCCAGGCTTATAACCCCGAACGCGAGACTCGGGCAGATTGGAGTAGAGATCCCGGATGAAACTGAACAGACCGGTATAGGTCGCCGGATTCGAGCGCGGAGTCCGGCCGATCGGTGACTGGTCGATGTCGATCACTTTATCCAGCGCGTCGGCACCGAGAAGTTCTTTACACCCATCCAGCAGTGGTACCCTCCGGCTCGCCCTCTTTCTCCCTTCCTCGTGATGCGTGATGCGTGATGCGTGATACGTAGGAGGCCGATCGCTGATCGCTGATGGCTGTCTTCCAAGCAACTGGGAGAGGGAGTGGAACAGCACTTCAAGAACCAGCGTACTCTTTCCGGACCCCGACACGCCGGTCACACAGGTGAGCAGGCCGAGCGGAATCTTGGCGGTCATCCCCTTGAGATTGTGTTTCGTGGCCCCCATGATGGACAACAACCCTTTGGCCTTGCGCTGGCGGCGAGGAAGGGTGACCATTTGCGTGCCGCGGAGATACTGGCCCGTCAGCGAGTTAGGATTTCCCATGACATCGTTCGGCGTGCCTTGAGCAATGACCTGGCCACCCTGCGTTCCCGCACCAGGCCCCATATCCAGCAGATGGTCTGCCGACATCATAGTTTCTGCGTCGTGCTCGACCACCACCACCGTATTGCCTAGGTCACGCAGGCGAAGCAAGGTCTGGAGCAAGCGCCGATTATCCCGCTGATGGAGACCGATCGACGGCTCGTCGAGGATGTAGAGGACGCCGACGAGGCCGGAACCGATTTGCGTGGCGAGCCTGATGCGTTGGCCTTCTCCGCCTGACAACGTGGCGGCCGCCCGATCTAATGTCAGGTAATCCAGACCGACGTTGACCAGAAACCCGAGCCGTTCGCGAATCTCTTTCAAGATGCGATGGGCAATCACCAATTCGCGCTCGGTGAATTTCAACGCACTGAAGAAGTCGGCAGCGGCTCGCACGGAGAAATGCGTGATCTCCGCGATCGACTGTGCGGCCACCTTGACGGACAGGCTTTCAGGCCGCAACCTCGCGCCCTTGCAGACCCCGCAGGGTTCCAGCAACGTGAGGTCTTCATCGTCAGGACAGCCAGGCGCCATGGCGTAGCCGATGCCGTCGCAGGCCGGACAGGCTCCATGCGGACTGTTGAACGAAAAGACGCGCGGCGTGATTTCAGGATAACTGACGCCGCAGCGGATGCAGGCTAGCTTCTCGCTAAATAGGGACACTTTCCCGTTGTCCGTCAGCACCGCGACCAGCCCACCGGCGAGTTTCAATGAGGTCTCCACCGAATCGGCCAATCGCCGCGTCAGAGCCTCGCCCGCCTTGATCACCAGCCGATCGACCACAATATCGATCGTGTGTTTCTTCTGCTTATCGAGCGTGATGTCCTCGCCTAACTCAACGAGCTGACCATCGACCCTGGCTCGGACGTAACCGGCCCGGCGCATGTCGAGGAGTTCTTTTCGATACTCTCCTTTCCTGCCGCGGACGATCGGGGCCAATATCTGAAGTCTGCTCCCTTCCGGCAGCAGGCCAATGGCATCCACCATCTGCTGCACGGTCTGCGCCGTGATTTCCTCGCCACACTGAAAGCAGGAGGGGCGTCCGACCCGGGCAAAGAGGAGACGGAGATAGTCATAAATCTCCGTCACGGTTCCGACTGTGGAACGGGGATTGTGGCTGGCGCTCTTTTGCTCGATGGAAATGGCGGGCGAAAGCCCGTCGATCGAATCGACGTCGGGCTTACCCATCTGTTCGAGGAACTGACGGGCATAGGCCGAGAGCGACTCGACGTACCGTCGTTGCCCCTCGGCATAGATTGTGTCGAAGGCCAGCGACGACTTGCCCGACCCGCTCAGCCCCGTGATCACGACGAGCCGGTCGCGTGGGATCGTCACGTCGATGTTCTTGAGATTGTGCTCCCGCGCCCCTTTAATGATGATCGAGTTATGCATCAGGGGCGGGATTATAGCATGCGAGCCTGGTCGCCTTGACAAACCCGGAAGGCAGGTGCTACCACGCTCTCATGGTTCACGTGGATACACCACCCGTTCAGAAGGGGGCCGACTCCCCAGCGGCTCCGCTCGCCGTATCGACTTGGTCGGGCCAAGCCCGGGAACAAGCCGTGCAGCGGATGTTCACTGCGATCGCCAATGTCTATGATCTCAACAACACACTCCTGAGTTTTGGATTGCACCACCGGTGGAAGAAAATTACTGCCTCCTATGTCCCCGTCACCACAAAAGGCCGGGCACTCGACGTCGGAGCCGGCACAGCCGATCTCGCGCTCTTGATCGAGCCGCGCATGGGAACCAACGGTCGCGTCATTGCCTCCGACCTGAACCACGCCATGCTCGTCGAGGGGCTGAAGAAAATCACCGGGCAAGGCCTGGAGCGGCAGATCACCTGTCTCGAAGCCAACGCCGAGCACCTGGGATTTCCCGATGGGACCTTCCATGCCGTGACCACGGGGTTTTGCATGAGGAATGTCGGCGATCTTCGGCAAGCGGTCAAGGAAATCCACCGTATTTTGCAACCAGGTGGGCGGTTTGTGTGCCTGGAGTTTTCCCGACCGGTCTTTGGTTGGCTGCGGGCACTGTACGATTGGTACTCGTTCCGGCTTCTTCCCTGGATTGGAACGAAAGTGGCGCATGACACGACCGGCGTCTACGAATATCTCCCTGCCTCCATTCGGAACTTCCCGGACCAGGAACGATTAAAACAGATGCTCCTCGAAGCAGGCTTTCGTCCGGTCACGTATCGCAACCTGACCGGCGGGATCGTGGCGATACATGTGGCGGTGAAATAGCCAGTACTGAGTTCTGAGTCTTGAGTTCTAAGTTGTTCGGAACTCATAACTCATCACTTCTAACTCATAATACTATGGATTCTATTCTTTACATCTTTCTCCCCTGCAAGAAGGTCTATCCCATTGGTGTGACCTATCTCGCTGATTTTATTCATCGACGCAAGCCGGACGTGCGGCAGCGCATCCTCGATCTGTCCCTCTTTCCCGAAGCCCAACGGAGCAGCGCGGTCCGCGATGCCGCAACCGAGTTCAAGCCGGACCTCGTCTGTTTCTCCTGGCGCGACATTCAGATCTTTTCCCCGCATGAGGGAGACTCCTCGCTGGAACATGCGTTTAATTTCTACTTTGCAAGCAATCCACTCAAGCGGATCGTCGCCTCGTTTGCGGGGCTGCAACAGCTCTACCGCTACTACAGTCATATCCGGGCGGCACTCTCCTACCCCTGGTTGATCGCGAAGGAGTTCCCGAAGGCGCAGATCATGATCGGAGGGGGAGCCTTTACCGCCTTTGCCGATCAGCTCATCCAGAAACTCCCGGAAGGCACCATCGGGATTCTTGGGGAAGGTGAAGATGCCATCCTCAAGGTCATTGAAGGCCAGTCGCTGGAGAACGAGCGCTACATCCTCCGTGAGGGACAGACCATTCGAAAGGGCCAGCAAGGCGCACCAGCCCTCCTCGATTCGCTCACCGTCGACTTGCCCTACCTCACCTCGATCTTCCCGCAATATCAAGAATATCTGGGTGAATCCATCGGGGTCCAGTCGAAGCGAGGCTGCCCCTACGACTGCGCTTTCTGCCTCTACCCGTACATTGAAGGGAAGCGGGTCCGCTATCGACCACCCTCCATGGTCGTCAAGGATATCTCTCAGCACTACCATCAATGGGGCGCCAGGCGTTTCTGGTTCACGGATGCCCAGTTCATTACCGGGAAAGAAGCCTATCCCCAATGCACTGAGATCCTTGAACGGATTCTCGCCGAGAAGTTGGACATCGAGTGGTCCGGCTATATCAGGACATCGCTCATCACCCCGGAGTTGGCAAAACTCATGGTCCGGTCCGGCGTCGGCGATCTTGAGGTCGCTATTACGTCGGGCTCCCAAGTGGTGCTGAACAACCTCCACATGGGATTCAAGCTTGAGCGGCTGTACGATGGCTGTCGCTATTTGGCAGAAGCGGGATTCAAGGGGAAGGTCATCCTCAACTACTCTTTGAACAGTCCAAAAGAAACCGAGGAGTCCTTGCTCCAAAGCGTGGAGTCCTACAAGGTGGTCGCCTCGATCTTGGGTGAGGAGCGCGTCTTCCCTCTCATGTTCTTTTTGGGAATTCAGCCGAACACCGATCTGGAACAACGGCTGTTAGAAGAGGGGTACCTCTCGGCCGGTTATAACCCTCTGATGCTGACTCCGACGAGTATCAGAAAGCTCCTCTATAACCCGGCGCCGCTGAACTCGTTCATCGCCAAGGCCTGCCTCCGGGCCTGGGAACGGAAAGAGGGAAGCCGGGACCCAAGGAAGTGGACGGGATCCCTATCCCAAGCCCCAAAAGAATCAGGCCCCTATGCCGACAAGAGTTTGATCCGAGGGATCGAAGGGAACTCTGGACGCGATGCCCTCCTGTCCCTGGAAGAGATCCTTCGCTCCCGACAATCGATTCGCTCCGCGAAAGATTCGGGCGAAAGATCCGTAGTGACCCCTGCATCCTAGCGTCGCCCCACTAATTCCATGTCGATGCCTTGCATTCGAATTCAGACCGGTGCTAGCATACGCATTCTTTGAGGCTGCGGCAGTTCGTCAACCATTTGGAAATTTTGACAATTACTCTCGTTCGTCCTGGCCTGGAGGGCATCTTGAGGAGACATCTCGATGTATAAGACGATCTATGTCCCGGTCGATAACTCCGACCATTCCAACACAGCCGTCGACGTCGGTGTCCACTTCGCCAAAGCTTTCGGCTCGAAGATCGTGGGCAGCCACGTCTATGCAGCCAAAATGCATGACAAGCGCTTCAAACAGATGGAAGCTGGCCTGCCCGAGGAGTACCACGATGAAAAAGAGCTCGACCGTCAGCGCCAAATCCACGATTCTCTGATTACCCGTGGGCTCCAGATCATCACCGACTCCTACCTCGACTACGTCGATAAGAAATGTGCGGAAAACAACCTGCCGATTGAGCGTCGCTCGCTCGAAGGCCGGAACTGGAAGGTGTTGGCTGAAGACATCAATACCAATGCCTACGACCTGGTGATCATGGGTGCCTTGGGTGTCGGCGCAGTGAAGGACAGTGTGATCGGAAGCAACACGGAGCGCGTGCTTCGTCGCGTGCGTAATTCGGACATGCTGATCATCAAGCAAACCCAGCCCATGACCGGCGGAAGAATCGTGGTGGCAGTGGACGGCAGCCCCTATTCCTTCGGCGGACTCATGACCGGCCTGACGTTGGGCAAGGCCTTCAACATGCCGGTTGAAGCCATCTCCGCCTTCGATCCCTATTTCCACTATGCCGCTTTTCATAGCATCTCAGGTGTCCTCAACGAGGAAGCCGGCAAAGTGTTCCGCTTCAAGGAGCAGGAAAAGCTACACGAAGAAATCATCGACAGCGGCCTCGCGAAGATCTACCAGTCGCACCTCGACATCTGCCGCGAGATCGCTCAGGCCGAGCAAACCGACGTCAAGACCACCCTGCTGGACGGCAAGGCCTTCGAAAAGATCATTCAATACGTGCGCAAGGATATCCCCGCACTACTGATCGTCGGACGGATCGGCGTGCACAGCGACGAGGATATGGACATCGGCAGCAACACGGAAAATCTCTTGCGGTCCGCGCCCTGCAATATCCTGGTGTCGAACCGGAAATATGTGCCGCCGATCGATACGCTGGCGGAATACACGATCGCCTGGACGGAAGAAGCCCTCCGCCGGATGGAAAAGATCCCGATATTCGCCAGAGGCGTGGCCAAGACGGCCATCCATCGCTATGCCATTGAAAAGGGCCACACCATCATCAGCAACACGGTGGTCGATTCGGCCATAGGACACATCCTGCCCAAGGGTGCGATGGACGCCATGCGCGCACTGGGTGGCAGCCTGGATGCCGCTGGCATCGACCGCGACAAGATGCAGGCTGACGAGTCCGTGCTGAAGGATCTCATGGGCTCGACCCTCAGCGGTATGATGACCGAGATCGTGGAAGAAAAGCCAAAAGTGAGTGCAGACACTCAAGCCTACTTGGACCGCATGACCCAGAATTATTTCGTCTGCGACGGTTGTGGCTACATCGGCAAGGGCGAGACGCCCGTGAAGTGCCCAGTCTGCGCTGCCGGAGGCGACCGCTTCAAATTGGTCGACAAGAAGCTCTTCGAAGCAGCGGCGCACGCCGAAGGGGTTCTCGAAACCGACCTAGCCTACGATGACGTCCCTATGCAATGGACAAAGGACGCCAAAGAAGGAATCCGCGCAGTCCCAGCAGGCTTCCAACGCCGGCGCGCCAAGGCCAAAATCGAGAAGACCGCCCGCAAGCTCGGCATGACCACGATCACGCTGGAGTATGCCGCGCCTATGATTCAGGAAGCGGCTTCAGAGAACTACACCCCCATCTTCGCGAACAAGGGAACCGGCGCCACGACCGAAGCGCAGGCTACCGTAGCTGCTGCAACGAACGGCGCCACTGGCGCGACCGTCTCGCACGAGAACGGTCGTGGGAACGGGAACGGCCACGCGGTGGAACCTGCCCCTGCCTCTCCCTATACCTGGACGTCGGAAGCTCAACTACGGCTTGAACGGGCTCCTGAGGGAT
The DNA here is from genome assembly GCA_963741245.1 of Nitrospirota bacterium. Lineage (GTDB taxonomy): Bacteria > Nitrospirota > Nitrospiria > Nitrospirales > Nitrospiraceae > Palsa-1315. Next base: position 77,725 of record CAVUHR010000023.1, on the reverse strand, counting down.
TCATGCGCGAGTGTACGCGTGCCCTCATCGAAAAACATGCCGATAAGATCGGCGTCATAGTCATCACGGCCGAAGTGGCTCACGAGGGTATCGAACAAGCCAAGGACTACATGGCGGAAGCCATGAAGACCGGCAACCTGAAGGATATGATCGCGAACCTGACCGGCAAAGGAACTTCATAACAAGTGCTGAGTGCTGAGTTCTGAGTTGTCCCCGGAGCCATACACTTCGTTTCAACTGAACAGCTCGGAACTTATAACTCAGAACTCATAACTGGAGCATTCGTGCGTGGGTAAATCACTGCCGGTTTTGAATAACCCTTCCATTGCGGGCACGTTCGGCTCCATCCAGCAACAGGTATCGCAGTTCTTTACTCCGTCATCCACGGCTCCTGCGCCGCACGATGGCCGAACCGTCGACGACTTCAAACCCTATCTCATCGCCCTCAACCTCACGAAGCGCTGCAATCTCAAGTGCGACCATTGCTATCTCGACGCGACGACGAAGTCCGCCGGCGGAGACGACGAACTCTCGACCGAAGAATGTTACAAACTCATCGATCAGATTGCTCAGGTCAACAAGGGCTGCCTCCTCGTGATCACGGGCGGCGAACCGCTCGTCCGCCCTGACATTCTTGACATCGCTCGCCATGCCGTGAAACTCGGGTTCATGGTGGTGTTCGGGACCAACGGCATGTTGATCAATGACCGGATGGCGAAGGACCTGGTCGAGATCGGTGTGATGGGCATGGGGATCAGCATCGATTCGCTCGATCCCCAGAAACACAATCGCTTCCGTGGCGTGCCAGGTGCGTGGGAAGCCGCACTCGCCGGTATCGAGGCCTGCAAGCGGAACGGGTTGGCCTTCCAAGTGCACTTCAGCGCGCAGCCCATGAATTATCAGGAACTGCCCTCGGTGATCGATTGGGCGCACCAGCTTGGCGCCAAGGTGCTCAATGTCTTCTTCATGGTCTGCACCGGCCGCGGCGAAGAACTCACCGACATCACCCCGACCCAGTACGAAGAGGTGTTGGGTTACCTGGTCAAGTGTCAGGATAATTACAAGGGCATGCTCGTCCGAGCCCGCTGTGCGCCGCATTTCAAACGGCTCGCGTACGAGAAAGATCCGAACTCCCCTATTACCAAAGCGACGGGTTATATGGGGGGAGGCTGCCTCGCCGGCACCAACTACGCGCGTGTGACCCCTAATGGCGAGTTGACCCCTTGCCCCTATATGCCGCTGTCTGCCGGAAATATCCGTGAGACAAGCTTCGTCGATCTGTGGGAAAAGTCCGATGTCTTCAATTCCTTCCGCTATCCGCACCTGAAAGGTAAATGCGGTGATTGTGAATACACGGACATCTGCGGCGGCTGCCGCGCACGCCCCTACGTCGATCACGGCGACTGGCTGGACGAAGATCAATGGTGTCTCTACACCCCGAAGGGTGGCGAGAAGATCAAAGTCGCATTTAATTCGCCGGAAGAAAACCACGTGGCATGGGATGAGGACTCAGAAACACGACTCAACCGGATTCCCTATTTCTTGCGCGCCATGGTGAAGAAAGGCGTTGAAAAGCACGCGCGCGAGAATGGCATCCCCCTGATTACTATTGAGTTGATGGAAGAACTCCGCAAGAAACGATTCGGCAACGAAGCGCCGGTCTTTAAATTTTGACGTGAGGGGTAAGGCGTGAGGGATAAGGGGTGGTAAGAAGTACTGTCTCGGAGCGCGATCGGGACACCTCACGCCTCACGTTTCACGCCTAACGGTTATCGGAATGGACGCGCTTCTAAGCCTTGTCACCGACCTTAATTCACTGATCCCGATCATCAATCATTGGCTCCACTTGATGTCGGCGGTCATCTGGATCGGCGGACTCGCGTTCCTCGTCATGGCCGTGACCCCAGGGCTGAAGAAGGTGGTCGCGAAGGAGCAGGTCAAGCCGATTACCGATGCGTTCTATCAGCATTACAAAAAAGTCGCGGGCATCCTGCTCGTCGTCCTGCTGTTTACCGGTGGCATCAATTTCCACTATGTCAATCAGGTCATCACCTCGCAAACGGGAAGCGGGATTCAACACCATGCGAAATACCTGACCATCTTCTTTATTAAGCTGTTTCTCGTGCTCTGTCTTCTCACGCTCTTCCTCTACACCGTGATCTTCAAATCCGATGACGCAGAAGAAGGCCAAGAAGAATCCTACGAAGCGATCCCCTTCCAACGAGCCGCGCTCTGGATCGGCTTCTTCATCCTCCTCTGTGCCGCAGCGATGAAACATCTCCACCAATAGATCCGCCTCATCTCTGACGCTCTGTGGCTTTCACCTGACGCATTCCCCCTGTGCCTGTATCCCCCAAGTTAATGAGCGTACCGAATCAGATACGCCTCAGTCCTCTAGCCTACTCTTTCCCGCTCACACGCCAAACCAAATTTACTCAACGACTTGTAGCGTGGGCCTCGGAATATTTTCACTGAGAAAACTCTGGTACAGGGGTTGCTGTAGGGGTAAAGGGAAGATGGTTTGAAACTGTACGTTTCTTGGCGAAGCGAAATGCCGGTGGGTCCCCACTCAAGAGGCTAAGGCCTCTCACCCAGGTGGGACTACCTCTGGATTATGCCCATCCGGAGCCCTCCCACCGCCATGCGCTTCCGCCATCGGGGCCGCGTCCTGCCTCTCAGCAGCGGCGCGGCCCTCCGATCTGACAGGGGCCAGCTAAGGCATGAGATCAGACCATAGTCCAGGGGACCGCTTCATTTCAGAGCAACTTGGAGAGGTACACAATGTCGCTGACCGATCGAGCTACTCCGAGTAACTCGACCAAGAATGAGCGCCGCGGGGCCGCTACTCTTTATTCCAGACCGAGCAAGGCCGGACGACCACAGCCTCGAACGATCCGGCTTACGGTCAGTCTCCCAAGTGATCTTGTCGACCGTCTGCGCGATGCAGTGTATTGGAGTCCTAGTTTGACGCTCGCTTGGTTGATCGCTCAGTCCCTAGGGACTTCCCTGACAGAGATGGAATCCTTGCGTCAGGCTCCTTTCCCAAAACGAACGAAAGCGCTCCGCGCGGGGCGACCTAGATTGGTCGGTCAGACAATGAACGTGTCCCCTCGTGCCAGGCTCACCGGCAATGGGGCAGCTCGTCCGGCTGAGGGGATTACTCAGGCCATCCTTGTTTCACAACCGTCCATCAAGTGATGCACACGAGCGGATAGTGACCTTCCGTCGCCTTCATCCCCGCAGCAAGCTACGGAGTATTCGGCGAAGAAGAATACGAAGGGAGTCTAGGAGGAAAAACTAAGCGGGATGGGCTAGGAAATGGCAGAGGTCTTGGCAAGCGCTTTCAATGCCGTCGAGACTTCCCCAAAAGAATGGGCGAGCTTGTCGAGTTGTGATCCCTTTGACATCACTTCTCCTGCGATAGACTTGAGTTGACTGTCATAGCTCCCGACCTCGGAGGCAACCTTGGAAACCTTGGCGAGTATCTCTTTACAAGCAGTCAGTTCCTGCTGCATTAGCTGAGAACTGGCTTGGGCGGCCTTAATCTCCTCCATGGAAGCTTGCACCTGTTGCGTCAATCGACCGACATAGGCTTCTCGGTCCCGCATGTCGGACTCCAGGTTGATCCGTACTTCTTCGATCTCGCGGCGGCGTTCCTCCAGATTACGAATGGCCTGAATCCAGGAAGCGAGATCCCCGCCGAGCTTTGGCGAATCAGGCAACGGTAATCCTCGCTCCAACGCCTTTATCGCAGGTTGCAGCCATTCGATGAATGCCATCACCTCGCCCAACTTCAGGTCCGTCATCGAAGCGGGACTTGGCGCAGGCGCGCTGTCGCGATTGGGAGAGGCCTGTGCCGGCTGTGGGGCTGCGGACGGTTTCGCCTTCTTCTGCTGGCCATGCCTCGGCTGTGCCCAGCGATGATATTCCAACAGAACCGCAATACAATGACGACACATCGGCTCTTCCGGCAGCGCGCAGCTGCACTTTGAGATGAGATGCCCCTCCTTGAGACGGATTGTCTGTTCGTAGAGGCCGGAATTTCCGATGACGGCGGATGAAATCTGGGCATCATCGGCCTCGACAATCCGAACGCGATTTTCAGAGAGGTACTGATTACCGATGTGAAAGGCATTGCGATCAACCACCGACTGGATCATCGGAGGATCCAGGAGGCTTAACCGCTCAGCGGAACAGGGGATCTTGTTTCGCATGTGCTGCGTTCCCAATCGCTAACAACTCCAAATGATGTTGCGACGTAGTTTGAGACAGACTGTGGAAACTGTCAAGGGTCCGCACTATTCTCAACATCGGCGAGGCGGCCCCTGTGCGCTGACCGGTGTCAGCCACAGATAGTCCGCAATCTTCTCACGGATCATGTCTTGTAATTCCTCAATGCGCCCCACTTCGAAAGACGTCATATAGACGGTGACCTGGCGGACCCGATCGGTGAGGCGGCGAGCCACTCGCTTTGGAACCGGAAGGTTGTACTGAATGTGTCCGGCCCCTGTATAGCTCACCAACGGTCCAGCCATGGTATCGGCCCCCAAGCGAATCCGGTTGAGGCGCTGGACCAACGTCTTGGCCATCCCTTCGTCGCGAACCATGGAGGCTTCGAGCATCGTCTGATAGAGGCTGTCGTCCCCTTTACCATGACAGGCCTGGAGTTGCTGAAGAATCCGCGCCCGATAGATCGGATCATCGACCATGACCTCATCATTCATGCCCCATTGCGCCATCATGGGATCAGCCTCCGCTTGAGCCAACCCGTTCTTGGCGACAATCCGCACCAACGGCTTCGGAGGATTCATGGCATCCACAGTCCAATGTTGTTCTTTCGCCAGCCGAACCAACGGTTCATAATCCTCGAACGGGCCACCCCAGTTCTGTCCCCACCGGACAGCCTCCAGGAATTCCTGACGGTTCATTTCTAACCCGGAGACATATTGATCCAATGCCGCTTGGCCGTCCCAGCCGAACATTTCCATGGCCAAGGCCGGCGTACGTCCCTCCACCTTCAACCTCCGCAGCACCGTCAGTGCCGCATCGATATGAAACCGATTGTGATGTTCCTCGCCAAGATAAATGATGTCCTGCTGGAGCAACAACGCCGCCCATTGGTCGAGAGAAACCGGCTGCCCCGTCGCCGTATCGATGATCTGCCATTCCTTGAACAGCGCATGATGCCCATTCTCTGAGGAGGCAGAAGGCCTGGCGCCTCCTCCACTTGTGCAGGCCACGGTAACCCACAATGCCCCGATGACCAACAGCGCCTTGAATATCACGAAGATCGCTCGTGTAGCGAGCATCACTGGTGTCTTGCACATAGCCTCTACCTAACACAGGGCTCTCGGGATGGGCAAGACGGCAACCTTGACGCTCATGGACCAGGTCGTTATGCTGCCACACATTCACCAACTGACATCGACCGATCTCCTATCACGCGCCCCGCACTAACCGACTCATGAATTCTACCGCGCAGGTCCTTGCAGATTTTCGTTCACAGGTCACCCAGCTCTTGCAGGAACGCGACAAGGAGTGGGAGGCCTCGCGCAAACTTGTTGAGGCAAAGCAGCTCACTGCGACGTTGAAACGGTTGATCGAAGAAGCCCACCGCGTCGATCTTCCCGTCATCATCCGAGATGCGATCACCCTGGCGTTGGGGAACTCAGAAGCCGCACGAATTCAGGATCTCCCCGGCCCCCGGCTCAAAGAACTCACAGGTCTCCCCCCGACAAAAGCCGTGCGGGCCCTCTGTGTGTGGTTCGGCATCGTTGAGGGCCCAACGTCTCAGTGGCCGGTGACCTCCCTGCAGAGCGAAGAGATTGAAGCGTTCACCCGCTCCCACCCCAATCCCTTTGACCTGCTGCTCGATGCAGACGTGGCCTCCCTGCTCGATCTGGGAGCCGGCGACCTCTCGTTTGCCACGGAACTTGTCGAGCTATACGTAGCCCCCCTTCAACAGCGACAGCGCGAGTTGATTCTTCATTGCCTCGATCGGCTTCAGCCAGGCTCAAAGCTGGGTGGTCCACTCCATCCGGAACGGGAACGACTCAACGGCCTGCGATCTCGGACTGGGCTCTCATTCCAATTCTACGGAAACCAGGACATGTTCGACCTGAGCAACCTCGACCAGGCTGGGAAGCTCGCACCCCGCTACACGATCGCGACCTGCTGGGCTCCCGCGACACCCACGTTCGCCTACGAACCGACCCGATTGTCCGATCACATCATCACTCAAGAGCTCCATCGAACCAAAGGCACGTTTCGGCAGACCCACTTTTCCGGCGAACCGGTCCTGGAGGTACAGCATGGGGACCGTGCACTCCTCTTTCCGCCATGGAAGTTCGAGATTCGAGGCCCCCTCGCCCTACTCGACCTACTGGCGCGCCGAGGCCTCCTCTGTGCCCTCGGAGCCGTCGATACCCAGGTCTTCTGGGAAATCCTGGCACAACTCCTCGACGACGCCCGCTATCGACCTGACAATCAGCCCTTCACATCAGACAATCTCTCGACGATTTTCGGCGAGATCTTCGAGCAGCTCTCGCGCCTTGCGCTCGGCGAGACCTTGAACCTGTCAGACTGCGGCCCGTTGCGCAGACAGATTCCACGAGTCCTCCCCCTTTACCCGAAGCAGGCCCCCTCCTATCGTTTCCGTTCCGTTAAGATTCGTCGTGGAGCCGTCTTTCCAGGAATTCCTGCCAGCAGTACTGCCCGACGGTTTTCTGACATGGGGGAAGAAACCCCTCCTTGGATGCTGATCCTCGTACCGGAATAGCAGGAGGCTGAAAAAGTCCGCCAGCCGGCGCAAAACCCTACGAGTCGCCCTCTCCAGACTGTTCAATGCAAGAACTCATGTGAAAATTGACCATCTACAGACCCTTTGTTAGACTTCGATCGTGTCAGATCACCATGCATTCCTGAACTACCAGGACCACTAATCCCAACATGAGTTCAGCTCACACCATCCGGTCAATCCAGGACAATATTGCGCTGGTCATCAAGGGAAAGACCCACGTTATCGAGATGGCGGTGGTCTGCCTCCTGGCCCGTGGCCATCTTCTACTCGAAGATGTTCCTGGCGTCGGCAAAACCACGCTGGCACACAGCTTGGCCCGATCACTAGACTGTTCGTTCAAGCGCATTCAATTCACCAGCGATCTCTTACCTTCCGACATCGTCGGCGTCTCCATGTTTAACCGGCAAAAACAGGGGTTTGAGTTCATACCGGGTCCGATCTTCGCCAATATCGTGCTGGCCGACGAGATCAATCGCACCACGCCGAAGACCCAGAGCAGTCTCCTGGAAGCGATGAGTGAAGCACAGATTTCCGTCGATAATCAGACGCATCCGCTTGAGCAGCCCTTTATGGTCATCGCCACGCAGAACCCTACAGAATATCACGGGACGTTCCCCCTTCCGGAATCCCAACTCGACCGGTTTCTGATGCGCCTCTGTATTGGATATCCCACGCTCGAGGAAGAAAGGAAGGTGCTCGACCGTCCGCACTCGTTGCATCCTGCTGAAACACTGGAAGCAGTGCTATCAGCCCACGAAGTATTGGCATTGCAGACCCGCGTGGATCAGGTCCACATGGAAGAGAGCTTGACGGACTATCTGCTCGCGATCGTGCAGGCAACGCGACAGAGCGAGCTCTTATCCCTGGGAGTCAGTACACGCGGAGCGATGGGGCTCAGCAAAGCGGCCAAGGCATTGGCGGTCGTCCGCGGACGCGACTATTGCCTCCCCGACGACATCAAAGAACTGGCACCGATCGTACTGTCCCACCGCGTCATGCTGAACCGGGCCCATGGCATGCGGACACAGAGCTTCGAACAGGCGGAGCGCATGGTGATCGACATTGTCGAGACCGTGCCCGTCCCTGTTTAGCTAGTCACGGATGGGGACTTCGGACAACGGATGAGCAAAGCGCGTGAAACACTCACTTCTCAACCTCCGTGCCTCCCCAGCCTTCTCCTTCGTCCGGGGCATGTCCCGATGGCGGTCGATTCGTCTCACGTCTGAAGGGACCAAGTTTCTTCTCTTCACACTCGGGATCGGGCTTGCCGCCATCAACACCGGCAACAATCTGTTTTACTTACTCCTCGCGATGATGCTTAGCCTCATCGTGATCTCCGGATTGCTCTCGGAGCACTGTCTTCGTCGATTGGAGTTTCGTCGGCATGTGCCCGATCTCATTATGGCCAACGAGCCGACCACCCTCACACTGTCGGTCGCCAACCGGAACCGGCACTTGCCCAGCTTTTCCCTGCGTCTACTCGACGTCGTCGAAGGTCAAGATGTCGACCGAGGCCTCGCTATTCACCTCCTGCCCCCGCAGAGTTCTGTGCTCCTGTCCTATCCACTGCTTGCCACAAAACGGGGCTGGATCCGGTTTGAAGGCATCCGGGCGCAGACGCTATTTCCCTTTGGACTGTTCCTCAAGAAAGGGCTCTACTCCACGGAGGCGGATCTTCTCGTCAGTCCTCCCATCAAGCCGCTCACCTTGCGATTCGTGGATGAATTAGTCAACGAAGGGCAAGGGGAGTCCCTCCCACGACGAGGACATGGGACCCAACTGTACAACCTCCGCCTGTATCAACCTGGCGATGACTCGCGAGCCATCCATTGGATGACAACCGCCCGCACGTCCCAACTGACCGTGCGGGAAACCGAAGCGGAAGATCAACGGCGCATCACAGTCGTCCTCTCAATCGTGGCTCCAGAAGAACGCGAACCTCTTTTCGAACGAAGTGTGACGTTCGTGGCATCACTCCTCTGGCAACTGACAGAGCGGGCCTACCCCGTGCGACTCGTCGTAGGGACTCAAGATTCAGGAATCGGGTCGGGATCCTCTCATCTTTTGGCGATGCTGCGCCTGCTGGCGTTGTGCGAACGGCAGCCACCTGAAACCAGTGGAGTCGGCCATTACGGCGAATACCCCCCGCTCACCCACGAAGGCGAGCGGGGCTATACGGTGGCGGTCGTACCCTGGTCGGACCAGACGGCACCCACAAACACGGTGCAAGCTGATCGAGTGCTCCATGCCACGCAGCTCGAAGAATTGACACATGCCTTTTGATCAGGCCTTTGCCCTCAGCTCCGTCCTTCTCGCCACCACAGCGTTTAGCGGACTCGTGCTTGCACAGAGCGTCCCGCTCTGGCTCGCCCTCCCTACAACGATCATCCTCATCATCTCGCTGCTTCACGCAGGAGGGGTCCTTTTCATTCGACGGGCGATGGCACAGGTCACCGTCTCGCCAACTCTGTGGAATGTCCTGTTGATCGGCGCCTTTGTCATATTGCTGATCGATCTCACAGTGATATCACGAAATCTTCTCCCGGCTGGAATCCACTTTCTGGTCGTGCTGCTGGGTATCAAGTTACTCACCCTTCAACAGCGGCGTGATTATCGGCATCTCTACGCGATTAGTCTCATGGCAATCCTGGCTTCCGCCGCACTTACGACCGATGCGTGGTATGTCCCAGTTTTTCTGCTGTATCTGCTCGCGGCTGTCTGGACACTCTTGCTATATCACTTGACCCAAGAAACGGGCGAAACCCTTGCCGTCGTCACACCCTCAAGCACGGCAGCCTGTCACGCGAAATTCCCGAGCCGCATCACTCACCGCTTCTTTTGGTTGACGAACGGAACTGCCGTCCTGACGGTTGCCCTGACGCTCGCTATTTTCTTTCTCATCCCTCGCATCGGTGCGGGCGTACTGCAGAAGACAAGCGGGGAGGCATTGCGAACGACGGGGTTTTCCGATCGAGTTGACCTGGGAACGATCGGGTCAGTCAAACAGGATCCTCAGATCGTCATGCGGGTTGAACTGCCGGACCAACCAGCTGGTGAAAAAGATCGCCTCTACCTGAGGGGCCTCGCCTACGACCAGTACAATGGACGATCATGGAGCCACAGCGGAACCCGCCGGCGCTCGTTGAGTCTCGTGGCTGATGGAACATTCCTCGCTCGCCCAGCCGGCAGCCGACTTCCGGACAGCCAGTCCATCCCAATTCGCCAAGACATCCTGCTGGAAACGCTCGATACCGCAGTCCTCTTTGCCGCACCATTCGCGGAACTCGTGAGCGGCGAGTTTCTCACTGTACAGGCCGATGTCATGGGCGGGCTCCATTTGCCATCTCCTCCTTCTTCCCGCATCCGATACTCCGTCACCTCTCACGTTCCACAGCTCGTCGCAGACGAACAAACCGCGTCGATCCTGGCCTACCCTGACTCAATCCGTTCCCACTATCTTCAGGTTCCCGTGGGCTCACAGCAGGTCGAAGACTTGGCGCATCGCGTCAGCCACCAGGCCACGACCCCCTTCGGGAAAACGCTGGCGATCCAGCAACATCTCTTGGAGAATTATCGCTACAGCCTTGAGGGCGACACGGCTACGCTCAGTAATCCGCTCGAGGAATTTCTTTTCACGCGAAAAACAGGGTACTGTGAACATTACGCAACCGCCATGGTCGTGATGCTGCGAACTGTAGGCATTCCCGCTCGACTCGTGACAGGGTTCCTGGCCACGGAATGGAACGCATACGGGGGCTATTTCACCGTACGCCAGCGGGATGCCCATGCCTGGGTCGAGGTCTACTTTCCTCACTCAGGCTGGATCACCATGGATCCCACTCCCACCGTCAGCGCAGCATTCGCCACCTCTCGCTGGGAGCCCCTCAGCCAACTCGGGGAATCCATTCGGCTGCAGTGGGACCTCCTGTTCGTGCGTTATAGTGCGAAGGATCAACTGGCAGTCGTTCATGGAGTGCGAGAAGGCAGTGATGCGTTGCGTGAAAGAGTGAGTCGCGGGGTTTCGTCGCTGAGTGCCCCGATAAGCCAGGCCCTCAGCCGCCTGACACACGTGGCCCGAACATTTCAGCCTGGCATGCTGGGACTCGTCACGGGAATGATCGTGGTCGGCCTGGCCCTGCTCCTCCTCATGCTTCGGGATAGGATAGGGCTCTGGGCCACCACACATCTTCGGACAACGCACCCGCAGCTTGTAATCGTCCAGCTCTATACCCGCATGCTTCGCACGGTGGAGAGACAAGGCGTGAGCAAACCTCCAGCCGCCACAGCCAGTGAATTTGCCAGACTGGTTGAACAGGAATGGAAGGCAGCCGGTCCCATGGTGGCTGACGTAACCGCCCTCTACTATCAGGGACGATTTAGTCGAACCCCGCTCACCCCGGGCGAACTCTCTCATGCAGCTGACCAGGTAAGGCAGCTGCAATCCCTCACACACGTAGCCCGCTAACCACACTATGCTGCATAGTTTCGGTCCCGTCCAGCCGGATGCTGAAAAAGTCGTTCTTCTCACCCGCCCAACCCCGGCGCGCCGAGACGCACCTTTCACCAAGCAGCGTTCTCGCATCGCTCAGAGGCTCAACGTACCGTAGCGTACGCCTCGCCTCTTTGCTCGCTGCGGCCTTGCTGGACAGTCTTTTTGAGCATCCGGCGCGGTGATCTCCTGTTGGCCCAGACGTGCGGGCCATCGAATATCCACCGTGCCATGTAGTGACCCCCACCATGATGCACGGGGTGAGGAAGGCATCCAGAGAAGAAGGCTGACTGTTGGAGCGGGAAACGGGATTTGAACCCGCGACCCTCGCCTTGGCAAGGCGATGCTCTACCACTGAGCTATTCCCGCTCGATCACAGTCGGTCAGAGGGGTGGAATTCTACTGATGCAGGAACAAGGCTGTCAAGCAATCTAGCAGGACCAGCTCATCATTGTTATCTTGTTACCTTCGTCACAATGGTTCGAAAACGCTACCAAAAGGTAACACGAGAATATTGTAATCAAGCTATTGATTTATTGATTGCTTATTTCATAAAATCGGGCAAGGGTTCACCGAGTGATACAACAAGTACTCAGCGACACATATCTGGATCGTCTGTACCGATCATCATTAACGGATTTTGCAGCTTACTATTCAATCGCTTATTACACTTCACCGAAATACATCAGACCTATCAAACTTGGTGCGCATATTGCGAATGTATAGAAGGCCCGTGATGCCCGGAACGCAATACAAATTGACGGTCTGGCCATGATTCATCGGCCGATGGCAAATTTGATTCTTCCTGTTTTTGGTCAGTTCAAGTAAGGGGGAGCTAAATTTCCGCTGTGCGTCAGGGTAGGCGCGTAGGCTTGATTGAGCCCTCAACTGTAGGAGGTGTGACCCATGTTTTTGTCACGTAGGCAGTTCTTAAAAGTCTCTGCGGGGACTGTCGCCGCAGTGGCAGTGGCGGACAAAGTCCTAGCGTTGACCGCGCTCCAGCCGGTCATCGAAGTCGGGAACCCGTTGGGGGACTATCCGGATCGGTCCTGGGAGCGTGTCTATCATGACCAGTATCGGTACGATTCGTCCTTTACGTGGGTCTGTTCCCCAAATGACACGCACGCCTGCCGCGTCCGGGCCTTCGTCCGAAACGGCGTCGTAATGCGGGTGGAACAGAACTACGACCACCAGACCTATGAAGACCTCTATGGAAACCGCGGGACCTTTGCCCACAACCCCCGGATGTGCTTGAAGGGGTTCACTTTCCACCGCCGCGTGTACGGCCCGTATCGCTTGAAGGGACCGTTGATGCGGAAGGGCTGGAAGGAGTGGATGGATGCTGGCTCACCCGAGCTGTCGCCGGAAATCAAGCGCAAGTATAAGTTCGACAGCCGCTTCCTCGATGATATGCTGCGCGTGTCATGGGATACGGCCTTCACCTATGCCGCCAAGGCCATGATCATCATTGCCACGCGGTACAGCGGTGAGGCCGGAGCCCGTCGTCTCCGTGAACAGGGGTATGCGCCGGAAATGATCGAGATGATGAAGGGCGCGGGAACTCGCACCTTCAAGCATCGCGCCGGCATGCCGGTCCTCGGCATCATCGGCAAGATGGGAAACACTCGAATGAATGGTGGCATCAACGCGCTGCTGGACACCTGGATCAGGAAGGTCAGCCCGGATCAGGCCCAGGGTGGCCGCTATTGGTCAAACTATACCTGGCACGGCGACCAGAACCCCGCTCACCCCTGGTGGTGCGGGGCCCAGGGGTCCGACATCGATCTCTCCGACATGCGCTTCTCCAAGCTGAACACTAGCTGGGGCAAGAACTTCGTCGAGAACAAGATGCCGGAAGCCCACTGGAAATTGGAGTGTATCGAACGGGGCGCCCGGGTCGTGGTCATCACGCCCGAGTATAACCCCACCGCCTATCGGGCTGACTACTGGATGCCGCTCCGGCCCGAGTCGGACGGAGCCATTTTCTTGGGCGCCATGAAGATCATCGTCGATGAGAACATGCACGATGTCGACTTCCTGAAGGGCTATACCGATTCGCCAGTGCTCGTCCGCACGGATACTTTGCAATTCCTGGATCCGCGCGACGTGGTCGCCGACTACCAGTTCCCGGATTTCTCCAAGAGCTATTCGGGCCGAGTGCAGTCCTTGAAGCCGGAGAATGTCCAGCGGCTCGGGGGGATGATGGTCTGGGACTTGAACAAGAAGCAGGCGGTCCCGCTCCATCGGGAACAGGTCGGCTGGCACTATCTGAACAGCGGCATTGACGCAGCCCTCACCGGGACCTACCGGGTGAAACTGCTCAGTGGGCGCGAAGTCGACGCGATGCCGGTCTGGCAACTGTACCTGGTGCACTTCCAGGATTACGACCTGGACACCTGCCATCAGATCTGCCGGACGCCGAAGGACCTGTTGGTCCGGTGGGCACGGGATTCTGGCTCGATCAAGCCCGCCGCGATTCATAACGGTGAAGGGACCTGTCACTATTTTCATCAAACCATTAACGCGCGCGGCGCCGCGATGGTGCTCATCGTCACCGGCAACGTCGGGAAGTTCGGCACCGGGCAACATACGTGGGCCGGAAACTACAAGGCCGGAACATGGACGGCCACGCCCTGGTCTGGAGCTGGTCTGTCGGTGCATACGGGTGAGGATCCGTTCAACATCACCCTGGATCCGAACGCGCACGGCAAGGAAATCCATACGAGGTCCTATTACTACGGCGAAGAGGTCGGCTATTGGAATCACGGCGACACCGCCCTGATCGTCAGCACGCCGAAGTACGGACGCAAGGTGTTCACGGGCAAGACACACATGCCGACCCCGAGCAAGTTCCGCTGGGTGGTCAACGTGAACGTGCTCAACAACGCCAAGCACCATTATGACATGGTGCGCAACGTGGACCCGAACATCGAGACCCTGATCACTCAAGACATCGAGATGACCTCGGACGTCAACCACAACGACATCGCCTTCGCCGCGAATTCCTGGATGGAATTTACCTATCCCGAAATGACGGTCACGGTCTCTAATCCGTGGGTGCAGATCTGGAAGGGCGGGATCCGCCCCCTGTACGACACCCGTAACGACCTCGACAGCTTTGCCGGTGTCGCGGCCAAGTTGTCGGACATGACCGGCGACACGCGGATGCGCGACTACTTTAAGTTCGTCTACGAAAACCGTGTCGACGTCTATGCGCAGCGTTTGCTCGATGCCTCCAGCACCTTCTATGGCTACAGCGCGGACGTCATGCTGAAGTCGGAAAAGGGCTGGATGGTCATGGTACGGACCTATCCACGCACGCCCTTTTGGGAAGAGACCAACGAGTCGAAGCCCATGTGGACCAGGACCGGCCGGTACGAAAATTACCGGACCGAGCCAGAGGCGATCGAGTACGGCGAAAACTTCATCTCGCACCGGGAGGGGACGGAAGCGACCCCGTATCTGCCGAACGCCATCATGACGACCAACCCCTATGTCCGCCCCGACGACTACGGGATTCCGATCACAGCGCAGCATCATGACGACAAGACGGTGCGGAACATCAAGATGCCGTGGCAGGAAATCAAGCGGCATGCGAACCCGTTGTGGGAGAAGGGGTACCAGTTCTACTGTGTCACGCCGAAGACCCGGCATCGGGTGCATAGCCAATGGTCGGTGAACGACTGGGTGCAGATTTACGAGTCGAACTTCGGTGATCCATACCGCATGGACAAACGGACCCCGGGGGTGGGCGAGCACCAGTTGCATATCAACCCGCAGGCGGCGAAAGACCGCGGCATCAACGACGGCGACTACGTCTATGTGGACGGCAACCCGGTGGACCGGCCCTATCGGGGCTGGAAGCCGTCGGATCCGTACTATAAGGTCGCGCGCCTCATGATCCGGGCGAAGTACAACCCGGCCTATCCGTACCACGTCACCATGGCGAAGCACGCCCCGTATGTGTCGACGCCGAAGTCGGTCAAAGGCCATGAGACGCGTCCGGATGGCCGCGCCATCGCAGTGGACACCGGCTATCAGTCCAACTTCCGGTACGGGGCCCAACAGTCCTTTACCCGGAACTGGTTGATGCCGATGCACCAGACCGACTCGTTGCCGGGCAAGCACGCCATCGCCTGGAAGTTCAAATGGGGCTACCAAGTCGACCACCATGCGATCAACACGGTCCCGAAGGAATGCCTCATCCGCATCACCAAGGCAGAAGACGGCGGCATCGGGGCACGCGGGCCCTGGGAGCCGGTCCGAACCGGATTCACGCCGGGCCAAGAGAATGAGTTCATGATCAAGTGGCTCAAAGGCGAACACATTAAGATTAAGGTCTAACACGTGAAGCGTGAAACGTGAGGCGACGATGAAGAGCTGACTCTTCCACGCATAACGATTAACGGAAAGGAGGAAGAAATGCCGGAAGTGTATAACTGGCAACTGGGACGAAAGATGTTGTATCCCTACGAGGAACGGCATCCCAAGTGGCAGTTTGCCTTTGTGTTCAACATCAACCGGTGTTTGGCGTGTCAGACCTGTTCGATGGCGGATAAGTCGACGTGGCTCTTCTCCAAGGGTCAGGAATACATGTGGTGGAACAACGTGGAAACCAAGCCGTACGGCGGGTACCCACAGTTCTACGACGTGAAGATCACCCAGCTCATCGAGCAGGTGAACCCGGGCGGACAGGTGTGGAACGTCCGGGTGGGACGGAAGCACCATGCCCCGTACGGGGTGTTCGAAGGGATGACCATTTTCGACGCCGGGGCCAAGGTCGGCCAGGCAGCGATCGGCTACATCCCGACGGACCAAGAGTGGCGATTCGTAAACATCTATGAGGATACGGCGACCTCGATGCGGGCCCTCGTGGAAGGCATCGACAAGACCGGATTCTCACGGGACGAACCGTGGAAGATGACGGGCAGCAGTCTGCCGGAGCATGAGACCTTCTTCTTCTATCTCCAGCGGATCTGCAACCACTGCACCTATCCAGGCTGCTTGGCGGCCTGCCCGCGGAAGGCGATCTACAAGAGGCCCGAAGACGGGATCGTGTTGATCGACCAGAACCGGTGCCGGGGCTACAAGAAATGCGTGGAACAGTGCCCCTACAAGAAACCGATGTATCGTGGCACCACGCGCGTGTCTGAGAAGTGCATCGCGTGCTATCCGCGCATCGAAGGGAAGGACCCGCTGACGGGCGGCGAGCCGATGGAAACACGCTGCATGGCGGCCTGCGTCGGAAAGATCAGGATGCAGAGCCTGGTGCGCATCGGTGAAGACGGCCTGTGGGCGGAAGATCGGTGGCATCCACTCTACTACGCGATTCGCGTGGAGCAGGTGGCGCTGCCGCTGTACCCGCAGTGGGGCACCGAGCCCAATGGCTTCTACATCCCACCGCGGCATAGCCCGCGCGGCTATGCGCGGCAGATGTTCGGCCCGGGCGTCGATAACGCCATCGAGAAATATCTCGTGCCCAGCCGGGAATTGTTGGCGGTCCTCCAGCTCTGGAGAGCGAGCCAGCAGATCATCTTCCGGTACGATGTCATTCCTGGTCCGAAAGTGTTCGAGACCCAGATCCACGGGAAACGGTTCGAGATGTATAACGATACCGTGCTGGGCTTCAACAAGTCGGGCAAGGAAGTGGCGCGTATTCAGGTCGAAGAGCCGATCTACATCAGACCCGCGGAACGGGTTACCTGGCTCTAAGATCGAGTCGGTTGAACAGTGGGAGAAGCACTGCCTCTCCCACCAATCAGTGGCGGGGTTTCTCCCGTCGCGCAGTATCGCAAGCGCTCCGGGTCGAGCAAGCTCGGTTTGGCCGCACGAGTCACCTGGCTGTAAATTTCAGCTAGGCCATCGCTTCATAGGAGGGCGGAGTTCCTTCAGGGACTCTGCCCCTTCTATTTGACCTAACGCCTCTTGAGTCTTCACCAGTCTTTCGGCTCAGGCCTTGGCTGCTCCTTCTGTGCACTTGACGCGCCACAGAGGGTCCAGTAGAGTTGCTGCAGCATTCGGACGTTCCTCCATCATAAGCTGGGGCATCTTTGGCGTGACCTCTCGCCAGCAACCAACAATCCCATTTGCTGCGCAAGCCATACCCTTCGACGAGTTTCTGGCTTCTGGGAAACTCCCGGAGGGTTATCTCGCCAGTGAGTATCTCGCTCAGCAATTCGTCGAGCGCCTTGTGCACTATGTCCTCAGTGTCCCAGCCGGCAGTTACACCATGGCTCAATTGGGCAATCTCCTGGAACAGATAAACTCTCGCACACAGATCCTCTTCTTCAAACGTCTCAAAGAAACCAGCCCCGAAAGCCTCAAAGATTTTGCTCCGCTCTATTACGGCTTCATGAACGAGTTTCATTCTCTCCTGTTTACCTAGCCCCACAACTTTTTCCTTGTCGCCTTGGCATTCTCGTGTATAATCAGGTGGTTAATAATTTGCGCAAAGGAGTGACATGAATCCAACCCTACAGCGAGCGGTGACCAGCTTCTATAATCTCATCTACGAGGCCCAAACATTTGCCACCACGATGTCACGGATTGACACCGCTGAGCAGGAACATTACGCCGGACGGATCGAAGGGTTAAATTGGGTGCTTGATCGCTGCCAAGAGCTCGAAGACATGGATGCGAATTTGACCCCCTCCTCCCTCCAGCGAGTTCTCACGGAAGTCAAATCTGATCTCGATCACGAATTGTCTGTCCAGCGGCGAGAAAAGGGACGTCGTGCGGACGGCCGAGAGGAGGCTCTCAATTTTGTCGCTGATTATCTATCTAGCTTGATCACAGCAACGGACATTGAGTCAGCCAAGACGCCGGCGGTGTAACGCTCCCGTCTTCAATCGGGCTTTCCGTACCAACTACTCCTGTCGCATTCCATGACGCATGGCCGATCGTTAAGATGATGCGAGAATGGATCATTTTCGCGCTGTGCCTGGGAGTCGGCGGCCACATCGCGCTCGGTGTCGTCATGCATGCCCCCGGCCTTTGGCCGTGGAGTACGACCGGATTCTATGGCTTATTGAGTGGACTAGCGGTCTACGGTCTGGTGCAAGTAGGACGGGGGGTTTGGAAACTGTTCCGTCACGCTCCCAAGTTCCCGTCGAAGAACGGACCTAACGCCTCATGGTGAACAGGCGAGCATCCCGAGGCTGGACTCTCGGCTTTGACCCCTGCTTCTTCATCTGCGTGGAATTATTGTATGCCGGGTCTCCCGCGTAAACCAACCAGGCCAACTTGGCCGACCGGTCTATCCCCCAGAACAGCTCGACCTCCAAGACCGGACGCCTCAGAACAGCCGGACCAATTCAGATCGTTGAATGCCTCGCTGCTCTATTGCCCTTCCTGCCGAGTGGCGACCCCGACACGGGAACGACTCCTGCTCGTGCTCCCGACCGGGAATCTGTACGAATATCTCTGCCAGCACTGCGGTACGTCGACCGGCTCCAAGACTGACAATCAATAGGCGACGGCGCCTGCTGTCGCGCTTCAACGACGATCGAGGTGATACGGGTCTTTCCCCTGCATCGTGCATGACACAGAACGTTCAGATGAGGTGGGCCAACTACGAACTTGCCGAAGAAAGCGACTGTCAACCAACCCTACTAGATCATCCCTTCCAGGGGAATGCCTTCTTCGATGAGCATGACAGGAATGTCTTCGCGGATAGGATACAGCACCTTCAGGTCGCCTCTGATCAACCCTCCGTCGAGGGGTTCGGTGACCGGCTTATTCGCCCTATTTTTCAATTGCCCACGGCTCACGGCCTCGTTCAATTTGGCAATCAGCGCCTCATCAGCCAAACTCACATCCTGTTTCGTGTCGGGGCAACAAAGAATGGCGAGAAGTTCCTTGTCAATATTAACCGGACGCCTTGCTTCCGTACGTTCCACCATAACGCGCCTCCCTGTGAACCCGACCGATATTACACGGCTAGAATAGATCACCGATGTCGATGAGATCAAGCCCTGCGTGCGGGCTCTATTTCGACTAGCAGGCTGCGGAAAAACCATTGCGGGCGGACTTTTTCAGCATCCTGCTAGAGGTTTCTGCTACACTATAAGTCTCGCTCGATCGTATAGAAGCAACCAAGCAGCGATGTCAAACACCGTATGGAAATACTCCTTGGCCGGATTGTTGGTCCTCGTGCCAGCCTGGGCCACATTCTTGATTCTTTCCACACTGTTTCACGCACTCAACGAATTGATTCACGACCTCCCGTGGAATATCGGAGCCCGACAAAGGCCTGGACTCATCCTCGTCCTGTTTCTGTTCCTTGTTGTTATTGTTGGCGCCATCGCCACCCATGTAGTCGGACGGCGTATCATTACCCGGACAGAACGGTGGATCGGTCACATTCCACTGGTCCGTAGTGTCTACATCACCCTCAAAGGGATGACCGATCTACTTAATTTCCGTTCTCGCTTCGGACGCAGCACTGTGGTGGCTTTTCCGTTTCCTCGAGACGGTCTATGGGCGATCGGTTTTGTTATGGGGGCTGCACCACCGGCGCTGCAAGTCGAACCAACAACAAGTCTGCTCATGGTCTTTGTACCCACGGCCATCCATCCGTTCACCGGCTTCCTCGCGTTTGTCCCCCCGCCACAGTTACGCCCGATCAATCTGCCACCGGAAGATGCCATCAAAATGGAGTGTAGCGCTGGTTTGTACAAGCCGGAAACCGGATGGTTACTACCCCCAAAGACAACGGCCTAAGCCCCATGTCAATCCTCGACCATATGAATGTTCGACTCGCCAAGCCAGAAGATGCGGCGATGATCGCGTCGTTCAGCACGGCTATGGCTCTGGAAACAGAAGGACGACGCCTCGATCCCGACCGCTTGCATGACGGAACCATTGCCCTCCTTGAATCTCCCGATCGTGGCTTTTTCATGGTCGCCGAACAGGAACAGGCCGACGATCGCCGGCTGCTGGGGCAGCTGATGATCACCTATGAATGGAGCGATTGGCGCAACGGCGCATTTTGGTGGATTCAGAGTGTGTATGTTGACCCAGCCTGGCGTCGCCTGGGCGTCTTTCGCCGGATGCATGAAACCGTGATGGCCACTGCCAAGACAAGCCCGAACGTCTGCGGGGTCCGTCTGTACGTCGAAGAGAGCAACGGCGCCGCGCAAGCGGTGTACCGTAGAGTCGGACTGACTCCGTCATCCTATGCCATATTTGAAACCGATTTTGTTCTGGCACGCACAAGGGTTTAAAGGATCGTCCAACCGAAGCCTAGCAAAAGGAGTAATCGTGTTACTTTTCAAGCCGCTGGCTCGCATCATCATTGTCATCGTCCTGGCCCTGGTCATGACTCAAGGTTGTGCGTTCAATCGAGGCACTCTCGGCGAAGACATCAAATCTGAGTCCGTCGCTGCGATCAAGAAGGGCACGACCACGAAGGACGAAGTACTCTCTCTACTCGGGGCACCGGATCGGCTTCTTCAAGTAAACGGCCGCGACGTATTTCAATACTATCGGTACGACGCCAAAGTGGGCAGCTTGCTTCTCATCATCATCAATTTTTCACGCGTGTCCATCAAGAGCGATGACCTGTTCATCATCCTTAACCGTGAAGGGATCGTCGAGGACGTCATTTTATCGAAGCGCACGGATGGACTGGAATTTCGATTCTGGCCCTTTGGAGAATGAGATGAAGCTCCCTTTATCCGGGCTTTGCCCCATACTTCTATCCATGGTTATGTGCGTGAGCTTCGTCGGCTGTAGTGTCGTTCGCATCACCCTGAATACCCCGCTCACGCAGAATGATGTGGCCTTTATCGTTCCGGGGCAAACTACATTGGCCGATGTGATCACCAGGCTGGGCACGCCCGATTCCATAACCGACTCGCATACGGGAGTTGTCGCAACATACCGCTTCCTCGACATGAAATATTCCCGGATCAATTTCGGCTGGTTGCTGAAATTCTGGTCGCCAGCCGACGTGGATCTGATCATTTCACGTACTGGCCTTGGCACCGATGCGCTCGAATTGCTCTGTGACTCCAAATGGGTCGTCACACACCAGAGCTTTCTCCGCCATCTCTCCAATGCGCGCTTCAATCCGTATCCCTTTTGACACTCAGTTCTTTGCTGCCTGCCAGCGAATTGCTGCATTCTACTGGCCCCGCTATAATGGCGACCCATGGAGCCAGAATCATCCGATCACACTTCGCATCTTCACGCTGAAGGCACATCCCCATCCTATATCCCGGCCGACAAGGACACAGAGTTTCTCCAGCGCGAAGAACTCCGTCCCATCCGGATCGGACTCGAGCTCTTGAAGCCCGAGCTGATCCAGCGTGAACAGGGGATACAGTCCACCATCGTCGTCTTCGGGAGTTCGAGGCTACAAGAATCGGCCTCCGCGAATCATGCGCTTCGCATGGCCGAAGAGGAAGCTGCTCGGGCCCCGAACGATCCAACATGCCAGCAAATGGTAGCGGTCGCGCAACGGCAACTCGCTCTCTCGAAATACTATGACGTGGCTCGTGAGTTCAGCCGCCTGGTTTCCTCGACCTGCCAGATCGACGGTCGTTGCGATTACGTGATTGTCACCGGCGGAGGACCCGGCATCATGGAAGCCGCAAATCGCGGTGCCGACGACGTGAAGGCCAAATCCATCGGCCTCAACATTACCTTACCCCATGAACAGCGTCCAAATCCCTACATTACACCTGAACTCTGCTTCCAGTTTCGGTATTTCGCCATACGCAAGATGCATTTCTTGATCAGAGCCAAGGCGCTGGTCGCATTTCCAGGAGGATTCGGCACCCTTGATGAGCTATTCGAGACGCTGACGCTCCTCCAAACAGGTAAGACTGAAAACGTGATGGTCGTGCTAGTCGGACGTGACTTTTGGGAGCGCCTGATCAACTGGCAATTGCTCGTCGAGAACGGACTGATCGGGCAGGAAGATCTGCAGCTATTTCACTATGCCGAGACGGCTCAGGAAGTCTGGGACGTGATCAGCCGCCACAATGGAGTGCCTTCATCATGAAACTCTCGTTCCATGGGGCCGCGCGTTCGGTGACAGGCAGCCGCCACATGCTTGAGATACCAGGCTTTCGGCTGTTGCTCGATTGTGGACTGTTTCAAGGACGCCGAGATGAAGCCCATCGGCAGAACCGAGATTTGGGCTTCGACCCCAAGTCGCTCAGCGCGGTCTTGCTATCCCATGCCCATGTCGACCATTCCGGTGCCTTACCGGTACTCCAGAAGCACGGTTTCTCCGGAAAAGTGTACCTCACCAGAGCCACCGCAGATTTGACAGAACTAATGCTCGAAGACTCGGCTCGAGTACAGGTGAGTGACTGCAGCTACGTCAACAAGCAGGAACAGCGGAAGGGAAAAGCCTGTATCCGGCCACTCTACAATACCGACGATGTCCGCAAGCTAGTCCGACGATTCGAGGGCACACGATACGGAGGCATGCTCAAGATCGCCCCACGCGTGACAACTTCCTTTCATGACGCCGGCCATATCTTGGGATCGGCGGCCATTCGGGTGAAATACACGGCACGCGGCAATACGACCACCGTGCTCTTCAGCGGTGATCTTGGCCGTTCCAACATGCCCATTCTTCGCGATCCTGAGCCACCACCGCCATGCGACGTGTTGATTCTTGAGTCGACCTACGGCGATCGTCTGCACGAAGCCGACCGGGAGAGCATGAAACAGAAGGCGCTGGATCTCCTCATTCACGCGAAAACCCACAAGAGCAAGATTATTGTCCCCGCATTCGCCGTCGGACGCACCCAGGAATTGGTCATGCGAATCAAGGGACTCGTCGGCGAGGGACGCCTCGATCCCATCCCGATCTATATCGATTCCCCGCTGGCCTCACGGGCCACAGAAGTTTTTCGCCGCCACCCGGAGTGCTTCGATGAAGAAACCACCCGAACCTTCACATCCTCCAGCGACCTCTTCTCCTCACGCTATATCCATTTTGTGTCTTCACAGGAAGACAGCAAGCGCCTAAACAGCATGAAGGGCCCTTGCGTCATCATCTCCGCCTCCGGCATGTGCGAAGGCGGCCGCGTCGTGCATCACCTCAAGCACGCGATTCAAGACGAAGCGAACGTGATCGTCTTCGTGGGCTTTCAAGCCGAGCATACCCTCGGACGCAAACTTGTGGAGGGGTGGGATGTCGTGCCGATTTTCGGCGTGCCCACTCCGCGCCGGGCGCAGATCGTCAAGTTCAACGGGCTCTCGGCCCATGCGGATCGCCGGGATCTCTTGGCCTACGTGCGCGCAGTCAGGCCAGGCCCGAGTAAGATTTTTCTCGTCCATGGTGAAGAAAAGCAGGCCCTTTCCCTGGCCGCTGCCATTCAGGCGGAACAACCCCACATTGAGGTCACCGTCCCCCATGTCGGATCGAGCCATGAGGTCTAACGGCAGCACCCACATGACAATCCCGCTGCTGATCCTGGCCATCGGGATCTGCATAGCCCCGTTCGTTTCTGCCCAAGCCGGTGAGCCGGAAGAGTCCCGATTGCGATTTCGTGCTCTTGGCATTGTCGTCGGCTCCTACACCACGGGACCGCTCAACGCAATCACCGACGTAGCCGGTGTCACCGTGGGCCAGACCACCCTCATCTCCGGCGACGGGCCACTCAAGCCGGGGCTCGGCCCGATACGAACCGGCGTGACGGTCGTCATCCCCCGCGACGACGTGTGGCACAAGAAAGTGCCGGCCGGGTCGTTCATTCTCAACGGGACGGGCGAGATGACCGGGCTTGCCTGGATCGGCGAATCGGGCTTCCTCGAGTATCCGATCGCCCTCACAAATACGTTGAACGTGCCGCGAGTGGCCAACGGGGTCATGAGCTGGATGATCGCCCGCTATCCGGAGATCGGCATTACCGACGATACCCTGACACCAGTGGTCGCCGAATGCGACGATGGGCGGCTCAATGACATTCAAGGGCGGCATGTCTCGGAAGCGGATGTAGTGAGCGCGCTCAACGGCGCCTCCTCCGGAGTCGTGCAGGAAGGATCCGTCGGTGCTGGAACAGGGATGGTGTCCTATGGGTTCAAGGGGGGCATTGGGACCTCGTCACGGCGATTGCCAGAGACTGAAGGCGGGTATACGATCGGTGTGCTCGTCAATGCAAACCATGGGCGAAGGGCTGAGCTCGTCGTGGGCGGAGTCCCGGTCGGTCGGCTCTATGAAGCTGTACCACCCGTCGCGCAGGCCCTTTCACCTGGGCAAAGTGAAGGCTCGATCATCGTCATCATTGCCACCGATGCTCCGCTCGACAGTCGGCAGCTCACTCGGCTGGCTAAACGTGCCGCGCTGGGACTGGCGCGCACAGGCTCCACCGCGCGCCACGGCAGCGGCGACTTCATGCTGGCCTTTTCCACCGCGAACATTATTCCGCATTACCCGAAAGAGCCGACGTTTGAACAGATACACCTCGCCGACACGCATCTGAACCCATTGATCACGGCGACGGTCGATGCCACGGAAGAAGCCATC
Source organism: Nitrospirota bacterium (assembly GCA_963741245.1). Classification (GTDB taxonomy): domain Bacteria; phylum Nitrospirota; class Nitrospiria; order Nitrospirales; family Nitrospiraceae; genus Palsa-1315. The sequence goes on along the minus strand of CAVUHR010000023.1, from coordinate 52,948 downwards.
CTCAACGCGCTGACCATGGCGACGACCATGGTGGGACGCGACGGCCACCGCGTCGAAGCCATCTCCCTCGCCAGACTCCGTATTATCCTCGATCACCAGGCCAAGTAACTGCGGAAAATCGGCACTGCGCAGGCTAGAGGATCACTTCACTTGCATTTCCCTCTCTTGCCTCGCTATCCTCTCGCGACTCACTTACGTGTGGAGGATTAGCATGAACGAGTACCAACTCGGTGGTAGCTTGAGTCTCATAACCGCCCTTGGGAAAACCAATGCGTTCGCCGAGTTTTTAGAAGCCCGCATGGTTCGTGCCCTAGAGGCTGAGGATCCCGCAGAACTGCACTATCTCCTGGCCCAACTCGACGACTACCATTCCTACTTGTGGCGCTACTATAAGAAGCTGGCTAAGGACCGCCCGGAACGGATGGACCCAGGGGTCTAACCTATCGGCAACCGTGGGGGAAAACATTCGAACCATCATGACCAATTCCACAGGCACGACCACTCCGGCCACGATAAAATTCGCGACCGCACTCTCACGCAAGACCGATACGGAAGCTGCCACCCGTGATCTCGCGGATGCCATCCTGATGCAAATCGGCACGGCTCCTATCGATCTGGCCTTCGTCTTCTTTTCCGCCCACCATGCGGCCAAAGCCTCCATGATCTCAGTCATGCTGCAGAGGGAACTGCGGGCGAAGGTCTGTCTGGGCTGTTCCGGTGAAGGTGTCATCGCCGGCTCCGAAGAGATTGAAACCGATGCAGCCCTGACCGTCTGGGTCGCATGCCTTCCTGATGTCAAGCTGACTCCGCTGCAGCTCTCGGTATCTCAGCTGCAGGACCAAATCCGCATGCTCGGGTGGCCGGAGCCGGGACTCGAGGATTCGATCTTTCTCCTCCTCGCTGATCCATTTTCGACACCGATGCAGGAAATCCTGTCCCTCATGACCGACCGGTACCCGCGCGGAAAAGTTGGTGGGGGCCTCGCCGGCGGAGGCCAAGATTCTGGAGAGAATCGACTGCTCCTCAATGATCAAGGCTTCGACGAGGGCCTGGTGGGAGTGCAACTCACCGGACCGATCGCCGTGCGAACCGTGACCTCGCAAGGCTGCCGTCCGATCGGCGAACGGTTTGTCGTGACGAGAGCGGAGCAAAACTTGATCTTTGAACTGGGCGGCGTTTCGGCCTTGAAACGGCTCCAAGACGTCTTCGAATCCATGGGGGGAGCCCAACGCCGCGAGGCGCACCGCGCGTTACATCTGGGCATCGTGATCGATGAGCACGGGAGCCATTTCGAGCGGGGCGACTTCCTCGTTCGGAACCTCATCGGAGCGGATCAACAGGCCGGAGCCGTCGCGATCGGAGACGTCGTTCAGGAAGGCCAGACCGTGCAGTTCCACCTTCGCGATGCGAAGTCTGCAAGCGAGGACTTGCACTTTTGCCTGGCTGCGGATCGAGCGAAGCACCCAAGTCCCCCACTCGGGGCCCTCCTGTTCAGCTGTTGCGGGCGTGGAGAGGGGCTCTTCGGTCAACCCCATCACGATAGCGGGGTCGTACAAGAGCGGCTCGGCCCCATCCCGACGGCGGGATTCTTTGCCCAAGGAGAGATCGGTCCGGTCGGAGGGCGCAACTTCCTGCACGGCTACACAGCAAGTGTGGTTATTTTCTCCAAGCCTGACTCCCGCAAGGAGCATCAGTGAGAGCCCTTCATGGAGCCCTCGAATAGGGTCGCCAGCCCAGACCTAGGTAGGATTTTTTGTGCTCAATAATTGCTGTACTCTCTTGCCGTCGGTCATCATGGTTGAGTAACTGACAATTAGGAAAGGAGCCGGCATGCCGTTTCAGGAAGCAGGTGCCGAAGGGAATGAAGTCACGATGTCATCGGGGTTGCAGTATGTCGATCTCACGATCGGAACCGGTGCGACGGCAGAGGCGGGACAGACCGTCACCGTGCATTACACAGGCTGGCTAGAAAATGGGAACAAATTCGACAGTTCCGTGGACCGAGGCCAGCCTTTCTCTTTTCCTCTTGGCGCTGGACGAGTCATCAAGGGATGGGACGAGGGCGTCAAAGGCATGAAAGTGGGAGGAAAGCGAAAACTGACCATTCCTTCCAAGCTCGGTTATGGCGCACAGGGGGCGGGTGGTGTGATTCCCCCACACGCGACGTTGATCTTCGACGTCGAACTCCTTGGCCTGTGAGCCACGTCACGCAGCGCACGCCACTCATCACGCAGCATCAAGACTGCGGGGCCAAACTCGTCGATTTCGCCGGATGGGAGATGCCCATCCAATACAGTGGTGTTGTGGACGAGTACCATACCGTCCGTTCCCATGTCGGGCTCTTCGATGTGAGCCATATGGGGCGGGTGAGAATCGCCGGAACTGGTGCTGTTTCCTTCCTCCAACGAGTCACCACCAACGATGTCGGCAAACTCGCCGTTTCTCAAGCCCAGTATTCCATGGTCTGCAACGAAAACGGCGGTATAAAAGACGACGTCTTCGTCTACCGACTCACCTCGGACGAGTTCCTATTGTGCGTGAATGCCTCGAACCGCCAGAAGATCATGTCGTGGCTACAATGCCAGCTTGCCCAGGACAAGACGGTTCGCCTCGAAGACCGGTCTGTCGAATTGTCCCAGGTCGCCGTTCAAGGTCCCAAATCTCGCGAGCTGCTCATGAGTCTTGGCGGGACGGCGCTTGAAGGGCTCAAGCTCCATCATACGTGTGATTGCACGATCGGCGGCCTTTCCTGCTTGTTGGCCCGGACCGGCTACACAGGTGAACTGGGCTATGAGATTTATATCGACGCAGACAAAGTCGGCCGCCTCTGGGGCCTACTCGTCGACAAGGGACAGGCGTGGGGACTTAAGCCGGCGGGACTCGGCGCGAGGGATCTCCTCCGATTGGAAATGGGCTATCTGCTCTATGGCAACGACATGGGCGAAGAAACGACGCCACTCGAAGCCAATGCGGACTGGACCGTCAGTTTCCAGAAGGGCTGGTTCATCGGCAGCCAAGCGCTCCTGACGCAGAAACAGGCCGGAGTCGCTCGCCGGTTCGTCGCCTTCGAACTCGTTGAAAAAGCTGTGCCTCGCCACGGATTCAGGATCCTCGACCCAGCGACCTTCCGCCCCATCGGCGACGTTACCAGCGGCAATCTCTCGCCGCTTCTCCAGAAGGGCATCGGGTTAGGCTATGTGCCAGCGCACTTTGCGGAGCCAGGCAGCTCCATCCTGATCGAAATCCGTAGCAAGAGCGTCCCCGCACACATCGTCAAGCCACCGTTCTATAAGCGCAAGAAGGCGTAAGGCGTGGGGGGAGAATGTGTTTATCGACAGCCCTGACGCCTCACGCCTTACCCCTCACGAAATGAAATGACTAAGAACATCTACACAGGCATCGTCGTCAACTTGAATGTCGACACCGTCACGCTGCCCAACGGCCTCACGGTTGACTTGGAAGTCGTGCGCCATCCCGGAGCGGCCGCGGTGGTGCCGCTGAAAGACGATGGCACAGTCATCTTGATTCGGCAGTTCCGCCACGCGGCAGGAGGGTTCATCTACGAAATCCCTGCGGGAAAACTTCATCCTGGTGAGGACCCCACAGACTGCGCGTCACGCGAACTTGAAGAAGAAATCGGATACCGAGCCGGCAGGCTTGAGCTCCTCTCCAGCATCTTCACCGCGCCGGGGTTCACCGACGAAGTGATCCACATCTACAAGGCGACCAGGTTGACGACGGGTCGGCAGCAACTCGATCGTGATGAGGTTCTCGAAGTGATCGAGATGCCTCTACTGGAAGCGATCGGCATGATTGAGAATGGAGAGATCAGGGATGCAAAGTCGATCGTGGGATTACAAGCGGTATATCTTCGGAAGGGCACCGGGTAGGAAGAACGCCCAAGAAGCCCCCCGCACTTGGCGGGAGACTTCTCAAGCTAGCTAGCCTCGCCAAATAAAAGGGATTACTTGCCCTTTTCGTCTTTCTTCTTCTCGTCCTTCTTCTCATCGCCGAACGTGTCGATGTAGCCGCCCTTCTTCTCTTCCTTCTTCTTATCCTCACCCTTCTTATCCTCGTAAACCATGTGTTTCGGGGCCTTCTTCTCATCTGCATCCTTCTTCTTCTCTTCTGCGAAAGAAGGAGCGCTGAACGCCACTGCCACTGCCACTGCCATGATTGCCATCAAGATGCGCTTCATAATATGTCACCCCCTTTTAATGTTTGAAGATTGTGCCATTCATCGGCACCTCCTGGAGTATTCAGCAAGCTTGGTGCCGGGCCCTTGAAGTCTATGCCTCATTATAGTTATCAATCTGTTATGTATTTTTCAGATCTGCATCTGAAGGGCTGGACCTTCGGTTTTCTGTGGCAAAATGGCTGAAGGCTGGCTAAACCGCCTCAAAGTCAGGTTGGCTCATCCCAGTCGAGACTGATGCAACACACTTCGAGCGAGTCCGTCCCCCGTGAGAGGCACAGCAGTCACGATGAAGAATCAGGCAGACCATATAGCAGAATCGATGAGGAGAACCGTTGTACGGCAGTCATTGGAGACTCTGTCTCGTAAACGGCTCACCGATCACATCAGGCCAGGGGTCTGGATCCTCTTCGTCGGCATCAATCCAAGCCTTCGTTCAGCAGCCACCGGCCATCACTTTGCCGGTTACTCCAACCGCTTCTGGAGGCTTTTATTCGAGTCAAAACTCCTATCTGAGCCACTCACATACCAAGACGATTGGCGCCTACCGGATTGGGGACTCGGCCTGACGAACATCATCCAACGACCCAGCGCGGGAATCGATGCGCTCAAGCCGAGTGAATATGCCACCGGACGGAAGAGGCTTGTTGCCATAGTACAACGCTATCACCCTCACGCGGTCGCTCTGCTCGGTGTCACGATTTACCGCACGTTATTCCCAGAGTATCGGACCGGGCACATCAGACTCGGGCTGCAAACCAAGACTTTGGCCGACCGACCTGTTTTTGTCCTGCCCAATCCCAGTGGTCGGAATGCCCATCATTCCTATCGGGCAATGCTCAGGGCTTTCCGTGCACTACACAATGTGACAAACAGGCCTGCTCAAAGTCTGACGAAGGGAAAGATCTCGGTAGGGCGCCTGATCCGGCTGTAGCAAATTTCTCACAAGCACTGTGTTGTCGTGACAACAGAATGTGCTCGTACCGGGAAGTATCCTTGATAAAGAAAGCGGTTCCAAAGACATACGTACCCTCTTGAACTGGCATATGGATTGCTGTATTTTACAGGTCCCACTTGTAAGTTTCCCTTCAACTGGTAGAGAAAGATGAAAAACACATTCCTTGTTCTGCTCGGCTGTTGGATCTTGGCGAGCCCCGGTACCCTACTAGCGCAACAGTCACTCCAGCCATTGATTCAAGGAGCGATGAACGAGTGCTATTCTGGTCGTGTCACTCAAGACCGGACCAGCCGAGTCAGCCATTTCGAGAAAGGCCAGGCCCTGGGTGAGCAAGCTGTGGCCTTGGATGATCGATCTGCCGAAGCACACTTCGCCCTGTTCTGTAATTTGGGTGAATTAATGCGGATCGATGGAGAGGTGAATATCACATCAGTCATGGGCTTCCGTCGCATGATAAAAGAGCTCGATCGGACACTGGAACTTGCACCTGATCACCTTGACGCCCTGTCGGCCAAAGGGACTTTCCTTGTTAGGCTTCCTTCCCTTCTTGGGGGAGACAGGGAAAAGGGCGAGAAGCTCCTTCGGTACGTACTTCTGAAATCACCGCAGTCCGTCAATGCCAGGCTCAGCCTGGCTAAGAGCTATTGTGCCGATGGCCGCCACAGTGAGGCCCTCTCACTCGCCTCCGAAGCGCTGAGTCTCGCTCAAGCCCAACAGCTGGATGACTTCGCGCCTGAAGCGGCAAAAGTGTTGGCCCAACTTCAAGCGAACGCCACCAAAGCAAATTAGCTCCTGCCACTGTCCTCCTGGCGTCGGATATTAAATCATGTTATCTTCCGCCCCAAGCTAGATGCGTCACTCGCCTCTCATTCCCCTGTGCGCTTCATGAAAGACACATTTACGAGTTTCACCATCCTGTCAGGGGCACACCATGTTACTCAGTGGTAAAAAAGGACTCATTATTGGCGTGGCGAACAAACACAGCATCGCCTGGGCCATTGCCCAATCGGCAGCAGGCCAAGGCGCCCAACTGCTGTTCAATTATCAGAACGAGCGGCTACGGGAGAACGTCGAAGAACTGGTCGCCACCATGCCAGGCGCGAAAGCTTTTCCCTGTGACGTGGGAGATGATGCCCAAATCGCAGCATTGATGCAGAGTGTGGGGAAAGAAACAGCGAAGCTCGACTTTCTTGTTCACTCCATCGCGTTCGCGCCACGCGAAGAACTCACAGGCCAGTTCGTCAATACCACGCGGCAAGGATTTACCACGGCACTTGACGTGAGCGCCTATTCGCTCGTCGCTGTCACCAGAGCCGCTCTGCCCTTGATGTCCGACGGCGGATCCATCGTTACCCTCACCTACCTCGGAGCGGAACGGGTCGTGCCCCACTACAACGTCATGGGGGTCGCCAAAGCCGCGCTCGAAGCCACCGTCCGCTATCTCGCCCATGACCTCGGCCCGAAGAATATCCGCGTGAATGCCATCTCCGCCGGTCCGATCAAGACGCTTGCGGCCCGCGGCGTTTCCGGCATCAGCAAGATGGTCGATCACCACCGAGAGTTCGCACCTCTCCGCCGCGCAACGGAACAAGGCGAAGTCGGCGACACGGCGTTGTTCTTAGTCAGTGCGCTAGGACGTGGAATTACCGGGGAAGTGATCTATGTCGATGGCGGGTATCACATCTTAGGCTCTCTCGCATCAGCGGACTGACGTGACGCGTATCTCGTGAAGCGTGAAGCGCAGGCGTTGTCCTGCGAGAGACGAGATACGAGCGACGCTTCACGCGCGATGGTTACTCGAGTGTTCGCCTGAGGGTTTTCAGTTTCCCGCGCTTCGTCTTGCTCTCCAACCGCCGTTGCTTCGAGCCCTTCGTCGGCTTCGTGGCTCTGCGCTTCTTGCGCGGGATGGCCACGCTCTGAATGAGATCGCTCAGGCGAGTGAGAGCATCCTCTCGATTCTGCTCCTGGCTCCGATACTGCTGGGCTTTGATGGTGATCACGCCCTCTTGTGAGATGCGATGATCTTTCAATTTCAGCAACTCTTCCTTGTAGAAGGGGGGCAACGACGAGGCAGCAATATCAAATTGCAAATGAATCGCGGACGAGACTTTGTTCACATTCTGCCCGCCGGCACCCTGAGAGCGCATCGCATGGATGTCGATCTCAGTATCAGGGATAGTGACGTGTGATGAGATGTGCAGCATCAAGATCACGGATGTTGAAAAAGAAATGTCGGGGCGGCTGGGTGATCCCTTTGCTCGCGCATCCCCCACGATGAAGCTGTCAACTATAACTTCTTGCCTTCCCTCAGGGTAGATCAACTCCGGAGGGTTTGAGAGGGGAGCTTACTGTAATTCTGGCAATCGATCGATGATTCTCAATCGCACTTCGTCGCCGACCTGCATCTGCACCATTTTGGTGGTGAGGCTTTCGCGAACCCGATGGGCATCCTCCATCTTAAATTGAATCTGTCCGCCACTTCGCTCGACAAAATGAAAAAGAAGCAAGTTCGTGAGGTGCTGCAATTCCTCATCACTCGTGTGCGCGCTCAGGTTCAAGATCTTGGACATCGGAGAGGCTCCAGTTCAATCATCAAACCGGCCCTATTTATCGCCGAATCTTCCGTTGTTCCACAATGCCCCAAAGGGAGGGGGAAGATCTGCCGTTACAGAGATCTACTCCCTCGCCAGTTAAACGACTCACGCTCAATTACACTTACATAACAATGGCTTATAGGCGATAGGTTGTTCGTGAGCTGCGGAAACATATAGGGGGCCGCCAACAATTCAATCCGGCCAAGACTGTCTTCGGTTGTCCGCAGTTTCACTTCGAGGTGAGAGGTCCAACGAATCAGGATTTCGAGTCCTGATATTCCTCGTGCCAGGCCATCTGGATCGCTTCGAGGATTTTCTCGTTTGATTTCTTGGGATCGTCCCTGAAATCGGGGAGCGCCACGATCCAGGCGTGCATATCGGTGAATCGAACCGTGAGCGGGTCTGTCTCCGGATTTTCTTCGACTAAGCGGATCGCAATATCCTCGGCATCCTGCCATTTCAAGTCCATTGTTCGCCCCTTAGTGATGGGTGGTCAGTGATGTGTGATGCGTGAAACTCTGGGGCAGATTCTTCTGACCGTCCGGCTCATCACCCATCACTCGTTACACGTCACTGAATTCCGACAGTTTCTTATTTTCCAAGGCTTCTTTCAACGATGTGTCCATCAAGACTTCGGCGAGATGATGGGTGGCCTTTTCGAGCTCGGCCATCTTGGCTCGGATGGCCTTGTGATCTGCTCCGTATTTGGCCGCCTCGACTGCGGCCATCGAGCCCCTGATCGAGGACAGGTCTTCCTCTGTCACCAAATGAGCGCCTTGCTTGAGGGCCTTCGCTGTGGCCATGAGAATGGCCTCCGCCTCGGTTCTGGCTTCAATGAGCTGGCGCGCCTTCAAGTCGTCGGCGGCGAACTTGTACGATTCGCCGATCATCCGTTCGACCTCGTCGTCGCTCAATCCGTACGACGGTTTTACGGCGAGCGATTGGGTGTCGCCGGTGCGAACATCCCGTGCCGAGACATTCAGGATTCCGTTTGCATCGATTAAGAACGTGACTTCGATGCGCGGGACGCCGGCCGGCAGCGGGGGAACTTTTAGCCGAAAACGGGCCAGACTGCGGTTGTCCTTCACCAGCTCGCGTTCGCCTTGGAGAATATGGATATCCACGCCGGTTTGGCCGTCGACATAGGTCGTAAACATTTCCTTGGCACTGGCCGGGATGGTCGTGTTGCGTCGTATCAAGCTGCTCATCACTCCACCCATGGTTTCGATGCCAAGGGAAAGGGGCGTCACGTCGAGCAGCAACAGGTCGGTCGTTCCGCCACTGAGAATGTCAGCCTGGACGGCTGCGCCGAGCGCCACGACTTCGTCAGGGTTCAGCTCGCAATGGGGCTGTTTCCCAAAGAGTGCCTCGACGTGCCGGCGCACCAATGGCATACGAGTCGAGCCGCCGACGAGGACCACCTCATCGATGTCGTTCGGGGTGAGGCCGGCGTCTTTCAGGGCGAAACGGCAGGGCCCGAGCGTGCGCTCCACCAATTCCATGGTGAGAGATTCGAGTTGATCGCGCGTGAGATCTCTCGAATACCGGCCTTTGCCATCCGGCAGGTCGAGGATGGCCGTGGTCTTCAGCTCATCGGAGAGTTTGATCTTTGTCCGTTCAGCCTCCAGTCTGACCGCCTGCATATGGTCGGGATAGGCGTTCAAATTGAGATGATGCTGTTCGCGGATTTCCTTTACGAAGAGATCTGCAATCTGGCGATCGAAGTCATCGCCTCCGAGATGTGTGTCGCCATTGGTCGCAAGGACTTCAAAGATGCCGTTCTTGAGTTTCAGGATGGAAATATCGAAGGTCCCCCCACCAAGGTCATAGACGGCAATCGTACCCTGAGTCTTCTGTTGGAGCCCATAGGCCAGCGAGGCAGCGGTCGGTTCATTGATGATCCGTAGGACGTCGAGCCCTGCAATCATGCCGGCATCCTTCGTCGCTTGCCGCTGGCTATCGTTGAAATAGGCCGGGACGGTAATGACGGCCTTGGTAATACTCTCGCCGAGATGCACTTCGGCCCGTCGCTTCAGTTCCTTCAGGATCATGGCCGAGATCTGCGGGGGTGAATAGGTTTTCTCACCGAGCTTGATCCGGATGACTCCACCCTGTTCCGTCAAGTGGTAAGGGAAGTAGGCCAGCTCGCCCTGTACGTCTTCAAGGCCTTTTCCCATGAATCGCTTCACGGAATAGACGGTCCGTTCCGGGTTGCGCGTCAAGTGTTCTTTAGCCGGATCGCCGACGATAAGGCCGTTGTCGGTCATCGCCACGACCGAGGGAACCATCGTACGCTCGTTCCGACCTGGGATGACACGAGGACGTCCGTCCGCCATATAGGCCACGAGCGAATTCGTTGTGCCGAGATCAATGCCGACGATACGTGTCATGGCGGTGATTATCCGATAGTTGAGGCGAGGTCGCTCACGATATTCTTGACGTAGGTACGATTGGAGAGATTTTCGCGCATCTGCTTCAGAAGACGGTCGCGTTCGGCCCTCGCCTGGTCGGTGGCTTCCCCGCGATCTTGGAGTGTGTCCCACTGGACAAAGAGCTGCTGCAGAGCGGCTTCCATGTCCCGCTGCCGTTGTTCGAGCGTGTTCTGCTCCGATTGGAGTTTCGCGCGGAGCGCCGACTCGGTATCTGATGCGCGGCCGGCGGCTCGGTACTCGTTCAATGTATCTTGTAGCTCAAGAATTTCTTCAAAGAGGTCGGCAGGAGGAGAATTCCGAATCTCCTTCACCGACCCGGCTTCCAGATCGAGGAGATACTCGGCCCGCTCAATCGGGTCACGAAGCGTCCGGTACGCGGTATTCAACAGGGCGGAATTGCCGAGGCTGATGGTCTGCTCGGCAACGCTCTTGTTCTGATAGAAATCGGGATGGAATGCCCGGCTCAGATCATAGAATTTGGCTTCCAGCTGGCGCTGGTCGATCGTGAGGCGGCGAGGGAAGCCCAGGCAGGTGAAGTAATCGAGTTCTTTTGAAACCGGCTGGACCTTGACGCATCGGTCACAGAAGTATTCACCGGACACTTCAGACTGGCAGTGCCAGCACATGCTGCGAGCCATCTGCAGCTCACGTGGGCCGGCGGTGCTATGGGTGTGATGGGCCATGCGGTCTCCTCTGACAGCACGGGCATGGCGACCTGCCATGCCCGTCGGACAATTTCTGTGCTCTGCTGACACTCGTTAGGCCGAGAACGACTCTCCGCAACCACAGGTCTTGTCGGCGTTCGGATTGACGAATTTAAAGTTTCCGCCCATCAGGTCTTTTTGGAAGTCCAACTGCGTGCCTTGAAGATAAATAGCACTCTTGGCGTCGACAATGACTTTCACCCCATCAAAGTCATGGACTTGGTCGTGCTGGCCGATCTTTTCGTCGAAGTTGATCGTATAGCTGAGGCCTGAGCAGCCGCCGCCTTTCACGCCGAGGCGGAGCCCCCCTTCAGTGAGGCCCTGCACGTTGATGAGGCGTTTCACTTCCTTCAGCGCCGCCTCGCTGAGCGTAATCACCGAAGCTTGGGTTTCTGCGTTCGTCGTGTCCATGGCGCGCTCCCTTTGTTCACGTTACTTCGCATCGATCAGTGCTCCGTCGGATTTCTTCTGGTAGTCTGCGAGGGCGGCCTTGATCGCATCCTCGGCGAGCACGGAACAATGGATCTTCACGGGCGGCAGGTTTAGCTCCTGCACGATGTCGGTGTTCTTGATCTTCTGGGCTTCTTCGATCGTCTTGCCCTTCAACCATTCGGTGGCAAGGCTCGAGCTGGCGATCGCGGACCCGCAGCCGAAGGTTTTGAACTTCGCGTCCACGATCGTATCGTTCTGCACCTTGATCTGGAGCTTCATGACGTCGCCGCACTCCGGGGCTCCGACCATGCCGGTGCCGACCCCTTCCTCGTCCTTCTTGAAGCTCCCCATGTTGCGGGGGTTATTAAAATGATCGACGACTTTGTCACTGTAGGCCATGGTTCATCCTCCTCTTGACTATCCGGGTCAATGGGCAGCCCATTGGACTGATTTCAAATCGACGCCTTCTTTTGCCATCTCGTACAGCGGGGACATTTCGCGCAACTTGGTGACGACCTCAACCACCTTCTTGACCGTATAGTCGATCTCATCGTCCGTGTTGAAACGGCCCAGACCGAAGCGGATCGAGGAGTGCGCCAGGTCCGTCCCGACCCCCAACGCGCGGAGCACGTATGAGGGCTCCAATGTGGCCGAGGTACAGGCAGAACCGGACGAGAGGGCGATATCCTTCATGCCCATCAGCAAGGACTCACCTTCCACATAGGCAAAGGAGATATTGAGGTTGCCGGGGAGCCGGTTGGTTGGATGGCCGTTCAGATAGCTTTCTTCGAGGGCCTTCATGATACTGGCCTCCAGACGATCGCGCATCGCACTCAACCGTGCGGTGTCCTTGGCCATCTCCTGCTCGCAGAGTTCGCAGGCCTTGCCGAATCCCACGATTAAGGGCACCGGAAGCGTCCCGGACCGCATGCCGCGCTCGTGCCCGCCGCCATCCATTTGCGCCGTGATGCGAACCCGCGGATTCTTCTTTCTCACGTAGAGCGCCCCGACCCCCTTGGGTCCATAGATCTTATGGGCCGAGAACGACATCAGATCGATGCCCATCTCCTGCACATCGACGGGAATTTTGCCAACACCTTGCGTGGCGTCGCAGTGGAAGAGAATGCCCTTCTCCTTGGCGATTTTGCCGATCTCTTTGACGGGGTTGATCGTGCCGATTTCATTGTTTGCCAACATGATGGAGATGAGGATCGTCTTCTCTGTAATGGCATTCCGCACATCCTCGGGACTCACCATCCCGAATTTATCGACACGGAGATAGGTGGCTGTCGCTTTGCCCTTGCCCTCTAACGATTTAACGGTATCGAGCACCGCGCGATGTTCGGTGGACGACGTAATAATGTGGTCGCCCTTCTCCTTGTACATTTCCAGCACGCCCTTGATCGCGAGGTTGTCCGATTCCGTAGCGCCGCTCGTAAAGACGATCTCTTTCGGGTCGGCCTTGATCAGTTTCGCGATCTGCTTCCGAGCGCTTTCGACGGCTTCTTCCGCGGCCCATCCGAAGGCATGGTTACGGCTGGCCGCGTTCCCGAATTTCTCGACGAAGTAGGGAAGCATGGTTTCCAAGACGCGTGGATCCATCGGTGTAGTGGAATGGTTGTCTAAAAAAATCGGCAGTTTCATCGTTCGACTCCTTGTGCCGTGGGAGACTGAATCGTAATGAGGGGTGTGCCACCCATCATGTCTTGCAGGGTCATGTTATTGAGTAATTGGGCGATGCTGTCCTGGACTTTCAAGAGCGGTGTGCGGATATGGCAATTTCCCTGCTGCATGCAGAACTCTCCGTCCTTCTCGTGCAAACAATCGGTAATACCCAAGGGGCCCTCGATGCATTCGAGTATTTGCGCGATCGTAATCTGATGCGCGCGTCGGGCCAGCACGTACCCGCCCTTGGGACCATTGTGACTCTCGATCAGTGCGCTCCTGGCAAGGGTCTGGAGCACTTTGGCCAGCAGCTCAAGGGGGATGTTATATTCCTCCGCAATCTCCTTCGTATTCACCACGCGCCCAGGCGTCACGTCGCCGAATTGGACAGCAGCAATGTGCTGAAGGGCCATGAGGGCATAATCTGCTTTTTTCGAAATCTTCAACATTGCTATTGCCGATCTCTACGGTCGGAGACTATAATGATCTCCGATCAATAAGGTCGGACTAAGGATAGCACGCTGGTTTCGGAGCTGTCAACAGCAGGAAATAAGGCTGAATCGGGCTGAGAAAGGAACAGGGCATATGGGCGGGACCAATCCCTATATTCAAAAAGCAGACTACGAACTTCCTCAGCAGGCCTATACCGTCACATTTATCGCCCCTGGCGGCGTGGTGACGAAGGTTGAGGTCGATCCAGCCAAGATTCCCTACGGCCCGACGGGGCTTCCAGGGAGTCTCTTGGATGTGGCGATGGGAAATGGGGTTGCGTTGGAACATGTGTGCGGGGGCGTCTGTGCCTGTTCGACTTGCCACGTCATCGTGAAACAGGGGCTTGAAAGCTGCAGCGAAGGCACAGACGATGAATTTGACCAGCTGGAGGAAGCGCCGATCACCACGTTGCAGTCACGGCTTGGTTGCCAATGTGTGCCGAACGGGACTAAAGACATTGTAGTGGAAATCCCGGCGGTCAATAAGAATCTCGTCAAGGAAGGCCATTAATCGTAGGTCTCTGTTTTCACTTCTTTCCGGTTATAGCCCGCCTCGACAAAATATGCTCGCAGCGGCCGCACAAAGCCTTTGGTGCCGCAGAGCATCGGAATCACTTTCGGCGCCCCCTCGATCAACGGTCTGATCATGGAGAACGTGAGGTCGACCCCTTGCTGTACCCCTCCGGCAGCCACCAACGGAAGATAGCGGAATCCGAGATGGGTCACGGCTAATGTCAGCAATTCCTGATGAAAAAGCAGTTCCTCCTCTGCAGGTGCAACTGAGACCAAGAGGACAGAACCGGTCTGTCGCTGCGCATAGAGTTGCTTCAACATGCAGCGGATCGGGACGAGGCCGGTGTAACGGGCGACGAGGATCAATTCTCGATCAAGTTGTATCGGAAGTGTGAAGTTCCCGTAGGGGCCTGAGAGGTGTGTTTCATCGCCGGGTTTGAGTGTGTAGAGATAGTTGGACCCCACACCACCCGGCACGCGATCGAAGATTAAGGTCAATTCGCCTGACGGCGTGCCCGGTGCCGCCATCGAGTACGCTCGATTGAGCGGCGGTTTGGCCCCGACCGGCAGTTTGAGTGAGACCCATTGGCCAGGCTGAAATGCAATTTTGCGAGCAACAGGGAGGAGCACGAGCTGGCGAACGTGGGGGGTGAGATCGTTCACCGAGAGAACCGTGGCTGACTGCGTGAATTCTGCCATAACGATATCTATGTTTTTCATAACAGAAGCCGTGCCAAGATGGAAGCGCCGCGATTCTGTACAAGGCTTTTCTCTGCGTGCTATAGATACCACCCTTCGCACACATTTAATGAGTTGTATGCATGACACAGGTCCGAGTTCGATTTGCGCCTAGTCCCACCGGCTTACTGCACATCGGCGGCGTCCGCACGGCGCTGTTCAATTGGCTCTTTGCCCGCCAGCAGAAGGGCGTCTTTGTCCTCCGTATCGAGGACACGGACCAGAGCCGCTCGACCGATGAATCCATCCAAGCCATTATTGGGGGGATGAAGTGGGTTGGGCTCGATTGGGATGAAGGGCCCTACCGCCAGACCGAGCGCATGGACCTCTATCGCAGTCATGCGATGCAGCTTCTTGAGAAGGGGCGGGCCTATTGGTGCGTCTGCAAAGCGGAAGAACTCGACGCGCGGCGCAAAGAAGCCGAGGCCAGGGGCCTGTCACTGAAATACGACGGCCGTTGCCGTGATCGTGGCCTCACAAATCAGGCCGGCGACGCGGCCCTCCGCTTCAAGGCTCCGCAAGAAGGAGAGACTGTTATCGACGACCTCATCAAGGGCAAGATCGTCTTCAACAACAATGTGCAGGACGATCTGATCATTCTCCGGTCGAACGGCTACCCAACGTACAATTTTTCTGTGGTTGTTGATGATGCGCTGATGAACATTTCCCACGTGGTGCGGGGAGACGATCATCTGACCAACACGCCGCGCCAGGTCCCGATTTTCCAAGCGCTTGGGTTTCCAGTTCCGCAGTTTGGGCATCTACCGATGATTCTGGGCTCGGACAAGGCCCGCCTTTCGAAGCGGCATGGGGCCACCTCGATCATGGCCTATAAAGACATGGGGTACCTGCCGGATGCGATGGTGAATTATCTCGTTCGGCTTGGGTGGTCACACGGGGACCAGGAACTCTTCACCCGCCAGGAGCTGATCGAGAAATTTTCCTGGAAGAACGTTCAAACGTCTGCAGCCGTCTTCAATCCCGAGAAACTTCTCTGGGTAAACGCGGAATATATCAAGATCAGTCCGCCGACCCAGGTCGCTCAGGCCCTTGTGCCCCTCTTGGAAACAGCAGGATTAAAGGAAGAAGTCCAGGCTGTCTCGGCCGGCTGGCTCGCGCAACTCGTCGTCCTTGTGAAGGAACGGGCGAAGACGCTCGTTGAGATGGTCGATTGGGTGAGGCCGTATTTTGGGCAGGCTGTGACATGTGACAAAGAAGCGGCGGAGAAATTTTTGACGCCGGCCATCGCACCGATCTTCGGCAAATTGCTCACTCGCTTCGAGGCCTTCCCTGCCTTCTCAAAACAACAATGGGAAGAGGCCTTCAAGCAGCTGGTTGAGGAGGAGGGGGTGAAGATGGGGCAGTTGGCCCAGCCGGTTCGCGTGGCCCTGACCGGTCGTACGGCCAGCCCTGGCCTCTTCGACGTGATGGAGGTGTTGGGGCGAGACCGGACGTTGTTTCGCCTCCGCCAGGGGATTGAACGGGCCTCAAGTGCGTGAAGCAGTTTCTTTCCAAAGCTAGCAGGCTGTTCAAACAGGCCGTCCAGCAAGGCCGCAGCGAGCGAAGAGGCGAGACGTACTCTGCGCCGTACGTCGAGCCCCTGAGCGATGCGAGAACGCCGCTGGCGGCATGTTTCAATAGCCTGCTGCGCCGATCTTGACGAAACCGCGACCCGTATATTACTGTGGGCGTCGGTTGGGGGATCGTCTAGCGGTAGGACGTCAGTCTCTGGATCTGACTACCTAGGTTCGATTCCTAGTCCCCCAGCCAACAATATTTCCTACGCCGTCAACTTCAGATCTCCGTCTCGGTTCCGTACTGCGCTGGGGGATCGTCTAGCGGTAGGACGCCGGTCTTTGGAGCCGGCTACCTAGGTTCGATTCCTAGTCCCCCAGCCACTTTTCTCTGATCGCCCCCAGTCCAACACCAATTTCAAGGCTCGTTGTTCTGCTGCCGGTGCTTGACCGACACCAGAACACTCACTAGATCGATCCCAGATCGATTACAAACCGAAACCGCACATCGCCCTTGAGGACTCGCTCGTAGGCTTCGTTCACTTGCTGGATCGGAATCACTTCAATATCGGACTCAATGTTGTGCGTGGCGCAGAAGTCGAGCATCTCTTGGGTTTCGCGGATGCCCCCGATCACCGACCCGGCAATCCGGCGGCGATGCAGAATCAGTGGAAAGGGCTCCAGCGGCGTCGGCTTATCCGGAGCCCCCACGAGAATCAAGGTCCCGTCGGTCTTCAATAAATTAACGTAGTCGTTGTAGTTGTGCGGTGCGGAGACGGTATCAAGGATAAAATCAAAGCGCCGCTGTAGTCGTGTAAACGTATCGGGCTGTGAAGTGAGGACGAAGTCGAAGGCGCCCAACCGTTCTGCATCTTTTCGCTTCTGTTCAGAGGTGCTCAAGACAGTTACTTCGGTTCCGAGCGCCTTGCCGATCTTCACAGCCATATGGCCCAGTCCACCCAATCCCACCACCGCAAGCTTGTGATACTTGCCGACGCCCCAGTGGCGAAGCGGAGAGTAGGTTGTAATACCCGCGCACAACAAGGGAGCGGCCCCAGCCGATGAGAGCGAGGGGGGAATCCGCAGCACGTAATGCTCATTCACGACAATCTGCGTAGAGTAACCGCCTTGCGTAGGCTGGCCGTCTTTGTCGCGGCTGCTGTAGGTGAGGAGCATACCGGCCTCGCAGTACTGCTCCGATCCTTCCCGACAGGGCCCACATGTATGGCAGGAATCGACGAAGCAGCCGACGCCAGCGCGTTCGCCGACTTTGAATGTCTTCACGGCTGAGCCGATCTGTGTGATTGTGCCGACAATTTCATGGCCCGGGACCATCGGGAAAATGGAGCCGCCCCATTCGTCGCGAGCTTGATGAATATCCGAGTGGCAGATGCCGCAGTGGGTGATCATCATGAGCACGTCTTGAGGGCCGACCTCGCGCCGCTCGAACGAGAAGGGTTGCAGGGCAGCCTTGGCGGTCATCGCGGCATAGCCTTGGGTCGACAGCATGGCTTGTGCTCCTTGTGAGAGGGCTTGGTTCGACCGTGACCATATCAAGATGCCGTGAGCTTGCCAACCCTGAAACGTGCGAATGAGGCCGGCGTCAACCAGCGTCTAACGCCGTTGTTGTATCGTGCCGCTGGTGGAATTGTTGGGTGGGGATGCCGGTTGCGCTTTGTGGGAAGGTGGACGATCTGTCCCTGGACTATTGGGCTTAACTGTTTTGCTGTGCCTCTGTGTCGTCGTCTCCCACCAACGAGTCGGGGGGCGAGGTGTCCATCGTGAGGGTGGGGCCTGGTATGCGATAATGTTCCGTTGCCCAGGCTCCGAGGTCGGTCATTTGACATCGTTCAGAGCAGAAGGGGCGCCAGGGGTTGCCTTCCCAGGTGCTGGGTTGATGGCAGAGGGGACAGGTCATGCCCGGCATTGTACCACGCTGAATCCAAGAATCGGTCAGCGGTCAACTCTGCCGGATCTGGTGCGTTGTGGCAACTTGCAGCAATCGGTGCAGGCGGCGCTCATCGATCTCCGAGAGGCCGAGGAATTCGACTCCAAACTCCCCACCTTCACTCCAACGGACTGCGGCGGACTCGATCGTGATGGGCGAACCCAGATCGGACGCTCTGATGAGGATTCTCACCGCTGAACCGAGCTGAACCGACGACATGCTGGTGACGGCGCATCCTCTGGCAGACAGATCGAACATTGTCCCTTCGCGGATGTCTGTCTTGTTGGTGCTGGAGAAGAAGACCCGCATGTCAACAGGGATTCGTGGATATTCTCGGCACTCAATCATGCGATCCTCCATCCGGTTCGAGATTCCTCGTCATGCCGGCACCTTATGCTCCAAGTCTAGCAAACCCAGAGTTACGGTAAAGTAAAACATGGAAACTGTAGGACGAATGGCCAGAGGGAGGGTTACGGCGCCGGAGATTTTTCGAAGACCTTTACGGCAATCGCCTTCTGTTTCATCTTCTTGACCAGACCGACATACGAAACATCACGAATAATACTGGTGAATTGTGAGCGGTAATTGCTCACGATGCTGGCTCCATCGATGACCACGTCATAGACCCGCCATTCGTGCGCACGGTGAATCAACCGAAAGTCGACCGGCGTGTCGATCTTCCGTCCCTTCATTTGCGCTTTAACTTCGGCAAAGGCATCCTCCCGAAGTTCCCCCAGGAATACCACCTCTTCGTCGGAATGTTCGGTGATGCGGCCCATAAATGTGTCTCGAAGGAGTTGCACGAAGAGGTCGACGAACTCGTGCTGGTCCCGATGGGATAGCATGGACCAGGGGACTCCCAGCGCACGTCTCGCCATTTCCTCGTAATCCACGCGATGTTTGATGATTTCTTCGATTTCATGCCGCCGTTCTTCGGCCTGTTCCGGTTGCTTCAAGGTTTCGTCATCGAGAACTTGGATCAAGTCGTTGATCGTACCCTTCACCGCTTCGGTCGCGGTCGATTTACTCCCATTTGGTGTGCTGGTGGCCAGCGAAGGAGATGCCATGGTCAGTCCGACCACCATTCCCGAGAGGAACAATAGATGTGCGAGACTTTTGATCTTCATATTGATGATGGTTGTCACTGCAAACTTGCTCCTGTCATTGTTTTGCGCCAGTGCCCTCAAGCGTAGCAGGGATGCTGAGTCTGCAAAGCAGGTCCAAGAGGGCGGAAAGAGAGGGAAGTTCCGGGAGGGTCCTGGCAAACGGGGGAAGATTGACGGTTTGTTACCGGGCCGGCTGAGTTTTTTCGATCTTGGCCCAGGCGTCTTTGAGTGACAAGGTGCGGTTGAATGTCAGTGTGCCGGAGACCGAATCTTGGTCGGTACAGAAGTATCCCAATCGCTCGAATTGGTACCGTGTGCCGGGCACTGTCTGCCGCAAGCTGGGCTCAACCAGGCAGCCCGTGACTCGCTCCAATGAGTTGGGGTTGAGATAGGTGGTCCAATCCTGGTCTGGCGGTACCTTCACCAGGTCCGTCACCAAGAGGGGGCTATAGAGACGGACTTCGGCTTTCACAGCATGGGCCGCGGAGACCCAATGGATAGTAGCCTTGACCTTGCGCTGTTCCTGGGAGGCGCCGCTCTTTGTCGTGGAGTCGTAGGTGCAATGAAGCTCAGTGACCTCGCCAGTCTGCGGATCTCTCGTCACCCCAACACACTTGATGATGTAGGCGTACCGGAGCCGCACTTCGCGTCCTGGGGCAAGCCGAAAAAATTGTTTGGGCGGATCTTCACGGAAATCGTCTTGCTCAATATAGAGGACGCGTGAGAAGGGGACGTTCCTCGTCCCTGCAGAAGGATCCTCCGGATTGTTGACGGCTTCCAATTCTTCGGACTGGTCCTCGGGATAGTTGTCGAGGATGATTTTGAGCGGCCGCAACACGGCCATCACTCGAGGCGCCCGCTTGTTCAGATCTTCGCGAATAAAGTGTTCGAGCAGCTGCATTTCGACGATGGCCTCGCGCTTGGCTACGCCGATATGGTCGCAGAAGGCTCGAATCGCTTCCGGAGTATACCCACGGCGGCGCAGGCCTTTGATCGTCGGCAGTCGTGGGTCATCCCATCCGCTCACCAGTTTCTTTTCGACCAACTCGAGCAGTTTCCTCTTGCTCATGACGGTATAGGTCAGGTTCAAGCGAGCAAACTCGATCTGCTGTGGCTGGTGCGGTGCTTCAGCCTGCTCGACGACCCAATCGTAGAGAGGCCGGTGATCTTCAAATTCCAAGGTGCAGATAGAGTGCGTGACTCCCTCAAGCGCGTCCGAGAGAGGATGCGCATAGTCGTAGGCCGGGTACAGGCACCAGGTGCTCCCTGTTCGATAATGCGTCGCATGCCTGATGCGATAGAGGACTGGGTCGCGTAGGTTGATATTGGCTGATGCCATGTCGATCTTGGCTCGGAGGACGTGGGTTCCGTCGGCGAATTCCCCGGCTCGCATGCCTCGAAAGAGGTCAAGATTTTCATCGACGGAACGATCGCGAAAGGGGCTGTTCTTTCCCGGCTGAGTCAGTGTGCCACGATAGGCACGTATCTCCTCGGCCGTTAAGTTATCGACATAGGCTTTACCCTTACGGATCAGCCGGACGGCAAAGTCATACAATTGCTCGAAGTAATCCGAGGCAAAAAACACCTTATCCGTCCAGTCGAACCCTAGCCATCGGACGTCGTCCTGGATCGCACGGACATATTCATAATCTTCGGTGGTCGGATTGGTATCGTCAAATCGCAGGTAGCAAATGCCGCCGGGGGTGTCATTCGCGATGCCGAAATTCAGGCAGATAGATTTCGCGTGCCCGATATGGAGATAGCCGTTTGGCTCAGGTGGGAAACGCGTGACCACTCGGCCGCCATGCTTGCCGGCTGAGTGATCGGCGGCCACGATATTGCGGATAAAGTTTGAAGCGCCAGTCGGTTCAGACACGATAGAGTAATGACTCCTCTGTAGACGAGATATGTACGAGCCGGGTCGTCGCGGGCTGTTCTATCACAAGAGTGGTATACGGGAGAAGAGCTTATCCGGGGAGGGGGGACGTCGGAGCGAGCTGGCCACTATGCGGTTTGGTGAGTCGGCATCTGCATCACACTGAAGTCTTTCTGCGCGATAAGATGTCCTTCCATGCGAAGGCGAAACTCGTAGCGTCCCGGAGCGGGGAAGACCAGTGAGGGAATATTGATTCCGAAATCGGAAATTTGAAGGCGGTCACCGATGGCAATATTCGGAAGGGTGGCTCGGCAGACGAGCTGTTCGTTGTTGAGATAGATCAAATCGATGTCGAAGTGATACGTCCCTTCGGCATCGGTGAGGCAGAAATACAGCCCCATTTGTGAGTGTTGGAAGGGGAAGCTCACGGCCTGCAAGTGGGTGAAGAGGCCGATAAGGCTTTTCTTCTTGGTGACGCTGTCCTCGATGACCTGGTCGCAGACCAAGAAGGCTTGCACGCTCGGCTTCGCAACGTCCGACATACTGCTATTGTACGGGAGTCCTACGCCTTGTCAAAAAGGATGTGTTTTTTCAACAAGTAGCCAGGGGGCCGTCGGTTGTCGCTCTCTTGATTGTAGGGAGCGGGCACACGTGAATCTAGGCTGGGTCTATTGGGAGCCGATTATCCGATTGTCGCCGCGCTGCCGCGGCTTTCCGCTACATCGCCAAACAGGGTGAGACCGGTGCCAATGCGGCAGTAGTGTGGGCTGACGGTGACTAATTCGCCTTTATGGGTATAGAGGTGCCCCACGGTTATGAGAATTTTTCTTCTCTGCATGAGGCAGGCTTCGAACACCGTGTGTCCAGTTATTCGGTCTGCTACGGTGACTGAAGGAGGGTCGTCCGGGGTTGCCTCGCCGCTGGCCTTTGCGTTGATGGTGAAGCGGCCCGCGCTATGTGCCGAGAGCGCATTCCGTCTGATATGGCCGACGCGAGTTCCCTGCTCATCGTACAAGTCCATCGTCAGGAGCAATGCCAATGGCTCGAGTTGCGTTTCCAACACCATCTGCTCCTTGCCTTGAAGCTTGACGACGCCGTTCGTGTTTCGAAACACATTCGAGCCGACGTGTAGCTCAAGTCCCTGTTCGGGCTTCTCGATGTCGATCAGCTCCGGAGAATCTGTGATGCCAATCGTTTTGATTTGAAGCGGGTTGTTCATGTTCCACCATGAGTCTGCCGATGGGAAGAGGAGACCGACGACCGAAGAATCTCCTCTACTAGGGGACCGCCGCGTGTGTTTTTCGCAAGGTAGGCTATACCACCGTCTCTGTCAAGTCGTGGATGAACCAGCGGTGCAGAGGCCTGAATGCTGCTCGAATCGTTAGGAATTGAAAAGTGAAAAGCCCCTGTGCTACTGTGCCCGGTCGATTCCTCATCATTGATAGCCTGGTCCCATCGTCTAGCCTGGCCTAGGACGGAGCCCTCTCAAGGCTTAAACACGGGTTCAAATCCCGTTGGGACCACCATACCTTGCTTGACCCGACCGGGAGCCATTTTAATTGCTCTTGGCGACCGGATAAATCACCTTCAGTGAGTTTTTCGTTCTCGCTCGTGCTGCGCGCGCCTCGTTTATGATTGCGCGTGAATAAAACCCTCTAGCAGGATGTTGAAGAAGTCCGCATGCCTAAGAAGGCCGTTATTTGTGAGACGTGAAAAGTGAAACGTATCACGAAGATCACCGTATCTCGTCTGGGCCATAAGCCTACCTCCCACGAACTACATTTCACGTTTCACATTCTACCTTTCACGAATGACCGTGCCGAAATAGTTTTTCCGCAGCCTGCAGGACGCGGCGAGGGATTTCTCGTGGTGCAACTTCGTTGACGCCTCTATCGTTGGTTGTGTATAAAGAATGCGCCGTTTCTCCATTCACTTCTAAGATAGGTAGACTCTCCATGGGTGCACGTGAATTCCACGATGGGGCGCAAGATGGACTCGAAGCGCTCGAGCCTCTCGACCCGGAACAGATCGGGTCCTTCGACGGCCTGCTGACCGCTATGCGAAAGACGGCCTTCGGGGGCCGCAGCTTGGGCGAAGCCTACGAAGTGCTTTGGGGGATGATCGAAGACCCCGACTGCTTCGTCGTGTTGACACTGTCAGGGGCAATGACCATTGCCAAGATGGGCAAGATCATCAGTTCAATGATCGACCATGGGATGGTGCAATGTGTCGTCTCGACCGGTGCATTGATTGCCCATGGGCTGAGTGAGTCGGTTGGTAAGACCCACTATCGGCACCATTCGTCCATGTCCGATGAAGAGTTGTTCAAGAAGGGCTACAATCGGGTCTACGACACGCTGGAGATGGAGTCCAATCTCAACTATGTTGAGCATGTCGTCGCCCGAACGATGAAGCGGATGGATCAGGACCAGTCTCTTTCCTCCGAGATCCTCACCCGTGAACTGGGGAAGACGCTCGCGGAAGAATATGACGGAGCGGGTATTCTCAAGAGTGCCTATGTGAAAAAAGTCCCGGTCTTCATCCCTGCGTTTACGGATTCCGAAATGGGGCTGGATCTTGGAACCTGGGCCATGAGTCGAGAGCTCGATCGGGCTCGTGAGCAGGTAAACGGGGGCAGCGATCTTGATGTGCTGCGCGCGATTCATCGCTCCTGTCCTTCGTTCAATCCCTACCTTGATCTTAACAGTTATGCGAGCCATGTCATCTCCGCCAAGCGGCGTGGGATCTTTACGATTGGCGGAGGAGTGCCTCGCAATTGGTCGCAACAGGTCGGCCCTTACATTGAGATTTGCAATACACGACTCGGCCTCAATGTGCAGCCACCTCGGTTCCGGTACGGCGTGCGCATCTGTCCGGAGCCGGATTATTGGGGCGGGTTGAGCGGCTGTACCTATCAAGAAGGCATTTCGTGGGGAAAGTTTGTCCCGCCGGAAGAAGGCGGGCGCTTTGCTGAAGTGTTAAGCGATGCCACGGTTGTCTGGCCTCTTCTCATGGTCGGGCTGCTGGAGCGCTTAAAACAAAAGCGCACTCCCCGCACATGATGGGCGCGCACCTCTTTCGCACAGTTGCTGCGGTGTTGCTGCTGTTGCTCGTGCAGCTGACTCAGGCTGGTGCTGGGTCGGTCACGGACGACGGACGAATCAGAGGGAACGTGGACGCACCGATCACCTTGATCGAGTATTCTGACTTCACGTGTGGGTACTGTGCGAAGTTCTTTCGGGAGACCTGGCCTCGCTTGCAGGCCAAATATATCGATACGGGTAAAGTGCGGTTTGTTTATCGCGACTATCCTCGAGCGGACCAGGGGGTCGGTGTTGAGGCTGCGGTGGCGGCGCGCTGTGCCGGAGCCCAGGGTCGATATTGGCCGATGCACGATCGTCTCTTCAGCGAACGAGGCCGCTTAGACTCCGGATCGTTCAAAGGTTACGCGAAGGTGATCGACTTGGACCAGACGTCGTTTGCCAAGTGTTTTGACGAGCGGCAATATCTCGAATCCATTTTCCAGGATCGCCAAGAGGCGAACGGGTGGGGATTTCATGGCACCCCCGGTTTTATTCTGATGCGAACGGCTGGTGGGCCCACTGAGAAAGAGCCGGCGATCGCGATTCCCGGCGCAGTCCCGTACGACGAGTTCGCCGAGGAGATTGATCGCATGTTGGCCACTGCCCCACGCTCCCAGGGAGAACCCACCGAGCCTCACGGGTCGACAGCGGTGGCACAAGACAGTCAGTTCACCATTCACTAAGGATTACCTATGTCTGCAACACAATCGTTTTGGTCTGTTCCGCAACGCGAAGGAGAACCACCCTATTGGATGTGCATGTCGTGCTTGTCAGAAGTCTTCTATTGCAAGGTGCCGATGCCGGATTGCCCGACGTGCCACGGCGTCTCGACCTATGAGGCCTTCACGCTTGAGGCGATTCGTGATTGGGGCACAGAGGATTTGGTTGCCAAAGCCGAGATCGCCCAACAGGCTGCCAATCTTGAGCCGGCTCCTGCGGCATCGGTTAAATCCGCCGACTGAGTCTTCACCATCCGCGGGGCGCCTCTCGTGCAGGAACCACGTCCATTCTTGATTGGAGGTCTGTGGCGGCACGGGGAAACCTTTGTCCCCGTGAACAATCCGTTTACAGGGCAGCTACTCGCCGAGGTGTCGATCGCGAGTTCCGCCGACGCCGAGGCTGCGATTCAATCGACGGCCGATGCCGCTGCCGTCATGGGAGCTTTGCCGTCCCACGCCCGCTATCATATGTTGCAAAAGATCGCAGGTGGGCTCTATGACAGACGAGAGGAATTTGCCCGCCTGATGACGGCAGAAGCCGGCAAGCCGATCACCGACGCGAAGCGTGAGGTGAATCGGGCTGTCCAGACCTTTACCATTGCGGCTGAAGAGGCCAAGCGCATTCCGGGCGAGGTGATTCCTCTCGACTGGACGCCGGGAACGGATTCCCATCTCGGCATTCTCCGTCGGGTTCCGATCGGCCCGGTGCTCGGAATCACTCCCTTCAATTTTCCCCTGAACCTTGTAGCCCACAAGGTCGCTCCGGCTCTGGCCGCCGGCAATTCCATTCTCATCAAGCCAGCGCCACAAACACCCTTGACCGCTTTGCTCTTGGGCGAAGTAGTTCTGGAGGCCGGACTTCCTCCTGGCGCAGTCAACATCCTGCCCTGCGACAACAAGTTGGCAGAACAGCTTGTCGTCGATCCTCGCTTCAAACTCCTGAGCTTTACCGGCAGCGCAGCAGTGGGATGGATGCTGAAGGCCAAGTGCGGGAAGAAGAAGATGGTATTGGAGCTCGGTGGGAACGCGGGCGTGATCGTGGAGCCCGATGCCGATCTCGAGTTTGCCGCACAGCGCTGCGCAGTCGGCGGGTTCGGGTATGCCGGTCAGACCTGTATCTCCGTTCAGCGAATCTTTGTCCATCATTCCATCGCGGACCTCTTCACCACGAAACTCCTGTTACAAGTCGCGCGTCTGAAAGCTGGCGATCCGAGCGACGATTCGACGGTGGTTGGGCCACTGATCGACCCAGCTTCGACCCATCGCGTGGAGACTTGGGTCGGGGAAGCCGTGTCGCAAGGGGCGCGGGTGCTTCTGGGAGGCAAACGCATGGGCTCGGTGATGGAGGCGACTGTGCTTTCGCACGTTACGCCAACGATGAAAGTCTCCTGTCAGGAGCTATTTGGGCCGGTGGTGACCGTAACCCCCTACCGGCACTTCGGCGAAGCGATTACGGCGCTCAACCAGTCTGACTATGGGCTCCAAGCCGGGGTGTTCACCCAGGATGTGAATAAAATTTTTCATGCCTTTCGGCACCTTGAAGTTGGTGCCGTGTTGGCAAACGAGATTCCGACGTTTCGCGCCGACCACATGCCGTATGGTGGCGTGAAGGACTCCGGGCTCGGGCGTGAAGGGGTTCAGGCCGCGATCGAGGATATGACCGAGCCCCGCATGCTGGTGTTGAACCTCAAATCGCCTGCCGAGGCTTAGCGGGATGCTCAAAAATTCCGCCCATCGACGTTCGGCTGTACTGAAATGGTTGTTCCGAAGCCTGCTAGAGAAAAAAACGTCGCGGGATATTGCGAAGCTCTGTCAATCTTGGTACAACAGCGACCCTGTGCCTCTATGAGATTTACCGTGGGCATGCATTTCAGCAAACGAAACGCCCGCCACACGGTTGATCAGATAAAGTAACTAAGGAGAAGACACGATGGTACCTTCGCAGATGTTCCTGACGCGAGGCGTCGGAGTCCATAAAGAAAAGCTGGCCTCCTTCGAGCAAGCCTTGCGTAGCGCCGGCGTCGCCTATTGTAACCTCGTCACGGTGTCGTCGATTTATCCGCCGAATTGCAAAATTATCCCGCGCGCGCGCGGCGAGAAGTTATTGAACCCCGGTGAAATCACGTTCTGTGTGATGGCGCGGTCGGAAACGAATGAGCGGAATCGCCTGGCCTCCGCGTCGATTGGGTTGGCTATCCCGACCGATCGTCGAACCTACGGGTATCTGTCCGAACACCATGCGCATGGCGAAACCGATGAAGAAACGGGCGAATATACGGAAGACTTGGCCGCGCAGATGTTGGCCACGACGCTCGGTGTCGGGTTCGATCCGAACATCGCGTGGAAAGAGCGGGAACAAGTCTTCAAAATGGCCGGCAAGATCGTTCGGACCCTCAACATCACCCAGTCCGCAATCGGAAAACCCAATCGCTGGACGACGGTGATCGCATTGGCAGTGTTCATCCCGGAAGAAAATCTGCCGAAGCGGCGTCGTTAGCCCTGCCGCGTGAGCATACGCCCATGACGCTTCCCGCCGGATGGGAAGGTATCGACCAGAACTTCCTCGGGCTCGAGGAGCCCTGGTGCCATCCTGATCAGGCAGGCGTCTACGTCCTGCCTGCGCCCTACGAACATACCTCCAGCTATGTGCTGGGCTCCGATCGAGGCCCGTCAGCCATCATCGAGGCGTCTCAACAAGTCGAGTTATACGACGAAACACTCCGGTGTGAGCCCTATCGCGAGTGGGGCGGGGTGGCCACTATTCGATCGCTCGATCTTGACGGCAAAGTCGATCAGCAGGCGGTGGATGCAATTGAGGCGTTTGTTGCCCCCCATGTCGGTATCGGGCGGTTTCTTGTCACCTTGACTGGAGAGCATACCGGCGCGCTTGGGGCTATCCGAGCCCATGTCCGACGCTACCCTGAACTTTGCGTGGTGCAGATCGATGCGCATGGTGACTTGCGGAAGGCCTATCAAGGGAACCCGTATAGCCACGCCAGTGTGATGGCCCGCGTGGTCGACGACGGGTTGCCGTTGGTCCAAGTCGGCATTCGTTCCATTTCTCCCGAGGAAATCGATCTCATTAAGAGCACCGATCGAATTGCCACGTTTTTTGCCGCCGAGATTCTTGACCCGTCCGGCCCCTACGAAGGCAAGGCCTCCCGCTGGGTTCCCGATGTTGTAAAGGCCTGTCGGGGGCCGGTATATCTGACCTTCGATTGTGACGGGCTTGATGCCTCGCTGGTCCCCGCACTCGGCACTCCTGAGCCCGGTGGGTTGGGGTGGTACGACACGGTGAACCTCGTGACAGCCTTGGCCAATGGACCTGGTATCCTCGGGATGGATATCAGCGAGATCGCCCCGATCGAAGGGTTTGTCGCTCCCCAGTTTTGTATCGCCCGATTGATCTACCGCATGCTGGGACGGATTAAAGCGGGCCGTCGCGTCCACTGAAACGGCATACCCACGCTGTGACCGACAACCTTCGCATCAATAAGTTTTTTACACATCACGGCATCTGTTCTCGGCGAGAGGCCGATCGCCTGATCGAATCCGGTCGCGTGACCATCAATCAGCGGGTGGCCCGCTTGGGAGATCAGGTTGGTCCTGACGACGTCATCGCGCGAGATGGACAGGTGATTCCCTGGGGGACTGCCTCGCTCTATATCAAGTATTACAAGCCGGTGGGTGTGACGACGACCAGTGAGTCGCATGTGCCTCGTAACATCATTGCGGAGATTGGCCATCCGGAGCGGATCTTTCCGATCGGCCGACTCGACAAGGACTCGTCCGGCCTCATCCTCCTCACGAACGACGGGGACATCGTGAACGAGATTCTAAGAACTGAACACGGGCATGAACGGGAATACGAGGTAACGGTCGATCATCCATTCGATCAGACGTTCATCGACCGCATGGCTCAAGGAGTTGTCATTCTCGAGCACCCGACCAAACCCTGCAGGATTGAACGACTCAGTCCCGCACGGTTCCGCATCATCCTCACCGAGGGACGCAATCGACAGATTCGGCGTATGTGCCAAGTCTTGGGGTATCGGGTACTCACGCTGCATCGTGTTCGGATCATGCATGTGACGCTTGACGGATTGGTACCCGGGGCGTGGAAACCGCTCACCGGAGAGGAGCGTGTGCAGCTCTTTCAGGCTGTCGGACGAGGCAGCAGTTCAAGCCCGCATAATTCATGAGCGCTTCTGCTGTAATTCCGGATTCGCTGTTGCGACGAGCCTTCGGCGGGCGGGCTAGCGACGGATACCTCCATTGACAACCACGCCTTCGGAACTCACACTAGCCCGCACATCGTCCACGGAGAACAACACCCAGTATGGTCACCACGTGGTGGAGCCCCCAAATCAATGCACTGCTTGGCAGCCTCGTCGTGGCGGCGGGTGCCTGGCTGGCCTGGGACTCGTTCTCACCCTGGGGAGTCTTTCTCGTCGGAGGAGGCGTCGCAGGGTTTCTAATCTGGCAGGGGCGCACGATTGGACTGGTCTGGGCCTGGGCCACCCTGTTGCTTGGCGCGGAGAGTCTTGCGTGGCCCATCGTCACGATGATTCAGGTCCGCTCGACCACGACAGAGCCGACCGACGAACAAATGGGGACGATCCTCTCAGCCGTTGTGACGGGACTTCTCTCGGCGGTCTTTTGGATCACTCTCTCCTATGGGCTCTTCAAACGAGCCGGCCAACCCATCGCAGCCTCATCAACCGATGCAATCGACAGCCATCCATCTCCGCCGCAAGCATGACGCCTCCGCAGCCCCAGATAAGACCTACCACATCTCGATCGGATCGACGTCGATATCGAATTTGATGGCTCGGCGCTGATACGTCCGTTCCATTTCCTTGACGGTGATCCGCACCACTTCGAGACTCACCTCGCGTTCGGACGATTTCACGAGAATTTGCCATCGATACCGTCCCCGGAGTCTCGGCACCGGAGAGGGGACTGGCCCCAGAACAGTGAGACGCTCGGGCCGACCAATCGATTGAGGCGTCGAAGGGGCCTTTGCCGTGGCGGTCTGTCCGGCCAAGGATGGTGAAGAGCAGGTGGTGAGCCGAGCCACCCAGTCCGTGGCAGCGGCGCGAACCATTTTCTCGTTGGTCCCCGATACGAGAAGGGCAATCAGATAAACCGCAGGCGGATACCCCAATGCAGTCCGATGGGAAAGCTCCTCCGATAAGAAGATGGATTCGTCGTTCTGAGCCACAGCCTGAATCGCATGATGAGATGACAGATAGGTCTGCATAATAACCTGGCCGCCAGCCCCTGCCGGATCGGCGAGACTGACCGCATCGAGGAGCGTATGATAGGTACGTTCGGCGGATCGAAAATCTGGCACGTTGAGTCCTGCGTCCGCCTGCATAATCCCAACTAAGCCCATCGTCGGGAGAGGCCCGCGCCGCAGCAGCAATTGTGTCCCGACGATGATATCCCACTCCCCTTGCTCGACCCTCCGCCAGAGGGCTTTGGCCTGCGCTGGCCGCCGCATGGTATCTCCATCGAGCCGAATCACTGCCGCGTGAGGAAATAATCGCTTTGCATCCTCTTCCACCCGCTCTGTGCCCTCCCCGATCAACTGCATGCGAGGGCCGGAACAGGAGACGCAGGTCTCGGGGATAGGCGTAACGTCTCCGCAATAGGAACAGAGCAGACGACCCGCCTGCCGAGAGTACATCAATGCCACGCGACAGGCAGGACAGCGGGGAACCTGGCCGCAGTCACGACAGACGAGGGCGCCGGCATAGCCCTTCCGATTGAGAAACAACAGGACGCCGGCCCGGCGACCGATCGCTTGCTCGATGGCTCGAACGAGCGGCTGGCTCAGCACCGTGCCGCGACCATGATTGCGTAAATCGACGACCTGTACGCTCGGTCGCGCATCAGATGGCATGAGCTTACGTACAACAATCCCACATTGTGCCACCGCCGCTCTGGTCTCAAGGGAGGGATGGGGCGAACTCAGGACCAGCGCTGTCTGTTCATCCTGCGCCCTCAACCAGGCCACATCCCGTGCATGGTAGCGTGGTTCTTGTGGTTCTTTGAGCGCTGCATCTTCTTCTCCCTCGACCCAAATCGCTCCGATTGCAGTCAATGGGAGAAAGATGGCCGACCTGGTCCCCACGACCACACGAACGACCTGCCGATGAATCTGATCCCACATCTCGGCTTTCACCTGGTCTGAAAGACCGCTATGGAAACAAACCGGGGAGATGCCTGTCTCGTCATCACGGATCAAGCCTGCAACCCATTGGGCCCGTTCTGCTTCGCCTACGATGATGAGGACCGTCTGTCTACGGTCGAGCACCAGGCGAACGGCCTGCTGCAACAGCCTCAATCGATCGGTCCAGGAAGCCTGCACCAGCAGCCGAGTGGGTCCTTGTCCTCTCAGCGCCTGGAACAGTGGCTCCGCCCAAGACATTGCGGGGTCAAGAATGAGCGGTGGGGTGATGCCGGAATTATCCTGATTCGCTTGTCCAAATGGTTGGACGAGAGGCGCCGGTGAGGCCGACGGCAGGTCCTGGACCTCCACCACCCATCCACGAGACTTGAGATCGTGCAACAAGTCGCCCGGACCAGGACTGCGGAACGGCCGGCGAAGTCCTGAAGGTTTCTCCCTAAGACGTGTGAGAAGTGCCCGCGCCTTCACCGAGCAGGGTTCCCGAGCCACGAGTGCGGCCTGCCCTTGCTCCGTCAGCTCATAATGGCTGACCTGCGCTCGTGGCTTGGGTGCCGGAGGCAGCACCAACCTCAGACATTGTCCCCATGGCGCGACATACTGTTCGGCCACCAGCCGTGAGAGCTGAAACAGGTTCGTGGACACATCTGTTGCGGCCCCCTCCGGGAGCAATGAGCGAATCTCCTTGAGGCGTGCTTGATCAAGACCATGAGGGAGCACATGGGAGAGGGCGATCACAGCTCCTTGGAGGATCGACCGTCCGAAGGGCACGAGCACTCGATGTCCAATACGCAGCGTGGATCGGAGCGACAATGGTACTGTGTAGGTGAACGGGCCTGCCAGATGCCGTGGGACAATGACATCTGCGAATAGGGCCTCTGGCTCTGTGCGTGGAGGGGCTACCTGCGTCGCAATCATGCGACATTGTAGCAGCACAGGAAAAGGGGGAACAACGAGAGTGAGAACAGAAGCGAACTGAAGGGGACCCGGGGAGGGTTGACGTTGAGTCGTCAACCCTCCGCACGATGCTCGATAAATTTACTGTGGAGGGGCGACCGGAGCAGCGGGGTTCTGATCTGAATTGCCCTGGCCACCTGATGCCGGAATCTTTGCCGGAGTAGTATCCGAAGGGGCAGATGAGGGCTCCACCTTGGACGAACCAGTTGGAGCCACGGGGACCGTCTGGTCCACTGCGGAGGTCGGAGCTCCGCTTTCCGCTGAACTGACACGGGACAAGGTGTATTCATTATTGCCGGTCTCAGTCGGCTTCGCCTCCGGCTCAGACTGTTCCCTGGTTGACTCGGGCGAATAAAGCACGATGTCCACACGACGGTTCTGCTGTCGACCCACTTCCGTCGCATTGCTGGCAATCGGCTTCGTATCGCCATAGCCGACCGACGACAGTTTTGCCGAATCGACCCCGCCCTTTTCAATCAAGTAGCGGAGGACACCCCCAGCCCGAGCTTTCGACAGGTCCCAGTTCGTCTGGTAGAGCGACTTAAGTGAAGGACCGATCTCCATATTATCCGCATGGCCTTCGACTCGAATCAACCGATCGCCGGCAGTGGTCTTGAGATACGCAATCAGTTCATCGAGCACCTGATAACCCTCGGACTTGATCGTGGCTTCGCCCGATTCATACCGAAGCTGCTTCATCAAATCACTGAGGCTGATTCGGGTTTCGCTGGCGCCATTCTGGACCTGTAACTTGCTTGGAGAAGAAGCCAACGCAGGGGAGACATTCAGAGACTGCTGGGGTGATTGAGAAATCGGCATGGCCTCAGGAGCATGAACCTTCACCCTGAAGCGATCGCCCTTGAGAATACGGGAGACCGATTTTGTGATCAGCGCCGTGGCAGTGCGGTCTTCCATGGACAGGATTTTCAATTCGCCCACAACCCGTTGAGGAAGGCTCCCTCCGGACCGAACCACGTCCATTCGATCCCCAGGCCTGATCCCGTCTTCCCGTCCCCGGTCCAGATAGACGATATTCCTTTGCGCCACAAGGTTCATTATTCCCATGTTGGACTGGGAGTCCACGACCCGTCCCTCCACATCGCCGGTGGTAGGCTGGTCAACCGCTGCTCCCTCGTCAGTCGGGGGCACGAACTTCATCACCGGATCACCCGGCGATACAGCTGCGTAGGCCCGCATGATCTGAACAGTGGTCAGGTCCTTGTCAATTTGGCTCACCTCAACCACAGCAAGCCGATTGACCAAATGACCCAGGTATTGACCAGTGGTGGGATGGAATACTTTGTGCGCTCGTCTGTATATCGTGAAAAGATCTCCGGGCGCGACATCGACGGGATTCTTCAGTCGGAGGTACAGGACATCCCGGCTTCCCAATATCATGTGATCTCCGGTGGTCTGATTGTCACCGGTAATCACATTCACGAATCCATCTTGTGGAGTCGATCGCTGGATGGAGCCGGACGAATAGGCCAAGGCCGGTTCTCCGAATCGGATCAAATTGAGGTCATCTGCTGCCCAGGCCAGAGGAAGGAGCGGCGTGGCCAAGGTCCAGACCATGAGAGACATGACACATTTCATTGAATAGTTAGCCATGGTGGTTGTCCTTCATGTAAGGCAAGTATTGCTGTCAGAACCATAGCAAATAGTCATGGATTGTCAAGAATATTGAGGCTTTGCCCTCATTGACCCGCCAATTCACCCGATGCTATGGTGATTCGAAGAATGATTTCTCACAGATGGGGAACATCATGGTGCCTGACCAGCCTCCGACCAACGGCGCTCAACGCCAAAATCGTCCTCGCATAGTGACCCAGATTCACCGACGCAAGAAAGCCAAGGCCTTGTCGGCCCTGGAGCCTGAATGGGAACAAATTGACCAAGTGCCGCCCTCCCACCTGCGCATGCCATCAGGTCGCATGTCACCCGCCCCGCCCAACAAAGCAAAGAACCATCATAAATAGGCCACTCCAGCTGGACAACAGAAGTCCGTGAGTAGGTGAAGTCCTTTTGGGGTCGACCCTCGCCCATGCCTCCGGTTGCGTATAGGCTCCAAGACCCTGGCTTCTCACTTGCGGCTGGCGACGCCTTTAAACGCAACAGAGCCTAGGACTTTTGGGGCAATCACGCAGGTCCTTTGAACGCTTGCTATCCCCGTAATTCAGAGTCTAAGATCCAGCTCTTTTTGCATCTCAAGGTGTTGAAAGGTCAGCCCTATGAGCAGTTTTGAGTTACTCCTTGAGTACCTGGCCAGGTACTTTCCGATTCTGCTGTTTATTTTCGTGGCGCTGGTGTTCGGCGTGGCGACACTACTCCTCAGTTATCTGGTCCAGCCGAAATATCCAGAAACGGAGAAACTCTCTACCTATGAGTGTGGATCGGAACCGTTCTCGGATGCTCGGATGCCCTTCCCGGTTCGGTATTACATCTTCGCGATGCTCTTCGTTATTTTCGATATTGAGGTCATCTTTCTGTATCCCTGGGCGGTGGTCTTCACCAAAATTGAGTTAATCGGGTTGATTGAAATGCTGATCTTCATCGGATTGTTTTTGGTGGCCTATGTCTATGCTTGGCGCAAGGGAGCCCTGGAATGGGACTGATTCAAATTGGTCGTCATGATAAGGACGGCACTCCCGACGTTGTGACCATGACGGTGGAAAAAGCCGTCAACTGGGCTCGCAAGGGATCACTGTGGCCCATAACGTTCGGCCTGGCCTGCTGCGCGATCGAAATGATCGCCGCAGTCTCGTCACGATACGATATGGACCGCTATGGTGCCGGTGTCTTCCGGGCCACACCGCGCCAGTCCGATCTGATGATCGTAGCCGGTACCGTCTGCCGGCGGATGGCCCCCGTCATCCGAAAACTTTACGATCAGATGCCCGAGCCGAAATATGTCATTGCAATGGGATCCTGCGCCACGTCAGGAAATATCTACGACAGTTATAGCGTCGTCCAAGGGGTCGATCGCTTTGTGCCGGTCGATATCTATGTGCCGGGTTGCCCTCCAACACCGGAGGCACTCTTTGACGGCATCCTCAAGTTACAAGAACGAATCATGCTGAAACGCGTGTTCCTGAAACAACCGGATCAGGTCAAGCCCGGCCTTAAAATATAGGTCTCGATCGATGTCATTGCAGCAACTGGCCAACCGACTCCAAGAAAATTTTTCCACCGGCTTCGTAAAAGCCGTTGAATGGCGTGGCGATCTTGCGGTGACTGTGGCGCGGGACCGACTCCACGAGGTTGCGCAATTCCTTCACGACGACCCGGCCATGGACTTCGACTACATCGTGCATGTGAGTTCGGTCGACTGGCCCGACGACGAAGAAAGATTTGAAGTCGTGTACGAGTTCTACTCGATCAAGAAGCACCAGCGCATCCGGCTCAAGACCAGGGTGCCGGAGTCGGATTGCATCGTGGATTCCCTGACGGATCTCTGGAAAGGCGCGAACTTCATGGAGCGCGAAGTCTACGACATGATGGGAATCCGCTTCCGACACCATCCGGATCTCCGCCGGATACTCTTGCCGGACGATTTCACCGAAGGCTATCCGTTGCGAAAAGATTTCCCGCTCCGTGGTAAGGGCTGGCGCGACACGTTCGAGTTCCTGGACGAAACGGCTCGGTAGGACAAGCGATGGCCTTTGAAGATCAACGAACAACCGTCTACAAGATCGATCCGACCCATCCGGAAAGCGAGACCCTCCCGACGCTGCGCACGGAGGAACTCCTGCTCAACATGGGTCCCCAGCACCCCGCCACCCATGGGGTGCTGAAAGTGATCCTCGAATTGGAAGGTGAACGCCTCGTCAAGTCTACCCCCGTGTTGGGATATCTGCACCGCGGTGTGGAGAAGCTCGCGGAAGACGGCACCTATCACCAATTTATTCCCCATACCGACCGGCTCGACTATATCTGCGCGATGTACAACAATTTTGCATACTGCCGCGCGGTCGAAAAACTCATGAATATTACCGTGCCGGACCGCGCAGAATATCTGCGCACGATCGTGGCGGAGGTCCAACGGATCATCGGCCATCAGTTTTGGATCGGCACCCAGGCTCTCGACATCGGAGCCATGGGCGTCTTTTTCTATTGTTTCCGGGATCGAGAAATTCTGATGGATTGGTTCGACGAACTCTGCGGCGCACGCCTCACCACCAGTTGGTATCGCATCGGCGGTGTCGAGCGGGACTTCACGCCTTCGCTGATCGAGAAGCTGAAGCGATTCCTGGACTACTTTCCGCCAAAAATCGAGGAGTACACGGTCTTCCTAGAGAAGAACCGGATTTGGGTCGGGCGGACCAAGGGAGTCGCCATCATCTCGGCGGAAGACGCCGTGAGTTTCGGTCTCAGTGGGCCGCCGCTCCGCGGCTCGGGTGTCGACTATGACCTCCGTAAAGCCGAGCCCTATTCGGCCTATCCGAAATGCGAATTCAGTGTGCCGCTCGGCAAGAACGGCGACACCTACGATCGGTACTGGATCCGCGTCCAGGAATTCTATGAGAGCGTGAAAATCATCCGGCAATGCCTGGAGCAGATGCAGGACGGCCCCATTATGGCCGATGTACCCAGCGTCACGTTGCCGCCGAAGCAACGAGTCTTTACGAATCTCGAATCCATGATCCAGCAATTCAAGCTCTTCTCGCAGGGCTTCGACGCCCCTCCGGGAGAGATCTATTGCGGAACAGAAGCGCACAAGGGGGAGCTGGGATTCTACATCGTCAGCACGGGCGGCGGAAAACCCTACCGCTTAAAAATTCGCGCTCCCTCGTTTATTCACATGGGCGCATTCGACCATATGTCCAGAGGCTACATGATCTCCGATGCTGTCACGATCTTCGGAACCTACGACATTGTGATGGGGGAGTGCGACCGATGAAAAGTGCTGAGTGCTGGGCGATGAGTGCTGAGCATAAGAATGCAGAGCATCCCCTGAGAACTCAGCACTCAGGACTCAGCACTGGGGAAAGATTATGGGTTTGAAACCAGCAACCAATCCTGACGTGGAAGCAGTCTCGATCGAACTGTCGATCGATGGGAAATCCGTGACGGCAAAGAGCGGGGTCTCGCTCTACGACGTGATCTCGAGCACGGGCAAGATCATCCCGGCCATGTGCTACCACTATACCTTCGATCCCTTCGGCTCCTGCGGCATGTGTTTGGTCATGCAGGACGGCAAGAAAGCACCAGTCCGTTCCTGCACCGCCAAAGCGACGGCCGGCATGATCATCAGAACCGAGGGGGACGACCTCTTCCAAGCCCGGAAGAAAGCGGTGGAAAAACATCTCTCGGTGCATCCGCTCGACTGCCCAGTCTGCGACGCTGACGGCCATTGCGAACTGCAAGACACGGCTTTCCGGCACGGGGTCACGAACTTGGCCAACGCGAAACAGAAATTTATTCCGGAAGATACGCGCAGCCCGGTGCTCGACTTTAATATGAACCGCTGCATTGCCTGCGCGGAATGCATCAACGTATGTAAAGACGTGTTGATGATCGACGCGCTCCAGTTCATGAAGAAGGGCGGATTCAATCAAGTCGTGCCGAAGGGAGATCTTGCGCTGTCCTGCGAGTTCTGCGGAGACTGCCTCGCTGTCTGTCCGGTCGGCGCTATCACGAACAAGTTCTCTAAATATTTGTACAAGCCGTGGCAGATGAAGAAAACCACGACGACGTGTAACTACTGCGGGGACGGCTGCCAGATGTACCTTGAGACCAAGGACGCTGAAGTCGTCCGCGTAACCTCACCTTTGTCCTGGAAGAATAAATGGGGCGACCGGGCCGAGACGGCCAAGGGGCACGGCGGGCTCTGTGTGCGAGGGCGGTTTGGGTTCGAGTATATCGATAGCGCCGCACGTATGAAGCAACCGCTCCTTCGCAAGGGCAATCAGCTCGTCGAAACCCCCTGGCTCGAAACCATGCACCAGGTGGTTGATCGGTTCTCCGAAATCCGACGCAAGCACGGACCCGACGCGATTGCCGGCCTGATCACCGCCCGCTGCACCAACGAAGAGCTGTATCTCTTCCAGAAACTCATGCGTGCCGGGTTCGGGACCAACCATCTCGACAGCAGCGCACGCTACGGCCACCTCAACTTCGTCCATGCCTCCCGGCATGCCTTGGGGATTGGGCGGAGCCCGAACGACTGGGAAGACCTGACAAAAGCCAAAGCCGTGATACTCATTGGCTCCAACATCACGGAGACAAACCCACTCACAGCCGTGCGCATCAAAGAAGCGATTCGCGTCTATCACGCGCAAGTGGTGGTCATCGATTCCACCGTCACGAACATGGCCAAGCTTGCATCCCATCCCGTCCTGATCAAGCCCGGAACGGAGGGACTCGTGATCGACGGAATCGTGAAGGCCACCCTGGAGTTGGACTTGATCGACGAAGAGAGCACCAAGAAGCACCCGCAAGCCTTCGAGGCCCTGAAGGCCGCCGTGGCCCATGTATCGTTGAAGCAGGTGGCTGCGCAGACTGGTATGTCGGTCGAATCGTTGCGAAACACTGCGGCGATCTTTGCCGAAGCGTCCCGATCCATTATCATCTGCGCTGAAGGCATCGTCCGCCAGCCCCACGGGTATCAAAACGTCCTGAAACTGATTGACCTCGCCTGGATCACAGGCAAGTTGGGCCAACCTGGCTGCGGGGTGAATACGCTTACAGAAGAGCCGAACGAGCAGGGCGCCGTGGACATGGGCGCCGCGCCGGAATTCCTCCCTGGTCAAGCCTCGTTCAACGATCAGACTGCTCGCGACCGCTTTGCCAAGGCCTGGAACATCACGCTCCCAGCGGCTGGGTCTGGCGCGAATCTCGTCGAGATTCTCAAGCGCTGCAGGAGCGGCCAGATCCGCGCCCTCTATGTCATCGGAGAAAACCCGCTCGCCACGCTACCCGCATCGATGGAAGTTCGCGCCGCGTTGGATCGACTGGAGTTGCTCGTCGTCCAGGACCCGTTCCTAACCGACACTGCGCGCATGGCGCATGCGGTGCTGCCGGCTTGTACCTCTGCGGAAAAGGACGGTACCTTCACCAATCTGGAAGGCCGAGTCCTGCGCGTCCGCGAAGCCATCGATCCAATCGGGGAAAGTTTGCCGGACTGGCACATTATGACCGCCCTGGCCAACGCGCTGGGCTGTCAATGGGAATACGTTGCCGTTCGTGAACAAGCCGTACGTGATCGTCGAAACGAGCCGCGGCTGTCCATACACCTGCGACTTCTGCGTGGCCCCGATTCCACCAGGGGCACAAGTTCAGAGAGCGCAGCCCGAAGACGCTGGTCGACGAGATTCGAACGCAGCTACCGCGAGCTCGGCGTGGAGTTCTTCTACTTGTGGGGCGATACGGTCACGCTGAACGTGAAATCCTTCGCGGCGTTCTGCGACGAGCTCATCGCGCGTAACCTGCCGATTCAATGGTTCGGGAACGCCCGCGCCGACAGTCTGACCGACCCGGCGTTCGTGCACCGGCTGAAGCGCTCCGGATGCTGGATGCTGGCACTCGGGATCGAGTCCGAATCGGACGACGTGCGGAAGAACATGGAGAAGCGGCTGGAGCGGCAGAAGATTCAGGCGGCGTTCAGGAACATGCGCGACGCGGGGATCAGGTCCTTCGCCTTCTTCATCTTCGGCTATCCCGGCGAGACGCCCGCGACCATGGATCAAACGATCGACTACGCGATCGAGCTGGATCCGGACTTCGCGAACTTCTATCCGGCGGTCCCGTATCCCGGCACGGCGCTGTACGACAAGTGCGTCCAGGACGGGCTGCTCGCACCCGAGGCGGGGCGCGACTGGGCGCGGATGGAATACTCGTACTATCTGCTCGAAGGGAACGGCCTCGACGCGGCGATCGTGATGACCGCGATCAATCGGGCCAAGCGGAAGTTCTTCCTCCGTCCCGGCTACATGGTCCGGCACATCGGCGACGTCGCGCGGCTCACGATCACCAGGCAGGCGATCGCCTGGCAGGTGCTCACGCGGACCGTCTTCGGCGCGCCGGTCGTCGATACGGGCACGCACGGCGCGGCGCGGCGCGACGCGGCCGTCAGCGGCTGAACGGTCAGGACGCCTGCAGCCTGGCGGCGGCGAGCTCTTCGGCCGTCACCGCGCGGTGCCGCGGCGCGTGCGCCGGGCCGTTCCGCACGAAGCGGCGCAGGGAGCGGAGCTGGTCGAGATAACCCAGCGCCTCTCTGAGATTCATCTTGCTCTTCCCCGCCGTGCGGGTCTCGAAGGTGTACGGCACCTCGACGATGGACGCCGGCCGGCCCCGCACGAGCAGCTCCAGACAGATCTTGAACCCGCCGGCGCGGATCTGCACGCCGCGCACGAGCTCCCTGCGGACCAGGAAGAACCCCGACGTCGCATCGCGGACCGGGGTCACCCCCCGCGCCAGCAGGCACGCGAAACGTGACATCGCCAGGCGACTGAGCGGCCAGTTCCGCGTTCCGCCGTCAGGAATGTAGCGGCTTGCGACGACGGCGTCGGCGGAGGTCTCCTCGATGACCGCCAGCAGGCGCGGCACCAGCGCCGGGGGATGGCTCATGTCCGCGTCGATCACCCCGACAATCGGCGCCCGCCCGGCTGAGAACCCCTCGAGGACCGCCGTGCCCAGGCCCAGCTTCCCCGCCCGGTGTACGACCGTGATGGGATAGCGGCCCGCGAGCGTCTCCGCCAGCGCACCGGTGCCGTCGGGGGAATTGTCGTCGACGACGACGAGCTCGCCGTCAACCCCTTCGGCGGCGTATGCCGAGAAGATGCCTTCGACGAGATCGGGCAGGCGCTCGCGCTCGTTGTAGGTCGGGACGACGATCGACAGCCGGTTACCGGTCACGCTCGCCGGCGTGGACGAGTGAGAGAGAGGCATCACGGCGTTCGGACGATCCCGACTGCGGGCAGGTCCCCCGGGACCCGAACTGCACGGCCATGAGGTTCCGCACGAACCACGTTCCCGTCGACGGCCGGTAGACCGCGATGTCGGTGCGGCCGTCGCCGTTGAAGTCGCCGGGCACCGGCGTGTCGCCCGCGTCGCCGAACTGCAGGGCCAGCTGGTTGTAAACGAACCACTGGCCTGTCGACGGCCGGTAGACCGCGAGGTCCGCGCGGCCGTCGCCGTCGTAGTCCCCCGGTACTGGCATGTCGCCGGAGTCACCGAACTGCCTCGCGAGCTGACCGCGCACGTACCAAGTGCCGTTCGACGGCCGGAAGACCGCCAGGTCCGTCACACCGTCGCTGTTGTAATCGCCCGGCACTGGGATGTCGCCGGGATCGCCGAACTGCACGGCCAGCTGGTTTTTCACGAACCACGTTCCCGTCGAGGGCCGGTAGACGGCCACGTCCGCCACGCCGTCGCCATTGTAATCGCCCGGCACAGGCACGTCGGTGGAATCGCCGAACTGGGTGAAGAACTGATTCCGCACGAACCACTGGCCGGTGGCCGGCCGGAACACCGCCACGTCCATCACGCCGTCGCCGTTGTAGTCCGCGGGGACCGCGCGGTCGCCCGAATCTCCAAACTGCACGGCGAGCTTGTTGCGCACGAACCACCCGCCCGTCGAGGGCCGATAGACCGTCACGTCTGCGAGGCCGTCGCCGTCGTAGTCCCCGGGTGTCGCGGGAGGCGTGGACAACCCGCGCGGCAGGGGGATGTCGCCGGCCGACCCGAACTGCACGGCGGCCTGCCCCTTGACGAACCACTGGCCCGATGACGGCCGGTACACCGCGATGTCGGTGCGGCCGTCGCCGTTGTAGTCGCGCGGCACGGGCAAATCGCCCTGGCTCCCGTACGAAAACGCGAACTGGTTCCGCACGTACCAGGCACCCGTCGCCGGCCGATACACGGCGACGTCCGCCGTCCTGTCGCCGTTGTAGTCGCCCGCCACCGGCCGGTCGCCCGGTTCGCCGAACTGCACGCTGAACTGATTGTGCACGTACCAGGTGCCAGTCGACAGCCGGTAGAGGGCCGCATCGACGGTTCCATCACCGTTGTAGTCGGCCGGGACGGGCACGTAGCCAGGCCCGCCGAAGCCCTCGATGGCAGGTTGATTGCGCACGTACCACCCGCCGTTGGACGGTCGATACACGGCGATGTCGGTGGCGCCGTCGCCGTCGTAGTCGCCGGGAACCGGCAGGTCGCCGGGCTCGCCGAACTGAATCGGGTTGAAAACGTCGTCCAGGAAGAACCAGCGGCCCGTGGCCGTCTCGTAGGCGACGATGTCGGCGGACCGATCGCCGTTGTAGTCGCCGGGAACGGCCACGAAGCCCGGCCCGCCCCACGTCTTCGTGAACTGGCCGCGCACGAACCATTCGCCGGTCGACGGCCGGTAGACCGCGATGTCGGCGTCGAAGTCGCCGTCGAAGTCCGCGATCGCCGTCGTCGCGCCCGTGCCCGACGCCGGAGTCGTGGCCGACGCCGTGGCCGGATCGACTTGAACCGTCACGGTGCCGCCGTAGGCCGTCAACGCGGTGGGCACAAACCTCACCGTAACGTCCTGCGTGGCGCCAGCAGGGATGACGCCGGT
Source organism: Nitrospirota bacterium (assembly GCA_963741245.1). Taxonomy (GTDB): domain Bacteria; phylum Nitrospirota; class Nitrospiria; order Nitrospirales; family Nitrospiraceae; genus Palsa-1315. Next base: position 10,287 of record CAVUHR010000023.1, on the reverse strand, counting down.
CGTGAACTCGCTGCTGAATCCTGCGGGGTAGGCGATGTTGAGCACCCTGACCGACACGCTGCCGGCGTTTGTCAACGTGAGCGTCTTCGACGCCGTCTGGCCCGCGAGCACGGTGCCGAACGACAGATCGCCGGAGAGCGTGACGCGCGGCCCTCCGATGGTCGCGGTCTGGGCCATGTTGCCGACGATCCTGCCGTAGCCTGCCGAGTTCACGCCGAGGAAGCGACCATCAACCGTGCTCCCAGCCGCGCTTGGCTGCGTGCTGAAGCGGATCCGATCGATGGCGCCCCACGCGGTCAACTGGAACTGCTGGCCCGGGACTCCGGTCTTACTCACTTCGACGGCCCAGATCTCCGGGCTGACCGTGCTGAGATACACCGCCAGGTAGGTGTTGCTGACGGGGTTGTACGCGAGCCCGATGCCGTCGCCGATGCCGTTGGCGGCAATGACGTGGGGCACCCTGCCGCTCAGCGACTGTCCGGTCCCGTCAGCCAGCCCGCCTGTGATCACGAGGCCGCCCCAGGTGATCGCCAGGTACTGGTTGTCGGTCGAGTTGTACGCTTATCTCGGGATACTGCGCGAAGGCGCCGGAATAGATGACGCTCCAGCCGGCCAGCTCGCCGGTGCCGGGCTTCACGCGCTGCATCGCCACGTTGTTGCCGCCGGAGGAGGGCTCGTACAGATAGGCCACCGCGTACTCGTCCAGCGCCGAGTTGTAGGTCAGGGAGGGCAGCATGGAAACGGCGGTGGGGACTAGCGAGACAGGAATCTCTCCACCGGCGAGGGCGCCGCCGCTGGTTACCCGTTGCCCCTTGATCGCCGCAAACGGCATCAGTTCCGTCCACGCGACCAGGAACTCGCCCGAAGCGGACGCCGCGACTCCTGGGGCTGCCGACGTGAGCTTGGCAATGTTGTTGGTGCTGACCGGAAAGGGAGCGCTCAGATACTGCAGCTCGCCGCCGTTGCTCCGCAGCAAGCGGGCCATGATGGTGTTCGGCTCCTGGATCCACGCGACGAGGCAGGCATTCACCGAAACGGCGCACGCGACGCCCGCTGCGCCCGGACCGGCGTTGTTGATCGAGTCGGCCGGCCCCAGAGGGACGCCCGCCGCGGAAACGAACCGCGCGCTGACTTTGGCAACCCCGGTCACGACCAGGTAGCTGTTGCTCGCGGCGTCGTAGGCGACCGCGGGAAACCGCGAGCTGGCCGACTGGGGAATCACCTCGATGTTCCCGCCCATGCGCGAGGCTTGCGCGAACGCTGCGCTCGGAGCTGTGAGCAACACCGTGGCGACGGCAAAGGCGCCGATCACCTGACGCCGGTCGTGTAGTGTCACGTGCATATCCCCCGGGAAACAGGACTATTGAAAGACTTCGCCGTCATTCGGGGAAGGTGTACCTCTCCGCGTCGAAGTGGGCGACCTGGCGAACTCGACGCGCGAGAAATGCTGGAACGGTGAGACGTACGCGGAGATGCGGCGGCGGCTGGACCGGAAGGGGATCTTCCCGGTCTGCCGCCGCTGATTCGGTGAGCGCTCGTTACCGGATAATTCCCACCGCCGGCAGGTCCCCCGGGGACCCGAACTGCACGGCCATCACGTCGCGCACGAACCACGTGCCCGTCGACGGCCGGTAGACCGCGATGTCGGTGCGGCCGTCGCCGTTGAAGTCGCCGGGCACCGGCAGGTCGCTCGCGTCGCCGAATTGCACGGCCAGCTGTCCGTGAACGAACCACTGCCCGGTGGACGGCCGGTACACGGCGAGGTCCGTACACGGCCATCGCCGTTGTAGTCCCCCGGCACGGGGATGTCGCCGGGGTCGCCGAACTGCTTGGCGAGCTGGCCGCGCACGTACCACGTGCCGTTCGACGGCCGGAAGACCGCAAAGTCCAGCGCGCCGTCGCTGTTGTAATCGCCCGGCACGGGGATGTCGCCAATGTCGCCGAACTGCACCGCGAACTGGTTCCTCACGAACCACTGCCCGGTGGACGGACGGTAGACCGCCACGTCCGCCACGTCGTCGCCGTTGTAATCGCCCGGCACCGGCAGGTCGGTCGAATCGCCGAACTGGGTGGCGAACTGGTTGCGCACGAACCAGCGGCCGTCCGACGGCCGGAACACCGCCACGTCCATCGCGCCGTCGCCGTTGTAGTCCGCGGGGACCGCGCGGTCACCCGGCTCGCCAAACTGCACGGCGAGCTTGTTGCGCACGAACCACCCGCCCGTCGACGGCCGATAGACCGTCACGTCCGCGACGCCGTCGCTGTCGTAGTCGCCGGGGGTCGGCGGCGGTGCGGACAGCGCGCGCGGCAGCGGGATGTCGCCGGGCGATCCGAACTGCACGGCAGCCTGCCCCTTCACGAACCAGTGGCCGGTGGACGGCCGGTAGACCGCGAGGTCGGTGCGGCCGTCGCCGTTGAAGTCGCGCGGCACCGGCAGATCGCCGAGGCTGCCGTACGCAAACGCGAACTGGTTCCGCACGTACCACACACCCGTGGTTGGCCGGTACACCGCGATGTCCGCCGTCCTGTTGCCGTTGTAGTCCCCCGGCACGGGCCGGTCGCCCGGCTCCCCGAACTGCACCGTGAACTGATTGCGCACGTACCAGGTGCCGGTGGCCAGCCGATAGACGGCCACATCGACGGTTCCATCACCGTTGTAGTCGGCCGGGACGGGCACGTAGCCCGGTCCGCCGAAGCCGGCGATGGCGAGCTGATTGCGCACGTACCAGCCGCCGTTGGACGGCCGGTACACGGCGATGTCGGTGTCGCCGTCGCCGTCGTAATCGCGCGGGACCGGCAGGTCGCCCGGCTCGCCGAACTGGATCGGAAACTGGCCGGGGAAGAACCAGAGACCCGTGGCCGTCTGGTAGACCGCGACGTCGGCGGAGCGATCGCCGTTGTAGTCGCCGGGGACCGCCACGTAGCCCGCGCCGCCGTACTGCGCCGTGAACTGGCCGCGCACGAACCATTCGCCGGTGGACGGCCGGTAGACCGCGATGTCGGCGTCCGAGTCGCCGTCGAAGTCCGCCACCGCCGTCGTCGCGCCCGTGCCGGATGCGCTGGTCGTGACCGACGCCGTGGACGGATCGACATGAACCGTGATGGTTCCACCGTAGGCCGTCAACGCGGTCGGCGCGAACGTCACCGGGACGTCCTGCGAGCCGCCGACCGGAATCACGCCGGCTGTAAACGTGCTGCTGAAGCCCGGGGGAAAGGTGATGCCCGTGACCACCACGTGCGTGCTGCTGCTGTTCGTGAGGCAGAGGTTCCTCGTCGCCGTCTGGCCGGCGAGGACGGGGCCGAACGACAAATCGCCCGACAAGGTGAGCGACGGTGGAGGGGGCGGCGGCGGCCCCCCAGTGGTCGCCGTCTGGGCCATGTTGCCGACGATCCTGCCGTACCCCGCCGAGTTCACGCCGAGGAAGCGCGGATCAACCGTGCTCCCGCCCACGCTGGGCTGCGTGCTGAAGGCGACATTGTTGACGGCGCCCCACGCGGTCAACTGGAACTGCTGGCCCGGGACTCCGGCCTTGCTCACTTCGACGGCCCAGATCTCCGGGTTGACCGTGCTGAGATACACCGCCAGGTAGGTGTTGCTGACGGGGTTGTACGCGAGCCCGATGCCGTCGCCGATGCCGTTGGCGGCAATGACGTGGGGCACCTGGCCGCTCAGCGACTGCCCGGTCCCGTCGGCCAACCCGCCGGTGATTACGAGCCCGCCCCAGGTGATCGCCAGGTACTGGTTGTCGGTCGAGTTGTAGGCAATCTCGGGATACTGCGCGAAGGAGCCGGCATAGATGGTCGCACGCCCGCCTACCAGCGCACCGGTACCGGGCTTCACGCGATGCATCGCCACCTGGTTGCCGCCGGAGGGGGGCTCGTACAGATAGGCGACCGCGTACTCGTCCAGCGCCGAGTTGTAGGCCAGCGAGGGCAGCATGGAAACGGCACCGGGGGTTACCGAGACAGGAATCTCTCCACCGGCGAGGGCGCCGCTGCTGGCTACCCGTTGCCCCTTGATGGCCGCAAACGGCATGTATTCCGACCACGCGACCAGGAACTCACCCGAAGCCGACGCCGCGACTCCAGGCGCCGACGAGGTGATCTTGGCGATACCGTTCGTGCTGACAGGAAACGGAGCGGTCAGGTATTGCAGTTGGCCGCCGTTGCTCCGCAGCAAGCGGGCCATGATGGTGTTCGGCTCCTGGATCCACGCGACGAGACACGCATTCACCGCCGCGGCGCATGCCGCTCCAACTGCCCCTGGACCGGCGTTGTTGATCGAGTCGGCCGGCCCCAGGGCGACGCCTGCCGCGGAGACGAACCGCGCGCTGACCTTGGCGACTCCGGTCACGACCAGGTAGCTGTTGCTCACCGCGTCGTACACCACGGCGGGGAAGCGCGAGCTGGCCGACTGGGGAATCACCTCGATGTTCCCGCCCATGCGCGAGGCCTGCGCGAATGCTGAGCTCGGAGCCGTGAGCCACAACGCTGAGACGGCACACGCGCTGATCAGCTGAAACCGGTCGTGTCGTGTCACGTGTCTTCCCCGGGGAAATCGGACTATTGAAAACTTCAACCGTAGTTACCGGTTCTTATCGGTGGCATAGCTGCCGCGGCATAGAGTACCAATGAGTACCTCAAGGGCCACGGTTCAGCTGACGAAATTGTCGATACCTGACAATCGCTGAGGTCTGGGGAACCATATGAGTTTAGGGAGTGGCACGATGATTGTCAACGCTAAACTACTGACGTATTTAGTGTTGAGGTGGGTTCGAGCTCTACTGTTCAGGCAGGTTTGACGGCAGGGGCCGGCTCGCTTACGCTCGCCGGTAAGGGTATCCAATGGATGTGTTCATCGATTCGCGTTTCGACGACCTCTATCGCCGCCACCCGCTGGTCCTCGTCGACGTCGGCGCCCGTGGCGGCCTGAAGAGCAACTGGATCCCCGCCCGCCGGCACCTTCACCTGATCGGCTTCGAGCCCGACAAACGGGAATTCGATCAGCTGGTTGCGCGCAAAGCCTCGCAGGAGGGCGCCACGACGTTCATCGACGTCGCCCTGCACAATCGCCGGGGACCGCTGAGCCTGCACGTCGCGCGCGATCGCGGGCTCACGTCGATCTTCGAGCCGGACCGCGCGTTCCTCGATGCGTTCCCGGAGGCCGATCGCTTCGACACCGTCGAGACCCGGGAAGTGGACGCGGACACGCTCGACAACGTGCTCGACGCCCGCGGCGTCGAGGACGTCGATTTCGTCAAGGCGGACACGCAAGGCAGCGAGCTGCTGGTGCTCGAGGGGGCGTCGGGCCGGCTGATGGCCTCGGTGCTGGGCGTGGAAGTCGAGGTCGAGTTCACCGGGATCTACAAAGGTCAGCCGCTCTTCGCCGACGTGGACGCGTTCCTGCGCGGGCTCGGCTACCAGTTGTTCGATCTCCGCCCGGTCTACTGGAAGCGCAACGCCGGCCGTGACATCGGCGGACCGCGGCCAGATCGTCTGGGCCGACGCGCTGTACTTCAAGACCCTGCCGGCCCTGGAGTCGATGCTGGCCGTGCTCGATCCGGCGCGGCGGAAGAGCAAGGTGCTCAAGGCGATGTCGGTCGCGCTGCTCTACGGCTACTACGACTACGCGCTCGAGATCGCGCGCAGCTCCGGCGCCGTGCTGTCCGCCGAGGAGCTGAAGCTCGTGCACGATCGGCTTCGCCAGGGCGGCGTCGAGCCGGAGGACCTGCCGCCGTTCCCGGGGAAGCAGACGATCGCGGCCGCACTGCACCGGCTGTGGCGCCTGTTCCTGCCGCGCGACGACAAAGCGTGGTCGGTGAGCGGCGCGAAGCTCGGGAATTGAAGCAGGGCTAAAGCCCTGCGCTACGACGTCAAAGTACGTAGCGCAGGCCTTCAGGCCTGCCCTACGAAGGTGTCTTCGGGCCCGTGTCGACGATCTCTCCTGCCATCTCGACCTGCGGCTCGGCCGGCGGCGGCGCTTCTCTGCGGGTCACGCGCCGGCGGATGTCCTGCAGGACCCTGAGCTCGCCCGGGTGGAAGAAGCCCATGAGCAGCAGTCCCAGCGCATAGACCGCGAGGATGACGCCGGGGCGCACGGCCAGGCCGAACGCGTGCGGAAGCGACTCCGGCACGGCGCGGCTTGCCGCGGCGAACGCGAGGCTCCCCGCCGCCGCCACCCGGAGCAGGCGGCCCCACTCGTACGGTATCGGGTACACGCGCCACGAAAAGCCGACGGTGACGGCCGCCAGCGTGCCATGACGCGATCGTGTTCGCCCACGCCGCGCCCATCAACCCGAACCGCGGAATCAGGAGCGTGTTGGCCGCCAGGCTCGTCGCCGCCGCGATCCCGGTCGCCAGCGGATAGCGCGTGGTTCGTCGCGTGATGATGAGCCCGATCGATCCGACCAGATACACGCCCTGGCACATCACGCCCAGCGCGATCCACGGCGTCACCGCCGCGGCCTGGTGAAACGCGGCCGTCGTCGTCAAGGCGATGATGTCCGGAGCCACCGCGCACAGCGCCGCCGTCAGCAAGACGAGCACGGCGAGGACGTAGGTGGACACGGTGCTGTAGATCCTTTTCGCATCCGGCTCGCGCATGGCGCCGAGGAAGAACGGCGTCCAGGCGTATTCGAAGGCGCTCAGGAACAGCTTCAGCGCCAGCCCGAAGCTCGCGCCGATCGAATACAGGCCGACGTCGCGCAGCGTGCCGAACGCGTTCAGGAAATACCGATCCGCGACGCCGATGACCTGCTGCGACAGGCTGTGCGGGATGCGCGGCAGCCCGAAGCCGAGCGCCTCCCGCATGAGCGGGCGCGAGAACACCGGCCGGATGAGCGGCGCGAACCACCGGCTGAGGACGACGGTGAAGACGGCGGTGACCAGGAGATCGGCGACGACCACGCCGAGGACGCCCATGCCGGCGCCGATCACCAGCACGAGCCGCATCAGGAGCGTCGAGGCGGACCGCGCGAAGACGAGCGAGATGAACTGCGCCGATCGCTCGCCGATGCGCATCACCTGAAACGGGATGAAGTAGAAGCCGACGACGAACGTGTTGAGGATCACGAGGCGGATGAGGAGCGCATGCGCCGGCGTGTCGAACAGCGTGGCGCTCAGCCAGCCGGCCGACGCCACGCCGGCGAGGACGAGCACGCCGTTGCCGGCAAGCAGGAAGAAAAAGATCGTGCTGGCGAGCCGCTGGCGGGCCGGCGCGTCGGCGCAGTCGTAGAACATCCGCATGAACGCGGTGTCCACGCCCCACCGGAAGAGGATCTTCGCGACCGCCTCGATCGTGAGCAGCATCGCGATGATGCCGTAGTCGGAGGGGGACAGGTAGCGCGTGTAGACGGGGAGCAGCAGCAGGCTGACGATCGACATCGCGACGTCGCCGGCGCCGTAGATCGCCAGGTTACGAAAGAGATTCCGGAGGCGCGCCAGCACGGGATCTGCTGCCGCGTCGGCTAGCGCGTGAGCGCGAGCACGCGCACGGCCGCTCGAATCCTCGTGAGCCGCGCCGGGCTCCTCAGCAGGCGGCGCAGCAGCGTGAGGTCGCTCGTGATCGCCTCGCCGAGCGCCTGCGATGCCAGCTCGCGAATCGCGCCGTTCTCGCTGGCCATCAGCGGCTCGAGCACGGCGCGCGCGCGCTCCGGGTCGTGCGGCCCGAGCAGCCGCGCCGCGGCCACGCTGATCTGCGGATTCGGCGACGCGGCGAGCTCCCTGACGAGCGCGAGCCACGCGGCATCGGGACGGACGGCCATCCCCTCCGCGGCGAGCAGCTTCACCTCGGGCGACGCGTCGGCCGCGAGCTCCTGCAGAGTCGCCTGGCCGGTGCTGTCGCCGAGCCGATACAGCGCGCCCGCGGCCTTGGCGCGCACCCAGACGCTGCGGTCGCTCAAGAGCGGCGTCAGCCGCGGCGCCAGGTCGCGCGTCCCAAGCTTGCCGAGCGCCTCGGCCGCGAAGCCGCGAATCTCCTGCCTGGGATCCGCGAGCAGGTCGGCGATCGGCGCGCTCGCTTCCGGCCGGCCGCTCGACCCGAGGGCCATGAGGGTGCGCACGTCCACGGACGGGCCGCTGAGGCTGTCAATCAGCGTCTTCACCGCGCGCTCGTCACCCTGCGCCGCCAGCGCGTGGGTCGCGGCGACTCCCGGCTGCGATCCGGACGCACGCAGCTCGTCGGCCGCGCGCGGGTCGCCGTCCTCGGCCAGGCCACGCAGCGCCTCGAGCCGCGCGGCCGGCTCCTGGCGCTGCGACGCCTCTTCGCGCAGCGATGCCGTCGAGATGCGCCGCAGCATCGCCGGCTCCTCCAGCGTCCGCTGCCCGAGCCAGCGGTCGTAGAAGTCCAGCCCGCCGCGGGAGTCGCCCTTCGCGATCTCGACCTCGAGCGCGAGCCAGACGGCAGACGGATGGCGCGGCGCCACCTTGATCGCCTGCTCGGCTTTCGCGGCGGCTCTCGGGAAATCCCCTTGCGCAAGAAGGGCCCACCCCTCGGCGACGACCTTCAGCTCGGCAGCGATCGCCGTGCCGGGAGGTCTTGCCGGGGCCGCGGGCGCGGACGCCGGCTGATCCTGCGCGGAGGCCAGTGCCGGTCCCAGCGCCACGGAGACGACGAACAGCACGCGAGTCAAAGTCATGGGTGTCAATTATGACGCACCGGGTCGCGAGTGGGCCGGGTGAAGAGAGGGCGGGCCCGGTCTGGCGAGTACATAGCGCAGGCCTTCAGGCCTGCACGCGCCCAAGAAGCTGGCCTAAAGGCCAGCGCTACTCCGCGGCGCGACCGGGGACCAAGGTCCGGATCGGCACGCCGCCGACGGTCTCCCGCTCCGCGACGTCGCGGTTCACCAGGCTGGCGGCGGCGACGAACGCTTCAGGGCCGACCGACGTGCCGGCCAGCAGGGTGGCGCCGGCGCCGATGAACGACCCGCGGCGCACGATCACGCCCGCGGTCTGCGAGGGGAACGCGGCCTGGAGCGGATGATCGCGGTAGCCGACGTTCAGGTGCGTGAGCACGGTGGCGCGCGCCGCCAGCGTCACGTGATCCTCGAGCGTGACGGGGCCGGCGAGGTCGATGAGGACCTCGTCGCCGAGGAAACAGTTGTCGCCGACCCGCAGCGCGCGGAAGCCGCCGCGGTCCACGTTGATGAGGGTCACACGGTGGATGACGGTGTGCGATCCAATCGTCGCCCCGCAGAGGCGCAGGAACAGCGCGCGGGCCGGCGGCACCCAGGTCCGCCGCAGCACGCTCAGCAGGACCGACACCCAGAGAAACCGCACGATCCGCCCGGCGCCCACTTCCTGCAGCGCCTTCACGCGTACCCCTTCAGCGCCCGCACCACCGATCGGAACCGCCACAGCTTCACGAAGTAGTCCACGCTGTCGCGGACGGCGCGGACGGACGACTGCTTGTCGAACCGCCGCAGGAACAGCGCCGGAATCTCGACGATGCGCAAGCCGGCGTAGTGCGATCGGACCATGACCTCCGTGTCCCAGAACCACCCGCGATCGACGCACCGGTCCAGGACGGGAAGGATGCGCTCCCGCCGGAAGAGCTTGAAGCCGGTCTCGGTGTCCTGCACGGGGACCTCGATCAGCTGCGACATCAGCCAGCGGTATCCGCGGCTCATCACGTAGCGATCGAGCGACAGCGCCAGCTGAAGCGGTACACGCGAAGCGCGGTGGCGACGTCGGCGCCCGCCTCGAGCGCCAGGAGGCACGGCAGGAGATAACGCGCGTGGACCTCGAGGTCGATGTCGATGAAGCCGACGAGCGGACCCCGCGCGGCCCGGATGCCGTCGGTCACCGTGCCCCCGCGTCCGACGTTGACGTCGTGAAGGATTGTCCGAAGCATGCGAGTCGGGTGGGCCGCCACGATGCGCTCGATCGCGGCCCGGGTGTTGTCGCGGCTCCGATTGTCCACGAAGATGATTCCGATCGCCAGCGCAAGGCGTCCAGCACCTGAAAGGTCTCCGCCACGCTGGCTTCGAGAATCGGCTCCTCGTTGTAGCACGCGACGACCAGCGTGAAATCCACCGGCCCGGACGTCATCGCACCAGCCCGAAGGAGGGCGGCGCCGGCCGGACCGTGTAGAGGCGAACGATCGGATCGTTTCCCGTCAGCGCGCCCAGGTCGGCCGCGCGCGTGAACGTTTCATCCATCCAGGCGAGCACGCGGGCCTCCTCGCGGGCGTCGGACGCAAACGACCGCGTGGACTGCCCGACGATCCAGATCCTGGATACACGGCGGCGACCGCGCCGATGCGCGCGCGCGCCCGCTCGAGCTCGACCG
>CAVUHR010000022.1:0-194154 GCA_963741245.1 Nitrospirota bacterium | reverse complement strand
TCACGCCTTATGTTTCACGTCTTATCGGTTCGCAGTCACGGCGAGGCGGAATCCTCGGCCTGCTGATGGAGGAGACAGCGGATTAATGGGCGGGAATGTCCGGACCGATCTTTTCGACAATGACCTGTTTGACTTGCCTGGCAAAACGCTTGGAGACCTCCACATTTTTCAAAATATGGCCGGATTCGGAGACGGTATATGAAGCAGGCGGGACCTGGGAGGTAATGGTGGCTTCGAATACGACCGCGACCATCTTGCCCGGTTTGCCAGTCTGGCGGTTCACACCGTAAACCTCCTTGATAGACACCTTGGAGGAAACTTCGACATCTGCAATAGACGGAGTGGCACGGGGATTCTTCAGCCCTGCCCTCGCCTGGTTCCCTGCGACGAGTTTAATAATGGGATCGGACTCGAACTCGTTGCGAATTTGTTGCGCGACCGCGCCCTTTGATCTTTCCGCCTGCTGCATCTTGCCGTCTAAAACCGGAGGGGCCAGGCTCACATAAATCGGATCCTGTGGCTGCCGTTTGGGAATTGAGCCGAGGGTTTCGAGCATCGCTGCTTTTCTCGCCCGAACCTGCTCGGCCGTCTCCTGAGCCGCGACTTGCCGTTTGGCTATCGGGTCCTGGTTATCGTGAATAGTCGTTTGCCCGTTTGGGTCTGTCTCGTACACAAGGGTCTTGGTCCCTTGCTCATCGACACGGTAGACTTTCTTCTCCCCGTTGACCTTCGAGGTATAGTACCCTCCCGCACAGGCCGTTAGTGCGAGGCAGAGAACGGCGACGCAGTAGGAGAACAGGGTGGTCATCGGTGTGCTCGATTTCAACGGCATGGAGCGTGCTCCTTATTTAAAGAACGGCCGATGTGGTGTGAGTGGTCTACGTGACGTCTTCGCATGCATGCAACAAGTTTAGCAGCTCGGAGCGCCCTGTCGAACGCCGTGATATTTCATGGTTATATGGTGGCCTGCACGAGGACATGGGGATATTCCTCCTTTTACAGAAGAGAGTCCTCGCGCCTCTTTGAGACGGGCTTGGGCGGCGGGAGAGAGCGGCGGCTCGTCTTGTCTCTGATCCTGGGAAGGTGACATCGGACGCTGAAGGGCCTGACGAATATTTAGGAGTTGCTGCCGGTACTGCGCAGCACCCTTCACAGATCATGAGATGGAGGCGGAGTTTGATGCGGGTCAAGACCGGGAGCGTCCGGTCCATGGACTCGGACACTAATCCGGTGTGACGTCTGTGCAGCGCGGTGTGATATGGGCGAAAAGTTCAGTCAGCATGCGCGTATCTGTGACTCATGGTTCAGAAGATGCTACCCTCTTACCGATTGCATCATACTAGACTGCGACAGGTTCTCGATGAGTAGTCGAACAAGGTGGACCATTATTACACGATCTCTAGCAGGATGCTGAAAAAGTTCGCCAGCCTGTCTTGTTCATTTGGTCTATTCGGTCTGTCTGGTCTGTCTCGTTTAATTGAGAAGTGGTTCATCCGACAAGGCTGGTTGCGTCGGGACTCCATGAATACGGAACGGTCTTTCCCGTGATCGGAATCGATTCGTGCCTTTGTCTGTTCGTCGGATATTGCCGTTCCCCCGATTCCGTGGACACCGGGTTAAGCCACAGCCCGATCCTGTCATCGGCTTAGCCAGAACTCTAATTATTATCCACAGAAAGATAAATTTTGACCCGCCCATCCTTCTTGGTGTCAATTAAGTACACCCTGATAGCCGAGTTATGTCCAGGTTTATATGCGGAAAACTTGTCTGTCTTGGTGTAAGACTCTGTGTCAGTGTCCTTGTCAAGATCCGTTCCGATCCAACCATGAGGCAAGCTCTTGCGCAATCGATTAACTATATCCTCTGCCGATTTGTCGGCTTCTGGCCTGTCCGCAAATCTGAATATGCAACTCCACCTAGCTCCACTATGATCGTCTTTGTCCCTCACCAGGCACTGCTTGGCCCCAGAAAAGGTAACTTTTGACTGCCAGGTTGTACCGGTATCAGCATCGACAGCTTTATGTCCTGTTCTTAAAGTTTTGAAGTCTTCAGAGGATGCCGTTAGCACGGCTTGAGTCACTTCACGGTCGTCTTTCCCAGCGGAGCCATCTGCAACGTGGTGGTTGTCGGACGGACAATCATGGCCTGTGCAAGTAATACGGTAAATCGTCTGGGTCCACTTTAGCCTTAAACGAAATGCTTCATACTCGATCACATATTCGCCAGCACTTTCTCCTGATGCTCTCGCGCTTAGATATGCGTTCCCTATCCAGAGAAAGCGCATATCTTCGTAGGGGAAAGGATCATTCACGGTTAGCATCAGGTCGCCGGAGCTATCATCATAGCCAACTATGAGGGCCATATGTTGAGGTGTTCCATCTACCTTGAACCCAGGCGGTGAAATTCCAACAATAATAGGACGGCCCTGGTCTAGCTCGTTTTTCACTTCGGCCTCAGAAAGGCTTCCGCTCTTCGATTGAACTGTAAGCGCGATATCGCCAGTCGTCCCGCTCAGCGTAGCCATTAAAGGATACTGTTCAAGCATGTTCACCGTGGTAGCTTCATCACCAGCCGAGAGATCACATTGAACGCAATTCGGTATCCCCTTGCAAAGGTTTCTACTCTGCACGATCCCACATTGGTAGTCTGTCCGATGAACAGCGGGAACGTAATAGTATTTGAAGACCATCTCTCCAACGGCTGCCCAACACCAACTAGGGCGTTCCTGAAACACCGGAGGAATATGTAATTTCACCTCCGCTGCCATGGTCAGGTTGACTGATACCAGCAGAACAAGAAACAGCCCGACTCCGAATATCGCCATTCTATTTCTCACCGGTTTCCCCTCCTTCATTCTTGATATTCCTTGAGCAAGTTCCGAACTCCCTCTTCAACCAACTCATTGACCCAGCCTCCTTGTGAGTGCGTCATCCCCTTCGCCACCCGCTCCCCATCTCAATGATCGCAACCATCTCATCCGGCAGATTCAATGAATGGTGATAGCTCAATCCAGTTCGAGCGTGCGCCCATTTCATCGTCTTTTGGCACATTGGGGAAGGTGGGTTGTCATGTGTCATACGCTCCCACTTGTTTTAATCCAAGAGTTTTTCAACGTTCTGAGGGTGCTACGGCCATCGGATACTCACCTACAGATAGAAGGAACTGAAGACCTTATCTGCCTCATATTGTCCGTTTTCTTGCTTAACCTCACTGCCTAGCGGACTGAACAGTACGAAGTTTATTAGCAGGTTGTTGACAAAGTCCACTCGCTCAGCCTTGACCTCAGCCTGTTTCACACTGCGGCCTACTGTGATCACGTATCTCCGAGGGGGCATGGTAGTTTGTCAACAGCCTGTTACGTGGTCTTTACCAAAGGGGATAGTGTAAATACCAGCCATTACCATTGGCCCGCTGATTAAGAGTGATAAACAGCCATTTCTCACAAAGCTCGCTATTGCAACGGTTTCCCCAAATTTCTTTGCAGTATCGATGGCTTGGAGCGTTCCATTAGTTCTATATCTTCCCGTTCCTTCCTTTCCTTTCCAACCTTGTCTGGTCACAAAAGTGGTCACACCTTTTTCAGGGCGAGGGGAATGCCCTGTCTGCATAATGATGTCGGATTTTTGTGCGCGAAGATGGGTCAATTCAGCGGGTGAGAGGCGGCGCAGCCGTGTCCGCTTGAACCGCTGGTTGGGCATTGCCGAGTTTACGAGCCATGAAAAGAAATGGTAAGCCAGTGACGCCGGTTCCCGCGAAGAGTACGATGACCCCAAGCCTGGTTAGCGTAACTTCCGGAGCGCTGACGATAGCAAAAACGGAACCAATCAGGGGTGCACCGGTGAAGTAGGCAAAGCCTAGCCAGGAAAGGACTTGGAGAATTCGCCGACCTAATGAGTGCCCAAACAGAAGCGCGACGCTTCCGACGAGGCCTGCGGCAGCCGCCATGCTAAAGAAGGCCAACTGAACGTAATACGTTGTGTCCGATTCGACGTTGTATGACATGACGCCCATAAAGAAGAGCACCGGACTAAGACAGAGCCATATCCAGCCTAGGGAGCGCATGAACTCTTCCTCCGCAATGCCCAACAATGATTAGATGGATCCGCATAAGATGCGGATCTTCATTTCCCCAAAATTAGTGAGGAACAACATTTCCTCGTACACAAGTGTACCTGATCAAAATGCCTCGAAAATGTCAGGTGCGAAGAGCTTGAAATAGAAGAGGTTTGGAGAGAGAGCACCCAGGGTCAGAAAACAACTGATTTTGAAAGAATACCTAATGCCGACCTTAAACCGGGAAGAGCAGGTGGAACGCTAGTGCGACGAGAGAAAACACGAGTAAAGCTCTTGCCATGATGAATTCACGTGGCGTGAAGTTCTGCTCGCGGTCACGTGACAACAGCTTAAACAAGAGATTAACCCACCGATCATTTCTGTTCTTTTCATTCACGGCCAATGGAGATAATGCAATAAAGAGGATAACCGAATAAATCCCCATGACTATCGCCATACAGAACATAACCGCTGAAACAACTAAAACAAAATACCAATCGCCAGATTCAATCATTTTCAACCGCAGAAATGATTCACCAGGGTGATAACTAGCTATGATTGGCCTTGCTCCGCTGCTCCATGGAGTGGCGTGTAGCCAGGCTGAGTATGAAATCTTTATGAAGCGTATCCTGGCGGAGGGGGTTCGTCAAAAGAAACAGAGGTTTATATCGGTAAATATATTTGTGTTCGACCTCAGCGACTCAAAAAGAACTGCTATTGATCAGTGGGTTTCCTGCATCCGTCTAACTAAGCTACCTGTCCCAATTTTAAGTGGGGCACGACATTGAAATACGCACTGGGTGTTCCTGTTTTCTGCTTAATTTGTATTCCTTTTTGATTCTTTGTAGTGAGGTAGGCTTCTATTACATTCCATGAATTCGCGGCACGGGTGAAGGTGAGGCACTCGACCTCGCATCAGTTACAAGAGCTGCTCAAACGGATGGGCAGGATCATTGAGATGGGGCAACGGATCGCCTCGAAAGGCGACTCGGTAGGAGTTCTAACAATACTTCTTTAAATCCTTGTCTCCACAGATGTAGTCATTAGTAAAGACAAGCCAATCCTTTCGAAAGTCCCCTCCGATGCTATGCGCAAGCTCTAACGCGTGCAAAAAATACTTCCTCGCATTTTGCATATCGCCTTGTTCCCAATACGTCATCCCCATATCGTCGTACATTATGGCTTCGAGTTGGCTAAGGCCAATAAGGCTCACTTCCTCTTTTTTGGACTGGGCGATGAATTGTTCCATTTCCTCATAGGAGCCGCCCCATCGAGGTTTAAGAGAGGCCATATACCGACCGCGAGCCAGCGTATTACTCGGAAGCATCTTATTGGCAGCGATAACTAAGCCCCTTGAAAGCTCCTTGTCTCCTCTCGATTTACTTATTTCGAGCAACTGGAACACGCTTAAAAAAGGCTTTTCCGTTAGGTCTAATGAGTTGCTTAACTCAGTGAACGCGATCTCATCGAGTTGTTGCATCCTTTGTATTTTATCTGGCGGTGTTTGGCTGATGTACTTGCCTCCTCTGGCATCTGCGGCTTTTCTTTTGAAATGGACACCTCGTATTAAGTGTGCGGCATATGATCGTGGGATTGTTTTTTCCCACTCCTCAACTTTTGCAAAGGTTTCTTCGTCTAAATCATAAAACTGTCTATAGATGTTTCTGAGTTGGATTTCCGACAGCGTTCCATTTTCAAATCTCTCTTGAACCTGACGTGTGGCGGATTCGAGTGTTTCAAACTCTTGCGCCTTTAGCAAAGGAAATAACCCCGTTTCATAGTACTCATTAGAAATGCTGGTGCGCGTCGGCGTACAACCCAAGATAGAGGACAACGCGAAGATACTCAGGAGAACGAGTAGATTTATTTTCAATCTCGTAATAACTTTGCCACACAATTAGAAACAAGTGAGGATGTCGAATGACATACAAAAGCCTAGCAGACATCGAGAATTTGGCAATCATGCTGCTATAGCATCTTGGTTTCCCGTTTAAACTGCTCTTGGACAATTCAGGCTCCTCCGGCGAAGACACCAGTTACTTTGCGCCTTTGAGCTAGGGCTCTTTCCCGCGACGCTTCTTGCGGCGACTTTTGCCGCGCAGGTAATCAGAATCATCGACGGCGACGCGATGGAAGTCCTGCACAATCAACGCCCTGAACGCATCCGCCTCAGCAGCATCGATTGCCCAGAGAAAGGGCCAGGAATACGGCAAGCGAGCCAAGCACACCGCCTCGGCCACGCCAAACGCCCACCGCGTACGACGTGAAATCGCTTGGACACGTAAGGTTCCTAATACATTTGTGCTCAAACCTACCACAAGGCCTGAAACACTCTGGAGGTGATCGTCTTATTCCGCCTATGATTTAGGAATGATGACAGTGGAACTTGACGGCACTGGTTGAGAGAGGTGAAGAGGATTGAAGGTCATATTCATTTCTTTTTGACCCGTCGCGACGATAGATAGAAATCCCTGATTAATCAAGCTCACCCGTGGCCAAAACCAGTAGGGTTTTTGATCTCAGGGGATGACTTGGCTTCGCGAAGGAGAAAACAGGAGAATGTTAGTGCTCATGAATTGAATTTGATGATCCACTCCCACGACGGGCCGGGCAGCGGATCAACTAACCGGAAGGCGCATGGCCTGACGTAAAGGAGCCTTGGCTGCGAAGGTCGGCTTGTCGCTCAGCTACGTGCCTGGCTGACACGCCGTCGGCAACTCGTCGAGATGCTCACGGCAGAGAAGAACCGACTCGGGCGTGCACGCAAGCCGGTGCGCAAGAGCTTGCGGGCACACATCGCTTGGCTCAAACGCGAATTGGCGCAGACGGACAGCGACCTTGCTCACGCCATTCAGGAGAGTCCGGTGTGGCGAGAGAAAGACGACCTGTTGCGGAGCACCCCAGGGGTGGGACCCGTGTTGACCACCACGCTGCTGGCAAATCTGCCCGAACTCGGCACGTTGACCGGTAAGCAGATTGCCGCGTTGGTCGGGGTGGCCCCGCTGAATCGTGACAGCGGGACGTGGCGCGGGAAGCGCACGGTCTGGGGCGGTCGCGCCCAGATCCGGGCGACGTTGTACATGGCCGCGGTGGTCGCCGCACGCTTCAATCCCGTGATCCGTGCGTTCTATCAAAGCCTCTGTGCGGCTGGCAAGGCAAAGAAGGTCGCCCGCGGGGTCGGAATCTGCAGCACCCGGATGTAGTAGAACGCATCCAGGCTCGAATCGAACTCCGGGTCTGTCCATACTGTCTTCAGTACCACCGCACCAATCGTGTTCATGTAGGATGCATTCTTGATATCTACGGTGCTACCCACCGAGGGTACCTTACCGGTGACCGTATCGGGCATGCGCAATCTTTTCAGCTAACGGCGATCGAGGGGGACATAATCCCTCGTCGTCGGCCCCGTGTAGAGTGCCCGTGGCCTGATCAGCCGGTTATGATCCTGCTGTTCGATTACGTGCGCGCACCAGCCGGTAATGCGTGAACAGACAAATACCGGTGTGTAGAGCTCTCGCGGAATGCCCATCAGGAGATAGGCCGCCGCCGTATAGAAATCGAGGTTGGGATAGAGACCTTTTTCCTGCTGCATCACACGATCGATGATGGTCGCAATCTCGTACCAACGGCGGTCGCCGCAGATCCGGCTCAACGATTCGGCGTGCTGTTGAATGATGGCCGAACGAGAGTCGCCTTGCTTGAGTACACGATGTCCGAAGCCCATGATCCGGTGTTTGTTTGCCAACGCCGCCCGCACCCATCGCTCCGCCCTCTCGTAGCTCTCGATCTCGAGAAACATCTCTGCGACGGCCTCATTCGCTCCACCATGGAGCGGTCCCTTCAGCGTGCCGACTGCCGAGGTAATAGCCGAGTGCAGGTCCGTCATCGTCGACGCGGTCACGCGTGCCGAAAAGGTGGAGGCATTGAATTCATGCTCAGCATAGAGCGTGAACGACACGTCGAGCACGTGGGCCATTGCCTTAGCCGTCTCATCGCCTCTCCGGTCGGTGAGCAGGAAGAGCAAGTTCTCGGCGAAGCTCAGATCACCTTGCGGCTCCACACGGGGTTTCCCGTTCGCGAGCCGATGCGCAGTCGCGATGATGAGTGGGATTTGTGCCAACAGTCGGATCGCTTTACGGACGTTTGCGTCGTGAGAACTGTCGGAGGCATCCGGATCGGTCATGCCCAGCAGCGAGACGCTGGTCCTCAGAATGTCCATCGGATGCGCAGCAGGAGGAACCATGTCAAGGAACGTTTCGACAGGACCAGGCAGGACGGAGTGTGCGGCGAGCTGCGTCGTGAAATCCTTTAGTTCTTTCTGGGTCGGCAACTTGCCGAAGAGCAGCAGATAGGCCACCTCCTCGAAGGTGGCCTTGTCCGCTAAATCGCTGACCGCATACCCGAGATATCTCAGTCCCCCTTCGCCCTCATCTACGTGGCACAGGGCCGTCTCCCCAGCGAGGACCCCGTCGAGGCCCGGGCTGTATGTTGGAGTCTTTGCTGTCTCACCTGGTGGCATGGTCATCATCCGTCGAGTGAAATTGCCGATCCCGTTGCTCATACTCCGCATACCGCAGCAGGTCGTAGAGTTGTTGCCTGGTATGCATTCGCTCCAACAGGTCACGCTGCGAACCATGAGTTTTCAGCTCAACCAGCATCTGCTCGATCGCCTTCGTCGCCATCCGAAGGGCCGTGACGGGGAACAGCACGAGCCGATAGCCGAGATCTTCAAATTCGCCGATGCTGAGGTAGGGTGTCTTCCCGAATTCGGTCATATTGGCAACCAGCGGCGCTTTGCCCCCTTCCTTAGCGAGTTGCTGGGCAAACGCGCGGAATTCATCGGCTGACTCGAGGGCCTCCGGGAAAATCGCGTCAGCGCCGGCGTCGATATAGGCCCGTGCCCGTCGCACCGCGGCGTCTAATCCATCAACGGCACGGGCGTCCGTACGGGCGATGATGAAGAAATCAGGATCTCGTCGCGCGTCACTCGCCGCACAAATCTTGTTCACCATCTCACTCGTCGAGACCAACCGCTTCCCCGGCAGATGTCCACATTTCTTGGGCAGCTCCTGATCTTCGATCTGCATTCCAGCCAACCCAGCCTGCTCGAATTCCTTCACGGCACGCATCACCGCGAGAGGGGGGCCGAAGCCCGTGTCAGCATCCACGATGGTCGGGATCGTCACGGCCTTGGTAATGGTGGCTGCATCGGATACCACCTCCGTCAGGGACAACAAACCGATATCCGGCAATCCTCGCGTGGCTGACAGACCGGCGCCTGAGACGTAGAGGGCATGGAACCCAGCTCGCTCAATCTGCATGGCCGTCAAGGCATTGAAGGCTCCGGGCAGAACGACGGTCTGTTTATCAAGCAGCTCGCGGAGACGCCGAGCTTTGGAAGTGGGATGAGGGTGCATGCTATATCCTTCGGTTCATCTTCAATAACGGCATCAACGCGCTAATATCGCTAAGCTTATCGAGCTTCCAAACCAATTCGATCACCTTTTTCGTGTGCGCCCTGTCTAATTTCCCCGCCGCCAACCGGCGGAACTTGTCTTCGACTTCGTGGTCGGACATCCGGTTCTTGGGGTGGCCGAGGGGATAGTCCACCTGATTGACATAGTCTTTCCCCGCCTTCGTCCGCACGGTGAGGCGCGTCGTCATCGCCTGTGGATAACAGCCGACAAACTCCGGCTGCGGAACAACGCGCACTTTCTGGATCAGCTCATGCAGAACGGGATCCGCGAGGCGTTTGGCGTCGAATGAGCGCAGCGTGACCTTGCCGTCCAGCAGAGTAACGGCCACGCAGTAGGGAAAGCTGTGATCGGCGGTCTCTCTCGTGTGAGGGCGCCACTTTTCAGGATCGCGTCCGATGATTTCAATCGCCACATCGTAGCTGCCGATTTCAACGTCTGTGATTCTCGCAAGCGCATCAACTCCTTCTACTTTAAGCATCTTCTCTCGGATCGCTAGAGCGGCTTCCACTGCTGTCTGCGCATGATACTCCACGGGGTACCGTTTGATATAGGTATCCAGGATCTTGAATGTGGTCGGCTTTGATGGTCCTTTCTCACCACCAAAGAGGGGAAGCTCGAGCGGTCCCGACACGAGTTTCATGAAGCCCTTCTCACCTTCAAAAATCGGCGATGGGCCTGTCATCCCTCGTTGAGCCAGCGTCGCCGCGAACACCCCGTTGCGCGCGGCGTTCGAGAAGGCACAGGCTTTCCACATGGAAAGGTCCCCGACACGCGTCTGCCTCAATGCGATATTCGCCACCCCAGCAAGGTTGATGGCCTGTTGTGTCTGTGCATCTGAGAGCCTCATCACCTTGGCGGCGGCGAGGGCGGAGGAAAAGGGACCGTAGGTCACATGGTCCCAGCCGCGCGGTCGCAGCGCCGCTGCGTCGCAGAGGCGGCACTGGATTTCATAGGCGAGGGCGATGGCCTGAATCATACGCTTGCCGGAGGCACAAGAGGCCTCTCCGACCGCAAGGATGGCTGCAATGTTGTCTGAAGGGTGCGCCGGTTCCTTTGCGAGGTAGGTGTCGTTGAAATCGAGAAAGCGGACGAGCGCGCCGTTGGCGAAGGTGGCGAGGTCGGGAAGGGTCCTGTGGCCGGTTCCCCACAAGGTTGCGCCATGTGGTACTTTGACAGCTTGAGCGAGCTGACGGGCAAT
Organism: Nitrospirota bacterium; assembly: GCA_963741245.1. Classification (GTDB taxonomy): domain Bacteria; phylum Nitrospirota; class Nitrospiria; order Nitrospirales; family Nitrospiraceae; genus Palsa-1315. The sequence goes on along the minus strand of CAVUHR010000022.1, from coordinate 183,426 downwards.
CCGGCATGGCGGTGCGGTCAAGGCCCCAAGCGCACAGCCCAGGCTGTCTAGTATCCGCCGTTTGACTTCGTGCACCACGGCGCTGGGCAGATCATCGTAGCAAAGGGAGTGACAATACCGACTCAAGCGATCCGCGAGCATTGGTGATTCCCTCCTGATGTCTATCGTCCCGTCACCCCGCACGTTTCACGCGGTTCGACTGCCTTCGACAAGCTCAAGCCTCTACCTACTGATGCTGATCGGATGCCATGTAGGAGCCTGTTTCGCATAGTAGGCGATAGTGTCGGTGATGAGCCACAGTGAGGGTTCGGGTGGGAAGAGCCATTCTTTCTGGCAATGTACTCTTTGAGAGTGTCGTGTTGGAGGGTACCGCCTAATCGCTGACCGGAGATGCCACGCTTTCCCGCGACATCGATGAGCAGTACTTGATAACCGGCCGTGGCACAGACCTGGCTGGTGCCGCGACCCATCTGGCCGGCACCGACGATGCCGATGGTCTTGCTGTCGTCGAGTGTCATAACCACCTCGGGATAGAGGTCTGAGGCACATGGCCCTGGTCGATCGTTTTGTGCTTGTCCGTCCCTGTTAAGGATTTCCCACTCTCGCCTCCCGTTCTGTGCCTCTTGCCTGACTCATGGTCGTTCTACGACAACCGCCAACGCTTCGCCACCTCCGATACAGAGGCTAGCCAACCCTCGTCTGGCGCCGCGAGCCTCCATGGCATAGAGCAGGGTTGTAAGAATCCGCGCGCCGGTGGCGCCGATCGGATGGCCCAGCGCGACTGCCCCACCGTTGACGTTGACCCTCTCGTAGTCGAGCCCTAATTCCCGGTTGATGGCAAGGGAGGCAGACGAGAAGGCTTCATTAATCTCAAACAGGTCGATATCGCCGAGCGAAAGACCGGTCTTCTTGAGCACCAGCTTGATCGCCTCGACCGGCGCCATCGTAAACCACTCTGGCGCAAGTGCCGCTCCGGCATAGCCAACGATGCGCACCATCGGCGTGAGCCCGAGCTGTGCGACTTCCTCCTCAGCCATGACGACCAAGGCGGCCGCCCCGTCGTTACAGGAAGGAGAATTGCCCACAGTCAAGACCCCGTCTTCCTGAAACACCGGCTTGAGCTCGCGCAGCTTGCTCAGATTGACTCGATTCGGTTCTTCATCCTCTGTGATGGTCAAAGGCGCGCCTTTCCGTTGGGGCACGTCGACTGGGACTATTTCCCGTTTGAAGATCCCGGTCGCAATGGCTGCTTGGGCGCGGCGGTAGCTTTCCAAGGCGAAGTCGTCGAGCTCCCTTCTAGTGAGCCGGTACTTTGCGGCACAGAGTTCGCCGCCATGACCCATGTGGAAATTATTATAGACATCCCATAGGCCGTCTTTGACCAGGCTGTCCACGAGCTCCGCATGGCCTAGCCGATACCCCTGCCTCGCTTTCTCCAACAGATAGGGTGCGCGGGTCATGTTTTCCATGCCGCCCGCCACAACGATTCTGGCTTCTCCGAGGGCAATGGCTTGAGCGGCCATGATCAGGGTCTTGAGGCTGGACCCACAGACCTTGTTGACCGTTGTGGCGCCAACCGAGTTGGGGATTCCGGCTCCGATCGAGGCTTGCCGGGCCGGCGCCTGGCCGAGCCCGGCGCTGAGAACACAGCCCATATACACGTCTTCCACACGCTCTTTCGGAACGTGAATGCGGTTCAGTGCTTCCACTATGGCGATGCTGCCTAGCTTGGTTGCAGGCACGGAGCCGAACACCCCGCTGAAGCTTCCCATCGGTGTTCGCACTGCGCTGACGATGACCGCTTGCTGTTTCTTATTCACAGGATGTGTCTCGGTGACTCCATTCGAGATAATCCTTGCCTTTCACCGTTCGCCCCGCGCCGCGTTCACGAAATCACTCCTGAACTTATGTGACTCAGTTGTCAGAGGTTGCCGTGAGGCATATGGAACCGCGTCCCGAGGACTTGCAGGAACTCATGCTACGCGCCAGTCCGTCATTTCTCAACTAACGGCACAATCCCTTCCTCAAGCCAGACATACTCGCCACTCATGATTGCCTTCGACAGATGGTAAACGCTGGAGTCTTTCTTGTGTCTGCGGATTCTTTTCACCGAGGAGGAGGGAGGGTCCAGACGATCCGCCATCTCCTGACAAAAATAGGTGGCAAGTTCAAGGATGCCTGGCTTCGTCCGCATCTCTGATTGGGACGCATACCAGAGCGTCGCGGCCATAGGAAAGAGCCAGAGGCTATCATTCACCAAATCTTGCAACAGGAGTTGCTTATTGTGCAGGCCCTGCCTGTGGCGGACCGTCGCGACGAGCGTTGATCGTGTCAGGCTCCGAGCGGACGACTCGATGAAGCGAACCCACTGGGCGTAGTCCTTTCCGAACATCGCAGAAGTGCTCAGGGGGTTCGGAAAATGGAGACAAGAGCGAAGCGCGATGCGCGCGTAGTACAGCGACGCCGAGATCTTATCTGACGGTGATCCTTGGAGTAAGGCGATGCCCTGTTCAATATAGGGCGAAAGAGCCTCACGCGCCATCCAGATGCGCAGAATCTCACTCGTCCCCTCCCACACCAGATTAATGCGGGCATCGCGAAGCATGCGCATAACCGGAATGCCGAGTTCGCCGCTCTTACGCTGCGACTCAACGGTCATGAATCCCCGTCCCGCGCGCACTTGGAACAGATCGTTCACCACTTCCCAGTACCACTCGCTGCCGATGATTTTGGCTGCGGACGACTCCAGCCGGAGGTCGCCCTTCTTGTTGGCCCAGGCTCCGCAGTAGGCCATCACGGCGTCGAGCGCCAGCGTATAGGCCGCAGCACGGCAGAGTTTTTCTCCGATGAGAGTGTGTTCGCCGATCGGTTTGTTCCACTGGACGCGCGTGCGTCCCCACCAGCGCATCACGGACAGGCACTGTTTGAGGCCCCCCGAACTGGCTGCAGGAAGCGTCAAGCGGCCGACGGTGAGCGTGGCGAGGGCGATCCTCAGGCCGTCTTCTTCGTTGCCCAGGCGATTTTCAATCGGGACGTAGACGTTGTTGAATGTCGGTACGCCGTTGTAGATCCCTCTCACACCCTCGAAACGCAGACGGGTGACGGAGCAACCTGGCCAGTGGGTTTCAACGATGAAGGCCCCATATCGCTTCGCTGCCTGGGGGTCTTGAAGTTCCTCTGGCCGATCAACAATTCGTGCAATGACGACCAGCATAGAACACAAAAACTCGCCGTCGTGCTTAGCAGAATTCGTAATGAAGAACTTTTCTCCCGTGAGGCGATACGCGACGGTCTTCCCGTCTTCTATGACGCGGACAGCGTACGTTTCGACCTTTGAAATGTCGCAACCCACATTGCGTTCCGTGAGTGCAAACCCTGAAATTTCTCCCCGCGCGAGCCGAGGAAGATACTTTGCCTTCTGTTCTTCTGTTCCGAAGAGGCGCAGTGGTTCTGGAACCCCGATCGATTGAGCGGCCGACAACAGTACGGTGAGCGATGCATCAAAACTTGCGCACAGGGTGGCGACTTTCTGATACTCAGCTTGGGTCAACTCCAGCCCGCCGAAGCGTCTGGGAATTTTGATGCCAAAGGCTCCGATCTCAGCCAGTGTTTTCAGGACCGGCTCAGGCAGCTCCCCCTCACTGTCAACCCGTTCAGGATTCAGGGGTATAAGGGCGGTCTTGAATCGTTCTAGGAAATCCAGGGCGGCCGGACTCGGCTGTGGAATGCCGATTGAGGTAAAGAGGTCCCATCGGACGTCGGTCTCAAACAGCCCCGCAAGAAACCCGGAATAGGAAGCCTTGTCACGAGCGCTCTCGGCTACCGCCACAGACCCTTGAAACACATCCGGTTTTGTCATGCGCGGTACCTCCATGACAGGCAAACTAGGGTGCTGTCGCTCGTCTCGTTGGTTAACCTTACCACTATTTACGCCAGGTTTGTCCCGGAATTGGTCCGGCCCGATCCCCCCTCTTATGTAGCACACATACTCCAAGGGCGAGGCGAGCCGTTGACGCCGTGGCGTGGTAGGATGTTGAGTAGATCAGGCGTGTCAGTGCGCATCGGCGCGTGACGATTCTTCACTCCGGATTTCGGACGGAGAATGCACCATGCGTAATGTCGTCGTCGTAGACGGATTTCGTACCCCACTCTGCAAGGAAGGAACAGACTTCTGCGAGACGGATGCGGACGTGCTTGGCGCCTGGGTCGTCCGCGAAATGATCACAAGGTGTCACCGCTGGAATCTCCCCCTGGAGACGATCGATTGCGTCTTAGGAAGCAATGTGGCAACGCCCACACACGCGGTGAATCCGACTCGGGTTGCAGCCGTCACCGGTGGCCTCCCCGCGACGATCCCCGCCGATACGGTGGCGGGGAAAAATTGCGGCTCAGGAGTGACGGCACTCTACTATGCGAGCTTGCGCATTCGGAGCGGTGACGCCGATACGGTGCTCGTCATCGGCATGGAGGCGATGAGCCGTATCCCGATCATCTACCATCACACGGTTGCTGACCTCCTCCTGCAATACGGTAAAGCCAGAAGCTTTCAGGAACGTGCCGCCGGCGCTCTTGCTCTCATTCCCACGCTCCTTAACCTCAAGAAATATCCACCGCGCGTCGGCTTGGTGATGGGTCTCACGGATCCGATGTGTGACCTCATTATGGGACAGACGGCAGAGAATATCGCGAAAGATCCTTCACTGGGAATTACTCGGCAAGATCAGGACGCGTATTCCATCCGATCGCATAGGCTCGCGGCACAAGCATGGAAGGATGGGCTCTTTGGGGACGAGGTCGTGCCTATGTATGTCCCCGAGCGGAGTACCTGCGTCGAACGAGACAATGGAATTCGTGAGGATACTAGTCAGGAGACATTTCGTGAGGTGAAACCTGTGTTCGACAGGCGCCACGGTTCAGTTACGCCGGCCAACTCCTCGCAAATAACCGATGCCGCCGCAGCGGTGCTGCTCATGGAGGAGGACAAGGCCAAGTCCCTCGGCTTGCCGATCCTCGGGTACGTGAAAGACTACGCCGATTTTGGGTATGAACCCTCCTGCATGGGCCTGGCCCCCGTCGGGGCCATTGCCAAAGTGTTGGCCAAGACCCACCTGACCCTCAAGGACTTCGCAGTATGGGAGATTAACGAAGCCTTTGCATCCGTCGTGTTGGGGATCAACCGCATTCTTGACTCGTCAGTTCTCATGGAACGCAAGTTCGGCCGTTACGGATTGACTGAACGTCTCGGCGAAATCCCGCCCGACGATCTCAACCCGCACGGCGGCGCTATTGCGCTCGGTCATCCAGTTGGCGTCTCCGGGCTGCGCCTGGCTATGACCTCCCTGTTCGAACTCAAACGACGGAATGCCGAGCGGGCGCTGATCAGCGCCTGCGTCGGAGGTGGACAGGGCGTGGCCATGATCTTGGAGAGGAAATAGCCATGTCAAACGGCCACACCATCTCTCCGGGCGAGTTCAAACACTTTAAGACCGTCGTTATTGACGATGGGATCTTGCTGGCAGGTTTTGATTACTCCGGAAAATCGGTCAATGTGCTCAACGTGGACAGCATGACGGAGTGGCAGAAGATCGTGCAGTTTGCCGAGCAATCCTCCGTCATCAAAGGCGTCGTTCTGGTGAGCATGAAGGAAGGAAACTTCTGTGCAGGAGCCGATCTGGAGCAGATGCACGACGCGCAACGGCACCGTTCCTTTCAGGAGATGGAACAACTTGTGATCGCCGCTCACAGGCTCTTTGACGAGATGGAGCGATCGCCGAAACCGTTTGTCGCCGCAGTGGAAGGTGCCTGTCTGGGAGGTGGACTTGAGCTAGCGATGGCCTGCCACGTGCGCATGGCCAGTACCCACCCGAAGACCTGTTTTGCCCTACCGGAAGTCAAACTGGGCATTCTTCCTGGGTTCGGCGGCACGCAGCGCCTCCCACGGCTGATCGGTTTACCGGCGGCATTGAACATGATCACAACAGGGAAGACCGTCTTTCCAAGGCAAGCGCTGCGGATGGGCCTTGTGGAAGGGATGGTGACGTCTCTCCCTTCCACGGTCAGGACGCTGGAGAGGGTTCAGAAGGAAACTCTCGTTCAGGCTGCCATTGCACAAGCCCGCGTTCTCTGTTCGGCTCCAGTCCGACGGCCGCCCCTCCGAGCAAGCCTGAGATTCTTAAGTGGTCCAGGGATTCGTACGCTCGTGTGTCGCTATGCACGACATCAAGTACTCAAGCGCGTCCGACATTTCTACCCGGCTCCGCTGCGTGCCATCGATGCGGTGGGCAGAGGGATAGGGTTGAGTATTCTGGAGGGATCGCTCACGGTCGAAAAGCCGCTCCTTCTGGATCTCATGGCCAGCCCGATTTCCTCACACCTCGTTGGTTTGTTCCTGGCCGGCGAGGAGGTGAAACGGAACATTGCCACTGTTCCAGCGGCGGCTGCGCGCGTTGGTGTGCTGGGGGCCGGATTGATGGGCTCACAGATCGCCGGGCAACTTGCCGAAAAAGGGTATGCGGTGCTATTGCGAGACGTTTCTTCGGACATTCTCGCGAAAGCGATCGGACGCATCCATAAAGCACAAACTGCCCAGGTGCGTAAGCGGATTATCCTTCCTTCCGACCTGCGCTATCGCATGATGCGGATTGCTCCAACGATCCATATCAAGGATGTGAGCCTCGCTTCCCTTGTCATCGAGGCTGTGTCGGAGAAGCTGGAAGTGAAACAAGCGGTGTTGGCGGAGTTTGAATCGGAGGCACATCCCGATGCGATTTTCGCCACGAATACATCGTCGTACACACTGGCCGACATCGCCGCAAGGGCCGTCCATCCTGAACGATGCGTGGGACTCCATTTCTTTAATCCTGTCGCCAAAATGCAGTTGGTCGAAGTAGTGCGCGCATCCTTTACATCCGACATGGCCCTTGCACAGGCCTGTAGTCTTGCCAAGCGGTTGGGCAAGTTTCCCCTTGTGGTCCATGACGGACCGGGATTCCTCGTGAACAGGATTCTATCGCGCTATCTGGCGGAAGCCGTGATCATGGTGGCGGAAGGCATCTCCGTTCGGCGCATCGACACCGTCGCCAAAAACTTTGGAATGGCAGTGGATAGCGGACATCCTATGGGTCCGCTGGAGCTCCTCGATCTGATCGGACTTCCTGTCGCCCTGCACGTACTGACCTCGCTCGCCGTGCTGGGATCTCGAATCGAGTCGCGTGATGCGCTGCTGCGAAACTTCCTTCCGGAAGGGAAGCCGCCGCTGACATTTTGGAAATCGGAAAAAGAAAATCCACAGGCTCTCGACGCAGTCGCGAACTATCGTCGCGCCAATCCCTCAGAAGCTGGCCCCATCTCCGACGACATCCTTCATCAACGCCTGTTTTTACCAATGGTCGACGAAGCGGTGCGCTGTCTGCACGACAAGATCGTGGAGCATCCCTGGCAGGTTGATTTTGCACTGACGTATGGGATCGGGTTCCCCGCGTTCCGTGGTGGCCTTCTCACCTGGGCTCGGGAAACCATGACGCAAGGACACGTAGCCCAGGAACTGGAGTCGATGGCGATCAAGTATGGCAAACGCTTCGAGCCCTGTCCGGCTCTCTCGAACGGAGGGTGGTAGTGCCGGGAATTTCTTGAGCAACCTAAACGGAGCGTCTCATGCCTGAACAACCGTGGTTCGTACATTATCCCGAGGGAGTTCCCCACGAGCTTTCACTGTCTCCCGAGACGCTCTTGGCGATGTTCTCCCGGAGTGCACAGCGGTATTCACGCCGGCCGGCTCTCTATTTCTTTGGCAAGACCCTGTCGTACCACGAATGCCATGCGCTCGTTGAGCGATTCGCCTGCGGCCTCGCGGCGTTGGGAATTCGCAAAGGCGATCGCGTGGCCCTCTGTCTCCCGAATTCTCCACAGGCAGTTATCGCCTACTTCGGCATTTTGCGGGCCGGGGGGATCGTCGTGGCCTGCAATCCGACCTACACGGAATACGAGCTGTCCCACCAGCTTCGAGACGCGGGCGCGCGAGCGATCGTGGTGCTCGACATGATGTATCAGAAGATCCAACATCTCGATCTGGAGACGATCATCGTCACGCGGATCACCGATTTCATGACGACGATCGTGAAGTATATCTATCAACGTCGAAATGGCCGACCGCCACTTGAGATTCCAACCAGGGATACGACGCTGTTTTTCCACGATGTTCTGGACGGCGTGACCCCCGTCGCGCCGGAGAAGCTTCCGATCGTGACCCCTGACGATATCGCGGTACTCCAGTACACAGGGGGCACCACCGGGGTGTCGAAAGGCGCGGAGCTGCGTCACCGCAATCTGACGGCCAACATTCGGCAACTCATCAGCTGGTTCTCTCCCGCCGAGCAAGTAGAGAGTTTCTTGGCGGCACTCCCGCTCTTTCACGTGTTCGGGATGACGGTCTCTCAGAATATCTGCCTGGCTGTCGGAGGATGCATGGTGCTGGTCCCTGACCCCCGCAACATGACAATTTTGCTTACGTTGCTTCGCAAGAAGAAACCGACCGTGGTCACAGTCGTTCCCGCTCTCGTCCGAAAGTTGCTTGAGCACTGCGATGCGAAGGACTTTCCGAAGACGAAGTTCGTTATTTGCGGAGGGGCCGCGCTTCCCTACGAGCTCCTCAAGAAATTCAAAGAAAGGACGGGGCACCTGATTATCGAGGGGTACGGACTCTCTGAAGCCTCTCCGGCTACTCACTGCAACATCGCCCGTGGTCTCTCGGTCAAGCGATCCATCGGATTGCCCATTGCGAACACCCAGGCGAAAATCGTTGATGAGACAGGCCAGGAGGTCCCGTTTGGAGGAATCGGTGAACTTTGGGTGCGAGGTCCGCAAGTGATGGTGGGGTACTGGAACAACCCTGTGGAAACGGCAAATGTGATGAAGCCCGAAGGGTGGCTCGCAACCGGCGACATGGCACGCATGGATGAAGACGGCTTCTTCTATATCGTGGATCGGAAGAAGGACATGATCCTTTCCACTTCAGGCTTCAATGTCTATCCCTCTGAAATCGAGAAGGTGTTACTGCTCCACCCGGAGGTACGAGAAGCCGCGGTCATTGGCGTGTTGTCGGGGGACGGGAGTGAATCAGTCAAGGCGGTTGTCGTTCCATCTGCGAATGAAATTTCCGAGCACGACCTCGTGAAGCACTGTCGGCGATACTTGGCCTCATATAAAGTTCCAAAGCACATTGAATTTCGTAGCGAGCTACCACGAACGCTACTTGGCAAGACACTCTATCGGGTCTTGCGCGAGGAAGAACAAGGAAGAAGAGGAGCGGCTGCATCCTCAACACATTCGGGCGTCGTGAGATGAGGGGGATCGACCCCTGGACGGATTGAACCGCTTCTGAACGCAGAGCAGGTCGGCAACATGTTTGGCGATCGCTAAGGCCGCGGAGAGCCCGGGCGATTCAATGCCTACCAGATTGATGAGGGGCGGGTTCTCGTGGTCTACGGCGATGATGAAGTCGCTTTTACGTCCGTCTGCAGATCTAATGCAGGGACGGATTCCGGAATAGGCCCACTCCAGATCGCGTTCTTCGAGGGTCGGGAGGAATTTCTGCAAGGCCTCGACGAACACGCTGGGTGGCGTTTTACACGACGTGTAGTCCGTCTTGTCGTGGATGGCCACCTCATTCGGTCCCACGAACAACCGTCCGTTCGGGCGGGGGCTGAAATGAATTCCCTTGCCGGTCGCGTGAGGAGGTAAAGCGGGATACACCAGGCGTCCAATGAGGCTTTTCTTCTCCGGGGTGACCAGTTCGTAATACTCACCCCGCACCGGGCAGATGGTATAGTTTTTATAGCGTAAGGCGAGGGCAGCGACATCGTCGGCGTGGAGCCCTGCGGCATTAATCAGGCACGCTGCACGGATCCTCTGACGATCGGTGGTGACAATGTACGCGGTGGCGTCTTCATCGATGCCATGCACCCGGTTGTTGAACGCAAATTCGGCACCGGTCGCTTCCGAGTCGGTCCTAAGAGCCTGTACAAAGGCCAGAGGGTCTATGACTGAGACGCTTGGAATGACAATACCGCAGCAGGCGCGGAGATTCGGCTCCCACGCACGCAACCCCGACGGCGTGACGAACGCTACCCGGATGTTCGTCCTCCAGGCGTTGACGAACAGCCGCCGGAGCGTAGACACCTCACGCCAGAGGCCTCGACGGACATCATCCCACGAAATGGCGATGACCATTCCCGTTCTCAGCAGCGGGATGCCACGCTCTAATGCGTACGAGACCGCCAGCGCGCTTCCCTCTCGAGCCAGCTGTCCCTTCAGCGAACAGGGATGTTCGTGGATTCCACTATGGAGCACGCCGCTGTTGCGCCCGCTCGTCTCCTCCGCCACGCGAGCGTGTTGCTCGAGCACAACGACGCGGAGGGGCGTGTCCCAGCTCCGGTGCATCAACTCTCTGGCGATGGCGCACCCTACGACCCCTGCTCCCACAATGCAGATGTCATACGTGTTCATCGAGCCGGGTCCCTCGCAACCGGGCGCAGGCCGAGCGCGCAGTGCTCCGGGTGCCATCGCACATCCACGGCTTGGGCAGCGCAGCAGAGCGGTGTCCGCACCACACAGGTATTCTAAACACGCACGGCTGGAGAATTTGCATGTCGGATCTTCAATCGAATAAGGACGGAAACATCCTGTTTGTGTTTTGTGGGGGCGGGTGTAAAGCCGTGATCCAAGCGGTTGCGGCCGCGGAAGTGGTCCATGCGGGCTTCTGTCCCACCCATATTGTGAGTTCCTCCGCCGGCACCTGCAATGCTCTGGGGTTTGTCGAGAATCCCGGTATTGTCGGGGCCGAGAAAACTCTCCGCGTCTGGGAAGACTATATCACCTCCCCGGAAGCAATCTATGAAGTCCATCCATTTCTCCAGGAAAAATTAGCGCGTGTCTTAGGGGTTGTTCCACAAGTAAGTCAAGGCTGGGGGCCGAACGGATCAATTCTCCATGATCTCAGGAGGGCATTCAAGTTCCTGCCTTTGGTCATGTCCGTTTGTATACGCATGCCGTTTCGTGTAGCAGGCCGCACCGTGAGCTTCGTCTTTCGCCTGATGGATGCGTTTGCGTCCCAACACAAGTCGTTTCGGCGGCTCGTGCAGGCGCCTGAGATCCGGGAAGCGTTCGACGAGATGGATAAGTATTTTGAATTCAAGCGGATGAAAGCGTTCCTCGATCCGTTCCCTCTTCTGGCCAGACTGGGCGAGCAGATTGATCTGCAGAAGGTGCTCGCAAGCCCCATCGTCTGGCACATCATCACGGAACGGTACGAAGACGGAGCGACCGTGGTCTTTTCCAATAAAGATTCCGATCTCGCGCTGGACGGGAGCGAGGACCCGCGAAGCCAGAAGGCCAAACACGACCTCTTCTTTAAACGGATTCGCGCGTCCATGGCCCTGTACCCTTTGTTTGAGATGGTTGAAATGAACGGCTACCGGTACCTTGATGCCGATCTCGCCAATCCCCTTCCAGTCGAGGAAGCCTTCAAAGTGGGCTGTGATACGATATTCATCTTCCTCAATGTTCCACGGGAACGTATTCGTATCGAGCCCTACCCCCTGCGAGACCTTCTGGAGTTGAACAACTTCTTACGGTTGAACCAGCGGTACATCCACCACCGCGTCAAGGAAGCACAGGCGAAAGCCAAGGAACGGGGCGTGAACCTTTATGTCATCTGCCCAGACGAGATTCCCTCTGGACTGGGGTTGCTGGAAATTGATCATAAGGTGATCGAATTTGTAAAGCACCATGAGCGAAAACGTATGAAAGATTATCTTGCAAATCTGGAAGCCCACAATCTTCGATTTGCGCCACCGATTCAGTAGCCCTAGCGTGGTGGACGGCATCGGCGTTGGTGCCAGGAGACTTCATGGGCAGGGTGTTGCGAATCGGCCATCGTGGGGCCGCCGGACATGCGCCGGAAAATACGCTCGCGTCGGTTGAGCACGCGATCGCGCTCGGCGTGGACCTCGTCGAGCTTGATGTGCAGCAGACGAAGGATGGGCACCTCGTCCTCATCCATGACAAACGGGTTGATCGTACCACGGATGGAGTCGGCTTGGTCTCCGAGATGTCCTTCCGTGCGCTGCGGGAGCTGGATGCGGGTGCGGGGCAGCGCATCCCGACAGTGGAGGAAGTGCTCCGGACCGCTAACGGGCGTGTCGGCGTGATCCTGGAGCTGAAAATACAGGGCATCGCTGAGCAGGTCTGCAAGCGTGTGTATCTCTCGGGTTTCACCGGTCCGGTAATCTATGCGTCATTCCGGCACGACGAAGTACTTGCCCTCAGGCAGGCTGATCCTCAGGCTATGACCATGGCGCTCTTTGGCTGGCGTCTCCATGACCCGGTCCTGACAGCACAGAAGACCAAAGCCACTCATCTCGGGTTCAATTACCGCACCCTCACCACGGCATTGATTGAAACCGCTCACCAGCGGGGTCTTGTGGCCTTCGCCTACACTGTGAACGATCAGCGAGATATTCAGTCGGTGCTGTCAGTGGGGGTGGATGGCATCGTCTCGGATTTTCCCGATCGGCTCTCAGCGGCATGCTTCACTGGTAGGGTCGCGTGACCCTGTTCGTCCAATGAGAGAAAACTCATGGCCAAAGCACACAAAGATATCACGCTGAGCAAACGCAAAGATGGCGCGCCCTCGCCTTTGTGGCCGGAACGGACACGAGGTCTGAACTTTTTCCGTGTGGACCACAACCTGCAGCGGTTTTTAACGCGCTACTATCCGGTCCTGATGCAGAACGAAGAAAAACGTCTAGAGGACTTGGGGAAATTCTGCAGCACGGAACTAGATGACCAGGCCGAATATTCAGACCGGATTCATCCCCCGGTTCTAACGCAGGAAGTTATGGACCGCATCCGCCCGGACGAAAGGCGCGGCCACGTTTATCTGAACGAGCGCTATAAGGACACACAACAGGAACTGTATCGCCGTGAACTTCTGGCAAAATGCTTTGGTCCTGAAAACAAGGAATCGCATATGCTGCCCTTTATCGGGCAGTATCTTGTCTCCCACAGCGATGTCTCAACAGGCTGTCCGTTCGCCATGACGCACCCGGTGGCCTATGTCTTGGCGCACTATGCGCCCGAATTCTTGCGTCAGAAATATCTGCCTGAACTGCTCCGAACGGACGGCGCAACAGCCGTGGGCGGCACGTGGGCGACGGAAAAACATAGCGGCAGCGATATCGGCAATACAACGACAAAGGTGACGAAACACCGTGATGGTCATCATCGTCTGCATGGCCACAACTGGTTTACGAGCGCAATAGGGTTCAGAAAGTTTCTGACTCTAAAAACGGCGCGCCCCGAGGCTGCGCCCGGTGGCAGCAAAGGGCTGGGCTTATATCTTGTGCCCAGCCATATTGATGACGACTGGAGTATACCCAACGAATACAACGTGACGCACCTCAAGGACAAACTGGGAACGCGCGGTCTGCCAACAGGCGAAGTCACGCTTGACGGAACGCTCTGTCACGAAATCGTACCCGCCGGACAGGGCGTGAAAATCATGATGGAAGCCCTGGGCTGCTCACGCGTTCACAACGCCATGGGATCGGCTGGAATCATGCACCGCGCCTTGTTAGAGTCGCTGTGCTGGACCTCCCACCGCGCCCCCTTCGGCAAGCGCCTGATTGAACAACCCATGATACAAAAACGGCTGGTAGATATCATGACGGAATGGATGGCGGGATCGGCACTCGCATTCCACGCTGCCCACGGCTTTGATGAGGTGGTTCATGACCCAAGCCAAAAGCCATGGGTGCGGATCGTCACAGCGCTGGCAAAATTCAAAACGGCCGAACAGGCGGTCTGGTGCGCAGACAAGGCGCTCACCCTTATCGGGGGCAATGGTTATACCGAGGAATATCCCACCGCGCGGCAATACAGGGACGCCATGGTGACGAAGGTCTGGGAAGGACCGGAGCAGATTCAAGCATTGGAGCTGATGCGCATGATTGGATCGTCTCCGGCCGATTCACAGCTGTTCATGGACAAGCTGGCGGAAATTGCCCCAGAGCTTCCCGACGCAATGGGGGGGAGAAAGACCATCTAAGAACATTGAATGGAAAACTTCAGGCGCAGTTTAAGATTCTGGCTGCCAACCCTGCAGGTGCCACGGAGATGGCGGACGACTTCCTCAGGGATATGGCGAATATTCTGGCGTACGCCTTCCTCTGTGACGAGGCCGCATGGGAAGTCACGCATTGCAACGACCAGCAGAAACTTCTCGTTGCCAGACATTATTATGTTCGCACATTCGAGCATTGTATCGGCCCAGCCCCAACGTATGACCCCTTGCGCACGCATTTTGATTCCATCGGCAAAAACATAGAAATTCCTGCCGGGTCCGATAACAACCCGCCCCCGCTCGGCCTCAGTTAACATAGATGCTGCCAGGAGTCCCGTACTCGTCCCTCGATAGAACATATGAGCGTTCGGAGCTCGACTATGCGTTCGCTCTCATGGCCATCGCTTCGCGAGTGCCTACATGGAAACAGGCTCGAAGAGGGAGGCTATGTAAGTGCTTGATTTGTGGTGGGCCGTGTAGGGGTCGAACCTACGGCCCGCTGATTAAGAGATGCCCTGCTGACCAAACTGAGCAAACCCAGGAGCCTGTATCTGATCAGAAAAACAAGGAATCGGAGTAATCGATATCGTGCTGGATAAGCCTGAGTTGGGGTATTCCGGTAGCAGAGTGGTAGCAACCAACTGAAAAGATCCTGCCTTACATGGGTATTCAGATATTGGCTCATGAGGTGATGAACTTGAGAGCCGTCCGTGACTTGCTCCACCCCTATACGCCCCCCCTGTCCAAAATGGTTTATCAACACCCTGCTAGTACTTGGTCCCGCCTTTGCAAATCTATGCCTGTTAGTTGGCTAAAACCTCAATGATAGAGCGAATAGTGGGGCGTTCATCCCCAAGGGGGAAGTCTATCTGTGGCCTTTCGCGCCAGAGCAGCCTTGACCCATTCTAGGGCAAAGGTCTAGCCTCTCGTGTCTGGTCTATCTCGTTTGTTTGGTTAAACCAGACAGACCAGATCAACCAGATAGACCAGATGAACCAGATTGAAGAAGGAGTGCAGCATGACCGAAGACTGGGGCGCGATTCTCGTCGTCGATGACGATGCGGAAATGCGGGAGCTTGTCCACGATGTGTTCAAAGAGCGCGGGCATCAGATCACGACGGCAGGGAGCGGGCAAGATGCCTTGAAGCTGTTGGCCGAGCAAGACTATGCCGTCGTGTTAACGGATTTGCGGATGAAAGGGATGCAGGGGACGGAGTTGTTGGCGGAGATCAGACGTCTGTATCCGGACATCGGCGTCATTCTCATGACAGGCTTTGGGTCGGTGGATACCGCGGTCGAGGCCATGAAGAGGGGCGCGAGCGACTACTTGACCAAGCCGGTGAAAAACGATGAGTTGGTTCGCGTCGTGGAACGGTCTATCCGCGAAGCATCGTTACGACGTGAGGTGAACAGGCTTCGACGCGAAGTCCACAAGGAGTACAGTTTTCATCAGATCATCGGCAAGAGCAAACCGATGCAGGAGATATTCGACCTGATCCGGCGCGTGGCCGACAGCCCGACGAATCTGTTGATTACCGGCGAGAGCGGAACCGGCAAGGAGTTGGTGGCCAAGGCGATCCATTACAATAGCGATCGCCGGGATGCTCCGTTTATCCCAGTCAACTGTGCCGCCATTCCGGAACAGCTGCTCGAAAGCGAGCTGTTCGGCCATATGCGAGGCGCCTTCACGGATGCGAAGATGGACAAGCGGGGCCTCTTTGAAGAGGCGCAAAAGGGCACGCTGTTCCTCGATGAGATCAGCGAACTGCCGTTGATGCTGCAGGCCAAGATCTTGCGCGCGATTCAGGAGAAAGAAATTCGCCGCGTGGGGGCCAACAAACCGATCGCCGTCGATGTACGCATCATTGCGGCGACGAATCTCAACCTGACGGAAGAGGTCAAGGCGAAGCGCTTCCGGGAGGACTTGTACTACCGGCTCAACGTGATCGAACTGCGCCTTCCCCCTTTGCGCGAGCGCCGCGAAGATATTGTGCTGCTCGTGGACGCGTTCATGAAGAAGTGTGCGGAGTCTCGCGGGAAACAGATACAGGGTGTGAGCGAGTCTGCACTGGCGATGCTCGTGGATTATGCCTGGCCCGGCAACGTACGGGAATTGGAGAATGTGATCGAGCGAGCCGTCACGCTCAGTCGGAGCGAAAGGATTGTTCCTGACGATCTCCCGTCAACGATTCAGGGGGCCCGTGGCGATCGGCGCGTGCTCGACGATGCAGCGGAACGGACCCTGTCGCTGGACGAAGTGGAGAAAGAATACATTCGCAAGATTCTCGAGAAGACAGGCGGCAACAAATACCAGGCCGCCCACGCTCTTGGCATCGACCGCAAAACGCTGTATCGTAAGCTTGCTGAAATCGAAGGCAAGCCACAGCCTGGAGAGTGACCCCCTCCTTCTGATCGTCTAGCCAGGTTTGTCGACGCCTAATTCTAGCTCACGCCGGACTGAGGAACATTTTGAAGATTTTTTTTGAAAATTTTTTCGAATCATCGAAGGACGCGATCGGCTATGCCGCACTCGATGGGACCATCCTCCTCATCAATCGGGCGTTTTCGGAACTAACCGGTTTCTCGAGAGAAGAGCTGCTCAGGATGAATGTGCGGGATTTGATTCCCGAACAGCACAAGAAGCAGCGGGATCACGTCGTGGCTCAAGTCCTCCAGACCGGTGAGCCGGGCGAATATGAAATCGATTATCTCCGGAAGGACGGCTCCCTGGTTCCCGTGTCCATCACCGTGTTCGTGGTGAAGAGGGAGGACGAGAAGTCAATCGGTCTGGCGGCAATCGTTCGCGATCTCACGGAACGCAAGTACGCGGAGGAGCAATTTCGCCTCGTAGTCGAATCGTCCCCGAACGGCCTGTTGATGGTGGATGGGCAGGGAACCATTTGTATGGTGAACCGGCAGGTTGATCAGCTGTTCGGCTATGAGCGAGCTGAATTGATTGGGCAGCCTGTTGAAATACTTGTGCCTCAACAAATGCGGTCAATTCACGCCGGCGATCGGGTCGAATTTTTTGCCCATTCCGAGTCGCGTGCCATGGGAAAAGGACGGGATCTTTATGGTGTGCGCAAAGACGGGACAGAGTTTCCGCTGGAGATCGGCCTCAATCCGGTCCGGACGCCGGGTGGCAGGCGGGTCTTGGCATCGGTGGTGGATATCAGCGAACGAAAGCATAACCAGGAACAATTACAGAAAGCCGAACGGTTGGCGGAGTTGGGCACGTTGGCTTCCGGCATGGCACATGAAATCGGCACACCAATGAACGTGATCCTCGGGCGCTCGGAATATCTGCTCCAACGCACAGCCGATGAAGGGATGAAGAAGGGCCTTGCCACAATCGTCACGCAGGTTGAGCGAATCACCAAGGTGATGAACCAACTCCTTGCCTTTGCTCGGCGGAGGATACCGGAGAGGCGGGCCGTAGATTTCGGTGAAATCGTGGACGATAGCCTGGAGATGTTCAAGGAACGGATCGCCCAAAGTTGTATCACGGTCGACAAGACGATTGAATCGTCATTGCCTCCCGTCCGTGCCGATCGGGACCAACTCATCCAAGTGATCATCAATCTCGTGATGAATAGCATCCATGCCATGCCGGAGGGGGGGCGGCTCAGGCTGAGCCTCGCTCGTGAGGCCAGCCACGTCTGCCTCGGGGTGTCCGATACAGGCCACGGGATGCCGGAAGAGATCCGCTCGAAGGTATTTGAGCCATTTTTCACGACGAAGGATTTTGGGAAGGGAACTGGGCTAGGTCTCACGGTCGTGAAAGGCATCATCGAGGAACATGGCGGGACCATCGATGTAGAGAGTGTAGTCGACAAGGGCACAACGTTTTGGATCCGACTCCCCCTTGACGAAGCTCAGACCGCAGCCATCTCTTAACCAATACCAACTCGCTTTTCCCCAAGAAAGTCGATCGTCAGGCTGGACTGCTTGTGTCGCGATCTGCGACAGGCCTGGGTGCCAGCTGTTGCAATTCTCGTCAGGTCTTGGTGCGTTCTCCTCGTCAACCCCCCACATTTGCTGGATATCCACGCAAGTTTGCTCAGTTCGGCAATCCTTCGCTTCCCGTCGGCGAGAGGGATCGGCTTGCATGGGTTATGCATTATCACCCACTAGCAAGCAGCGGAATAACTATTCTGGCATGCGAGAACTTCGAGAGTCTGAACGTCTGAGAGATGCCCGGTCTATATAGATTATCTGGTCTGTCCGATACATCTGGTTAGTCTAATGCAACCAAACAAACCGAACAGACCGAATGAATAAAACAGGCTCGTAGAGAGTGAAGAGCGCCGGACTCAGGGGGTAAAAGATGAAACAGGACAGGAAGTCAGCGTTGGTACTCGTCGCCGAAGATGATAAGGATATGCGGAGTCTCCTCTGCGATGAGCTGTTTGATCTGGGGGTGTCCATCCGCGAGGCGGCTGATGGGGACGAGGCTCTGCGTATGGTGCTGGATGTTTGCCCCTCACTGATCCTCACGGACCTTCGGATGCCGGCAGGGGGCTTCGATTATATTTCCAGGCTCCGGACGTTTGCTCCCGGGGTGCCGATTATTCTGCTCACGTCTTTTGGGGATTCCAAGACGAAAGCCGATGCTTTGGCCATCGGCATCGAAGCGTACTTCGATAAGCCGGTTCGCCTCAGCGAGCTCAGAGGAGCGGTACGGCGTCTCTTAGGCCCGGCCTTGGATGGGGAAATCCACTGAGACCTTGTACGCTCTTGACTCTTTAGCCCGTGAGAGGGATGAGATGGCCGGATCTCAAAGAAAACTTTCTACCGTTCCTTCCTATACTGACCCAATCCTCGCAGCTCGACTGGAAGCCATCAAGCAATTAGCCAGTGGGTTCTCCGATCGAGTGGCGGTTTTGGATCGCGATTTCAACGTGATCTACGCGAATGAATCCGCATGGTCTGAGGGAGCATCCCCATTGCCCGACCATCAGGCGAAGTGCTATGAGGCCTTTGCTCACCGGAACGATCCTTGTGGCACCTGTCCGGCGACAAAGCTGTACAAATCACCCGAGGTCCAGTCCGTGGCCTGTTCCATCGGAGGGGACGGCACGGCCTGCGGGATGCATCAGGCGTTTCCGCTTGTCTCGAGCAGCGGCGAGGTCGAGTCTGTGCTGGTGTTGTTCAAGGTGCCGACAAAGCCAGCGAAGCAGACGAGAGGTGAGCGTGTGGACGTGAAATACGAATCGAAGCTGGGTGAGCTGATCGGTTCGAGCGCGCCGATGCGAGAAATCCTCGATATGATCCGGCTTGTGGCAGACAGTTCCGCAACCGTGTTGATTCAGGGGGAGAGCGGCACCGGCAAGGAACTGGTGGCCAAAACGATTCACCGCACCAGCTATCGACGGGATAAACCGTTCGTCGTAGTCGATTGCGGTTCACTGCCTGAAACGCTGTTGGAGAGTGAGTTGTTCGGCCATGTGAAGGGTTCCTTCACCGGCGCGCATGCCACCAAACGTGGACTCTTCGAGGAGGCAGATGGCGGGACAATCTTCCTGGACGAGATTGCCGACACGACTGCGACGTTTCAAGCCAAGCTGCTTCGTGTCCTCCAAGAGGGCGAGATTAAGCCGGTCGGCGGGACTCAGCCGATCAAGATCGATGCGCGGGTCATCTCCGCGACGAACAAGGATCTTGTAGAGCTCGTAAAGACCAAGGCTTTTCGGCAAGACCTGTACTACCGGCTTGCGGTGCTGCCGTTGTCTCTTCCTCCGCTCCGTGACCGACAGGAAGACATCCCACTCCTGGTGCAGCACTTCGTTGCGGCGTCATGCAAGCGTCATCGACAGCCAGTCCGAACCATCTCGCCGGAAGTCATGCAGGCGCTGACCGAAACCTCCTGGCCCGGCAATGTGCGGGAGCTGCAGCATTATATCGAGCGAGCGATCGTGACGACGACAGGGCCTGCGTTGAGCTGTGCAGATCTGGTCGCGGCGGGATCGAAGTCAGCAGAACATGGCCTTCGTTCTGTGTCGCGCGGTGCGGTGACGCAAGCTGAACGGATGCGGATCGTGCAAGCGCTTCAACAGGTCGGCGGCAATCGAGTCAAGGCTGCCAGGCTCCTCAAGATCAGCCGGGCGAGTCTGTACAACAAAATCCGTGACTATCAGATTGAATGGCTCTCCGAGTGACCCTTTCTTCCCCACTTCTCCCATCCGACTGTCTAAGAAGTTAGACGCTCTAAGGCATTGAAAATCCTCGCATCGGATTTTTGCGCCCACTTCCGTTGTCTAGCGCAGTAGAAAGAGGCGTCAGGAGCAGTTTCGATCGTCTCGCCGGATTCATCGCGTAACTCACGTTCTCACTGAGACAATTTCATAAATCGCCAATCGATCTGATGTTCGGCACAGCTGTTGCGGTAGCTGAACACTGCTGGTGAAGGTCTGGGTGATTAGGACCGGCCTCCGAATGACCCTCTCCTCCGTAAGGAGGAAACCTTCACCGGCTCTTAACAAAGGCCAAGAGACGTGAAGCGCGAAAACCGAACGACGAGTAGTTGATTAGCCATCCGCCCGCTGAGGCGGGCATAACCGTGGAGGCCGGATATGAGAACTTTTCTTACTCAACCGAGACGCAGGTGGAGGCGCACAGGTGTCGCGCTGATGCTCCAGAGCGTGCTGCTGGCGAGCAGCTTGGTGGCGACACCATGGCTGTTTGCCGCGGGTCCAGGGGAGTCGTCGCACGAGGGCCATGCGACACCGGTCGCTATGCCGGGCTGGACCCAGCAGCTGAAGGGGCAGACGGTGGTGGAAAACGCCATCGAGGGTCGTGCCGGCAACGCACAGAAGATGGAGATGCAGCACCATCGTCTGATGGAGAAGCTCGAACAGCAGGCGCAGAAAGATGCAAAGGCACAGCAGACGTCCGGAGCGTTCAACGAGATGTCGATGATGCACCAGTACATGGGCCAGGATGGCAGCAGCTTCCTGCTCATGTCGGATCCGTCCAAGGGCGAGCCGGTGATGGCGTCGGGCGGGAAGTGTCCTGCCGGTGTGCCGACCAAGCAGTACGACGTGTCGATGATCAATATCGAGATCACGTTGAACCGTTGGCTCGATTTCTACCCGGGCTACATGTACGTGCTGACCCAGGACCTCGACAAGGTTCGCGGCGAGGAAGCCAAGAACAAAGAGGCTCGTGAGAAGGATGGCTTTGATCCCGGAGCCGTGTCTACCGGGTTGCAGGGCGATATGATTCAGCCCTTGGTGCTTCGCGCCAACCAGGGTGACTGCGTAAAAATGACTCTCCGCAACCAGATGGAGAGCGAGGACGGTAGTCTATTCATCAGCGCCTCCAGCATGATCGTGAGCGCGACCGGCAAACCGGCCCTGACGACGAATCCTGAGTCCATCGTGGCACCCGGCAAGGCGCAGGAGTTCGAGTGGTACATCCATCCGCAGATGCAGGAGGGCGTTCGGCAGTTCCATTCCTACAGCCATGACCGTGAGTTGACCGTGATGGGTCTCTTCGGCGCGTTCATCGTTGAACCGAAGGGGGCCAAGTACCTCGATCCGCTGGGCACCGGCTCGGCGCCCGAGACGAAAAGCGGCTGGCAGGTGAATATCGATAGCGGGTCCGGACCGGACTTCCGTGAGTTCGTGTTGTTCTATCACGAGATCGGCGATGAAGCCTTTCGCCCATTGAATAAGAAGGGCGACTTCCTCCCGCAGCGCGATCCGTTGACGGATGCCTATCGTCCGGGTGGCCGAGCGATCAATTATCGCAGCGAGCCGTTCGGCATCGACCAGATGCATCTGCAGCACGAGTATTTTGGGTTCGAGGATGAGTCGATGGCCTACAGCGCCTATACCTTCGGCGACGTGCCGACGACGATTCCTCGCGGGTATATGGGCGATCCGGTCAAGTGGCGGCTGGTCCATGGTGGTTCGGAAGTGTTCCACTCCCACCATCCGCACAGCGGATCGATCCGCTGGCAGAGGAGCCCGCGCGCCGATCAACAGGAGCATTGGTACTTGGGGCAGGATGGGCCGGTGAAGTATCCGGTCGTCCGAACGAAGTCCGATCGCGTGGACGTGGAAGTCATCGGTCCGTCTGAAGCCTTGGACCTCGAGCCGGAATGCGGCGGCGGCGGTTGCCAGCACCTGGCCGGTGAATTCCTCTTCCATTGCCACGTCGCGCACCATTATGTGGCGGGGATGTGGGGCTATGCCCGCTTCTACAACACGCTGCAAGCCGGCGGCGCGCACACCGACACGATGCCGGATCTGCGTGAATTGCCGGATCGGCAGGGCCGGATGAAGCTCGGCGTGTCGTCCGACAAGCTGATCGGGACGACGGTCGATTGGTTCGGGAAGACGTTCAAGATTGTCGACAAGAGCCAGAAGACCAACTGGAAGTCCGATCCGATCGTCGTCAATATCAAAGATTGGGTCGAAATGTTTGTTCCGGCGCAGGGTCAGCCTGGCCACACGAGCGATGAAAAGGGCCAGATCATGGCCTACGATTCGACCGTGTGGGACTGGAAGTGGGATGGCAACATTGCCAGGGGCGAGCGGGAAAGTACCGCACAGTATCCCAAGTATACCTCGGCGGCGAAGTGGGATGACTCGACTAGACCGGCCATTCTCTTCGATCCGACGACGGCCAAGATGTCCTGGCCGCTCTTCAAGCCGCATTTCGGCAAGCGGGTACCGTTCTCGGCGAATCATAACGGTGCGCCCTGGCTGGAACCGATTCACCAGGACGAAAACGGTGAACGGACCTCCGAGCCGGCCAAGCCGGGCGAGCAGGGCCGCTGGAGTCTCTGCCCTGACAATGCCAATCGGAAGCACTACAACATCCACTTCGTCCGCATGCCGATTACCCTGGCCAAGAAGCAGGGGAAAGAGCCGGCCATGGTCGACAAAGACGGCTTGATCTACGTGCTCCATGAAGAAGAACGTCTGACCAGAGCCAACGACGATCTCAAGTTCCCTGCCGTCATCCGCGCCAACGTGTATGACTGCGTGGATCTGTTGTTGACGAGTGAGTGGGACGACGATGATTACACGAATTTCCAGTCGTCCAAGGTCAACATCCATCCCCACTTTTTCCAGTTCGACACGGGGAACTCGGATGGCGTGATTTCAGGATTCGAGTATGAAATGTCGGTCAGGCCGTTCACCATGTGGGGAAAGAAGACCAACCATGGGTTGCCGGCGCCGATGGTGGCGAAGCTAAAAGACGCCGTGAAGGTTGGTGCCGCGTCCATCAAGATTCAGATGGCACCGGGCGCCACGCCGTTCCATGTGAACACGGAAGTGATGGTCGGGATGGACTGTTTGGAGAAGGGCAACGATCCGACGGCCTCATTGCCGCGGGATAAGAGCTGTCAGGAAGTGGCCCGTATCAAGGACATCAAGGGCGAGGTGGTGACATTCTTCAAGCCGTTGAAGCACAACCACCCGGCGGGCGATCTCGCGTCGCCGGAGTTCGTGCGCTATCGGTGGTGGGTGGATGTCGATATGGGGACCGTGTTCTGGCACGACCACGCGTTTGGCGCGACGACCTGGCCGCATGGCGGGTTCGGCGTGACGATTGTGGAGCCGTTCGGGTCCACCTATCACAGCCCGAAAGACGGCAAGCTGGTGTGGAGCGGTCCGATCGCGGACATTCATAGCAACGAGCCGATTGGGGCCGGCGTGAGCGGGAGCTTCCGCGAGCTGATGGTCTCGATCCACGACACCGTTCCGCACACGGTGAACACCATCGAGGCGGGCAACCCCCCAGGGCAGCCCATCGAAGTGGCATTGGAAGCCGGCAAGACCGTTTCCTTCCAGATGCCGGAAAAGATCATGGCGGCGCCGAATAAGTACATCAACGGCGGGACGCATACGACCGGCAGCGGCTTCAACTTCCGCGCGGCACCGTTCGCGCAACGTTTGTCCAACAATCCGGATACGTCACAGCTGTTCAGCAGCGCGATCCATGGCGATCCTGGCACGCCGCTCTTGCGGGCGTACACAGGGGACACGATGGTGTTCCGGCTGTTGCACCAGCTGATGAACGAGTCGCACGTCTGGACCATTTCAGGCCATACCTTCCTGACGGAGCGGTATGCGGCAGATGCCAACAGGAAGAACTCGATTCACGTCGGGATCGCCGAGCGGTACGACCTCGTGACCAAGGCTGGAGGATTCCAGGGCATGCCGGGTGACTACATCCACTTCAACGGCCGAACGTCACACTTCGCCGAAGGGGGATGGGGGTTGATCCGCGTGCTCGACAAGGAAACGGCGGATCTGAAGCCGCTGCCCAGAGGAACGAATCCTCTCGGGATTCCCGCGACGCCAAGTTCCGTCTGTCCGTCCGATGCTCCGGTGAAAAGCTTCAACGTCGTGTCGTTGGACCGTCCGATGAAGCTCCACCCGAAGGCGCCGGATGTGATCGAGGTGGACTTCGAGCGCAAGATCGAAATGACGGTGCCGGAAGGCAAGATCTACGCGCTTGAAGAGGA
Source organism: Nitrospirota bacterium (assembly GCA_963741245.1). Lineage (GTDB taxonomy): Bacteria > Nitrospirota > Nitrospiria > Nitrospirales > Nitrospiraceae > Palsa-1315. The sequence continues at coordinate 158,824 of CAVUHR010000022.1, read as the reverse complement.
AGTGACCACGGTGGCGGGCAATGTGATGCCGAATCCGCTCACGTTGCGTGCCAATCTGGGCGACTGCATCAAGGTCAATCTGAAGAACAAGATGAAGGCAAGCCGGGCGTCCTTCTTTGCGCCGGGCCTGGCCTTCGATCCGAAAGACAGCCTGGGCCTGAACGTCGGGAACAACCCCGGCGATCAGACGATTGCTCCGGGCGAAAGCCGCACCTACACCTACTACGCGCATCCTTCCAACAAGGAAACGACGTCGCTGGTATGGGACGGTGGGAACATCGTTGTGAATCCGCGGAACGGATTGTACGGAGCGGTGATCATTGGTCCGAAGGGCTCCCAGTATCGGGACCCTGTCACTGGGGCCGATATCTCGCAGAAGAATTCGTGGCGTGCTGACGTCATCGTTGATGCCAGTCTGCAGGAGAATGTCGGGAAGCGGAGTTACCGAGACGTGGCCCTCTTCTTCCAGGATGAGGATAACATCATCGGGACTTCGTTCATGCCCTATGTGCAAAACGTGGCAGGGTTGACGTCGGTCAACTATCGCGCGGAACCGTACAAGTTCCGTGAGGAGCAAGGCTGCTCGCTGGGCAAGATTTTCCAGCCCTGCGTCGTAGACAAACCCGAAGATCCGGTGACACCTCTGATCGAGGCGCATGCCGGCGACGCGATTCGTATCCATGTGATCGGTGCGAACAGCGAACAGAACGGGATGTTCGGTGTCGAAGGCCATGAGTGGCCGATCGAACCCTACATGCCGGGCGCCGATATGATCAGCGTGGTGGAGTACGCCGGGTCCGAGATTCTTGATGTCTTCATCCGTGGCGGTGCGGGCGGCCCGTATCGTCAGGTGGGAGACTTCGTGTGGTCGAATGCGCGGCTGCCCTACACGCAGTCAGGGCAGTGGGGCTACCTCCGTGTGTTACCCGTCGGTGACTCACGGATCCAACCGCTGGGGACTCAGGGAGTGGGTGCCAAGCGTGCGGATCTGCAGCCCGAGCCTCACGCGATTCCGACGGCGATGAAGTAGTCGACAGCGCAATACGGTCGGTCAAGCGGGGGAGCTGCTCGTAAGGTGTGGCTCCCCCGTTTTCTAAGAAGTGCTGAGGTAGTAGTTCTGAGTACTGAGTTTGGTAACCCCTCACAACCCAGAACTCTCAGCTCAGACCTTAGCACTGGGAAAGAGGAGGCCGGGATGAAGGTCCTGAGTATCATCGCCGCAGCACTGATCGTCAGTTGGCTTGCCGGGACGGCATCGGCGTATGAGGAAATTACGGTTGCGGATGGCGGCAGTCTGTCCGGAACCGTGACTCTTCTGGGCGAAGTTCCGAAGCCCAAGGGGTACAACCTGGTGACGTTTCCAGACCCCCTGTACTGCGGACGTATCTCAGATGGGCGAGGTTGGCGGCTGTTGCAGACGTTCCACATTGGTGCCGAGCAGGCGTTTGAAGACGTCGTCGTATTGATCGAAGGGATTGAGAAGGGGAAAAAGTTTGAATTCATGACGCCGCGCGTCGAGGCGATTGATTGCATGTTCAAGCCTTTCACCACAGTAGTGTGGGATCGGCATCCGGTCGAAGTGGTCAACATGGATCCGGTGATGCACGACATTCAGGCATACGAGACGTCCAATCTCGGTCCGCGGGTCCTCTTCAACGTGCCGTTGCCGATGAACTCTTTGCATCCGCGGGAAATGAGTCATGCGGCGCAGTATCACAGGCACTTAGCCGGCCAGCCGATGATACAAACTGTGCACATGACCAAAGGACGGAGAGTCTTCGTGATGCAGTGTGGGTTCCATGCGTACATGGAGAGTTGGGGCGTTGCCGTCGATGATCCGTATTATGCCGTGACCGATCAGGCCGGACGGTTCGAGATCACGGATATCCCTCCGGGAACGTACCGCGTGACGGTTTGGCATCCATTGGCAGGGACGAAAGAGTACGAAGTCACGATCGAGCCGAAGGGAAAGACAGCCCTGCACGTGAAGATGGATGCGCCGACAGGACGACTCTATGCCAACGAAGCCGTCGATAATCCCCGGTTCGGACTGGGGCTGATGAAAGGTCAGAAGATTATGCCGACGCTGGAGAGACAGCAATACTAAGGGAATGAAAAATGAAAAGTGCAAAATGAAAAGTTGGGGAGTTTCGATTTTTGCATTTCTAATTTTACATTTTGCATTCGCGAGTTCATTGGCGCTCGCCAACCATGAGTCTTCCAAGCAGCCTCCGTTGTGGACCCCACTCGATGAAGCGGAGCGGTTGGCCACGATTGAGGTTCCTGGGGGGATGGCGCTCGTGCCCGCCGGAGAGTTCCTCATGGGGAGCGATCCGCTGAAGGATCGAGCCGCGGGCCCGCAAGAATTCCCGCAGCATCGGGTCTATATAGATGCGTTCGCGATTGATCGTTACGAAGTGTCGAACGTGGAGTATCTGCGTTTCGTGCTGGCGACCGGAATGGACTGGCCGAAATTCTGGCGGGAGAGTCCGTTTCCGGAGAAGGCCGCGCTCCATCCGGTGATCTATGTCAGTTGGCATGAAGCTGATGCCTACTGTCGATGGGCCGGCAAGAGGCTACCCACTGAGGCGGAATGGGAGAAAGCGGCGCGCGGTGAAGATGGCCGGGTGTTTCCTTGGGGGAACGAGCCGGCCGGATGGATCAAGAGCAATATCGCGCACCCCGGGTCGAAGCGCGGATTCAAGTATCCGCCGCTCGCCAACATCAATCGGTATGACAAAGGGGTAAGTCCCTATGGCGTCCATCAAATGGCGGGGAATGTCAGCGAATGGGTGGCCGACTGGTTCGACCCCGAGTATTACCAGCGTAGCCTGCCGGACAATCCGACGGGGCCGGTTGCCGGTGAACTCAAAGTATTTCGCGGTGGCTCATGGAACGAAGATCCGGAGGTCGCGCGATCGGCCGGCCGTAATGCCGGCACGCCGGACCATCGCAGTTACTTGACTGGATTTCGGTGCGCGCAATCAGAAACGTCGTCAATGGTCAATCGTCAAGGTCCATTGGTTGTGACTGGAGACGTGGCGGAAGGCACTCATGGCCCGGTACCCATTGACCAATGACTGTTGACCAGTGACATTCTAGAAAGAGGAGGCCGAAGTATGGAAAGGAAAGAGGTACAGATGTTCCGGAAGTGGGAGTGGGCCGTCAACGCGGTGTTGGTCACTGCCGCGCTGTTCATCATGGTCCCCATGGCCTGGGGGCTCGATATTCAGGACATTACGGTGGAGTGGACTGAAGCAGGTAAGAAGATCGCCGCAGAGCGTGTGGCCAAGTGGAAAGCTAAGGATGACATGGTCCTGGTACCGGCCGGTGAGTTTGTGATGGGCAGCGATAAGAAGACGGATCGGCTGGCCTATCGGAGCGAGATCCCGCAGAGGCGCGTCTATCTGGATGCCTTCGAGATCGGCAAGTACGAAGTGACGGCGTTGGAGTATCTCAAGTTCGTGCTTGCCACGAATCGCCCGCCGCAGTTGGATTGGCGATATGACGGTGGAAATTTCCAGGAGCCGATGGCGCACCATCCCGTGATGCATGTGTCCTGGTATGACTCCGATGCCTTCTGCAAGTGGGCGGGCAAGCGGCTGCCGACGGAAGCGGAATGGGAGAAAGCGGCGCGTGGGGTGGACGGGCGGCTCTTTCCCTGGGGCAAGGAATATGCGGGGCCGAGCAGGGCGAACTTCGGACGAACCGGACTCTCCGGTCCAGTGCGGGATCGTCCCGAGCGGCTGCTGCTCTATCCTCCGATCATTTCCGTCGACAAGTACGAGAACGCCGTGAGCCCATTCGGGCTGTATCAGACGATCGGGAATGTCGCCGAATGGGTAGCGGATTGGTACGACCAGGACTATTACAAAACAGCGCCGGACCGGAACCCCTTAGGACCGGAGACCGGGACGCAGAAAGCCTTCCGTGGCGGCGGCTGGATGGACAGCACGACGACCATGCGAGTGGCGATGCGAAACGGAACGGACCCGACGACGAAGATCAACTGGATGGGGTTCCGTTGCGCTCAGTCAGTCGACAGTCAATTGCAAACAAGCATGAAGGTCGATGGTCGATAGTCAATAGTCAAGGGTCAGGGCCACTGGGGAGAGACAATGCTCTTGCCATTGACCGCTGACCAATGACTTCTTGTTCCTGTCCGATTGACCGATGACGGGCCAAGTGCCAGGCTCAGGCGACGATGAGTCCCTGAAAGAGACCTCCCGGCTGAAAAAGGCGTGGACTGTTCCGATCGGGAGAGATGATGCGGCATCTGAAACTCAGCATCGATCAAGAGGTTATCCGAGCCATCGAGGGGGTGGATCTCGCGGAGATACGCCGTTGCTACCGCGATCAGGATGAGTTTGTCGTGCTGGATCATTTCCTCACTCGGTCCGTGGTCGATCAGTTGCTCCTTGAGGTCGATTCGCTGGTGCCCGGCGTAAATCGGAATTACGTTCCCGGACACAAGAAGGGAGGCATCGTCAGTTTCTACGAGCTGCTGAACCAGGCGCCGGCCATCCTCTCCCTCTATCGCTCGCCGGCTTGGCTCATGTTCTTGAGCCGGCTTGTAGATACGCCCCTTATGCTCTGTCCCGAAGACGATCCCCATTCGTGCGCTCTCTACTACTACACGGAGCCCGGCGATCACACCGGCTTTCATTACGATACGTCCTACTACAAAGGGAAACGGTACACGGCGTTGATCGGCCTGGTTGAGCGATCGGAACACTGCCAACTAGTGGCCCGCGTCCGGAAGCACGGAGAGGCCGAAGAAATCAGGGAAACACGGATTCCCATGCACCCTGGGACGGTCGCGCTCTTCAACGGCGACAAACTCTGGCACGCCGTCACGCCTCTCGGAAAGGGGGAAGAACGGATCGTCCTCACGTTGCAGTACGTGACGAATCAGGAGATGGGGCCGTTCAAGAAGATGTTCCCCAATCGCAAGGATGCGTTTGCCCACTTCGGACCTGCCGCGTTGCTACAGTGGAATCCGTCGAAGGGGAAAGGGTGAGCGATGCGTCTAACCCTGGCTCTATGATGGGTTGAACAGTGGATTGGCGGCGGCGATGATGGTCCTGCTGGTCTGGCTCCATCTGCTCGCCGCGATCATCTGGATCGGCGGGACGATCTTTTTGTCTGTTGTGCTGGTGCCGGTGCTCAAACGCGAACCGTTCGCGTCACAGAAGGCGTTGCTCTTTCGGACCATCGCCCATCGATTCCGGGCGGTGGTCTGGGGCGCGATCGCCGTGCTGTTGTTCACGGGTCCCCTGTTGCTGCATCAGCGGGGGATTCCGATCGCGGACCCATCGGGATGGCCGATGGTCCTGGTGGCCAAGCTGGGGCTTGTGGCGATCCTTCTTTTCTTGACCCTGACCCACGATCTCATCATCGGCCCTCGCGTCGTGAAGATCTTACAACTCCCCACAGAGAGCCGAACCAGATCCGATCGCGCCCTGGTTCTGTGGTCTCCCTGGATCGCTCGCTTCTCGCTCTTTCTTGCCTTAGCCCTCCTGTTTGCCGCGGTCATGCTTGTGCGCTCTTAGCTCCATGATCCTGTCGCGTTCTGCGACAGCGGCGTTTTCCCTCCTGTAGCAAGACTCCCCACAAGTCGCGGCATCCTCTCGTTTGGATAGTTCAACCACTGAATAACTCAAGAAAACTTGTGCGATTCTCTGATGGACGAACGGTCTTGGGTTTGCAAAGATCTGTTCGTGACGTGGTCGCTTACCCTCGCTTGGCGAGGGGGGACTATACGGTTATCTCTAGCCTCTGCTCAACCTGGATAGGTGCCGGCTATGCCAGTGAATAAAAAGATGTCCTTTTCGATCCTGTACGTCTTTCTCGCGATTTTTGCGGTCATTCTCGTGCACGATTTTATCGTGGCCATGCAGAAGGTCGAAGAGCTTCCGTACAGCGAATTCAGGACACTAGTGGCGTCAGACAAAGTGGCGGAAGCTAAGGTCACCAATCAGAGAGTGACCGGGAAGCTGAAGTCGGAAGGAGTATCCAAAGAGCAGAAGTTGTTTACGACCGTTCGGGTTGAAGACCCCGATCTGATCAAGGAGCTCAACGCACACAACGTCACGTTTACCGGTGTGATTGAAAGTACCTTCTTGCGCGACCTCCTCTCCTGGGTCGTTCCTGCGCTGGTCTTCGTCGGTATTTGGTTGTTTGCCATTCGGCGCTTCGGGCAGGGCCAAAGCGGGTTCATGACGGTGGGGCAGTCGAAGGCGAAGATCTATGCAGAAAAGGACACGAAGGTCACCTTCGCCGATGTGGCCGGCGTGGACGAGGCGAAGGAAGAACTGCGCGAGGTGATCGAGTTTCTGAAGACACCGGAAAAGTTCACACGTCTCGGAGGAAAGATTCCGAAAGGGATCTTACTCGTCGGCCCGCCTGGAACCGGCAAGACTCTCCTGGCCCGCGCCGTGGCCGGAGAGGCAGGGGTGACCTTTTTCAGCATCAGCGGGTCCGAGTTCGTGGAAATGTTTGTCGGAGTGGGGGCAGCCCGCGTGCGGGACCTTTTCGAGCAGGCGAAGGTCAAAGCGCCCTGTATTATCTTCATCGACGAACTGGATGCGCTCGGGAAAGCCCGCGGGATGGGACCCATGGCGCATGAGGAGCGTGAGCAGACCTTGAATCAGTTGCTGGTCGAGATGGACGGCTTCGATCCCCGCATCGGCGTCATTCTGATGGCGGCCACCAATCGGCCTGAAATCCTGGATCCCGCACTGTTGCGGGCGGGCCGGTTCGACAGGCAAGTCTTGGTCGATCGTGCGGACAAGATCGGCCGCCTGGCCATCTTGCGCGTCCATGCGAAGCAGGTAACCCTGGGTCCCGATGCGGACCTCGAGGTGATAGCCGGAATGACCCCCGGTTTCTCGGGTGCCGATCTCGCCAATATCATTAATGAAGCGACACTCTTGGCCGTGCGTCGGGACAAGGAGCAGGTGGGGCTTCCGGAATTGCAGGAAGCGGTGGAGCGAGTCGTGGCCGGGTTGGAGAAGAAGAACCGGGTCCTCAACAAGATGGAGAAGGAACGAGTCGCGCACCACGAAGTGGGCCACGCATTGGTGGCGCTGTCGTTTCCAGGGGCAGATCCGATACAGAAGATCTCTATTATTCCCCGCGGGATTGCCGCGTTGGGTTATACCCTTCAGCTCCCGACGGAGGATCGTTTCCTGATGACCAAGACGGAGCTGGAGAACAAAATTGCCGTTTTTCTCGGAGGGCGGATTGCGGAAGAATTGATTTTCGGCGAGGCCTCAACGGGAGCGCAGAACGACCTGGTCAAGGCGACAGATATCGCCAAGAGCATGGTCAAGTCCTACGGGATGAGTGACAAGCTGGGGACCATCACGCTCGATCGTGAACGCCAGCCCCTCTTTATGCAGATCCAGGCGCCTCAGGAGAAAGGCGACTACTCAGAGGAGACCGCCCGCGAGATCGACTGCGAAGTGCGCCGTATCGTCGATGAGCAATACGAGCGTGTGAAACGGCTGCTGACGGAACGAAAGGCCTCGCTCCTCGAAGGGGCGAAGAAGTTGCTCGATCAAGAGGTGATCAGCGGCAGTGAACTCAAAGCCATCATCGACAAGTACTAGGAGCCTGTGGAAAAACTCTGTGGGCACGCCGGAATCGCACTGGCCTGCACGTTGCTCATTGCCGCCTGCCTTGGCGTAGTTGTATATGCGGCCGATACCCATGGATTGTTGAACCCGTTGCTCCACGGGCGCGAGGTTTTCGAGCAGAACTGCATCATGTGTCACGGTGCGGACGCCAAGGGAACTGGGCAACTGGCCACGGCGCTGCCTGTCAGACCGGCCAATCTGACCGATTGCAAACTGACGGCCGAGGACCCGGTGGAGGTGCTGCAGGGGATCATTCGGCATGGAGGGCCATACGCAGGCCGGTCCTCGGTCATGCCCGCCTTTGGGGCTGTGCTGTCGAACTCGGACATCGCTGACGTGGCGCATTACGTCAAATCCCTGTGCGCCGATCCAGACTGGGTTCCCGGGGAATTGAATTTCCCACGTCCCCTTATCACGGGCAAGGCCTTTCCCGAACAGGAAATGATCGTCGGCGGGCGGTTCGGGCGAAACGGCAAGGACGTTAACGAATACCTCGGCATACTGGAATATCGGGTGAATGGGCGGACCAACATCGAAATCACGTCCCGGGCCCTTTCCATCAATCCCGACATCGGCCCGACAGAGTCAGGTCTTGGTGATACGACCCTTTCAGTAAAAAGGGTCGTGGCGTTCAGCCCTCTGTATCGGGTGTTGGCAAGCGTGGGGATGGAGCTGACGTTGCCGACCGGAAGCGACCAGCGGGGTTTGGGGAGTGGAGGTTTTGTGTTTGAGCCCAACCTTCGTGCCGGCGTGGATTGGAAACAATTTGTCGTGCAGGCGGCCGGGGCCTTCGTGATTCCCGATGGATCGTCGAATAGCAACTCCGGGGCGAATCTCGATGTGGCGATCGGGCGCTATTTTTTCCCGGACCCGCGCCTGCAAATCACCCCGATGATCGAATTCAATACCATCACGCAGCTATCCGGGCCGTCGAACGGCGAGACGAAAAGCGCGATTCTTCCCCAAGTCCGCGTGAAATGGCTGGTCTGGGCGCTGGGCGTCGGCGTCCAGGCGCCGATCACCGGCGCGCGAGACTTTGAAGTTCGTCCCCTGTTCGACCTGGTGTATGAGTACGCGTTCTAGGAGCCTGTCCAGTATGAGGAAGTACGAAAATTTTTGTGCATGTATGTGGGGGCTTAGGATAAAGGATCTCGACTCAGCCGCAGCGATCTGAGCCCTCTAATCGGTCTTTTGGGGCAATGTCGGACAGGCTTCTAAGGGCCATTATGGGAAAATAGGTGCGTGATTTCCATGTCGGCAGCGGTTCAATGGGAACAGGCGAACGTCGCGGTCGGTCGCGACGAGGCGGTGCACTGTAGCGGTCCGTGGACTCTCCAGCACCTGCCGGACCTTGAACGAGTGTTGGCTACAGTCTCGTGGCCCCGGTTGCGTGGGCTGATCTTCGATGCCGGCCACATTACAGCCATGGATACGGGCGGAGCCGTGGTGTTGCACCGAACGGTGGCGCAGCTCCGCCGGCAAGGACGGCAGGTGTCGGTCGAAGGGTTGCGTGCTGAGTTCGCGGAGCTGCTTCGAGTGGTGTCTGCCAATTGGGACCGCGTCGAGGCCGCTCCGGCGACAAAACCAAACTGGGTGGAACGGCTGAGTCGATGGATAGTCGAACGAGCCAGGCACGCAGTGGCCGCGCTGGGCTTTATCGGCGAGAGCACGGTCGGTGTCTGGCAGGCGCTGAAGCGGCCGTCACTCATTCGTTGGCGGGCATTGCTCAGAAGTCTCGAGGTGGACGGATTCAATGCGCTGCCCATCACGGGATTACTGGCCTTCCTGATCGGGGTGGTGATCTCGTATCAGGGGGCGGAGCAGTTGCGGAAGTTCGGCACCAATATTTTCGTGGTGGATCTGGTCGGGATTTCGTTGTTGCGTGAGATCTCTCCGCTGATCGTCGCCATTCTGATCGCCGGCCGCTCCGGTTCGACCTATACGGCGCAGATCGGAACGATGAAGGTGACGGAGGAACTGGACGCAGTTCAAACGCTAGGCCTCTCGCCGACGCAGCTGCTGGTCCTGCCCAGGGTGTTGGCGTTGATGCTCGCCTTGCCGTTGCTCATAGTTTTTGCGGATGGGTTGGGGGTGTTCGGCGGTATGTTGGTCGCCTCGAATCAGCTCAATGTCAGTTTCACCGAGTTTGTCTCGCGCTTTGAAGAAGCGGTGGCGGTGCGACACTTTCTCATCGGAATCGGGAAGGCGCCGTTCTTCGCGATCATCATTGTGCTGGTGGGCTGTTATCAAGGCTTTCAGATCCGAGGGGGCGTGGATGACGTGGGGCGGCACACGACCACCAGCGTCGTGCAGAGTATCTTCTTGGTTATTATGTTCGATGCGTTGTGCAGCATTGTGTTGCGTTGGTGGGATCTATGACGGGAATACGAGTATGAAGGTTGAGGTTGAGGCTCAGGCTAAGAAATATTTCGGGGCTCCCTTGACCTCAACCTCGACCTTAGCCTGCGTGAAGGATAATGCCCGATGCCTGCGATAACACAGACTGAGGCGCCAGTGATCGAGGTCAGCCATGTGTCCACTCGGTTCGGAGAAGCAGTCGTGCATGAGGATGTGAGTTTCACGATTCACCGAGGCGAGGTCTTTGCCATTGCCGGAGGGAATGGGTGCGGCAAGTCCACGCTGATGCGGGAGATCATCGGGTTGCAGGCGCCGACCTCCGGCTCGACTCGGCTCTTTGGAATGGACAGCCGGTCGTTGCACGACGGGCAACCGCAGGAAATCCATCGCCGGTTCGGCGTGATGTTTCAGCAGGGTGCGTTGTTCAGCTCCCTCACGCTGGCGGAGAATGTCGCGGCGCCGTTGAAGGAGCACACGAAGCTGGGCGTGGACCTGATCCATGACATTGTCGCATTGAAAATTGTCTCGGTCGGATTGCCGGCCGACAGTGCCGGAAAGTATCCGAACGAACTCAGTGGGGGTATGCGGAGGCGGGCTGCCCTGGCGCGGGCCATCGTGATGGACCCGGAGCTGTTGTTTCTGGATGAACCGACCGCCGGGCTGGATCCGATCATCGCGGCCGGGTTCGATGAACTGGTGCTGCAGCTCAGAGCGTTGTCGGGATTGACGGTGGTGATGGTGACACACGATCTCGATTCGCTCTGGCGAATTTCAGACCGTGTTGTGGTGCTGGGCAATGGAGCGATCTTGGGGATCGGCACCATGCAGGAATTGTCGCGCTCGAACGATCCTGTGATTCGCGAATACTTCCACGGCCCGCGCGGCCGAGCGGCGGAAGCTCAACACGGGTAGAGACTATGGACACCAAAGTCAATTACGTCATCGTCGGGGGATTTGTTGTGGTCTTGGGGACCGCGGTCTTGGCGGTCGTCCTCTGGCTGGGGAAGTCCGATTATGGCGGGGTCTATGACCGATACTATGCCTACATGCAGGAATCTGTGGCCGGGTTGAGCGTCAACTCCACGGTGAAATACCGGGGGGTGGAAATCGGGCGTGTGAAGGACATCGTCTTGAATCCCGAGAATTCTGAAGAGGTCCGGTTGACTCTCGACATCCTCCATACCGCTCCGATCAAAACGGACACGGTGGCGGTGCTCGAAACACAGGGGCTGACAGGACTGGCCACAGTCAATCTGACCGGAGGGAGTCAAGATGCGCCGAGGCTGGAGGTGGCGCCGGGTCAGGAGTATCCGGTCATCAAGACCGGATCGTCGCTGTTCTTTCGCCTCGACATGGCGATCTCGCGCTTGCTCTCCGAACAAAGTCTGACGAAGCTGCTCACCAACGCGAATACGCTCAGCCAGAATGCGGCGGCGGTGGTCGATGAGGACAATCGAGCGGCCCTCAAACAGACTCTCAAAGACCTTTCAGATATTGCGCGTACCGTGGCGGATCGAAATGAGCAGGTGGACAAGGGCCTGGTCAGCGCCTCGCAAGCGGCGGAGAACGTAGCCAAGATCACGGAGGCGATGAACAAACAGATGCCCACATTGCTGGAGCGAGTCGACAAAAGCACTGCGGCGCTCCAAGCCATGACAGAAGAATTGGCTTACACGGGAAGGATCTGTGAGGTCGACCGTGCAGGAGAGCCGCCCGGATATTGAACAGTTTACCCGACAGACGCTGAGCGAGACCGGTGCGCTGGTGACCGAACTCCGGGCACTCACGGGAACGTTGCAGCGAGTGGCACGCCAACTGGAACAGGAGCCGAGTTCGCTCGTGTTTGGGAAGAAGACTTCCCAGCGGGGACCGGGAGAGTAGCCGATGAGGGCGCCGGTATGGCTGTATAGGTCGATGGGAATCGGGATCGTCTCGCTAGCGCTGGCCGGCTGTCTGTCTCTTTCGCGTGAGGATCGACCGATCCATACCTTTACCTTGAGCCTGGGCAGTTCGGCAGGGGGGACTACTGCCTCCGCCGGGAAACCGGGGGCCGGGATTCTTGTCGTGAACGTGCCGGTGGGACAGCCTGGGTTTGACACGGCGAGGATGGTTTACATGCAACGGCCCTATGAAGTGAGCTATTACGCGACCCATCAATGGGCGGACCCTCCGCCCCAGATGTTGACCCCTATACTGGTTCAGGCCCTGGAACAGACGGGCCATTGGCGTGCCATTGTCTCTATGCCGACATCCGTGCGCGGCGACTATCGCATGGATATCGACCAGGTGGCACTTGTACAGGATTTTCTGCAGAAACCAAGCCAGGTGCGCGTCGCGCTACGAATACAACTACTCAAGCTGCCGGAATATCTGGTGCTCGGCACCCGTCTGTTCGACGTAGCTGAAGAGGCGCCGAATGACGATGCCTATGGGGGGGTGGTTGCAGCAAACCGTGGGGTCGAGAGGCTTGTGAAGGAGGTGGCCGGCTGGCTCAACGGTTGTATCTCCGGCAGCCAGGGCACCGGCTGTTCGCGATGAAGTCATCGTTCAAAATCGGTCTGAGTTTTGGTCTCACGTCCGGCGTGATTACGACTTTGGGGTTGATGGTGGGACTCCATTCAGGCACCCATTCACGAAGCGTCGTGATCGGCGGCATTCTGACGATTGCGATTGCTGATGCCATGTCGGATGCCTTAGGCATGCACATTGCGGAGGAGTCCAAGAATAACGGGGTCGTGTCTGAAATCTGGGAATCGACCATTGCTACCTTTGTGGCCAAGTTCCTGATCGCGCTGACCTTTGTCGCGCCGGTACTGCTGTTGCCGTTGGAGGATGCCATGAAGGTGAGCGTGGTGTGGGGCCTCTCTCTGCTCGCGGTGCTGAGCTATTTCTTGGCGCGGGCCCAGCAGATCCCGGCCTGGAAAGTCATCGCGGAGCATGTAGTCATTGGCGTCAGCGTGATCGCGATCACGCACTACGTGGGCGACTGGATTCACTCGGCGTTGAGTGCGTGAGATGCGAGCGACGCGCGACGAGCGGGAAAGGCGAGACAGGCGATATGGGGGGTAGTATCGTGTCAGGCAAGAGCTAACGTGTGACGTTGGGGGTCGACGTTCCGAAAACCTCGAATTCAGGACCTCGAACTCTCGCGTCTCGCTCGTCCCGCGAGTCCCGCCCGTCTCGCGCGTTTATCTTGCAGAAGTGAGGTCACTGGGAGGACCATCGATGGTGCAACGACCTCGCGCAGCGTATTTTTCCATGGAGATCGGCCTTGAGTCCGGGATGCCGACCTATTCGGGAGGGCTTGGTGTGCTCGCCGGCGACACGATTCGCTCGGCTGCGGATCTCGACGTGCCGATGGTGGCGGTGTCCTTGCTGCACCGGCGAGGGTACTTTTTCCAGCAGGTGGACGCGCAGGGCCGGCAAAGCGAGGAGCCCGTCGCATGGCCGGTCAATGATTTCGTCGAACTGATCGACGAGCGGGCCACGGTCGACATCGAAGGCCGCACGGTCCATGTCAGGGCCTGGAGGTATCGCATAAAGGGTGAGTCCGGGCATGTCGTTCCGGTGTATCTGCTCGATACCGATGTGAGTGAGAACCAGCCCTGGGATCGGACCCTCACGGATGTGCTCTACGGAGGCGACGACCGTTATCGCTTGTGTCAGGAAATGGTGCTGGGGGTTGGAGGATTTCGACTATTGCGGGCCCTCGGATATGAAGACATCCGTCGGTTCCACATGAATGAGGGTCACGCCGCCTTGCTCGTCCTTGCGCTGATGGAAGAGACACTGGCCTTGCAGGGCCAGGCAGAATCCGTTTCGGCCGATCTTATCGAAAACGTTCGTGAACAGTGTATCTTTACGACCCATACCCCCGTGCCGGCAGGGCACGATCAATTTCCCGAGGAACTCGCTCGACGCGTGCTGGGAGATCGCCGATACGGACTGCTGAAGGCCTGCAACAATGGGCAGACGTTGAATTTGACGCAACTGGCCCTGCATGGCTCCCGGTATATCAATGGGGTTGCGATGAAGCATGGGGAGGTTTCGCACAGCATGTTCCCCGGCTATCCGATCCATTCCATTACCAACGGAGTCCACGCAGTCACGTGGACCGCTCCGTCGTTCCAGAAGCTCTTTGATACCCATCTCCCGGACTGGCGCCGCGATCAACTCTCGTTGCGCTATGCAGTGAGCATTCCCACCGCAGACATCTGGGCGGCCCATGTGGAAGCGAAACGCACCTTCGTCGAGCATGTGAATCGGGAATCGAACGCGGGATTTGATCGCGAAGTGTTGACAATAGGGTTCGCCCGTCGGTTTGCGGCCTACAAACGTGCCGGTTTGATCTTTCATGATCTCGACCGGCTCAAGAAGATTGTCCGCGAGGTCGGGCCGATCCAGATCGTCTTTGCCGGCAAGGCGCATCCGTGCGACCGCGATGGCAAGGATCTGATCGTGCACATCCATGAGATGCGCGATGCGCTGCAGGGTGTGATCCCGGTGTCATACTTGAGTAATTACGACATGAATGTGGCCAAGCTGCTCTGTGCCGGTGTCGATGTATGGCTCAACACGCCGCTGCCGCCGATGGAGGCATCGGGGACGAGTGGGATGAAGGCGGCGATGAACGGGGTACCCAGCCTGAGTGTGCTCGACGGCTGGTGGATCGAGGGCCACCTCGAAGGTGTGACCGGCTGGTCGATCGGCGATCGGGTGGAGGCCTGCCTGGAGCCTCAGTCTGGGATGGATGCCTGTCACGCAGTGGAACTCTACAGAAAACTGGAAGAGAAGGTCTTGCCCTGTTTTTATACGGAGCATGAACGCTTTGTTGAGATCATGCGCCACGCAATTGCATTGAACGGAGCGTTTTTCAATTCACAGCGCATGGTCGCCCAGTACCTCCACGATGCCTATCGATTGGGGCAAGCGCCTATGCCGCAAAGCCATGGATCGACGTGAGGGGTACTGTGAGCCTGCGCGATCCCTACCACCACTCTCATGGCTTCATCCTGACCATCAATGCCGTATCCGACGTTTATGCGATGACGGCGCTGTGGAGCATCCTCTTCATGAGCGCGGCTCTGAGGGGCATCATTTATCGCGTCGAAAAACGTTACCTGCTGATCGAACCGGATGGTCTCGCAATTTTCCTGGGCTACTGCCCAGGACTCTGGTTGCTGTATCGATGAGAGATGAGTCCGGCATGCCGCAGTTGCTAGAGAACCCGACGACCAAAATTTGGCAGTTCACGCTGGACAAGCTCGCAATCTTCCTTGAGACCGATTCTGAACGCGGACTCGCCGGCGAGGGAGTTGTACGCCGTCACGCTGAATTCGGCCCCAATGAACTCCCCGAAGCCCCGCCGCCGTCAATGTTGAAGCTGTTTCTTTCTCAGTTCACGAGCGTCATTGTCTGGGTGTTGATCGTGGCGGCGATCATCTCCGGCCTCTTGGAAGACTGGCTCGATGCGGCGGCGATCTTGACCATCCTGTTTCTCAACAGTCTGCTCGGGTTCGTGCAAGAGTTTCGGGCCGAGCGTTCCTTGGCGGCGCTGCGGAAGATGTCGGTGACGATGGCTCGAGTGGTCCGTGGCGGCGTCCTCCGGTCCATCCCTGCGCGCGAATTGGTGCCCGGAGATTTGATTCTCCTGGAAGCCGGCGACCGTATCCCCGCAGATGCGCGACTGGTTTACACGACGAATTTCCAGACGCAGGAGGCCTCGCTGACCGGCGAATCGACGCCGGTTCAGAAGGACGCGGGCGTCATTGCCGGAACCGACGTACCGCTGGCCGAGCGGACGAACATGGCCTTTATGGGCACCGTCGCCGTGTCCGGTAAAGCGCGGGCACTTGTCGTGGCGACTGCCTTGCGCACCGAGTTGGGCCGGATCGCTGCGATGATCCAAAAAGCCGCAGAGGCCGAACGGACGGAAACTCCCTTGCAGCGCCGCCTCGAACAATTCGGATATACCCTCCTCTGGCTGGCCCTGGCGGTGGTCACCGTTGTGTTCGCCTTAGGCTATCTGCGCGGCGAGCCGTTGGTGGCGATGTTCATGACCTCAGTCAGCCTGGCCGTGGCGGCCGTGCCGGAAGGCCTCCCCGCCGTGGTGACGATTACATTGGCGGTGGGGATCACCCGCATGGTGAAGCGTCACACGCTCATCCGCAAATTGCCTGCAGTTGAAACGCTCGGATCGACGACGGTCATCTGCTCCGACAAGACCGGCACTCTCACCAAGAACGAAATGACGGTGACGAGGTTGTTCGCCGGAGAGCGGGTGTTCGAGGTCACGGGCGAAGGGTATGAGCCGGTCGGTGAAATTCGAGAAAAAAGTTCTGAGTTGAAAGTTTTGAGTTCTGAGTTATGCGGAAGTAATCTTCACCTTGAAAACGCAGAACTCAGAACCCAGAACTCAGAACCGAGCCAGTCTCCCGCCCTGCGCGAACTGCTGACTGCTGCCGTGCTTTGCAACGGTGCGACGTTACGAGAGGAGAATGGAACGTGGCAGGTGATCGGCGATCCGACGGAAGGCGCATTGCTCGTCGTGGCAGCGAAAGCAGCACTTACGATTGAGAAACTCGCTTCGGCCTATGACTTTCTCGAAGAGGTACCGTTCGATCCGGAGCGCAAGATGATGACAATCGTGCGGCGCACACCGGACGGGCCGGTCGCGTACGTCAAAGGCGCGCCGGATGTGTTGTTACGCCACTGTACGCATCGGCAGGCAATGGACGGCACGACCGAACCCCTCACGGAATCGATTCGTGCCGCAATCCTCGACGCGAATGCGGCGTTCGCGCACGAGGCATTGCGCGTGCTGGGGGTGGCCCGGCGGCGATTGGATCGCGAGCCTGAGGCCTATCGGGCGCAAGAGTTGGAGGACCGGCTGGTCTTTCTCGGACTTGCGGCCATGAAAGACCCGCTGCGGCCTGAGGCGAAAGCCGCCATTCAGGCCTGCCACGATGCCGGCATTCGGACGGTGATGATTACGGGAGATCATAAGGATACGGCGGTGGCAATTGCGGAAGAGTTGGGGGTGTTGAAGGGACCGGAGCAGGCGTTGTCTGGGATGGAACTCGATCGACTGTCCGACGATGAACTGGTCCGGACCGTGGAGCAGGTGACGGTCTATGCGAGGGTTTCGGCGGAGCATAAGCTGCGCATCGTCAAAGCCTGGAAGGCGCAGGGCGCCGTTGTGGCGATGACGGGCGACGGCGTGAACGACGCGCCCGCAGTCAAAGCGGCGGATATCGGGGTGGCCATGGGGGTGACCGGAACCGATGTGACGAAAGAAGCTGCGGACATGGTGGTGACGGACGATAATTTCGCCTCAATCGTCATGGCCGTGGAAGAAGGTCGTGGCATCTTCGACAACATCCGCAAGACCATCCATTTTCTCTTGTCGTGCAATGTCAGCGAGGTGCTTGTGATGTTGTTTGCCACGTTGATCGGGCTTCCGTTGCCGCTGTTGCCGATCCAAATTCTGTGGATGAATCTGGTTACGGACGGATTTCCAGCCTTGGCGCTGGCAGTGGATCCCAAGTCGCCGGATCTGATGAAGCAGCCGCCCCGCCGACCGGAGGCTCGGCTGCTGGACGGCGGGCGATTGCTGGCTATCGGCGGAGAGGGGTTGATGCTGGGGTTGATCGCGTTAGGAGCGTTCAGCTACAGCCTCTATGGCCTGCATCGAGAGCTCGATCAGGCAAGGACGGTGGCCTTCACTGTGATGGTGGTGGTGCAACTGGTGCACGCCTTCAATTGCCGGAGCGACCGGTTGTCGCTTTTCCAGCTGGGCGTCGGGACGAATCGCGCGCTGGTGTGGGCCTTTCTCCTCTCGCTTGTTGTGCAGGTGGCGGTGCTCACAGTTCCCGCGGCAGGACCAGTGTTCAAGATCGCGTCGTTGCCGGTTGAGGACTGGGCTTTGATATTCTTTTTGGCTCTGTTGCCGTTAGTGATCATGGAATCGATCAAGTGGCTGAGACGACGATGAATGTGCTGGCGATCAATAGCGGAAGCTCCTCCCTGAAGTTCAAGGTCGTCGAGTTCGACGAATCTGCTGACGCGGGAGACAGTCGGCAGCCCTAGGTTTCACGGTTCTTGAAAGCGAAGTGAGAACGCCGGACGGGAAAAGGTGCGTCCCCAGGCAAAGAGGCTGTCTTGGCAACCTCAGGGCGGGCGGGTGAAGTAGCCGCCGGGGTCGGGAGGGTGAGAAGAGCGACTGTTTCAGTATCCTGCTAGCGGTGGAACATATTCGTGGATGAAAGGCTATCATGGAATCAGCCAAAGCCGACCCCAACTCAACGTACGAACGCCTTCTCACCCTCTGGACATCCGGGGTACGGGACTATCACACGATGCTCTCGGACTACCTCACGGCCAATTCCATTTTTGTCGCGGTGATCGGGCTGATCGTGTCGCGGGAGTCACCAGCATTGTCCTTCACGGTGCTGATTGTGCTCCTCTGCGTCTTTGGGGTTCTCCTGTGTCTTCAAATGGCGATCGTCCTCGGAAGGTTGTCAGGCCAGAATGCGCTATGGGAGTGGCGATTGAGGGGAATCGAGCAAGATCCTGAGTGGCATGGAGAGCAGCTACTGACAAGTCTTTACCGGCTTCATGAGATCCGGCAACCGCTTGAGGATCGACGGAACGAGCCTCCGGTGTTTGAGCCGAACTGGGCCTTCCGCCGGCATCGTCAATGGTGGGCTCATCGCGCCATCAGTTTTCCGTGGTTTTTCGGGAGCGTGTATACGTTGCTTCTTCTGTGGAGCGTGACAAAGTTGCTGAATGCCTGAGCTGCCTCGAGAAGGGATTCCCTTACGATGTCTCATGCGTGGTGTTTCTGGAGCAGCCCGTCGGCTGAAGGTCTTAGGCAACTCGATTCAAGCTCCAAAGGACTCTCCGGCGATGAGGCGCGACGGCGTCATCTACGCGATGCGCATCTTCTCTTAAAACCCAAGAGCCGGCTGTCCACCTACGAGCTGCTTGTTCGGCAATTTACCAGCCCCATCATCCTCATCCTCCTTGCGGCCGCTGGGCTGGCCTTCTTTCTGGCAGATCCGACCGACGCGGCGATCATTCTCATGATCGTGCTCGCCAGCGGCCTGCTCGGGTTCTGGCAGGAACGGAGCGCGAATCAGGCGGTGGCCAGCCTGCTCGCGATCGTGCAAGTCAAAGCGGATGTGTGGCGCGATGGAAGCCCGGTCTCCGTGCCGGTTGAAGAGGTCGTGCCAGGCGACGTCGTCCTGCTCAGAGCGGGCGACACAGTTCCTGGCGATTGTCTCCTGCTTGAATCGAAAGATCTGTTCGTGGACGAGGCGACGCTCACAGGCGAAACCTATCCGGTCGAGAAAGTCTGCGGCGTCCTGCCGGCCGACATTCCGCTGGCTCGACGGACGAATAGTCTCTTTCTCGGGACCCATGTCGTCAGCGGAAACAGTACGGCGGTTGTGGTGCACATTGGGTCGGACACGGAGTTCGGGAAAGTCTCAGGTCGATTACACCTCAGGCCGCCCGAGACGGAGTTCGAGCGAGGCATCAGGCAATTCGGTTATCTGATCTTGGAAGTGACCGTCGTGTTGGTCGTCGCCATCTTTGCGGTCAACGTGTATCTGGCCAGGCCTGTGCTCGAAGCCTTTTTGTTCTCTCTCGCCCTCGCGGTCGGCCTCACCCCGCAGCTGCTGCCGGCCATCATCAGCATCAATTTGGCCCATGGGGCCAAGCGCATGGCCCAGCAGAAAGTGATTGTGAAGCGATTGGCCTCGATCGAAAACTTCGGGAGCATGACCGTCTTCTGCTCGGACAAGACAGGGACTCTGACCGAAGGGCTTGTCCGGCTAAAGACTGCTTGCGATATCACGGGGAATCCGAGCGAACGGGTACTCTTGCACGGCGCGCTCAATGCGAGCTTCGAAACCGGGTTTCATAACCCGATCGACGAAGCCATCCGTGCCGCTCGCTCGTTCGATCTTTCCCCCTATCGGAAATTGGATGAAGAGCCCTACGACTTCGTCCGTAAACGGTTGTCCGTATTAGTCGCGACACCGACCGCACATATCTTGGTGACCAAGGGGGCCCTGGCGAATGTACTGGCGGTTTGTTCAACCGCCGAGACTGCAGATGGCACCCTGGTTGAGTTAGCTGTCGTGGGGGATGCAATCCAATCGCAGATGGCACAGTGGGCCGGCCAGGGATGGCGGGTGCTCGGGCTCGCCTCTCGCGAGATGGGCGTGCGAGAGGGCATGACCAAAGACGATGAGGCGGACATGACGTTCTTGGGATTCCTGCTGTTCGAAGATCCCATCAAGGCCGATGTCCTGGAGACGATCGGCCTTCTCAAGGGCCTGGGCGTCACCTTGAAGATCGTGACCGGCGACAATCGTCTCGTCGCGGCTCACGTCGGACAGGCGATAGGCTTGTCAAATGGAAATCTGTTGACCGGCGAGGATTTGCGGCAGATGAGCGACGAAGCGCTGGTGTCGCGCGTGAATGACGTCCATGTGTTTGCCGAGGTCGAGCCGAATCAGAAAGAACGGATCATCCTGGCGTTGAAAAAGGCAGGGCACGTTGTAGGCTATGGGGGCGACGGCATCAATGATGCCTCGGCATTGCACGCGGCGGACGTCGGCGTGTCCGTCGAAAGCGCGGTGGACGTGGCGAAAGAGGCGGCGGATATCGTGTTGCTGGAAAAGGATCTTGGCATCCTTGTCGAAGGAGTGCAGGAAGGGCGGAGGACGTTCGCCAACACATTGAAGTATGTCTTTATGGCGACCAGTGCGAATTTCGGCAACATGTTTAGCATGGCGGGGGCGTCGCTGTTTCTGTCCTTTCTACCTCTGCTGCCCAAGCAAATATTATTGACGAATCTCCTGACCGACATTCCGGAAATGACCATCGCCGGTGATCGTGTGGATGAAGAGCTGATCGATCGGCCCAGGCGGTGGAACATCGCGTTCATCAGGAAGTTTATGCTCACATTCGGTTTGGTGAGTTCCATATTCGATTATATTACGTTTGGTGTGCTGCTCTTGTTCCTCCAAGCCGGGACCGAGGAATTCAGAACCGGCTGGTTTGTGGAGTCGGTAATCTCCGCCTCGGTCATCGTCCTGGTCGTGCGAAGTCGTCGGCCGTTCACTCGCAGCCGACCGAGCCGTGGCCTGCTGGTTGCGACGCTCGCGGTCGCAGGACTGACGTTACTGTTGCCCTATACGCCGCTGCGCGGGCCTCTGGGGTTCGTGCCGTTGCCGCCACTGTTCCTGGCGGCTTTGCTCTGCATCGTCGTCGGGTATGTCGTCGCGGCTGAGGTGGCGAAGAAAGTCTTTTACCGGCATGTCCTCTATTGACGAGGGCCGGCGTTGCTACTGCCCTTCGATGGTCAGCTGGTCTGTGATTACATACGGGAGGATCACGATGAAGATGCCCATAGCTCTCATGACCCTATGTCTTAGTGCCGGTTTATGGTGGGGCTGCCATCCGGTTCCACAGGTGGCTGTGGCTCCAGGAGTGGCTGACGCTCCCAACCCAGGCCAGGTAATCTTTCAAAAACACTGTGCCGCCTGTCATGGGCCGACCGGAAAGGGCGATGGCCATATGACGTTCAATCCGCCGGTTGCGGATCTCACGTCGGCGAAGGTGTCTACGCAACTCGCTCCCCAGCTTATTCGCACGGTGCATAAGGGACGGGCCAACAGTGCGATGGGAAAGTGGGAGAACGTCCTGTCCGATCAGGATATCGAGGATGTGGTCGCCTATCTTCGTAGCTTGAGGGACTAGCAGGCTGCGAAAAACCCATTCCAGCACAGCAGACCTTGGATGGCCTACACGTCTGGGACAGGGGCGCGCCACGGTCTGTGGCACTGGCGGACTTGTTCAAGCATCCTGCAAGTAGGGGGCAAGGGGTGAAGAGTGAAGGGTTGTAGGTTAAGCGCGCCAGGTCCGTGGCTGTCGAGGTTTTGGTCAGGCATCCCGCCTCTTGGTCGGCAAGGGGTGAAGCATCTGCATGTGGGCGGGCTGAAGAGTGAAGGGTTGTAGGATTAATTGGAGAGGGAGAAAGCGATCATGGAGACAAGGCCGAAGGCATACATCTATCACACATTGGTCAAATGGACGGAGCAACGGAAGGGGGTCATCTCCTGTTCCGGTAAACCGGATGTCCAGGTTGCGACGCCGCCGGAGTTCAAGGGGCATGAGGGAATCTGGTCGCCGGAGGATCTATTCGTCGCGTCCGCCAATGTCTGTCTGATGACGACGTTCCTGGCGGTGGCGGAGCGAGCAGGTCTGGCTTTTACCTCATACGAAAGTGTGGCCGAAGGGCGGCTGGAGATGGTCGATGGAAGGTTCCAATTCACGGCTATTACGTTGAAGCCGACCATTACGCTTTCGGTGAAGGCCGATGCGGCCAAAGCCAAGGAGTTGATCGAGAAAGCCGAGGTGAACTGTCTGATTTCCAACTCCATGAAGGCGAGAGTGAGCTTGGAATCGACCATCCGGTAGTGTTTCCCCTCTGTGGCGTCTTGCGACAGTGACCAGATTCTCAGCGGGGTCTTTCTCGCCACTTGCGCTGATCTGTCGGTGTCACCTCCTGGCCCCCTCTCCTAACGTATTGTTTGTGCAGAGGTTTAGCTGCGCACATTTCCACGATTGGCTGGCATCTAGCTCGCAAAGTGTTCCAGCAGATGAGAAGGAAGGGGTACCCTACTATGGAGGCGACACGATGAGAGTTGTACTTGTCGGACTCGCGCTGTTGGCGTTTGCCGGGGGCGCAAGTCTAAAAGAATTGAACGTGTCTCAGCCGGAACGTGATGTGCTCAGCGGCAGAGTCATCTATTCGACGATTTGCATCCGTTGTCATGGGGTTGACGGGAAGGGAGATGGGCAGATGAAGTTTACTCCCCCGGTCGCCGACCTCACGTCTCCGGCGATTCAAGGGAAGCTGGATGCGAGGTTATTTAAGAGCGTACATGACGGCAAGCCGAATACAGCGATGGGAGCCTGGAGGGAATCACTCTCGGACGACGAGATTTGGGATGCACTCGCCTATGTGCGAACGCTGGCCCCCGAACAAGCGGGCGGCATGGGCAGCGGGCTCCGATGAGATCGACGCTCTGCCGGATCGCGTTGGGGCTGTGGATCGTGACGATTGCGTTGGCTGGCTGGTTCTTCGTGCAGGGGTGGACGACGCAGGGCACAGATGGACGGATGCACATCGTGTTGGCGCCGGCAGAGCGAGACCTGATCCTGGGCGAGATGCGGATGCTCCTGAAGGCGGTCCATGGCGTGGTTACAGGCTTGGCCGGCCAGGATCAGGCGGCGGATCGAACGCAGATGGAACAGGCGGCCCGCTCGGCTGGAATGGGTATGGCTGCGGATGTGAACCCGACGCTCATGGCGAAGCTGCCGCTGCCGTTCAAGCAAATGGGTATGTCGATCCACAAAGACATGGATGCCCTTGCGGATGCGATTGGTCACAAAGAGACCCCACAACAGATTCTCCAGCGCCTCTCCAGCATGACTGCGCGTTGCACGACGTGTCATGATTTGTATCGATTCTCCACGGGACGTGAAACGTGAAGCGCGAGATGCGCGACGAAAAAACATGAATCCTTCCTGCCTCGCGCGGCTCACACAAAGCAAGGGCGGCGATCACGCGAGCGAGGAGCAGGGCGGGGGACAACACCAACATTGAATGTGTGCACGGCATAGGCATATGAGGCGTTGACATGATGACAACGAACACATTTCGTTTTATGAGAGGACTGGCAGGAAGTGTTGTAGTGCTCGTGATGGCGACCAGTATAGCCTCTGCCGATCAGATCGCACTTGAACAGGGGGCTTCCGAAGTGGCCGCAACCTTTCTGGAAGAATTGGGCGAGGCCATGACGCGGGAGACGACCAAGGGAGGCCCGATCGAGGCGATCATAGTCTGCACTAAGCTGGCTCCTGATATTGCCGGCCGGTTGTCTCGGAAGCATGGCTGGCGGGTGACGCGCGTGGGGACGCGGGTGCGCAATCCCTTGCTCGGGATGCCGGATGCCTGGGAGCAGCGGGTGCTGGCTGAATTTACCGAGCGTGCGGCAAAAGGAAAAACGTTTGCGGGGATGACCCATCATGAAGTCGTGTCAGAACCGGGTGGTCAGTTTTTCCGATTCATGCAGCCGATTATGGTTCAGCCGAAATGTCTGCTCTGCCACGGGTCGAGTGACCAGATTCCGGAGTCGATTCGAATCATGCTGAAGCAGCAGTATCCTTTTGATCGGGCCATCGGGTACAAAGTCGGAGACCTCAGGGGCGCGGTCAGCATCAAGCAGCCGCTCGGCAATGGGAGTCAGTAGGACCTATGGTGTTGGCGTGGATACTCGGTTGCGCTCTCCTCGGCAGCGTCGGGGCCGCCCTGCTTCTAGCAGGCTGCGGAAAAACTCTGTGGGCACGCCGGGATTTCATTGTTCAGTACGTTTGGAATAACAGGGGCACACCACGCAGGATGCTCAAAAAGGCCGTCCTCGTCGTTCGTGAAAGGTGAAACGTAAAAGGTGAAAGGTTTCAGAGGAAGAGCCTTCGGCAATCCTACGTTTTACCTTTCACTTTTCACGTCTCACGCGTACCGATCTTCAAATGCTGGCGGATTTTTTCAGCATCCTGCTAGGACCAGAGGAGAGTACCGCGCAAGATAGTCGAGCGGGACAGGCGAGCCGCGAGGGTTCGAAGTTCGAAGTTTTCAGAACTTCGAACTTCGGATCGGACCTTGTCGCCTGTCGTGGGTGTGAGGAGCCGCATGGCTGAACAACAGGGCACGCAAGCGGCGAGAAGTTTGTGCGATCAACTGCAGATCACAGCAGAGGAGCTGCAGACCAGGCTGGCGTTTCTCTCCTTTGGTGAACAAGACGAGCGGAATCTCGTCGAGATCCGCGAAGTGATCTCTTCCCGCGTTGAGGAGATCATCGGAGAATTCTACGATCACTTACTGCAATTCGAGGAATTGCGCGAGATCTTGTCCGATCCGAAGCTCGTGGAGCGACTCAAGGGATCACAGCGCCGGTACTTGCTCAGCCTTGGGCAACTCGGCGATGACGTCGAGTATGCGGAGGCACGGCTTCGGGTCGGACTCACTCACGAACGAGTCGGGCTCAAGCAGAAGTGGTACTTGGGTGCGTACCACAAGCTCTTCGAGTTAATCCTGCAACGGCTCACGGTTCGTTATTCGGGGAACACGTGCAGACTGTCATCATTGGCCGTCACGCTGAACAAGGTGCTCAGGCTCGATGAGATCTTTGTCGTGGAGACGTATTACCATGCGACGATGCAGCGTCTGGAAGATAGCCTGTTTCAACTGAAGGACGCCCATCGACTGCTTGAAGGCCTATCCCGACGGGACTCTCTCACGCTGGTGAACAACCGGCGCGCACTGATGGAGGCGCTGGCCATGGAATTTCACAGGAGCCGACGCTATCAGCACCCGTTCGCGCTGTTGTTTCTCGATGTGGACCACTTCAAAGAGATCAATGACCGGCACGGGCATGTATTCGGCGATCACGTGCTGCTCCACGTGGTGCAGTCGGCCGGGGGAATCATCCGTCCGCCCGATATGATCGGCCGCTACGGGGGTGAGGAATTTGTGATTGGTTTGGTGGAGTGCGATCAAGCCGGCGCCCTGCAGATTGCCGAGCGCATCAGGCTGAAAATCGCACAGGACCAGTTCGCGTGGGAACACCATGCCACCACGGTAACGGTCAGTATCGGGGTCGTGATGTTATCTCCGGAAATTGACCAAGTCGAGACGCTCATTGCACGCGCGGATCAGGCCATGTATCACGCCAAGCGCAGGGGGCGGAACCGAGTCGAGTTGTACAGCGAAGAGTGCGCGTCGGAGTACCAGCCGAGATGAAACGGGGCAACAGTCTTCTCCTGTGGCATCCCGCAACAATTACAGGGTCGGTACTGTGGCTTTTAGCTCCAGGACGATCTGAATCTGACGGCTAA
This sequence comes from Nitrospirota bacterium, assembly GCA_963741245.1. GTDB lineage: Bacteria > Nitrospirota > Nitrospiria > Nitrospirales > Nitrospiraceae > Palsa-1315. The sequence continues at coordinate 132,851 of CAVUHR010000022.1, read as the reverse complement.
TCGTGTGATTTGATAGGCAAAACGATAGGCAGGTTGTTCCTGTTAATGGTACGGTCTTGGCACAAGGGACGGGTATGATGTGGCTGTTGCCGGCTATTCTTGGGATGGTTATGCTCCTGAGCTGTTCAGGCGAAAGTGCTCGGGTCAAGACCGAGGAGCCTCGGGAGGCTGACCAAACCGGCAGTGCGGCGATAGAATTCGCTCCGCCCTCCCCGGAAACCATTCCAGGTAGTCAACTTGGTGAACAGATCCGGCTTGGCTATCAGATTGTCGTTAATACGCAGGAATATGCCCGACCCTATATCGGCAATCGCCTCAACTGCACCAACTGTCATCTCGACGGCGGGCTCAATCCAAACGCTGCCTCATTCGTTGGCCTTGCCGCAGTCTATCCCGAGTACCGCACCCGCAGCGCGAGGGTGACTACGCTCGCTGAACGTATTAATGAGTGTGTTGAGCGGAGCCTGAATGGGCGAGCATTCCCGCCGGACAGTTCCAAGTTGCAGGCCATCGTGGCCTATATCACATGGCTTTCGCAGGGAGTGCCGAGCGGTGCGACATTACCCTGGCGGGGCCTCCAGCGCATTGACTCACGGCGCCCTCTCGATCCAGGCAACGGGAAGCAAGTGTTTGCGAACAAATGTGTCTTCTGTCACGGCTCCGATGGCCTGGGGACGATGGCGGCGCCACCGGTCTGGGGACCGCAGTCCTACACCATTGCCGCAGGCATGGCACGGGTGAGCGTCGCAGCTTCCTTCATCAAATCGAATATGCCGCGTGCCAGGGGTTGGAGCCTGTCGGATGATGATGCGTACGATGTCGCAGCCTATATCAATAGCCGGCCCCGACCGGATTTCGCCGGCAAAGCGAATGATTGGCCGAAGGGCGGGAAGCCTGCGGATGCACCGTATTAGCACGTGAGTCGTGAAAGGTTAAACGTTAAACGTGAAGCGTCAGGAGAGGCCGCAATGAAACTCACAGCCGCATACCATGGTGGAACTCGGTATGACATCACGAGCGGCAAGCACCGGGTCGTCACCGATCAGCCGGTCGAGGATGGGGGACAGGATGCCGGCATGAGTCCCGTCGAACTCTTCGTCGGTTCACTAGCCAGCTGCGTGGGTTATTTCGTGGGTCGCTACTGCGACCGCCATCAGATCCCGACCAAAGGGTTGAGCGTCGAGGCGGAATGGACCATGGCGGAACAGCCTCATCGGGTGGGACAGGTCACCCTTGCGATTCACTTGCCGCATCGCCTCACGGTCGAACAAAGCGAGCGGCTCCTCAAAGTGGCGCATGGCTGCACCGTGCATCAATCTCTCTCGGTGCCAGCCGGCGTGGCGATCGAACTCAATCACCAACACCGTGGGGAGAAGCAATCGTGAAAGAAGAACCGGCCTCCCGGTCTCTGTCGCGGCGGACCTTGCTGAAAAGGGTCATCCATGGACTGGGCGTTACAATCGCGCTGGGCCACGTAATCCCACGTGTGCAGGCTGAGGAGCGCGATGTCTCGAAGAATGAGACCGACCGCCTTATTGTGCATGTGGTGCGACCGTTGGATGCTGAAACCCCGGTGCAAGAGTTCGCCTCCTACCTCACGCCAAATTCCCGCTTCTTTGTCCGCAGTCATTTCGGCCCGCCTCCAGCAGAACTGCTCTTCGATCCGAACTGGAGACTGAGGGTGGGTGGTATGGTGGACCGACCGCTGACGTTCACGCTCAAAGAGCTGAAACAGTGCGAAGAAGTCGCCGTCACGGCTGTCGTGCAATGCAGCGGCAATGGTCGCGCATTTCATCGGCCCAAGGTCCCTGGCGTTCAATGGGAGCGTGGGGCAGTTGGGAATGCGCAATGGACGGGGGTGCGGCTGAGGGACGTGTTAGCCGAGGTCGGGGTTCAAGCCGGGGCGCATCATGTGCAGTTCCAAGGAGCGGATCGACCGGTCGTGGCCTCTGTGCCGCTGTTTACCAGAAGTATTCCGCTGGAGAAAGCCCTTCATCCGGACACGATTCTCGCCTATGAGATGAACGGGCGTCCGCTCCCTTTGTTGCATGGAGCGCCGCTGCGGGTGATCACACCGGGTTGGATGGCGGATTCGTGCACCAAGTGGCTGACGGATATCACGGTGCAGGCCGAGGAGGCGCAGGGCTATTACATGCAGACGGCCTATCGTGTGCCGACGACGCCCGTGGAACAGGGCACAGCAGCGAGCGGACAGTCGATCCCGGTGGAAGCCATGGTGGTGAAGTCGCTCGTTGCGGCGCCGCAAGAGGGTGAGACCGTGAAGTCCGGTCCCGTTACTATTCAAGGCGTGGCGTGGGGCGGAGAAGTCAAGGTTGCGAAGGTCGAAGTGTCGCTCGACGAAGGAAGAACGTGGGAGACAGCGCGGTTGGTGGGGGAAGATCATCCCTACGCGTGGCGACAATGGCAGTTGGTCTGGAAGGCCAAGACCGCCGGCGCGTTCACCATTCTCTGCCGCGCGACCGATGCACGGGGAGCGACTCAACCGGCAACGACTCCTTGGAATCCAAGCGGGTTTCTGTGGAATGGATGGGATCGCGTGTCCATTACGGTGGCGGCATGACGAACAGCGGGTATAGCATGGTCTTCTTATTAGTGATCGGTCTCGTGGGTCCGGCCGTTGTGATGGCAGCGCAAGAGAAAGATATGGAAACGGTGAGCGCCGCGCAGGCGCTACGTGCAGAGGGACTGATTATTGCGCGCTGTTCCGTCTGTCACAGCGCTGATCTCGTCGCGCAACAGCGGTTGCCTCGCGCGCGATGGGAGGCCACGGTCGAGAAAATGGAACATTGGGGTGCGGAGATCTCCAACGACGAGACAGATCTGCTCGTGCGGTACCTGTCGGCGCGGTATCACCCGGGTGCACCGGATCAACTGCCGCCGCTCGACAGTGAATTCAGGAAGGCGGAGCCGCTCACGCAGGAGCTGGTGGCTGAAGGTCCGCTCACGGGGGTCGCGGCCAGAGGAGCCGGTATTTTTGAACACAATTGCCAGGCTTGTCATGGAGCAATGGCGATAGGCGGTATGGGTCCGAAGCTGGTGAAGACTCCGATTCTTAAACAGGAGGACCTGTTTTGGGAGACAGTCCTGCATGGACGAGGGGCGATGCCTGCGTGGGGTTCAGTGCTGAGTCCTCAGGACATTGCCGATATTCATGCGTGGTTAGTGACGAGGTGAACGACCAGCTGAGCATGACTGATGAAAGGAGTTAAGAGATGATGGGGAGGCGAGGGGTGTTGATTGGAGGAGCGGTGATCGCGCTGGTGGGGCTGATGTCGTCCCCTCGGCTGTTGTTCGCAAGCGATCAACCGCGCGCGAAAGAAATCATTCAGCAGACCTGCGTCCAATGCCACCGTCTGGAAGGTCAGCCGGATTCGCGCTTCAATCTCAAGGCACCCGACCTCATCTGGGCCGGCAGCAAGTATCAGCGGCCCTGGTTGATTCGGTGGCTGACGGGCAAAGAAGCGCCATTGTATGCCAAAGGCTATCGATGGGATCTGACCGAGGTTCCATCCAAGCATCCGATGGTCACTGAGCCGGAGGCCAACGCCATCGCCGACTACTTTGTTGAGCACAACAAGGATCCGCGTGTGAAAGTCGGTGCGTTTGATCTCTCCAAGGTGACGAAGTTCGAAGCGACGTTCGGCGGTTTGGCTTACAAGGCGCACGCCTGCCTCGGCTGTCACGTGATCGAAGAGAACGGCAAAGTCATCGGGGGCCCGCAGAGTGCGTCTCTCGTGGCGGCCGGACAACGATACGACCAGGATTGGCTCTTCCGCTTCGGGCAGAATCCACAAGACTTCACGCCGCACAGCGGCGAGTTCCTGGCCGATGCGACAGAGCCGCAGCTCCGCGCGGTGATCGGGTTTCTAATGGTGCAGGGTGTGACGGACTTCAAGTATTACGAGCCCTGGACAAGCCAGGAATTCGGGATGGCCAGCGTGGATCGTGGGAAGATGATTTATAAAGAATATTGTTCACAGTGCCACGGGGCGACGGGCAAAGGTGACGGACCGGCGGTTTCCGGCCTAGACCCGAAGCCGGCGATTCATGCCAACATTCCATTTGAGAAGCTCCCGACTGAGTATCTCTATAATGTCATCAACCATGGTGGCGCGGCGATGGGCAAGTCGCCGAATATGCCCTATTGGAATTTGACGATTGGCCAGCAAGGCGTGGCCGATGTGATGGCTTATTTGAAAGCGACGTTTAAGGGGGTGCCGGACAGTGCGACCGCTTCGAGCGGCGGCCAGGGGGGAGTCTGTGCGCAACCGCGCAAGACGGCCAAGGCGCCGGACGAATTCTTGGCCAAGACGAATCCGCTTCCTGCATCAGCCGGCACGATCCAGGCGGGGAAAGCACTGTTCCTCAAGACGGCGCAGCCCGTTGCCTGTGCGATGTGCCATGGAGAACAGGGTGACGGGAAGGGAATCATGGGGGCAGCCTTGGTGCCGCCGCCGCGCAACTTCACATGCGGGTCGATGATGAAGGACATTCCCGATGGTCAACTGTTCTGGATCATCAAGAACGGTTCGCCGGGAACGGGCATGATGTCGTTTGCCGGGTTGCCGGATGAGCAGGTGTGGCAGTTGATTCACTACACTCGATCGCTGGCGAAATAGGGCGTGAGGGGTAAGGGGTAAAGGGTGAGGTGCTCAGAAAGCTGAAGTATTCGGAACGTAGAAACCCGACCTTCAGCCTTAGAATGCGCCTGTCCCGCCTGCCTCGCTTGTCGCACCCGCGATTGACGAACGACGAATCGGAAAGGACTGAAGGATGCCGACACCGCAGCCAGGCGTGCTCCCCACAGGGGGTGCCCATGCCTATTTTCTAACGTTTACGGTTGCCGAGGATGCAGAGCGCACAGCCTTGAGCAAGGCGATATGGGATGTTCTACCGTCAGCGCGGGCTCTGGCCATGAAAGCGAAGAGGGCCAGGCTCCTGTGTACTCTCGGCATCGGCTCTGAACTCTGGGACCGGCTCTCGCCGGCGAGACGCCCTGTCGGACTCCGACCGTTCCACGCCGTCAAGGCAAATGGGCGAGTCGCACCGGCAACTGGAGGGGATCTTTTTCTGCAGATTACCTCTGGCCGTCATGACCTAAATCTCGATCTCGCGATGGGACTCGTGCGGCGACTGCAGCCGTTGGCAACGATGGCTGAAGAGGTTCACGGGTTCCGGTATCGAGATTCACAGGACTTGACCGGATTCATCGACGGAACCGAGAACCCCAAGGGGAAAGCCAGGGCTCTCGCCGCCCTGATCGGAGAAGAGGACCGGCCTTTTGCGGGCGGCAGTTACGTCGCGGTCCAGCGCTATGTTCATGATCTTGAACGATGGCGCAGGTTGGACGACCGAGAGCAGGAGCAGATCTTCGGAAGGACGAAGCGGGGAAACGTCGAGCTGCCCAAAGCGAAAAAGCCTCAGACGGCCCACATCAGCCGTGTCGTGATCGAGCAGGACGGAGCAGAGTTGCAGATCCTGCGGCAGAGCTATCCTTGGGGGACGGTCCGCGAAGCGGGGCTTTACTTCGCCGCCTACACGAAGTCCCTTGATGTCTTCGATTTGATGTTGGCCCGGATGATGGGGACGACGGGCGACGGGCTGCACGATCGCCTCATGGAATTCACTCGAGCCGTCACTGGCGCGACATTCTTCGTGCCTTCCATAGAGACGTTATCGTTTCTCAAGCAATGACGGCATTACGAACGGAGGAAATCACAATGGCGACATTTATTATTTCTGGTAGCCGGGGCACGGACGATTCCACGATGGCAACGTTGCCGTTCATGGCAGCGAAAGTCGCGAAGGAGCAAGGGCACGAGGTCGTGCTCTGGCTCTGGAATGAAGCTGTGACGCTCGGGCGCAAAGGAACCGCGGATCATGTGACGGGGGTGAACCTGACTCCGCTGAAAGATCTGTTGGCAGCCGTGCAGGCCGCGAATATTCCCATCTGGGTCTGCGGGGCCTGCGCCGTGGCGCGGCAGATCGGAGCCGGGGATCTCGTCGGGGGCGCGACCATCAAGGGCATGCCGGACTACATTAAGGCCGTCGCCGAACGTGACCGCAACGTGGCATTCTGATTCCGCATCAAAGGAAGGAATCTCTATATGGCAGCCGATGGCGAATCGACCGGGAAGTCAAAAAGCCGAGCGGGTCAGCGGGATGGGGTGGACATCGGTGAGTTTGTCGAAAAGGACAGGCGTCTCGATGTCAACGAACTGGAGACCCTTTCAACCAAGGTACCACTTCTGTCTGATCGGCATAGAGGTTACTGATTCACACATATTAACCATTCAAGACTACGGAGGAGGTTGCGATGACGACGTTAGGCAGAGCGGGAGTTCCAGTCGGGGGGTTCAAGACGATCGGGCAAGTGCATGCGACGAATGATCTTGTCTTTAACCGAAAACAGAATGCGATGGGGATCGCCGTTGAGTTGCTTGCGACGCATACACCGGGAGCCCCCGTGGTCGACGGGAAGGGGAGGTTCGCTGGATTCATCAGCGAGTTCGACATCCTTCGGGCTCTGGAAGCGGGGAAGGATCTCAACCGGCTGACCGCAGAGGACATTATGGCGAAAGACCGCATTGCCGTGACAGATGATACGAGTATCGATGAGGCCGTCAAGCTGATGGAGGATAATCGGCTTCTCAATCTCCCTATCGAGAAAAACGGAAAGGTGGCCTATTCGATCACGCGACACGATCTGCTGCGGGCCTGGATCGGACTTGGAGTCGACATCGAAACCAATATTGCCCCGTAAAGTGTATCTGCGCGACGAGGACTGGCGCCGTCCTTCTCGCACGTCCGGTACTCGACACATTACGCGTTGCCGGTTCGACTCTCCGCACCAGACGATCAAAGGAGTAAGGTGATGAAGTTGAGTATGTTCCCGTTGATAGTCGCAGTGGTTTCCCTTGCCATCCCCGCATGGGCCGCCGAACGGCACATGATGCAACCGCGAGTGCCGGCCGACAAGCTGGCCGCAGCGCGCGCGCTCACGAGCCCGTTGCCGAGGTCCCCGGAAGTCGTCGAGCAGGGCAAAGCGCTCTATCACGGTAAGGGCGCCTGTTTCAACTGTCATGGGAAAGACGGTGGCGGCAATGGGCCCGCGGCCGCTAAATTGGATCCAGCGCCTCGCAATTTCCAGCACCATGGATTCTGGCGCCATCGTACGGAAGGCGAAATCTTCTGGGTGATCAAGAACGGATCGGTCGGTACCAGCATGGTTGGATTCGGCGGGCAACTGACGGACGAAGAGATCTGGAGCATCATCCAGTACGTGCGCAGCTTTGCCGGCGAGCGTGGACCGGGCATGATGGGACATGGACAAGGCATGGGACCCATGATGGGACCAGGTGGCGGCATGGGTGGCGTGGGCAGTTGCGAAGGTGAGGGCTGCCCCTAACCCGACTCAAATCAATAACGATCCACCTACTGCTTGACTGATTCTATATAGTGATGCACGTCTCACCCGCCTGGCTGGTTGTTGCCTTTTGCGACAGCGCTCTTTTTCCTAAGACCTGGAATGCCCCATGGGTATGTCTGCCTTGTTCATGCATTTCCGTAAGACCGCGTCAAATCTCAGCATTCAGTGATACCCGGTTCTGCTTTTCTGGCACAGCCTTCGCTTTAAAATTCAAGAGAACCCTGTTTATCCAAGACTTATCCAAGGAGGAATCGCTATGGACAATCAAGAGACAAAATGTTCGGGACAGGCCGTTGCACTCGCATTCTTAGGGGGAGCCGTGGCGGGAGTGGTGGTAGGTCTTCTTTTCGCCCCGAAATCGGGGGAGGAGGCGCGCCGCGCGTTGAAGGGGTATGCCAGGAGGGCCGAAGAAGTCCTGGAGAAGGCGAAGGAGGCGCGAGCCGCCGTTGATCAGACTATTGAAAGCGGCAAGCATTTCATCACAGAGAAAACGGCGGATGTCGAAGCGGCGGTCAATGCCGGACGAGAGGCCATGAAGGAAAAAATGGGTACATGTTGTAGCTGACGTTGCCGTCGTCAATGAGGGTAATTGCGATGCTACCGAGGAGTGGCCTACGGTGGTTGATCGGATACGGACGAACATTGAGGCGGTGGACAAGCGAGTGTTCACGTATCGAGAGCGAGACGAGATCACCGGGTACCATGCCAAGGTTGCTGGATCTTGAGTGACGGGAAGAACAACATGAGATGGAAGCATTCTCAGGGAAAGGAGCGAACGATGAAGCGTTGGATAGTGCAGGTCACGGTGATGGTGGTCATGATATCGGTGGGCTCAACGGCATTGGCCCAGATGGGCAAAGACGGAATGGGAAAGTCCGGGATGATGGGTGGCGGTGGAATGGGCATGATGGGCATGCATGGTCCGGGGATGGAGATGGGCGGGATGGGCATGCACGGTCCGGGGATGGAGATGGGCGGGATAGGTCAAATGATGAAGATGATGCGTACCATGTCCATGCTCACCCTCACGCCCGATCAAAAGAAGAAACTGCAACTCGCGACCCTTCAGCACCAGAAAGAAGCGATTCCGCTGTTGGGGCAGATCCTCATAGCTGGTGTCGAAATCCAGGAACTGTTGCTTGTTGATCCCGCCAATCTCGACAAGGTCAAATCCAAGGTGAAGGAAAAATATGACGCGGCCGCGAAGCTCGAGATGAGCCACTTGGCGTTGAGGCAAGAGGTCAAGCAGATGCTCAGCCCGGAGCAGCGGCAGCAGATGGAATCTATGATGATGGAGATGGGGCCGATGATGGGTTCGATGAAGGGGGGCTCGACGGGCCACGCCACCGAAGAATCAGAATCGGGGGGAGAGCCCAGTAGCCAGGCGGGAAAGGAGTCGGACCCAAGGATCCGCACGGGCACTAGCCCGCATTATTCATGACGGTTTGTCACGAAATCGCGCCAATGGGCCAGGCCATGGACGCGAGACTAGTGGCTGGAGGGAAGAGCCGTGAGGAAGAAAAATGAATAAATCGATCATTGCTGCTGTGCTTGCTGCTCCTCTGATCATGTTTCAGCCTGTTTGGGCACATACTGACGAACAACTGGATACTATGTCGTCGCCGCATGGCGGGCAAGTCCGTGCGGCAGGTCCCTATCATCTGGAGCTTGTTGCGAAGGACGGAGAGCTGGTACTGCATGTGACCGATCACGCAGGTCAAGAGATTCATACCGATGGCGGAGAAGGTAAGGCGAATATTCAACAGGATAAGGCCGGGAGCAAAATCACCGTCAAGCTGGAGCCGTCACAACAGAATATGTTGAAGGGTAGCGGCGAGTTTCAGATCAATCCGGAGACAGTGATTGTGGTATTCGTCAAGTTACCGGAACAGGATGCGTACGGGGCTCGGTTTACTCCGCTGAAGCCAAAGTCTGTCGGGGCGGGAAAGGAAGCTGGCGACGATCATGACCATGATGATCAGCATATGCATCATTGAGATGGAGGAAGTTGTCGTGGTCGTGTCAGGATCAGGCTCCGAAGTGCGGGTGTCTCCGTAATCTCGACAGAAACCTCACAGGTAAGCGACTCACATGTTCCCATTACATAGAAGGAGACAGGTGCTGCTTGAAGGGGTAGCTCTAGGGGTTCTTTGTGTTGTGTTATTTGTTGGTTGCACTGAGATTGAACATGGCCACGGTGAGCAGCGGTCCAATCCCTATCTCACCTCCGATACCAGACATCCCATTCCACTCTCATCATCGGCTGGGAAAGAACATCGCGCGGTGATGTTGCAACATCTCGAAACGATCCAGGTGATCGTGAATGCGCTGGTTGAAGAGGACTACGAGTTGGCAAAAGGCCTGACCGAATCGCATCTGGGTTTCTTTATGCACCGCCAGGTGATGGCGCAACAGCAGCCCGAGAATTTTCCACCTGCCTATCACGATCTGGCCATGGCGCATCACGCGGCGGCGGAAGAGTTGGCGCGCATCATCCCCACGAAAGATCTGAAACAGATCTTGCCGCAGTTCAACAACGTGCTGAAGGCCTGCGTGGCCTGTCATCTGGAGTTCAAAGTCAGAGAGCATTCATAATTTATTGGAGGCATCATGAGTGAGCAGAAAACCATCAGTGAGTTCTATGAGCAGGACCATGATCGGTTGGATGAGTTGTTCAAGACCTTTCAAAAGTTGAAGCGGTCTGATTTTCCCAAGGCCAAGGAAGCGTTCAAAGCATTTAAGTTCGGCTTGCAGCGCCATATTGTGTGGGAAGAGGATGTCCTGTTTCCACTCTGGGAGGAGAAAACCGGCATGTCTGAAGGCGGGCCGACCTTCGTGATGCGGGCGGAGCATCGCCAGATCGGGCAACAGCTCGAAGCCATTCATGACAAAGTGGCGGAGCAGAATCCCGACAGCGATCAAGAAGAGCAGGCGCTGGTGGACCTGCTTGGCTCCCACAATATGAAAGAAGAGCGGGTGCTCTATCCCGCCATCGATCAGGTGACCAGTGCGGAAGAGCGCGAAACGGTCTTTCGAAATATGAACGACATTCCGGAGGAGCGATACAAGCTCTGTTGCGGACAGCACTGACGGGGATCGATGGGGAGGGTCATGTGGTGACTGACTCGATGCGTAAGATTCTCAGGGGACTCTCTCTTGCCGGATTGCTTCTCGTGGGCTTGCTGGCGAGCCAGTTCACACACATGTCTGAAATGAATGCCTGGGCCGACTCCCCCCCGTCACCCAAGAGCACAAAGGCGGCAGGCGATGCCGAACGGGGCAGAGCAGTCTTCAATGGGAAGGGTGTGTGCCACTACTGTCATGGTATTGATGGGAACAAGGATCAACGACCGCAACTCGCAGCCGACACCGCCGCGCTCATCGCGCAGCTCAATCCGCCGCCAGTCGATCTGAGAAATCCAAAGGCGCTATCCCTGAAAACTGACAAGCAGCGCGCACATGCAATCCGGGAAGGACATCCGGGAACCGGTATGTTTCCGGATACGACCATGACCAATCAAGAACTCACCGACACGCTGGCCTATCTGGCTCTACTCAGGAGTGAAGGCTCCGCGAAAAGCAAATGACGCAGTGTTTCTGTGATGCAGGGGGGAGAAATAGAACCACGCCCATGCAAAACTTGTTGATCACCATTGCCCTCTCGGTGTTGGTCCTAGGAGCCGCCATCAACGTGGACGACCATCTCGCTCGGGCGAGCGATGGTGGGCCACAGGGCGCCGACAAAAATAGTTCGAGCGGCATGGCTTCCAATGCATCCCACAGGGGACAACAAACGCGGCGAAGAGCTCTACAACGCCAGTTGCGTCATCTGTCATGCTTCAACGAGCGACAGGAGGCATCGGTCCTCGATTGGCGGGCAATCCAGTACTGTCGAATGAGCAGGCATTCTGGAAGACTGTGTACGAGGGGCGGCACGTGATGCCGCCGTTAAAAGGTGCCTTGACCGAGCAACAGATTGCCGATATCCAGGCCTGGTTGAAGACGCTGCCGTGATCCGCAAGGCTCTTTTCTATATGCCGCCTACCCCTTCAGATTCTCAACACGAATTCTGGCATCCACGATCCGGCAGCCTTGCCCTGGCGGCTAGCGCAAAGATCGGATTCAAGTCGAGTTCGCTGATCTCGGGAATTTTTTCGACGAGGCGAGAGAGACGCATCTGTCTCGTTTGTTTGGTTTAACCAGATGGACCAAATAGACCAGATAAACCAAATGAACAAGATCAGGCTGGTGGACTTTTTCAGCATCCTGCCAAATGGACTGTTCCTCTCTGCGCTAGAATCACATAAGCCACTCGGGTTGAAGAAGCAAGACGGCACTCAACCCGACCATCACCAGGCCGCTGGTCAGCTTCAGCCAGCGTCCTGCACGCTCTTGCAACTTCCTGCGACTCAGCGTGACCACCGCAATCGTGACCATGAGACTGTCATCGAAGATGTAGGCCAGGTTGTAGAGACCGAGGTAACTGTAGTATTCCCACGCCGGCATCTGGTGCAGGGTTAGAATCTGCGTGTAGAGTGCCGGGAACCCGGCGGTGCAGAGCAGTTCGATCAGGTTCACGAGCCCTGCCAAGATGACGATGCCCGCCAGCGCGGCGGCGAGATTGTCGGCTTGGAGTATCCGGCGAATGCGGGCGTACAGTCCCGGCTTTGCTGATTCGGGAATGCTCAGCGAGATTCCGTGCCGCAGCGCAAAGAAGTCCTTCACATTGACCACTCCCACCAAGAGGGCGATGCCGCCGAAGCCGATCTGGATAGGGCGTGAGAGGCCGATCAGGAGAAACATGTTGAGCCAGGCTGCCATGAAGGCAAAATAGCCAGGCCGCTGACGGCGACGAAGGTCCCGGCGATGAGGGCCATTTTCAGTCGATCGCGAAGATTGACGAGCAATGAGAGAAGGAAAAGCAGCACCCACATCGCGCAGGGGTTGAACCCGTCCAGGAGTCCGATGACGATGGTGAAGAGCGGGAGACCGAGGTCTCTGACGCGAAGCTCGCCGAACCATTTGGTCTGGATGCTCTCGACGGCCGCAGGCGGTACGGCGCCTTGTGCACGCTGGTCGAGTCTGGCGCGGATTTCTGTTCCAGTCGTTTCGGCTGAGAGGAAGCCGACAATCAATTCCGTGCCGATCAGAAAGGTGGGAACGCCAATGTTGGCTATTCCTCTTTCAGCAGCCAGAGTGGCGAGTCGCTGCAGCGCGGCTGAGTCTTCAGCAACGTCGTAGATGGCGATCCGAAGCGATGGCCGCTCACGCCGAAGTACATCGAGAAAGACCTTCGCGGCTTCGCAATGGGGACAGCCGGCGCGAACAAAGACTTCAAGATCCGTGACTGGTTCGCCGGCTTGGACCAGTGTCCCGCTCCCCAGCGCGAGCAGGACAAGAAAGATGCCGATCGTGCGGACGAAGCCCCATATGTTTTGGTGTGGATGCAACACCATGTCGCGCTAGTTGACCGAGCCAAACGGCGTCCTGCTTCTGATGTACGACAGCACATCCAGCATCTGTTGGTCCGTCAATGTACCGCGAAATTCATGCATGGGAGTGAATAAGATCCCGTTGGACATTGTGATGAGCAGCTCCCAGTCGGCCTTCGCGAGCAGGCTCTGCGCTAGGAAATTGGACGGCTGGAGGATCAGGTACTGCGCCTCAGGCCCATTCCCGTCCAATGTCTCGCCATGACAACGGAGGCAGTATTGTGTATAGACCGCTTGTCCCTCCTTGGGATTTCCACGGCTGGTTTGCGCGTTGGCCCAGGAACTGGCCAAGATGATCAGGCACACCGCACTCATAATGCTGAAGCCTTTCATGATGGCTACCTTTCCTTGTTGAGCCCGGTCAGTCCTGGACATTCATGCATTCAAAGGCGATTCTGATCTGGATGAGGAAGTCATCTATCTCTGGAGTCGGTTCTCCAGCCTGGACATGTGTCCCGCAGAAGAACAGGAGAAGAAAAATAGACGCGCCGGAGTCGCCGAGTAAGTCCCTCCAGGCTTGTGCGCTGAGAGAACACAACCTCGTATTAACTGACAATGTCCGGGGGGGACACAGCTCTGATGTACAACAGCACATCCAACATTTGCCGATCCGTCAGCTTGCCGCGAAAGCTGTGCATCGGGCTGAACAACACGCCATTCGAGATCGCCACGAGCAATTCCCAATCGCTCTTGGATCGAGTGATTGGGGATTGAAGATTGGCCGGCCGTACGATCAAATCCTGGCTATCCGGGCCATTCCCATCCAATTTATTCCCATGGCAACGGAGGCAGTTCTTTTCATACACCGCTTGCCCTTCCTTGGGATTTACTCGGGCAGTCTGCCCGATGGCCCAGGAACTTCCCAACAGGACCAAGAACACCACACTGATCAGGCTCAGGACTTTCATGCTGTCAACTTCTCCTTGGTTGGTGGCGTGGGTTTCCAGTCATCTGTTCTCAACGGACAACAAGGACGGAGGTATTGGCCCGATGCACGATTCCATGCGACACGCTACCCAACAAGAATCGATCGAGCCCCTTCCGCCCATGGGAGCCGACCACGATGAGGTCATGGCTATTTCCCACATCGCACACGGTGGCGACAGGATCACCCATACGGACATCGGTGGTGACATTGAACTGTGAGCTGGCCAACGCCTCAGCTGTGTCTTGCACGACCTGCTGAGCCTGCCGGTGTTGTTCTTCAGACCAGCTTTTAAACCCCACCATCAAATTGGGCTCGACCATTGCGAGCGAGGGGACGACCGAGAGGATGGTGACCGTGACTGGGTTCTTGAAGGGGTGCGACGTCAGCCACGTGTGCAGGCGGGTTGCATCCTCGATGCCTTCCACCGCCATGAGGACGCGGTCGACGGGGCGAGCTTTCCCTTTCACGATCAACGTCGGCACCGTGGCATGGAGCAGGATGCGGTGCGAAATGCTGCCGGCAAACACTTCTGTCAACCGGCTGTGATCGTGTGTGCCCATTGCGATGAGGTCGGCTTTTACCGCGGCGGCGCTGTCGAGAATGAAGGCAGCCGGGTGCTGGACTTCGCACAATGTCCGGATGGAGGGGGTCTCAGCCGGCAGCAGGGTGCGGCAGCGTTCAATAGCCTTGCGACCGGCATCTATCATGGCCTGGCGGAATTCGTCGTACCCTTGCAGATTGACCGCCCCGGCCACGATAGGAGACTGTAACATGCCAAGATCCACTCCATGTACGAGCACGACGTCGTCCGGGCGGTAGAGCAACCCGATCTGTTTCACGGCGGCAAAGGCTTCGTCCGACCAATCCACGCCAGCTACGATTCTCATTGTGGTATTCCCCTGATTCAGAATAGCGGGTGCGGTGCCGTGCCGAACGGCAAGACCCGTGGGGTTTCGCCGGCATTTCCGCGAATGCGCCAGACGCCGCCCTCAAGCGTCAGAAAATGGACTTCTTCGTACCAGCTGTCGATCGGCACCCGGAGGCCGCTGGTCTTCGAGATGCCAGACAAGATCCCCGTGCAGGTGACTTCGATGATGGCGTCAGAGCCCGATCCCACTTTGACGATCTTCGAAAAGAAATGGACATCGACAAGGTTACGGTACTCCTTGAACATGTCGGACCAGATCTTACGAATATCCGCCTTTTTCAACCCATGATAGTTGTACTGGGTTGCATAGAGCGCCATGACGCCGTCCAGGTTCTCCTCAGCAATGGCTGCATCAGCCTTGTGAAACGCATCCAAGATCTGGTTGACCGTAGGCTGATCCACCTCCACGACCGCATTTTGTGGAAGGGACGTCGTCGCCTGTCCCGTCGTTCCGGTCACCAGGCTGAGTGCTGACACAACGGCAAGAATCCATCGGCTGGGGCAAGACCACATTATTCTCCTCCTCAATGGTTGAGACCAGGATTCAGCGGGTCCATGTGACCCGTACGAACTGTTCATCCTGGTCGTAATGTAACTTCAGCTCCCCCTGATAGGCATGTCTCAGCCCTTCGCCGATTCGCCTCGGCAGATGGGTATCGGTTGTCGAAATGACCAGGCCCTCAGGCCGTGATTCGATGGCGATGATCCGGGAGAGTGGATGTTCCTTATTCTCCTTCTCTTCCGTGTTCTTGACGACGCCGACCAGCTGTTCGTGCTGGGTATCTTTGAACGGTCCTGTGATCGTGACGAGGCCCTTGGGGTATTTATCGTGGATCCGGTGACAAGCAGGACAAAGCGTCTCGTGCGCGCCTGCCGGTTTCGCGTCCCAGGTCCACCGCCCTTTGTGAAAGACGGCCCCGCAGGTGGGACAGGCCGTGGGCTCCTTGAGCTTCCCTGGCAGTTTATAGGTGTCGTGTTCGTCCTCCTGATACGTTTCGTCTCTGCGCGCTCCCAACCCTGACGGGATCTTGGCATGGGTGGACATGTTATGGCGCACCTTCCTTGGCTGACAAGACGTCTTACGAGGCTGGTGAGGAGGGCGTGCGTTCGAGTAGCGCCTCCTCGGCCAGATTGAGGTACTCCACGACGTCGCGATCCTCGACTTGCGTGAAGTCCACGAAGAAATTCCCCACGGCCTCGAACGGCTCCGGGGTCATGAGCACCACCAACTCGTCCACATGTGCGCGGACTTCACGGATCGTCGACGGGGGTCCGACCGGAATCGCTCCCACCAGCCGGTGAGGCTGCAAGCCGCGAATAGCGAGTGCCGAGGCCAGGAACGTCGCACCGGTGGCGATGCCGTCGTCCACCAAGAGCACGGTGCGGCCCGTCAGTGGCGGGAGCAGCCGTCCCTGCCGGTACAGGTCCTTGCGTCTGGCGATCTCGTGCTCTTGGACATGAATCAACCGGTCCAGCTCATGCCGGGATACGCCCAAGGCGCTGACTGCCTCTTGATTCAGATAGCGGGAGCCCGTCTCGGCCACCGCGCCAATGGCATACTCGGGATTGCCGGGCGCACCAAGCTTGCGCGTTATAAACACATCGAGCGGGAGATGGAGGGCGAGGCTGAGTTGATACCCCACCGCCACACCGCCGCGCGGAAGGGCCAGAATGAGACCCCGAGGGTCATTACGATACTGCAACAACTGAGCGACAAGCTGACGGCCTGCCTCTTCACGGTTCTTGAAAATCACTGACACCCCTTCTTCCTGCTATGGATCTCACGGCTGGTACCGCTGGCAGGCTGTTGAAAAAGCCGGTCTTCTCACCTGCCCGACCCCAGCAGCTATTTCACCCGCCCGCCCTGAGGCTGCCAGACAGCCTCTTTGCCCAGGAACGCGCCTTTCCCCGGGCGGAGTTCTCGCATCGCTCAGAGGCTCAACGTACGGAATGGAGTACGTTGAGCCTCTTCACTCGCTGCGGTTTTGCTGGACAGCCTGTTTGATCAGCTGCGGGTGTTGCTGGAGCCGTCCATGATTTCCCTCAGCCCTGTGTTGCTCTATGGCCACAATGGTTTTGCAACACACTGCTAGATGAGTCCACTCGTGACTCCCACACCGATCAGAAACATGGCGAACAGGACCAGCAGCGCGATCAGCCACCACAAATGACGAGTGGGTTCCGTGGTCTCGTGATGCCCATGCATGCCCCATGGAACCTCAAGATAGTGAGGATGTCGGAACATCGCACACCTCCTTTATCAGGATGCTGAAACAGTCCGCCAGTAGCGTTCTCGCATCGTTCAGACCCTCAACGTACCCCACAGAGTACGACTCGGCCCTTCACTCGCTGCGGCCTTGCTGGACAGCCTGTTTGAACATCCTGCGAGTGTGTTTTCCTCTTGTGCACACGTGGCGACCATCGAAGGTCTCGCGTGCCACAATAGTCTTTCTTCAGCCTCTTCGCTCGTTCTCAGGAAACCTTCACCTCGATCGATTTCGGTTTCGCCTTCTCCGACTTGGGCAGGTGCACTTTCAAGACCCCCTCTTTGTATTCCGCACTCACCTTGCTGCCGTCGGCATCTTCCGGCAAGGTGAAGGTCCGCATAAAGCTCCCGTAGGCCCGCTCGACACGGTGGTACTTCTTCCCTTTTTCCTCTTTCTCATACTTCCGCTCGCCGGAGATGCTCATCACGTCATCCTGGACCGTCAGTTTAACGTCTTCTTTTTTCACTTCCGGCAGATCCGCCTTGATGAGGTATTCCTTGTCGTCCTCTGTAATGTCGACGAGCGGCGACCATTCGGCGACGGTCATGGCTTCCTTGCCGGCCTCAGTCCGAACAGCGGGGCGACCCAAATAGGTCGAGAGGCGTTTCTCCATATCCTCCAAATCTTTGAAGGGATTCCAACGCGTCATCACCGGTTCCCAACGAGTTAAACCAGACATAAGATAACCTCCTTGTGATTAAGATGGGAGTGAGCGTCGATCAGGCCGACCGTCCTGCCGGTGCGGGAAGGTCACAGTATAAGTGCCCCGGCCCCTGGGCATGAGCAAGATCTCGCCGTTTCGGCTCAAACGGTCGACGGCGAGAAACACTTGGTTCCACGTCAGATTGGTGCATTGACGCATGACCTCTTCGAGGTCGCACGTGCGCCTGTGAAGCATGATGTCGATCACTTGATCTTCTACGGTCGTATGTTGTGCCATGCTCCACCTTTTAGGGAACAGAATGCACTGCTGTAGGAACGGTATTGCATTGTCGGTGCCACAGGATAGTCTCGCTTGAAAGCAGAGGGAGAAGTTCTGTAGCACAGGGACTTACGGGCTTAGAGCATGAAAGAGAGGGCTGCACCATCCGGCAGGTTGAGGAGTTTCGGGCCAGTGACAAGTCAGGGGACTGTTGCCAAATTCCTCAGTGAAGGGAGGGGGAACTACGTTTCCTTGGCTTCCCGCTGGAGGTGCGGATCGGGAATGACGCCCCCACATTCAACACAGCGCACCTTGCCGGACTTGTGTTCCTCCTCCGTGACGCAATCGGAGATCACACGTCCATGTGTACAGGCGGAAGGCGGGCTCATTGAGAGGGTCCGTGAGGCTTGTCCTGGTTCTCCGAAGTCCACGGTACACCTCCGGTACAGCAAGTAGGAATCTTTAGCAGATGTGCTGTATCGTAATCCTCCTATATCCGTAATACAAGACACAAAATATGGGAATGTGGGCGGTCCGCCTGCTGATACTGAGTGTGGCGACAAATTAAAGTAATTACATGAGATTATAACGTGCGAGACAATGGCAGTGGTCACTGGTGAGGGCCTTCAACCACACCACGCGGCAGTGAGGGAGAGGCGCTGCGTTAGCCCGCATTATTCATGACGGTTCGTCGCGAAATCGCTGAGCCGCGTTGCGAGACCAGCGCGCGGAGCCGTGAGGACCCGATGCGTACTCGTGCAGTACGTGGAGGGTCCGAGGGGCGAGCCCGCTGGCCGAAGGCTAGTCGTAGCAGCGGATCGGCGATTGCAGCAGAAGTGTTCATGAATAATGCGGGCTAGGTGCTGCGAAGGAATCGGGGCTTGTCTCTGACGGACACCATCTTCACCAGGTCCCGCACAGACAGGAGGCCCACGACCTTGTTCTCTTCCGTCACTGCGAGGTGGCGAATCCGTTGCTCGGCCATGAGCCTACTGGCGTCGCGAACGGTGCGGTTGATGTCAATCTGAATCAGGGGATAATTCATCACGGCCCCCACGCTGGTGCTGCTCGCAGGGAGACGGGCCGCAATCACTTTCCTCACCATGTCGGTCTCGGTCACGATACCGACCATCTCTCCAGCCTCAATCACGAGGAGCGAGCCGATCCGCTTCTCCGCCATCGTCTGCGCCCCCTCCAGCACCGTCCGTTCACTCGCAAGGGTCTCCATCGTCGTTCGCATGAGCACGCTGAGGGGCCGGTATACGTTTTCGAGGTCACGGACGGGACCCCCTTCTGAATCAACAAAATGGCGCGCGAGATCTCGCATCGAAATGATCCCGACGATTTCATCCTTGTCCGAGACGCAGAGATAACGGACATGGTTCGCTTCCATGAGATGGCTCGCATCCAGCATGGGGCGAGCCGGCGTGATCGTCAAAAGCGGACTGGTCATGATCTGATTCACCATGGTATGGGAAGGATCCATTCCTTTGGCGAGCACCTTCCGAATCAGGTCCGCCTCAGTCACAATTCCCGACCTGCGGGACATGCGACCCTCTTCATCGGTCGACTCTACCAACAGGGAACCAAGGATTTTCCCCCGCATACGCTCGGCGACCTCCACGATCGTGGTCTCGGATGGGATGACCTCCAAGTATCGATGCATGAAATCCCCGACCGTGCTTCCTGACCGTACAGTCATAGACTGTTCCCTTTCTTCGTGGGGCAGCATGACATTCTACTGCTACGCGTCGATCACCCTATATGAGCCCAAATCATTCATGAATGGTTCGAGCGTATCGTTTCGTACCTGCATACGGCGGGCCAGGATAGCACCGTTGCAGAGCAGCGATTCTTCTGTAGATCGCTGAAGGAATCAAGAGGATGGATCAGCCTGCGTGGCCGGTGCGCACGAAGAATATCCGGAAGGGGCAACGCGCCACATCTCCAAGGGTGGAGGTTGCGGTAAATGGCTACAGTGATGGGAGTGCAACATCAACCGGATTCCGTGCAATGTCGTTCTGATCGCGACACCGGTTGATTTAGGCCGAATCATCACTATCAACAGATCAATTTTCCGCGTCACCTATCGCCTCGAAGAATAGGGGACGCCCGGTTTCACGGGTTTATTGCAGGGCATTATTCTCAAGGCAAGCAAGGAATGAATCCTTTTTGCTCCAGCTGCCTCTTACATACTCAAGAAGGAGAAAGGTATGAAAGGAACAGTGACGACAAGTATGAATCAAGCCAAGAAGCTGGCGCTCGATTGCTGCCACCGGTGCGGCGGGTTGATGGTGTCGGAGCTCTCTGCTGACACTCGGACGGTAGAATGGCATTGTGTGACGTGCGGTGAGCGGGTCGATCAGGTGATTCTGGCCCACCGTCAACATCAGGAAGCGCGACAAGAATCCGAAAAGGCTTTTGCTGGTTCAGGTCACGCTCGTTTGAATTAACCCGCAATATTCATGAACGTTTCTGTGCAATCGCCGATCTGCTGCTCCGCCATCGTCTGTGCCGCCATTTTCGTCAGGGCTGTGAGGCGATTGTCTACAGTGCTTGGCCGTCACGGGCTCGTTGATTTCGAAGAGGGAATGATTATCCGATAGTTGAAGGAGGTGGATAGAGCTAAAAGGGGTTAGCAGCCTAGTTCGAGTTTGACTCGCTCTTCTGCAGCCAACGTGCAAAGGGCGCCGCTTCTGCTTCAGTGGCGGGGTGACGGTTCAAGGGACGCGCTATCGATGTCGGTGCCACTAGGCACGGCCCCTTGGAGGGGGCCCAGAGGAAGATGGAGGCGCGGGGCAATCAGCCTTGAGCGACTGAAGGATTGCTGAACGTCACCCTGTTCGGATAGCAGCCTCGGTGTTCCACAGAAGAGCGGGCCGTTTTTTAGCAGGATGCTGAAAAAGTCCGCCAGCATCGTTCTCGCATCGTTCAGACCCTCAACGTACCCGAGAGGGTACGATTCGGCCCTTCACTCGCTGCGGCCTTGCTGACGGCCTTTTTGATCATCCTGCGAGCATGTTCTCCTCTTACATAAGCTTCTTCCTACAGACAGGTCTCATCTTCCCTCAGCAAGCGCAGCCTACCCCAGACAGCGACCTACGACTGATAGGTCTCATAAAAACAACACCATAATTAGGCGAGAACTCGCGAGGAAGAAAGATAAAAAAAGCGGAGCGGAGGCGGGTCAGAGAGTTTTTTGTCTATAGTGGAGATCTTGGAGGAGCTTTAGGCTTCCCACCCTCCGGCGGGCCTGCACACCACCCCTGCGCTTGACCTCGATTCCCTTGAATGTTCCTCTCACCGAGGCCTCCGCTCACTTACAAGATAACCGTATTTCGCGAGAGGTCAATCGGAGGAGCTGTCCTGTCAGGTCAAGACCGGACACTGAATCACTGTGGCGTAAGAGGGCAGGGTGGATTAAGTCAGGAGTCATCAAGGCGCGCACGTTCTAGATCAGATCGTCACAGAGTCGTGAGAAGTCCTGACGTTGCTGTGGGACGGCGAGCGACTGTCTGCTGTCTCAGTCCATGGCATGGCTGATGCTCCTATCGGCTCACACATGAGTGGGGAGTCGATGACCATTCGTCTGATCTCTGTGAAGGTTCATATTCCGAGTCCTCCGGCGGTCCAAGTCATTCTTGGTCAGACGCATTTCATAAAGACGGTCGAGGATCTCCATGAGGCCCTGGTCACGGCTGTGCCGGGCATCGCGTTTGGGCTGGCGTTCTGCGAAGCCTCGGACCCCTGCCTGGTGCGATGGAGCGGGACCGATCAGGAGCTGATTGAGCTGGCGCGGGCCCATGCCAAGAACATCGGGGCGGGTCATAGTTTTCTGGTGCTCTTGAAGAATTGCTATCCCGTAAACGTGCTACCGGCTATCCGACAGGTGCCGGAAGTCTGCCAGATCTTTTGTGCGACGGCCAATCCAGTGGAGGTGATACTGGCAGAGACTGAGCAAGGGCGAGGGATTCTCGGCGTGGTCGATGGATTTCCTCCAAAGGGAATCGAAACGGAAGCAGATATCGTGGAACGGAAAGCGCTGTTGCGCCGGTTCGGCTACAAGTTCTGAGGCACAGGAAAATATGCCGAAATCCCAGCGGCCGATCTTCACGGTCCAAAAGCATCAGGCCTCTCACCTTCATTATGATTTCCGTCTGGAAATCGGTGGCCTGCTCAAGTCATGGGCCATCCCCAAAGGGCCCTCGTTGGACCCATTGGTCAAACGGCTTGCCGTGGAAGTGGAGGATCACGATATCAGGTATGCGGAGTTCGAGGGGATGATCGAAGAAGGCCATTATGGTGCAGGACCGGTGTTGGTGTGGGATACAGGCTGGTACGAACCGCTCGGCGCAAACCAGGGCTCCCAGACGCTGGAGATGATGCTCCATGCGGGCAAATTGGAAGTGCATTTGCATGGACAACGATTGCGGGGTTGCTTCATCTTGGTACGCATCAAAGACCGACCGCGTCAGTGGCTGCTGATCAAACAGCGAGACGAGGACGCTCGTCCCGGTCACGAGGTGGTGCAGGAATACGATACCTCGGTGTTGTCCGGTAGGACGATCGAAGACCTGGAGGCAGCTGTCGCAGCCGGAACGTTGGATACCTACCACTGCGGGTGATGAGCAGCTCATCGACCCCAAGGATCCGGATGCGATTGTCGCAGTGGAGCTGATCAGGGATGAATGTGGGGTTGAATTGATCACCCGAACGATGCGGGAGCGTTTCCCCTTTGTGAAGGTGCTGTAATCAAGAAAGGAGCAACCTATGCCAGTGCCGAAACATCTCGCTGAAGCAGCGGCCAAGCTCAAAGAGGCATCGTTCAGGATCGACGTGGCCCGACAAGGGCCTGTGACCTGCGAGAATCAGAAGGTCTGGCTGGAGGCGCTGACGGACTATTGCCTGGCGCTCTCTGAAGTCCAGTCCTATAACAATGAGTCAATCCACGAAAAATTACATGAGCTGGCTGGACGCGCGGGGATCAGGCCATTCCCCGGGTCTGGTTCCGTGCATACTTGAGCACGAGAGGCGGCGGATCTCAGGCGGCGAGGCTGTGCGGCTCTGTCGTGAGCGAGGCCTTTTTTTTCTTGTCCTCGCCGACGGTGCGCTCGCGCAGCCGGCGGACTAACTCCTGGTAGGACGACGTTCGGATGATCTTCTCGAACTGACTCCGGTAGTTCTTCACGAGACTCACGCCGTCTAGGATGATGTCGTAGGCATGCCACCGGCCCTCTTTTGAGATGAGGCGGTAGTCCATTGGGATCTCCATTTTGCTCGACCGCAGTTCGGTCCGTACCTCCGCATAGCCCCCTTCGATCCGTTCGGAGAGATAGAATACTTGTTCGCCTGAATACCCTTCGATTTTTTCGGCATAGCGGTCGGAAAGAAAGCTCTTGAAGAGTTCGACGAATTCGGCGCGCTCGCCGGTCGTGAGTGGAATCCAGTGGGCCGCGAGCGCTCGCTTCGACATTTCCGTGTAGTCGAAGTGGGAAGCGATGACCTCTTCCAGCATATGCCTGCGCGGGATGAGCTTGGCTGGGTCTTTGAGCTTCTCGTCCTCGAGGATGCGGAAGATTTCGGTGAGGGTCGAGCGGACCGCCTCAGTGGGGGGCTCCTGGTTTTGGCCCGATGAGCCAAACGCGATGGTGCAAGTAAGGGCGACAAGAAACAGAGGAAGGGCGAAGGGCGTGCTCTTCGTGATCCAAGGTTGGCGCGAGGTCACAGGCAAACCAGCCGGCCCCAAATTTGAACTGGCCAAGGAGTAGACGCTTGGTCGCCACGGCGATACAACACGCGGCGACCGGAGTGCCTCTGCGGGAACAGGCGGTGACATCGGGACTCCACCCGCTCGATGACTCGTCAATCCAGCACGAACGTAACTTTCAAATCCACGCGATACAAAGCGACCTTTCCGTTGTCAACCACCACGTGTTGCTCCTTCACCCAAGCCGATTTGATGCCGTGCACGGTTTTGGATGCCCGGGTGATCCCGTTCTGAATGGCATCTTCGAAACTCTTCGGCGATTCGGAACTAATCTCTATGACCTTGGCTACGGACATGGGACTCCTCCTTTGCTGAATGTTGAATCGTGAGTCTTGAATGATGAATTATCCGCAATGGTGCCCAAAGTGTCGTACGAGTTCAACGTTCATAATTCCTCATTAGACATTCCGGTTTAGATGCCGACGAGGACCCGGTGCGCGCTGATCGCCTTCATCGTCCGCACGACATCCTCATAGGAGAGACCCGGTGCTTTTCCCCCTTTCGCCTCTCCGGCGAGGAGGACAACATCGTTCATGGCAACGATGCCCTGGAGCACCCCGTCTTCATCCACGACAGGAAGCCGTCGGATTTTTTCCCGTTTCATGATGTCCAGGGCTATATGGACATCATCGGACAGGTGGCAGGTGTAGACCTTTCCGGACACTGTTTCCCAGACGGTGATGTCCGACGCTGGCTTATTTTTGGTGGCTGCGGCCATGCAGATGTCGCGATCCGTGATCATGCCCATCACTTGGCCCTGAACATTCAGGACGGGCAGGGCTCCGCAGTCGCTGTCCCACATCCTTTTCGCGGCGGCAGCCAGATTGGTGTCGGGGCCGCAACATTGCACATCGCTGGTCATGATATCTTGGACTTTCATCGGAATCCTCCTTTGAGCCGTGGTTATCCGGATTCTCATGGGCTGGTGAGCTGGAGCGATTTGTTTTCAAGCTTCGTGTCCTGGACCAACTTGCCAAAACTGTCGGTCAAGACGTCATTCACAGGCACTTGGGCTTGCGGTGTCGGCCCCGGCACATAACTCTGGTCCTCTACCGCCGTGACGATCATGTGGCTTGCGCAGCCGGACAGCACCGCAACAACAAGCAGGCAGAGGCAGAAACGGGAATAAGATATATGGCACCGGGTCGACATGTGCGTTCCTTGGTTATCGAACGTGAATGGATTGTGCAATCAAACCATCCGGCGATTTCAGGTATGTAAGCTCGGTTGCTTCTCCCACCTTGAGGTCGGCCAATTTGGTAACTCGCGTGCCTCGCGTGATCGTGGTGTCAGTTGGGACACGAGCCCCCACAATCAACTCTTCCTTATTGGGCAGCATGACTTTCACCACGATCGTCTGAGGTTCGACGGCAGGATTTGAGGCCATTACTGTACCACGCACCGTCCGCTGGATGGCCTCTGTTGCGGCGGTCGCGAGGGGGGTCGTCAGGGCCACGAGTCCAATGGCGAAAACAAGACAGAGCGAACACAGCTTCGTTCTCATAGCATAAGCCCTTCCTTCTGTACTCTGAACCCCGAACCAATACGTATCGTGACTGGTACTGAGATTCCAATGGCAAGAACGAGGCCATGCCACCTGAGCACCAATCCGCCGTCCACTTGTAGAAAATTCCTGGACTTGAAATTGACGAATGAAGGGATCACTGCAAATGTTTGTGGAAATCCGCTACAGCTGCAGCAGCCCTGCTGTGGCGAAAGGTCGCCAGGATCCGCGGAGATTAGAATTCGTTGTCCTTCTTACCTGATGTGTCAATCCCTCGGGATGATCCAATCTCTTCGAGAATACTCTGCAAAGGGAGGTCCTAGAGGGAAAGAATGTGAAACGTCGCTGTCCGGCATTCCGATTGCTCATTGAAGGAGTTGGCAAGATTGGCTGGAATTCAGAAGGAGGACACGATGACATTTCCCGATGCATTGCAATTACTCGAGTTGTTTCACAAACGAGACTATGCCCAGGCTAGGCCCCACTTGTACTTCAAGTCCTTGAAAGCTGACAGCTGGGTTCGGCCCAAGGGGATGAGAATTCTCCCTTCGGATCTCCAAATTGCCATCCTGGATATGGAAAGTGAACAATGGGAAACGATCCCGTTCAAGGATGTGAGCTTTGGCCTCTGGTAAGGTCCGCCCTACGAGATGGCCTGTGCTCCCGTTCTCGTCGCACAGGCATAGAGGGATGCGATGGATGTGATGGAAGCGATCTACAACCGCCGCTCCGTGCGAGCCTATACCGATCAACCGGTCGATAAAACGACTATCGAGGCCCTCATCAAAGCCGCGACCCACGCTCCCAGCTCGATGAACGAACAGCCCTGGGCATTTGCTGTGATTCAAAATCCAACACAGCTCGCAGCTTGGTCCGACCGTATCAAGGCCTATGTGCCGGTGTTCTCCGTCGTCGCGGGGTATCCGAGCGGGGAGACGCCCCCGGTTCAACCGCGGGAGCCGGAAATCCTTGTCTGGCAGTAGGGAGCGGATGTCACCCGTGAAACCATTGCGTCTCGCAGTCGTCGGGTTCGGCAGGGTGGGACAGGTCTGTGCGGAACTTATTTCCCTGAGCCACGATCTCAGTGTGGCGGCCATCGTGCGTCGAGTGGCCAGTGCAGGGGGGAAGCTCCCGGAGACACTCCGATCCATTCCAGTGACCACCCACATCGGTCAGGCGAGGGATGTTGACGTAGCGCTCCTCTGCGTGCCGACGAATGTCGTCATGGAAACTGCCTTTCAGATTCTTCAGCACGGAATTCCGATCGTGGACTGCGCCACGCTGCATGGAGAGGCGTTTCATGCCCATAAGAACGCAATCCACAAGGTGGCCTTCCATCATAGGGCGCCGGCCATCGTGGGGGCGGGCTGGGATCCTGGCGCGCTGTCGGTGTTCCGCTCGTGGTTTGCCCTGCTGACACCGGGGGGAGCGACGGAGATGCGGCATCACACAGGCATCAGTCTCCGCCACACCACAATGGCTCAGAGCGTGGTTGGGGTGAAGGATGCCCTGTGCGCCGAGGTACGAGCCATCGATGGGAAAGTGCAACGGTATGTCTATGTCGAATTGGAGAAGATGGCAGATCAGGACAAGATCACTCAAGCCATCCGTGCCGACCCGCTCTTTCTCGGAGAAGACATGCAGGTCTTTCCCGTGGAGAGTCTCGCGGAACTGGAACAAGAAGGGCGGGGAGTAGTCCTTGATCGACGAGGCCCACCAGGACGGCTTAGACATCACCATCTGCTGCTGGAAGCGCGCTTAGACGACACTGTCCTGACGGCTCAGGTCATGGTCGCCGCCGCTCGCGCCCTTCCACAACTTGACCCAGGGGCCTACTTCATCACAGAGATCCCGCTCAGTGAAATGTGGGGGGAAAAAGCAGAGAAGGCTCATCGGGACTGGCTTTAGGGCTGGAGCGATGCAGAGGCACGGGCACAATGAAGTGTTCCGTGACGATCTGCGATCTTTACGAGGACCATCAATCATGCAGCCTCCTAGTTCAGAGACCGTGCAAGGAAGCTGGGAACATTTCCCGCATCAGGCCGATATCGGTGTGCGAGGGTTCGGTTCGACCAAGGAGGCATCGTTTGAAAGCGCGGCGCATGCTTTGACGGCCGTGATCACCGACCTGGAGTCTGTGGCTCCGACACAATCGGTGCCGATCGTCTGTGAGGCGCCCGACGATGAGTTGCTGCTGGTCGATTGGCTGAATGCGCTCGTCTACGAAATGGCCACGCGGAAAATGCTGTTCAGCCGATTCAATGTTCGCTTCAACGACCATTCGCTGCACGCGACGGCATGGGGAGAGCCGGTCGATGTCGCGCGACATCAACCGGCTGTCGAAGTGAAAGGCGCGACCTACACCGAGCTGTCCGTAAAGCGCGATGAGGAGGGTCGTTGGACTGCGCAGTGTGTGGTGGATGTGTAGCAGGCTGTTGAAAAAGGCCGCCAGCGGCGTTCTCGCGTCGCGCAGAGGCTCAACGTACCGAAGCGTACGCCTCGCCTCTTCGCTTGCTGCGGCCTTGCCGGACGGCCTTTTTGAACAGCCTGCGTGAGCATCTGGAGCCGTCCGTGGCTTTCTACGGTCGCGTATTTTCCTCGGACCCAAATGGTGTATGAAAATCTGCTAGATCGGATAAAGAAATGAGGCAATGATGGATCTCAACCTGTTGAAGCGACGAGGGCCCGACGAATGGCATATTTCTCCTCACGGCAAGATGCGGGTACCGGGCGTGATCTATGCCAGCGAAGCTCTGGTTCGCGACATGGACGAGAAGGTCTATGAACAAGTCACGAACGTCGCAACGCTCCCGGGGATCGTTCGAGCCTCCTATGCGATGCCCGATGCCCATTGGGGTTATGGGTTTCCCATCGGCGGGGTCGCCGCGCTCGATCCCGATCTCGGAGGGGTCGTGTCTGCCGGCGGTGTGGGCTTTGACATTTCCTGTGGAGTCCGGGCGCTTCGCACGGGACTCACGGTCGAGGACCTACAGCCGGTGAAGGAGCAACTGGCCGAGTCCTTGTTTCATCGCATTCCCGCCGGTGTAGGGAGCACCGGGAAGGTGCACTTGGATCGGCACGAGATGGATGCCATGCTTGCCGGAGGCGCAAGCTGGGCAGTGGGAAAGGGCTACGGGACGCATGAGGATCTTGAATTCATCGAGGAGCACGGCCGCATGGCTGGCGCCAAACCGGAGTGCGTGTCGGATTACGCCAAGAAGCGCCAACAAGATGAGATGGGGACGCTCGGCTCAGGGAACCACTATCTCGAAGTGCAACAGGTTGTGCAGGTCTTCGATGCAGAAGCGGCGTCGATCTTCGGATTCCGCGTAGGAGACCTTGTCGTCAGCATCCATTGCGGCTCGCGTGGACTCGGTCATCAGATCGGCACCGAGTTTCTCAAGCGCATGGCCGTGAACGCAGCCCGGTACCACATCGAACTGCCGGATCGCGAATTGGCCTGTGCCCCGATTAACTCCGAAGTGGGGCAAGAATATCTTGGCGCAATGCGGGCTGCTATTAACTGTGCCCTGGCCAACCGTCAGATCGTCACGCACCTGGTCAGGCAGGTCTTCGCCGACCTGTTGCCACAGGCCACGCTCGCACTGCTGTACGACGTCTCGCATAATACCTGCAAGGTCGAGGAGCATGTGATCGACGGGACACCGACCCGTCTCTTCGTCCATCGCAAGGGCGCGACGCGAGCCTTCGGCCCCGGCCATCCCGATATTCCCCCAGCCTTACGAGCAGTGGGGCAGCCAGTCCTGATCGGTGGAACGATGGGAACGGCCTCGTATGTGCTTGTGGGGACAGAGGAGAGCATGTCGCTGGCGTTTGGGTCCGCTTGTCATGGAGCTGGTCGCAGTATGAGTCGGCACCAGGCGCTTCGACAGTGGCATGGTCGAGATGTGGTGAAGGAGTTAGCCTCGCGTGGAATTCTGATTCGCAGCCCGTCCATGCGGGGAGTTGCCGAGGAAGCGCCCGGCGCTTACAAGGATGTCAGTGAAGTGGTGGACGCGGCGGATGACGCGCACCTGGCGCGGAAAGTGGCCAGGCTTGAACCGCTCATTTGTGTGAAGGGGTAGGAGAAAAGAGGTCAGGGCATCAACCGATGATCACTTGAGATACAACGGAGGCTACGATGGTGAAGTTAGAGGAAACGGAACAGAACACGGAAGAAAAACGAGAGGAGAAGCCGCCGTTCGAAGAACCCAGCCATTGTCTTCTCTGCGAAGTGGTGGGGCCGGCGCTGTTGTATGGCCATTGGGTTTGTGAGCATTGCAAGAACGTGGTGCAGGCAGAAGCGGTGTCCAAAAAGCGCAAGATCGAAAAGGAAGGCGGCGGATAAGAGGTCTGACCCCTTAAATCTGCCTCGTTAGCGCGGGAGGACCTGCGCCGGCTTAACATTGAAGGAGGCGTGGCGGTCTCGGGGGTGGAGTCGGAGAGTCCTGTTGATCCGCCGGGCTACGGGAGGGGATGTAATTCGAGAAATCAACCGCAAGCCGGTTCGGTCCGTGGAGGATTTTGAACGACTTGTTCGCGGTCTCTCATCTTGTTCTTGTCGATTAAGCCGGAATAGACTTCGAAGGGGAAGTCACGCTGGCAGGCTGTTGAAACATTCCGCCAGCATGAAGAGAAGGTTAAGGCTGAGATTCAGCAAGTCGAATCTTCGCTTGACCGTAGCCCCGATCTCGGCCTCGCTTCAAGAGCGGCTACCGCTGCTCAGCCTGCGCCAGAGTAGGTATAGGGGCGTTCCGGCTAAGACAGTCGCGATGCCCAGACCTCCTTCTACCGGACGCTCATAGAGTGCGGTCCCGACGATCACAGTTGACACAAGAAGATAGAATGCCGGGACAAATGGGTAGAGAGGGGTGCGATAGGGGCGGGGAAGAGTTGGCTCTTGCCGACGCAGGATTGGTATTGCTCCCACTGCAAGGGCGCTGAAGATCGTGAGCACGGTACCGCTGTAGATCACCAGCCGTTCGAAGCTCCCCGACACAATAAGGGCTGAGGCCCACAGGCTTTGCAGAAGGATGGCGTTGATCGGCGCCTGTTGCATGCCAGGGGTTTTCGCGAAGAGGGAGGGAATCAAGCCGTCTTGCGCCATGGCATAGTACACGCGGGGTCCGGTCCACACCATCGCGCTCACGGCTCCGGCGATTGAGAGGCAGAGAAGGACCGTCACCAAGAGAGTGCCCGCGGGTCCCAGCATGGTCGCAGCCACCTTATTCGCAACAGGGAGGATCGGCGGTTGCCCCAGCTCCGTGACGGGTAACGCATAGAGATAGATCCCGTTCACGACAAGATAGAGCAGCCCCACGAAGAGGGTGCCGCCGATCATGGCCCGCGGGATGGTGCGTCCGGGATCGACGATTTCTCCCGCCACATAGGCCGCCGCATTCCAGCCCGAGTAGGCGTAGGTAACGAAAATCAGCGAGACCATCGTCGCTCCAAAGCCGGGGGTGATGTCGGGTGCAGAGAGGCTGAAGTGGCTCCAGTTTCCCTTCCCGAGCATCAGCACTCCCAGGACGAGGATCAGAATGGCTCCGATGTTCAGAATGGTCAGCAGCCGTTGCAGGAATCCACCCGAGCCAGCACCGGCGAGATGAAACCCGGTGACGACCCAGATCAGCGTCAATGCAATCCCCGTTGACAGGGGACCGTTCTCACTGTGGAAGGGAACAATCTGAAGCAGGTATGCGGCAAAGCTCATGGCCCCTGCTGCAATGGCGGCGCTGAAGCCGATCGTGAACGACGTCCATCCGCTGAGGAATCCCACAAGTGGGCCATAGGCGCGGCGCAGGTAGGCGTATTCTCCTCCCGCGACCGGCAGAGCCGTTCCTAACTCGCTGTACGACAGTGCTCCCGCGAGGGCCAGCAAGGCTCCGAAGAACCAGATTGCCAGGATCAGCCCAGGATCGCCGAGATCGCGAGCCATAAATCCGGTCGTCGTGAAGATGCCGCTCCCGACGACGTTACTGACCAACAGACAGCCGGCGGTAAAGATTCCGATGCGGCGGGGAAGTTCCGAGCGAGGCGAATCCATCGGTTACCGCTTATCTGGTTGGGTGGATTGGTCTTTGCGGACCAGTGGAACAAAGCGAACCAACGAGAGCCGCGTGCGTTCATAGCCGTCTGTGGTCCTGCGATAGAGGACCAATTCCTGAAGTTCCTGGAAGGCCTTGCCGACTGGGAGAATCAGGCGCCCTCCAACGGCGAGTTGATCGAGGAGCGGTTGTGGCACATGTTCGGACGAGGCGGTCACGATGATCGCGTCGAAGGGGGCTTCCTCCGGCCAGCCTTGATAGCCGTCACCGACGCGCGTGTGGATGTTGCGGTAGCCAAGTTCCGCTAGCGTCCGTGCAGCCTCTGTCGCCAGGGGCTCGACGATTTCGATGGTGAAGACATGGAGCACAATCTCGGCCAGCACGGCAGCCTGGTACCCCGAACCGGTTCCAATCTCAAGCACTTTCCTTGCGCCTTGCAATGCGAGCGCGTCGCTCATGAGCGCGACGACAAAGGGTTGCGAGATGGTCTGACCGTGGCCGATCGGGAGAGGACTGTCGTTGTAGGCGAACGCGGAGTAGAAGGCGGGAACGAATCTGTGGCGGGGAATGCGACGCATCGCGGCGAGGACTGCCTGGTCCTTGATGCCACGGGGAATGATCTGCTCGTTCACCATCCTGTCTCGCTCGGCCTGGCGCGTGGGATCATGAGTGTCACCGATGCATCCGGGAATGAGCGCCAGACAGTAGGTGAGCATGAAACACGTCATCGACAGCGATGTCTGTGGGCGAGTCGGGGAGTTCATAAGCGATACAGAACCTCGGTGATGATGCCTAGCAGAATGAGCAAGCCTGGTGCCGTGACCTCGCCAGAGAGAAGTGGAGTGTTGGCACAACTGCTTCACGGCTCCTGTAGCGTTTCACTACAGGTCGAGCCGGATCGTTGTAGCAAGATTTCCCTTGGCCCTGTGAGTCTGACCGAGGGGTCCGGTCCAAGCTGCTGCTTTTTCGATGAACTCTGGAGGGGGCTCGGTTTCGTCGGATGGTACCGGCCTTGCTCAGCAGAGAAGGCGAGGCACTCAACTCACTCCCTGGGGCACGACGAAAAGACTTGAACCGATCACATGGTCAGATCGGACGAGGTGGCCGGACAGCTGCTGGCCGATGAGACGGTGAGGTGGAGCGTCTACCCTTCCTGGAGACAGTTCACGTGACTCTATTTCTTTAGCTTCATGGCCTGGAACGGCGATCTCGTGGCTCGCGGAGGTATGACGGGCTGGCTGGGTGACGTGCGATGCCCGGAACGGACATGGGGATTCTTGCATGATGAAGCCGATGATTCTGAGATCAACGTGCGATCCCCTCGCTGACCAGCCGATCGAAATTGTCGAGCGGAAGGGTTTGGGTCATCCCGACACGATCTGCGATTCGGTGATGGAGCAGGTGGCGGTTCAGTTGGCGCAAGCCTATCTGAAGATATGTGGGCGCGTGCTCCACTTTAACGCCGATAAGGGGCTGTTGGTGGCGGGGCAGGTGGACTGCCATCCCGGCGGAGGCCATGTCATCACGCCGATGCGTTTGGTCATGGGAGATCGGGCGACGTTCGAGTGGCGAAAGAAACGGGTGCCGGTGGAGGAGATCGCCGAGTTGGTTGCCTCTACATGGTTTAAACAGCACCTCCCGCACGTGGATCCCCTCAAGCACCTCACGTGCCAGGTGGAGTTGAAGCCGGCTCCCGCGGAACTTCAATCAGTGAGTGAGCGGCGGGGAGGCCCGGTTGCCAATGATACCTCCGCTGCGGTGGGTTACGCGCCGTTCACCCCGACCGAGCGCCTGGTCTTTCAGGTCGAACAGTTTCTGAACAGCGCTTCCTTTAAGAAGGCATTTTCGTATACGGGGCAAGACGTCAAGGTGCTTGGCGTGCGGACGAGGGGGCAGGTGACACTCACGGTCGCGATGCCGTTGCTGTCATCAGCCATCCGGACAGAGTCTCAATACTTTGCGCGCAAGGCCGAGGTGTTGAAGGCCTTGCAATCCTTCGTGAAACAGAAGGTGGAGCCGCAGCTGTCAGCTGATGTTACGCTCAATGCGCTGGATCGTCGCGGAGCGGGAGTCGAGGGGATGTACCTCTCGTTGCTTGGCACGTCAGCGGAGGCGGGTGACTCGGGCGAGGTGGGGAGAGGGAATCGCGTGTGCGGAGTGATCTCGCTCCGCCGCCCGGCCAGTGCGGAAGCGGCCGCTGGGAAAAATCCTGTGACGCACGTGGGGAAGATCTACAACGTGCTCGCTCACGTGCTGGCTGGGGAGATCTACCGGAAGGTAAAGGGGCTCCGTGAAGTGACGGTTTGGTTCACGAGCCAGATTGGACGACCGGTGTCATCGCCGCAGTTCGTCATGGCCGAGGTCCATCTGGCGCAAGGCGTGTCGTTGGCCTCGGTTGAGCCGCTGATCGGTCGGCAGGTTCAGCAGGCCTTGCGCAGAATGACGCCTTTCTGCCAGGCGTTGGCTAAGGGAGATTATACGGTCTGTTAGCTCCTCGCCCGCATGAGTCATGACGGGTCGTCGCGAAAGCGCGCAGACGCGGAGCGAGACGGGCATTCGAAGGTGCGAAGCCCGGGAGCTTATCGGATAGGAACAGGATGGGGAAAGTGTCTACCACTGAAACGAAGCGTGATTACTACGAAATCCTGGGCGTGGATCGCTCTGCCACCCGGGATCAGCTGAAGCAGGCCTATCGTCAGCTGGCGCTCAAATATCATCCGGACCGGAGTAAGGATCCGGATACTACGGCCAAGTTCAGAGAAATCGCTGAAGCCTATGCGGTCCTGTCGGACGATGCGAAACGTCACGAGTACGATGCGACCGGTCATGCGGGGGTCAGCGAACGTTGGACCGCTGAAGATCTCATGCGCGATTTTCAGTTCGGCGATTTCTTCGGCGGCCGGTTTGGTGATTTGTCCAGTACGTTTGGCGACTTCTTCGATCACCGCACGAGACCCCGCTCCGGGGTGGGCCGGGGTGTGGATTTGCGGTATGACCTGGATTTCACCTTGGAAGAAGCAACCAAGGGAGGCGAACGCGAGATTCCGATCACCCGCTCCGAGAAATGCGCACCCTGTGCAGGGAGTGGAGCCAAGCCTGGGACGAAGCCGAAACCCTGTCCCGACTGTGCTGGAACCGGCCAGACACAGCATGCCAAGACCAGCAAGGGCATGCGCGTCGTCACGCTGACGACATGTTCCCGCTGCCACGGGCGCGGCCAACTCATCGAGGTCCCCTGCACGACGTGCCAGGGAAACGGGTATGAGTTTGTGACCCATCGGCTGAAGGTGCAGATTCCTGCCGGGGTGGATGACGGGATGATGATCCGGCTCGCGAAACAAGGAGAGCCGAACGCCAATGGCGGTCCGCCGGGAGATCTGCTGATTCGTCCGCACTTGCGGCCCCATCCCTCCTTCGATCGGCACGGTGACGACCTTTACATGGTGAAGAAGGTCACGTTTCCGGAAGCGGCGCTGGGAACAGAGGTTTCCGTGACGGGACTGGGAGGGGAGACTTTGCGGGTCACCGTTCCAGCCGGCACGCAGAGCGGGACGGCGCTGCGGCTCAGTGGAAAGGGGATGCCACGCTTGGAGGGCAAGGGGAAGGGGAATTTGTTTGTGGTCACGGAGGTTCGAACCCCGACCGATCTCACGCCGCGGCAGCGGAAACTGCTGGAAGAGTTCGCTGTCTCAGATGCTGAACGACCTGAGGAGAGTTGAGCCTTCGGCCAGCCAAAAGGAGTCTGTCATGACAAGCCAAGGTCAAGTTCTTAAAGCGGTCCGTGCAGCATTTGAGCGGGAGCCGCGTATCAACCTGCACAAGTATCCTGTTCGCATGGACTTCAGCGACGGCGTGCTCACTCTGGAGGGTGAGGCGGAGCAGTGGGACGAAGAAACTGTCCCGGGAATCGCGATCGCTGTTCCCGGAGTCGCAGGCATCGTGGATCGACTGCACGTGACGCCTTCCACCCACATGGGCGATGGAGCGATTCTGGACGCCGTGCGTGATGCCTTGCTTCATGCACCTGTCCTGCAGAATTGTACGATTCAGCGAGAGGCGTGAGGCCGCTGAACGCCGCTGGCGGACTTTTTCAGCATCCTGTTTGAGGCGGCGAGGTGACCGTGCCACGTTGGGTGCATTTATGTCTGCTGAATTTTTTGGGCTGATACTCGCGGCTATCGTTGCAGCAGTGGTTCTGTGGATCTTCTGGTGGAAGGGGAAGTCCGACTAGCAGGAGAGCCTACAGTATTCGTCCGATTGCCCCTCCTTGCCGCAGCAACATTCGAGCACTGTGGAAATCTCCCTCAGTTGATCCTTGCAACTCACGCTTGTGTGCCGCCTGCGGTTCAACTTTCTTTGAAAGTTCAGGTGGTTACGTTTTTCCATTTGAGAATGATTTCGGCACCCCTCTTGCTCAAACACCAATGGAGACTACTAAAAGCTTGGAAGGTTTCAATTCGAGGCCCTGGGTGCTTCCTCAAGGATTCCGTTACAAGAGGGGAAACGATGATTCAGACTGATGAGTTTGCTCTTTTTCGAGACCGCCATGATGCCGGCCAACGGTTGGCTCAGAAGCTTCTCCATTACAAGGAAGGAGAGAAGACGATTGTTATCGCCTTGCCGCGCGGAGGGGTTGTGGTGGGCTACGACATCAGTCTGGCGTTGCGACTTCCTTTGGATGTGTTCATCACGCGCAAGTTGGGAACTCCTTCGAATCCCGAACTTGCAATGGGCGCATTGGCCGAGACCGGTTACCGGCATATGAACGAAGATGTGATCCGGGAGTATCACGTG
This sequence comes from Nitrospirota bacterium, assembly GCA_963741245.1. Taxonomy (GTDB): domain Bacteria; phylum Nitrospirota; class Nitrospiria; order Nitrospirales; family Nitrospiraceae; genus Palsa-1315. Next base: position 96,752 of record CAVUHR010000022.1, on the reverse strand, counting down.
AGTAACGCCGAAGTGGACGAGGAGGTTCTCTGTCAGGAGAGCGAAATCCGTCGAAGAATTGATCGGTACCGGGGTGGACGGCCACTCCCCTCGTTGAAAGGGCAGACGGTCATCCTGGTGGACGATGGTATCGCGACAGGGGCGACGTTCTATGCGTCGCTGGGTGCACTGCTCAAAGCGGAAACGGCGAAGATCGTTGCTGCGGTGACGGTCGCGCCGCCACGGGTATTGGCCGAATTGAAGATGCTTGTCGATGAGGCGGTGGTCCTGCACACGTCCGAGTGGTTCTTCGGGATTGGCCAGTTCTATGAACAGTTTCCTCAGGTCGAGGATGAAGAGGTGATTGCATGCCTGGAGGAGGTCCGCAGGGCGCTTAGGCCAGGGAGGAAATCCCCGGCATGAAGATCCTTTGCGCCATAGATGGTTCCCGTCACTCCCAGTGGGCTTTAGACTCGCTGTCGCATGTCTGCAGCCCGGACGACTGCTCATTGTTGTTAGTCCATGCGATCGATATGGCTCAGTTCAAATTCCTGTCGAAGCTGGATAGGAAAACCCGCTTGGCCTTGGTCAACATGTTGGAGTGTTCACTCGAGGGCGCGGCGCGGATGCTGGAATGGGCTGAGTTGAAAGCTGCCGTATCGTGGAATTCGGTCCGGGCCAAACTCTTGCGCGGGAACCCAGTGGATGCGGTCGCCCGCCTTGCTAAGCGGGAGCAGGCTGATCTCCTCGTCATCGGGTCACGAGGGGTGACCGAGTTTCAACCGATGCTCTTAGGCAGTGTCTCGAGGAGGCTGCTCATGCAGGCTCCCTGTCCCGTGCTCGTGGTCAAGAAGCCGATGACTGCGCTCAAGCGAGTCCTGCTCGGCGCGGATGGCTCCATCATGTCGTGGGAAGCGGTCGCATGGTTGAAACGGTTGCCTGAACACAGTCGCCCAGCTGTAACGGTTGCCAGTGTGATTCCTCCTCTCCCAATGGAAAGCCTTCGTCTCCCTTCTCGGGCCCTTGCGGTGGGAAATCAGGTCGAGGGAGTGCTCAGACGTGAAGCCAAAAAACTAGCTGCCCGAGCCGCAGGCACGTTGAGGAAGGCCGGATTCTCCGCGAAAGGAATTGTACTGTCCGGCCCTCCGGGGGCTGAGCTCGTCACACTCGCCGGGCGCGAGCGGGCCAACCTCATCATCGTCGGGTCTCGCAGCGGACGCAGCGCTCACGAATATTTCATGGGGAGCGTGGCTGACACGGTCGTGAAGCATGCCCCCTGTTCGGTTCTGGTGCACAGGAGTTAACAAACCGATGACCTTTGAACTCACAAGTTCGACATTCAAATCCGGTGATCCCATCCCACGCCGGTATACCTGTGAAGGTGAGGATCTGTCGCCTCCGCTCCATTGGAGTGTACCGCCTGCCGCCACGAAAAGCCTCGTCATCATTGCGGATGATCCTGACGCGCCGGTCGGCACATGGGTGCACTGGGTGATCTACGATCTCCCTCTTGACCTGCGCGGACTCACGGAGGGCGTTCCTCTCAAGGACCATTTGCCAAACGGGGCCCTGCAAGGTTTGAACGACTTCAAACGGGTCGGTTATGGCGGACCCTGCCCGCCGCCGGGCAAGCCCCATCGTTACTACTTCACGCTCTATGCGCTGGATGTCACGTTGAATCTGAAACCCCGCGCGACCAAGGCTCAGGTGTTGGACGCGTCCAAGGGACATGTCCTGGCAGAAGCGCAGCTCATGGGGCGGTTCGGGAGGTAGATGGTTGCTGAAAAAGTCCGCCAGCAGGGAGAGGGATGGCCCGGTGAGTCCCCTGTGCTCGCGCAACGCGCGGTCTCAGAAGAGCAGGAGGGGGAGCAGCCAGACCATCCTTTGTGCTCGCAGAACGCGCACGATAAAACGGTGCTCGTCCGATGCGCGCAGTGAAGGACAGTCTGGCTGCTCCCCTGAGGGCGAAGTGGGGAAAACCAGAAGGCCCTCGCCTGGGCAAATGGCACGTCTCGGGAAATCGATTGCGAAGCAATCGGAGGGTGGGGCGGGTGAAAAATATCTGGCAGTGGGTGGGCGGGTGAGAATGTTGCGCGCAGTGGGGGACTCATCCGGGCCATCCTGAGGAAACGTCAACGAGCAAGCTTGGAAGAGCTATCGCTAGTTGCTCGCTGCGGCCTTGCCCGGGAAAAGGCGCGTCCCTGGGCGAAGAGGCTGTCTTGGCAGACTCAGGGGGGTGGGTGAAGTACCCGCCAGGGTTGGGCGGGTGAGAAGTCTGGCCTTTTTGAGCATCATGCGGGGCTGTTTACTTCTTGTCTCAGCCGTGCGGGCTAGAGCCTGTGCATCACGTCCGGCGGAGGGGATGGACCTGCCATGCAGATCGCACTGACCGGGGATGTCATGTTAGGGCGGCTGGTGGATCAGTATGTGATCCGTAATCAGTCGATTGGAGCGGACAAGATCTGGAGCGATGTGTTGCCGCTGATGCTCAAGGCGGATCGACGGCTGATCAATCTGGAGTGTGTGATCAGTGACCGGGGGCGTGAGTGGCAGCCCGATTCCAAAGCCTTTCATTTTCGCGCCCATCCCCGCGCGATCGATTTTCTTCGCGCCGCCAAGATTGACTGCGTGACTTTGGCCAACAATCACGTGTTGGATTACGGAACGGATGCGCTAATCGAATGCCTCGCGCTGCTTGATCGAGCCGGCATCAAGCGGACGGGAGCCGGTGCCTCGCTAGCCGAGGCCCTCATGCCGGCCATTCTGGACTTGCCGCAAGGCCGGCTCGGAGTCATCTCCCTCACGGACAACGAGCCGGAATGGGAAGCCGGGGAGAAGAAGCCCGGCATTCACTACATTGCCTACGATGCAAAGGGCTTAGGCGAACCCGATCGGTTGAGACTTGCGCAGGTCTTGAAACAGGTCCGCCTTCAGGCTGATCTCGTGATTATCAGCGCGCACGTCGGGCCCAACTGGGGTCTCCCCTCGGCGGCAATGCGGGCACTCGCTTATCAGATCATCGATCTCGGAGCCGATCTCTACTGGGGTCATTCCAACCACACACCGCAAGGCATCGAACTCTACAAGGGCAAGGCCATCCTCTACTCGACCGGCGATTTCATCGACGACTATGCGGTCGATTCAGCCGACCGAAACGATCTCTCCTTCTTGTTTATCTTGGAACTTGAACGAGGCCGCATCGCGCGTATCGTTCTCCATCCCGTGCGCATTGAAGACTTGTATGTCCGGCTGGCGAAGGGCCAGGAGCTCGCATTTTTGCAAAGAACGATGCAAGCCAAGTGCAAGGCCTTCGGAACTATAATGGAGGTGGAGGGAGAGGTGGGGACGGTCAGTGTAAAATAGCCGGCATATGGACTCACTGGTGCCGCTTGTGGATCGTGATGTGGTTCCCGTCCGGATCCTCGATCACCGCCATCCGGCAGACAGGCGTGTCGAACGCTTCCGTAATGAACGACACGGCCCGCTCCTTCATCTTGTGGACAAACGCGTCGAGGTCCGACACCTCAAAGGCTACGACTGCTCCCTTTGCTCCCGGAGTATGGCCTGTCTCCGCCGTTGAGATGGCGAAGGTCGAATCGCCGAGATCATATTCCATCCAGATATCTTGATAGTGGTAGCTCACGTGCAAGCCTAGTACGTGCTCATAAAAGGATCGAGCCCGCTCCATCTCCGAGACCGGATAGACAGTGAAGGCGATTGAGGTGATCATAGATGGACCCTTCCTCCTGCTCTCGTCAGGGAGGAGATGAGCAATGACCGTGCCTTCTTGTCGATTATCGAAGAGGCAGGAGAGAGTCTTGAGTTGTTGGGGATTTTATCATCGAGTGACGACGACATGGGGACGTCATTGTGGCCTTATTCCTCAGTCCATCGAGGGCTAATGGGGAAATCCGCTCCGTCTTGAAGCAACGGAGCAACCCCATTGTGCTTGCAAGGGTGCAAGAGCTCCAGACGAAGCTTCATCAACCCCGTCGTGAACAGTTGCCAGAACACGAGCGGGAGGAGAGCGAGGAGAATCAGGAAGAGCAGCAGCGGGCGAGCCTGCCGAGCATCGCATCAGCGAAGAACGCCGACGAAGGAACGATCTGTGCATTGAGAGACTCCATCGTTTATTTTATCCTGCATGAGTAGCGGATATCAGCGAGCATTGAATCTGTTGGAAGGAGATCTTCCCATGGCGAGCAATCGATTTATTCGTTCTGTGATCGTCACCTGTCTTCTGAGCGCCACTGTCGTGCTGGGTGGCTGTTCTCCTCCTCTCCCGAAGACCTGGCAGCCACTACCTGGTGGCACGATGTATGATATTCATGTGTCGAGCGACAGGCTGCACGCGATGGCTGCACCCCGCTGACGACCCGGCGCTGAGGACTAAAGAAGCAGTCGGCTTGAGTTGGATATTGGTCCAGGCCAAGAGCTTCTTGAAGAAGCCACGATGAGTTCAACCAACGGATTTCTCACCAAGTACTGGCACAAGCTGGATGACGGCCGCACCCAGTGCGACCTCTGTCCGCGGTTCTGCAAGCTTCAAGAGGGGCAGCAGGGCCTGTGCTTCGTGCGCGAACGCCGGCAGGATCAGATCGTCCTGACTACGTACGGGCGATCCAGCGGCTTCTGCGTGGACCCGATTGAGAAAAAGCCGCTGAATCATTTCCTGCCCGGCACGCCTGTCCTGTCATTCGGGACGGCAGGATGTAATCTCGCCTGCAAGTTCTGCCAGAACTGGGACATGAGCAAGTCCCGCGAAATGGATACCTTGGCCGACGAAGCCTCGCCCGAGACGATCGCCCGGGCTGCGTTGGAACTCGGTTGTCGGAGTGTGGCCTACACCTATAATGATCCGGTTATCTTCCATGAATACGCGATTGATGTGGCACAAGCCTGCCGTGAACGCAGCATCAAGTCCGTCGCTGTGACGGCCGGGTATGTCTGCGACGAGCCCCGGGCCGAGTTCTACCGGCACATGGATGCCGCCAATGTGGATCTCAAGGCCTTCACCGAGCGGTTCTATCACGAGGTCACCGGGTCCCATCTCCAGCCGGTGCTGGAGACCCTGGTCTATCTCAAACACCAGACCAAGGTCTGGTTCGAGATCACGACTCTGCTCATCCCAGGAGAAAACGATTCCGAGCAGGAAATCGAGGCCCTGACGCAGTGGGTGGTCGAGCAGCTCGGGCCGGATGTGCCGATCCACTTCACAGCCTTTCATCCGGATTGGAAGATGCGAGCGATCCCGCACACCGCGCCTGCCACCCTGACCATGGCCCGCCATATCGCGATGAAGAATGGCGTCCGCTATGCCTATACCGGCAACATCTCCGATCGAGAAGGAGGGAGTACCTATTGCCATGCATGCGGCCGGATACTCGTCGGACGGGACTGGTATGTACTGAGCGAGTGGAACTTGACGACGGATGGGAAGTGTCGTTTCTGCGGCACGCCTTGTGCCGGCATCTTCGAAGCCACGCCAGGCCGCTGGGGCGCACGGCGGAGGCCGGTGCTGCTCAAGCAGTTCACCTAAGTCTGACGCTATCGCAGAATCCCGCTCACGATGAGTTCGACTGCCTGTTCAGGGCTCAGCCCTCGTGCCATCAAGGTTTCGAGTTCTTTCTTGTCCACACTGCCGATCGCTGCTTCGTGCGTGACCTTCGCCTCCGGATGAAAGACTCTCACGATGGGAATCGCGCTAGCCTTTGCCTGGCCCTGCACGATCTCCATGCAATCCACGTGGCCCCGCGCGCCTTTGGCGTAAGCTTCGGTGATGCCGATGATTTCGGCCTGCGCCTGGCCCTCCAGCACCACACGGGTCTTGATGAGGCCGCGTGACCGCTCCCCTCGGAGCATCACCGCTTCTTTGAGCTTGATATGGTCGGTCTTGTGCGCGAAGATCTTCGCGCTGAGTTCGGCGATGCCCGCTTCCTCCACTTCGACGAGATAGTCGATGTCGAGGTTCCCCACTGATCCGGAGAGTAACGAGAAGTCTGAAAAATAGCGGGCGCCTTTGCCGATCTTGATCGTTGCGTGGGGAAGGACCTGCATGCCGCCATGGGGGCCGTGGTAGTGGCCTTCAGTGTAGGTCAGCGACGCGCCTGGTCCAATCTCCATGACGGCCTGCATCCGATGTTCCGCTGCTTGCGCGAAGGGAAAGAGACAGTGGGACAGCACCCGCGCCTGTGCCCCTTCGAGTACTTGTACATCAATCTTGATCTGCTGCACCCCGGTGGGGTGGGCCAGGCCGAAACACATGTGGATCGGCTGAGTGATCTGCGCGCCTGCTTCAACAATCAGTTTTCCCACGATGGCGTCCGGTGTTTCCTCCATGTCCACGCGGAGGCCGGGAACGGTTCGATGGCTGAGGATGCGATGCCCGTGCGCCACGACATGGGCGATGCGGGTATCGTCGAGGATCGATGGCTCGGCTCCCACCATCGGGAGGGTGCGTCTCAGCTCGTCAAGCTCGGACATAGTCACACACCTCTCCGTCACAACGGACGCAGGTCCGGCCCCGGAAATGATCGACTGTTTCGCGTGGACCGCCGGAGAAAATGATGCGCCCGGCGCAAAGTTGTGAAGCCCGATCGGCGATGAGCGCGACCTCTTCCTGGTGCGTGATCAAGAGGACTGATCCCCCGGCTGCTTTCAGGGCGCGAATGATGTCGATAATGTGATTGATCGAGAGCATGTCGATCCCCGCCGCCGGCTCATCGAGGATGGCGAGTTTGGGTTTCATGGACAAGACTGAGGCCAATTCGATTCGATGGCGTTCTCCTCCGCTCAAGGCCTTATCCATTCGCCGATTCAGATAGCGATCCGGAGCGAGACCGACTTGTCTCAGCGCCGGTTCTGGGTCGCAGTCCGGTTTGCCCAGGGTCAGGTACTCGCGAACCGTGACGCCTTCGAACCGGGCCGGCTCCTGCCACGCGAGGGTCAAGCCCAACCTGGCCCGTTCATACATTTTCATGGGAAGAAGGTCTGTGCCATCGAATAGAACGGTTCCCGCACCAGGCGCATAACTCTCGCAGCCCATGAGGACATAAGCCAGCGTGGTTTTGCCCGAGCCGTTGGCTCCAAGGAGGGCATGGATCTCCTGCGAGTCGATCGCTAGATCGAGCCGGTCGAGAATCGCATGGCGATCCACCTCGAAGGTGAGATTGTGAATGTCGAGTAGGGGATTAGGCATTGTCACACACCGGTTCATTTCAATCGTACTGCATCAGGTGTGCCTGTAGTCACACATCGAATGTTGGGGCACAGCCAAGAATAAACGTAGCGTTTTGCGGCAGAGAGGCAGTGTCACGTGGGGAGTTAGGCGTCATCTTGTTGATCCGGGGCTCAACGAAGGGGAAATGAATAGCGGAGATCGCTTGGATCATCGAAGGTTTTACCTCCCGCGTAGCGATGGCATCAGCATTGCGTAACTTTACAATCATGAAGCGACGTGGCTTGCTCAAGATCATCCTGATCCTGGCAGGAACCCTGATCCTGATCCAATGCCGACCGCCGACTCCCGTCGCCGCAGCCGTGGATTTTGCACCGGGAGTGGGAGCGGATGCCGATCAGCCGGTCATCAAGGAGCTAGTGGCAGCGTTCAATGAGGCCGAAGCGGCGGTCAAGAGGGCGGATCTCGATGCGCTCATGAAGTTCTACGCTACGGCCTACAACTACCACGGCTTGAAAAGTTCGGATGTGCGCCGAGTATGGGAAGAAGTCTTCCTCCACTACCGGGACATCAGCTCATCCCATGTCTTCGCTGAGCTGAAATTGGTCCAGGCCAACGGCCTCAGAAAAGCGCATGTAACCTGCACCGGAGGGCTCTACGGCACGGAGAAGCAGACGGGGAAGCCCATCACCATTGATAGTTGGGTGCGCGAGGTGCATTACCTCGTCAAAGAGGGAGGGGCCTGGCGATTCCTCGGCAATGCGGGGGGAGCGGCCGATCACGTTCCGGTGGGAAGCGCCCCTCACCATCCTCTCTTCTAACAGGCTGCGGGAAAACTCGGTTGATACACTATCCACATCCACCGTTGGAACTTTGCATAATGATTCTTAAATCAAAGAAGCCTCAGGGTGCTCAAAAAGGCCACTAGTCTCACCCGCCCAGCCCCGGCGTGCCAAGACACGCCTCTCCGCAGGCAAGGCCGCAGCGAGCAACTAGCGATAGCTCTTCCAAGCTTGCTCGTTGACGTTTCCTCAGGATGGCCCGGATGAGTCCCCCACTGCGCGCAACATTCTCACCCGCCCACCCACTGGCAGATATTTTTCACCCGCCCCACCCTCCGATTGCTTCGCAATCGATTTCCCGAGACGTGCCATTTGCCCGGGCGAGGGCCTTCTGGTTTTCCCCACTTCGCCCTCAGGGGAGCAGCCAGACTGTCCTTCACTGCGCGCATCGGACGAGCACCGTTTTATCGTGGGGGTTCTGCGAGCAAGAAGAATGGTCTGGCTGCTCCCTCGCATCCTTCTGAGACCGCGCGTTGCGCGAGCACAGGGGACTCACCGGGCCATCCCTCTCCCTGCTGGTGGACTTTTTCAGCATCCTGATGAGATTGGCGGATGGTGCGAGAGGGGGGGCATGCCCAAACACATTATCATCATTCAAGGCCATTCCGATGCGCGCAGGGAGCAGGGACGGGCAACCTGACCACTCCTCATTGTTTGGAGAAAGAAGGAAGACGCGATCACCTGGGGGTTCGAACTTTCGCCCAAGCCGCAGGGCAAGGTTCACCATCCAGAGAGGCAGGTAACGAGAAAGTGTGGAATGACCGTCAATGTTCCCTTTGAGTTATGGTACAGTCTCGACCCCATGAGGGTCTTTATTCTTGGCGTTGGGGCGATGGGGTCGGTTCTCGCCAAACTACTGATTCGCCAGGGTCATCAGGTGGCATGCGGCGACCGTGATCCCGTTCGTGCTCGCGCCTTTCTTGGTGAGCACTCGACCCTGGTGATTCAACGGGTCAATGCTCGAAACTCGCGCAGTATTGTGAAGGCAGCGAAGGGCTACCATCTCCTGGTGAACGCCTGCCCCGCGGTCTTCAACAGGACGATTCTGCGTGCCGCCCTTCAGTTACGCTCCCACTACATCGATACGGCATCCCACCTCACTCAGAGCCCCTTTCGGCCTGAGCAACATCGGTTCGACCGCCTGTTCCGGGAGAAAAATCGGCTCGCGTTGATTCATGCCGGCGCTGCGCCCGGACTCACGAACCTCTTAGCCATGCAGGCGGCGGCCGGACTCGACACCATTGAGAGGGTTCAGGTGCGGCTCTTTGAAGAGACGGCGAGCGACAACCCGGTCTCACAATGGTCTGCCGTCGATTCGTTCGACGAGGCAGTCTCGCGGCCGCGAATCTACCGAGACGGGCAATTCGAGTTCGGAGAGCGCTTCGGCGAGCGGGAACTGTTCCGCTTTCCCGCGCCGATCGGGCAAGTTGGCGTGTTGTTGGTCGCCCAGGAGGAGGTTGTCACGATTCCGCATGTGCTCCGGGTGCGCGAGATGGATGCCAAGATCGGCGGCATCGACATGGAGCGACAGCGCCGCTGGTATCGACAAGGGAAGCTGAACCGATCGCGCGGGTTGGTAGCGGCCCGATTTCCCGCCACGCCGACGCCGCGCGCCATGTCGAAATTGGTCCGGCGGGGCATCTTAAGAAACGAACGTTTCGCGGCGGCGGTATTGGTATATGGGCGCAAGCGGACAGGCCCCTTCATGATCCGGTGGGACGCGCTGTTCCCCTCGCTCTTCGAGCTGCGCCAACGCGGACTCACCTGTTCGCCGATTGCCTGGAGCGCCGCACACCTCACCGCCCTATTTGTGAAGCACATGCCGAGAGAACTCGCTGGCGTCTATGTTCCGGAAGCCTTGCCGATTGCGACACGCCGAAATATTCTGCTTGCGGCTCGTTCGAGCGGCATCCGCCTCACGAGGAAAGTGACGCGCCTGAACCCGCATTATTCGTGAACACTTCTGCTGCAATCGCCGATCCGCTGCTACGACGAGCCTTCGGTCGGCGGGCTCGCCCTTCGGACCCTCAACGTACTGCACGAGTACGCCTCAGGTCCTCAGGACTCCGCGCGCCGCTCTCGCGACGCGGCTCAGCGATTTCGCCACGAAGCGTCATGAATAATGCGGGTTAAGCCCTCCGACGAGACCCACAGCAGCTAGCCCTCGATCTTTGACGGCTCATAATGAAACGCGGCGACCTTCGGACGAACGAGAGCGGCAAAGTCCTTGTACCGGAGCTTCATCGCACCGACGTAGGTGCCTGCCTCAAAGACGATGGACTCATCTTCCGTTAGGAGTTGATCGACGTACACCTCCATGCCATAGAGATTGCCGAACGGCGGCATCGTTCCCACTTGGCAATCGGGAAACAGATTCGCGCACTCCGCTTCCGTCGCCAGTCGGACGTCGCGGGCCTCCAGCACGTCTCGCAATCGTTTCACATCCACACGCCAGGTTGAAGGGAGCACCGTCATCACGAAGTACTGATCGGCCTTTACCACGACGACTTTCGCGACAAGGTCTCCCGACACATCCAGCGTCTGCGCCACATCGTGCGCGGTATAGGCCTTCGGGTGGCTGACTACCTCATAGGGAATCTTGTTCGTGTCGAGATAACTCTGGAGTCGTTTCAGGATCGGCATGGCAACCTCCCTTGCTCGGCAGAGATAGATGTGTGCATGGTTCGTATGAAGAATGAGATAAGCAAGGGAAATGCCATGCGCGATTGGTGCAGATGCTTGCGTAAAGATGAGAAGAACAGAGGAGTTAGCGTTCAGTGCGGTAGAGAATCGAGAAGACTCTGCCGCCCCCGCTGTTGCATTTCACCACGGTCTTCCATCGGTAACGTGGCAAAAGGCTCCTAGATCGTCTATTTTTCCTTCTAGAATCGCGAGTTTTCCATGGCACACCTCATGCTGGTTCCATAAAATGGAGCTGTATGACCATGAAGCGGATCTCATGTCCGGATTCAGACGTATCACGTATCATGTATCACGAACTACGGGGTGTCGTTCTCCTCGCCGCCCTTGCGTTCGCTGGATTTGCTGCTTGCGAAAAAAGTCCCGACCACACACCTGAGGCCAAGAAGACCGTTGTGGCTGATAGGCCAGGCGTGCTCCATCTCACATCCGAAGAACTCGCGCGGACGGTGATCGAGGTCACGCCGGTTGCCCGTGGGCAGCTGCTGGTACCTCGGGAATTTCCCGCCACAGTTCAACCCAACGAAAATGAACTTGCTGAGGTGACCACGCTCATCCGCGGCCGGGTGGTGAAGGTCCATGTGGATGTCGGCCAGGACGTGAAGAAGGACACGCTCCTGGCTATGCTGCACAGCACCGATCTCGGGCTCGCAGAGGGGGCTTATCTGAAATCTGCCGCAAAGTTGACTGAAGCGAAATTGGCGTACAAGCGTGCTAGGGACCTGCATGAACAAAAGGTTGTGAGTCTGGCCGAGTTGCAACGCCGCGAGGCGACGATGAAAACGGCACAAGCAGAAGCGCGCGAGGCGCGGAACCGTCTGGAGCTGCTCGGCGTCCCCCGGCAGGAAGTCGAGCGGCTGGATCGAGAGGATACGATCAAGGCCGATGTACCCCTGCGCGCGCCGTTTGACGGCCGGGTCATCATGCGCAATATCACGAGGGGCGAGGTGGTTGAGCCGCAGCAGAAGCTCTTCACCGTCGCGGATCTTTCGGATGTGTGGGTGGTCGGGAACGTGCCGGAGAAAGATGTGCAGTTCATCCGGAAGGACCAGAAGGTCGATGTGATTGTGTCCGCCTATCCTCATGCCATCGTTCCGGGAACGATCACCTACATCGGGGATGTGCTCGATCCGGCCACCCGCACGATGCGCCTGCGAGTGACGGTACTGAACCCCGATCGGCTGCTGAAACCGGAAATGTTCGCCATCGTCCGTGTCTATGCGGCGCCGACCCCGGATGCGCTGACCGTGCCGCTCGCGGCCGTCCAAAACGGCCCGACCGGTAAGATGGTGTTTGTTCAACGGGGAACGAATGACTTCGAAGTGCGAATGGTCAAGGTGGGAAGCGAGCAGGGAGAGGTGGTGACGGTGTTGGACGGAGTGAGCGCCGGCGAGCAGGTCGTGACCAAGGGATCGTTCGTGCTCAAGTCCGAGATGGAACGGCACAAGATCGAGCCGGCGCCATGATCGCCTCGCTTCTGGAATTTTCGCTGCGGCAACGGATACTGGTCCTTGGCCTGGCCTGTTTGTTGTCCGTCGTCGGCGTCTTTGCCTTTCAGTCTATCCCGATCGATGCTTATCCCGACGTGACGAACATCCAGGTGCAGGTGCTGACGGAGGCGCCGGGTCTCTCGCCGGTCGAAGTCGAACGATTCATCACCTATCCGCTCGAACTCCAGATGACTGGCCTGCCCGGTTTAGCGGAGATCCGATCCCTCTCGAAATTCGCCCTCTCCCAGATCACGGTCGTGTTCAACGACGACGTCGATATCTACTTCGCCCGCCAGTTAGTCCTCGAACGGATCATGGCGGCAAAGGAGCGATTGCCCGATGGGCCGGAACCTGTCATGGCCCCTGTCAGCACCGGGTTGGGCGAAGTCTATCAATATTATGTGGAAGGGCCGAGTGCGACGGCGACCGATCCCAAGATCGTCGAGACGGAATTGACGGATCAGCGCACGCTCCAGGATTGGGTCCTGCGCCCACTGCTCAAGAGCGTGCCAGGCGTGATCGATGTGAATGGCATGGGCGGGTTCGTCAAGCAGTATCAAGTCCTGGTCGATCCGGCCAAGCTCCGCAAGTTCGAACTGACGCTCCACGATATCTACGACGCGGTGGCGAAGAATAATGCGAACGCAGGGGGCAACGTACTGGAACGGCACGCCGAACGCGCGATCATCCGAGGCCTGGGCCTGATCAGGACCGTGAGCGATATTGAGTCCATCATCGTGAAAGAATCCGGAGGCACGCCGGTCTTCGTTCGCGATGTCGCAGAAGTCCGCATCGGCCATGCCGTCCGCCATGGGGCGGTGGTGCTCAACGGCGAACGGGAGGTCGTGGCTGGTACCGTCCTCATGATACGCGGGGGCAATGCGCGTCAGGTGGTCGAAGAGGTCAAGACCAAGGTGGAAGATCTCCAGCAGAGCAACATTCTCCCCGCAGGCACGAAGCTCCTGCCCTTCTACGATCGCATCGAATTGGTGACGGCGGCCATCGATACGGTGCGGGATGCCTTGATCGAAGGGATCGTGCTGGTGGTTTTCGTTTTCTTTTTCTTCCTGGGCCACGTCCGTAGTGCCATCGTCGTGACGGCCTCGCTCATCGTTACCCCTCTGATCACATTCATCGTGATGCAGCGGCTGGGGATCTCGGCCAACTTAATGACGCTTGGCGGACTGGCCATCGCAATCGGCGAAATCGCGGATGGGTCGCTGGTCGTGGTGGAAAACGTCTATCGGCATCTGGCGCAGAACAACGGCGCAGCGCGGAAGAGCACGTCGGAGGTGATTCTTGAGGCCACGAAAGAAGTGGGCCGGCCGATCCTGTTCGGCATTCTGATCATCAGCGTCGTGTTTTTGCCGCTCATGACGCTCCAGGGCATGGAAGGAAAGATGTTCGCGCCGCTGGCCTATACGCTGGTGATTGCGCTTTTGGCCTCGGTCGTGGTCACGTTGACCCTGTCGCCGGTGCTCGCGTCGCTGCTCTTGCGCGGAGACCATGCGCAGGAAACGCGCCTCTCGCTCTGGATGAAACAGCGTTACATGCCTGTGCTGCAATGGACGCTCAGGCATCGCAGTCTTGTACTGACCGGCTCGACGGCTATCGTGATGTGCAGCCTCGCGCTCGTTCCGTTCGTCGGGAGGGAATTCATCCCTCTTCTTGAAGAAGGTGCCCTGACGCCTCAGATTGTGCGGCTGCCGAGCGTCTCGCTGCCGGAGTCCATCGAGATGGAGAAGCAAACCCACAAGGCCATGTTGGAGTTTCCCGAAGTGCGCATGGCGGTGAGCAAGATCGGGCGACCCGATATTGCCTTTGGGCCGGAGGAGCCGAATGAGAGCGACCCGATCGTGACCCTGTCCCCGCGAAGTAGTTGGAAAACCGCCCAGACGCAAACATCGCTGACTGATGCCATTAGGCAGAAGCTGGCGGAGATCCCCGGTATTTCGGTCCTCATGAGCCAGCCGATTCAAGAACGGTTAGACGAGCTCATTTCCGGCATCAGGACGGAGTGCGCCATCAAGCTATTCGGGGAGGATCTCGATGTGTTGCACGACAAGGCGGAGGAGATTGCCGCGCTGCTGCAGCAGATCAAAGGCGTCAAAGATGTCAAAGTCGAGCAGATAGCCGGCCAGCCCTATCTCACCGTCGACATCGATCGGCAGAAGATCGCCCGCTACGGCATTAACGTGGCCGATGTGCAGGAGATTGTGACCACCGCGATCGGCGGCAAGGTGGCGACCCATGTCTATGAAGGCGAGCGGCGGTTTCAATTGACGCTTCGATTCCCGGAACTGCAACGCAACAGCATCGGTACCATCGGGGAGATCAGGGTGAAGTCTGCGTCCGGCGCGCTGATTCCAATGAGCGAACTCGCCACGATCGAGATGCGCGAAGGCCCGGCCCGCATCAGCCGAGAGCAGGTCCACCGCCGCATTTACATCGGCTTCAACGTCGTCGGGCGCGACATTGGCAGTGTCGTGGATGAAGGGCGGAAGAAGCTGGCGGTGCAAGTGCGCCTGCCTGAAGGGTACCAGGTGACCTGGGGTGGGGCGTTCGAGAACATGGAGCGGGCCAACGCGCGGCTGTTGATCGTGGTCCCGATCACGCTGGGGCTCGTGTTCTTTCTGTTGTTCTGGGCGTTTCACTCGCTCCGTTACGCGACGTTGATCATTATGAACCTCCCCTTCGCCTTGATCGGGGGCGTCGTGTCTCTGTGGCTGAGCGGGCAATACCTGAGCGTGCCGGCTTCCATTGGTTTTATCGAACTATTCGGCTTGGCGGTGGGGAACGGGATCGTGCTGGTCTCCTATATCAATCAGTTGCGCAATGAAGGCACGCAGATGGATGAGGCTATCGTCAAAGGTTGCGTCCTCCGGCTTCGCCCGGTCGTCATGACGATGATGACGACGCTACTGGGTCTGTTGCCATTGGCGCTCGCGCAGGGAATCGGAGCCGAAGTGCAGCGGCCGCTCGCGACCGTCGTCATCGGCGGCCTCTTTACATCAACGGCCCTCACGTTGGTGGTCTTGCCGGCCCTGTATCGATGGTTCGGAGAAACAGAAGCGGGAAAGGAGTATGCGCCGGAGTGGGTGTGACGGGGCAGGCTCGCGGGTCCTCCGTGCTCGCGGAACGCGCGCCCTCGGAAGGGCCTCGTTCGACGCGCGCAGTTGAGGACCCACGAGCCCGCCCCTTTGTAAGAGGTAACGAGAAGGCTTGGAGGGTGGTCTGTTGATCTCCTGTGCTCGCGCAACGCGCGGCGCCTGAGAAGGATGGGGAAGGAGCGGCCAGGTGCACTTTTTGCTCGCAGAGCGCGCAATAAAAATGTGCTCGCTCGATGCGCGCAGTAAAGGGCAACCTTGGCCACTCCTTTTAAAGCAGCGTAGAGAAATGGAAGGGCCTCGCTCGACGGCTGCAGTCGAAAGCCCCCTCACTCCCTTGCTTGGTTGGCATTGGAATGAGGAAGCACGTACTAATGTTGAGCTTCACCATCCGATGGGGTAGTGTTCCGGCGAGGGTTCAGATTGCGTTCAGCTGGTATGGCAACAACGAGCAGGAGGGAACATGAAGAGGAGCTGGATACTCATGGTGTCAACGGTCGGGTTTGTGAGCGGTCTTTTATTCGGGACTGTGGCGCTAGGACAAGCTGAACCCAAGGCTCAGAGCGGCGATGTCGCGCGTGGCCAGGCCCTATTTGTCAGGCACTGCACCGGTTGTCACGGGCCTCAGGGCGGAGGGGATGGGTATAGGTTTCTTCGTGGACCGGATCCGGCTAACCTTACATCACCGTCGACCAGAAAGAAATCCGATGCCGACCTGCTCAAGACTATCCATGACGGCAAACCGAACATGCCGTCTTGGGATCTCCGCCTCTCGGAGAAAGAGAGCAGAGACGTGCTGGCCTATGTGCGGACCCTCGCCAAGTGAAGCGATGAGACCGACATCGTTGTCGGAGGGGGTAGCCTGGGAGTAGAAAGGGGAGGGTGCGGCTGACGAAGGGCGGGCAGCGGCGGTGGCGACATAAAGCGATGGTTTCGTCGAGCCGTTGGCCTCCGGGATATTCGTCGCGCACTCCTATGAAACTGCGCCGAAACGGCGCAATGTCGTCGCACGCTTTCTGTTACTGCCACGAGGCACTGTTTCCCGCTATGTCGCCGCCGCCGTGCCCATCCCTTCCAGCCGCCGCATACTTGGAGGGGAAGGATAAGGAGCGAGCTTGGAGGGGACTATTGTATATAGGATATCCGCTTGGTTGATGGCCGTATCGGGCGCGATACAGCACGGATTGTCATGAACAGAAAATGGAGCTGCGATGTAGTGCCACGCTGGGCTGAACGTAGCTGGTTTGTATGTTCCATTTCACACAGAGGAGGGTCCCATGTCGCGAATCAAGGAACTCAGAGCGTCGCTCGATAAGAAATTGGATGCATTGGAGCACCAGGCAGTGGCGCTGGAGGCGCAACTGACCCAGACGCAGGAGCAGGCGATGCAGCGGCTGGAGCAGCGCAAGCAACAGCTGCGGGATCTGCTCAAGCAGGTTCAGGCCGACGTGCAGACGTCGAAGGAGATGGCAGCGCAGGCAAAGAGTGACGTGCAGGCCAAGCTCGAACATCTTCAAGTGCAATTGGCCCTTGGCAAAATGGACGCTCGCGACACGTTCGAGGAGCAGAGGACGAAGATTTTCAAGGCCCTGAACGAGTTCGAATCCGTTGCGGAACAGAAACTGAAAGGGGCTACGTTCGAATCGGGCAGGGTTTGGGAAGATCTCGTGGATCGGACGAGCACGCTCGATGCCGAGTTTGAGGCACTCAAAGGCTGGTTTGAGAGTGAGAAAGCCAGGCAACAAGTCACTCTGGAGTCAAAGAAGCAGGAGCTACTCACCAAGCTGATGGTGTTCAAGGACCAGCTCAAGGCCAAACGCGTGGTGGTGCAGGCCAAGGCCGATGTGCTTGAGACCGACTTGCGCGAGGGGCTGGACCTGATTAAGGCAGGGGTTAGGAGATTCTTCGAATAGAGGGGAGACAGGGTAGCCTGGTCGTCCTCCTGCTCGCGGAACGCGCACGCTCGGAAGGTGCTCGTTCGACGCGCGCATTCGAGGATCGACCAGGCTACCCTGTGGAGAGATGGGCAAGCGAGCTCGGAAGGGTGGGATAGGGAGCAGCCAGACCATCCTTCTTGCTCGCAGAACGCGCACGATGAAAGAAGTGGAATGACACCCGTGCCGATCCCTTGCTCCCGGAGCAGAGGGGGGATGGAGCCTGATGATCTTCTGTGCTCGCGCAACGCGCGGCCTCCGAAGGCCCTCGTTGGACGCGCGCAGTGGAAGATCAATCAGCCCCCATCCCTGAGAGATAACGAGCGAGCTTGGAAGGATCATTTGGAATGATGAGGGTCGCTCGATGCGCGCAGTGAAGGACAGTTCGGCTGCTCCCTTGGGCGAGAAGGTGTGATGCTGAGAGGGGGACAGAAGGTTTTCGTTGAATGCGCGCAGGGGATGCCACGTCAGCCTACTTCTAGTGATGGGAGGTGAGCGAGCGGAGCCGCTGCGGAAACCGCCGTCCCTTCTGTGCTACCATGGGCCAGTTTCTTCAGATCGCCGGTTTGGCCGGACACGGCGAAGAGTAGATCTACAGGCCGCAGTACGTTCATCGCCTAGGTCACAATCATGCCGTTGATTCCTGAGCCGCTCCAACACCGTCTCATTCAGCTTCGCCGCGTGCTCCACGAGTATCCGGAACTCAGCGGGCAGGAAGCGAACACCGCCGCCGTGATCTGCAAATTTCTCGACGGGCTGGCCATCAAGTATCGGGCTCACGTCGCCGGCCACGGCGTCGTCGCCGATATTCCCGGACGTGCCGGAGTTCCCTGCGTCGTCTTGCGTGCCGATACGGACGCGCTGCCGATTCAGGAAGACACCGGCTTGGAATTCGCCTCGGTCCACAACGGCGTCATGCATGCCTGCGGCCATGATGGGCACACAGCGATGTTGCTCGGTGCGGCGGCGCTCCTCTCGGAAGAGAAAGACCTGCCGGCTCCTGTGCGATTGATTTTTCAGCCTGCAGAGGAAAAAGGTACCGGCGCGCTGGCCATGATCAAGGCAGGGGCGCTGGAGGGAGCCGGCATGATTTTCGGCGGCCATCTCGACCGCCACTATCACCCAGGGGCCATCGTCGTGGCCGAGGGCGCCGTCAATGCGTCGTCGGATAATTTCACGATTGAGATTATCGGACAGGGCGCGCACGGAGCCCGTCCCCATGAAAGCATCGACGCCGTCGTGGTCGGGAGTCTCATGATCATGGCGCTGCAAACGATCGTCTCACGCGAGGTCGATCCGGCCCGTCCGTCGGTCGTGTCCGTCGGGCAGTTCCACGCGGGGACTGCGCCGAACGTCATCGCAGGACAGGCCAGGCTGGAGGGGACGGTTCGTGCCCAGGACCCTGCTGTCCGGAAACAACTCCTCTCCTCCATCCACCGCATAGCCGAATCGATTGCCCAACTGCACGGCGCCAAGATCCAGGTCACTGTGAATGAAGGCACGCCGCCGCTGATCAATATGCCCGAGATGGCCAGCCTGGCGCGCCGCGCAGCAGTCGCAGCGGTGGGGGAGGCCAATGTGTTGCCGCTCAAGACGGCCAACATGGGGGCGGAGGATTTCAGCTACTACATGGAAAACATTCCCGGCGCCTATGTCCGGTTCGGGAGTCAGGTCCCGGGCAAGGAAGGCTTTCCTGCCCACTCCAGCAAATTCGATTTCGACGAAGAGGCATTGGCCGTCGGCGCGGCGTATTACCAGGCTATTGCCAAGATCGCCGGGCAGCGACTCAGCGAGCAAACGCCCCGTTCCTGACCACGCGCACAGGGTTGTCATGATTCGGATCAGAGAAGCCCGCGAAGAAGATGTCGGCCAGATTCGCGAAATCTTTCTCGCTGTGTACGGCGCCGACTATCCCCATCATGAGGTGTATGACGAACTCTGGTTGAAGCGCTCCGTCTTCACGGACGACGCGCTGATTCTCGTCGCCGAAGAGAGCGACACCAGCCGGGTCATCGGCACCGCTTCCGTGCTCTTCGACTTCGGAGCCCATTCCGATCTCGTCGGAGAGTTCGGCCGCCTCGCCGTCCATCCGGACTATCGCCGGCTGCAAGTCGGCAAGCTGCTCATGGAGAAGCGGCTCGAATCCATTCAGAACCGCCTACACGTCGGCCTGGTCGTCGCGCGAACCGTGCATCCGTACGCCCAGCAGATCAGCCTCGCGCAGGGGTTCATCCCCACCGGTTTTTTGCCGCTGAAGCATTTCTTCCGCCACCGCGAGAGCTTCGCGTTGCTGGCCCGGTATTTCGGCGATGCGCTGGCCTTGCGCCGCAACAATCCGCGGATCATTCCAGAGGCCTACGCCTTAGCCAATCTCGTGATGAGCCAGCCGCCGCTCACTCCGGACTTCATCGTCGACGAAGATTCCGCCCCGTACCCCGCCGGGGGCGACTACACCATCGAACAGCTGCAGGCCGAAGGCTATCCGGCCTTGCTGCGCATCGAGCGGGGGCGGGTACGCAACCGGGAAATCTTCGGCCCCATGCGGCTGGATTATGGATTCTTCAAACTCCAGGCGCGGCAAACCAGTTACTTTCTGGCCCGCGCCGCCGGCCACATCGTCGGGGCCGTCGGCTACACGATGGATCCGGTCGAGCACACCGTCCGTGTGTTCGAGCTCATCGCCTTGGCCGACGACGTCGTGCGATTTCTTCTCTCCGAGCTGGAACGGAAGTGTCGGGAGGAGATGGGCGTCGAATACATCGAAATCGACGTCAGCGCCTATGCGCCCCGGATGCAGCGCACGCTATTGGAGCTGAATTTTCTGCCGGTCGCCTATGTGCCGGCTATGGTCTTCTATCAAGTGGAGCGGCTCGACATCGTGAAGATGGTGCGGTTGAACAAGCTGCAAGATCTGGGGCCGCTCGCGCTGACACAATCGGTGCAGGCCGTCGCCGACGTCGTGATGCGCGGCTTTTCCCGCTGCGTCATTGCACCGCGCATGGCGCAAGCGATCAAGGAGATCCCCTTGTTTCACGGGATGAACAGCGAGCAGGCGACCAGGCTCGCCGGAGCCTGCACGGTTCGGGAAGTGCGGACCGGCGAACGCCTCTTCGTGCAGCACGAACCGGCCGACCGTCTCTACATCCTGCTGCAGGGACAAGTTGCCATCAGCTGTGGAACCCCTCCGGCCACCATCGGCACCGTCCGCACCGGGGAAACTTGTGGCGAAGTCTCGCTCCTCTCGGCCAGGCCCCACTCCGCCATGGCCACGGCGGAGGGTCACGTAGAGGCGGCCGAACTGCTCCAGCGCGATCTGGTGGATCTCATCCGTCGCCGCCCTGACATCGGCGTCATCATCTACCGCAACCTGGCGGTCGGCCTGGGCGACAAGCTCCTGCGCTCCGGCAATTCACGGCGAAACCAAGGGCTGGCCGAGTCGGAAGTGCTCCACCTCGCATCCGAAGGCGCCCCAGCCAAAAACTAGCCACCGGATCAACTCGACTCGCGTCTCTCGTCCTTCGCAGGCGGAGATCTTCCTGGCTCGGGAAATACGTTTCACGCTTCACGAACGACGCGTCACGCCTCCCGTGGCAGCGCCACGCGCTGAAGCGCGGTCATGGGACCGTGCTTCCGTAGGATCGCAAGCTGCGTAGCGTCTTTCACCAGCAACGCCCCGGCGAAGCCCAGTGCATTGAGCGAGATGCCCTCGAAAAATTCTTGTGAGCGAGGCACCATCAACAGCCACTGTCTGGTCACGAGCAGGTTATAAGGGGTCGAGGTCGTCTCAACGGACAAGCCCACGGCGCGGAGCAGCGAGTGATAGCAGGCGAGCAACAAAGAGGCGCCGTCCCTCCGTTGGTCGATCCATTCTGGATCCATCGGGGCATAGGCATGCAAGAACGGCAAGCCGGGCACCATGCCGGTGGCGCCGGCCATCTTCACGGAGCGCAACAGTGGCTCGATCGGCAGCCGGGGTTCGGTGGAAGCGGGAAAGGGGACCATTTGGAGATGTTTATGACGCTGACTGGCCCCGGCAGCTGGTCCCGCGTTGTAGAAACCCAGTCCGTCGATCTCGGCGAGGCAGATCAGCAGCGCCGCGCAGTCCTCGCGAGTGAGCAGCGTCTCTTGAGGCTCAAACGCGCGCGTGACGATCACGAGATGATGATCGACCACGTTGAACTTGTTCAGCAAGGCCACATGGGTCGGGGAAACCTCCGCCACGAACAGGTCGGGATCGTAGGGCAGAAAGGGGTCGGCATTCGACTGCACAGCTGTGGCGAGCGCTTTCATGGCAAGGGCCGTGATGACGCGCACCTGAAACGCCACGCCACTCTGCTCGATTACCTCAGGCGTCGTGGGGATGGAGAGGATCGTCCCGCGGTCACGGGCATAGCCCGTTTGTTCGAGCAGGGTGGGCCACAGGATGCCGGGCTTCAGGAGGCGATCGTGTTGATCCATACGTATGAGGAAGAGTACGGCAAGTGGGGACTGATAAAAAGAGGAAAGTTGATGGGCAGCCTGGTCGTCCTCCTGCTCGCGGAATGCGCAGCCTCAGAAGGATGGGGAGGGAGCGGCCAGGTGCCCTTCTTGCTCGCAGAACGCGCACGGTGAAACTGTGCTCGTTCGATGCGCGCAGTAAAGGGCAGCCTCGGCCACTCCCTTAACGAGAGGTGAAGAGGATTGAAAGTCCCTCGCCAGGTCTAATGGCACGTCTCAGCGTGCCATTGGATGGGCGGGTGAGAAAGCTGCGCGCAGTGGAAGATCAATCAGCCCCCATCCCTGAGAGATAACGAGCGAGCTTGGAAGGATCATTTGGAATGATGAGGGTTGCTCGTTGCGCGCAGTAAAGGGCAGCCTTGGCCACTCCTCTACATAGAGGTTTAGCAAATTGGAAGGCCCTCGCCAGGGCTAATGGCACGTCACGGGAAATTGATTGCGAAGCAATCGGGGGGTAGGGCGGGTGAAAAATATCTGCCAGTGGGCGGGTGGGAAAGCTGCGCGCAAATATTGCTGTGGCTTTCTAGGACAAGCTGAGACTAGCAACTGTCGCAAAAAGCTCCATCTCTGAGAGATTACCGACAGCGAAATTTCCTCTCCTATCGAATAATTTCGCGGTTTTCCTGAGAATTTGTCTGCTCATGAGACCTATCAGTCACCAGGAATGTGAATTGCAGAACATTATTTTAGAGGGTTGACTAATTTCTTAGAGGGAGTATCTCTCAAACAACGTGGCAAGGCTCATAAGAGGAAGGAGGTATTCAATGCACTACCGAAACCTTTTAGGCTACTTCATAGTCCCAGCTATGATGGCCATGGTCACCATAGCAGCTGGCGCCCCGCGCGAGCCTACCGAAGACCGAGTCCCCCCCTCCGCCATGAATGAGGCCCTCAGCTATAAGGCCCCCTTTGGAGAGACTCGCACAGCCCCACCAGAAATCGTATCAGCGGGTAAAAAGCTCTACGAAGGCAAAGGGGCGTGTACTCTCTGTCATGGGATCAGCGGCAAAGGCGACGGGCCTGCTGCGCATATGAATCCAACCAATCCGCCCCGCGATTTCACGAACTGTGCCTTTCAGAAAAAGCGGGAAGACGGGGAACTATTTTGGATTATCAAATACGGGAGTCCAGGCACAGGGATGCAACCACTCATCCCCGCGTTGCTGTCGGAAGATGAAGGGTGGAAGATCGTGGCCTATGTCCGAACATTTTGCGCCGAACAGTCGTAGCATCACGTTGCTTGGCCCCAGTGCTTCGAGAGGAACAGGGTCTGTGACACCATCAATGCACCTGCGCATGCGGGTGTGAAAGGAAGGGACACACCCATGAGCATTCGAGCGGTACGTGGTCTCGTCGTCTGTCTGCTTGCTCTGATCGGCCTCTTCACTTACGAAATCAGTTGCCTGCTGCCTAAGGCCAATGCGATTCCCGCGTTTGCACGGAAATACGGAGTGCCGTGCAACGTCTGCCACGTGCCAGGATTTCCGAAGCTCAATGACTTCGGGAACCAATTTCGCGACCAGGGGTATCAATTCGGCGCGGATGTGGACCTTCCCACTCACGAAAATATCACCATGGGGTACTGGCCTGCCTCGTTCCGAACGACAGTCGGCTACCAGGCAGCCAGTGTCCGAACGGATGGCAGTGGAGTCTCGACCGGTGGGTTTGGTTTTACGGGGCTGGACATTTTAAGCTTTGGCCTTTTGCACCGCGACATTTCGTTTGGCCTAGTGTTGACCCCCGGGCTCGGAAGCGCAGGGTTTGGCACGGGAGCGTCGGACGGAGATTTGGAGGCTGCCTATGTCCGGCTCAACCGACTCGAACGGTTTCTTGGTGTCCAAGGCGAGCCGGGGACGTATCTCATGAATCTGAAAGTCGGGAAGTTTGAACTCGATGTGCCCTTCAGCGAGAAACGGAGTCCCACCCTCAACACGCCCTTCGTGATGTATCACTATGTCGCGGGTAGTCCCTACTTCGCCGGGATCGGCGGGACATCGACCAGTTCCTACCTCAATCCCAACTCCTTCGCGATCGGAGACAATTCACCTGGGGTTGAAATGGCCGGCATTACCAAAACGGCGGTCACCGACGGGTACTTCCGCTACAGTCTCGCGGGTCTTAGCACGAATTCCTTCTCAGGCCCTGTCAGCGGCGGCGCTGGTACGGGAGGGCGAAACATGAACTTCTATGGCCGTATGACGCAGTCGTTTGGGGGCTATGGCATTGTTACCGGCCAGCGCATCGGGTTGTTCGGCGTGTACGGAGATGCTCCTACTGTGGCGAATGCCACCTGCCCCGACTGCCTGGCCGTTGCTGGGAGCGGTCAGCCATTCTATCGGATTGGGGCCGATGTGAGTCTCACCTTCGATGGACAATGGAATCTCTTTGGCGCCTTCGTGCATGGGAATGACAGCAAGAATCTCTTTGTGTCGCAAGGGATCGCAAACGCCCAGAATGCCTCATGGAACGGCGGCTTTGTCGAGTTAGATTGGTACCCGACTCAATTGCCGCTGGTCGGAATGCCTGGCTGGCTCCTCTCATATCGCTATGACCTCATCAGAAACGATCGGCAAGGCGATCCGACGTTCGCCAAGAACTACAATGACGTCGACTCCCATACGTTCCTGGCCCGATATTACATCCACCAGTCAAACCGGACCGATATTGCAATGCATGCAGAATACAACACATACCAGACAAAGGCTGTAGGGACGGGTAGGGGCGACTTGCTCGGCCAAACGATGCTTGTCGGGTTCGACTTTGCCTATTGAAGACAAACGAAAGGAGGACATTGTTGTGTCCGCGCCACTCGTTCCTTCTGTGGAGAAACTGAATGACAGTGGGCGGGAAAGAAAAGCGAGCCCTTTCAACTCCCATGTTGATGATGGCTGTACTGGCCGTTGCCTGTAGCGTCGGGGCGGTACCAGCCAGTCGGGTGGTCTGCGGAATGTGTGAAGAAGCGGATCGATTTGTCCGGCTGCAGGTTTCCACGAGGGATCGTCATGCGGAAAGCACCCAACCTTTTTCCCATCCCTTCCGTTGGAGCGCTGATCAATGGAAGCCGATCCTACGCAGTATCCATGTGCAGAAACGCGGCCAGGGAGTACTCTTTTTCCCTGGTCCGAACGGGCCGGCGCTGCCGGCCTTTACTCCGGCTGAGGTGGACTATCTCAGCGAAACCCTGACGCGAGCGTTTGCCCAGGCGCAGCCCTCGGAGGTGGTGGTCTTCGGGTTGACTAGCCCGAAGACACAAGAGATTGCCGAAATCACGACGGGGGCCTGGTTTGTGAAAGATACGCAGCTGCATCTGATCTTGGGGAACTATCGCGAAGCCTTTACGATGTCGAGTGTCCGTGAGCTGCTGTGGAAGGATCCGCTGCACATGATCGCCGGGGCACTCTATGAATTTGTGCCTGGTCCATATCAGAGCCTGCCTCAAGAAGACAACGGGCTTGGGACTTTCCTGATCCCTGAGGCTCCACAGTTAGCCCTCACCTATCAACAGCTCTCCTTGGGCGCTCCCCCGGTAGACGGTGGTCACGAGAAGGGATCGCCTCCGTCCGCTTACCCAGATTCTTCTCTCGAAGGGAAGCTGCAACGGCTCAAGCAGATTCGCGACGACGGGTTGATCACCGACGACGAATACGCAGCGAAGAAGAAAGCCCTCCTCGACGGGTTTTGACCACTGACCTCGGGGGTCAAAGATAGGGGGGCACCAATCTCGAAGGCTCTGGTCAAGGGACATCATTCGCAGTATTGGTCTTGCAATCAAACATTGCGACACCTGTCCGCGCGCGGTCTTGAGGGGGCGAGCCATGAAGCGAGTTCATGTCGCCTTGTGCGTCTCGGATGAGGGGGCTTCTCTGTCGAGCGTGAGGTGAGCGGGATGCTCCGGGAGCGGGTTAGGGCTGACCAATAGGCGGCAGGGATTCGTCAGACCTGGCCCTCTACGAGCTATTAACCGGAGTAATCCAGTCCAATTCGTCCTCGCCTCGTCCGCGCGCGCGGCGTTTGCCTTGCCCGCACTATTCATGACGGTTCGTCGCGACATCGCTCGAAAGCATGTTCCTCGTGAAGCGTATCTCGTATCTCGCAGGCGACGATACAGAGACATTCATTCCGTCCTGCGCTTCACGCGCAAGAGCCGCGTATCCGCGATTGCAGCAGAAGCGCTCATGAATCATGCGGGCTAAACCACTTGCTCACAGGGGAGGATGAATACGTGAAGAGTGTCATGCTGACCCATCCCCTGCTCCGCTTTCAAGCGCGTGAACCCATCGATGAGGCGGTAGGCATGCTGTTCCGATACCGCGGTGAGGATCATACTGTTGGCGCCGGGTGACAGTAAGAACTGAACGGTGGGTCCGGTCTCCCCCCTGCCGGCAACATTGTGCAGTTCAGTAAACGCATTGACATCATATTCTTTCAGCAGGGCATGGATGTGTTCTACCATCGACTGACGAAACACGATCAGTAGCATTTTCATATCAGCCACTCCTGTGCCACTGCGAGAGGGGTCGTCACGAAAGCTGACGATTGTTCAGCCTGCGGCCCTACCTATTCTATACCTATAGGGTAGAGACGAAAAAAAGACAAGGGCTACTCCAAGAACAGAACGAGGTGGATACGCATCGGGCTTTCCAGTAGACTTGTCTCCCAACGAATCGTTGACGGTGGTGTGCCATGCTGCAAAGACCGGACGTAGCAGACGTGCCGGGGACTAGGCCATTCGCAACTTCTTCAGGTGGGATAGTTTTGCATAACAGGAGGCATCAGATGAACAATCAAGACACGCAACGCGCGGTTGGGATTCTCAACAAAATTATGGAGCATGAATTGGCGGGAGTCGTACGCTATATGCATTACTCCCTCATGATCTATGGCTATAACCGCATTCCTATCGTGTCTTGGCTGAAGAGTAATGCTGACGAGAGCCTTGCCCATGCGCATAAAGCCGGGGAACTGGTTACCTTACTCGGCGGCCACCCGTCGCTGAAAATTGGGACACTCTTGGAAACCGAGAAGCATGATGTGGGAGATATCCTGCAGGAAAGCTTGGAGCACGAGAAGGCCGCCGTCGCCTCCTATTACGAACTCCTGAAAGTCTCCGAAGGAAAGTCCGTCCTGTTGGAAGAATATGCACGAGAGATGATCGTCGGCGAAGAGCTGCACCTTGACGAGGTGAACAAGATGTTGCGCAAGTCAGGTGATGTCCGACCATTTCGCTCCTAACCCTTCAATCAACCGGGAAAGAAAAAGAGTGTCAGTGCACCATTTCGCTGTGCGCAGAGGAGACTCATCTCGCCCACTGTGAAAAAATTTGTGATTCATTACTAACTCGACGGAGGAGGACGTCACATGTTGAAGGAAGTGGCAGGGGATATTTTATTGACGAATGCGGAGGCCCTGGCGCACGGTGTCGCACCCAACGACAACTTCGCGAACGGGTTAGCCTTGGCACTCAGAGAACGGTGGCCAGCGATGTATAAGGACTTCCGGCATTATTCTCAGACGTTTACTCCCAAGACCGGCGAGTTGTGGACCTGGGCCGGTGTCGGCGGCGTTCGGATTGTGAATCTGTATACCCAGGAGCCTGCTGCCAGTCACGGAGCCAAGCCAGGCCGGGCCACGATCGAGAACGTGAACCACTGTCTCAAAGCGCTGTGCAAGGCGATTGAGGCTGAGAAGTTCAAGAGTGTCGCGCTTCCACGCTTGGCCACTGGTGTGGGCGGGCTCGACTGGAAAGACGTCAAGCCGCTGATGCAAAAATATCTCGGCCATCTGTCCATCCCTGTGTATGTATATGGCACCTATCATCCTGGGGTTCAGGCAGAGGAATAGGGTTGAGCAGGGGCGAATCATAGGAAAGGAGAGGGCGGCCGAGTCATCCCGTGCTCGCGCAACCCCCACTTCAGAAAGTGGTCGTTCGACGCGCGCAGTTTGGGATTCACCCAGGCCGCCCTTTCTGTGTCACGTTCGGGTGCAGCTGTGGGGAGAGGAAACGAGCGAGCTTGAGGGATCATTTATAGTGGTCGTTGGACGCGCGCAGTTGAGGATCGGCTCGGCCGCCCTCACTATATAGAGGTGAGCTCGTCCCTGCTATGTGGGGGGAGGGGCAGTTCGGGATTCACCCAGGCCGCCCTTTCTGTGTCACGTTCGGGCGCAGCAGTGGGGAGAGAAAACGAGCGAGGATAGTCTGACGATTTCCTCTCGTTCACCCTCTTTCACCGGGGTGCATTCGCCATCTCTGCGATAACAGCCTGCAGGCCTGAGACGACGCGCGCCATTCGTTCGTACTGAACGAACTCGGGCCTGTCGGCGCTCGAATGATAGGCCGGATAACGGAAGAGAGCGGTGTCGGTCACCATCACTGCCGGGAATCCCTCCTTCCAGAAG
This sequence comes from Nitrospirota bacterium, assembly GCA_963741245.1. Lineage (GTDB taxonomy): Bacteria > Nitrospirota > Nitrospiria > Nitrospirales > Nitrospiraceae > Palsa-1315. Next base: position 68,630 of record CAVUHR010000022.1, on the reverse strand, counting down.
GCCCAATGGTCCGACCATCCAACTCCGGGGATCAATCCCCACAGGGCTCCCCCTTCGGAGGGAAATTGGGCCTGTTCCCGAAAAGATCCCACGAGCTGCCGCACCAGGAATCCGTTCTCCACGTTGCTGACGAAGGCGATGAAGTTTCCGGTAGAGGGATAGATGAGATTCAATGGAAACAGGAAGTGTTGGCTCCCTGGCTCATCTGAGTAGTACCCGATGGTCTCCAGGCTGAGCATGGTGCTCCCTGGCTCATCTGAGTAGTACCCGATGGTCTCCAGGCTGAGCATGAGGACGATCTTTTCGCCACGCTCGCGGCTGCGCTTGGCGTAGACGCGGCTCCCCATGTGTGTGGTTTGAAAGAGCGGCGGCTCCTCGTTGGTGAACGATACAAATCGCAGCGTATGGGCCGGCGCGGTCTTCGCGAACGCACGAGCCAAGGCGAGCACCGCTGCCACGCCGCTCGCATTATCGTTAGCACCGGGACTTCCCTGCACCGAATCATAGTGCGCGCCGATGACCATAATCTCGTCCAGTCTCCGGCTACCCCGCACTTCCGCTTCTACATTCTCACAGATTTTTCCTCCCACCTCGTAGGGTTGCCGGCGAACCTCATACCCGGCAGAGGAGAGCATCGTCCGAATATAATCCGCCGCCATGACGAGCCGGTCATGGCGAGACACGTTGCGCTCGCCGATCTGTCCAGCGAGCGTCTGTACGTGGGAATGGAGTTCATGCTCCAGCGTTCGTTGTTCATCCGTCAGCGGAGGAAGCGGCCCGGTCACTATTCATGCCCAGCTTCGTTGTTCATCCGTCAGCGGAGGAACGCCCCTGGTGACTGTGTCCCGGCATCCGGATCATGGTGAACCATCCTGCGCCAGCTGCGACGAGAACAATTCCGATGAGGACACACAGCCGGCGAGCTGTCATTACGTGCTTGCGGAAGTTGCCTCTGTGGTTATGGCTTCACAATACTGGTAGTAGGCTGCACAGTCTTCCTCTCGTCCCCGTACGATTCGTTTCCCGCTGAATGGGACTTGGTGGCTGGTGATCATGGTGCACTGGCGTTCGCCGTGGTCATCATCGTAGTAGAGGATGACCCAGTCGCGCGTTTTTTTGAGTTGATGGGCCAGAGCGCTGTTCGAGAACAGGGCAGTATAATGGCGGGTGCCTCGTTGTGTATGGAGGATCGGCAGCCAGGCCTCTTTTTTTGGATTGAATCGGTGCGGCGCGATTCTCTGCAGTCTGCCGGCATGGGCGGCTTCGCGATATTCCCTGTCCACATCCAGCAATTCATCGACGGGAGGTTCACGGGTTGTGTGTGGCTCGGCTGCTTGAAGTGGCTTCCGAACTCGTCCTAATCGAGCAGTGAGAGAGTCGACGATGCCTTGGAGTTTCTTCGGCCCGACACCTTCGATGTCCGCCAGTCGTCCGTCGTGCGCTGACATTTCGAGCTGTTCCAACGTTTCAATATGCAGCTCGTCGTGCAGTCGATGGGCCAGGGCTGGACCGATCCCTGGAATGGAAGTGAGCAGCGAGACTGGGTCCATGCGGCCGCGCAGGCGATCCAACATCGGCAGTCGCCCGGTGACGACGAGGGTATGAATAGACCGAGCGAGGCTCACCCCGATGCCGGGCAATGCCTGCAACCCGTCTGTACCCTGTTGTTGTGCGATCTCTGCGGCGGGAACCGTCAAGCGTTCGATCGTCTCCGCCGCCGCGCGATAGGCCCGCACGCGAAACCGATTCGCCCCCTGATCCTCTAAGAGCTGTGCGACCTCTCGCAATCGCCGGGCGATGTCCTGATTCTGCGCGATGTTCGCCATGCTCGTGGTGGACCTCACTCGTAGCGCAGCGCCTCGATGGGGTTCATCTTCGACGCTTTGTTCGCGGGATATAGGCCGAAAAAGACGCCCACGATCAGAGAAAATAGAAACGAACTGACGACGGCCTCCGGAGAGATAATGGTCGGCCATCCGATCATGGTGGTCAGCAGGCGCGCGATTCCGATTCCGGCACCGACGCCGAACGCTCCGCCGATCGCGGTCATGATGATTGCTTCGATCAGAAATTGAAGCAGAATATGCGCGCGCTTCGCGCCGACGGCCATGCGAAGCCCGATTTCTTTCGTCCGTTCCGTGACTGACACCAAAAGAATATTCATGATGCCGATCCCGCCGACGATCAGCGAGATCGACGCAATGCCCATCAGCATGAGCATCATCGTCCGGCTCGTGCCGGCGATGGTCTTGGCGATATCTTCCATCGTGCGGATGGTGAAGTCATCCTCCTCCGATGCGGGGAGGTGATGACGCGCACGCAAGAGCTCTTTGATGTCCGCTACGACGGCAGGGATCTCATACCGCGTCTGCGTGGCGACCAGCAGGATCCCGACGGTTCCGAGAAACTTCGTGCCCAGGACTTTTCGTTCAGCCGTCGAGAAGGGAAGCACCACCAGGTCGTCTTGGTCCTGACCACTGATCGATTGACCCTTTGGTGCCAGGATCCCGATCACACGAAGCGGGGTGTTTCTGATGCGAATCTCGGCTCCCACCATCTCTTCACCCGGCTCGAACAGATTCTGGGCCGCGGTCTTTCCCAGCACGACTACTTTTGCGGCGGAATCCATATCGGACTGCGTGAAGAAGTTGCCCTGGGCAATCGGCCAACTGCGGATGTCGGGAAATTCGGGCGTCGTCCCGACGACGACGGTGCTCCAATTCTTGTTCTCGCGAATGACCTGCAAGACGGATCGCGAGCCGTATATCACCGTCATAACACTCCCGACTTTGGTCCGGATATCCTCCGCATCGTCGACCGTGAGCGTGGAAATCGAGCCGAGTCCGCCCCGCACGCCCCCGACGGTCGTGGCGCCCGGGACGATGATCATCACATTGGTGCCCAGGCTGGCGATTTCCGCTTGGACGGAGGCGGTAGCGCCCTGCCCCAAGCTGACCATCGCCACGACGGCGCCGATGCCGATGATGATGCCGAGCATGGTGAGCCCCGCGCGCAGCGGATTGCGGCGAAGGATGCGGAGGGCGGACATGATCGTGAGCCAGAGAAAAGACATGGTGTGCGACTGAATGGTTTATTTGGTCTATCTGGTTTGTCTCGTTGGTCTGGGTTAGCGGATGCGCCGCTTCGACAAGAGAAACCAAACAAACCAGATCAACCAGAGAAACCTGCTTTCCCTTTCATCTTATCCTCGGGCCGCCGTCGAAGCCCGGTGGCAACTTCTTCTGGGCTTGTTCTTCGGGCGTCTCAATCCCTAGAATCACCTGGTCTCCTTCCTTCAGCGTCCCCTCGGCGATTTCTGTGAAGAGGGAGTCGGCGATGCCGGTGGTGATCACCGTCTGCCGCACCTGCTTCTCCTGATCCATCACCCATACCTGCGTGAGCTTGCGGTCCACCGGGACCGCCGGCATCCGGAAGCGCAATGCCCCATTCGGTACGCGTAGAGGATTTTCTTTCTTGGCCGTCACGATCGTCACGTTCGCCGTCATCCCGGGTTTGAGCTTGAGATCCCGATTGTCCACTGTGATCACCACGTCGTAGGTCACCACGTTCTGGATGTTGATCGGCGCATTGCGCACCTGCGTCACGGTGCCCTCGAAGAACTGTTTGGGATAGGCGTCCACGCGGAAGTTGGCGGGTTTACCTTCTGCCACGCCTCCGATGTCGGATTCGCTGACGTTGGCGTTCACCTGCATCTGCGTCAGGTCCTGGGCGATCACGAAGAGGGTCGGCGTTTGGAAACTGGCGGCGACGGTTTGACCGACATCGACGTTGCGGGACACCACGATGCCGTTGACCGGGGAATAGATCGTGGTATAGCCGAGATCGAGCTCGGCTGAGGCCAACGTGGCCACCGTTTGATCCACCTGCGCCTGCGCGACATCGACCTGGGCCTGGGCGTCACGGAAGTTTGTGGCGGCGAGGTCGAGATCCGCCTGTGAGACGAATTGTTGCCGGAGCAGGGTCGTCATGCGATCGAGTTCGAGTTTTCGCTGATTCGCCATGTTCTTCGCCTTCGCCAGATTGCCGCGTCCGCTCTTGAGCGCTGCGCGGGCCTGACTCACCTTCGCTTGGAACGGCTGCTGATCGATCGTGGCCAGGACCTGGCCCTTCGTGACCGCGGAATTGAAGTCCGCCATCAGTTGGGTAATTTTGCCGGAGACTTGGCTGCCCACCTGCACCGACACGACCGGATTGACCGTGCCGGTGGCGGTGACAATTGCGGTGATGGGGCCTCGATCGACCAGCGCTGTGTTGTAGTGGACCGGCGGAGTCCCGGCCGTCCACCAATACCAGGTTCCTGCCCCGATGATCGCGAGCAGAGTCACGATGACGATGAACCAGCGAAGACGGGGCCTGGTCCGGCGTGAAGGGGGCACGGGTATGGAGACGGGGAGCCGGTGCTCGTGGTCGGATGATGGACTTGACGAACCGCGAGCCGGAGCTGAAGAAGATCCGGGAGGAATGATCTCGGTGACAGGGACCTCACGAATCGGATCTTGGGGGTTACTGGTCATGATGTACCCACTCGTTGCGTCACCTCGTCGAGTGAGAGCTTGCAGCTATCGGTAGCCAGACAACTCAGGACATCGTCGATCGAGAACCTGTTTACGTCTTGATACGTGAGATCACCCACGCCGGCCTCGCACGATCAGGACGGAACAAGGGGCGTGTCTCAGGAGACTCTCCGAGACGCTGCCGAGATGGAGCCGCTCGCTCTTGGTCAACTCGCGAGACCCGATCACCAGGAGGTCGGCATGATCCGCCTCCACCTGTTTGACGATGGTGTCGATGACGTGGTCCATCTGCACGTCGGTGACGACGGCGTAGCCTTCTTTCAGGAATTCATCCCGCAATGATGTGACCAGTCGCGTGGCTCGTTCGACGACCGGTCGCTCCAGCTCTGCGACTTGGGCTTTGGACAAGTATCGAACGGCCAAGTCGGTCACCGGTCTCTCGGCCGAGGAGAGGATGGTGGTCGTGGCGGATTCCGGAAGAATGCGGGATCGAAGAAATCGAGCGGCGGCTCGGGACTGCTTCGAGTCATCGACCGCGAGGGTCACACGCGTCAGCTGCGGGATCGGCTGTTTCACGACGAGGACGGAGCAGCGGGCGATCGACGCGATCTGCCGAGAGATGCTCCCCAACAAGAATCCTCGAATGTCGCTCAACCCGCGGGATCCGATGAGGATGAGATCGGCCTTCATCCGCCCCGCCTGTCGCACGATCGTCCGGGCGAGGGGGCCATGGGCTAAGACTTGGTGGAGCGTGGTGCGGGGGCCGGTCGTGGCCTGTCCGAGGGCGACCCGAGCTGAGCGCTCTGCCTCGCGGAGGAGGATTCCACCGGCCTTCTCCATGGCGGCCAGGGCGCGTTTCTCTGCCACGGGATTCCTGCCTCTGCCCGCTCGAAGGGCCGATGGATCGACCACATGGAGAAGCGTCACAGCCTCCGGCTCACGGTCGGCGAGCGCTTCGAGCGCTTGTACCCCCCACTGCGAGCATTCAGACCCATCCACAGCACAAAGAATTCGCATGACAGGCTCCCTTCCTCAATGACGCCAAAAACACACGGGCCACTCCGGGTATCAGTTCTGCATTGGATGTGCCTGTGACGCACGGGAATAAGGAAGGAGAATCAGCCCTGTTTCGAGGGGTTGCGGAGAGAAACGGTACTCCGGTTCCTATGGATGGTGCGGCGTTTTGCAGCAGAGAGGAAAGCACCACTGTGGTGATTGGCGTCAGTCTGTCATGTGCATTTGGTCTGTTTGGCTTATCTCGTTTGTTTGGTTGAACCAGACAGACCAGATGAACCAGATCAACGCTCGACAGTCTCGCTTGGTTATTCTGTTAGAGGGGGAGGGTATATGCCGACTAAGACGAAGCCCAGAACACGTAAGAAGAAAGAGTTTGGCGTGATGACGGTCAAGCAGGTCATGCAGAAATGGGTGCAGTCAGCTCATCTCAAGACCAAGGGCGACGTCATCGCGTCGCTCATGATCGAAGGATTCGGGGCCGTACCGGTGGTGGACGCCAAAGATAAGCTCCTGGGCATCGTCAGCGAACATGATCTGCTGGCTGCGTTGGATGACGGGCACAAACTTGGTCTCGTTGCTGCCGGTGATATCATGACGTGTAACCCCTATTCGGTCCACCCGGAAACTATGCTTCCGACGCTGGTTCATGTGTTCAGAGCCAGCGATTTGATTCGCGTGCCTGTGGTGGACGCCAAAGATAAGCTCCTGGGCATTATCGCCAGGCGGGATGTGCTACGTGCGTACCTGGCGGCCGGGCGTGCGTAGCGGACAATAAAAGGAGGGTCTATGCGACAAACGGAGTTCCTTGCGACGGCCTGCGATCCGAAGACCTTGACCGTGGGGCAATTGATGCAGGACGCGGTCTTTACCTGTGGCTCCAGGACCGATGCCTTGACCATCAGCCGGCTGATGACCCAACGAAATTTCGGCAGCCTGCCAGTGGTGGAAGAGGACCGGACCTTGGTCGGCCTGGTGAGTGAGTATGATCTGCTTCAGGCGATGATCGATGGCCGCGATCTGAGGAAGATAATGGCCGTAGAAATGATGACCACCCACCCGGTGACTGCCACCGAGGATATGAAGCTGGAGGAGGTCGCGAATCTGTTCCAGGATCGCTACATCACGCGGGTGCCTGTTGTTCGGAACGGCAAACTCGTCGGTGTCCTGGCGCGGCGCGACCTATTGTTTGGTTATACCAAAGCATCGCAGTATTGGTCTTAACAGGATGCTGAAAATGACGCCCTTCTCACCCGCCCAACCCCAGCGCGCCAAGACGCGCTTTTCCTCGAGCGTCGTTCTCAGTCGCCCGTCTCCCTGCAACGTACCCCCCGGTGAGTGAGCTGTCTCGGCAGCTCGGGGCGGGCGGGTGGAAAAGGGGTACGCTTCAGTCGCCGAGCTCCCTGCGGCCTTGCTGGGATGTCATTTATGAGCATCCTGCGCGATACTGAACTGTTCGACGCGGAGAAGCTCTACCTATGGGTTCTGGGTGAGTGAGCCGGACGACGACCGTGTAATTTCACTTCCCCGCGGTCCACAGTGTCCACATCATCGGTCAGGCGCCGAGGACATCAGCCGCCCTAAATTACTGTAGTGCCGAAAGCGGGATTTGATTTTAGGCCAACTCAGCACCCTCTAGATATGGATAACCGCAAATTCACGCTCCTCGCTCTGTCACAATTCATCCACCATCATTTGCTCTGGTTCTTGATCAGCGCCTATGCCATCGCCGCCGTTTTTCCGACGGCCGGGTTATGGATCAGGAACGTTAACTTGGGCGACGTTCAAGTTTTCCAGACAAAAATCCATGTCTCGTTGCTCCTGCTCCTCCTCGCCACGCTCATGTTTAATGCCGGATTGGGCGTGAAGACGTCGCACTTAAAATCTCTCATGCAAAAAAGCAGGGTGATGTTGGCCGGACTCGCGGCCAATCTGGTCATCCCCATGATCTATATTTTTGGCGTCACCCTGGTCATGCGGCTGTGGTATGAGCCGGACGAAGCTCAGCATATCCTTGTCGGCCTTGCGTTGGTCGCCGCCATGCCGATTGCCGGCGCGTCTACTGCCTGGGCGCAGAACTCCAACGGAAATTTGGCGCTGAGCTTAGGATTGGTCCTCTCCTCAACCGTTCTGAGCCCTATCATCACGCCTGTGGCGCTGCAGGTATTCGGGGAGATGGCGTCGGAGGAGTATGAGACGGTGTTGCAGGACCTCGCCGCCTATGGATCGGGAGCGTTCTTGGGCCTCTGGATCGTACTGCCATCCATGCTGGGCCTTGGTGTACGATTCGCAGTTCCTGAAACCCGGCTCACGGCCGTCATGCCATTCATCAAACTCATCAATTCCATCGTGTTATTGCTATTGAACTACTCGAACGGATCGGTCTCGCTTCCCCAAGCGGTAGCGGATCGCGATTTCGACTTCTTGGCGGTGACGTTGGGAATCACCACAGGTCTCTGTAGCACAGCCTTTGCCTCCGGATATTGGCTGAGCCGTCTGTTCAAAGTAGACCAGGCTGAACGGGTTTCGCTCATGTACGGACTGGGAATGAATAACAACGGGACCGGGCTGGTCCTGGCCTCTCTCGTGCTGGCTTCCTACCCGCGGGTCATGGTCCCGATCATCTTTTACAACTTGGTCCAGCATCTGGTGGCCGGAAGCGTGCACGAAGTGACAGGACGAATCGTTGGCGAGCAAAAGTTGAGAGGAGCCTAGGGCGAGCAAGATCTCCGATATCCAACATCAGTTGTGTATGAACCAGCAACAGGGAGTGGCAAACCATCAGTTTTTTGCAAAGAGGAGCGAGGTGTGACTTCGCTCCTCTCGTCGGAACTCACAGTTGGGTCCATCCGCCATCGATGGCGGGTTCGATCCAGGCTTTTGGGGAGGCAAACCTCATCGCGTACTGCTGCTTTTAGACAATTGCGGCCTTGCCCATTGTAAAGTTCAACGGCCTTCCTTCTTGTTCTTGTTTGAAGCCACACAGGGAGCGGGGCGGATGAGTTCCGCTGGTAATTTCGTCTGCTCGTCCACGCAGGCCTCATCGAGCTGGGACTGCGTCAGGCCTGAAACCAAAGACAGGTTGGCTCCATGCAACGTCGCGCGGCGGAGATCTGCCTTGTCGAGTTGCACACCGGTGAGATCGGCTCCGGATAACGTGGCGCCCTGGAGATTCGCTTCTTGGAGGTTGGCCTGCGTGAGTGTAGCATGGCTGAAATTAGAACCTCTCAGGTCGGCTGCGACGAGATTGGCCGATTCCAGCTTCGCTTCCTTGAATTGCGCGCGCTGGAGCGAAACATTCGGTGCATAGATACCGCTCAGGTCGGCTTTGGTGAAGATCGTGCCTGTTCCTCGTGCGCCGATCAGCACCGCGTGAGGCAGCCGCGCATCTCGGAAATCCGCCTGGTCGAGATTCGCGTGGTAGAGGATGGCCATTCTGAGGTTGGCAGACTGCAGATTCGTCTTCACGAGGCGCGCCCCCTCGAAGTTTACCCCCTCCAGATCGGCCTGCTGAAAGCCCGCCGATTGCAAATTCGTAAAGCGGAGATCGGCTCCCCGGAGCAGAGCGTCTCGCAAGCTGGCCTCAGTCAGATTGGCTTCGTCCAGATAGGCGCCTTCCAGATCCGCTTCGACCAGACGAGCGCCGTCCAGTTGGGCCCCGTCGAGCAGGGCGCCTTGTAGATTTGTGTGGTGCGCGTTGGCTTTGGTCAGGACCGTGCGGCGAAGATCCGCCCCCATCAGATCTGTTCCGGTCAACGTGGCTCTATGGAGGCTGGCGCCGTAGAAATAGGTATCCACGAAGTTGGCGTCTGTCAGATCTGCTGAGTCGAGATCCGCTCCCTCAAAATGGGCCCGTTCGAAGGCGGATTCGTGCAGTTGTGCCCCGGTCAGGACGGCGTTGTAGAGCGCCGCTTCATCGCCTATCACGCGGGACAGATTGGCGTTCGACAATCGTGCATGTCGGAGATCGGCTCCAGTCAGGTTGCTGTCTTTTAAGACGGCTCTCGTGAGATCGGCTCCCGAGAGACTCGCTTGTGACAAATTACTTTGGTCCAGATTCGCCTGCTGGAGGACGGTCCCTTCCAATCGTGCCCGTTCCAGATTGGCCCCGGCGAGTTTCGCGTGGCGCAAGTCTGCCTGACACAGATCCGCGCGTTGATATTCCGGTTTCTCACGGTGTTCGAGCCACTGTCCATGCGATTCCACGATCGCCTGCAGCTGCTTGGGCGGAACGGGCTTCTTTCTGTACTGGCTCTCACAGCGGGTGGGGTGACTGCCTGCCTGACTCGGCTCTGCTGCATGGGTGATGGCCGGTATGCTGATGGTCAGCACCGCGATCAACACACTGTGGACGGCGCAGACTCCGGCATACGTTCTGTTCATTGCGTGTCTCCTTGAGAAAGGTTCTTTGGTAGTGTGGGGCATGATACATGATAATTACACATATTGGTCCACGGCGAGCGCGAGATCCTGAAGCGTTTGAGATATCCGAACGTCATAGGGGTGGTCGCACTCAAGACTCCGAAGTGAATCGGGCAACAGTGCCAACTGTGTGGCGGCCCGTTCACGCAGTTCCGTCAATTTCCGGGCAGGAACGAGGCGGCAGCCCTCTGTCATCACGGGATGCAAGAGCGGATCTCCTGTGCCGGAGGCCTGCACCGTGGTCACGACATCGTAATCACATCGTCCATCGCGGCGGTACTGCCGGTAGACCTGTTTGGGACCAGGCCAGGTGGCTTTCCCTTCCGATCGCTTCCGGCAGGGTCGGCCCGCATACTCTTGAAGTTTGTAGGCACAATCGAGCGACGGTGCATCGGCCGACGTGGTCATGGCGGTGCCGACGGCAAAACTGTCGATCGGTGCTCCGCTGGCGATCAGCCGCTGCAGTTGGTATTCGTCCAGATTGCCGCTCGCCAGGATCTGGACTTGTGGCATGCCCCCCTCATCCAAGATGCGCCGGACTTTTCGCGCATGGTCTGCCAGGTCGCCGCTATCTAACCGCACACCCTTCACCATGATGCCCTGCTGTCTCAAGCTCGGAGCCAGCGCCACCACTTTGTGTGCCGCCGCCTCCGTGTCATAGGTATCGATCAAGAGGACTGCGTTCTCCGGCTGCGCCAGAGCAAAATTCTCGAAGGCGGTCTTCTCGTCTTTGTGGGCCTGCACAAAGGAATGGGCCATGGTGCCGTAGATCGGAATGTCATATTCCAAGCCGGCGAGGACCGTCGCGGTTCCGGCAAAGCCGGCCAGATAGCTGGCTCGCGCGGCGAGCAGACCTGCCTCCGCACCGTGCGCCCGACGCAATCCAAAATCGATGAGCGGTTTCCCGCCGCCGGCCAAGACCGATCGCGCCGCTTTCGAGGCGATGAGCGTCTGAAAGTTGAGCAGATTCATGATCCTGGTTTCGACGAGCTGCGCTTGGGGGAGGGGAGCGGTCACGCGGAGGATTGGCTCATTCGGAAAAAAAACCGTTCCTTCCTGCATGGCGTGCACGTGGCCGGAGAACCGCAGGGTCTCCAGATAATCCAGGCACGATCGACTGAACCGTCCAGTCTGCTTGAGCCATTCCAGCTCAGCCGGGCTGACGTGCAGCTGTTCCAAGAAGTCCAGGACTTGCTCCAACCCTGCGGCCATCAAGAAGCCACGTTGAGCCGGTAACCTCCTGACGAAAAACTCAAAGACGGCGGTGTCCATCATTCCTTGCTCGACGTAGGCCTGCACCATGGTGAGTTGATAGAGGTCTGTCAGGAGAATACTGGAGCAGGGATTCATGCGGCGAGACTTTCCAGACGTGTTGGGATCGCTCCCAATCGAATCATGGCCTCTTCCGCCTTGCGTCCATCTTCCCAGGCCACATTGACGGCCCGGATTGCATCGGTCAGCAAGCAGACGTGGTAGCCGAGCACCCGCGCGTCTTTGACCGTATTGAGAACGCAATAGTCCGTTGCGAGCCCGCCGATGAAGAGTCGTCCGATGCCCGCAGCCTGCAAGTGCTTGTGCAGGGGCGTATCTTGGAATGCCGAATAGGCTTCCTTGTCCGGTAGGGTTGCCTTATGAATGATGATGGCCGTCTCCGGGATGGGGAACGAGGGGGGCGGCAGAGCGCCGGTCGACCCGGCCACGCAATGGATTGGCCAAGGCCCGCCCTGCTCGCGAAAGGAACAATGGTTGGGTGGATGCCGGTCTTGCGACAAGAAAATCGGCAGGCCGTGGGATTGGAAACGATTGATGTACCCGCGCAGTACCGGGAGGATCTCGTCGCCTCCCTTCACCCCTAAAGCTCCGCCTGGGAGAAAGTCGTTCTGGACATCGGCGATCAGCAAGGCATCGCCGACATACAGTTGTTCCATCATTGTGCTCATAGTGTTGCGACGGTCATAGCAACAACACGGTGCTCGGATAAGACTTCGGCTACCGTCCCTGCTGGGCTAATAGACGAATATAGGCCACCACATCCTGCATTTCCCCGTCCGTCAGCTGGCCTCGCCACGAATGCATGGGGCTGAAGACGACTCCATGTTCAATGGTCCTCAACAGTTCTTCGTCGGATTTCAGAAAGGACGAAAAACGGTGAAAATTTGCCGGTGCCACCTTGAGAACCTTCGCGTCTGGTCCATCGCCCCAGCCTCCGACACCATGGCAGGCCTGGCAATGGCGCTCATACACGGCTTTGCCTCGTGTGATATCGGCAGGATAATCTTGCGCGTGGAGGAGAGGAGCGAACAGAAGACCGATGAGTCCCATGCTCAGGGTAACTCTGAGTGCCGACAGCACATTCCGAGGGATGACACGCATCAAGGCCTCCTAGCTTTTCTTGGTCGTGTGGGCAACAAACGACGAATAGAGTTGCTGCAGCTTGGTGCTGCCGCATTTCGGGCATGTCACGGTGTTCGATTCATGTTGCTTCAGGGTCAAGACCACCAACGATTCCTTCCCGCAGTTCAGACATTTATAGTCGTACATGGGCATGAAATACCTCCCCCTAGACTTCTGTGATGATGCGTCCATCCGGCTTCGTTTCGCCCTCGCTCCATTCCGCGATGGCCTGAGCCAGTTCCGCGAGTCGTTGCGCTGCGCGGCTGTAGACTGTGTCGGGGGCGTACTCCCCATCTAGGCCGCGCTCGCCCGCTGGCACGCCGGTGAGCAATTCGATGGCCTCTTCTATCCTGTTCACCCCATAGATCGTGAATTGACCGGACTCCACCGCCTCGACGACGTCGCGCCGCAGGGCGAGATGTTTGGTGTTGCGGACGGGAATAATGACGCCTTGTTTCCCAGTCAGCCCCCGCCGTACGCAGGACTCGAAGAATCCTTCGATCTTTTCATTCACGCCGCCGATCGGCTGCACTTCGCCTAGCTGGTTAACCGAGCCGGTCACGGCCAGCCATTGACGAACGGGAAGATCCGCGAGGCTGGAGAGAATGGCAGCTAACTCGGCCACTGCGGCGCTGTCACCCTCGACTTCAGAGTAGGTCTGCTCGAACGTCAGTGAGGCGCTCAACGCAAAGGGATGGACTCCGGCAAACTTACCGGAGAGGTATCCCACAAGCGTCATCACGCCTTTGCTATGGATATTCCCTGCGAGTTCCGCTTCGCGTTGAATGTCGATCACCCCTTTGGTGCCGACGGAGGTGCGAGCGGTAATCCTGGTCGGGCGTCCGAAAGCATAGTCACCGAGTTGGTGCATGGAGAGCCCGTTGACCTGACCCACGACCTCCTTGTCCAGATCCACCATCAAGGTACCCTCTCTGATCTCATCCTGGACCCACTGCTCCGCCAGATTCGACCGATGACGCTTGTGCGCGACCGCCGCTTCGACGTCCGCGCGTGTGACGAACGCATGGCCCTCCTTCTTGGCCCAGTAGCCGGCTTCCCGGATGAGGTCGCTGACCAGACTGAGGCGCAACGAGAGCCGGTCGTGCCGATCCGCAAATCGGAATCCCTGCCGGATGACCTCGGCCACGGCATCGACTCCGAAATGTGGAAGTCCTTCCTCCCGGCAGAGTTTGGCGATGAAGCGTGCATATTGGCGATCCTGCCGTTCGCTCCGGACCACCTCGGTGTCGAAGTCTGCCTTCACCTTGAAGAGCTTCGCAAAGTCTTCTTCATAGGCCTGCAGGAGGTGATACAGCATCGGAGGCCCTACGATGATGACTTTTACACTGACGGGAATCGGCTCCGGCCTGAGCCCCGCGGTGGAAAAGCCATAGAACTCGGCGGGGTCTTCAATCTTGACCGCTTCGGTCTTGATCACCCGCTTCAACGCGTCCCAGGAAAAAGGCTGGCGGAGGATATCCATCGCATTGACGATCAAATATCCGCCGTTGGCGAGCAGGACCGCACCGGCCCGAATCTCGGTAAAGTCTGTGTACATGACTCCCATCTGGGCTTTCCGCTCGATCTTTCCGATCAGATTGGTATAGGTCGGGTGGGATTCGTCGATTACTGGCGCTCCCGCCGTTGGGTCATGCTCGACAATGAGATTGACGAGGTAGCGGGTCATATCGGGCCGGCGGGGTTCAAGCCCCGGAAGATGGAGTGTTGGGCCTTCGTGCGGGAGGAAGTCCTTGTAGTGATGAATGACATCGTGCTGGACTCGTTCGAGATAGCCAGCGATCGCCGGCAAGTCTAGGTAGGCGCGGCGCATCGTCTCATAGCGACCTTCCAGGAGATTGGCCACCAGTTGGTGATCCAGCAGGCGCAGCTGGTGTTCGGCTTCTTTCTCGAGGCCGTGGATGCGAACGTGAAATTCGCGGATCTCGCCCTCGAGCGTTTTCCGTCGCTCCGTCATCTCTTGCTGTTCCTGCTCCGTCAGGGCCTCCATCTGTTCGTCTGTCATCGGATGGCCGTCTTTGAGGGGGGCGAGCCCAAACCCTACAGGGGATTCTTCGAATCCGAACCCCCGCGTCCCGCTCAGTTCTGTCAGGTCCTGGAAGAGCGCTTTCTTCTTCGATTCCCTGTCCTCGATGATCTTTGCCTTGGCATCCAAATACTTTTTGCTGTCGAAGGCAAGGGGAATGTCACGCTGCAGGCTTTCGATGAACGCAGCCATCTCCCGTTTGAAGGCGCAGCCTTGTCCTGCTGGAAATGAGAGGCAGAGCGGACGTGATGCGTCCTGAAAATTGTTCACATAGCACCAGTCGGCCGGGGCCGGCGCGCCCTGGGCCATCCGTTTCACCATGTGGCGGACGAGCGTCCCTTTGCCGGTCCCGACCGGACCAGACACGTAGAGATTGAAGCCGGGACCCTTCATGTGCAGGCCGAATTCCAAGGCCTCGACCGCTCGCTCCTGTCCGATGATTTCGCTCAGCGGCTCCAATTCGCTGGTATCGTCGAACCCCAACTGCGCCGGATCGACGTCCGGCGACAGCATGGAGACGGGGATCTTGAAATTGTCGACGGTCATCGTGACTCCTAGTAGGCTACGGAAAGACTCTGTCGTTACACCAAAACTTCACTGGTCCATAATGGATAGGGCAATAGGAAAGCCTTGTGCAGGATGCTCAAAATGACCGTCCAGCAAGGCCGCAGCGAGCGAAGAGGCGAGGCGTACGCTTCGGTACGTTGAGCCTCTGAGCGATGTGAGAACGCCGCTGGCGGACATTTTCAGCATCCTGCTAGGGGACGATGGGGGACGGACGGTGAACCGTCGACGCCTGAGGGCCTTTCTCACCTTCTTCAATGTTGAAGGCGACGTCAGTGCCGTCATTCAATTCATCGAACGTGAGACCCTGCAGCGCGTGCTTGTGAAAGTACACCTCGCCGCCGCCTTCCTTGAGGATGAATCCGTATCCTTCTTTTGGAAACAGTTTGCAGATCACACCTCGAAATGGAGGGATCGGGGACGTGCGCACCTCAGTTCGACCCCGCTTCTCACGGTGCTTGCGGAGTTCAATGGCCATGGCGTCGAAGGCAGTTCTAATGGCCTCTTCGAATGTCTTGTCTTCCTTGCGAGCCGTCTTGGTCTGGCGGCCAGGGAGCGTGACGACGATGAGTGCCTCGGCGACGTTGGCCAGCTTTTTGTGGTGAAGATTTTTCGTGAGGGTCACTCGCCCATGAATCAGATCCTCGTGCCTCTGCTGGAGGTCTGCCATGCGGGATTCAATCTCACTTTTCCAGCGAGGAGTCAACTCGACGTTTCTACTTTCAATCTCCAGCTCCATGTTGCCTTCTCCTCAAGTTGACCGTGGTCCTCTGGTGGTTGATATCAGCAAGCGATGTGCCGTCCTCGAACGGAGGCTCGGGGTGAGAGGATAGGGCTAGAGGCCTGATATTTCTTGCCTCTTGCCCCTTGCCGTGCGCCTCTCGCCTAATTGAAGTGGCGCATTTTTCCTCAGTGGCACCCTTGGCAGTGAAGCTCAATGCACCAGTTCACGTTGAGGCGAATGGTTGAATAGGTTTACTATTGTGCTCCGTCGCGTGCCTGAACCTCACCCCATGTGATGGAACACGAATTGCGTACTTCCGTTACGATGCCCCCTCTCAAGAAACAGTCCCTGGAACGATACCTTCGCGGCCGGTTCGGCCCCAGAGCGACCTTGCTGACCTATGGGGTCATCGGAAAAGAAAGTTCGCAGGGCACCTACAAACAGTATGGGTATGGTTCTCCCGTCAAATTGACCTTTCAAATCGGGCGCACAGTCCGGTCGGCGGTGTTGGAGACGATGAGTCCGGGGCCGTTCGGTCATGAGCATCCGGCGGACCGGGCCCAGGCGATCCTCTGGGATTATGATTCCTATGGGCGGCTGCCGCGCCACGTGAAGGCTCTAGATGTCGGGGCCTTTACCGACGATCGGCAGCTGGTTTCGGTGGCCCAGGCGCGCGAATTTTTCGTCTTGACCCAGTGGACGGAGGGAACCAGTTATCATCTCGATCTGGAACGATTGGCCAAAGGCGGAAGGCTCCGGAAACAGGATAGAGAGCGGACGAAAGCCCTGGCACGCTACCTGGCGCAGATTCATGCCAGAAAACGGCGCGATCCCGCACTCTATCGGCGTCGGCTTCGGGAGTTGATCGGCCATGGAGAGTGTATTATGGGGCTGACCGACAGTTACCCAGACCGCTATGAGTTCATCTCGGCGGATCTCTTGCGCGGAATCGAAGAAGCCTGCAACCGGTGGCGCTGGAGATTACGCGGGGAGACCAGGCGTCTGTCGCAAGTACATGGTGACTTTCACCCATGGAACGTCCTGTTCCGGAAAGGAACGGATTTTTCAGTGCTCGACCGGTCACGAGGGGAGTGGGGGGAACCGGCGGACGACGTGACCTCGATGACGATCAATTACCTGTTCTTCTCACTCTGCCGCTGGGGCACCTTGAAGGGGTCGTTGGAGGTGATGTTCCGACTCTTTTGGGACACCTATGTGGAGGCAAGCCACGATCATGCGGTCACAGAGTCGGCCGCCCCCTTCTTTGCGTTTCGAGGATTAGTCATAGCGAGTCCTGTGTGGTACCCCAAACTGCCGATCGAAGTGCGCCGGACCATCTTCCGATTTATCGACCATGTGCTGGATGAACCGCGCTTCGATCCGTCCAGGGTGAACGAGTACTGCACGGCCTAGAGGGTCACTAGTCACTAGTCATTGGTCAATGGTGAAGATTGGATTATTTTTGCGATGCCGATAATGATGCCCCTGCGTACTGTTGACCTTTGACCGATGACCATTTTCCATTCTGCCAGTTTCGCCATTTGGATCACCGGCCTGCCGGCATCGGGCAAGAGTACGATTGTCTCTGCCCTGAAGCCGCAGCTCGAAGGGCTCGGATTGACGGTCGAGGTGTTGGAGTCCGATGAAGTCAGGCGGGTCATCACGCCGATACCGACCTACTCAGAAGCGGAGCGGGATCTCTTCTACCGCGCGTTGACATTCACCGGACAGAAGCTCGTGGCACATGGTGTGACCGTGGTCTTCGATGCGACGGCAAGCCGCCGGGCCTATCGGGACTTTGCGAAGTCCGTGATCCCTCGGTTCCTCGAGATTGCCGTGGAATGTCCCCTCGCGACCTGCATGCAGCGGGACCGGAAAGGGACCTATCGAAAGGGCCAGCAGGACGAATCTCTCACCGTTCCGGGACTCCAATCGCCCTACGAAGCGCCGATCAACCCGGATCTCCGAATCGACACCATCACCACTCCCTCAGGCGACGCGGCACGCCAGATCTTGGACCTGGTCAAAGCGAAATTCCTCTAGCAGGATGCTGAAAAATGGGCAGGGTAACTGGGACGATCCCCTTGCTCGCGCAACGCGCGGCCTCAGAAGGATGGGAAGGGAGGCCTGGCCGTCCTCCTGCTCGCGGAACGCGCACGGTGAAACTGTGCTCGTTCGATGCGCGCAGTTGAGGGCAGCCTTGGCCACTCCCCTAAAGGGAAGTATGGGAAATTGGAAGGCCCGCGCCCGGGAAAATGGCACGTCCTGGCGTGCCAGTGGGTGGGCGGGTGAGAATGTTGCGCGCAGTTGGGATCATCCCAGCCATCCCTTAATAAAATGATAGTTCGCTGCGGCCTTGCTTGGGACAAGGCGCGTCCTGGGTGAAGAGGCTGTCTTGGCAGACTCAGGGCGGGCGGGTGAAGTAGCCGCCGGGGTTGGGCGGGTGAGATGTCTGGCCTTTTTGAGCATCCTGCGAGTTGTTCTCCTGTTACCCTAGACTTGCGGACCGAGAGGACGATCAGCGCGCAGACGCCAGACACCTTCGTCCGGTAGGCTTGGAAGAGAGCGGCTCAGTACACTCTATGAAGATGAGCGTCGCGCCCCTGTTGACTCGGAAGGCCTTGTGAATTTATTCTGCGAATGTATACTACCCTGCGGAACTTTTCGTTATGATGACCTTTATGTCACTTGACCAGCGAGATTTTACACCGTCCGCCTGGCTCCGCAATCCACATTTCATGACAGTGCTCCCGGGCCGTTGGCCTCGCCGAGCGCTTCTTGCCGGAGTACCGACCGAGTCGCGGCTCTTCACCACCGAGCCTCACACCCAGTTACTCGGCTTCTGCCATTGGCAGCCACACCGCACAGCATGCCAGACCGTGGTACTCGTGCACGGCCTGGAAGGCTGCAGCGAGTCTCACTATATGCGCGGCATCGCCGCGAAAGCCTATCGCGCGGGCTTCAATGTCATCCGGATGAACCAACGTACATGCGGCGGGACCGAGCACCTGACGCCGACGCTCTACAACAGCGGCTTGAGTCAGGACTATCGAGCCATCGTCCATGAATTGGCGCGCGTGGATGGACTCAATCGCATCTGGCTTGTCGGCTATTCGTTGGGAGGGAATCTGGTCCTGAAATCGGCCGGAGAAGCTGGTTCGTCAGAAGCAGCGTTGGCCGGCGCAATCGCGGTCTGTCCCACCATTGAGCCGGCGCAATGCGCCAAAGCCTTGGAGGAACCCAGGAACTGGATCTATCACCATCATTTCTTGACCCAACTCAAAAGGCGCATGCGACGGAAAGCGATGCTTTTTCCTGGCAAATGGAATCTCACCGGACTTGACCGCATTCGCATTCTCAGCGAATTCGACGACCGCTACACCGCCCCGGACGGGGGGTACGCCAGTGGAGCCGACTACTACGATCGCGCAGGCGCATGCCGTGTGCTCGATTCGATCACCGTCCCCACCCTCATCATCACGGCACAAGATGATCCCTTCATTCCCTACTCCATGTTTACGGTGCCGTTGATTCAGCGCCATCCTAAGATTCGGGTGATCGCGCCTCGCCACGGGGGCCATTGCGGGTTCTTTCAGTGGGCACATAACGGAGAAGATCCCTACTGGGCAGAGAATCGGATTGTGGATTTTCTGCAAGAACATGTGGAGCGCATCCCGACTGAAGTTGCCAACTATAAAGAAGCGTCGAATAGGCCCCTAGGCCAGCGATTCGACGGTGACACGTAATCGCTCGGTCAGCTCAGCCGCCGCGGCCGGGTCTTCCGGGGCGCGCGCGACTTCGATCGGCTCTCCGACGATGACGCGCAACCGTGGGAAGCCGATTTTGCCCCGCGAGAGGGCTCGTGCCGTGCCGACGAGGCGGATCGGCACAAGCGGCGCGCCTGACACGAGCGTTGCGTGCGCGGCACCTTGCTTCCATACACGGTCGCCGCGGACGGCGCCTTGCGGGAAGATCACGACCGCCTGTCCTGCAGCGAGGGCCTGTAGCACCCGTGCGGCAGCGAGGTAGTCGCTGTGGCCACGCTCAATCGGGATTGCGCCGAGGCCGTCGAGCATCCACGCCAGCAGCCGGGAGCGCCAGAGCTCCGCCTTCGCGAGGAAACGCAGTTCCCGCGAGATCGCCGCCCCTAGGACGATCCCGTCGAGCCACGAGTCGTGATTAGGAGCGACGATCGCAGGTCCGGTCGCGGGGAGGCGATCGGCGCCAACCACCTCAAGTCGATAGACGGCGCGCACCAAGGCGCCGAAGAAACGGCGAACCTGCGCGTAGGTCGGAGCGGAGGACAGGATGAGATCCTCATCTTTTTTTGCCCGACGGCCGACAAGCGTTTCCATTACACTTGGTTCGGAGGTGTTCCGTATGAGCAGGGGCTGTCTCGTCCCTAATCGATCTTGACGGTGACGGCTTTCTTCTTGGCCTCTTCGGTCTTGGGCATGCGAACCTCGAGCACCCCGTTCTTAAAGGACGCCTTCACCTGATCGGCCTTCACGCCACAGGGCAGCGCCACGGCCCGTGTAAACGAACCAAAGGACCGTTCGCACCGGTAGTAATCGTCCTCTTTGACCTCCTCTTGTCGTTTCTTCTCCCCTTTGATCGTCAGCGTCGAGTCGGTGACTTGGACGCCGATGTCCTCCTTCGAAAGGCCTGGGATCTCCGCCTTGATGACGACGTCGTCCTTCTCTTCGTAGACATCCACTGCGGGCATTCGCATCATCATGCCTGTCTCGGCCGGCCACCAGCGCTCCGGCCGCAGGAGGCTTGGGAACGGCCGTCGCCAGAACTCCTCGACCATCCGGTCGAACCACTGCTCCATTTCATGGGGGCGCGGCATGATCTCGGTGGGTCTGTGAGTGGTCAATGCCTTGCTGTCATTTTCTTTCGTTGCTGGTGTCATGGTGCAATCCTCCTTGTTGGGTGAACAACGTACAGTCACATCTGTGCCGTAAATCTGTTGGAAACCAACAGAACGTGGGGCGGTCCTCTCAGGCCGGGGGAATCTGACTGAGAATCTCCCGTTCCGCATCGAGCCAATCATCGAGCGCAGATCCACCCCGGTAGCCTCGCTCACCGTAGAGCTCATGGGCTCGCTTTGCGATCAGGACGTGCAGGTCTTCGCAGGGCGACAGCGGCGGTGCGTGAGGTTTCTGCACCGGCGGCCCTGTGGGCTGCTGCTGGGGCGCGGGCGGTTTCCGGTCCGGTTTTGGCGAACGAATGATGACCGACTTCATATCTGTCTCCTTCCTTGGATTACACACTCATGGGCAGCACTCCCTCCGCGGCAGTCATCGGTAGAGGGACGAATGGACGATCAAGACAGGTCAAGGGAAAGGCCGGTCGCCGGTCGATCCGCCGAAGGGTTTCGGCAATACGTTCCGGCTTGCCCCAGTCGCTCCAGAGCGCGCCGGTCAGTTCGACGACCGCCAGTTTCTCCGGGACGCGCTGCAGCAGGTCGGATGAGAAATTCTTCGCAGGCATGTCCCGATAAATCGCCTTGAGGGCTCGTCCCTCCTCGGGTCCTCCGATGGCCTGGCTCAGCCGCTCAAAGAGTGGCATCATATCCGGCACGCATTGCCGGCCCAGCGTCCAGAGCAGCTCCACGTTGGCTGCGAACACCAGTGTGTTCCAGAGCGCTCCTGCCCGTAAGGCTGCATCGGCCTGAGCCGCATCGGGCTTTTCCAGGAACGAGCGGACTGCCTGCACTGGTTCGCCTGGCAGGTCGGCGAGGGACTGGCCGGGCTGGATCCACCCATAGTCCAGTTCCAGACGATCAGGGGCGACGCCCAGCATCACCACCCGATCAGGTCGCGACTCGGAGATTCGGACCGCACGTCGGACGGTTTCGAGGAACCGGTCTTCTGGATAGACGAAATGATCCGACGGGTAGAGCACCACGGTAGCCTGCGGGGCCCTGGCGCGGATATAGGTCAGAGGCAAGAATACACCGGCCGCCGTGTCGCGGTTGGCCGGCTGAAAGAGAATCGTGCTGCCCCCCCTGCCCTCCAGTTGCGCCAGCGCTTCGTGGCGATGGCTGTGCGCGACCACCGTGACCATGCGATCCGGCGGCGTCAGCCTGGTCGCCCGATCCAGCGTGTGCTGGAACATGGAGCGCGTGCCGACGAATGCGCAGTACTGTTTCGGTTTGGGCCGGCCCAACCAGCGATGCACCAGCGACCTCAGCCGCGTGCCTTCACCGCCTGCCAAAATGATCGACCAGAGCTGATTCCATGTGCTGGGTGGACTCACGATTTCCGATCTCCCTGATTGTCACATTCAAGAACCACTCACCGAGTCATGCCTGTTCCCACTCCGCGCGGCCGTCCGGTGTATTGAGGCCCTGTCGGTGGTCGCGCGCGCACCCGTGCCGACCCAGAGCCTTTCCCTCGGTTGGCCAGGATGTCGTGATCCACGCAGTCGCCGCAGTTGACACAACGCCACAGCGTCACCGGCGCCCCTGTGACGTCCCGTTCCAGGGACGCCGTGTAGCTGGGGACCAGCAATCCGCCGCAGCGCAGACAGAATTCACCAGGCGGAATCGACGCCTTGTTGCACGGCCCCTTCTCCCGGTCTGCTGCCTGATGGGATGTGTCGGGCAGGACGGGGAGAGAGATGTCGATGTCCGGAGAGCCGGCGAGCAGGATCATGGCGACGCTCCAATCTCCCTGTAGTACTGCCTCACTGTCTCCTGGACCTTCAGGAAACATTTCGGACAGTAGGTGTGTGTGAGAGCGAGCTTGTCCGGATTCACGCCATGGGTCCCGCGATACGTCCGCTGCGTCACCCAGAGCTCTCGACCAGGGGAAAATCTAGTATCGTCTCGAACGAATCCGCAGACGCAACAGACGGGGAGCAGTGTCGGTGCAACGAACGTCTCTCTCATCGGAGCGGAAGGCGCCTCACAAGTTGTCCGATCGAACAGTTCACCATGAGACATACGCCACCTTCTTGTTCATTCTCCCGCCAGACAGCAACGCGGTGATTTGGCGAAACTCATGATAGATGCTTATATGAACACGCAGCCGTTTGCGGAACTGGGGAACTCCCCAGTTCCGCTCGAACAATTTACTAGCGTCAAATGCTAGAGAGAGAGGAGGTTGCGGCGCGATCGCGTCACGCATGTTACATGCCGATTGCACGCGGCGAGTCTGCACCGAAGTGGTCGCTCTCGGAGATCTCTTCCGAGCATTCCCTTCTGCTGATTCCCGGCATCAGCACCGGGTTGTGCGGAGAGAGCAGCATCACGATCCGGGAATGGGGTAGGCCCCTGCGGTCAGGGAGGCCGAATCCGTTCACTAAGATTGAGTGGGTTGAATCGACGATCGTGCGTTGTTGCCGGAACTGTTTCCAGTTGTTCGATCCCAGGCGTGCCTGCAATGCCTCAAGGATATCCTGACAGTGCTGGTGCAGCGGAGCGGTGACGGCCCGCTCCGCTCCGGTGCTCTGTGCGGTATGTTCCAACTGGTTGAGCAAGTCCATTGCTCTCCGGTTCATGTGTAAGATTTGCATAGAAGGGGACAGCACGACGATGCCGGGATCGGCCACTTCTTGTTCCTGATTCACAGCAATAGCTCCTTCTTCATGTGACGCCGTAGTCCACGAAAAAACTCAATGGTGTTGGATGGGATGGGACGACGCAATGACCGGCATGAATGTCTCAAAGGTAAATGGAAGTGTGCCTGTGATGTGCTCGCTCGGGATTTAGACCGGCATCACATGGCGTGCCTCGGCGGGTTGACGAGGTGCGAGCGAGAGGAGGTAGCGGAACTGACCTGGATGTTTGAGGGTGACGGTGCCTTCCCGGGTCATCCGGTCCACAGCGGCAAAGACTTGGGCCCAGGAGTAACCGGGCAACAGGGCTGCGAGCTCATCCAGCGAGCAGGAGTTGACCAGAGCGAGTTGTTGGTGGATGGCAGATTCGAGCGAGTATGCCTGCGCCATATCGTTCTCCCCCTGACAAGAAGTAAATGGGTGATGAGTCAAGTTCACCTGTCACTCTCAACTGCCTTACTTATTCAGGACTCGTGTTACGTCCCAGTTAGGATCTCATTGGATGGCAGTAAATACTCGATTAACTCCGGACATTGAGTCACTGAATGTATAAGGCAAGGACCAGTTCAGGGAAACTAGGGGGACCCCTAGTCCTGGAGGGAGACATTACTAGAGCCCGCACTGTGGCGATCTCCCTGCTTGTCTGATCTTGAGAAAAGGCCTAGACTCTGGCTCCTGATCAGCCCTTCAGCCGCGGGCGACGACTTCTCGGTGCCGCGGTCTCTGTCATGCCGGGGAGAAAAGATTCTGTGGCCGCGGCACGAAAGACTCCTAGAAGAACAGCTCCTGCCAAGATCGCCGCCAAGAACAAGGTTGCCAAGCCGAGACCTGTAGAGACGCCGCAGCTTCTTACAGAAAGCGACGCGTCTCAGACGCTACAAAGTGACAAACTCCGCCGGACCCAGTTAGAGCTTGAAGCGGCCCGTGACCGCTACGCCAAGCTTTACGATTTTTCCCCGGCCGGCCATCTCACGCTGGATATTCACGGCACGATTGTGGAGGCCAATCTGAGGGCCGGGACGCTGCTCGGCATCAACCGGAAAGACCTGATTGGACAACCACTCGCACGCTTCTTAGCATCGGATGATCAGGACATCTTTCACCGGCATTGTCAGGATGTCTTGAAGACAGGCACGCGACAAACCTGTGAGGTGGATCTCCGGAAAGAGGCCGGCGCCTCCTGTTGCGTCCATCTCGCGAGCCTCGCGGTTCGCGAGGAGCCGGAGCGCATCACCCACTTGCAGACGGCGATTCTCGACATCAGCGATCGCAAACAGGCTGAGCTCGCCTTGCGCGAAAGCGAAGCGCGGCTTCGAGTCATGCTGGATCACAGCCCGAGCCTGATCTTCCTCAAGGATTTGAAGGGCCGCTATCTGGACGTCAATCAACAATTCGAGCGGACCTTCCATCTCATACGCCAGGACATCATCGGCAAGACGGATCATGATATCTTCCCACCGAAGCAGGCCACCGCATTTCGAGCCAACGACCTGAAGGTATTGGAAGCCGGGCGGTCGCTCCAGTTCGATGAAGCTGCATTCCACGATGACGGCCCCCACACGAGCATCGTGTCCAAGTTTCCGCTGCGGCGACTCGACGGCACGCCGTACGCGATTTGTGGCATTACAACGGACATCACCGAGCGGAAAATTGCGGAGGAGGCACTGCAGGCCAGCGACGCTTTCACCCGCGCGGTCCTCGACTCCCTCTCCGCGCATGTTTGCGTGTTGGATAAGGAAGGGGTCATCTTAAAGACGAACGACGCCTGGACCGCGTTCGCCCGACAGCACGCGGATGGTGTATTCACTATCGGGGAGGTCGGGGACAATTATCTTGACCTCTGCCGCCACACCATCGCCGGCGGCACGTCGACAGGCCAGGCCATTCTCAAGGGCATTGAAGCCGTGCTGACGGGGGACCAGCCTAGTTTTAGTGCCGAGTACCATGCGGCATTGCCGGGAGAAGAGCGCTGGTTCCTGATGCGCGTGGCTCCGTTGAAAGGGGCGAAGGGCGTTGTCATTTCGCATACAGATATCTCAGAGCGGGTCCGGATGGCGCGGTCGTTAGAGGACCATGTGCTGCTGCTCGGGGAAAAGCGTGAGGAGTTGGAATCCCTGACAGGAAAGCTGATCGAGGCCCAAGAAGAGGAGCGCAAGCGGATCGCGCGCGAACTGCACGACGACTTCAATCAACGATTGGCGGCTCTATCGGTCGAACTGGAGAGCATGGAACGAACCCCCATCGCCCCACCCGAGCCGTTGGCTCGACAACTCGCTGCGATCCGCGTTCAGGTCGGGCGGCTTTCCGACGACCTGCACGATCTCGCGTACAAGTTGCACCCGTCGTTGCTCGAGCACGTTGGCTTGGAGATGGCCCTGCGAGACCACGTCGCCGAGTTCACGAAGCGGACCGGGATACCCGTGAGGTTTACCGCTCGTGAGGTGCCCGGGACGCTCTCGCGGGAGATTGCCACCAATCTGTTTCGCGTGATCCAAGAGAGTCTGCAGAATGTGTTCAAGCATGCCCAGGCGACCGAGGTCACCGTCAGGCTGAGCGGCTCGTCCAAAGGGATCGGCTTGTCGGTGCGCGATAACGGCAAGGGGTTCGACCTTGAGAGTAAGAACGCTCGCATGAGAGGACTCGGCTTGGTGAGCATGCAAGAGCGTGCGCGTGGGCTGGGCGGGTTTCTCCGGATCCATTCCTTGCCAAGGGATGGCACGAAGGTCTGTGCCTGGATTCCTCGTTCTCCTGAGGGCACATGAAAAAGCCGCGCGTCCTCATGGCCGATGACCACTCGCTGATCCTCGCCGGCTTACGGAAGCTGGTGGAGAGTGACTGCGACGTGGTGGGCACGGTGGAAGACGGGCGGGCGCTGGTGGAGGCGGCGCAGAAGCTGCGGCCGGATCTGATTCTCCTGGACATCTCCATGCCTCTCTTGAACGGTCTCGAAGCGGCCAGGCAACTTCGCACCCTGGTGCCGGAAATCAAACTCATCTTTCTCACCATGCATGCCAGCCCGACCTATGCGACCGAAGCCTTCCAGGCCGGGGCCTCCGGGTATCTCCTCAAGCGCTCAGCGGCTTCCGAACTCAGCCTGGCGATCCGGTCAGTCCTGCAAGGCCAACACTATCTCACACCGTCGCTCACGAAAGATGTACTGGACTTGGTCCTTAAGCCATCCAGCGGCCAGCGAGGCAAGCCTATGTCCATGGCGCTGACCCCGCGCCAACGGGAAGTCTTGCAGCTTGTCGCCGAGGGCCGCGGCACGAAGTCGATCGCCACAATCCTCAACGTGTCGGTGAAAACGGTGGAGTTCCATAAGTCCCGTATCATGCAGCAGTTGGACATTCATACCACTGCCGACTTGACGAAGTATGCGATCACCCACGGCATCACAGGCCTTTAGTCTTGGACGTTAATCGTCGCAGAGCGTGAAACGTAGCTCGTTTCCGGAATAGAACGTTTCACCTTTTACGTTTCACGTCTTACGTATCACGCCGCTCCCGGCCTCTAGTAGGATCGTCCCTCAACTCCAGGGGTTTTCCTAGTTCCACGCTCTCTCTAAGAAGCCTACGATACCATGGCCTTGCTCTGAGAGGGAGACGCGGCAAACCATGACAAAACCACGGATCTTGCTTGCCGATGACCACCCCGAGGTGCTGGACGCCTTACAAGCTCTCTTGGACGAACTGGGTGAAGTGGTGGGGAGGGTGACGGACGGCCAGGCGCTTGTAGAAGCGGCGCAACGGCTGGAGCCGGACCTTATTTTCTCGGACATCTCGATGCCCAAGTTGAATGGCCTCGCCGCCACTCGTGCCCTACAGGTCTGTGCGCCGAAAAGTAAGGTGATCATTCTGACGGTCTATAATGAACCGACATACGTGTCCTTGGCGTTCGATGCGGGAGCCCGCGGCTATCTCCTGAAACGAACCGCTGTGACAGAACTGCCACAAGCCGTTCTGCATGTGCTTGCGGGCGATCGTTACATAGGGCAGGGGGTAAGAGAGGGGCGGGTGTTTTCCGATGAAGGAGAGGCGCAGATTCGCTATCACCTGTGAGGGATCGAGTGGTGAAGAAGCTGGAGAACAGGAGACCGTGATGGAAGAGCGGGATGGCCGGCAAGTGGACAGGATGTTGCTTACGCGGGAGGAAGAAGCCTCGCTCCGTCTGCTGGAACCGCTTTTTACCCGCCATCTCGACCTCATTCTCGAATCCTTGTCCCTTCACCTCGGGAGCGACCCCGACCTAGCCCCGTTGCTGTCGGACGACCTTGCGGTTGCCCGGTTGAAGCGGTCGCAGCAAGAGTACCTGTTCTCCCTACTGAACGGGGAGAACGAGGGATCTGTTGGCAGAGACGGCGTACAGGTAGCAGAATATCGCGATCCCTTCGGCCTCGACGCAGGTTGGCAACTCCGGACCATCGTCCATTTTCTGACCTCCATTCAGCCGCTGGTGTTCGAAGCCTTTTGGACGAGGCCCCTTTTGTACCACGCGGTGTGGAGCGCCTTGCTGAAAGTGATCTTTCGTGACCTTGAGCTGGCGATGAGCGCCTCCCTCAAACAGCGCGATGAGAGGGTGGAGGCGGTCAGGAAGGACGTGAGCGAGGCGAGGAGGAGTCTGGAGCTTGCACTAAACAAGCAGGCGTCCGAGGAGAAGCATCAACAGGCCGATCACTTGAGATTCGTGACTCAACTCACTGCGTGGCACGCGAGGATGTCCGGATTGGCCCAAGAGATGGGGACCCCGCTCAATGTGATCCTCGGACAGGCCGAGTTGCTGCTTGAGCAGACAGAGGAAGAGGACGGGAAAACCCGGGCCGCCCTCCAGAGCATCGTCAGACAGGTCGAGCGGCTGATTCCGCTGCGAGAGCAGCTGTGTTCCCTCGATCGGGGGTTCAGGAGTAAGCCCCATGCGCTGGATCTCGAGGCAATGGCAGAAGGGCCTCGAGCCGAATGTTGAAAAACCATTTTGGTCCAGCGAAATTTCGACGGCCGCACGGTTTGGACTAGATGGGAACATCCCCGCAGGATGCTCAAAAAGGCCAGACTTCTCACCCGCCCAACCCCGGCGGATATTTCACCCTCCCGCCCTGAGTCTGCCAAGACAGCCTCTTCACCATGGGACGCGCCCTGTCCCAAACAGGCCGCAGCGAACTATCATTTTATTAAGGGGTGGCTGGGATGATCCCAACTGCGCACAACATTCTTACCCGCCCACCCACTGGCACGCCGAGACGTGTCATTTGCCCGGGCGAGGTTCTTCCAATTCGCTAAACCTCTATTTTAGGGGAGTGGCTAAGGCTGCCCTCAACTGCGCGCATCGAACGAGCACAGTTTCACCCTGCGCGTTCTGCGAGCAAGGGGGGCACCTGGCCGCTCCCTGCCCATCCTTCTGAGGCCGCGCGTTGCGCGAGCAAGGGGATCGTCCCAGCTACCCTGCCCATTTTTCAGCATCCTGCTAGCCGGTGCCTCAATGAAACGCCAATACCGGGCAGGGCGTCTTGTGTAACACGGCATGAGACACGCTGCCGAGCACGAAGCGGGTGATTCCCTGCCGGCCCCTTGTGCCCATCAGAATCAGATCCGATCGCAGTGTGGTAGCTTCTTGCAGGATCATGGCAGACGGTGTTCCGAGCAGGGCGACACCGTGCGCCTTATAACCGATGGCGCATAGACGTTCTGCCACACCCTCGATGTACTCGGTTTGTTTCTCCAGCATCTCGGTGGCGGCGGCAGCTGCGGCCTCTGCTGCACCGCTCGGCCATGGAGGCTCTGTCCAAGGCAAGACTGTCATCAGCGTCAACTCAACTGCCTCATGAAATGGCTTCAGTTGCAGAAAACGAATCGCGGCTTCCGCGTCGAATGGACCTTCGAGCGGCAGCAAGATCTGTTTCATGGCCTTGACCGGGCCGTTCACGATCAATGTGGCGCAGGGGGCCAGGGTGAGAATGCGGTGTGACACACTGCCAAGTAGCCGCTCCTTGACGGGACCAAGACCCCGTGCTCCCATCACGATGAGATCGACTTTCTGCTCCTCGGCCATCGCCACGATCACTTCGGCCGGAGACCCCATTCGAAGCTGTTTGGTCAAGGGGCCTGCGTGGAGCGGGAGGAGGGACTGAACCCGATCGAGCAGCCGCTCCCCGTCTTCCCGCATGTTCTGCTCAACAGTCTTATAGAGATCCTCCGCTACTTCCGGCAGCATCTTTGGATATGCCGGCCTCGGGACGTTCAACGCGTGAAGCAGGGTGAGCTGCTCTGCCCGGGCAAAGTATTTCAAGGCATGAACGCCCTCATAGGAGTTATCCGATCCGTCAACCGCGAGTAATGTTTTCATCGAAGACGCTCCTTCGTTTGCGCACCTGTGCTTTCGGGTGGGACAGGATGAAAGTGTTGCTGAAACCAGATGAGAGCATGCTCCGCAACCTGTTCAAGTGTGCCGGGTTCTTCGAATAGATGCGAGGCACCCGGCACGATCACAAGACGTTTAGGGCAGGCGAGAAGTCGGTAGGCTGCCCGATTCATCTCGATGACTGGCCCATCGTCTCCACCGACAATCAGCAGAGTCGGCGTGGTGACCGACGGGAGATAGGGTTCGGCCAGATCTGGTCTGCCGCCCCGTGACACCACAGCCTGAATCGATGAGGGATCGCGGGCTGCCGCCTGCAGGGCCGCGCCCGCTCCGGTACTGGCGCCGAAATAGCCGATGCCCAGCCCCTTTGTCCGGGCATCCTGTTCGAGCCAGGCTTTGGCCAACAAAACCCGATCTGCCAGCAGATCGATGTCGAAAACGTTGCGGCGGTCTTCGGCTTCATCGAGGGTCAGTAGATCGATCAGGAGCGTGGCCACTCTTCCTTGCTGGAGATGGCGGGCGACGAAATTGTTGCGCGGGCTGAATCGTCCGCTGCCGCTTCCGTGGGCGAAGAGCACGACGCCGACAACCGTGGGCGGGATGCCAAGCAATCCATCGAGTGCAAGACCTTCTCTCTTCACGGTGATGGGCTGATCGACTATTTTGTGCCCCTTGTCACCCAACATGCCGATCATGCGATCCTCATGGTCACCAGTGCAAAACCATCGTTGCAATGCTGAGATAGATCACCACGCTGGCTGACGGGAATCCCCCGCTACACGGGCAGTTCAGTGGCATTCTGTGGGACAGAAGAACAAAATGTACAGACCCACGACCAGGCTCAATGCAATGGCCCCGACCAACAGCCACTGTCCTTTCGTCATTGGTCCTCCGTAAGAACGTGCGTGATGAGCAACGCGCAGCAAGTCCAGTGCCATTTTCCGAGTGGGGCGTTCTGAGCGCTAAGTTGTGAGTTTTCCTTCACAGATCGGAACTCAATGCTCAAAACTAGAAGTCTTCTGTCGCCTTATGCTACAGCATAGAGAATGTTGCTGTAGCAGGGCTCCCCTTTCTGAAGACGAAGAGCCGAGGGCATAGGGCCGATGGCACGAGGATCGTATCAAAGCCATTGTTTCTATAAGCCATCGGCTGCCGGCTGATAGTTTCCCTGTAGTGGCATTGCCCTTGCTGAGTAACGGGTGTCGGGGGTTGAACCAAAGGAATCACATCATGATCGGACTGTTTCACAAGATTCTCGTTCCGCTTGATTTCTCGCCCTGCTCCGACGAAGCCTTCAAGACAGCCGTGCAGCTGGCCCGTGCGTCGGAGTCGGAACTGGTCATGCTCCATGTGATCGACACCGGCGCGATCTCGGCATTCAATCGTCTCGGCTTGCTAGCAGTCCCGTCCGATGCGACGGCACAGCGACGGCGGTTGCGACATCAGGCCCGCCTCAAATCCAGGCAGTTACTGGAATCCGTGTCCACGGAAGGGATTGCGGTGAGGAGAATCGTCCTCGAAGGAACTCCTTTTGTGGAAATCGCTAAGTTGACGCGACAGGAACGGGTCGATTTGATCGTGTTGGGAAGCTACGGGGGACGGTCCGAGAGTATGGACAAGATTTTCTTCGGAGCGACGGCAGAAAAGGTGGTGCGGACCGCGGGCTGTCCGGTGTTGACGGTTCCGCTGCCACCCAGGCCGAAACGATAACTTGAAAACGAGTCGAAAAGGGGGGATCTATGAACAACCGGAAGGTGCAGTGGGGATGGATTCTTGTGCTTGCCGTCACATGCGGGTTCTGGTGGGAGGGGGCGGGGCCGATTTTCGCTCAGTCGGAGCAAGTCGTCGAGGTCACGATCAAGGATTTCAAGTTCGTGACCAAACAGGGGGTGCTCCGCCTTGGATTCCCTACAGTGATTAAGGTCAGGAACGAGGATGCAGAACGGCACGACTTTGGCTCGGCCATGTTTGAGGGCCTTCCAACTCAGATCGAGAAGGACGGGGTGATCGTCTATGGCCGAGGCATGGGCGGAGTATTTCTCGATCCCAAACGAGATGCGACCATTCGGTTCAACATGTCACGGCCTGGCCGACATGAGTTCCGGTGCTCAATCCATCCGAACATGACCGGTGAGCTGCTCATTCTCAGCGCGGAGGCGGTGTAAATAAAAGTAGCCGAGCGAGACAGGCGAGACAGGCGAGACAAGGTGAAAATTCGATCTGCACATGTCGCGCTTTTCGAGCATTTCCCGCATGTCGCGCGGATGTGAGGAGATGACACTTTGATCACGCGAATTTTGTTTGCGACGGATTTTTCACGGTGGGCCCGGCGGGCGGAAGACTATGCCTGTGCCCTCGCCTGCTCGTGGAAGGCGACCTTGACGGTGCTCAGCGTCGCAGAATTTCCACCGGGGCTCAATCCCGATTACACAGTCAATCAGCAATACTTGGCTGATCTGCTCAAGAATGCATCGTCGCAGTTAGTGGACCTCAAAAGCCGTGCGGAGCGGCGAGGCATTGCGATCACGACCAGGGTGGCTACGGGGATTCCGAGTGAAGAGGTGATCACCGTGGCGCGGGCGGAGGATTCCGACCTCATCGTCGTAGGGACCAGGGGGAAGACCGGCCTTGCGCACGTCTTGTTAGGCAGTACTGCCGAGCGGGTCATTCGCGGAGCTCCCTGCCCGGTGCTGACGGTGCGAATGGAGCCAGCAGACACCAAACAGGAGGAGGGCGCCCTGTCGAGGCCTATCACGCTGGAGCGTATCCTCGTGCCGGTCGATTTTTCCGATTGTTCCCTCGATGCCTTGGAGTATGCGGTCGTGGTGGCGCAGCAGTCAAAAGCCTCCCTCATGTTGCTGCATGTATTGGAGCCGGTGTCGTATGGCTTGGACTTTACCCTCAGCCATATCAGGACACGCGAACAAGTGCGCGAGAGCTGGACGAAGCGACTGGAGGAGTTGGCGTCCTCACACCAGCATTCCAATGTGCCGGTGGAGTCTCGGCTGC
Source organism: Nitrospirota bacterium (assembly GCA_963741245.1). Taxonomy (GTDB): domain Bacteria; phylum Nitrospirota; class Nitrospiria; order Nitrospirales; family Nitrospiraceae; genus Palsa-1315. The sequence goes on along the minus strand of CAVUHR010000022.1, from coordinate 36,007 downwards.
GGGGTGGCCTTCCGGCCGATTCAATCTTAGATTCTGCCCAGACCCTACCCTGCGACCTCATTGTCATGGGCACGCACGGGCGCCGTGGGATCTCGCACGCCCTTTCCGGCAGCGTGGCGGAGGCCGTCCTGCGAAAAGCGCTCTGCCCTGTCCTCACGGTGCGTAGCCCAAAGTTTGTACCTGGCCACCGTCGGGTGGTTCCGACAGAAATATCTCCCGTAACGCACACTTAAGCAAGGAGTCAGTAATGATGAGTGCAACAAAACTCACAGTGAAAAGGAAACCCTCGATGCGTTCGCCCTTGGCGGCATCGCCACAAGCCATCGAGTTGCCGGATGGCATGCGGGAACGGATTTTGAAGAAGGCCTTCGAACTGTGGCAAGATCGAGGGTATCGAGACGGACACGATCTCGAGGACTGGCTCGACGCCGAGGCCATCGTGATGGAAGAAAGTCATGAAGCTCGCGAGTGAAGCGACAGCCGGCCTCTGGGTGCCTCTTGTCCCCTCGCTCGATGCGTTGCTCGCTCGGTTGGAATCCCTTTCGTTGGAGCCGAGGGTGGCTGCCCAGCGGCAGATCGCGCTGCGGCTCGCCCTCCAGCCCTATCTTGAGGGCGGGGCGGGGGCGTTGTTGTCCCCGCTGTCGCAGGAAACGGAGTTAGCCAACCTCTTACTCTACGCCGACTTCTACCCGCAGGACGGGCAACTGACGTTGATCGAGCAGTTGCGCGACGTCATCACGGAGCATATCCCGCAAGAAGAGCGAGAGTGGTTGGATCCGCTGAAACATTCCTATCTCGATCTGGCTGAATTCCTGTCGGTCGACGAACAGGGCCAGCGTTTGGTCTTCCGCTCGGTAGGAGATGCGCGGGTCTATCGCGTGCCGGACGGAACATTCCGCAAGGAACTGCGACCGGGACAGGTGCTTCTCACGCGGCTGATTCGCGAGCCGGGCGATGTGGAGTGGGAGCGGGCGGTGATCGCCGGCGCCGCGATTGTGTTATCCAATGAGGACGGAAAGGGCCTGCTGAACGCCACGCTCGACCATCGGCGACAAGTGGAGATTTCAGCGGGGTCCTTCGAACTCGGAGATTGGCCAGAATTCGCCAAGCGCTATGGACATGTGTTGCTGTGGACCTTCGCCCGCATGCGGTTTGCCGCTCTCCTCGACGCGGTGGTGAGTATTCGCTATGTGGCAGAAGGGGGACAGCCCTATCTGTATGCCTTGGCCCTGTACGATCATAGCGAGTATGGATACATGGCTCAGGCAATGGCAGGCCTTGAAGGAGTCGAGCGGGAAGTGGGGGCTGCTTTCAACGGAGGAGCCTCAGCGTCGAAGAACGCGCAGCACTTCGTGCAGCGAGGGGCATCCGGCCTCCTTGAATCAGCGGTGGTCGCAAGACTGATCCTCACGGCGACACAGTTGTGGGTGGAGTGTGATTCGCGAGAGCGGCTTGATGCCATCAAGCACAAGCTGGCGGCGACGTTCGGATTCTCACTTCATTTCCGCGGCGAGACCTGTACGCCACCCCCCCGGCAACTCAAGGAGTCAGAGTTGGCCGCCAAAGAGCCTCTCACGTTGGTGATTTCGGCGGAGGAAGATCGGGCCCTCTTGAACGGATTCTTAGAGACCCTGTACTTAGAGTGGGCGGAACGGGCCTGCCCGTCGCTGGGGAATCACATGCCGCGTCACGTCGCAGCCTCATCAGCCGGCCGCGAGCAGGTCGCGGCCTTGATTGCCGACATGGAGCACCACGACCCTGGTATCAGGCGCGTGGGCCATGCATCATTCGACTATAACAAGCTGAGAGCCCATGTGGGGCTCGACTAGCAAGATGCTGAAAAAGCCCGCCAGCATCGTTCTCGCTTCGCGCAGAGGCTCGACGTACGACACAGAGTACGCCTCGCCTCTACGCTCGCTGCGGCCTTGCTGGACGGACTTTTTGAGCATCTTGAATAGTTTTGCAGCCTGCGAGGCAATTCGATGACGACTCAGCACGGACAGAGGCTCGCAGAAGTGCTCGAAGCCTGCCGGCCTGTGCCGCCGGCCAAGCCGAACATCCTCAAGGCGCTTCTGGCTGTCCAGTCTGCCTTGGGCCATGTGCCGACGAGTGGCATTCCTGAGATTGCGCAGGTGTTAGGCGTGACGGATGCCCAGGTCGCCGGGGTCTTGTCTTATTATTCTGACCTCCGAACTCACCCGCCCGGTCGGCACCTCATTCGAGTGTGCATGGGCGAATCCTGCACGGCCAACCACGGCGGGCTGGTACTTCGTGCAATCCAAGATCACGTGTGTGCTGCTGTTGGAGACACCACGCCGAGAGGGCGGTTCACTGTGGAACAGATGTCCTGCGCGGGGAACTGCGCGGTGTCGCCGACAGTGATGATCGATGAGGATCTCTGTGGGCGAGTGACGCCGTCCGACGTTCAGTCACTTCTGGAGCCCTACAGATAGATGAAGACGACGCGCTGCTATCTCGCCAACGATACCTCTTCCCGCGCGGCCGGCGCCGGACGACTTGCCGATGTCTGGAGCGAGCGTCCTGAAATTCAACTGATTCGCACGTCCTCGCGCGGAGCCTTCTTTCTGGAGCCGATGGTGGAGCGAGATACGCCCAACGGGCGTGAGGCCTGGTTCAACGTGGAGCCGTCTGACTTGTCGCGCATCGTGGGCGGCGTGGGTGGAACGCCGGTTGCCGGGATACCGTTCCTGCAACAACAGACCCGCTTCACCTTCGCCAACTTCGGCATCACCGAGCCGCTTGCGCTTGATGAATATCAAACACGGGACGGACTCAAGGGATTGGCAGCGGCGCAAGGCCTATCACCGGAGGCGATCATCGAAGAGTTGCGCATCTCACGATTACGAGGTCGCGGGGGTGCGGCGTTTCCTGTGTGGAAAAAGTGGCAGGTCGCGCAGCAGACCGGGTCGGAGCAGAAGTATGTGGTGGCGAATGCCGACGAAGGGGACGCCGGCACCTATTGCGATCGGATGATCATGGAGGGCGATCCCTTCCGATTGATCGAAGGGATGATGATCTGTGCGCGGGCGATCGGGGCGACGCGCGGATATATCTATTGCCGGTACGAATATCCAGCGGCGGCGCGGGCCATGAGGTTCGCGATTCAAAAGGCGCGCGAGGCGGACCTGTTGGACTGCGACGACTATCCGTTCGATCTTGAGGTAGTGGTCGGCGCCGGCTCCTACGTCTGCGGCGAAGAAACAGCCTTGCTGGAATCGCTGGAGGGCCGCCGTGGCGTCGTGCTGGCGAAGCCGCCCTACCCGGCAGAATCAGGACTGTATGGCAATCCGACGATCGTCAGTAACGTCCTAACGTTCGCGACGATTCCCAACATTCTGGCGAACGGCGGCGCCTGGCATGCCTCACTCGGCACTGAAGGGTCGAGCGGTACGATGACGCTGCAACTCGGTGGTCGGGTGAAGCAGCCTGGTCTGGTGGAAATCCCTTTTGGTTTGACGTTGCGCCGGGTGCTGGATCAATTCGGGGGTGGCATGGCGCCTGGTTCGCGGTTCAAAGCCGTGCAGGTCGGGGGGCCGTTGGGGAGCCTGTTTCCCGAATCTCAACTCGATATCCCCATCTGCTATGACGCGTTCGCCGAGGCCGGAGCGATTCTCGGGCATGGGGGCATCGTTGTTTACGATGATGAGACGAACATGGTTGAGTTGGCGCGGCATTTTATGGCCTTCACAGCGGACGAATCTTGCGGCAAGTGCACACCCTGCCGGGTTGGATCAGTGCGCGGGCGCGAAATTCTTGAGCGTATCCAAGCGGGGGGAGGGACCGCTGAATCATTAGATCTCTTGAAAGATCTTGGAGAGACCATGAAAGCGACCAGCCTCTGTGCGTTGGGGGGGCGTGCCCCGTATCCGGTGTTGACGGCGATTGAGCATTTCCCGAACGAGTTCATGAAGCATTGAGTCATTGCCGATTGGATCATTGCACCATTGTTCACATGAGAATTTCCGTTGATCGTCAATGATGAAATGGCTCAATTGATGACCCTTACGATCAACGGCCGGCCTGTCACTGCCGAACCGGGCGATACCATCTATATGGCCGCAAGGAAGGCCAAGATTTCGATACCCAGCCTCTGCGTCTCGCACCATCTTGCTCCCTTCGGCTCGTGCCGTCTGTGTGTCTGTGAAATTGAAGGGCAGTCCGGGACTCCCGCCTCCTGCACGACTCCAGTCAGACCCGAGATGGTCGTCCGAACCGAGAGTGATCGGGTCAGGCGGCATCGCCACAATATCGTTGAACTGTACTTATCTGAACAGCCTGAGAACGGCGAGGTGTCGGGGCCATTGCGCGAACTGGCGCTCGCATACGGCGTCAATAGAGTTCGGTATCCTGATGGGGCGCACAGCAAACGCGCCGTCGTGCGCGACGACTCGAATCCATTCTTCTCCTTCGACAACGCAACCTGCATCTCCTGCGCGCGCTGTGTGCGGGCCTGCGATGAAATTCAGGGCACGCATGCCTTGACCATGATCGGGCGAGGATTTTCGGCGAGGCCGGCAGCAGGAGCCGGGTCCTTCATGGGCGAGGCTGCCGCATTTGCCACATCCAACTGTGTCTCGTGTGGGGCTTGCGTGAAGGAATGTCCGACCGGCGCGCTCATGGAGAAGACGGTGCTGGAGCGGGGGGCACCGACCGGAACTGTGCGCACGACGTGCGCCTACTGCGGCGTCGGCTGTGCGTTCGACGCCGCGGTGCGAAATGGTCGGGTGGTGAAGATGACGCCTGCAGACGATGGGCCTGCGAATCTGGGGCACGCCTGCATGAAGGGACGGTTCGGCTGGACCTATAACGATGCACCAGACCGGTTGCGAGCCCCGCTGCTACGACGCGGCAACGACTGGGAAGAGATTTCCTGGGAATCAGCATTGGATCGGGTCGCGCAGGAGTTCACGCGCATCAAGGACGCGCATGGTCCGGATGCCCTCGCGACCATTTCATCCAGCCGGGGCACGAATGAAGAAAATTATCTTTTCGGCAAATTCATGCGTTGCGTGATCGGGACGAACCACATTGACAACTGTGCCCGCGTCTGCCACAGCGCGACCGTCACCGGCATGATGGAAACGCTCGGTGCCTCTGCTGCGACCAATTCCATTCAGGATCTCGATCTGGCCCGCCTGATTATGGTGGTGGGAGCGAATCCGACGGAGTCCCATCCGGTGGTCGGGGCCAAGATCAAGCAGGCGCATCGGCGGGGGGTGCCCTTGATCGTCATCGATCCCAGGCGCACGGAGCTGGCGCGGTTGGCCGATCTGCATCTGCAACTCCGACCCGGCAGCAATGTCGCCTTGCTCAATGCGATGGGCCACGTCCTGGTCAAGGAAGGGCTGCTCGATCAGGACTTCATCGCGACAAGGACCGAGGGAGTCGTTGACTGGCTCAAGACAGTCTCGGACTGCACGCCGGAAGCGGCTGAAGCCATCACCGGCGTGCCGGCTCATCTTATCTACCAGGCGGCTCGTCATTATGGGAGCAGCAGCGCGTCGCTCTGCGTCCATGGTCTCGGTGTGACTGAACATCGCTGGGGCAGTCATGGGGTCATCGCGCTCTGTAACCTCGCCCTGGCCACCGGCAACATCGGAAAGCCGGGTACCGGCATCAATCCCTTGCGTGGACAAAACAATGTGCAGGGGGCCTCGGATATGGGCTGCCTCCCGACCTACTTCACCGGCTACCAGAGTTTGGACGATCCGAAGCTGGCAGCGCTGCATCAGACCATCACCGGCCGTCCGTTGCCCACGAAACGCGGCATGAAAACGCCCGACATGTGGGACGCGGCGATTATGGGTCGGCTCAAGGGGCTCTGGATCATCGGATATGACGTCGCGCAGACCGACCCGAATTTGAAGAAAGTGCACGAGGCGTTGGCTCACGTGGAGTTTCTTGTGGTGCAAGATCTGTTTCTCAGCGAGACCGCGAAGTGTGCACATTTAATATTGCCCGGCGCATCATTTCTAGAAAAGGACGGCACATTTACCAATCTTGAACGTCGTATTCAGCGGATCAGGAAAGCGGTGGAGCCGCCTTACGGGATCCTCCCGGATTGGCGCGTGGTCTGCGAAGTCTCAAGCCGGATGGGCTATCCCATGCCGTATCAGCATCCCTCGGAGATCATGGACGAGATTGCGAGGCTCACGCCGATGTATGCCGGTGTGTCCTACGATCGGCTCGACCAGCATGCCGGGTTACAATGGCCGGTGCCGACTGCCACGCATGAGGGCACATCGCTGATGCACCAGGACACATTTCCAAAGGGGAAGGCGCACTTTGTCGCCGTCGAGTACTTGCCGCCGGGTGAGGCGCCTACAGCCGAGTATCCGTTCGTGCTGACCACGGGCCGTATTCTCCAACATTACAACTGCGGGGCCCAAACACGTCGGACGGACATTCTCGAGTTGGTCGATACCGATGTCCTGGAAATGCATCCGGCCGATATGGCGGCGCTGCATCTGCGTGACGGTGAGATCGTTCGTTTGGTGAGTGCCCGTGGCGACGCCCTGCTCCCTGCCGTGGGGAGTGAACGCGTCCTTCGGGGGCATCTCTTCACCAGCTTTCACTTCCCTGCTTCAACGGTGAACGCCTTGCTCTCGTCGAGTGCGGATGAAAGTTCAAAATGCCCGGAGTACAAGGTGTCCGCCGTGCGCGTGGAACCGATTGAACGGGACGAGCTCGATCCGGAAGATGAAGCGGAACTGCGACACATGCGACGCCAATTGATCCTTTAGCGAGCTATGGAACAGAGCGCAACCAACAGTCTACTTGATGCCTACGCTCCCGCGCAGATCGCCATGCGGGTGCGTGAAGTCGGCGTCACAAAAGCCACGATGCCGGTGCTGACAATGTTTGCCCTGGCCATCTTGGCTGGGGCCTTTATTGCGCTGGGCGCTCTGTTTTACACCGTCACCATGACGACCGGGAACGAAGTTGCGGTCCCCTTCGGCCTCCTCCGCCTCGCGGGAGGTGTCACGTTTAGTTTGGGTCTTGTGCTGGTGCTGGTGGGTGGAGCGGAACTCTTTACCGGCAATAACCTGATCGCCATGGCTTGGGCTTCCGGTCGGGTGACGACACAACAAGTTATGAGAAACTGGGGATGGGTCTATCTCGGCAACCTGGTCGGAGCGGTTGGAACAGCAGTCTTAGTATGGCTGGCTGGTGTGCACACCATGAGCAACGGCGCGGTCGGGGAGACGATGGTCCAGATCGCGCGCAGCAAGATCGCGCTCGATCCGGTTTCGGCCCTTGCGCGCGGCATCCTCTGCAACGTGCTGGTCTGTCTGGCAGTCTGGCTGTGCATGGGCGCGCGGAGTGTCGCGGACAAGATCCTCGCCATTCTCTTCCCCATCAGCGCGTTCGTCGCCTGCGGATTTGAGCACTCCGTAGCCAACATGTACTTTCTCCCAATCGGCGTGGCGCTCGCTGCGGGGACCTCGGCCCCTCTCTCAGTCACTGAGGCGGTCAGCAATCTTGCGCTGGTCACGATTGGCAACGTCCTCGGCGGGACCGTCCTCGTCGCGTTGGTCTATTGGGCGGTGTATTTGAGAAATTCGGTTTAGTGTCACAGGAGTCCTCACATCATGAATTCTCCTCGCACGATCGTCGGTATCTTAGTCGGGGGCGGACCAGCTCCCGGCATCAACAGCGTGATTAGCGCGGTCACGATCCGCAGCGTCCTCGGCGGTTGCGACGTGGTCGGCATCCTGGACGGATTCAAATGGCTCATGGAAGGCAGTGTAAGCCAGGTCAGGCCTCTTGTGATCGACGAGGTGAGCCGCATTCACTTCCGAGGCGGATCGTCTCTGGGCACCTCGCGGGCAAATCCAACGAAGAAGGCCGAGTCTCTCGCTCGCGTCCTGTCCTCCTTGACGAGGTTGGGTATCACGCGCCTGGTGACCATCGGCGGAGACGATACGGCCTACTCGGCGCTCAAACTGGAAGAACAGGCGGCCGGGCGCATTCAAATTGTGCATGTGCCGAAAACCATCGACAATGACCTCGATCTACCCTCTGGCATTCCGACGTTCGGCTTTCAAACGGCCCGGCATGTCGCCGTTGAGATCGTCAAGAATCTCATGGTGGATGCCCACACCACGTCGCGTTGGTACTTTGTCGTGACGATGGGCCGCAAAGCCGGCCATTTGGCCCTCGGAATCGGCAAGGCCGCAGGCGCCACGCTCACCGTCATTCCCGAGGAATTTGAGGAGCGACCCGTGAGACTCCAGCGCCTGGTGGATCTCGTGATCGGGACGATGATCAAGCGGCTTAGCGGAGGGCGCTCCGACGGGGTGGTCGTGATGGCGGAAGGACTGATCGAGATTCTTGACCCGCAAGACCTGGGTGGGTTGGACCATGTCGAGCGGGATGAACATGGCCATCTGCGATTAGCAGACGTGGATATCGGCGATGTGCTCCGGCGTGAAGTGACGAAGGGCATGAAAGCCTTGGGACTTGCCACCTCGATCGTCGCCAAGAATGTAGGGTATGAATTACGCTGTGCGGACCCGATACCGTTCGATATGGAATACACCCGCGATCTCGGCTACTGTGCGGCGCAGTTTCTTCTCGATGGAGGCACGGCGGCCATGGTGTCGATCCAAAATGGAGGGTTTACGCCGATCCCTTTTAAGCAGATGGTGGATCCGGTCAGCGGCCGGGCGAAAGTGCGGATGGTGGATATCACGGCGCAGTCGTACCAGATTGCGCGCCAGTATATGATTCGGCTGTCCGAGGAGGACCTCAAGGATCCGGTGGCACTGGGCCGCTGCGCGGCCCTCGCGGGGCTATCGCCGGAGGCATTTCACAGCCGGTTTCAGCCTGTCGGTTCGAAGTTGATGGGAGCTCGATCGAAAGGATGCGCACCATGAATGTACTCGTGGCGACGGATGGATCGGAGTATGGGCAATGGGGGCTGAACTGGGTGGCCAAGCTGCCGTTCGTGGAGCCGCCGCAGGTAACAGCGCTGCATGTGCTCGATGGCGCCGCGTTTCGTTTGCCGTTTCGGACGAAGCTAGAGATTCAGCGCATGGAGGCGCGCTCGGCAAGAACCCTCAGGAAGGCCAAACAGCAGTTGACGTCGCTGAAGCTCAAGGGCACGGTCCGCAAGGAGCAGGGGTTGGTCGCACCGGTGATCTTGAAACGCGCACCGAAACGAGACGGGCTCCTGGTGGTAGGCAGTCAGGGCCTCGACGCCCTCGACCGCTTCATGCTCGGCAGCGTGTCGACGAATCTCATCCATCATGCAACCTGTCCGGTGCTCGTCGTTAAGGAGGAGGCGGCGCCGTTGCGGCGGATTACCTTGGCGACCGATGGGTCGTCCGCATCGGCCCAAGCACTGGCGTTCGTGCTGACCAAGTTTCAGCCGGACCGTTCGACCGGCAAGGGCCGGCGCGTGCCGATTCATGTGAGCGTGATCCATGTAGTGGCGAGCCGCCCTTTGGCCCCCATCACGATCAGATCGATGATACCGTGGAACAAGCCCCCGAAGCTGAAGGAGGCAACCCATAAATTGATCGAACCGAGCGTGCGGAAGCTGATCAAGGCGGGATTTACAGCCGAGCCTCTGTGTCAATTTGGCAATCCAGCTGAAAAGATCATCAAGGCGGCCTCCAAACAGCATGCCGATCTGATTGTGATGGGGGCCAAAGGGCTGTCCGCCATTGACCGGTTTCTCCTCGGGAGCGTGTCGACGAGGGTGGTGCAGCACGCGAACTGTTCCGTGCTCGTCGTTCGCTGACAAAGTGAGAGCTACCGGTGGAGTCCTGGACAGTTGTCCTGGGGAATCTAGTGGTCTGTAACAATTGATTCGGGAGCGTTCACCTTGCCGATGCAGTTCTGTTGTGCCCCACTTAGATTGTGGACAGGTGGAGATTTAAAGAGGGCTGGATGCTCTCTAGTAGTAGTGGGGACGGTTTGAATCTAGAAAGTTAGAAGTTTACCAATCAATAGAATGATGACACCGATGAGACTCCACAACGTGAGAGACAGGCGAATTCCATTAATCATTCCCGTGGTAAGAGCAAGCGTGTCAACCTCATCCTCCGTAATATCCTGTACTACGCTCAGCCGAGGGGAACGGGTCTTAGCTGTGGGTTTTTGAAGTACGCCCTGGCTCTCGTCGGCTAAGGCTAAATTTCCCCACGATTGCGGATACTGCCGTGGTTCCCATTGTCCTTTCGTTTGCATGAGCGCATTTCTCTCTTTATCATAATTTGCCATGGACCCGCTGCAGCGTGAATATGTCATGTTCGCTCTCCTTGGTGCAGGCCTTGAAACTCGTCCCTCATCATGCCTTATGCGAAAAGGATACCGGAGGCCATGGGCCCCGCAAGATCGAAAAGAGATAGCTCGGAAGTACGCTCCTGGATTTAGAAGGGGGGATGGTCTCTGGGGGAATTGCTCAAGTCTTTGATACATAATTGTGGAATTCCCTTCACTTTCCACACCAGTATCGCAGTTAGCGAGGTAGCTCTCTTGGTTGCTCGTCAGTCAATTTATTTTAACCTGTTTGCCGCTCTTCTTAACTTTGGAATAACCTCCCCCCAAGTGGCACCCCCCGTACGTCAATGCGCATGAAACTCCTACCAGATTTTGTACCCTGGAGACAAAAAAGAGTCTTGTTCGGCAGGTGGGCGGTTAGGGCACCCTGCCTAGTAAATGATACACAAATTGGGGCAAGGGGATTGACTTGTGGTCTGGCAGAAGTTGGAGACTTCTCGATACGCCTGTTAGGCCCGATGAGTCGTGCCATAACTGGTCGCTCTGCTGGACAGCGGGGCTTCGGACCCTATGGGGAGGATGCGGAGTACTCCCAGGCGCATACTTTCGACATCACCAACACCAACCGTCTTTCACCAGTGAGTGATTGTCGCTAGTTATGGCTCCCTCCAAAGCACTAGTTGCCTTAAACAGGCTCTTGTGGTATCAATGCCACCGGCATATGGCGCTACCGAGATCAACCGAGGAAGCCATAGTCGAATCCACTATCAACCTAGGAGGTTCTCATGGAAGTTGCAATCATCCCGGGTATCTTCGTTGCCATCTTTGTAGGGCTCGCGGCTCTGATTTTATGGTTTCCATATGACGCAAAATAGCACGCCAGAATGTGCGTCTCCCCATTCTTACGATTGAGCGGGTCGCGCTGTTCTTTTGGGTGTCGTTGGGACTGCGGGAGGTGGATGCGTTCAGCGCGGTTGTTGTGTAAGACTTCGATGGTGTCGCCGTCGAGGATGCTGATCACAGCACTGGTAATAGTTCCGGCAAATGCCAGGGAGGTGTAGTGTAGAACAGCAATGGCGCAGCCGACTAAAGCCTCAGAGCAGGCGTGCTGCACCTCAGAACAATCTTAAAGAGGTTGGTTTGAATCAACGATTCTGGTCGATCCATCGCTTTGCCTTCCTCAGGGCAACGCTATCGGCCTCCTTACAACTCTTGCAGATTTCAGATGATTCACCCGCCACTGTTGTGAGCAGTTCTCGGTTTTGAACTGATTTCCATATGAGGGCTAGAGGCAACCATCGGGCATCCACAAGGCTTTGGGAGCAGACTTTAATTTTGTGATCGCTGTACGGAACCCATTCGATCATAATGACTCCCACATGTTGGAGACGGTCGCTTCCTCGATGGATATAGTTTTGCGTTTGGGGCAGTCGTTGCTCATGGCGTAATCATGTCTACGTCGAAGGTTGATGGCGGCCGCGCATCACTTCTTGCCGCACGCAAGTTTCCACAGATCGTGGTCAAGACTACCTGGTGAAACTCGTAGCCGCTTGCCTTTGCCTGAGCTGCGATCAAGCAATTGACCATTTCCCATATTGCCAGAAAAATACAGGACCGCATGCCCCTCAAAGCGCTGTTCGGCACAGTCATATTCCATTTGCGCCTGTGCCGACAAATATGAGACATCCGCCTTGGTTTGTTTTGTCTTGAAGTCGAACAGTACCAACATCTTCGCCTGATCCCCTTCGCGGTGTATGGTGACTGGATCCGCGTATACAGTCGTTCCTGAGTCACTTGCACCAAGCGACATCCATTCCGCACACGCGGGGCCACTACTCACCAGGAGTGTTAACAGCATCCCGAAACCCAAAAAGTAGGTCAGCAACTTGAGGAATGGACCTGCGTTGTAGGTCACAGAGCACAGTACGGGGAAGTGCCGGAAGGGGCGAATTGAGAAGGGCATAGGAGCCTCGCAGGGAGCGTATTGTAGGAGGGGCGAACGAGTGTTATGAAGGTGTTCCTTCCTTGTCGTTCGCGTGGCTATTTAAGCGGGGCTCCGGCGACGGTGTGTTGAGGGCCCGCTCGGCATAGATCGCCGCCTCCTCACAGGTCTTAAAACGCCCTTCACTTATGAGATTCTGTACCATGGACACGATGTGTGGGTCGTGCTGTTCTTTCGCCCACTTGGCGAACGCGATCTTCTTGTCCGCCTCCTCCTGGTCACGGACCCTGATCTTGTGTAGGGTTCGGACAAGCCAAACCAAGAAGATGCCGATGACAATGTAGATGATTTCCATACTCGACCCCTCCTTTGTCTCTGCTCTCGGAGAAGGCTCCTTGGAATCATGACGGTGCAGTGTACAGGGAAACAAAGGTAGGGACGAACTGCAAAGGGCATGGGGGCCTCGCAGGGAGGCGTATTGTAAGAGGGTTGCGAACGACGGCGCAAGGGCCTCAGGGGGGACTTTATCCTACGGAGGAAAAATCTGTCAAACGCTAGGGAGGAGAAGGGGATACTATCACGCCACTGACACTAGGAGCAGTCGTTGGGTAGAAGCTCTCCAGAGTGATGATAAGGACTTCCTCTCCATTGCTTCCAAAGCCAATCAACTCATCTTCATCAGGTGGTCTTTCGAATCTATGCTCCCACTTCAAGCCATCCGAATCAATATACGTGTTGACTGTGCCGAAGAACTCCGTCACTCCTTCCCCTTTACGCTGGTCCACCATCTTCCATGTCTTGTGGATAACCGGGTGCCTGCTCGCACCCTCCTTTAGGGTAACCAGCACAAATAAACTGGCAATGGTTACCATGAAATTTCGTGGATCTAGTTGGAACGCAACAGTCTGGCGATTGCCTGAACTATAGTCCGCTATGGCAACCGCTTTCCGGCTCGTACCAGTGAAGGTACCGATGGTGGCCTTGAGCAATCCAGGGGGATGAATCCTACCGAAATGAGGGTGTTCGATTGTTCGTAGTTCCGCTGCACTGGAAATGTGAGCGAGATCCATGAGGACCTCCACGGAAACGGTCCAAGGAGGTCCATTCTAGAAAGATTGCACACGACGGCGCAAGGGCCGCAGGCGGGGGAAATGGTTGTATTTCGCAGGCTAATGGCGAGTTAGGCCGTTACGACCGGAAGTTCATCCCAATCGGTCGTGTAGGCTGGTGAGCGGCGGTGAAACTGCGTCTTCCAGGCCTTGGTGATCCCGCTTGACGCATAGTGCAGGGTGCCTGCTCCCCACCGATCATTGATCGAATCGAGCGCGGACATCAGCCGCTTGGATCTCCCACGGTCTCGGTCGTCAAACAGGTCGGCTTGTGTCTGATTGGCAGGGACCAGGCCTGTGAGGATCACTCCCGCCTTCTTGTAGAGGTACCCGTCTCGATAAATCGCCCGTATCCCGTGAAGCGCACACCTGATTAGCTCAGAGGTACTGTCAGTCACAACGGGCAGGTTGAGCGTGAGCGCGTTGCTGTACTGCGGCCCCTCTTTGAACTCGTTTGTGGTGAGGCACACGGTCAACACCGTCGCGGCCAGTCCTCCGCGTCTCAGCTTCTCAGCCACACGCGAGGTATAGACCGAGACCGCCTCTTCCATTTCTGCGAAGGTGTTAATGAGCTTCCCGAATGCGCGGGAACAGGTGAGGGACTGTTTGGGGGCGGGGCACTGTTCCAGGTCCAAACAGGACACCCCGCGCAGTTCCATCACGAGGCGAAGGCCCACGACTCCCATGCGCTTCCGTATCCACTGGTCGTCGGCTCCGGCCAACTGGCGGGCAGTGGTGATGCCGTGTTGTTTCAGGAGGCGGGCATGGTTCGGGCCAATCCCCCACACATCTTCAACGGCAACCCTGCCGAGCAACGCTTCTCGGTCTGGACAGGCGAGCAGGTCGAAGACCCCGCCTGTGTCGGGTGTCCGCTTAGCTATCCGGTTGGCAATCTTCGCCAGCGTTTTCGTTTCGGCAATGCCGACTGATACGGGAATCCCAGTCCATTGCAGCACGGTACGGCGGATCAGTCGCCCATGCTCTACGAGATTCCGACGTTCAAAACCCACCAAACTTAGAAAGGCTTCGTCAATGGAGTAAACTTCCACGTCAGGGCTGAACTGTTCTAAGGTTTCCATGACACGCTGAGACATGTCCCCGTACAGCGTGTAGTTACTGGAGAACACATGGACGCGGTGAGCACGGAGCAAGGGCCGAATCTGAAACTCCGGGACGCCCATTCCGATGCCTAACGCTTTCGCTTCGTTGGAGCGAGCGACGACGCAGCCGTCATTGTTGGAGAGCACGACGATGGGCCTACCGTTGAGCTTGGGGTTGAAGACCCGCTCGCAGGACGCATAGAAGTTGTTGCAATCGACCAGGGCGAAGATGGGCGGCATGGGAACTCAGAGGGCGTGGATCACACTTGTCACCACTCCCCAAATCTCAAAGGTCTGTTGCTGGGTGATTTCAATAGGCTGGTAGTTCCGATTTTCAGGTAAGAGAGACAGTGCGCCGTTGCGCTTGCGGAAACGCTTTACCGTCAGGTCTCCATCCAGTGCGGCAACGATCACGTTCCCGTCAATGGCTTCAAGCGAGCGGTCTACGACGAGCAAGTCCCCTGAATGAATCCCCGCGCCGGTCATCGAGTCGCCGGACACTCGCACAAAGAACGTGGCGGCGGGATGCTTGATGAGATGCCGGTTCAGGTCAAGTTTGCCTTCGATGTAATCGTCAGCCGGTGAGGGAAAGCCTGCGGGGAGTCGGCCAAGGAACACCGGCAAGGTGTATCGAGTGGAGAGATCGGGCGCGTAGACAGCATCGACGTTCATGGCGGTAGTGTACTCCCTACACCGACATCGGCTCAAGACACTGTGGAGCATCGTGGCGCGGGTTGTTGACGAAGGTACTCACAGGGTAGGCAGTCAGCTCCTCACTCGGATAGGGACGAAGCAGTGCCTTGAGAGGTTCTATATGCTGGAAGGTTGGGTCGAGCCATTGGTCGTAGGACACGGGAGCGAGAATCACCGGCATCCGGTTATGAATTGGCCGCATCAGTTCATTCGGTTCCGTGGTGATGATCGTACAGGTTTCGAGTGGCTCCTCTTCAGCAGGTTTCCAGTGTTCCCACAATCCCGCGAAGGCGAACGGCCGTTTACTCCGCAATCCAATCCACAAGGGCTGCTTCGTGCGCCCTTGCACCTGCCATTCATAGAATCCCGTCGCGACGACGAGGCAGCGGCGTTTTTTGAAGGCGGATCGAAAGGACGGTTTCTCTGCGACCGTCTCCGCTTTGGCATTGATGCACTGAAATCCTATCTTGGGGTCTTTGGCCCACGACGGGATCAGTCCCCAACGAAGCATAACGAGCGTCCGTGTTGCACGGTCGGGATCGATCCGTATGGCGGCGATGGGTTGAGACGGAGCGACGTTGTAGCGGGGTGTGAACAGAGGCGGATCAGTGAGTTGAAACTGTTGGGCAATCGCCTCAGGCGAGGCGGTTTGGCTAAAACGTCCACACATCTCTACTCCATCGCAAACTCCTGCCCTCACCGCAAGGGCTTAAACGGCACGGCATACGCCCCCGATTCATCGGATTGAAGGGATTGTCCGGGTTCATAGCTATATGTACCACTACCGGGTTCTCTTCCTCCACTCCCACGACGGCACCGGCTGCGGTTCAGCCCACAAGCCTTTCTTCGCTTCTCGTGCGTCCTTCTCCAGCCCTACAAGGACCGTATCCCCTGGCACATACTTCAGATACCCACCAGCACCAGCTCTAGAGGACATCCTAGTTTGACGAAACGCACTCTCAGCGGTACGGTTCGTATACAGGAGGTGACTACACTGAATGAGCGAATTTCGATCACTCTTCGATGCCATTCTCGTCCTGAGTAGCCTGGCCGCGATCGGCACCCTGCTTGCCATATTGCTTCGATAATCAAGCTCCAGGTCCACCCGCCAGCCCTTCCATTGCTTGGACGATTTCCTGCGTGAGTGAGTGGAACACAACCGCCTGGCCGCTCTCCGCCGCAAGGATCCCCGATATTCTGGCGGATACGTTCAGCGTGTTGGTTGTGCAGGACTTCGATGGTATCGCCGTCGAGAACGGAGACGACGGGACCGGAGAAGTCCGACGCGAGTACGGCTGAGAAGGAGGAAATGAAGAAGCCTAAAGTGGATACAGAGAGAATCAGCAGTCTGCGTCTAAAGTGGCGAGCACCCATCATCCGATTGACTCCTAAGGAATGAAGCAGAAAACACAGTCCAGGAGCGGCATCTGTGCATAACTCGACCACGAACCGCGCTCCCAGAGCGGAAATTCACGATGTGATGCATGAAATGCTTATCATTTTCTAGGAATTGTTGTTTCTGACTGATGTTTCTCGAAACACCCCCATATCTTGTGGTACCGGGGCCGTTTCAATCAATGCCTATTTTTTAGGCATAGACCTCTTGGAGATAGAGAAATGTGCCATATTTGGATGGAAGGGCGATCTTATGAACAGACTTATCCACAGAAGCTGGGGAGAGGGTCTTGTGAACATTTTTCTTGACCTTTCTATAAATATTTCTCACTTCTCCTCCCAACGTATGTCCGTGCTCTGGGAAGAACGGAGGTTGCCCGCATTTACGCAAGTGTTGCCGATGCGACATCGCTAGTGCGTCGCTCTCTTCGCCACCCGCTGGCCCATCTCAATGATCCGCCCTAATCGCTCTAACAGGTTTTGCGACTGGTGCGAAGTCAGCCCGTGCTTGTTCAGCAACTCCAGCATGTCGTCGATGATTGTGTTCTCGGTTTCGGTGAGCAGGTAGGCTCAGGAAAGGCGGTTTCAGGAATGTTGGCACGGGGGTTCTTACGACGGAACTCGGTGATGATGTCGTAGCGCTCTTGCTTCATGCAGAGGCCCCTTCACTCCAGCACTTCCATAATCGCGGCGATCTCCCACATATTGGAGACGGTCGCCTCTTCGATAGTCATGGTTTCGCGTGTTGGGGCGGTCGGTGCTCATCAGTCGGACACCATCGTGTCGTTTACATGCTGGGCTCGCCGCGCAAGCCGTCGGGGCGCCACCGGCGTTCAGTCTTCCACGCCCACGCCGATCACGATGAGAACCGCATAGTCCTGCTTCGTGCAGCCCTCGACCGGAGGCATCGCTCCCCCTGGCGCAACTGGAAACGCAGTCTTCTGCGCGTTTGCCGGCGAGCACGAACCACCACCCGCCGCCGGTCTATAGCGCGCGGAGCGGCAGGCCAGGTGCGTCACGTCGTAAAGCGTCGCGCCTTTATCGAGCTCCCAGCGCCTGTCGCCATTCCTGTCGGCGGGATGAATGGTCAGCACAGCCGTCACGTCGCGGGCGCCCGTGACCATGTATTTGCCGGGAGGGAGCGGAAAGGTCGGCTGCTCCATGATCAAGCCGTGTTCCTCCAGCCACCAGTCCGTATCGTCGAATTTCCAGCGCGCCGGGGCGACGCCACCTGCATCCTTCAACGGTTTATAGCTGTTCAGCTCGACGCCCCGAGGACCCGGGTCCAGAGGCCACAGACCCCACGATTGCGCGCCGCTCCCGGAGGTCGCACCGGGAGCGCCCAACGCCGCGATGAACTGCGTCGATATGCGCTGGAACTTCGTCTGTCCTCCGCCTGCGGCGTGAACCGGCTGAGCCACGGCGGCTAGCGTCACCAGCAAAGCCGTCGCAAGGCATGCGCGGCGAAAGAGGCGCGGCGTTCTCCTCGTTAGCGCCAACACGGCACCTCGCGGTAAATGGGTTCGCACCTCGATCGTTCTGAATTCTGAAATCATCTCTCGACTTTCCTTTCAGGACGTGTCAGCAACAACTCGATCACCGCCGTGTCCTCAATGGACCGCAAATCTACACCGCGAATGACCGTTTTGGGTCGAAAGCGGTCGTTTGATGCATGTGCCAGAGTTGTTCGTCACAGCGCATTGCACGGGGAAACCACGATTAGAACGAAGCGTGAAGGGCATAGGGGCCTCGCAGGGAGGCGTATTGTAGGAGGAACACGAAGAATGGTGCAAGAGAATGACTGGGTTGCCGGGTCGATGCTTTACACCTTGGAATAGGCTCGTTACCATTGACCTAGTCGACGTTCATTCCCTCTAGAGTCGGTCCATGTATGGACGCCCCGTCTCAGTTGGAACGCTATATCACCATTCTTGTCATACCGGTGATCGGGCTGGCGATTGTGCTTCTCCCGTTTATCGTGTTTGCGCTTTATTCGTGGTGGTCACAGCGGCGGCGTTAGGATTGGCCGCCTTGAAGGCATCTGCTATGGAGATGCTCCTGAACGAAGCCGCCCCCAGGCATCACCACATTTACCACGTTCACGAGCCTGCCTTGGGCCTCAGATGCTCCGGTGGGATAAACACTTCGTTCAGATTACTAAAAGAGCCCCCGGGAGTCGGCCCGCCACTGATAACATGAATACGCCCATGCACTACCGCCGACCCGAGGCCGTGGCGGGCGGTCGGCATCGGCGTCATAGTCTCCCAGGTATCACGCGCCGGATTATACGCCTCGTTCTCACGGAACGTGCCGTCGCCGCCTTCGCCGCCGAACACGTAGACTCTGCCGCCAACCTCAGCCGCGGTCATTCCACTGCGGGCAGTCGGGAGATCCGCGGCACGGGCCCAGCGGTCGATGGCGGGATCGTACACTTCCGTGACGGAAAGATTCCGCTGGTAGTCACCATTTAGGCGCCCGCCAATCGCATACACCTTCCCGGACACGGTCGCGGCGGCCAGATGATCGCGGGGTGTTGGCAGCGACGCTCGCGAGGCCCAGGTGTTGCGCGCCGGATCGTAGACCTCGACTGCGGCGCTATTGGCCTTGCGGTCGTAGCCGCCGATGGCATACAGCTTCCCTTCGTGCTCCGTGACCGATAACGCGCCGCGTGAAGTCGGCATGGGAGCGCGCTCGGTCCCAGGTGTCTGTAGCTGGATCGTATGCGTACACAGTTGCAGCCGGCTGCCAGACGCCGAGTCCCGACTGCGTGTACCCGCCGATGACATATAGTCGCCCGCCCGTCACCCCGATGCCCACATGATGCAGGCCGACCGGCATGCGAGCTTTGGTGGTCCATCGGTCCGTGGAAGGATCGTATTCCTCGACGGATGCGGTAATCGCAAGATTCATCAGATTGCTGAAGCCGGGCTGCTCGAACCCGCCCACGACGTAAATCTTGTCACGCAGCGTCACGACGGCTACCTCAGTGCGCTTCGTCGGTGCGGGCGCTGCCGTGCGCCAGACGCCTCGATCGGGCTCCGGCTCAACCGATTGCGTGGATACAGGCAGCGCGAGGAGGCAGAGAGCAGCGGAGAACAGCACGAGGGGTGACATCGGCAGGACCATTCGAACATCGAGTCTGAATGCCGCGGTCACCGGTTGTCGCATGCCGCGTATTATACAGGAACGAGTTATGCTGCTGATGTGCAATGACCGGACAGTCATTGCACACTAAAGAAAGACTTCTGCGAAGAAGCAATCTAGGTGTTGAGTTCTGGAAATTGGCTTTCTCACAGGAAGAGGAGAGCCAACGTACAGTTCACAGAGGAAACGCGAGGCAGAGGCCGTCGCCGGCGTGCCGGAGAGGAACAAGCGGCGGGAGTGACAGTCTTACTGGCGCGAGCGGTGCGCCTCGCAGGTGATAGCCGGTCGGCCCTGCCGGGCATGGGTACGACAACAAACCCGTGAGCTGCGGTGTAGGACCGAGGTATCAATCAGTCATGAGATCATGTGACTCCGCAACTTATTCTCTCATTCTCTCATTTCCTTTCTGGGTTTTGCATCCATGGAGGACTGACCTGCCCGAGCAGGTCATGGGCGTCTTGCATCGTGCTGACTCAGCGACCCGTCCACGATTTAAGTGGGGCAGTACACACAGGACTTCCGACGGATACCGAGCCGTCATGAACCGCCCGCACGTACGTGCGGCTTGGGGCTTTCCGCCCACTGGTGCTGAAACTGCTCGTACGACACGGACAATTTTTGTTGCATCGCCGTTTCGAGAGGCTGACCAGTCATGAGTGCATTCATCAGCTGGCGAACGGTGTACATGCTATACCGATCGATAAGGTGCTGAGTGGCAACACTTGCCGTGAGGTACGCGGTCGATAGTGACGTTGAGGGAAGCAGAGTCCACGATCCGTCAAGGGAAGACAGCGGCATGAGTGGAGGGTTCTTTTGTCGGGACTCTTCCATGTCCTGCCAGGGATCTTCCGTCAAATGGATGGCGAGACCTTCCACAAGCCATGTTGGAAGAGCGGTGCTTCCATTCTTGGCTTGTTCATGAAAGAGCGCATGGACGAACTGATGACGGACCACCCGGCTGAATAATGCAAGATCCTCGAGCGCGTCTTGAGTGGGGAGGTGGATCGAGCCCGAAGCGTGATCGAACAACGTATCGGCCCAATTCGGGAGTCCCGCCGGACCGGAAAACTTCTGTCCTGTGTGGAGAACCACCTTGATGGGTCTGGCGGGCACGTGTCCGAACTTCGGGGGAATCTCCTCATAGGCGTATTCGAGCATGGCTCGGATGCGCACCCAAGTCGCATGATCGTCAGGCCCGTCGAACTGAACGACAAAATGCGAGGTGTCTCGTGGAGCAAATGGTCTCGGCGGCGGTTCTTCCTGAATAGCGAGGGCGGAGGGTAGTGGAATTGCAGATGGGCTTGAGGGGGGAGGCGTGCGGTCTTGAAGGGGAGGCGAGGCCGGTCTGGTGTCTCTGACTGTTGAGTTGGATGAGGGGGCGGGTGCCACCGCTACATGCTGTACGGAATCCCCCGCACCGGCCTGTGCGACCAACTTATCTCGATAGGATCGAAGATTGGCGTCATATTGGCGTTGTAGACGTGCGAGATCGAGATGGATTTTCGCCGAGAGCTTGTCGCCTTTCTCCAACAGGAGTTCGGCGAGTGCGAGATGCGGGAACGGATCGGTGGGATTCAGCCGAATCACCGTATTGAGGAACCGAGGCGTCATCGCCGGATCGCGAAGCTCCCAGTACGCTTGCGTCAGGTTCATGTACGCCAGCGGATTGGTGGGATCGGACGCCACGGCTTTCTTAAAGGCTTTGACAGAGAGTGCGCTTCCGCCGAACTTTTCTTGTTGTACACCGAGATTATTCCAGAGCGCTGCGATGTACCGGTTGGCCACGGCCTTCTTCGGCCCTTCGTGCGAGAGGGCCATCAAACGGCGTTCGGCTTCCCCATAGTTTCCCTTTTCCACTTCATCACAAATGAGCTCGAGCGCATCAGTAGGCGCTCGTCCTGGATCGATGAGCCTCGTTTGCGGAATGTCCCAGGACGGATATCCTTGCGTGTCCGGCAACGTGAAGCTGGGGGTTGGTTGTGGCGGAGGAGGCTCCGAGGACTGTCGCGATGCGGGTCCCGGACGCAAATATGTTGGTTTCAGCCACGCCTGGTAGCCGATAAAGAGAACAATCGCGAGGGCGAGGAGTGTAAGTGTTGATGAGATGTCGCGTCGATGTTTCACAGTCCTTCCCTTTGGCGATCTCACACTTCCGGCTTGAGGCTACCGACCTGGAAAGAGTCTGGTGCCAGGTTTAATTGTCTTCCAGTGCGTTGTTTCATGACATCGGTCACATTGCGGGCCGAAACTTCCGTCATGCTTGTCATCCTTCCTGTGACAACTGACGCAGGAGGAGGAGGATTTGACCTTCTTGTCCATGCGCTCGGTGTGGCAGGCATAACAATCGAGCCCTTTATGTCCACCATCGAGTTTGAAGCGGGTTTGTGTATCGTGAGCAAAGTCCCAGAGTTTCCAGTCTCGGATGTTGTGGCAGTCTTGGCACTCTGTACCCAACCGTCGTCGATGGACGTCCTCGCCTTTATGACAGCTATGGCAGGTGGTGGGAGTTTTATCCTTGTACAGTTGCCCCGTGTGGCAAAGTTCGCAGAGGGCAATCCGGTGCTTGCCTAAAAGAGGATAGGGCGTATCGCGATCGTGGTCGAAGAGCAACGCTTTCCAATTCCGTTCCGTATGACAGCGTTGACACTGCTCATTGAAGCGTCCTTTGTGAATGTCGTCTTTCTTATGACAGGCGTTGCAGTCAGTCGGGGTTTTGACTTTGTATAATTGCCCGGTGTGGCAGGACTCACATTTGGCCGTCCGATGCTTCCCCCTCAGTGGATACTGCGTATCGTGGTCGTGCTCGAACAGGAGGACTTTCCAGTCCCGTTCGGTATGACAGCGTGCACACTTCTCGGTAAATTGTCCCTTATGCTTGTCGTCTTTCTTGTGACAGGCAGTACAGTCGGTCGGAGTCTTATCCTTATACAAGGACCCCTTGTGGCAAGACTCGCACTTGGTCGTGATATGCCGTCCCCGTAGCGGGTACGTCGTGTGTAAGTCATGATCGAATACGACGGTTTTCCAATCGTTCTCCGCATGACATTGTTCGCACTTCTCTCCATAGGCCCCTTTATGTTTGTCGTCTTTCTTGTGGCAGGAATAGCAATCCATGGGGGCGTCTTTAAAGGCCGGTGTCAGGTGGCAGGTCTTGCATTCCACTTTGGCATGCTTTCCCATCAATGGGAAACGCGACTTGTTATGGTCGAACGGCGATTTCTTCCATGACCGGTCGTCGTGGCATTCCTCACATTTCGTTCCCTCCTGCCCTTTATGTTTGTCGTCTTTTTTATGACAGGAGTAACAGCCCATCGGGGTTTCTTTATAGCGATCGTTTGCATGGCAGTCCTTGCACGGCACCTCGACATGTCTATTTCGGAGCTTGTAGCGGGTCTTGTCATGGTCGAACCGGATCTCCTTCCAATTCCGATCCGTGTGACAGTCGACGCATGCGCTTCCTACTTTCCCTTTATGCTTATCGTCCTTCTTGTGGCAGCCGTAACAATTGGACGGTGCGTCGCGATATTTGATCTTGGGTGTGTGACAGGCCTTGCACTCGACCTTCTTCGCGTTGGCATGGGCGCCCCTGAGCGGGAAGTCCGTCCGTTCGTGATCGAAGGTCTGCTCCGTAATCGGAGCGATATTCTCCGTTCGTCCCTTGTGGTCCGTGTGGCATTCCTTGCATTCGCGCTGCTCCTTGAATCGCCCGTGCGATCCCTGTTTCTGCTCGATGTCCTTCCGAATGTCCTTGTGACAATCCTGGCAGAGCGTATTCTGTGCCGCCTTGTCAAACCGCTTGTGGCACTTAGTACAGTCTTCTTCCCATTTGGCATGACCGTCGATCACCTGGCCTGGCATCAACGCCGTTTCAACGTTGTCTGCCGAGGCCGGTGCAGGCATGAGCATGAACGCGCCGAGCAGACCAATGAGCAGGTAGTAGGTTGAGGCCGGCACAATAGTCGATTGGCGTCAGTACATGTAGGCGGCCATGATGTGAAAAATCGTACAGGCAGCCAGAATATAGATCAATGGAATGTGGAGTACGTGCCACAACGAGAAGAAGCGTTCGTAAGTACTAAACTGGGCAACGCGCTGGCACTCTCTCAAATACGACGACGCCAACTGAGTGGCCTCCGATGCCCCGCCATGGAACTCCGGATGCCGTTCAGTTTTCAGAATTCTGCGCAGCTCGCGCGCGCAGCGAAAGGCTAGGATGCGTCGTTTCAATCCGATCGTCAGGGGGCTGAAGAGGTGCGAGGTGAAGGAACGATCGAGTTGCATCGAGTCGCGTTCGAAGGATTGGAGCCATTGCTCGACACGTGGCGCAAAGTGCAGACGGGATTTGGCATCATTCGAATGGCCTGCGAATTCCGCCTGAATTATCTCCAGCGTAGCGCGCCTGCCGTAGAGACCAAGGTGAATCTTGGTGTAGATAAAGCGACCGACGATGCCACTGACGACCACCCCCAGCATGCTGAAGAGCGCGACGGTAGCGTTAGTGGATCGGAGATGAAAGGTCGAATGGAACAGGACGAGGATGGGGCCGACGATGCCCATGATCATGTGGATACGAAACCAGTGTTTCAGTGCGCCCCAGCGATGCATGAAGCCCACATGCTTGCGCAGTGGATAGGCCAGCATTAAAAGCATCATCACGGAGCCGACGACTCCCAGGTAAAAGCCAAAGTTCGAGCGCGGAGTGTAGTAGTTTCCGGTCGCAACCTTGTGGGCCACCCACATCGATATGCCCACGAGGACGACAGCCAGCAGCCGTCCTGGCAGGGAAGGAGAATCGGCTGTCGTATCCTCATCCGGTTTTGAGACGAGCCTGGTCGCCGGGCGAGATGGCTTGATTGTTTGTTCCCCGACTCGCTGGAGAGGTTCAGCGATAGCCATGGTAGTTCATCCTATGGTCAGAGAAAGTTAGCTCGTTGATCGGTTGTAGCCGATGCGTCGAAGGTCCTGATTGCTTAGAGCAACTCCTGCGCCTGCCTCTCGGTGTACAATCCCCGCGCAATTTCGGACAGTTCTGACATGTGGGAATGGAATCCCATTTGTGCACGATGTCCGCATTTGACTACACGTTCGTTCTGAACCGTCAAATTTCCATGTGACTGCCGGGCTCGTGACGCGAGGTCTTCCTCGATAAATCAAGGCCTTAAGGAATCGAGACGGAGCGGTATATCTATTGCGTTACGGGCGACCAATAACGTTGGGATTGTTTTCCCATAACACTAATGTATCGTAAAATTTACCATGTGGGAACATATTCCCAATTTCAATAATCGAGCAAGCCCACAGCTGTTAAGCTGCGAATTCGATGCATTGGAATGCCGATGAATCCGGACAGATCACGTAGTCGGTTGTGTGAGTGGAGAGTATGTGCTGCGATTCTCATCGCAGCGGTCCTGTGGTTCGGTGTGGTGTTGCCGAGCGAGGCAGAGGCCCAGAGTCGTACGAGTCGTTCCGATATCGAACTCGATCACAGCAGCACCGGCTTCCCGCTCAGCGGCGGCCACGCGCAGGTCGTGTGCGAGCGGTGCCACTTGCAGGGCATTTTTCGAGGAACGCCGACGCAGTGTATGCAGTGCCATTCACCCGGCGGTCGAATCGTATCCACCTTTAAGCCAGCAAACCATCTGCCGACCTCGGTCAACTGCAACAGCTGCCACCGGACGACAAATTGGACACCCGCGTTTTTTACCCACAACGGCGTGGCTCCGGGAACCTGCTCCAAATGCCATAACCAAACTACCGCGGTAGGCAAGCCGGCTACTCATATTCCTACGACCATGTCCTGTGACAGTTGCCATCGGACGGTCGGCTGGATGGGAGCAGCTTTCAAACATCAGGGGGTCGCATCCGGCACCTGCGTGACCTGCCATAACGGGATTCAAGCCCGTGGGAAACCGGCTGGGCACGTGTCGACAGCTGCTTCGTGCGATACCTGTCACCAAATGGGCGCGGCGAATTGGGTGCTTGTGTCCACGGGCTACAATCACTCAGGCGTGGCACCGGGAACCTGCGCCACGTGCCACAACGGCACCAAGGCAGCAGGCAAGCCCGCGACGCATATCCCGACGAGCGCGGCCTGCGATACGTGCCACAAGTCGACGACCGCCTTCGGTCCAGGAACCCCAATGAATCACATGGGGATTACGACCGGCTGTGCCAGCTGCCATAACGGCGGGTACGCGGGGGTCGTAAGCAAACCGGCGAACCACGTCGTGACCTCTGCACCCTGCGAGAGTTGTCACAAGTCCACGACGTCGTTTGTGGGGGCCGCGTTTAGTCACACGGGGATCACGACCGGCTGCGCCACCTGCCATAACGGTGGGACGGCCTTGGGCAAACCGGCGACCCACTTCCCAACCACAAGCGGCTGCGAGACGTGCCACAAATCGACGACGGCCTTCGGGCCGGGCACCCCGATGAATCACACCGGGATCACGGCCGGTTGTGCGACCTGTCATAGCGGCGGGTACGCGGGGGTCGTAAGCAAACCGGCGAACCACGTCGCGACCTCTGCACCCTGCGAGACGTGCCATAAGTCCACCACGACGTTCCTGGGCACCGCGTTTAATCACACGGGGATCGTGACGGGGTGCGCCACCTGTCATAACGGCACGACGGCGCGGGGCAAGCCGGCCACACACGTCCCGACGACGCAACCCTGCGAGACGTGCCATAAGTCCACCACGACGTTCCTGGGCACCGCGTTTAATCACACGGGGATCGTGACGGGGTGCGCCACCTGTCATAACGGCACGACGGCGCGGGGCAAGCCGGCCACACACGTCCCGACGACGCAACCCTGCGAGACATGCCATAAGTCCACCACGACGTTCCTGGGCACCGCGTTTAATCACACGGGGATCGTGACGGGGTGCGCCACCTGTCATAACGGCACGACGGCGCGGGGCAAGCCGGCCACACACGTCCCGACGACGCAACCCTGCGAGACATGCCATAAGTCCACCACGACGTTCCTGGGCACCGCGTTTAATCACACGGGGATCGTGACGGGGTGCGCCACCTGTCATAACGGCACGACGGCGCGGGGCAAGCCGGCCACACACGTCCCGACGACGCAACCCTGCGAGACGTGCCATAAGTCCACCACGACGTTCCTGGGCACCGCGTTTAATCACACGGGGATCGTGACGGGGTGCGCCACCTGTCATAACGGCACGACGGCGCGGGGCAAGCCGGCCACACACGTCCCGACGACGCAACCCTGCGAGACGTGCCATAAGTCCACCACGACGTTCCTGGGCACCGCGTTTAATCACACGGGGATCGTGACGGGGTGCGCCACCTGTCATAACGGCACGACGGCGCGGGGCAAGCCGGCCACACACGTCCCGACGACGCAACCCTGCGAGACGTGCCATAAGTCCACCACGACGTTCCTGGGCACCGCGTTTAATCACACGGGGATCGTGACGGGGTGCGCCACCTGTCATAACGGCACGACGGCGCGGGGCAAGCCGGCCACACACGTCCCGACGACGGCGGCCTGCGAACTGTGTCACAGATCGACGACGACCTTTACGGGGGCGGAGTTCAGTCACACGGGGGTGGTGCCAGGCACGTGTCTCACTTGTCACAACGGGACCATCGCCCGCGGTAAACCGAATGACCATCCGAGGACGACGCTGTCCTGTGACGCGTCTGGGTGTCACACCACCCGGACCTTCAGCAAATAGATGGCGAATACAGGACGGGTTGGAGAGCAGAGGTTTCTCGGGAGAGAGTCGCCATTGTATGGATACTTCTCGACAGCGATCACAACCGCTGGTCGTAGTTCGCGCTTGCCGTTGGGCTCATTAATTCAGCCTCGACCTGAACTAACTTCCCATCTAGTAGAGGTCTTCGTTGACGGGAGATGATACGAGCAAGTTGCGTCGTGCCATGTGGGCGGTCCTACTGTGCGGAATCGTTACGCTCAGCGGCTTGGTTGCGCCTGCACCGACGGCTGCTCAGCAGGTGCTTGACCGCATCGAGATCGTCGAAACGCCAACTGCAGCGGAAATCCATATTGCCTTTAATACACGCATCATCTACCAGCGCCATACCCCTTCAGATCAAGGCGATTTGATCCGGATTTTTCTGGACCTTCCAGATCTCGACCGCTCACGTCGGTTCTCGCGTGAGCTTGCGGTGCCGCCGCCCAGCGACCTACTGCCAAAGTTCACGGTCACGTTTCCCGATCAGGGAACGAACGGGCTTTCTATTCAGTTCAGTCGACCAGTGCGGTTTCGGATCAGTCAACGGGGCAATGAGCGGAACAAGATCGTCATTGCTGTGAAACTGGATCGCCCTCCGATGCCTCCGCCACCCCCGCCTGAGGTGAAAGTGCCATCATCACCTTCTGCTGTAGCCAAGGGACCCAAGCAGTCTTTCGATATCCCGGTGTTCCGCCCCGGGATGGATATTGAGACATATGCCGAGGAGTTGATGAAACAAGGTCATCAGGCGCTGATTGCCGGAGAGAATGAGCAGGCAGTGCAGATTTTCAACGCACTCCTCAATCTCCCGCCTAATAAGCAATCACAAGGAGCGCAGGAGTGGGTTGGCGTGGCTAGGCAACGAAGCCGGGAATATGCGAAAGCGAAAGCGGAATATGAACTCTACCTCAAACTCTACCCCGAGGGAGAAGACGCAGTGAGAGTACGACAGCGGTTGGCGGAGTTGCAGGAGGCCATCAATCAGCTTGCCCAAGCCAAAACAGGGAGAGTGCCTAGGAAGATTGACGAAACCACGATCTATGGGAGTGTGTCCTCGTACTATTATGGTGGTTATACCCAGTCACAAACCACGGACAAAGTCAGCAATACCACGACGAACCTCAGCAGCCAAGACCAGTCCTTGCTCCAGTCTGCCTTCGACGTCACGGGGCGTTACCGCAAGAATGAATATGACAATAAAGTCGTGGTGCGTGGGACGCAGTCATACAATCTTCTGGCTCCTGACGACATCAGAAGAAATGTGAGCCGCCTTAGGGCCCTCTACTTCGAACATTCAAGTCAGGATTCGTATTTCGTTCGGATCGGTCGTCAACCGGGGAATACCGGAGGCGTGCTTGATTTCCGGTTCGATGGGGCATGGGTCCGCTATCCTCTGGTCCCTCAATTCTTGAGTGTGAATCTCCTCGGTGGGCAGCCGAGACAATTCAGCTTGACTCCCAATTATGTGCCCGACGACCCGCGAAACTTTCAGGCCGACTTGAATCCCTACTTTTATGGGGCCAATGTCGACATCGGCCCGATTGGACAGGCCTGGAGCGGCAATGCGTACTATTTCAATCAAATGGTGAACGGGGTGGTGGACCGGCGAGCCGTTGGCACTGAAGTACGGTATGGATCCAATGGGATTAATGTCTACGCGCTGGTGGACTACGACATATACTTTAACGCGCTGAACATCGCGATGCTCAATGGCTCGTGGGTGACAGAGGGAACGACCTTCAACTTCATGGCGGACCATCGCAGGACTCCATACTTGCGAACGGCGAACGCGCTCTTTGGAATCCCCGGGGCTTCCCTGAATAACATCAACAAAGAGAACGCGAGCCTGTTACGTGAGGAGGCACTGAATGTCACGGCGACAAGTGACCTGCTCCTCGCCGGAGTGCTCCATGCGGTGAGTAAAGACTGGCAACTCGGTGGGGACGTACGCTTGAATCGTATTTCCGGTGCATCTGCATCGAACTGCCTGGTCATTTTACCTGGCACGAGCACGGTGTTCATCAGTCCCAACGCCATCACGGATGCATCGTGTTCCTTGCAAGCCCTGCCTGGGAGTGGCGATATCTGGACCTATACGGCTCAAGCGATCGGGACGAACGTTCCGTTTGAGAGTACGACCTTTGTGGCGAATGCCAGCTATATAACGAGTCCGGCATACCGAGGGCAATCGCTCACGCTCAATTCGTTGGCTCGTCTCGGGCAACAATGGCAGTTCGACACGTTCGTCCTGCTTTATCACCAGCAGGATAGTTTTAACGTCGAGCTGTATCGCGTGACTCCGACGGTTCGCATCAACTATCGCTTTCTCGACAGTTGGACCTTCGAGGGCACAGGCGGGGTGGAAAAAACGCTGACGGATAGCGCGACTCAAAAGGACTCGACGTTGAGAGAATTCTTTTTCTTTGGGTTCCGGTGGGACTTCTCCTAGCCGGCATGAAGAATGTCGAGCCACTCTTGTCTCAACGAGGGGAGGGATGATCATGACACTCATATTTTGGCTTCTTGCTTGGGCCATAACACTGCAAGTGCTCGGTCTGCTCCTGTGGCCGTTGCTTAAGCGCCAAGAGCCGTTGAATCAAGAAGAGAGAGAGCAGACACTCTCGGTCTATCGTCAGCAATTTGCCGAATTGGAACAAGACCTTCGGAATGCCTTGTTGACAGAGGAGCAGTATCAGCAATCCAAACGGGAACTCGAACGACGGCTGCTTGAAGAGACGGGGCCAGCCGAGGCCATGCCCGCGGTACGATTGCGGCCGATGAACCGCCGAGTGGTCGTTGTGGCGTTGGCAGTCACCATTCCGGCCATCAGCGGACTCTTGTACTGGACCTTGGGCAATCCAGAGGCAATCACGCTGTCTCGTGCGTCTTCACCGATGGCACCAGGCGGGTCGGACTTTGACCATCAGACGTCCGAGGGACTCGACGCGCTGTCGGAACGGCTGAAGAAAAAACTCGAGCAGAATCCCAACGACGGAGTGGGATGGGCCCTTCTCGCGCGCTCGTATGTTGAAATGGGACGGCATGCCGACGCGGTGCCGATCTATGAGAAGGCCGTCAAGTTGATCCCCGACGATCCCCAGCTGCTCGTCGACTATGCCGATGCCCTCGGCGTGCTGCATGGCCGTAAGTTGGCAGGCAAACCGGAGCAATTGATTCAGCAGGCGCTCAAGATCGATCCGAACCATGTCAAAGCGCTGATGTTGGCCGGGACCGTAGCGTTCGACCGCAAAGACTTTGGGCGGGCGGCGCAGTATTGGGAGCGGGCCAGCGCCAACCTTCCGGCAGATGCGGAAGGCGAGGTTCGACAAGAGCTCCGATCGGGCATCGCCGAGGCCCAAGGGTTAGCCGGCGGACAACCGGCGATAGCCAAGGCGGTCGGTTTGGCGACACCTTTGAC
This sequence comes from Nitrospirota bacterium, assembly GCA_963741245.1. GTDB lineage: Bacteria > Nitrospirota > Nitrospiria > Nitrospirales > Nitrospiraceae > Palsa-1315. The sequence continues at coordinate 5,225 of CAVUHR010000022.1, read as the reverse complement.
AAAGCCCGGTGGTCAGGCCGCCGCAATCAGCGGGACCGTGATCCTGGCGCCGAGTCTCGCCGGGAAAGTCGCCCTCACGGACACGCTGTTCGTGTTCGCGCGCGAGATGAACGGCCCGCCCATGCCGGTGTCGATCGTGCGGGCCGCGACACAGGATCTACCCGTGACGTTTCGACTCGATGATTCAACGAGCCCTATGCCGTCCAGAAAACTGTCCGACGTGGATACGGTGGTGATTGTGGCGCGTCTGTCGAAGTCCGGCCAGGCGATGCCACAAAGTGGAGACCTGGAGGGGATGAGTCAGCCGGTGAAACCCGGCGTAGATGGGATCACCGTCGTCATCGATCGTGAAAGACCATAGCGCAGAAAAGGTCGTATGTCGCCATCATATCTCACTACCCTGCTCTACCTGCTACCGGTGATCATCGCACTGGTTCTGTATTACCGCCGCCATCATAAGAAGGAAACCCACTTCCGCGCTCGCCTGGCTGAGACGATCAAGTCGGGAATCCCCGAGCCACTCACCTTGCACCCCGTCATCGATACCAACAAGTGCATCGGCTCGAGTGCCTGCATCAAAGCCTGTCCGGAGCAGGCGCTCGGAATCGTCCGGGGGAAGGCGGTGCTCATCCAGCCCGATCACTGCATCGGGCACGGTGCCTGCGAGGCGGCCTGTCCGGTTGAGGCGATCACACTGGTGTTCGGGACGGAGAAGCGCGGCATCGATATTCCGCAAGTCAAGCCGACATTCGAAACCAATGTCTCCGGCATCTATATTGCCGGTGAATTGGGCGGGATGGGATTAATTCGCAAGGGAGTCGAACAGGGGAAACGAGCCATTGAGACGATTCGGAAAAACAAGAGTACGGGGGGCCAGTTGGATGTGGTGATCGTCGGCGCCGGACCGGCCGGTATCTCCGCCTCGCTGGCGGCCAAAGAGGCAGGACTCCGATTCGTGACGGTCGAGCAGGAAGATTCACTCGGTGGTTCCATCTACCACTACCCCCGTCGGAAGGTGGCCATGACGGCGCCCATGACGCTACCCATCGTCGGGAAGTTCAACAAGCATGAAATCAGCAAGGAAGAACTGCTCGAGTTTTGGAGCGGGGTCCTCAAACAAACCAGTATCAAGATCAATTTCTCTGAGCGTATGGATGCGATCACGAAAACGGGAAGCGGTTTTCTGGTGAAGACGTCAAAGGATAACTACAAGACGAAGAACGTGCTCCTCGCCATTGGTCGGCGTGGCACACCGCGCAAACTTGGTGTGGCCGGTGAAGAGCAGGAGAAGGTGGTCTATCGACTGATCGACGCCGAGCAGTATCGTGGAATGCATGTGCTGGTGGTGGGTGGCGGAGACAGTGCGGCGGAGGCGGCCTTGGCGATCGCCGCAGAACGAGGCACCACGGTTGCCATTTCCTGTCGCGGCGAAGAAATCTGTACTCGTCCCAAAGATAAGAACCGCCAGCAACTGAAACAGTGTGTGGAGAGCAAGAAGCTCACGGTGTATCTGAATGCCAACGTGAAGGAGATCGGGACAGAAACCGTCACGGTGATTCATGAGGGAAAAGAGATCGAAATGAAGAACGATGCCGTGATCGTCTGCGCCGGCGGCACGCTGCCGACGCCTATGCTCAAAGAAATCGGTGTCATGGTCAACACGTACTACGGCACGGCTATGGCCAAATAGTTCTTCTCGGGGAAGCGCAAATGTGGAGTTGGATTGAGGATCAGCCGGAGGGAGATCGCAGGCTGGATGTGACTACTCGCCACGCGAGGCCGACGACCATGCAACCGTATTTCCCTGATAAATTCCGCGGAGGGTAACTTTCTTGCCGCTTGAGAGATTGCCGAAGAAGGCACTTCGCCCGATGGCTCCATCACGCCCCCTCAATCCACTCTCCGGAATCAACGACGTATCGATGGAAGCCCCGAGCAAGACGATGAATGGGTCTGAGGCCGATGTGACCAAGCCCTGCAGTTGAACGGTGGACTTGGGGTCACTCCGTTCCACTTCTTTGGCCAAGATGGTATTCCCGCCACGTGGTTGCCCATGTATCTGAAGATGGTCGCCGCTGCGGAGATCGGTGACACGCTGTGGGTTCCCCGTACCATGAAGCGTGGTCGTGCTGTCGAATTGGATGACAAGCCCTGCCAAACCCGTCAGCGTCACGGTGTTGTCGGTCGAATTGATCGTGGCCACATTCGCTTGCAGTTCCGTCTCGCCTTCAAACTCCACTTTCGTCGCGTTCACGACGCCGCCCACCAGCGGACCTTCCACCTCAAGATGGGCACCCACAAGGATATCGTTGATGGTCCCATCTTCGAAGGTCGTGCCGGCGCTCGTCCGCACATGCACATTGCTCAGGTAGAAATCACCCAGCGCGACAACCTGGGTCACAAACCCCTGAATTTCAGCGTCCTCACTGTCTTCGGTGCCTAGCCCTTCAGGTTTTACCTTCGTCGCGGTCATTGTGACGCCGTACGGCCCTGACCCTCCTGCTGACACTTGGCTTCCTCGCACATCGACCAATAGGCCGTTCCACGAGTTGTTCGATTGGTTCGGCATGTCACTCAGGTTTGCATTGCCGTATTCGATGATCAGGGAGCCGATCTCGAAGGTTGATCGACCAGGGTTGTGGTTTTTAATGAAGCCTTTGACCTCATAATCGGCGGCTCCGGTTTTCAAGTCGATGAGCGTCCCGATAATCGCGCCGTCCCCGGTAACGAAGCCGCTTACCTCTATGAGGTCTCGACCAGGCACGAGGTTCAGAATATTCTTTCCTGGAATTGTGGCCTCGACGATGGTCGTCGTCGTGATCACCACCGTCTGACCCAAGACCACGAGGCTCGAACCGTCCGGGGCTACGGATTGGACGATCCCCTCGACCGTATCTTCATAGAACAGTGTATTGGCCGTGCGTTGCGGAGGGTCGTCCGTGCCGTAGTGGTGGGTCAACGTCGCGTTGACGAGGACCACCATCCCTTTCTTGAGGTCGCTGTGGTTGCCGGAAGCTCCGTCCACTGTCATCACTGTCGAACTGGTGCTGTAGTCGTATCCGGCCACGGCGACATTGTTGGAACTTGTATTGGTAATCGGGCCGGACACGACCACGGCCGTATTGCCTGTCCCGCCGATTCCGCCTCCGGCTTGTGGGCTGGGGCTGCACGATGCCAGTAACAGCAACAGAGCGATGGGAGCAAGCACCTTCCGTCTCATGGTGCGGGATTTTCCTGATCGGATTCCAATTGTTCCTCAAAATGGTAAATCCCGAGCCCCACACGCACACGACCGGTCCCCTTCGAAGCGGGATTCACATCACGATCTCTATGAGAGAGCCACCGGTCGATCGCTTCCAAGAGTTCCTGCCCCTGGGCGGCGGCGAGGATCTTGAATTCCTTTGCCGCCTCAACAGGCACATTGTCATACATGACCTTGCGCTGAAAGCGAGGTTTGGTGGGTTTTTGGTACATGTTATGATCAATTGTAGCAATCAAATCCGCAGTGTCACTCCCAAGGACCTGCAATTTCTCAACCGGACCTTTCTGAGGGATATACCCGCGAGAGAGCAGGCAAATCCGTCCATCTTTCAATTGTTTGACGGCTCCGACCCGCAGCAATTCATCCAACAGCGCGCGAACAGGAATATCTCCACTGTAGCGTTTCACCAACACACGGAATGATGCGCGCTTCCCTTCCATGCGCAGGGGATGAGGATGTCCCTTTCCGTCTCCGAAATCAGGGTCCCGCACCCAGCCCGTGATGACCCGCGAAGCCCGGTGATACTCTTCCTCCGTGACCGATTCGGTATCGGGTGGGTGCGCTAACAATCGTTGTACTTCCTTGCGCGTCAATCCGCTGAGGATGGCAATCCTGGACGTCGTTTGTCTTTTGCCCGCGATACCGAACTCAGCGTTCGCGACCTCCACATAGACCAACTTGGCAAGTTCGGCGAACGTTCTATGGGAGACATTGTTCCGCAGAAGAATTCTCACCAGCGGACGCAACAGGCGGAGAGTGGCAGCGGACAGCGCTTGCAAGTGCTTGGGCTGAGCCATCACGGGAATATAGTTCCCCAGTTTCATCAAAAGCAATGTGTCTAAGCGGTGGAAATGGCTGACTGTATTCCCGGACGGAGGGTGGAGTACCCACCATGGGGAAACTGTTGGTGTCAACATCGACGCCCGTCCCACCGCACGTGACCCGAGGCTCAATCATGGGGTGGCCTGACCCTCCTGTCGTTCGGGACGGGTGGTTGAACAGTGCCCCCCTTCTATGCTACAGCGAATCTGACCAGCCGGGCGTTTGGGGACCACCGACCCTGGGAGTCCCCCGCGCGCACGCTGGCCGGTTTCGGGAGCGGGGGTGGCTGGCCCCCGAGACTCCGATGCGGACGGACCGTGTTGTCGTGCCTCCGCTGGCGGGCCACCACCGAGACCAGCCACTCGCGTGTCGACGTGTCGAGAAGATTGAGAACTCGAAAGGACCGGCCGTCGGGCGTCCGATCCGCCACGAAGTCCTACGACTAGACGTGATGGCGAGACGCGGACCGCTAACGAACGCACGACCATTGTTCGCGAATTCCCCCTCCAAGGGGGAATAGGGTTTGAGGCAGGTTCAGAGTAGAATGGTTGAAAGTGAATGGTACGAGGTCCTGTATGGCGACCCTCCCACGAATCATCCTCACCCTCGCCGTATCGGCACTCCTCAGCGGATGCGTCGGTACCCGCACTGAGTACTTCACCGACACGACCTATTCACCACGACGCACCGCCGCCCCTGTCGAGTGGCTCACGACACAACCCGTTCGCCCCCACGTGGAAGTAGCCCGCATCACGGTACGGAGCTCACACTATAGTGTGGACACGCTTCAACACACGATGCTGGATCGCGCCCGCGCGTTGGGCGCCGATGCGATCGTCCCGGACGTCTCGATGGCCGTGAAGTCTCTGCCGGGAAGTCCCTACTACGAGCCCGGCCTGTTGAGCCCAGCCGGCGCGGCGTTTGGTCTGTATGGATACGGATGGTACACGCCCTACAGCTCGAACCCGTATATCCTGACACAAGGGGCCATGGATCAGCCCCGCATCGATCACGTCCTCTCAGGCATTGCCATTCGGTTTGAGGACACGCTGCAGTAGCTGCAGACCCGCCGCCCCCATCTCTAGAACTGGAACGACGCGCAAGTCGGCGATCCGAGCCGCCGGATGTTGTCGGACGCCGC